>JANLHL010000045.1 GCA_024654535.1 Candidatus Roizmanbacteria bacterium | reverse complement strand
TTTTAATATCCATATTCGCTCTCAGTATTTCACAATATAATATTAGTGTCAACTTAACTATTAAATAATGTTATGGACTTTAGTGACAATCTAAACCTTAATTTGCTCCCCTTGGTACATGCGTTCAGGAATAGGGAAGTGGAGATGGGAGTTAGTCTGCGAAATATACAATCATATTTGATGATGATACCTTCTCTTATTTTGGGTTTGCAGCTCAAGCTTGGGAGGAAATAGAGAAGGTGAAATAAACTAGTTCATTAACAAGCGGTCGCAGTTCAATGCTAACTTATTTATAAAAAACTAGGCTCATCCGAAACCTCAAGGACAGTACTCCCTGGGATTTTCTTCATATCAGCCGTCTTATATTTAAAAGTGCAAGTAAAGCTACCCGTACCACCATTTAGATATTCTTTGTCAAAAACTCTCTGATCTATGTATGTGTCTAATCCTTGGATGTATATCCTAGCCGCACCAAAAGGCAATTTCGTAATTTCAGTAAATTCTTCTTTTGTAGCAAAACGTAGATCACCAACTCCCAATGTTTTCTTTATTTTCTTGAAGTTTAAGTGGTCATCACCTTTTTTGAGGATGACTACAAATTTGTCATCAGCCTTCATGACTAGTGAGGCTACACAGTCGGCGACAGTTTCACCCAAAAATCCTTGAACTTCTTCAGGGTTAACTAAGTGCGGGTGTTCTAAAATTTTATGCTCGATGTCGAGAGCCTTAAGAGCATCGCTGTAGTCAAGTGCTATTTGTTCAATCATAATTTTATTCGTTTGAATTGTAGTAATAGTCAACCAAACCTTCGGCAAGAATCTCATCAGAACTAATTGTCCTATTACCTAAGGCTTCGTAGTTAATCGCTAACGGAAGTTCGGTACAACCCAAGATGATTGTTTGTGCACCTCTACTAAATAGATCATTTAAGGCCCCAATATATTCTTGCTTTTTATCAAACGACTTTTGACCTGCAAGAACATCACGAATAATACTGTCTGCAATCTCACTTTCATTTTCTGTTGGTAAAACTAATTCAATTCCATGTTTTTTCATTTCTTGCTCATATAAGCCTGATTTAATCAAAACTGGCGTTCCAAGCAAGCCTACTTTACTAAAACCAAGTTCAACACATTTCTTGGCTACCAATTCGATCATCGAAATAAACTTAACTTCTGTGTTTTTTTGTAATTCTTCAAGAAGAATATGGACAGTGTTACTACCAATACATATTCTTGTTGCCCCCGCACTAGTTAAAGATTGGGTAGATTTGATCAGCATCCTTTTTGCAACTTCAATTTGGGAAGTATCAGAAATAAAATCAGGCACAGGGACACTTTCAATTAATATTTTCGGGTAGTCGTCATTGTTTTTAGCACCGTATTTGGTCTGTGATAACTCAATTATCTTCCCATATATAAACTGAGTAGCCTGAGGGCCTACTCCTCCAATAATGCCAATTTTTCTAGTGTTATTTGTTGGGTTCATATTTGTGACTTTTGTAAATAAACGATATACCCAATATAACAAAAGCCGCACCAGCTAAGTAGGACAAATAAAACGGCTCCTTCAGTATAAAATAACTTAATATAAGGCTACTTACTGGCACTACACCCATAAAAACTCCTGCAGCAGACGCATCCACCTTAGATAATCCCCTAAACCATAATTGGAATGAAATAACAGTCACAAACAAACCATAATAGACGATTGAAACCCAATCGGCCATATTTGTTTGTGCATAATTAAACCTTAAGCCTTCATAAACTGAAAATGGCAAAAACATAACAAAACTAAAAAATGTAACAAAAGCCGCCATAACTAGAGGGGTCACATTGGTTGACACCATCTTAGCCAAAACGCTAAACAAGGCTTCTACAATTACACTTCCAAAAACTAAACTAAAACCCAATAAGAGAGCAGCTTTTTGTTCGGATGTTGCAGAAACTGTATTTAAATTGATTATCAACACACCTAAGACCGAACAAATTATTCCTATCAGCTTATTCTTTGTTACTTTTTCTCTTAATAGAAGATAAGAAAGTACACCTATAACAGCAGGCCCTGTGCTAGTTATTATTCCGGATTGCATAGCGGTTGTGTATCTTAAACCGTATAACAATAATGTTCTGTAAATAAATGTTCCCAAAAATGCCTGTAAAAGGATAACTAGTAAATCCTTTTTGTTAAGTTTAGGTATGCTGTATTTAGAAAAAATCAATAAATATACAAATATCAATGACGCTATTCCGAGGCTTAGTCCTGAAGCTAAAAATACAGGGAAGCTAGAAGTAATAATTTTACCAACCACCATAGAACTTCCCACTATAGCCATTGCTGCAGTTAATTGAAGATATGGAATCAAACTTAGATCCGTCTGTTTCATATTTTTTTAAATCTTCCAGTTTTTAGTTCTTTTGATCCTTTGGTAACTGTAGCTATACCTACATTAAGCTTATCTACTATTTCACGCTGGGTCATGCCCGACTTTAATAATTTTACAATTTGAAGCCTACGAGCTATTTCATCCAATTCCTTAGCTGTTAGCAACCCTTTTAATAAGTCTAATGCATCTTCCTTGTTTTTTGCCTGCAAAAAGGCTTCTACTAGTTCATTTATGTTGTTGTTTTTCATATTGTTTAGCACTAATGTACTAGTACATTAGTGCATTGTATCATGAGACTTTCTAAATTTCAAGTACTTAAGGAAATAGAAAGTTCTATAATTTTGAAGAGTTAGCAACAAACACACAGCCAGACTTCGTCTTAAAACATCTCTCTAGGAAAAATTAATTTAATCTAATAAGTCAACCGTTGACAGAATATTCTCGAACTCCTCTTGTGTATCTACCTTCAATATTGGTTTTGACTGATTATCTAATTCATAATCAACTCCCGTAAAGAAAAAGTGAGTGTATTTACCTGAATCAACAACAAACATTAGCAGTCCTCCATTTTCTTTAACTCTAGGCCACTTTGGATTAGTGATCACAAACTCGTTTCCTGTAATTTTTCCTATATTTTTAGGCTGATTCGACCTAATTATATAATCCGAAAATATAGAACTGATAACACTTTTATGATCGCTACCATAATCATTTTTAATATAGCTTTGGATTTCTAAGTAGCTAACAGCTAAGTCTCCTGGAGAAACGATTTTTAAAGATTTATACCGTTTACCAAATGGAAATCCTTGTGTAAAGTTGGGCATTGATGGCCGATCAAAAACTTCCGCATTAGTCCATGGAAATTTAATTGTATATAGATCGTTTTTATATTCTTTCCAATTTACTGTTTGATCAGTCGTTATGGAAGATACAGGTTGAATACTAACACTTTTCGAACTTTGAAAATAAAAATAACTGATGAAAACAACCAAAATAATAATCAAGCTAACAAACAATCCAGTCGGGACACTTCTTTTTTTGCTTTTCATAATTTTATTATCCAAGATTATTTGGAGGTTTACAAATAAATCTTGAAATTAGGCACACTTTCACTCCAAGCTATCAATGAGGCTAAACATGGTATATTAAGTGACAACTGGCTCGAGAATCGTAACACTAATATAACCACGCAATTAGCTTGTATTATCAAGGCTTTCTCTGACTTTAGGCTTGTAGCTCAAATCAGAGAGGAAATAGAGAAAGTTACTACATATTGTCAGTAATTCTTTTTTTGAGTTCATTCATTGTATTAGCGAACTCAGGTTCTAAATCAACTTTAAGATCGTCAGCAATTACTAGAATCGACCACAGACAATCGGATAATTCATGTGCAATTTTTTCATCAAGATTGTCATAATGTCTAAAATTATTCTTAGCCATTAAGAGTTTTACTAAATCACCTACGTCACCAACAAGACCTTGGGCGTATTCAGCGTTACTCCATGTTTTCTCGCCACTTTTTTCATTATGCTTTGAATAAAGCTCTTTAACTTCTTTTGCTTTTGCGGTTAATTGTTTTAAGTCCATAATCTTACTTTACCAAATTTTGGTTATATTAAGTGCCAACTGGCTCCCCTTGGTAAACGCATTTAGGAAAAGGAAAGTTAAGTTAGATGTTAGTTTAGTATCTATCAAAACGCTCTATGAGGCGTTTAATATTACACCAGCGTTTTAGCTCCCGAATAACCAGACCCAAAGCTTTTCTTCTATTTGCGTTTTTATAGTTGAGTCTGCGATGTGGCCAACTTTATGTTTTGCCAATAATACATTACCATCTGTTCTTGTTGCTTGAGCTAAGACGGCCCTCATAGGGCTCTCGTATCTTTTATCGAAAAAAATACAGTGTTCTATTTTAATCTCTTGGTTATGGGTATCGGAAAAAAAGTCGGACGTAGAAAGGGGTATTCCGAAGGTCATACTGTCATACCATCTTATTTTATCAATCCAAAGTATCATTGGACGAACTTTAGCTATAACATTCGAGACGTGATTAGAGTGATTACAGTGCTCGCATAATTGTTGTGGATTGATAGTGAAAGATTTATGACAACTTGAACAAAGTATAGTTTCGGGGTATCTCAGAGGGTATACAATATCCCATTTAGAAAAAGTTGGTGTCATGCCTAAAATGGGACTTCATCTGTAGGTTCCACGTCTTTTACCTTAATATCCTTAGCTAATTTAATAGGACTGTCAAATTTAGCGTCTTTAACTTCTTCTAAGGAATAAACAAAATCCAATACTTGTTGTAAGCTTTTGTTGCCATACGATTGTACGATTTCATCAATCAGTAACATTTTTTCTGCGCCAATACTTTCTACCAGAAAATTTTTCACATCAGTTTTTTTCTTGTCGTAAAATCTAGAATAGCGTTTATTGGGGTTTGATATAAAAGGAAACCGCCTTTCCTCTATGAAATTACCTGAAACTAAGCACTTTACATACTCACCAAGGCTCTGTGAATATGGTCCATGAGTATAACGAATATACTTCATTTTGGTGATAGGTTTGTTAAATTTCTTTGAGGCTAGTAAATCTGCTAAAAAAATGAGCTTTTGAAGGTGTGTTTTTCCGAGAACTCCGTTTAGAGAAGATATTAAGTAAATGATTATTCCTGATGTAGTCTTGTCCATTTTTGTTTTCGTTGTATTTTTTTTGACCATATATTTACTACCTTAGAGTAACAATATCAATTATAATACAATTGAAGAATTTATTTGCCATAGAAAATGTAATGAAACAAAATAGGTTAGATTACTACCACGACACTGACACCTTTGAACCCTTAAATAATAATAAAGCTGCAAGAGCATGGAGTGTACTATTAAAATCAGATAGTTTCCAAAAAAAAATAAAATTATATAGAGACAAATATAGTGTCCCTCCTTCTGGAATGAACACTAAGCAATTTGATGAATGGTTATCAACAGATGAAGTTCTTAAACTTACTGGGGACTTAATAGATTTCATGAAACAACTAAAAATAGAACCCGTTTCGAGTTGGTTTCTACCACTCATAATGTATATTATATGCAATAAAAAATATGCACCATATTTATCCGAAGTTCAGATCACACAAGAGGTTGATAAAGAACAAAAATTCATTGATATTAAAATATTTAACCACATGGGTAAGACAGAATTTCTAAATTTTATAAATAATAGATGGGATGAAATATCTGCAATTTTACAAACATTGCCAAAAATTAAAGTTAGAAATATTCCAACTTTAGACCTCGCAAAAAAAATATGTGGACTTCGTAAAAAACAAAAGTCGTTTGCTCAGATCGCCGACATATTAAGTAAAGATTATCCTGATGATGAAATCGGAAGAATAAACGAAGACTACATGAAAACTTTATATCACAGATATAAAAAAATTCTCTCGTAACAGTGAATTGTTGGTAACTACTGTTACTCAATAGCTCCAGACACATACTTTCTTAACCCTAAGTCCTAATCTTTAATCAATGAAAACGAAGGTTACACTTCCAGTAGAGCAGAACCAAACGCCACTTACAAACAAACGTGTTTTGCCTGCTGATGAGTTAAAAAAATTCACTGACTTTTTTTCCATACTTATAGAAATTGACCAAAGAAAAAAAAGAAATAAATCATATGAAAGACAGAATAACTGAATTACAGATAGTACCTGTTAAGCCCAGTAACGGGTTAGTAGGGTTTGCAAGCTTGGTATTTGACGGTTGCCTATATTTGGGCTCTATTGGTATTTACACAAGACCAGAGGGCGGGTATCGTTTGACATACCCTACTCGAAAAACAACAAACAGTAGTTTTAATGTTTTCCATCCGATAAACAAAGATGTAGCACAACAAATTGAAAGGGCGGTAATTAAAAAGTTTGAAGATGTAACAAAAATGTATGTTGGACACAATCAAATTAACACTGGATAAAAACATGTTTCATATAGCAGACATGAAGTTATTTCAAAAAGAAAAAATGAACGCCGCTCGTGGGTTTTTTACATTGGTTCAAAATCCTACAAGAACGGAGCTGGAAAATGGTATTTATAAACCTCGACTTACTCTTTCGAAACGTTTTAATATATCAGGACGTTTCGAGCCAACTCTTTCTATAGAATTATCTTTACCCAAACTTCTATTTGGTAATAACTTTGATGAACTCGTAGAGACAGATTTTCCAAAAATTGTAGAAAAGTTAAGACTACGTCTGAAATCTATGGGTGTACTTGTTTTTACCCAGACTCTTGTCAACTCGCCTGTTTCATCAATTCACTATTCAAAAAATATCCCACTAACTGACGGCACAACGCCTCACTATTTAATTGGCAAGATTAAGCAAGCAAATATCTCATTGGCACTAGATGTAAATCAAACAGACTACCGAAATGATGGACACAGCTACAAATGGCACGCTAATTCTTATGAAGTAGCCTTTTACGACAAAATTAAAGATATCGAAATGGCTAAGAAAAGCGAAAAACGAGCAATCGAAAAGGATAATTCTATACAGCTCAATCTTTTTGAAACTTTCAAAGAAAGAAAACGACTAGAGGTAATGCGGATGGAAGTACGACTTAACAAACGCCAAAAGATTAAACAACTCTTCAAAACTCTAGGTATACAATCTGTATTTACCTTTAAGGAGCTTTTTAACTCTGATATTGCAAAACAAGTCTTAATTCACTATCTTGATGAGATTGAAAGTAAGCGTCTTCTCCTATTCGATTACAAGCCAACAAGCTCTAAGTCATTGCTAGCTGACCTTATAATCAACAATCCAAACATTGGGATACGCAAAACAATACAACTCTATGGACTAAAACAAATTTTTGATAGCACAACACCTCGTGAACTAAGAAATATGTTTAGCAAGTATGGTCAGAGAAACTGGTATAGATTGATTGCAGAAGCAAAAGCGATAAAACTACCCACTTCTCAAAGCCCACTCAAAGTAGTTCTTGAACACTTAAATAAGTTTGAGCCATTAAAACTAGTTGACTTTCAAGACAAAATGTTAAACAATGTTAAATATAACTAATATGAAACACAGCCAATATTACTCCATAGAGGAAGTCTCTAAAACTTTAAAGGTTGCCTATTTAACTGTTTATCGATGGGTACGAGCGGAAAAGCTTATAGCCGTAAAGGCGGGAAAACAATATAGAATAAAAAGGGAGAATCTAGATATCTTTCTTAAAAATAAGGACTCTAAATAATATGTATTGTCATAAATGTGGTAAGCACAATTCTGAGAATAGTAAATTCTGTCGGTATTGCGGAACAAGGATAGATACTCAATCTGGGGAAACAACAAAAGATGAGACGAAGGTAAAGAAAAGTAAGTTTGATTTAGTTTGGGAAAAATTCGTTGAAGTATATAATGCTGACGACAAAGACAGAAAGAGATTTAATGCCCTGTCCTCTATATATATCTGGGAATTGCTAGAACGACTATCAGTTAATGCCTTTGAGGCATTTATTCAAGAGAATAAGGACGAGCTAAACAAACAGCCTTACAAAACTATTGAGGAATTAAAAAATGTTTATACTTCAACTGTATTGGGTGGTTACAGACTTTGGTTAGCAGAAGCATTACTAGATGATAAAGAAGAACTAAACAATTTCAGATCATTCTCATTAGATAAGTTTATTGATACTTGGAGAGGATATGACTTTGATAAGGCACTAAAAGATCTATCTCAAGAAATGGATTTTTGCATATCAAAATACTCTGACTTCAGTTTTAACACTTTAATGGAAAGTGTACCTGAAGCTAAAAATTTATCTAACGCTACCGTAGAAAAGCTGAAATCATCTTTATTATTACAAACGATAAATGGGTATCAGGCAGGAAAGATAGAAACCACTTTTAGGAAATAAAATGCTTTGCCAAAATTGTAATTCAAACACTAACGCAGACGCAAAGTTTTGCCATAAATGTGGCGAGCCTCTTGAAGAAAAACAAGTACAAGGATCAGTCGAAACCTACTTTGCCAAACAAACAAGGGGGTGCCAACTTTGTGGTAGTCTTGCGCCAACTAAAAATGTTGAGTTTAATCAAAATATAGGAATGATATTTGCACGGCGATACTCATCAGTAAAAGGCAGATTTTGCAAAAAATGTATAAACCGAGAGTTCAAAAAAAAGACACTTACCACTTTATTTTTAGGTTGGTGGAGCGCCACCTCGCTTATTATTGCACCATTTTATCTTATAAGTAATTTAGTGCGTTTTATTCCAACGATCGGAATGAAGCACGAGGAATACTAATAATATGTACTGTCCAGAATGCGGAAAACAAAACCCAGAAGATGGTGATTTTTGTCAGCAATGCGGAACAAAAATTGATAAACAAAACATATCAACAGAAAACATACATACCAAACATGAGACCACAACTGATTATCTCACTTCAAATACATCGCCCTATCCTTATGTAATCTCTATATCTAAGCTTATTGTATTATCTACCGTCACCCTTGGTCTTTATGATATTTACTGGTTCTATAAGCAATGGAAATCGTTAAAAGCAGAGCGAGATTTGAAAGTTACCCCTTTGGCACGGGCATTCTTCTCAATATTAACATCCTACTATTTGTTTCGGGAAGTCTCAAAAGCGATAAAAAGTATTGATAAAACAAGAGGTTTAGAAGCTGGTACTTTAGCAACAGCCTACTTTATTTTGGTTTTACTTTATAAACTCCCAGAGCCTTATTGGTGGTTAAGCACTCTGAGTGTATTACCTCTAATCCCCATACAAAACACGATTAATGAGTACTGGAGGAAAAAATATCACGATAAAATTGTGCCCTCAAAATTTGGTACTTGGAATTGGGTTTGGACTATTATAGGTGGGGTATTCATACTTTTGGCTTTATATGGTTCATTCGGCACTGATACGACAGTAAAAACTACCTCTTCCAACACACAGAATGGTTCGGCATTCAAGACAATAGACACATCAAAAAACGCACAAAAATCTGATTACAATCAAGAAGAGATTGCTTCTTCTGTAGTAAACATTTTCTGCCCAAGCACTGTAAAAAATGAAGAAACGTCTGGGGGTTCGGGCACAATAATGACCGAAGAAGGTATAATACTCACGAACTCACATATCATCCCTCAAGATAAAAACAACCTCCACGTTGACGAAGAAGGATGTATTGTGGTCTTACCAGACCCCAAGACAGGACAACCAAAAGATATTTATTTGGCACATCCGATTGTTATTCCAGGCTTGAGCGACAAATATGATCTAGCCTATGTATCAATTTATGCTGCTTATTACGACGAAAGTGATAAAAAATATGCTGGTGAGTATCCTCGGAAATTCCCGACATTCGATGATACCGCTAGATGCACCAATGAAAATCTAAAATTAGGTGAGTCTGTACGTATTTTTGGGTACCCTGCAATTAGTGGAGGTTATAGTTTAACCGTTACTGATGGTCTAGTAAGTAGTTTTCCAGGTGATGGTTTAATTGTAACTTCGGCTAAAATCAGCCATGGGAATTCTGGAGGTCTAGCTGTAGATAAGAATGGATGTATGATCGGGGTGCCCTCTTTAGTAAGTTCTGATGAAAACGAAAGTTTGGGTGTCATATATTCAATGAATCTAGTCAATAAATTCTCCGAAGAAGTTTCTACATATTTAAATAAAAAATGAGAGCCATAATAACTTCAAGAGTTAGCACAGAAGAACAAAAGGATGCTGGTAACTCTTTACCCGCACAAACTGCACGACTTAAAAAATACTTTCAAAATAAAGGCTACCCAATAATAAAAGCGTTTAGTTTTGATGAAAGTGCATACAAGAGTAAGCGGGACGATTTTGATAACATTCTTGATTTTATTCTTTCACAAAAAGAAAAGGTTGCAGTAGGCTTCGATAAAGTTGACCGACTATCCCGCAACATATTTGATAAGCGAGTTTCTATTCTCTATGAAAAGGCTCTTAAGGATGAGATTGAAATACATTTCGTATCTGATGGACAGGTCATCAATAGTCATCTTTCAGCAGTTGAGAAGTTCAATTTCAGTATAAGCCTAGGTCTTGCCAAGTACTACTCAGACGCTATCAGCGATAATGTAAAACGAGCCCAAGAGCAAATGCTAAGAATGGGTACATATCCAACTAGACCTCCTTACGGGTACAAACGAGTGCCAATAAGTAAAGATAAAACTGAGATTGTTATAGATGATTTTCCCTCAAAGATTGTTCAGAAAGCCTACGAATGGTACTCAGCTAGTAGCTTCTCTATGGAATTACTGCGCCAAAAAATTAAATCAGAGTATGGGGTCGATTGGTCAAAGGGTATGACAGATAAGATACTAAAAAACCACTTCTACTACGGCATAATGACTTGGAAAAACAAGCAGTACAAACATAAATACCCGCCAATTATAAGCAAAGAACTTTTTGACCAAGTACAGCAAGTTAAGGCAAGCTTCAGCAAGAAACCTTTTAAGTACGCAGGCAAACCATATATCTATCGTGGACTGCTCCGCTGTGGCTACTGTGGTCTAGCTATAACCCCTGAGAAGCACAAGGGACACGTCTACTACCATTGTACACAGCACAATGGTAAGCACGGTGCAAAGTGGGTAACAGAAGAGAATTTGACCGAACAAATAGGTAGTATATTTAAACGCTTGAGAATCCCCAAATGGGTACTGGAAAAAGTAGTCGAAAGTCTGAAGACTGTTCATGAAGGAAAAATGGATTTTCAGAATAAGCAATTTGAGAAACTAACAACAGAACATAAAACCACAACTACAATGATGGACAATCTTTATCTTGATAAATTGAAAGGGCGTATTACTGACGATGCGTATGACAGATACTATCAAACCTTCCGAGATAATATAACTGAAATTGATACCCGACTAAGCATGCTTCAGGAAGCCGAAGATAACTACTATATAACGGTTAAATACTTGCTGGAATTGTCTAATCGAGCATACGACCTTTTTTTAAGTTCTGAAATTGAGGAAAAGCGTCAATTAGTGAAGTTGGTATTTCAGAACCTGAGGTTAGATAACAAAACGGTGCAATACGAAGCGATAAAACCCTTCGATACGATCTTAAATTATGCTGATCGTCAAGCGTGGCTCGAGAATCGTAACACTAATATAACCACGCAATTAGCTTGTATTATCAAGGCTTTCTCTGACTTTAGGCTTGTAGCTCAAATCAGAGAAGAAATCGAGAAAGTAAAGCCTTGTATGGCTATTTCAGCTTGATACTAAGCCCTATTTACTATAATTCAAACTATTAACAACATTAAATATCACAAGCCTCTTATATTGTTCTGTATCGCAAGCTTTAACATTATTAAAGTCTGTTTGTGGTCCCATTTGTTTGGAGATAACGGATACAACATTTTTAAAAGTCTCACTCCCTGACTTTATTCCCTGTTCGTGTAAGTAATGTGCGGCAATCGAAGGAGCGGCAGGACATTCATCGGCTTCGGCATGAGCGAGAGGAACAACAGCAAACAATGTTAAACCAAGAACTAACCCTACTAATGCAATTTTCATATATTTTCTCCTCTTAAACTTGAGTAACCATCATCATGTACATAGTCAGTATAACAATTTTAAAGGAAAGAAGGTACGTCATAAGAACCACTCAGTTTACTGGTTAGAATTGACATACGTCTATATTGTGATACAATGTATACATTGTGATTAAAGGAGGTGAAAAATAATATGGATGATAATAAAAACGAGAAGGTTGTTCATACGAGAGTATCAAAAGAGCTTTACGACAAAATTTCAAGTAAGGCAAAGAAACATCGTATTTCCACTTCTAATCTGTTAAGAAATCTAGTAGAAGATTATTTAGAAATCCACGGAGAAGTATGGGATGCGATTGATAAGAAACTAAGAAGTTATATTGATTCAGGTGAAGACTCAATTGTTGGCTACCAATCTATCACTCTCAACAAAGATGTTCATTGTTCTCTTTGCGGTAAACCCTTAAAGAAAGGATCCCAGGCATTTATCGGGTTCTTTGAGAAATCAACTCAAAAAATCATAGTTTGTGCAAATTGTAAGGATAAAGAGAAAGTGGTAGAAGAATAACCTATATCAGTATAATTAATATATGAGAAGTAAAATTAATCAATTTCTTAGACTTGGTGAGATTGTGTCGGTTTTTCTTTCATTTTCGTTCTATATATTTATTTGGTCAAAAATAAAGAACGATCCTGAAGATAAACAGGCGGTATTTTTACGGCTATCACTTGAAAAGCTAGGTTCTGTATTTGTTAAGTTAGGACAGATGTTGGCTCTTCGACCTGACTTTCTATCCGACACTTATTGTAACGAATTATATAAATTACTTGATAAGGTTCCTCCCTTCCCCAAACACTACGTTGAGGAAATAATAAATCGAGAGTTAAATTCCACCACGTCAGAATTGTTTTCCAAATTTGACTTTACTCCAATAGCCTCAGCATCTTTTGCACAAGTTCACAAAGCATATTTGAGAGACGGAAGTGTTGTCGCAGTAAAAGTGCAGAGACCAAATGTAAAGAAAAATGTAGATTCTGATTTATCCCTACTTAGGAAAATTGCATTAATAGCAGATGTAATTTTAAAACCTGCAAATAAGATGATAAAAATTGTCGAAGAGTTTGAAATATGGACTAAAGACGAATTGGACTATCAACTTGAGGCTGCAAATATTGAGAGGTTTAACGAGTTAGAAAATATAGTTAAAGATGGTATTCGTGGTCCTCGAGTTTATCAGAAATATTCCACAAACAAGGTGTTAGTAATGGAGTATGTTGACGGATATAGTCTTTCACAAATAATTCAAGCAAAGAGAGACAAGAATACAGTCATATTAAACAAACTAAAATCGTTAAATTTTGATGGCAAGTTGATTGTAAATAAACTGATAAGAAATACCCTTGAAATGTCACATATTCATGGTTTTTTCCATGCCGATCCTCACCCTGCAAATGTAATTTATAACGAAAAGGGAGAATTGATTTTCATTGATTTTGGCATTGTTGGAACACTATCGAAAAAAGAGAGGGTTTTGATTCTTAGATATTTAAGATCAATGTTAACTGGGAATTCTAACGATGCATTTAATTCCTTAGTTTCTCTTTGTGGTGAAAATACTCCAAATAACTTAGCAGAAGTAAGAAAAGGATATGATTTGATCTCCGAAAAACTAGTGAGCACATTTGACTCAAAAACATACCTTGCACAACAAAAACAATCAGGACCAATATTGGTGGAGGTTTTAAACTTGTTGCAAAGAAACGGTTTTCAAGTACCGGTAGGCATTGTCCGATATTTCAAAGCATTTGAAACAATAGAAGGACTGATTTTTGCGCTACATCCTGAACTCCAAATTAAAAATATGGTAAAGGAATTTAGAAGAGTATCAATATTAAATATTATTGACTCCCTGCCGACCACGTTAGAGGAAAAAAGCTTAAATGACATCATGTTAAAACTAATCAGCTCAATTGAAGATGGTTTATTACTTCGGTAGAGAATATTACCTCGTACAAAGCGTTTAAATGCGATTTACGAGGCGTTTGAAGCTAAATGTATGAAAGATACCTGTTTTAAACTAGCGATTGTTTCACCTGTTATAGGAATGTCCCACAATTGATTTATATACCTACAAGGCAATCCTGTTAGTAGGGTTTCCTCGACATAACCCTGCGATATTTTCTACCCATATCTCTTTATTTCTGTTTAATGCTTCCTTTGTATACCAACCGAAAGGTTTAAAGGCGATTGCTGTTTCAATATCCTTTAGCGGTGATCCATTAACGGAGTCTGCTTCAAAACAATATTGGTCGATTCTCCCAAACTTTAGTGCATTCGCCATTTCCTGCTCATTTACTAGTAATCTGTGAGCTGTATTGATAACGATTGCCCCATCTTTAATCCTATGAATTTCTTCTAGGGATAAAAACCCTTTTGTTTCTTCATTTAGTGCTAGATGCAAAAGAATAACATCAGAGCTATGCAGGATTTCATCTAATTTTCGTCTGTGAACAAATTCCATTCGAGTAGGTGTTCGGTTGTAGGCGGATACACTCATTCCTAATCCCTGACAGAGTTTTGCTACCCTCTCTCCAACATGACCCAGTCCAATAATGCCAACTGATAAATGACTTGGTTCTCTCCCTAAATCAAGTCGATACTTTTTCTTTTTTGTTCTTCGGTCTGCTAGGAATATTCGTTTAGCGCAACCCATTAAGAGAGCAACTGTATGCTGAGCGATAGCTTCAACATAATAGTAAGGAGCATTTGAGGTAACAATATCTCTTTCTCGGAGATACTCTTTATTAACATATTCAAAGCCTGAGGTATTAAGAGCCAGTCCTTTAACTGTCGGCATGGCTTCAAGTAAAGTTTGTAGTCGTGCAGGTGCTTTTTCCACTCCACCAACAGAGTCAGGATCAAAGGCTAGAATGTCTGCGTGTTTAACGAGAGGGATAAGTTCTTCTAGGGAATATTCTCGGAGGCTGTCTATATAAGTGATGTCACCAAGTCTTGAAAGTCTGTCTTGTAACTGTTCGCTAAACTCTGCTTTTGGTTGCAGTATTGTAATGTTTTTCATAAGTTTGCTCCTTTTCCACTAATAAATAGTAGGTACACGATTTTCTTAAAATTTTCCTATTATTTTCAGTGAGGAACAAACCTAGATTTGTTAACTCAACATATTCATTTTACCTGATCTGCAGGTATAAATCAAAGATTCTGCCACCCTTATATATAGTGGTTTCCAGTTACTACGGGAGTGCCTTTAGTGAGGTTTGTTTTGATAATAGATATAGATGATTAGAAGTTTAATAAACAAAAAAGGAGGTGATATTTATGGCATGGAGTGAAGCACAAATCCGTTATGCAAAATCTGAGAAGGGTCAGATCGCAAGAAAAAAATACCAATCAGGCGAGAAAGCGAAGGAAGCTCACCGCAGATATATGTTAAAACGTAAAGCACGACTGGCGGAAGCAAAACAGAAAGTAGAAGTACCACCAGTGCAAGAAGTGAAAGAGGTGGTTAAAATAAAGAAGTCCACTTCTATTAATTCCTCTAAATAAATAGTGGGAAGACACCCAAGGAAGGCTAGGTAATACTAGCCTTCTTTGCTGTTTACTGGGTTTTGACTATCTTTGCTTTGTTCCAAATTTCTACTGCATCAAGAATAAGTTTTAAATCTAGAGGTATTAAATAAAATCTTTTTTTCAAATCCTGTATCAACTTTCCTAAAACTCCACCTACAAGCCTATCTTTGGTTAAACTATCAAGCAAACTAAATAAAATTGGATTTACATCTCCAAGTATCACTTTTTGCGTAAACACATCATATAAAAAGTCGACAGCTACATTTATTGATGAATCGGTATCAGTAAAAGATGGCTCTAACATTCTTAAAGCACTCTTAAATGGTTCTTCGAGCTTCCAGTTAGCTTTCCCTAGAGCGTAAAACAAGTTTTTGCCACTTACGCTTGTGTAGTAATAATTTAAACCCACAAGTTTAAGAACATAGTCGTCATATTGCTCCTGAGTTATAAAGCCCTTACCCAATGCATTCATTAAAAGAGCTTGAGTCCAAATCCCATTAACGTGATACTCGTTTTTACTAACCTCTCTTAACGGTTGATCATCAGAAAATAAAAGCTTCTCTTTAGTTCTCGCAATTAAAACTGTATCTATGGAAGGGATACCAAAGAGTTTTTCTAAATCTTCTTTCTGTTCTTTAGTAATGTCTTCCATTTCTGTAATTGGAAGTATTTCACAGTTGTCTTTAATCCATTGGCTCAAATCTTTTAAATATTTGATGTTCTTTTTTATAGTCTCAGGTTTGACTTCCCACTTGGTAAATTGCTCTCCTTGTTTGCCTAAAGTTAGATAGCCCTTTTCTTTAATAGGTTCCAATTGTGATATTTGTTGATTGATTAAATCTAAAGTCGATTGAGCTATTCCTAATTTTCCGTAAGCCTTTATCATTAGGTCTTTAATGTCCAACGAGTGAATAGTGAGTAGAGCTATTGGATCAATAACAAGTTGAATATTATCTTTGAGTTCAGCAACAGCAGTGATCCTTTCTTGCAGATCACCTCTTGCGTAATTTATACCCAACCTTTCCTCGGCTACCATCCCACCCCAAACTTCAATTATGTTTCTACCAATTAAATTCGCAAAAGCTCCGATGGTAATCTTCTTATTCTTATAAAGAGCTTCCACCTTTTGTGCATGGTCATATTGATCGGTAATTTGTTTCTCGATAACGTCAAATCCTTCAGGTAATTCACCCTTCTTTTTAGGTTCACCCAATTGAATACTTTGCAGACCAGGCGTATCGCTAAACAATGATTGGTGTAACGCCATACTTTCGTGTAAAGCATGGACATATTTACTCTTGATTTCCGTTATTTCTACAATCACTCTTGGCTTAATTTCAACTTTGTCTCCAACCTTTTTACCCATTAATTTCTTTGCCAACTCCTCGCTTGGTCTAATTTCTTTAAGTGCTTTGGACGCATCTTCTCTATCATCAATAACAAAGCGTTCCAACTGACCATTGGGAAGTTTATAAACAACCCCAGTCCCTTCCTTAACTTCTTTTGGGGCAAGAATGGACTCAGTGTCTTTTGTTCTCATGAAGAACAGCTGAATGTATTCCACATGCGCTTTTTCATCGTCATAAAATTTCCGTCTAGTTTCGTAAATGGTTGTAAGGAATTCATCTATTTTTCCACGAAGAGCATAGAGGTATCCCAATCGGAATCTCATTGTTTCCGAAAGTGTTTCTAAATCGAAAATTGTCTCATCTAAATACTTATCTACTTCTTTAAATTTATTTTGCCTAAGTAACACAAACCCTTTTTGAACCTTTGATGAGATGTCATTAGGATTATTTTCAATCGCCATATCATAAGTTGCTATAACTCCATCGAGATCACCTTGTTCTTCCAAAATGGCAGCTTGTATCTTTAATACATCGTCAATGGGTCCTTGTTTTTGAATTATTGACCGACTGAGAGCCAGTGCTTTTGCGTAACTATTGGTTTCGTAATAGGTGTACAAAAGCCGATACAACAATTGAGAGTAAACAGATTTATCGACTATCTCCTCGTAAATCGCTTGAGTTTCTTTAAACTGTTGAAGTTTATATAGTTGGCTTCCGACCATAAACTTGTCATGGTAAGAAGATGTCTCAGTTAAGTAGCTATATGCCTTTTTAATTTGTTCTATCGCCTCTGATTGTTGCCCTCTATCCTGATAAAGTTTTGACTTGAAAACTAATAACATTAAGTTCTTTTCATTCTTTTTCAGATTATCGTTTATATATTTTTCTGCATCATCAGGTTTTCCCGCCATCAGATACGTTTCAATAAGAAGTGCTAATCCATCTTCTTTAGTATCGTCTGTTATATTCGGTTGTTCCAATTGACTCAGAATTAGTGCAATAGCCTTATCAAAATCTTTACGTTCTCTTACTACTAATCCCATCAAATAAGTAGCTTGAGGAAATTCTTTAGAGTTTTTAAATGGCTCAAGAAGCTTGATTGCTTCGTCATACTTATTCATCTCAAAAGAAAGGATTGCAAAATTTCGTATCCCATTAAAATTGTCAGGATCAAGTTCGCATGCTTTTTTTGCATCTTCATAGGCTTCGTCATACTTACCTAAAACTCTCTTCGCAAAACTTCGATTTACCAACCAACTAACTTTTGTTTTTGCTAATTCAGTATTTTCAACCTTACCCCAAACCTTATCTAGAAGTCCTATCGCTTCCTCAACCTCCGCATTATCTTTCTTTGTTAAACCTTCAAGCTCCTGTTTCTTTAGGACTGGGACATTTTTATCTATCAATGCTCCCGCTAATGTACTTGGTATCTCTAATGATTTGCCATCATCAAGCTCCAACGCTTTACGTAGGTAAGGAATTGCTTGCTCGTAGTTATCATTTTTCTGTTCAACGAATCCAAGTGAAAAATACACCTCAGGTGAGTTTTTGAGAGTGCTCGATAATTTATCTAGATAACTATCACGTTTCTTTTTATCAGCTGCTTGCAAAAAAACAGATAACGCTTGGGGGTTGGAAGGATTCTTATCTAATGTTTTGAGTGCATAAGTAATTGCCTGAGCGCTATCTCCTGATAATAAATAAGCTAAAGAAACATTTGCTAATGCCTTTTCATCATCGGGATTGTATTGGAGTGCCTCAAGAAACAACTTACATGCTTCTGTCTCCTGATCTAAGGCAAGTTTGGATGCTCCAATGTTGGTCAATATTCGAAATTTAACTAGATTATCAGAAGTTTTATTCCATACACGCTTTTTTAAATCTTCGAGGATACTTAAGGCAGTGAGGGGTTTGTTGTTGTTTATTAAATCTCGGGCATTATCTAGTTCTGATTGATATTCGGAGGTTGCCTCATAGCTTAGTACTGCTCGAACTTGTGAGGATGTTTCTGTTTTGTCAGCTCTTACGTCTAACTCAAGTTCTGATGTTGCAGTTTTCGAAGAAATTTCTGAAGGTTCAACACTTGCTATCTTTTCCCATAATTCTTTAAGTTCTTTAGAGTTACCATCGACTTCACACCCTTTGAGATCAAGCGTTTTAGTTTCGTAACTTTTCCCTATATCAAGTTTATTAACATTATTTGGAAAATAATACCAATACGTTTTCTTACTTGTCACATCTACAACAAACATTAGAGTGGGGATATTGCATGAAAGTTGATAGTCAATATCCTTACGATCAAACCTGTGTTTATTACCCTTTACCTTCTTGGTGCTTTTTAATTGAAACTCAAGAACTTTGTTTAAGTTTTTGCTTTTTCCATCCCTAAGCCTGACTCTTCCATCTACATCCGCTGTCTTGTCTTTTGCTCCAAAAGACTGAATGTCTATAAATAGCTCATCAAATGCTAAAGCAAGTATTTTAAGACCCTTTTCATCAATGATTGTCTGTTCTGAAAATTCGCTCATTTATTATCATTTGGGCAGTAACTATATAATTTTGTTCACGCCTTTAGTTTTTTAAGAAATGATTTCAGTACTGAATGTTGTGGTGATAGTTCTTTCTTACAAATATCTAAGCTAACTAATCCCCATTTTTCTGCCACTTTATTTTCCAAAAGATTAACCATATCAACGAAAGGCATCTCTCTCATATATCTCATGGCGTAGGAAAACCCCTTAACTGAAGTAAATCGGTAACAATCAGCATTACAACAAATTTCAGACTCTAAGGAATAAAATTTATCCGCACCGTGATGTTCAAGCACACAATGCCTTATATTTTCCTTATCTTTGCTTGAAAGATTTGAATGGGAAAGCAATTCATCTGCTTTCTCAGCAGACATTCGAATATGCTCGTTAAGTTTCCCTTGTTTAATGGCCTGGCCGATCATACAATCCATAAGAAGTGTTCCAATTTCAACGATTTCTACATTTGCTCCCAAAATCTCTGCTAATCTCTTCCCAACCTGGCATGCCAAATCTACATGAAGTTTGAGCGGCATTCCCGTCCTCTCAACTTCTTCATATCCAAATTTCCGAGCCAATTCTAAAAAGTCTTTCATAATTTTTTTACCCAATCGGTTACAACTTTGGCAAAGGCTTCTTCTTGTTGATCGTATGTGTGATTGGCTCCCTTTATGAACTCTTTTGTAAAAGAAGGACATTTTTCTGCTTTAGAGGCTATTAAGTCCATATCCTCTTCAAGTGTTTTAATCGCAATATCATCAAGTTCTCCCATTATTCCAAGTATCGGTACATTTATTTGCGATAATTCCTCAAATTTATCAGGACTTCGTAAAACAGGAAGGTTGTCTACCAAACCTTTAGTTTCTGATAAGTCGAAATATGTTTGTGAAGACAATTGATACCAATCCCAAACCGTTCCACTGACCAACTTTCTTGGGTTTCCGTCTTTGATATTGCTAATTGCTTCCGATAACAGTTCTTTATGGTTTGGTTGATATTCTGTCTTTTCAAATAAACCAACCATATCAGGAGGAGAAGCCAAAACTACCCCTGCTATGTCTTTTGGTTGTTTCTTACTATAAAAATAGATTGTCTTATTGCATCCCAAACTATGACCCAAGAGTACAACCTTTTTATAGCCTAATCTTTTTACTTCGTTCAACCACGCATCTATATCATTAATGCTTTCTTCAAACCTTTCATACATAGCACCAATTCTTACTGTCTTGAATTTGCCATCCGCTTCTTTTTTAACGATGTCGTTGATGTGGTTATATCCACGATTATGACCATAAACAAAACCAATATTTTGATTTGACAATGTGTCACCCAAAACACTAGCGAAGTAGTTTTCTATAAAATTTCCTGACATGCCATGGATACACAATACACAGGTATTTTTTGAACCCGAATCGTAATGGACACCCTGTAATCGAAGATTGTCCTCTGTCCAAATATGAAGAATGTTAATTCTCGTATTATCCATAATTTATTTTCTTTTATATTCTCGACTAAACAATCATATTTTATCACTTTTCATCTTGCTTTACCCTATAAATAAACCTATAAATCGCCTTAGAAGTCATATTTTTAGTACAATGTAGTTGAGAGTCTGAAAATATATATGAAAATTAAGAAAATTGATAAATCCTATCTTCATGGGTTACGGATTGATATTCGTACAGAGAAAGACATCCTCTATCAGGATTTAGCTATCTTTTTTGATAAAGACAAGTTTCTTCAAATGCTTCCAAACCTTCGAAAAGCATATGGTGTTACCGATTTATTCACCTTGGGCGAGTTTAAGAAGCAGTTAGATAGTTACGAAAAGGGTTGGTTTATAGAAAATAAGACTGGAATAATTGATCTCTCAAAATATTCAAGGATAAAAGAGGTTAAAGAGAATTTCCCTGAATTTTACGATTTTATAACTAGCTCGCAAAACGCATTACCTGAAACATTTGATGCTGAGTGCAACCTAATCTGCTACGAGTTTAAACGACCACCGTATTTTATTGATGCAATCAAACAAGCAATCCTCTGTGGTGCTGTCGATGACACTCTATTCAAACCTACCGAGGCAAAGACTGTTGATTTTTCACTATTGGGGGCATGGCCTGCACTTAATCAGATAGCTATTTTTGTTTCTCCTATTTCCACCTATGACGATGTTGATGAGGAACTTCGAAAAGCAAAAGAAATGATGAAAACAAACGAATTTATGTCCTATTATAAACCCCACGCAGACACGACTCCCAATGTTCGAAAGTATCGGGAATGGTACTGGGGGAAAATAAAGCTTGGATCAGTAAAAGAAGTTGATAAGGAATGGCAAAAGGCTCACATTAATGAAAACGACACGACTACATATCTCGACATCATCAAGGGTATCAAGGCATACGAAAATCTTCTAGCTTCATACCTACCTTTTATCGGCTTGTAAACTGCAGTTCCTTTTTAGACGCTTGTGTATAGGTTATATTCCCTTCGCCCTTTTTAGGAAAATGGTATTCAGATTATGAATACTAATTTTTCTAACATCCAAATAGATTATTCAACCCCTAAGGAATACTTTTACATCCACAGAGTAAAAGCCTCCCTTTTCGTTTCATCAAGCACTCCACTTTCCTTATTAGTTAGTAAACTATTTGGGTTCACTGACCCGAAGTTTAGTGTTGGTCAATCCAATAAAATCTATACCAACTTCCATAACCACACCTATTCTCCCCTAGAGGTAAAGATATTGCTTCCAAAATACGGACTAGCAAACGGAAAGCTTGAATATAAACATTGGGCTTACATCGACTACATCAAAAACGTCATCCATGTTGATGGAATGTATCCCGAAAAAAGAATCCAAGATTTTATCGACTCCCTGAAAAGTAACGGCATTGAAATACTTGTTGACCATATCACCTATGGTTATGTTGAAATCTGCTGTCGCCATCCATTTAATAAGTTTGATGAAGTCACAAAGGCATTAGATAAGTTAGCCAAGAGATTTATTGTCGGGAAGATGAACATTAAAACTAGTGCCCTAGACCCTGATGAGGAATATTCCCACCTGATTAAAAACCTTTACATTGACGGTTACTGCAATATCAAAACATATAAACATGTCCTCGAATATTTAAAGGCAAATCAAAAAGTTAACCAAAACATACCTCCAAAGCTAGAAATCCAACTCATCAAACCCATGTCTTTGGAGGTAGCTAAAAAGCGAGGCGTAGCAGTCCTAAAAGCAGTCATTTCTTCTCTCAAAACTAAAACGCTATCCATGGAAAGCTCCTACGAAAAAGCTGACTACACTCCAATACTAGGATCAGACGAGATTAGTCAAAACGAAAAAGTATCATCCCATCTGAATAAGCAGGAAATGAAGGTGCTTCCAACAATCCCTACTGACATCATAGGTGATACTAACTGTCTAAAACTATTTAACGAGATTTACTTCGAAGCAAAGCCGTCCAATCTGATTTGTGAGCGATTAAACATCTCCCAAAGCACCCTCAGAAGGACATTGTGGAAGCTTGGAAACCTAATCGAAAGACGAGGAAGTCAGAATCCTGGGTACTTGTATGGAATAGATACAACTAAGGTGAATAACAAATATCACATCAGGAGTATCACTAAACATAGTAGTAAGAGCAGTAACAATAAGGGGAAAGCACAAGGAATTATATTGTCCACAATTATCCTCAGTAATATATTGTTTTTTCATCATTTTCTACCTTTTTCTTTTAAGACTTTTAAGAGTCCCGAAGACCTATTTAGCCTGAGAAATGCCTCATACTCTTCACTTTTTGATAGTAGTCGTCCTTCTGTGGATACCGCCCTCTTGAAAACAGACTATTTCCCTAATCAATTAGCAAACTCGAATAGAGAGGAGGTGAAATTGCATGAAGAATAACACAAAAAAAGTTGCCGTAGGTTATATACGGTCAGCAACAGGTAATAAAAAATCCCTTGAAGATCAAGAGAATAGCATAAAACAATACTGCGAAAAGGAATCTTTAGAGTTAACAGCTTTGTATATTGACTCAAAATCATCAGAAAACCTACCAGGCTGTGGTTTGTCTCAAATGTTTTTAGTTATTGGGACCGTTGAAATAGACTGCATTGTCTGCGCCAATATTGATCGTCTATCAAGAGAAAAGGTCAAATCAATTTCAATGCAACAGTACATCAAGGAAGTAGGCGTTGAAATAAAAACTGTTCAAGGCGGTGTTAAAGGCAAATAACCATGAGTAAACGAAAGAGCCAATTTACCAAATCAGAGAAAACACTTGATAACAGTAAGTTGGCTCAATCGTGTCCCGAAATATCACAAGGAGAGATATCAGTTAGAAAGGACAAACCTACCAACCCAACAGGACTAAAGTCCCCGTTGCCAAATGGGAAGAATACGCAACCCCCGTTTGATGTGGATAAGCTTGCTCAACAATGGTGTCAGTTATTAATGGAACAAGCACAGGAAGAACGATGCAAAAGAACGATCCGGAGTGCTTTTCATGAGTAAACGCTTGATTATATAGATATAGGAAGTTTACTCATTAGTTAGTAAATATATGAGATTAAAACAAGATATTACAGAACATGGAGATAAACCAAAGTGCATTCTTTACGCAAGAGTAAGTACCCTGGATCAGGTAGATAATCTCAGTATTGAAACCCAACAGATTAAGGGGCTAGAAAAGATTCAAGAATTGGGTGGGTACTTAGCTGAAGATTGCTACGTTGATAATGGGATTTCAGGTACAACTTTAAACAGACCAAGCTTCCAAGCCCTATTAAGTCGGTGTTCCAAAAAGGACATCAAATATCTCGTTGTTCAAGACATATCCCGACTATCTCGTGATACTTTTGAATATTGTTTTATTATTAGCGAACTAGAAAAATGTGGGGTTAAAATCGTTCCACTTTCGGGAGTGATTAATGGTGATCCAGTAAGCAGAACAATGAATGAAATGATGGCGGTGATGAACGCCTTCTTTCCTCGCATGACTAGCTATAAAGTCAAACAAACAGCGGCAGAAAAATTTAAGGCAGGATATTATCCGTCTTGGGCTCCGTTAGGTTATCTAAATGTTGTCAATAAAAATCCTGAGGGTTCTTACGACAAAAAGATTGTTATTCCTGATCCTGATACAGCACCTTTTGTCCGTCAAGCATTTAAACTGTATGCAACTCGTGATTATGCGATTTATGATATTCGCCAGTATCTCCACAAGAATGGGGTTACTGGAAGAAAAGGTAAACCGATTCAATATTCCATTGTCGGAAATATGCTCAAGAACTCATTCTATTGGGGAGAGATGAGACACGGAGGACAAGTGGGTAAGGGAAAACATGAGCCGCTAGTCGACAAACCTACTTTTGAATTAGTCCAAAAAATACTCTCAGAAAAAGGTGATTATGGCTTACGCAAAAGAAAGCACAACTTTCTTCTTAGGGGTATCGTCTTTTGTAAAGACTGCGGAAGACGTTATGTTGCGGAATGGCATTATCATGAGAAGTATAAAACTGGTAATGGCAAGATTGGGATGTATCACTGCTCTCAAACAGGTAAGCGTGGTGGTTGCCCTTCAAGATATGTACTGCTTACTGACTTAGAGGACCAAGTAAGACAAGAAGTCGATAAACTTGCCTTTACAGATGAATTTATCAAGGCTGTTGAAACCAACATTACTCGTGTTTACGATGAAAGTATTGATCGTATTCAACACGCTAAAAAGGCATTATTTAACAAAAGAGATGCAGTAGATCAAAAAAGAATAAAGATTGAAAAAGATTACTTTGATAACAAACTATCTGCTGAGCAACTCCAAAAATTCAATACTCAACTAGATGCAGAAGCCTTAGTTATTCAGAAAGAACTTTTAGAACAGGATAAGACCAACACTATTGATACTTCCATCATTAACGAAGTACTTAAACTTACTCGAAATATCGTTCAAACTTATGAGGATTCGGACATCGACCACAAGCGTGCTTATCTACACTTTTTCTTCCAAAAGATATGGGTACAAAATAAGAAAATAGTGGAGGTCGAATACACTCCTGCACTCCAAGTTCTTAATGAGGCTAAACTTGGTATATTAAGTGCCAACTGGCTCCCCGGCGAGGATTCGAACCTCGAACCTGCCGATTACATTTTATCTTTACATTTCTGTAAAGAATGGACTATCTTTTTCCCTTTATTAGAGGGACAGGGCGCTTATTGAGAGGTTATTGGTAAGACTCCTCACTCTCTAGTCTCTGCACCTTCCTAGTTACTGTTGTGTCTTTCACTAAGCTTGGCTCAGGATTGCCATACCTACCTAAGGCAGGTTTAGGTTTCCCTGAATTCACCCTGTTTTTCAATCAACATTTCTGCTGAAAGCTGCACTATTCCAGTGTGTATTTCTCTGTGGCAATTCGCACAAACAAGAACACATTTATTAAGCTCTTGTTTTATTTTCTCCCACGATCTCGTGAGGCCTCTTTTCGCTAAGCCAAAATCTTTCTTTGTCGCGTCTATATGATGAAATTCGAGTGCATCATCAAGTTTATTATAACCGCAAAAGATACATTGACCTCCGAGATAATCTACCGCCATTTTTTTAAGCTTCTTCCTACGCTTAGTAACGGCTTTGATTATATATGCCGCACGATCTCTATAAGTACGTTTATCTTTCATTGCTACAGTATATTTTACACCACTGATACTATACAGTCGGACGCTCTACCATTGAGCTACCGGGGAAATTGTTTTCTTCCTTTCAAAGAACAACATATATATTACCACACGCGTATGCCCTTTGAGCAATAATTTTACGTATAATTCGTGAGAATAAATGCGTTACAATGGTACGCATGGCAAAAAAAATAACCGCTTTCATTTTGCTCGCAGTGGTGAGTATGGCCGGATTGTACATATTTTCACGCACTTTTTTTCCCACCTCAACACTTACTAATCCGTTCCACTCTTTAACTACAAGAGACAGTATTCCAACACCATACCCACTTTATGAGCTCACTATTCCTTATTTACGAAGCAGAACATACGAGAGTACGCTTGGAAATCGTGAAGTCTATGAGCAGTATACAAACTATACCTCGTACATAACGAGCTATGATTCAGATAAGCTGACAATCCAAGGACTTCTCACCATCCCCACAGGAGAAATGCCAAAGAACGGATGGAGCGCTATTGTGTTTGTGCACGGGTACATACCACCGAGCCAATACGAAACGACAGTAAAATATGAAGACTACGTCGATTATCTTGCCAAAAATGGTTTTGTCGTTTTTAAGATAGATTTGCGTGGTCATGGAACTTCTGAGGGTGTTGCAACGGGCGCATACTATTCTGCCGACTATGTCATAGATACGCTGAACGCAATTGCCGCGCTGCAGAAGACAGATTTTGTCAATCCATCAAAAATTGGTTTGTGGGGACACAGTATGGGAGGTAATGTTGTTATGCGCGCATTTGCTGTAAAACCGACAATTCCTGCCGTTTCTATCTGGGCAGGAGCAGTCTATTCGTACACTGACATGCAAAAATACGGCATAAGCGATAGTAGTTATCAGCGCAGACCAAGCGTTTCACCTCGACAAAATACTCGCCAACACGTATCTGATCGCTATGGAAGTCCTGGTTCTGATAGTGCGTTTTGGCACGATATGGCACCAACGAGCTTTCTTTCGGACCTAAAGGGTGCGATCCAAATCAATCACGCAATAGACGATACGGTAGTGAACATCGGTTATAGTAGAGATCTTATGGCGCTTTTAGATAAAACAAAAGTGGTACACGAGTTCTACGAATACACGAGTGGTGGTCACAACATTGCCGATTCATCGTTTACCCCTGCTATGCAAAACACGGTTGCATTTTACAAAAAATATCTAGCAAAATGACCATTCAAAAAATCGTCGTTGTCAATAATTTTTTGCAAAAAAACTACCGCTACCAACTCACCGAGCCGGTTGGCGAACATTTTGATCCTCTATTTACTCCAGAGCTTACCCCACACCTAATGATAGATTTGGGCATATTTGGCGGGAAATATGAGACGGTCAATAGCGCTGAATTTCCCAAAGAGTGGTTCAGCAAAAATAATTTGAATAGTCATATAAAGGATCCCGGTAAAAATTTCTATCGAGTGAATGCCTCGCAACCGCTGGTAGTCTGGCAAGAAAAGGGGTGGATATACCACGAGGACCCGCAAGGATGGTTTTTGTGGTATTGTCGCTACTTTATGGGTAGGCGAATACCACACGAAGATACTCGACAAATAAGGCGGTGGCGAGCTATGCGCCGCCACGTGGCACAAATAGAGAAAAATTGTATTCGTAGAGATCAACTGTGCAGGCGTAAGCAGCGCCAAGCCCTCCTTCATTGGGGGTACGACAGTCGAAAACTGTAGTAACGCTTGCAAAACCTATCGATAGTATATATACTTAGCTTATCTAACTATTAATAAGTAGAACTATGTTTCAAAAAGAAAGCTCTGAAGAACAAATTTTTTTACTCATACACAGGGTTATGCGGCTCTTAAGAAAACAAACAGCGGCTCTAAACGAGGAAGAATTAAGCATGGGCAAACTTCAGGCTCTTTCTGCAATCTCTCAGGGTAAAAACACGATGGGGAAAATTGCAGATGATCTTGTTATATCGCTGCCCTCGGCAACAAGCTTAGTAGAAAAACTGGTTGAACGTGGATTTGTTGAGCGCACTCACGATACTCACGATAGACGCTTGGTTTTGATACACTTAACACAAGCGGGTGAAAAAAAACTAAAAAAAGCAACGAGCACTAAAATGAAGAGAATGTCATACCTTATGGAAAAAATTTCACCTCTCGACAAAAAAAACTTATTTACCATTCTAAATAATACATATAACGCATTAGAACAACACAATCATGAAAAAAATAAAACATAATAGCTGGTCGTTTATTGTAAAAAAAACTACTGGTTCGTGGGGATGGTTTAAAAAATTGGGATTATGGAAAAAAGTTGCCCTAGTTATAGGCATACTTGTGCTTTTATTCATCATAAAATCTGTTTCTCAAGGTAAGAAACAACCGCTGTATATAACTACAAAGGTCGAGCTGGGAAACATTGTGGAGCTTGTTTCAGAAACAGGAAACGTGTCATCTGGCGGCAGAGTAAATATATACTCTCCGACGAGCGGGATTATTACAAAACTATATGTACAAAACGGTGATATAGTCAACACAAACGACCCATTATTTGAAGTACAAAGCACTGCAACAGAACAGGAAAAAGCAAACCTATATGCAAACTATACAAGTGCGCTCTCTGCTTTAAAAACAGCACAACAAAGTAAACTCACACTACAATCACAGCTCGAAACAGCACGAAAAGCAGTGTTGGATGCGCAAAGCGCTCGGTCATACCTTGACTATAAAAGAAGTGTTGGCGCAAATAATCCTGAGACTGGTAGGCCATATACTCAGGAAGAAATAGATAGTAAAGATTCTGCTAGGACTATATCTCAAGAGTCTTTTACCGCAACTGAGAAAAAGTATCTCGAGGCAGATACTGCAATTGCCGCGGCTCAAGCGAGTGCACAGTCAACCTACCTTGCCTATAATGCAACACAAAGTTCTATTGTGAAAGCAACAGCCCCGGGAACAATTTATAATCTCGCCGTTCAGACAGGTGATACTGTTAAAGCTCTTCTTTCTACAAATGCATCTACTCTTTCGCCAGTCATCGTTGTGGCACAAGGGGATAGTGCATATATAGTGTCGGTTGAATTAAACGAGGTCGATATTGCAAAAGTAAAACCAGCAAATACTGCAGAAATAACCATAGATGCAGTTCCACAAAAAACGTTCCCAGCAATAGTGGAGCGTGTCGATACATATGGACACGATGAGGCAGGTGTTATACTTTACACAGTTTACTTACGACTCAAAAAAGCAGACCCTGCAATACGTCCTCTTATGACGGCAAATGTTGACATAGAGGTTGCTAAAAAAGAAAATATACTACTCGTACCGAACAGTGCGGTAAAACCATACAAAGGTGGTAAGGCCGTACAAGTACTCGACGTAAAAACAAAACAACCAATTTTCGTACCGGTTACCATTGGGCTCGTTGGTATAGAAAAGACTCAAATAATGAGCGGAATAAAAGAAGGTACAGAAGTTATAACCGCACTCCAGAACGGACAAGTTACCCGATCTACAAACACTGTTCCGGGTGGACAATAATATCTATGACGACGAAACAGGTACCGGTGATCTCATTCCAAAATATTAGTAAGGATTACATAACCGGCACACAGACGTATCAAGCATTAAAAGATATTTCTTTTGATATTTACAAGAATGAATTTGTAGCCATAATGGGCCCATCTGGTTCTGGAAAGTCAACAACGATGCACATTATGGGGGCACTTGATAACGCAACAGATGGTCAATACTTTCTAAAAGGGAAGGATATAACAGAATATGATGAAGATGCGCTTGCTGAAATCAGAAACAGAGAAATTGGTTTCATTTTCCAATCTTTCAATTTACTCCCTCGTACTAGTGTGTTAAAGAATGTTGAGAGACCAATGATGTATGCAGATATACCACCAGATCAACGTAAAGACAAAGCGTTGCGATCGCTAAAACTCGTTGGGTTAGAAGAAAAAGCAGAGAATTTATCGAACCATATTTCAGGAGGACAAATTCAGAGAGTTGCTATAGCTCGAGCACTTGTTATGAATCCAAGTATAATACTTGCTGATGAACCAACGGGAAACCTCGATAGTAAAACAGCGCATACGATCATGGATTTCTTTCAAGAACTAAATAGGCAGGGAAATACTATCGTACTCATAACGCACGAGGATGACATAGCTGCGTACGCAAAAAGGGTAATCCGATTACACGATGGCACAATTAAAAGCGACACTATAAATTCAGACAAAACACATGCAAATCGGTGAACTATTTATTACAGCACTCGGAGCGCTGCGATCTAATATTTTGCGAACACTTCTCACTATGTTGGGCATCATTATCGGTATTGCTGCTGTAATACTCATTATTTCGCTTGGACAGGGTGCAACAAAGGCAATCACCGACCAAATATCCTCATTTGGCACTAACCTTGTCATAATATTCCCAGGTTCACTTTCCCAAGGCCCTTCTGGTACTGCGGGCGTAAAAACACTTACCGTTGCAGATGCAGAAGCAATACTAAATACAAATCCGAGCCTCAATATACAATCGGTTTCACCAGTCGTTACTCGTTCTTTTCAAGTCGTTGCAAACGGCCAGAAAGTAAACTCATCAATACAAGGCGTTGCGGAATCATATGCTGCAATACAAACAATCAGCACTACACAAGGAACATTTGTAACTGCAGATAACGTTTCTGGATTATCTCGTGTTGCAGTTTTGGGCTATCAGGTTGCAATAGATCTGTTCGGAGAAGGCTCAGAGGTGGTAGGACAGATAGTAAAAATAGATAATAGGTCGTTCAGGGTTATCGGTGTTGCCGATCAAAAGGGAGCTTCTGGTTTTGTAAATCCAGATGATTATATTTATGTTCCCTATACAACCGCAATGAAGGTTTTGCTCGGACAAGACTTCGTACAAACAATACTGGTTGAAACAAAGAATACTAATATTATTGATCAAACAATGGAAGACATACGGTCACTGCTCATTACTCGCCATAAAATTGCTGACGGTGCAGACCCAGATTTTTCGTTAAGGAGCTCCAAGGATGCGCTCTCAACGTTAGGAACTGTCACCGGGCTATTGACAAGCCTACTCGCAGGAATCGCTGCAATTTCACTCGTTGTTGGTGGTATTGGTATTATGAATATTATGCTTGTCACCGTAACCGAGAGAACCAAAGAGGTTGGTCTATTAAAGGCGCTTGGAGCAAAACGTAGAGATATTTTATTACAGTTTCTCATAGAATCTGTCGTGCTAACCGTTTCTGGCGGTGCTATTGGGATAGCTATAGGCGTTGGTGCCACGTATGGCATAACCAAAGTGGCTAATATACCCTTCATCGTTTCTCCATCTTCACTCGCTCTTGCAGTAGGAGTCTCTACAATAGTTGGACTCATATTTGGCATATATCCGGCCAAAAAAGCAGCAGACTTACAGCCAATAGATGCACTCCGATACGAATAGGTTCTTTACTATAAAACTGTATATATTTGAACTCTAGAGTTTGAATAGGTTTTTCTCATAAATGGGTATACGTGCCCCCCGAACGTGCGTTCTTCAGGACCATATACAATAAGCGATATGTTATTTTTGCCTAAGAATATTTTTGCTTCACTCGTGCTAAGCTTCCCCGAATAAAAATTTCTCAACTGGGCTTGTCTAATTTTCCCATTGGTAGATTGAATGTTATGTCCAAAATATACAGATTTGTTTGTCTTTGGAGGAATGTAGTTACCGAGTATATACCCGCTTAGTACGCCATTTTTTGAGTCGCTTCGAATATACCTGAAGGCATCGCCTATTTCACGTGAATAATAAAACCACTGATTAATTTTGCCCGCTTCGTTCATTCGTTTCGAAAAAATATACAATGATGTCAGTGGTAAAAACATACACAAAAAAAGTATGAGCAATTTTCTCTGTGCTGCATACCGTAATTGTAGCGTATACGCAAGTGCCAATAGTACAAGCGGGAAATAAAGGCCTCTAAAATAAAAGCGTGAAAAACCAAAGGGTAAATACGCTGAAAAAAAAGAAATACCTACCCATAACCATAAGAACCGTGGTAATGCACTTGTATAATTTCTTTTTCTCAAATATATCTGTATTAAAAAAAAGAGTATTAATGGTCCGTATCCCAGTACGAGTGTGCCTGAGGTGAGATTGTGTAAATTTTCTGTTGTGGCGCTCGCCAGACTAGTCATACGCAGGTGTATCAAATAGAACAACGATAGTATGGCAGAAAATCCAAGAGAGATACTAACCCATATGAATAAAGGCTTTTTTTTCTCTCTTTCCCTAACATAAATGAATGTAAATGCTCCCGCAACAAGCGCATATATGAGTAGGTAGTAGGGATAAAAGAGTATTAACGCTATTAATGAAGCTGTTGAAATAGCAAGATATTGAAACCGCCGTGAAGAAAAGGGTGTTTGGGTAGCAAAAAAATAAAACATTAGAGAGCATATATATAGTATCGTGCCGATCCCTTCGTGGGCGCGCTGAAAACCGCTCATCATGGTAAAGCTCGTCACAAAAGTGTCCGCACTTTTAAACCCATCTTTAAACATCCAACCAAATCCACCACCTGAACTCGTGAGGATCATTGCACATAGGCTGTACCAAAATTTTCTGAATACCAAGTATGCGAGTACATATAGAATCAAACAAAAACCCATACCAACACCCGCCCCAAGTGCATGAAAAAGAATATAGGGATTAATCGTACGAACGAAATATCCGGTAAGAGTATAGAGCGGATATAGAAACGCCTCTTTTGTATTATCCGTTCTATATTGATTGACAAGTAAAATATGCCCGCTCTGCCCATAACGAATTGCTCCTACATACACATTCACATCCCAAGGATCAAACCACGAAGCTTGTCCTGAATATTCATAACCCGTTGGAGTATGTATAGCAGCCCAATAGTCGGGGAGCTGGCGTAAAAAAACTATCAAAGAAGCACACAAAACAACTATGGCGGTCTTGATGTAAATATTCAATAAACCTAACAGTAAATAATTATTTAACATCTCCATTGTACACCGATTTAAATATAAACGACATATTTTTTTGTTTTGGTATATACTTCTACCATTGAAAATATCTTGGTCCAATGGGTTCAAATCAAAAAAAAGAATATATTACCTATCAAAAAAAACGAGTCGCAACAATAATTACCCCCGACCTTAGGCCGTACGGTCCCATTTTTTTTACCGAACACGAAAGGTCGCTACAGGTGGGAACACACCATGCAAAAGCTGGTTACGAGTGGAAACCACACACACATCCAAAAAGGAACATTCATATAGAAACTACAGAGGAAGTTTTATATATTATACGCGGCACTATTTGTGTTACTTTTTTTACCAAAGATAAAACCGTTATTGATAAAAGAACTATCCATGGTGGTGACATTATCATACTCCACTCTCTTGGACATGGGCTAACGGCCATCGAAGATAGTGAAATTATTGAGGTTAAACATGGCCCGTACGCACAGACAAATAAGTTGTTTTTCAATTCAAATGATTCCAGTAAGTGAACCTGCAATTGCGCCCGAATCCTTTCAAAAAGTAAAAGAGTGTTTAACGAGTGGATGGATATCGGGAAGTAGTCAATATGTAGCTGAGTTTGAAAAAATATTTGCCGCTTCTACTGGCGCTCGCTACGGGGTATCGGTTTCCAATGGCACCGCTGCACTACATCTGTCTTGTGTGGCGCTTGGAATAGGTGTGGGCGATGAAGTTATTGTTCCCAATCTTACTATCATCTCTTGTGCGCTAGCACCTATCTATTGCGGAGCCATTCCAGTACTCGTCGACGTCGGCGTAGAAACAGGGAATCTTGACCCTGCTCAGGTAGAAAAAGCAATTACTCCTCGAACCAAAGCAATACTGGTAGTACACCTGCTTGGGCATCCTGCTGATATGTCTCTCTTAACTAAAATTGCTCGTAAGCACAAACTTTTCATTATAGAAGACTGTGCTGAGGCACATGGAGCACTCTATAAAAATAGAGCAGTAGGTACGTTTGGTACTCTTGGAATTTTTAGTTTTTACGCAAATAAGATAATAACAACTGGAGAAGGGGGAATGATTGTAACCAATAATAAAAACCTCTATAAAAAAATGATTTCGCTGAGAAACTTAGCCCATTCCCCGACCAAGCGTTTTTTTCACCGCGCCATTGGTTTTAACTATAGACTATCAGGCTTACAAGCTGCTCTAGGAATAGGACAGATGAGTAGATTTCAAGAGTATATTAAAAAAAAGAGGGCAACAGCACGTTTGTATACTTCTCTACTACAAGACGTTTCACATTTACGTTTGCCAATAGAAAAATCATATGCTAAAAGCGTGTACTGGATGTACTCGGTTCATTTACAAAGTTCTGCTCAAATGAGTCGATCAACCTTCATGGAAAAGCTATATAAAAAAGGGGTAGAAACCCGAACGTTTTTTTTCCCCCTCCATAGGCAACCGGCTTTAAAAAATTTGTGTGTGGTTGGCTCTCCCTTATCTGTTAGTACTCGATTAGCCCGCGAAGGATTATATCTACCATCAGGCCTTACTCTGAGTGAACAAGATGTTCGCTCTGTAGTACAAGCGATTCGAGAAACGCTACCAACCTAATATGCAAGACAGACAGTACGCCGATATGTATAATCACGAGAAAAAGCATTGGTGGTTTAGAGGAAAACGAGCCTACCTATCTACTATGTTAAAACTCACAGATCTTCACAACGCAAACATATTGGATATAGGTTGTGGAACTGGATTTACAACAAAATTTCTTGATCGCTTCGGGTTTGTCACAGGAATAGAACAAAACAAAAAAGCTTGGTTCTATGCAAAAAAAAATAAAGTTACGGTTATAAATAGAAGTGCAAACTCCTTACCGTTTCACGCAAATATATTTGATTGCGTAACAATATTGGACGTCCTTTATCATAAACAAATAAACGAAAAAGTGGTTTTAAGTGAGGCAAGAAGAGTATTAAAAAAGAACAGCTGGTTGCTTATTACCGATTGTGCGCATCAATCTTTATTCGGAGAGCATGATAGAGTAATGCAGGCACGTATTCGATTTAATAAAAAAGGTCTTGAATGGACAGTGAAGGATGCTGGATTCACCATAATTCGCTCTTCGTATATTTTTGCCAGCACATTCCCTTTGTTTGTAATCTCAAGGATCTTGTTGAGAAACAAAAAGGCCACACACTATGTATCCAGTCCTCACAAATATATTAATGCCATACTCTACGCATGTATTCGCATCGAGTCCAAAATTCTGGCCTATTTTAATTTACCATTTGGATCCAGCATAATCATACTTGCCCAAAAAAAATGAAAACGATTTCTATCATAATCCCAACATTTAATGAATCTGAAAATATTGTTAAGCTCATTCGACAAATTCTTAAAATAAAAAGCGTATCGATACAGGAGGTTATTGTTGTCGACGACGATAGCCCTGACAAAACAGGCTATATCGTAAAAAAGGTATTTCATCAAAACGACCGGGTTGTGTGCTATGTGCGAAAAGGGGAACCTGATTTGGGAAAATCAATACTAATGGGTATAGAACATGCACGTGGAGATGTTGTAGTCGGGATGGATGGAGATTTTAACCACGACGTGCGCATTATTCCTACGTTAATAGATGTTCTCTCAAGCGCAGATTTGGTTGTAGCATCTCGATTTGTTACTGGGGGCGGAATGCAAAAAAAAACGCGATATTGGATAAGTTACTTTTTTAACCTTGTTCTGAAAAATCTATTTAGATTCCCAATAATCGACAATACGAGTGGCTATTATGCAGTTTCCGCAAAAAAACTGCACTCACTCGACCTTAAATCGATTTATCATGGTTATGGCGAATACTGCCTACGACTATTGTTTTACGCAAAGCAAATGGGCTTCCACATAAAAACGGTGCCCGTATATTACACTGCGCGAAGCTATGGTGTCAGCAAATCACATTTTTTCCGCATGGTTTATACCTATACATATACTGCAATTTTATTAAACCTCACTTCAAAAACAAAGGTACAATAAGCTCATGCGTACTTTTTTATTCTTTATTTTTGCGATGTGCGTTGGTGGCATACTTTCTGTATTACTTTTTACGCGATTTGAACAAAACAAAGCTCAATCACCCCCAAAGACCAATCAACCAAAACCCCTTGAGCGATATAGTTATCCAAATCTTCGAAAAATACATTTCGCAAAAAGCAAAATCTTTTTTTCTAAAGAAATTTCACATTCAGAAAAAATAAAATCATATTTATTTGTTTTTTATGTCGAGGGGAAAAAGGTAACTGGTCTCGCAAATATTCCTACAGAAAGTGGCACGTACCCAATTGTGGTATTATACCGTGGGTACGTCGATAAAGATATATACGAAACGGGTGTGGGTACAAGTCGAGTAGGAGAAGCTCTAGCAAGTAGTGGATATATTACGCTAGCCCCAGATTTTCTTGGATATGGAGAATCTGATATTCCTTCATACGATTCTATTGAAGAGAGATTTCAAACATACACAACCTCTTTAACGTTGCTATCTTCGATCAGTTCTCTTTCTGACACATTAGCAACTAGTTCCGCAAAGCCGGACACAAAAAACATTGGCATTTGGGCACATAGCAACGGAGGACAAATAGCGCTCACAACCCTTGAAATTTCTGGTAAAAAAATACCAACGGTATTGTGGGCGCCCGTTTCAAAACCATTTCCCTATTCTGTACTCTATTATACCGATGAATTTGAAGACGAAGGAAAAGCCTTGAGAAAAGCTATAGCAGATTTCGAAAAAAACTACGATATCCAAAAATACTCCCCAACAGCATATCTCTCTTGGATACAGGCTCCCATACAAATCCACCAGGGGCTTACCGATACGGCGGTACCTTGGCAATGGTCAGATGCACTCTATAAAGTGCTCAAAAGTAAGGATAAAAACGTAGAGCTTTTTTTATACCCAAACGCCGATCATAACTTAATGCCCGATGGGTGGAACAGCGCGACAGAACGAACGATTCACTTCTTTGATACAGAACTTAAGAACAAATAATACATGGACACAGCGCTTTTTCAAAAAAAAATACTCAATTATTTCAAACAGCACGGCCGGACTCTGCCTTGGAGAAAAACTCACGACCCATACTCGATACTCGTTTCTGAAATAATGTTACAACAAACACAGGTTGAGAGGGTTATTATTAAATACACCAACTTTTTAGCAATTTTTCCAACATTGACCGAACTTGCACACGCACCGCTGAAAGAAGTTCTGGTTGCTTGGCAGGGACTTGGATATAACAGACGAGCAAAATATTTGCATCAGACTGCACAATTAATTGAAAATCAATACGGTGGATCGGTTCCTTCTTCGATAGTAAAGCTATGCGAACTCCCCGGAATCGGTTATGCAACTGCTTGCGCAATTGCAACCTATGCGTGGAATAAACCACACGCGTTTGTTGAGACCAATATACGAACTGTTTTTTTATATCATTTTTTCCCAAAGATATCTGCCATATCCGATACTGATATTGCACAACTGGTTAAAAAAACGTTATATGTTAAAAATCCTCGAATGTGGTATTGGGCTCTCATGGATTACGGGAGTATGCTCAAAAAAGAAAAAAAACGAAACAACCTTCAGAGTAAGCACTATGTAAAACAATCGCCGTTTATCGGATCAAATAGACAACTTAGGGGCGCAATAGTTGCTTTATTAGTCAATGAACAGAAAATACCTTTAGATAATTTACACTCCTTTTTTCACGAAGACAAAAACCGCGTTAATAGTATAGTACGAAAGCTTACAAAAGAGGGTTTGCTTGTTTTAAAAAACAAACATATTTTGCTTCCATAATTCCGTTCAACGGATAGATAAAAGCTTGTCCTGATAGGAATTTCTGGTTATATTTGCAGACTATAGTCTGTTGTATCTTATATAGGCAGCAGCTAAAGTTGGCTCATGAAAAAATGGGCTTGGTTTATGTTTGCACTTATACTACTGCTATTCGCAGGTGCTGTCCGAGCAGCAGAGCCACAGTATAAAACAGATCGCAATCCGCTCTCTGTAACTATGCCAGTGGGATATACGTCGTTGTTTCAAAGTCATGTTTTCTATTACGAAGGTCTTTTTAGGGGTATTTTTTCGGCACAAAGTACAAAAGGAACATATGGTCTTATTTATGCGGATAGCACAAATGGCCAAATCTGGGAAAACTCTCGAGAAATCCTAATGCTTGACAAAGATGTTGGCACTCCTCGAATATTCATAGATGGCCAAACTATTCGTCTTTTTTATAGCAAGAAGGTGGGTGGCTCATACAACATACTCTCCGTTTTGTGTAACTCAGATTTCAAATGTAGTAATAGTGAGCGCCTTGAACTATCTCCACTACCAAATACATGGGATGCAGATGATGTAGCATCTCCATTTCTCCTTAAAGACGGAGAAACATACTGGTTGTTATACTCTGGATGGAAAAATGATGGATGGAAAATTGGGGCAGCCTACTCTACCGATGCTCATAGCTGGACTCGCTGTCCTAACAATCCTTTCATATTGTATGGCGATGGTCCGTTCATTCAAAAAAACAATGATGAATTTTCACTGTATTATCACAAACCAGACGCTTCGGGAATATTTAAAACAGAAACAAGTGGTAAGTTGACGTGTGATTCACATTGGTCAGACAGCACTCAGATTATTTCAAAAGACAAACCATATGATAACAACCACATAATTACGCCTTCTGTTATTAATCAAAATGATCATACATACCTGTTTTATTCAGGTCGAGACACAGAAAATATATGGCATCTTATAGAAGCGATTGATACTCTACCAGAAACTATCTTCACCGTTATTCTCCCAGGTTTTGGGTCATCGTGGAATATGGATGCGCTTTTACACGGCAAAACCATTCCGTCACAGGATTGGAAATTGGCGCCATTTGTCCATGAATATGATGGCTTGCTTGAGACGCTTAATAAGCTACACTTTAAAGAAGGATCTGATTATATGCTTTTTCCATACGACTGGAGAAGACATGTTGAAGAATCAGCAGATGAACTTTATACAACTCTCAAAAATACCTTGTGGATTGAACATCCGGGAACCAAAATTGTTCTCATTGGACACTCCTTAGGTGGGCTTGTTGGTAGAGTCTTTGCGGATAAACATCCAGAGCTCACTTACAGACTTATAACTGTTGGAACGCCTCACAGAGGTGTTATGCAGGTATATAGCCCCCTTGAGGCTGGTGAAATAAGTAAAAGTAACGACTTGTTATGGTTGGGTCAACAGATATTACTTGCGCTTGAAAAGAAGGGGATTGAAACAGACAAACAGACGTTGTCTCGAGCTCTACCCGTGCTCTTTGATCTCTTCCCAACATACAACTTTCTGATTGATCAAAATGACAAGGCTATTAGTTTTTCTTCTCTATCAATCCAAAGTAGCCTAACAAAACCCATACCCCATACAAGTGAAAACATATTTACTATTTACGGACTATCTAAGCTCACGCCAACGCTTCTGCATACCAAACCTCAGTCTGCCTTCCATAAAACTTTCCAAAATTTCATTGATGGTGAACCTATAGATACAGTGTCTCAAAACGGTGATGGCCTTGTCCCAGTTATTTCAGCTCAAATCGTCTCTGCTCAAAGCGTGGGCCTTCCACTAGATCACGGCGAAATCGTATATACAAAGGGTGGAATACAAAAAATTCTACAATATATGCCTCCACATCTCTTTGCTCAAAAAGCTCTTTCTGAAGGCACCCCTACTATAATAACACCATCCCTTCTGTTTATGATTCAATCTCCTATATCTCTCTCCGTTGAACACGACGGCACAACCTACAACGAACAAGATGGTCTCGTATTTATACCAGAAGCCACAACAGGTATCTATACATTACTTGCGCAGGGAATCACTAGCGGTGACTTCACCATTCATATAGGTCAAATTGCACAGAAAAACACTATTTGGGAAAAAATACGTGGGAAAATAGTAAACGACCCACCAGAGTCCTATACATACACTCTCAAATTTGACCCAACATATGCCGAATCATTTTTCCCGTCGCCGACCCCAACGCCTCCTCCACAGAGCAAGATAACGCAAAGTACAATAACTTACCCAACACCAACGTCTGGAATAATTGATATAAAACAACAAAACAGCACTATCCCTCTCAAAAATATACTGACAAAAATAGCTGTTAACACACCAAAAAAAGGCAGCTTGATTCTGGGGGCTACAAAAAAATCAAATAGTATAAAGGCAGTTAAAAAAAACGGGATAGTTACTTACATATCGTCTGTCATTCTACTTGCTCTATTGTTTCTGCTTGTTATAAAAAGAAAAAACATCGTATTCTTTATACACACATTCCTACAGAAACAACACCTGCTACAATAGTAGTATGAAAAAAGCCGTACTCTTAGCTTTAGCAATCTCAATTGCTCATATCTTTATATTATTCACCGCCTTTCTTTTTATAGTTCCACAAATCCACCAGACCGGCTTCTTTCCTTATGGGGAATTTGCACAAAAATATAATATGAATCCGTTCTTCACCTCACTTGCCAATTTCGACGGTGCCCATTATTTGTTAATAGCGGAAGGGGTATATTATCAGATTGAATATGCTTTTTTCCCACTCTACCCAATACTCATACATATGGTGGGTTTTGTTGTTAATAAAAACTTACTTGTTTCTGGGCTCGTCATTTCTAATGCTGCTTTCGTGGGGGGCTTGGCTTTTCTTTCGCTTGTTCTATCAAAAATAGAAAATAAAAACATTCTTTCACTTCTCCTTCTTTATGTGGCTTTTCCTACATCCTTTTACTTTCATACAGTCTACACAGAAAGCCTGTTTTTATTTTTCTTCATGGGGGCGCTATTTTTTTTTCAGAAAAAACAATGGGCACGGGCAGGAATCTTTGGTTTTTTTTCTGCACTAACCAGGTTATTTGGTGTTCTTTTAGCTATTCTCTTTGTATACCAAGCCTATCTTCTCTATAAAAAGACTGGCTGGAAGATTCTTGCACTTCCATTTCTTCCCATCGCTGGATTTATGTTGTATGCACTTTTTTTATTGAAAACAACTGGCGACCCACTCGCTTTTTTTCATGCCCAGTCTGCATTTGCGGCTCGTTCGACCAATCTAGTACTGTTGCCACAGGTTTATTATCGATATATAAAAATTCTTTTTACGGCACAATTTGATTTCGCCTACGTAATTGCCTGTATGGAATTATTCCTCTTTACGATATGTATGACGGGTAGTGTATACGTATTCATCAAAAAATATAAAGACTGGAAGGAAAACCCTTTGCCAATTTTTCTCGCATTTTTCTCAATACTAAGTATTCTTATCCCAACGTTTACTGGAACATTCTCCTCCATTCCTCGCTACAGTCTGTTTGCTTTTTCATTCTTCATTGCTTTGTCTCATCTGCCAAAGAAAGTCCAACTGGGGATAGGTGGTGTTTTTTTAGTCTGCCAACTCACACTCTTCTGTTTCTTTTTGCAGGGCTATTTTGTAAGCTAACCACATGCCTAGCACTACAATTACTTATACAATCGCCTTCTTTGCTGGTATAACAACCTTTTTTGCCTCCTGCTTGTTGCCACTCGTTCCGCTATACCTCATGTACTTAACCAACCTCTCGATGGACAGGTTGGTAAAAGGACACAAAATGAGAATATTAAAAACAAGCATCTTATTTACCTGTGGGTTTGTGTTGATGTTTGTACTTATGGGTGCAGGTATCGGTATAGTAGGAAAATTTCTTGCCCCATACGCACCGATAACGAATCGGGCAATTGGTGTAATCTTTATCCTGCTGGGTCTATCATCGCTAAATATAATCCCTATGCATTTTTTGCCTCAAAGGGAAATAGACACCTCCTCACAATTTGGGTTGGGGGATGACCGTGGAGCATTTCTCATAGGGATTGCCTTCGCGCTTGCGTGGACACCGTGTATAGGACCTGTGCTGAGTATAATTTTATATTGGTCGAGTCAACAAGAAACCATCCTTCAGGGAACAACCCTCCTTATTTTGTATGGGATTGGTCTCGGATTGCCATTTGTTATAACTGGTTTGTTATTTAAAACAATATCTCCGCTGTTGCGCAAATTGGGAAAGTTTGGGTTGTTGTTACAGTATGTAAGCGCACTATTAATTATGGGCATCGGCCTTCTTATGCTTCTGGGGTATTTCCAACATTTTTCGCTTGTTATTCTTCAAAAAGTTGGACTCAATAAATTCGCACAGTAATACAAGTTTTTCTTTTTCTTACTATGTGGTAAAGTACCTCATTATGCTGCAACCAGTTGTTATCGATATCGAAACAAAGTATTCGTTTAGGGAGGTAAATAACGATTATAAGAAACTTAAAGTATCGGTTGTCGCTGCATACGACTATGCAACGAAGATAATATCTACATATTTAGAATCTGAGCTTTCGGAATTGTTCCAACTTCTCGAGCACTCCTCTCTTATTATTGGATACAACATACACCACTTCGACTTGGTCGTATTGAATGAATACTACGTCGGAAATATTTTAGAATTACCCCATTTCGATCTACTTGACGACATAAAAAACCTACTTGGCAAAAGACTTCCGTTAGATGACCTTGTCCAAGCAACGCTCGGAAAAGGTAAGAGTGGACACGGACTACACGCCATCGAGTTATACCGTCAAGGAAAAATTGAAGAATTAAGCGCGTACTGTAAGGATGACGTTATATTAACAAAGGAATTACTTGATTATGGCGTCACTAACGGGTATGTGTACTACCCAGATATTCCACGAAAAAAAATGTTGTCGGTTGATTGGAAAAGGAAGATAGATGTTAGCCAGAACAGTACTCACAACTTAACGTTGGGATTTTGACATATAACCCCAAATCACTGAGGGTATTTTTTCCACCAATTCGCTCGTAGTGTAAAAAGGGCCTTTTTCTTTGTAAAGAACATCTGCGGTTTCTTTTAAAATATAGGATGCACAAGCACAGGAAGTCCGAGCATCGTTATGTATGTGCAGTATCCCTACCAACGTGGATAGAACATCGCCTGTACCACCCTTAGTCAACCCCTCGTTTCCGTTTTCCACCACAACTGGTACCTTGCCCTTTCCCACCACATAATCTTTCCCCCTGTGCTTAATAAGCCACGTAGAGGGGTGCTTGCCTACAACAGAAACGTATTCTTCAAGAATTGGCTGTATTCTCTTATCTTTCTTGTTTTGTGGAAACAGGCGAGAGAATTCACCCTCGTGAGGGGTAGCAATCATATTTGATTGCATGTCTAAAAGTTCAATTTCTTGGAGTGCTCCAGCATCGAGTACCCATTTTTTATTTGGATATTTGGTTAACAAATAATGTGTAAGGGTTTGGGTAAGTTGCCCTTCGTCAAGTAAGGATAACGCTTCTGCTGCGCTATTTACAGCCACACTCTTTTTTACCCTTTTTCCTCTCCTTTTCATTCCCGGACCTAATAGTATAACGTCTGCTTCGCGAACATAATCTTCAAGTTCATTCGATTCTATAACAATCCCGTTTCTAAAAGAAGTTTTTGATTGTAAAATTATTTCTCTATTTATAAATGCGGGTGAATAAACAAATACCAAATCGACGAAGTGAGAGGCGAGTTGTGCAGCCCAAAGCGGAGGACTATGAAAAAGATTTGAACCGCCAATTATTAAGAACTTTCCATTCTGGCCTTTGCGAACACCTTTTTTTACAAGTTTAAGCCGAGAAATACTCTCAACTATATTACTTTTTAGGCTGTTCTTCTTTGGATTCTTTTTCATCCTTCGCCTGATCTTTAACCTCTTCTTGGCCTTCTTGAGCTTCAGCTGCGGGCTCTTCGATTGGGGCAACCACCTCTTCTTCTTTCTTCGCCTCTGCTATTTGTATGAGTATTTTATCGACTGGATCAAGAAAAACATACTTGTCACTCTTTGGCAAATCTCCAACCTTCACCTCTGCGCCAATTCCAACTAGCTTTGAAATGTCTACTGTAAACTCCTCTGGTATGTCGGTTGGCAAACATTCTATAAGTACAGTATCTGAAACACGAACAGCGTCTGCTTCACCCGACTTAACAACGGAAAGTTCTCCAACTATCTGAACAGGAACCTCTGTTTCTACTTTCTGCTTTAAGTCGACTTTTCGCATATCGACGTGTAACAATGTGCCTGTAATGGGGTGATATTGAGGTGTTTGGATAAGGACCGGAAACTCTTTTTTATCAACATCAACATAGACTACGTGGGTTGTATGTGCTATTTTGAATGCCTTTTTAAACACTGGCACTTCAATTTGAATAGCAAGCGATTTTATATCTTTACCAAATATGTTTGCGGGTAATTTCCCCTCTCGCCTAAGTTTTTTTACTTTCTTTCCGCTAACGGTTCTTTTTTGTGCTACTAATCGAATGTTACTCATCTGGAGAAAAGGAAACTAATAATAATCGGTCTTTTTCTAAAAATGTATTATACACCAATTTGGCGCTTTGCACAACAGCGGGAAAATTTGTTTTTACAAACCCCATAGCGGGGGGCGAACTCATCTCAAAAATAAAATCGTTGTTTATCGATCCTATTTGTTTCTGTACGATCAGTTGGTATGTTGTTTTTGCGTCTATCTTTCGAACAAAGCTGTATTCTATTACTACACTACGGCTTGCGCCGGGTACAACAGTTACCCACAGGCCTACGGTTTTTAAATCTTGTGTGTTTACTTCATATTCTCCTACCGAGGCACCATCAATCGAAACATCAGTAACACGTATATCTTTTGGTAGTATAACCTGTAAATAATTTTTGTATTCGCCTCCAACTTGTGCTTTACTACTCGATTCGTTTCTATATTCTATCGTCAGACTGTTTTCCACCTCTCCCTTAGTTGTTATATCAACGTCTAAGCGAATTGCTCGCTGCATATAGAAATTCGATTTGTTTACTCCAAGGTTTGAGTCAACGACATATATATAATCTAAAAAACATTTTTCTTGGGTTTTACATTGTTGCTGCGCAACAGCTCCACTCCATGAGTTATTTTCGGTCATATCTTGCAATTGCTGATTTTTAAAGTGAAGCACTATAAATTTTTCGTCAAGCAAATTATTTAGTTTCTTAGCTAAGAGTATTTTGTCAAAATCTCCAGTCTCGATCCTTAGTTGCATAACGCTTGCAACGGCCTCGAGAAAATTTTTCTTGCTATGCGAACCTGAAAAAAATTTATATTCTGCATACCCTTCTGCTTTTATAAAAAAATTATCTGAGGTTATGCGCTCATTATAATCAGAAACGGTTAGCCCAGGGAATGCTCCTATCATATCTTGAACAGCTGAAAACGTCACCCCCACGACCCCATCGAAAGAGCTCCAACCAACCTCTTTTTGAACAAACGAAAGTGCCTCTACGGCGTTTGTTGGAAAATCGGGAGAAAAATTAGAATCTCTCAAAAACCAATGCGGTTGAGAGAGGTATTTTCGGATAGGTTCCGGTGGATCTATGTGTGTTTTAAGTTGCCCGTCCAACGAGTAAACGTCGTAGATACGAAGCTGGGTCAGTGTATAGTGATCAAAATCAACAACCCCCACAGAACCAATAAACCCGCCCCCAGGACGCAGCTCCATATTATTCATAAATAACACCAAGTATCGTCGTTTTCCGTCTCTTCCAAAAAACTCTGACACATTTTTTTGTACTCCACTAAAAACAGTTAGGTACTGGTTTGCGGTGTTTAACTGATTCAGTATGTTCTTCTTCTTTTCTTCGAACATAAAGGCAGGAACACGAACCCAACTGTTTCGCATGGTGTTTGTGTCTTTCAGAAGTGATTTTATATTCTTATCTATTGCGTCAAGCCTTAGTTGTATTTGCGCCATTTCTTGAGGCCCTTTCGTTTTTTGTAACAACAAAGATGTAAACGCTGTGTAGTTATCGACAAACTCCATCCCTCCCTCTATTAAAGATAGTGTTGATCCAGACGCATCAAGTAGTGTCGACAGGCTATTTGAAGGAAGCCAAAATAGCGTGTTTCTAGAAAAAACAGAGAGCCCCTTCGCCCCACCATATACCGCCTTAGTGAGGGGGATCTTTTTTTCCATTTGTGTGATTGACGAACTTTGAGATATGTCTGAAATAAGAAACAACAGCGAACCCAACAAGACCACATACAAAACATTTATTAAAACAACAAGACCAAAAACCCACTTCAAAAAAGAGAAAAAATATGTTGTCGCCACAAATGGCTTACTGGAAGAAATAGCGGAGGGTACGTACGACGGGGAAGAGAAGTCAAACGAATAGGGAACTCTCGTTTTGAACAAGACAAAATCTATAAGCTCATGCGGCGTTCTTCCAGAGAATCCAATATTTACAATTTTGTATCGCGAAAGGTATTTTTTACACCACGCAAGTCTTTCAATAAAGAGAGGGGTGTTAAAAAAAGTTAAAAATACTGTATTTTTTTGTTTTTGAATTTCCGTATGCGTTTGGGGAAAACAATTTACGAAAATGACTAAATCAAATACCTTTTTTATTCCTGAGGTCGGGTCTGTTTGTTTGTATACGTCGTACACACCAGACAGTCGCTGTTGTAAATATTCGGTTACTTTTGTCTCCTTTTCGTATACCAAAAGCGCAATCTTCTTCTCTTCAACGACGTGCTCCGTATACCTTCTTTTGTAGTTTTCTCGTACCATATATCTAATTCAACTATCTTCTCTCTACGTTGAATAATGGGCCAACTATTTGAATGTTTGCGGGGGCTCGTTGGTTAAAATACGTCTTAAAAACATCTCCACTGAATGTCTGGGTTCCTGCATCTCCATTTATTACTACCGATGTCGTAACGCCACCACCAAAGTCCGCATTAATACCAACTGAGCTTACAGAACTAAACGGACTACCTCCTCTGTTTTTCAACTCATCTTTCACTCTGTTCGTATCCCACGTATCCTTGCCGGCGGGGTTCGGTGCGTCTACTTGATATACGTTTGCAATTGTTGACTGATCTTTTTGTGTCAACAAAAGAACATTTACAATATCAGCCACCTCCTCGCTCTTCATCCATGCGGTCCCACCATAGCTAGGGCGAGATCCCCAATCACAATAAAACCAAGGAGACTCTTTGTCGTATGCGTTATTGCGCACGTTGTCAAAACTACCGTATGATCCGTTCCCGTCTTGCGCGTTTTTTGTCCACGCCCGAGAAGAAATACTACTACTCGACGAGTAGATATACCCACCGGCAGTTGAGGAAAAATAAGCCGAGATGGGGGACCCTCCCGACGTCATAACTATGCCGGCCGTGTCCCTAACCGCCTGACACCAACCATCACAGGGATTGTTGTGTGCTGTCTGCTTTACTACCTGACAATGCTGATTAGGACAAATTTCACTCGATCCATTACCCGTATAAGATAAGACATAAGATCGAGCAGCAATAACCTGAGCTTTTAGAGATTCCTGTGGCCATGCCGAGGGCATTTCGTAAACGTGTTGCAAATATTCCTCTATATTCCAGTTGTTATCAAACGACTCTCCATATTCATTACTGCCAACAACGTGAATATTGATCCCTGTGTCATACCCTGTTGTGTAGTCTGCATTATAATAAAACTTAAGTATCTGCTCTGCGCTCTGTCCTGCCTCTGCGCGTCCCTTTGCACCATACTGGCTCATTCCTACCCTGTGAGGAACTCCAAATGTAAAAAAACCAAACGACGGAGAGAATCCTGGGCTTCGTCCATTTGTTAGATCGGAAGAGCATCCGTTCGAGCTCGTATAAGCCGACTGTGGTAGGCTGAGCGCGGATAAGCGCTGCGCTATTAGTGTCTGCTGTTGGGCAACAAGCTCGCTTATTTGTTTTTCTAGTCCGCTTTGATAGTTTTTTGCCTTTCCTACCTCTGACTCGTAGAATTTTTTTTGCTCATCAAGTTGTTTTTTTGCTTCGGACAACTTAGACTGCTCTTGTTGGAGTGTATTCTTTTTCTCCTCAAGCTTTGTAATAAAAAAGGCGGTTTTTAGTATGGCGTCACGGTCTTTTTGTACTATTCGCTGCTGATAAAAATATTTTCTTACCGCCTCCGTAACGTTGTTGCTCACAAAGTAACCAATAGAATTTCCTAAGAAGTGTCTACTGTTTTTATAGTAAGACCTCACCCGAATATCAAACACACCCTTTTCTTCTCCAAGTTTTTTTTCTCCATCGGAAATTTCTCTTTGCTTTATTCCAATATCGGTTTCCATAGAGCTTATATTGTTTTCCACCGCTTTGAAATCTGCTTCTACTTTGCTCAACGTCTCTTCCAGTGGTTTTGTTGCGCTCTTAGACCCTTCGAGTAGTGTTCGTATCTCGTTTATCTGGTTGTTTATGTCATCTAGTTCGCTTGCAAAAACCCGAGGTGTAATTAGTAAAGAGATAAAAAGTAAAAGAAAAAAACAGGTGCGGCGCATTATGTATACAGTATACCTTTTATGTTCTCTTTTTGAAAAAACGGGTCAAAAAATAATACATTGGTGCAGCAATAAAAGGAGATGAGTAAGTTCCAAAAAGCATACCAATAAGCAGTGATATTGAAAACCAACGAGTTGCGCTTCCTCCTAGTATAACCAGCGAGGCTAAGACAAGGATTGTTGTTATGGAGGTATTTGTTGATCTCACGATGGTAAGGGTTAGGGCGGCGTTTATTTTTTCTTCCAAACTGCCATAACGACCTGCGCTTTCTTCTTCTTTTAATTTATCGAATATAATTATGGTGTCGTGTACAGAAAACGACATAATGATAAGAAGTGCCGTCACAAAAAGGATGTCAAACTGAGCGCCAAAAAACCTACCGAACAATGACCATGCCCCCATAAGCAGTACGGTGTCATGAAACATCGCTATGACGGCAGCTAACGCATAACGAAAACCACTAAAGGAATAGGCCACGTATAACAATATGCCTACCGCGGCAACAGCAAACGCCGTAATTGTTTTTGATATGTTTTCTGTACTTACCGAAGGGCTTATTGTTTCAAAAGAACCTAGACGAACGCCTTGAGTTTGGTTTGCTATTTTTTGTGCACCTTCTTTCGTTAAGTTCTTTTCCTTAATTAACAAACTATCACCGCTTTTCTGAATGGTGGCCGAAGGGTACTGTTTGTTCACGTGGTCCCTTACTTTCTGTTCGTTTTTTGGTCCCATCACAAACTCTGCGGCTGCCCCCCCGACAAAATCTATTGAATAGTTAAACCCATAAATAAAAATGCTCATAAGCCCAACAACTATTAATAGACCTGAAATGGTAAGGGTTATTTTTGTGTTCTTTAGGAATTGAATCATTATTTTTTGTCTATTTTATAAACGTACCATAATATATTTTTTACAACAAAAACCCCCGTTAACAAACTTAATATCACTCCGATGGCAAGCGTTAATGAAAAGCCCCGAACAGCACCAGATATTGGTAAAAACGAAAAGTTGAACGGATTAAATAGAATTGCAGCAATAAGCAGAGTGTTTGTGTTTGCTTGTTTTATTGCCTTAAGCGCATTATTAAAACCCAACCTGGTAGCCATAGCTACGTCTTTATTTCCAATTTTTTCTTCTTTAATACGCTCATAAATAAGTATGTTTGAATCAACCGCCATACCAATAGAAAGTAGAAATCCCGCTACTCCAGAGAGGGTTAATACAATCCCCGAAACCTGAAAAACAAAAACACTATATAGCGCATATAAAACTAAAGAGATGGTTGCCAAAACCCCATTCTTTCCATAAACAACCAACATAAAGACAATCACCGACAACAGGCCGACCACCCCAGCCACAAGACTCTTTTGTACATTTTCTTTTCCCAAGGTTGGCTCTATTGTTTTTTGTTCAAGGAGTCGAACAGGAAGCGGCAGGGCCCCTGCATTGAGTTGGTTAACGAGGGTTTTTGCCTCTTCAACCTTAAAACTACCAGAAATAACAGCGTTTCCATCTTTAATTTCGTCCTGTACTATAGGGGCTGTTAATAATTGGTTGTCTAAAAAGATTGCCAAGGGTTTCTTTTTGTTGTTTTTTGTAATTTCCCCAAAAAGACGCGCCCCTTCTCTGTTAAATTGTATCCCCACTTGGGGAGAACCAGATTTCTGATCAAAAACCAGCGTTGCTTTCTTCAGGTATGCGCCGGTTAGTTTTGTGGGGATAAACGATGGGACCGTAGCGCTCTGGGTGCCTTGTTTTACCACCTCTTCCTTATACGTCGCAAACCCCAACTGCGCCGTTTGTCCTATTGTTTTTGCTGTCTGAGCAGGGTCTTTCACGCCGGGTAGCTCTACAGCAACCCTATAGCTATTTCCATCTCTTAATAAAGATAGCTGGGGTTCACTAACTCCAAAAAAATTTATCCTTCTCTCTATAATATCGCGTGCTGCTGATACCGCTGCGGGTACGTTTTCTTTATTAATTTTTGAGGTGTCTAGTAAAAAAACCAGCCGGCTCCCACCTTGCAGATCCAGCCCCAACCTCATTGTGCGGGTGGTATTTATCTGCTTGTTTAAAAGGGGGACGCGAATGGTTTTTGGTTTTAAAACAAGGGTCCTGTTCAAAAAGGGGACCATGGCTGTTGTTGGGGGAAGGGAGAACCAAAGAAAAAACAAAGAAAAGGCGGCAATTATGGAAAGGGTGTTTTTTTTCATTCTCCTTGCCTTAATTAATCAACAACTTCTTCTTTTTAGATACCTCGATCTCTAGGGTGTCGTTTGTCAGAAGAGAGTCTTTTTCTATTGGCGACGAGCCAAAGACACCCGCCCCTACTTGTCGTAGAAACTGCCTCTTCTTTTTTAGGACGGTTTGTCTCTTTAACCCCATCTTTGTAAGTTCTTTTGTTTTTTCCTGCAGCAACTTCTCTAGTTTTTGTGTTTTCCATATCCTCGACGCCAAATCAAGGGAAAAAGACTTTATAAGATCTATGTTTCCGTAGGTGTTTTTTATGTCAACCCTACTCATTTTTATATCGTTCATAATAACGTCTGTGGGGGCTGACATCTTAAGTATTTCTTCGACCTGAGCGCTTAGATTTTTTGTTTTTTTTGTTTTCACTCGTACATTGTATACCAAATGTTTCCCGTTGTATATAAACATAACAAATGTTGTTGACAAAGAAGAAGAAAGATATTATTCTTGTGGAAAAGTTCTCCACAAGAAAGCTTGTGATTATTAATCTGGTTTATTACAACAACACATAATGGAAACAGTGTCGTGGAAAAACATACTAGACGAGATTGCCCTAGAAACCTCACTCGTCACCTACAGTTCTTTTTTTAAAAACACAAAGCTTTCCCTCAGAGAGCCGGGGGGTTGGGTTGTAGAGTGCCCGAATGATGGGGTGCGTTTTATATTAGAAAAAAAATATAAAACCCTTATAGTTGAGAAGCTAAAAAAACACGGGGGAAGCTCTTTTAAAAGCGTTTCTGTTGTTTCAAAAGGGGCGGGGAAGGAAAACGGAGAAATAGGACCCCTCTTCCCCCAGAAAGAAAAAGAGGGAGAAGGTAGAATAGAAAGGTCGGGTTTAAACCCTCTTTTCTCTTTTGATAATTATGCGGTGTCTGTTTCTAATCAGATCGCACACGCTGCATCGATTACGGTTGCCAATGGGCCCGGCCTGGTATACAACCCTCTTTTTATTTGGGGTGGTGTCGGTGTCGGAAAAACACACCTTCTCCACTCTATAGGAAGAAAAATTGTTGAAAACACCACTAAAAAGGTTTTATATTGCTCTGCTGAAGGTTTTACCAACCTGCTGGTAGAGTCGATAAAAAACAAGTCAACCTCTCTTTTCCGCCAAAAGATGAGAAACCTCGACGCTCTCTTAATAGACGACATACAGTTTGTTTCCCAGAGAGACTTCATACAGGAAGAACTCTTCCACACGTTTAATGCTCTAACGACAAAAAAGAGGCAGGTTGTTTTTACTTCAGACAAACCGCCGAGGTCAATTAAAAACATAGAGAGACGTCTTATATCTCGTTTCTTGAGTGGGCTTGTTATAGATGTGCAGAGACCAGACTTTGAGCTAAAAACAGCAATTCTTCTTATTAAGGCACGCCTCAAAAAAATAGATATAGACATCGAAACGGCAAAGGTTGTTTGCTCAACCCTAGACGACTTAAGAGAAATAGAGGGTTTTTTACTTAAGGTTATGGCACTTAAGAACTCGGGAATAGATGTTGGTAGTAATCAAATAGAGCGCCTTTTGTCACAGTCGGGGGTCCAACAAAACAAAACAACAAGCTCAAAAGATATCCTTCGAGAGGTAGGAAAAGAGCTTGGTATATCCCTAAAAGAAATTCGCTCTGAAACGAGAAAAAAAGACATAGTGTTCGCACGTCACGTCTGTATGTATTTTTTAAAAACACAGACCCCTCTTACTTATGAGGAAATTGCACACCTTCTAGGTAGAAAAGACCACACAACCGTTCTCCATGGGGTACAGAAAATAATGAACGGTTTGTCACAGAACGATCTTGTACGCACAAAAATAGATAAAATTAGGCTCTTCTTTTAGTTGTACACCTACTTTTCCACCAAAAGTTACTATTGGTTGGGGGCCTTACTAAAAACTAATTGCTATTTATTGGGTCATTATATAAACTAATCCACACCATTACTATTAGTACTAGGTATGAAATACACTATTCTACGAGAAAAGCTCTTAACAACTCTCCAAAGCGCAGGTTTTTTTACTTCATACAAACTGGGTGATATAGAGGCCCTTAAAGGAGTCTTAATAAAAGCAAACAGTAGTGGGATATCCCTGCGGACAACCAACCTGGCAGACTCTTTTTATGGAAAAGTAGGTGGAAAAGTAGATATAGAAGGGGAGGTCTTGGTTGATTACAAGACCTTCTTAGAGGTAATAAAAAACGTGAGAGACGAAAAAATAGTTGTGGAAAAGGTAAAGAATGACCTTCACATTAAAACATCCGCTGGGGTTGTGAAGATTCCCACCGTAGATGAGTCTTTGTTTCCTACAGAACAAGAGGGAGAGTGGGAAGACCAAGAAAGAAACCTTTTTAAACAGAGAGAAGTAGAAGAGGTCGCCTTTGCAGCCGCAACGGACGAAACAAGACCAATTCTCACCGGAATTTTTTATGACATAAGAGAGGATGGAATATTTATGGTAGCTACAGACGGTTTTCGTCTTTCTCTCGTAACAAAAAAAGGGGAAGAAAAAATAAAAAAAACAAAGAGGAAGTTTATAATTCCTTCAAAAAGCATACAAACAGCGCTAAAAACCCTCGGAAAAGAGGAGACCAAAGTACAAATAGACAAGGAATACTCAAGGATGAGGGTGGTAGCAGAAAACAGCTACATAACCATACGTTTTTTAGAAGGAGAATTCCCCCCATATGAAAAGGCTATCCCCCAGCAAGCAGCAACCTCGGCACGCTTTAAAGCAGAAGATTTCCAAAACGCACTAAAGACGGTCTCTCTTTTTTCGAAAGAAGGGTCCAATATGGTAGAGCTAACAATAAAAGACACCGAGATTGAGCTTTATTCGGTGCGCTCAACCAACGGGGAAGCGCGCCTCAATATCCCCCTACTGGGAAAAGAAGGAAAAAATAATAAAATTGTTTTTAATCACAAATTTTTATCTGCCTTTTTTTCTATAAACCAAGCGAAGGAGGTTGTTTTTGAGATGGAAGAACCAAATACTCCAGGGCTTTTTAAAGCAGAAGGAAAAAACAACTTTATTCATATAATTATGCCTATTCGTTCACAAGAATAAAATGAAGTACAAAAACATAGCCATCTCCGGCAGACCAGCCACCGGGACATCAACCCTCGCAAAAAACCTTTTCTCCACCCTGGGGCCGTCTGGGTGGGTACGAATAAATGTAGGGGACATACAAAGAGAGTTCGACCGAAAAAGAGGGTTCGATGAAAAGTATTCGGGGTCTGATACAAGAGACGACCAATGGGAAAGAGACATTGAGGAAATGACACTTAATAAGTTAAAAAACGAAGAGAAGCTTATTTACGAGGCCTGGCTCGCTGGATTTGTTGCGAGAGAGCTCGGGAGGGTCTTAAGAGTTCTTCTTGTTTGTAAGGATGAGCTAAGGATAGACAGGTTGGTTAATAGGGATCAAACCACAGTGGAGCAAGCAAAACGACAAATTCAAGAAAGAGAGGGGGGGAATATAAAAAAGTGGAAAAAACTCTACGGAGACTATGATTTTTGGAGCCCACAGCATTTTAATTTAGTGATAGACACATACTCCTCCGGCCCAATGGAGACGGTTGGAAAAGTCTTGGATGTTTTTGGTTACGCCCCACACAAATAAAAAAGACTAATTTTTTACACCCCCAACGACTCCTTAATTTTTTGCACAAGACCCTCCGGGTTCTCTAGTGGGGAAAGGTGGTGGGTTTGTAAAACTGTTTGTGTTTTACAGTCTGAAAAAGAAGACGTAAGTAAAAGACCATCTCTTTTTTCTTTTACAAACCCATCTTTTTCTCCAAAGATCCCCACTACCCCAACCCCTACAACCCTCTTTTTTACAAAAGGAAGAAAGACGAACGACAGGCTTTTACATAAATAAGAAGGGTTCTTAAACGCCATTAAAGAGTCGACGCAGAAATCAATTATAGGCCCGTCCTTTATAGAAATAAGGCCTGTTTTTTTAAGAAGGTAATAGCGAACCTTGGTGGAAAGTAAGAACAAAACAACCCTCACGCTTACAGCACGAGAAAGAGAAACTAAGAAGGATAAGAAAGAAACAAAAAGGGAGACAACCCCCTTTCTTATCGGGGTAGATAAAAAAACAATGAAACGTGGTAGTGTGACCCCCTTTTTTTGCACATATCTCAACAACATATTCCCCCCAAAAGAATAACCAACAACAGATGCGTCTCTTTCGGCAGAAAAAAGAGTGTTAAAAAAAGAAGAAAAAACATCAAAGCTTCCATTCCAAAGGTTGGTATTTAAGCCATAACCAGGCAAATCAACCAAGAGAACGCGGAAATCGTTTTGTAGAAGGGGGACCACCCTTTCCCAAATAACAGAATCAACACCTAGCCCGTGTAACAAAATCAGCGTCTTTCCCACCCCCTCCTCTTTATATTTCAAAACTTCTCCCGAAGGGAGAGAAAGAGAGATTTTTTTCATTTTTTGTGAGGAAAAAAATGTTTTATTATGGTAATAACCCACTTTGTTGGGTATACCACAAAAAGTGAAAACGGCCTATGGAGCCTCCTCAGAGATGTTTTCACCCTCAACCTTGGGACATAGGCTATTTTTCCATATGGGTTAATATGGATAGCAAGATCCATATCTTCGTGCATTATTTTGTCATTCGTACACACAGAACTTGATATTTTTTTCCACCCGTCCCTTCTTATTGCACAGTTTAAACCCAAAAGAACGTGGTGTCCCAACAAAAGACGCGACAGCTGGAAATAGAAGACGTTTTGAAAAAAGCCAAACGAACGAGACACCCAATCAGGAAGGGTGTCATCAAAATAATCCGCCGGGCCCGTAACCGCAACAACCGACACGTCTTTGAAAGAATCTACGACCGTCTGGATCCAGTCTTGTGGGACGACCGTGTCTGCGTCGCAACGAATAAGGAGGTCTCCCTTCGCAGCATTAAAACCAGCATTTCGTGCAGTAGATATTCCCCGTACGTTCTCTTCTATAACCCGAACCCCCATTTTCCTAGCCAAATCTCCCGTCTTGTCAGAAGAGTTGTTGTTTATGACAACGATCTCACTTGGAACAGGCCTCAGTAAGAGTATAGAAGAGAGGGTTCTTTCTATGTTTTTTTCCTCATTGTATGCGGGAATAACAACAGACACGGTAATTGCTTTTTGTTTCATATTCGCTATACTTATTTAAGCAGTAGTAACCCACATATGTCAAATATATATATAATTATCCTCAGCGCATGGTTATTCCTTGTAACTATTGGTGTGTTATATCTTGTTTTTTTTCTTAGAAACCTCTTTCCATATAAACAAAGGGGAATAAAACACGCCATAGATGAGGTTTTTGGAAGACAAGAAAAAAACAACTCCCTGCTTAGCGATATACAAAAGGAGCTTGATGAAGAAAAAAAGAGAGGGATAAAAAAACTATCTCGATATGGATTTGTTCGTTTTAACCCCTTCGAAAGAGTCGGGGGCGAACAAAGCTACTGCTTTGCTCTTATGGATGACGGGGGAGCTGGTGTCGTTATGACGTTCTTATTTACAAGAGAAGGAATGAGGGTTTATATGAAACAAGTCGAGAACGGCAAAGGAAAAGAGTCTGAGCTGTCTCAAGAAGAAAAAAAGGCCGTTGTGAAAGCTGGGGTTATGTGATACATTCAAAATTATATGGAAAAAAAATATATAGCAACGTTTCTCGTTTTGTTCGCCGCGTCCTTTGTAATTGGCTATTTGGTGACAGTAAGAAGAAATGTGTCAGGGACAACAACGGCTAATTCTTCAGGCACAAACACCCAAACAGAAGAACCGAAAACCGAGGAGTGTCCGCTAAACGGAGAGATGTATGGAAAATCAAACCGCACCGCGTGGGAAAAAAGAAGGCCGTTGGGGGTTATGGTCGAAAACTCAACCGAGGCTCGACCACAGTCGGGTCTTAGTAGTGCAAACGTGGTGTTTGAGGCAGTGGCGGAAGGGGGGATTACCCGCTTTCTCTCTGTTTTTTATTGCCAAGATGCAAAGATGGTTGGTCCTGTTCGGAGTGCGCGCGTCTACTTTTTGGATTTTATTGGAGGATTTGGTAGTTATCCACTTTATGCGCACGTAGGTGGGGCAAATACTCCTGGGCCAGCAGATGCCCTTGGACAAATAGAGAAGATGGATTGGGCGGGCTATAACGACCTTAATCAATTTTCTGTTGGGTTTCCGGTGTTCTGGCGCGACTATGACAGGCTGCCTGGGGTGGCGGTAGAACACACTATGTATTCAAGCACAGAGCTTTTGTGGAAAAAGGGGGCGCAGAGGGGTTTAGCTTCGGCTGACAAAGAAGGCGCTGCTTGGGACGAGGGTTTTACTCCGTGGGTGTTCAAAGACGACCCAGTCTTGGAAAAAAGACCAAAAGAGCAAAGCGTTGCGTTTGGTTTTTGGGACAAAAGTCCAGCGTTCAATGTTCTCTGGACGTATGACCCACAAACAAACGTATACATGAGAGAAAATGGCGGAGAAAAACACATGGATAAGGATATGGGAAAACAGTTAGCGACAAAAAATATTGTGATTTTATTCATGGACGAATCAGACGCACAAGATGGCTATGACAAAGGGCAACACCTACTATACGACACACTAGGAAGCGGAAAGGCAATGTTGATACATGATGGAAAAGCAACGAGCGCCACGTGGAAGAAAAAAGACCGGTTTTCGCAAATTCGCCTGTATGATGAGTCAGGACAAGAACTTGAATTTACCCGCGGAAAAATTTGGTTCGAATTGTTACCAACGGGCAACCAAGTAAAAATTGTGTAATGCACGACATTCCTTTTTTTTCAAAAACAAAATCAAAAATACTTCTCTTGTTATATGAGAACCCTCATGAACGTTTTCATATGCGCCATATCGAAAGACTAACAAAAGAGAGAATTAATGCGGTCAGAGAAGCGCTTGTATATTTGGAGAAAAAAAAGATAGTGAGCATGGAACCGGTTGGAAGGAAGCGTTTTTTTCAAGCGAACACACGTGGGTTATTTTACGATGAATTATTAAGAATGACAGCAAAAAAAACGGGCCTCGGGGGACGTATTCTTACAGAAAAACCACGCTTAGGAAAAGTTCGATTTGCATTCCTTACCGCCTTTTTTTATCGCCAGTTACAAAGAGAGGAAAACGAGATCGATTTGTGTGTAGTTGGAAATGTTTCTTTGCGAGAAGTCTCACATATAGCGCAAGAGGAGGGCGAGAGAAGGAAAATTGAGATAAACTACAGTGTTATGAATTATGAAGAGTTTACGTTCAGAAAGAAAAACAAAGACCCTTTTTTGTTGTCTCTTCTTGAAAAGCCAAGGCTTATGTTGATAGGAAGTGAAGAAGACTTGCTTATTTCAAGAAGCGAACAAGAACCAGCTGGAAAAGAATTAAAACAAAAAGTGTAATAATACTAACAAAAGCGTCTTTCATAAGTGTTGGGCGGTACGCTGTTAAAAAATCATCCACCACCGAGTTACGGTAAGGCTTTTTGTCAGAATGTGTATTAAGCTGCAGAGATGGTTTTGAGTAGAGACGTTCAAGCTCTTTTCTTCTTTTGTCGTTTTGTATTATTGCCATATTGTTGCGTTTACTAATAAAAGAAACTATTATAAGTATAATGCTTGAATCACAAAACAACAAGAAAATACACGCCGTTGAATGGGAGGCCCCCACGCATGTTTATAAAAAGAAGTCTCCCCACCTTATTAAATTACTCGTTGTGTTGGGTTTTGCTCTGTCCTTATTGTTTTTGTTCATCACAGAATATGTGCTCATCGTTGGTGTTTGGGCAGTTATCTTTGTTTATTTTCTCAGAATAACTACTCCTCCGTCTAGTGGTAAACATAAAGTTTCAAGCTTTGGGGTGTATTGGTATGGGGACATAATACCCTTTTCTCACATTCATGCATTTTCTATTGCTGTAGAGGAACCAGAATGGATACTGCGTCTTTACAACAGCGATAATAACCTGACTTCGGTTTCACTACTTCTTCCCAAAGACGAAGAAGTGCGAGAACAAATAAAAACCCTTTTAGAAGAACACATTCCTTTCTTAGAAAAGTCCATCGATACAGATACAGAAAAACTGGCCCGTTTTTTTTCGCGCTTGTTAAACATTGAATAGAGCGCTTAGTTTGATTGCAAAATGCTCAGGAAAGAGCTGTTTGCATCCAAAACGCTGTGCCCACAGCAGTAGTCCATTATCAGAACTCACTAAGGTGCCGTTTTTTTGGCGGGCCAAAAATATAAGACCCAAATCTACCGTAGAGTCAAGAAAACCCTCTCTCGTTGCTTTTCTATAGCGTTCTCGTAGTAGCTTTACGTACGTTTCAGAAAGCGATCTTGTGTCTTTTTCTGAGTCTTGTATGACAGTGCGAATTGTTTCTTCGGTAATTCGAAGTCCTTTATATAGCCTTTTCCCTATTTCTTCAACGAGATCGACAAATAGACCAGCCTGTAAAGACAGGGTGGAGGTGTCGGGGGATTGTATGGTAATAACACGAAGAAGTTTTTTTCTAACATCTTCTTGGTCCTCAAAAAAACCCACCAATTCTTCAAAAGATGCCGGAGTTGTTAATAGCTCAAGTTCGTGTTTTTTTACTGCGACCTCAGTTTTTTTAATTAACGAATCAACAACCTCTTCTTTTGAAGATCCGAGACCGAGTGGTCGCTGAAGATTTATAAAAAAATTAGTATCTAATATAAAGGAATCCATAGGTATAGTATACCTCAAATGTTGAGTATAATCCCTTGTTTTTTTATTTTTGTATGATAGTCTATAGGGCATGGTAGAACAAAAAAATCCAAAGCTCGCTGCTATAAATATGGCGATTGAAGAAATCCAGAAACAGTTTGGTAAGGGTTCTATTATGCGAATGGGTGACAAAACCAAAGAAAAGGTTGACGTTTTGCCAACAGGCATTTTTTCACTTGATGAAGCCCTTGGGGTGGGCGGTTTGCCAAAGGGTAGGGTGGTAGAAATCTTTGGACCAGAGGCGTCTGGAAAAACAACAATCTGTCTCTCGGTTATTGCTGAAACACAGAAAAACGGTGGAACCGCAGCGTTTATAGATGTAGAGCATGCTCTTGACCCTGTATGGGCACAACAATTGGGTGTGGACTTAGAGAATTTGTTAATATCTCAACCAGACACAGCAGAACAGGCGTTGGAAATAACAGAAACACTTATTAGGAGTGGTGGTATAGATTTGGTAATTATAGACTCTGTAGCGGCTCTTGTTCCACGGGCAGAGATAGAAGGAGAAATGGGTGATTCTGTAATGGGCATGCAGGCTCGACTTATGTCACAAGCACTACGTAAACTTACAGGTGTTCTTTCTAAATCTAGAACCATAGCCATGTTTACCAATCAGATGCGTCAGAAGATTGGTGTTTTTTTTGGAAACCCAGAAACAACGCCAGGGGGCCTTGCGTTAAAGTTCTACGCATCTATCCGTATGGACGTTCGTAGAATACAGGTTATTAAAAAAGGAGACGAGGTCACAGGGGCTCGTGCGCGCATAAAGGTAATAAAAAATAAAGTTGCTCCTCCGTTCAAACAGGTAGAAATAGTCATAACCCCAGAAGGAATCGATGTTTTATCTGCAATAATTGAGGTTGCCATACAAAAGGGCGTACTCAAAAAAAGTGGCGCATTTATAAAGTATAAAGAAGAGACTATTGGGCAGGGAATTGATCAAACAAAACAGTACCTCAAAGAACACCCCCCAGTATTAGATGCTATCAAAAAATCTGCATCCCTTACTTAACTATTTTTTCCCCCGGTTTTGTATTAACTGTCATATCCCCGGTGTTTACGTATGTGCTACGTGTTCAAAAAAAGTAACACCATGTCGTGTGCAGAAGTGCTACGTATGTCACAAACCGAGTTCACATGGAACCGTGCATTGGGGATGTAGAAGAAACTCCAACCTTTTTGGTATTTTTTCACTCTTTCTCTATAGGGGGATGGGTGGGAGGGTGGTGAAATATGCAAAATATAAGAGACAGCCAGAGGCGGTTGTTGATTTGTTTTCATGTGTTCCTCACGACATGCGGATGAGTCTCTATGATTATTTTGTACATATCAAACCGAATATATTTGTCCCAATACCACTACACAAGAGTGTTGTGGGCATTCGAGGTTTTAATCAATCGAGCGTATTTGCCCACATCCTTACGCAAGCTTTTGCCATTCCAACAGTATCGCTTGTGGAGAAATTATCAGAGCGTGAACCACAGTCGAAAATGTCATCAAACATGCGAAGAAAAAATGTTCGTGGCCTATACCACATAAACGAGCACGTGGTCCCTTCTGTAGAAGGGAAGACAGTTTGTATAGTAGATGACGTTGTAACAACCGGAACAACATTAGAAGAGGTGTCACGCGTACTGAGACCATATGCAAAAGCGGTCTATGGTATCACACTACTTCGCTCATTCGAATAAGAGCTTGAATGCGCGGGTGAGTTTTTTGCTTAGCTTATCTACTTTGAACGGAAAAGGAGAAGGAAGGCTTTTTGTATAGAGAGAACCTCCCATTGGGTAATCAAAAAGATCTTTTTTTATCTCGGTTCCGGTAAGTGTGTACATACTAGCTATAAGATATTGCACAAGGAACCGCAAGTAACCGATGCGTTGAGGCCTTCGAAATGAATAGTGAAGCGTTGGCTCAGTAGGAATACAAAGATGAATACCCGCTTTTCGTGCCCTTTGTACAAAGTCGTGATCTTCTGCAAGCTTGAGAGATTCGTCAAAACCGCCAAGATCATAGAAAAGCTCTCGGTGTACCACAATACCCGTTCCCGCCGCAAAAGGCTTTCCAACTCTATTAAAAAAATCTATTACCAAATTTCCTATCTCAAGCAAAAAAACGTATTCATTTTTTTGCTCATTTGTTGACATTCGTAGGCTATAGAGAAATCCTTTATTATGTATGATAAACTCCTCAAGCTTAGAGAAGAATTGAGGAGGAAGTCTGCTGTCAGCATCCAAAAAGATAATATATTTCCCCCGTGCATTCTTTGCTCCTGTATTTCGCTGGTGGGATACGTTTTTTTTCTTTGTTTGTAGAATTGACAGAGGAAGTTTTTGAGAAGTTTGTTTTAGTATAGTCGACGTTTTGTCACTGCTGTAGGCGTCTGCAATCAATACTTCTATATTGGTAGGTTTTTGTTTGTGAATATCAGACAAGAGGTGTGGAAGGTCGCGTTCTTCATTTAGCGTTGGTATGATGACAGAAAAAAATAGTGTTTGTTTCACTTGTCTATTTTATCATACAAATACAGTATACTCTTTAGTATGAAGCGAGTTTTCGGATGGTTTTTATTCTTTCTCGGTATATTTTTTCTCGGTTTATTTGCTCGTTCTTTTTTATCTGATCGTACACAGTCAGTCTCTCCGGTTCCGAATAATGAAAAAGTACGCGTGCTTATGCTTTCCCCCGGTGCAGCGAAATAATTAGGGAATGGTGGGTACTGCGACTTCGTGAATAGTGAACTTCGTGAGACCGTTTATCCCTAAAATTTGTTCAAGTGCAAGTAGTATTACATATGCTCCCGCAATAACCACCACACCAATAATTGCAGAGGTGAAAATCCCTTTACCTTTTTTCAGTTTTTCTGCATTATCGCCAGCGGTGAGGATGGTGATTGAGCCATAAATAAACAAAACGAGAAGGATGACGAAAATGAGCCCACCAAGCGCAAGGAGTATGTTTTGAAAGACAACCTCCAAACACTTAAGGGTTGGCACTCCGTCTATAAGGCAACTTGTCCACGTCATACCAATAAACGTACAGGGTTTTTATTCATGAGTCAAGAGAGTTTACTTTTACCAACTTGGTCGACAGGCGCTTATATTACCAGTACCAGCATCAACTGTGCAGCAGGCCCAATTCGAATGCTCAGCAGCTGTAGCAAAGGAGCCACCGCTTGGTCTCGGGACCAATTGATAGCCCGCATTATCTAAACAGCTTTTTACCTGTGGTTGTGTCACGCCTATTGGGGTAAAGTAAATATTTCTTGTTATTCCCAACCCGACTCCAAAAACATTTTCAACAAGTGCCACTATTGCAAGTGTTGCAAACAAGATAATAAGACCTATGATAGCGGTTGTTATTTTC
>JANLHL010000040.1 GCA_024654535.1 Candidatus Roizmanbacteria bacterium | reverse complement strand
CTTTATCTTTGTTCTTCGGTCTATTTTTCTCTTGCCTTTGAAAAATATTTTTAGTTATCCCCATTTTATCAACAGAGTAATGAAGGTTTGCTCGTTTTTCTCTTCTTGTCGACAAAGGTATAATGGGTTTACTTTTTACTGGTTTATCGGTTTTTATAGCTACCGTCACATAATCATATGGTTGAAAACAAACAACTTTGGGATAGCGCGTTGAACGAAATAGAATTGGGTGTTTCAAGAGCAAACTTCAGTACATGGTTTAAAAACACATGCATCATACGCCAAGAAGACGGGGTTGTGTCGTTAGGTGTTCCCAATGCGTTTGTAAAAGACTGGTTGTATAACAAATACCACAAGGTTATTTTGAAATCATTGAGGGAGTACTCCCAAAGTGTGCGTAGTTTAGAGTATGTGGTATCAAAAGAACAAATAAAAACAAAAGATGATGCGGCACATGCGGTTTTTAAACCTTCTGGGGTAGGCGAGCTTCCTCTTAATGATCTTTATATAGACAAAAATGACAATTTAAATCCGCGATACACATTTAGTTCGTTTATCATCGGATCTTTTAATGATCTCGCACATGCCGCAGCGCAAGCAATCATAAAAAATCCCGGGGTTGTTTACAATCCGTTCTTTATCCACGGAGGTACGGGGCTTGGGAAGACACATTTGATCCAAGCGGTGGGGAATTATATAAAAGAAGAGAATAGTAATAAAAAAATACATTATATTACTTCTGAAAAATTTTCTATTGACTACATCACCTCTCTCCAGAACAATAAAATAAATGATTTCAAAGAAAAATACCGGGATTATGATGTTTTAATAATGGATGATATCCAATTTCTTTCAAACAAAAACAAGACCCAAGAAGAATTGTTTCATTTGTTTAATTCTCTGTATGAAAATAATAAGCAAATTATTTTTTCATCAGACCAGCACCCAAACTTCATCCCGGGATTGGAAGAGAGGCTTAAATCACGCTTTAGCGCCGGTATGATTGTTGATATTGCGCACCCTGAATATGAGTCTAGGCTTGCAATATTAAGACAAAAATTAAATCAGCGGAATTTCACTCTTTCTGATGAAGTGTTGGAGTATATAGCTTCATTACTCAATGGAAATATTAGGGAGTTGGAAGGGGTATTGAACTCTATTATTTGCCAGTCTCAATTGAAAAATAAAGTGTTATTTATTGATGAAATAAAGTCATTGATTAAAAATAGTGCGCGTCCTAAGAAAACAGTTTCTATGAAAGAAGTGATAAAAATAGTGGCTGGTTTTTATGATATTGAGGAGTTTATTATTTATGAAAAAACAAGGAGAAAAGAGATTGTGAAGCCGCGACAAGTTGCTATGTATTTATTAAGGGAAGATTTTAATATTTCTTACCCCACAATAGGTCAAAAATTAGGGGGGAGGGATCATACAACCGTCATGCACTCGTGTGAAAAAATAAAAAATGCTTTAAAAAATGATAATTTATTATCACAAGAGATTGAGCAACTCCGCGCGATGATTTAAAAATATGTGGATAAAATCAGTATAAGTATGTTGGTAATAGGTAGTAAAAAATAATTACAATTAATAAAAATTTTTAAATAATATTTTTATTAAATAAAAACCATATTTATACACATTTTATTGATTATTATTTTTTAAAAATATACTTACAGACTACTAAGAAAAAATGTTTTACACATATACACAGAGATAATAATAGATATGTTTTTAATTAATAAAAATTACTTTAATAAATAAAATAATGAAACTAGAGTGTATAAAAGATAAAATAAAAGAAGCGGTTTCTAAAATAGAAAAGATAGTGGGCCAAAACCGCACCCTTCCTATTTTAAACACCATTCTTTTAATTGTGAATAAAAACACAATTACTTTAAGAGCAACAAATCTTGATATTGGAATAGAGATTGAGATCCCCGCAAAAATCGAATCCTTAGGTAGTGTGGCTGTTCCTGGAAAAGTATTTTCAAATCTTCTTTCGTCAATATACGACGGTAATAATGTTATTTTAGAGGAAAAAAACGGAAACCTTGAGGTTTCCGTAAATAATAATAAAACACTTATAAAATGTCTATCACCAGACGAATTTCCAACCCTACCACTTATTCAAGAAGGAGATAGTTTTTTTATAGAGGCAGAGAAACTTAATGAGGGTATTAAATCGGTCATATACAGCGCGTCAATTTCAGATATAAAACCAGAACTTTCAAGTGTATATATACACACAGAAAATAATAATATTGTGTTTGTGGCAACAGACTCATTTAGGTTGGCTGAGAAAAAAATAAAAAACGAGAACAAAAAAGAACTAAAAGGTATTATTATTCCTTTTAAGAACGCTATTGAATTATCACGAATATTTGAAGGAGAATCCGGTATTATTGATATACGTTTTAATAAAAATCAAATAGTATTTTCTTTGGATCATATTTATTTCACTTCACGGATCATAGACGGAGTATTTCCTGACTATAAACAAATAATACCAAAAGAACACAAAACAGAAGTTGTGTTATTAAAACAAGATTTTCTTAATAGTCTGAAAATAAGCAATATTTTTTCAGACAAATTTAATCAAGTGGTGATGTTTGTGAGTCCGCAAAAAAGAGTATTCACCATGAAAACAAAAAATGCCGATATCGGGGAGAGTAATATTCAATTAAATGGAGCGTTAGAAGGAGAAGAATTGGAAATAAGTTTTAATTACAAATATATCATTGATTGTTTCCAAGCTCTCCATCAAGATAGTGTGATAATAAAATGCAACGGGTTTGATAAACCAATGACCATACAAGGCGTAGGAGATAACTCATTCACTTATCTTGTTATGCCAATGAATAAATAAAGGGTTGAGGTGCGATTTCATGAGCACCGAAAGACCTTGGGTGATAGTTTTGAGCTTCGGGCGAAAAAACTAGCCACAAGGTGTACAGAATCTGTAAGGTTGAGGAGCGAATACATAGAGCACCGAAAGACTCATTGAGGACTTTAGTGAAGAGTAGCGCAACCAAAGACCTCAATGAGTGTACTGAACCTGTAAGGTTTAATACCCCTTATTTCAAACACACTACCTACTCCCTTTATGTTTAATATAGAAAATTTTTTAAAACGGTTTACCTTATTAACACCACCTGATGATGCAATCAGGGGAGCCGTACGGGAAATAATAGAAAAAGAGATAGGTATTTCTATTGAGAAAAAAAATATCTCCGTTCACAATAATATTATTTATATAAAAACAAAACCGCTTTTTAAAAACGAGATCTTTATAAAAAAACAAAGTATTTTAAAAGAGCTGGAAAAAAAATTTCACCAAAAAACACCTCGAGATATAAAATAAAGGGTATTAAACCCTTTGTTTCAACTGCGCTCGGACGCTGTGTAAAATCAGAATTTTCCACGCGCTCCTCGCTTGTTGAAATAAAAAGTATTAACTCAACTACCCGTGAGTTAATACTTTTTATTATTTTACGTTGAATACAGTTTGTGCCTCGCCTTTGTTAAACACCGTATCGTATCCAACCACAGTAATTTGGTTTTGGTTTTTTATTATATCCAGATCACTCGGTGTAAAAGAAAACGTGAAAGGAGAATTTGTTGAAGATCCCATAAATACTCCATTAATAAAGAAATCAACCTTGGAAAGAGGATAAGTGCTGCTGTTTTGGGGTGTGATGGTGATTCTTTTGTTCATCATATAGAGCGTTTCCGGGTTCGGTTCAATGATGGTAATTTTAGGAAAAAATTCAGGTTTATGAACATCATCAAACTCTTTCGGTATTTTATCGGCTGTCTCTTGTTGGATATTTTGGCTCGCCACCCATTTTCTCACCGAATATTCCCAAAGATTAAACTGGGGATCTTTCTGTGGTTCAATCGGATTTTCCCCAAGAGGATCATTTTTATTGACCCAATAGAGAATATCATGCACATTCGTTAATACGTGTTTTTCTCGCGTTTCTTTCGGGGTGTATTCTGTGGCGAGTTTTCCGGAAATACGATCAATAACATACTCCTCACTTCCTTGCCATACACCTCGGAGTACCGGTTTAATATCCGCGCTTACTTGTGGAGGCTTCTTAAATTCCTCTTTTGGGTACTCTTTTAATATTTCTTGCATGAACGCGTTCCACATAGGAGCAACAATAAATCCCGCCACCTTTTTCTCCATAGAAGTGTTGTCATTGTTTCCCGCCCATGTGCCAACCACCACAGAAGGGGTATAGCCAAGGATCCACGCGTCCTTGTAGTCATTCGTGGTTCCTGTTTTTACCGCAACGTCATTGTTTTCAATATACAGATACGATTGTGCGCCAAACGCCGGCGCGCGCGCGGCATTATCCGACAGAATATCGGATATTTGGAGCGTAATATCTTCTGAAATAACACGCTGTGGTTTTGGCTCAAACTCCTCCAATACATTTCCATTCTTATCCTCAATTCGCAAAATACCCATATAAGGATTTCGCACACCCCCACTAGCAAATACCCCATAGGCATTCGTCATTTCAAGGAGCGACACCTCACCGCCCCCCAACACCAAAGTAAGGCCATATCGGTTTGTATTGGTAAGGCTGGTGATACCAAAGTCTTTTGCCGTCTGAAGAGAGTCGGACAGCCCCGCCAAGTAGAGCGTCTTCAAGGCTGGAATATTGACCGACTGAGCCAATGCGTCGCGAAGCAACATAGGCCCGCGGTATATTCCGTCATAATTGGTTGGCAGATAACAATCATCAGGGTCTATGTCACTTGAGAGAGGGCGACCCTCGGGGTCGCAGGTGGTCTGGAATTGCGTGGGAAGATCAAATACAACCGTGTCGGGCGTATAGCCTTTTTTAAAAGCGGTCGCATATACAAACGGCTTGAATGCGGAACCCGGTTGTCGCTCCGCCAGAGTGACATTGAAATTACCATCGATCTCCTTATCAAAATAATTACGGGAGCCAACCATAACCAAGATCTGCCCCGTTTTCGGATCAAGGGCGACCATTCCCGCGTTTGACGCGTTAAATTTTTTCACGTTCTCTTTTACGTGCTGCTCTACGATTTCTTCAGCTTTTTTCTGGAGATCATAACGAAGGGTTGTGATTACGGTAAGTCCGCCTTCCTCCACCAAGTCTTTGCCGTATTTTTTTTCAAGATATGAACGGATAAAGAATACAAAATGCGCCGCCTTTATCCCCCTCTCCTCTACGGGAATAAATTCAACGGTTTCCGCAAGCGCCGTAGCCATCTCTTCTTCGGAAATAAACCCGAGTTCCCGCATTCTTTTTAAAACAAGATTTTTCCGCTCAGTAAGATCCTCTTTATTATTGCCGTAAGGGGAATAGAAGGTCGGTGCCTGCGGAAGAGCCGCCAAGTACGCAGCCTCAGCAAGAGTGATATCTTTCACGCTTTTTCCAAAAAATGCCCGGCTCGCCTCCTCGGCGCCGTAAATATTGCCTCCGTAAGGCGCCTCATTAAGATAGATAGTCAAAATATCCTCTTTGCTTATCACGCGCTCAAGTTTTACCGCGAGCGCCCACTCCTTAAGTTTCCGCGATATCGTTTTTTCTTGGGTGAGGAGAGAGTTTTTAACGACCTGCTGGGTGATGGTCGAGCCTCCTTGTGAGAAACCAAATGATGAAACATTCACTACAATGGCGCGCAGTATCGCTTGCGGTTTGATCCCGTGGTGTTGATAGAATTCAGCATCTTCAATCGCAACCGTTGCGTTTTTTAAATAACGAGAGATATCACCAAAAGGCACCACGGTTCTTTTTATGTCCTGGTGGATGTCATAGAGAAGGATTTTTCCCGTCGCATCGTAGATTTTTGTGGATTGCGCAACCTTACGCTCTTCAAAGGAGGTAAAATCGGGCATTTTTAACGACACCACCCACAACAGGAGCGCCCCCGTTATCAGAAAACCGATACTAAGAAAAAGGATTGATATGTTCCCGAGAGGGTGTCTTTTTTTAGTATTTCTTCGTACAGTCATTTAAATGAATAATACCACAAAAGACAAAAGGGGGTAATTATGATACATTAGAAATCATGGAGGATTCCGAAGCAAAAATAAATGAAATACTCACGCGGGGTATTGGGGAGCTCATAGATCCCGAAGGCGTATTCAAAGAGAAACTCATCAAGAAAGCGCGCGGTGAATACAAAGGTGAGATTATCGTGAAGTTCGGCGTAGATCCGACACGGCCCGACATCCATCTTGGGCACGCGGTCGTGTTGCGCAAGCTCCGCCAACTGCAGGACCTTGGGTGCAAGGCTGTTTTTTTGGTTGGAGATTTTACGGCACAAATAGGGGACCCGACCGGCAAAAGCAAGATACGGCCTGAAATAGAACAAAAAGAAGTGGAACACAACATTAAGACCTACCTGGACCAAGTAGGCAAGATACTATTGACCAACAAAGAGGCGTTTTCATGGATTCGTAATTCTGATTGGTTTATGGGAATCACCGATCTTTTTGTTCCCCAATCGGTCACCTACACCGACAACACAACCGGACAAAACGTAGTCTTTCCCCCAAACTCTTTTCAGGCAAAAGCGGCAGTCTACGACAAAACACGCATGCAGACAAGCACGCTTAAAAAAACAGAGATACACAACATCACCCTGCGCACCTTTCTTTCGATATTAAGGAACGTGACGCATGCACAGTTGGTTCAACGAGACATGTTCGCGGAGCGGATCAAAAGAGGAGAGGAGTTGTATATGCATGAAATGCTCTACCCGATACTCCAGGGCGTGGATTCACATGTTCTCCATAAGGTGTACGGAAGTTGCGATGTGGAGATCGGAGGCACCGACCAAACATTCAACATGCTCATGGGGCGGACGATTATGAAAGCGGGGAAACAAGAACCCCAAGCGGTCATGAGTATGAAAATATTGGAAGGACTGGACGGAAAGGAAAAAATGAGCAAGAGCCTCGATAATTATATTGCCATTGCCGAAGAGCCGCGAGACACGTACGGGAAAGTGATGTCTCTTCCCGACACGTCAATCGTGCACTACTACGAACTCTGCACGTACACCCCCCAGGGAGAGGTGGAGGAAATAGGAAATATGCTCGCGGAAGGGAAGATAAATCCTCGGGATATAAAAATGAAACTCGCGCACCAGATCGTCTCCATCTATCACGGAGAAAAAGAAGCACAGAAAGCGGAAGAAGCGTTCGTCCACACGTTCCAAAAAAAAGAAATTCCAACCGACATGCCGGAGGTGAAAGCGAACAAAGGAGAAAACTTAGCGGACGTGTTGCTTTCAGCCGGACTCGTCTCCTCAAAGAGTGATTTCCGGAGACTGGCGACCGAGGGTGCAATCAAAGATATAGAAACGAACGAAAAGATCACTGATGCGCACACGGCGGTGCAAAAAACTCTCATCCTTAAAATAGGGAAGAAGAAATTTGTAAAAGTAATCACTAAGTAAGACCCAGTGCGTAGTGAGAAAGTAAAAACACCACCTCCAGAGGTGGTGTTTTTACTATTTCTGCCTTCGACTATTCCTCCTCAACCAGATCATCAAGTTCTCCCAGCACACTGTCATCGTCGTCATCAGGGAATGCGTCAGTATCAAGTTCTTCTTCCACTACTTCCTCATCAAGAGATGTCATAAAGTCGTCGTTCATATGAAAATTTTACATTAATGTAGGCGTGTAATTAGCGACCTCTAAATTACAGCTATATTTGTATCAAAATACAAAAAATGTTGCAACAGTCCCTTACCCTTTATGTGGATAACGTGGGGAAATGGAGGCAATGGCCGTGAGGCCGATGGCGATGGCGTCCATTTCGTCGTCGCTGGTAACAGTTTTTTTTACCTCTATCAATCTATTTACCATTCCCTCTACTTGGGTTTTAGTGGCCCTTCCATACCCGGTAACCGCGATCTTTACCTGGAGCGGGGTGTACTCATGAACCGAGAGCCCCAGAGAGGTTGCGGCATAAATAATGACACCGCGCGCTTCAGCAACCTGCATGACTGTTTTTTGATTGGTGTTAAAGAAAAGAGTCTCTATTGCAAGAGTATCCGGTTTCCATTCTTTTGTTAATCGGGCGATCTCTGTGCCGATCATGTGGAGCCGATTCGCGAAAGACTCTTGACGTGATGTTTTAAAGCACGAAGAATACAGCAAGTGCTCCTTGGAGTCATGTTTTTCCAAAACAGCAATACCAATACGCTCAAAACCCGGATCTACGGCGAGAATTTTCATATGAGATTCTATTCGGCATTCGTGAACACATCCTGCACATCGTCGTTGTCTTGTAATTCTTCAATAATTCTTTCTAATTTTTCTCCATCTTCGGGAGAAAGAGGAGTG
>JANLHL010000038.1 GCA_024654535.1 Candidatus Roizmanbacteria bacterium | reverse complement strand
GTGCAAAACAGCTCGGATTCACACACGCGTTCATACCGATCGGCAACGCTGATGAAGTATCTATTGTTGAAGGCATATGTATCTATCCAGCAAAAACATTGAATGATGTCGTGCTACATATGTGCGATACCACTCCATTGACGCAGCTGAAAATTAAACCACTGACCCACTTTTACAAACAAATAACATACGAAGTTGATTTTGAAGATATTGTTGAACAATATATGGCAAAAAGAGCTATGGAAGTAGCTGCGAGTGGTTTTCATAATGTGCTTTTGAAAGGCCCGCCCGGAACAGGAAAAACGCTTATAGCAAAAGCTCTACCTTCTCTATTACCTCCGCTTACTACAGATGAAGTTATGGAAACCACCAAAATCTACTCGGTAAGCGGGACTTTAACTACCCGTATGCCACTTATTTTATATCCACCATTTCGCAGTCCACACCATACTATTTCGCGTATAGGCTTAACAGGCGGAGGGAGTAACCCGTTACCCGGAGAAATTTCACTCGCGCATAGAGGTGTTCTCTTCTTAGACGAAATGGCAGAATTTACGCGATCTTCACTTGAGGCACTTCGACAACCACTCGAAGACGGGAATGTAACAATTTCACGTGCTAAAGGAACTGCCTCATACCCTGCACGATTTATGCTCATAGCCGCCACTAATCCCTGTCCTTGTGGCAATCTTGGCAATAAGGATAAACAATGTGTATGCAGCACAACACAGATATTGAAATATAAAAAAAGGCTTTCAGGGCCCATACTAGACAGGATTGATATTCATGTTTTCGTCCCTAATATTTCTGCCGAGAAACTTGCAACAATTGTGGAAACAGAGTCAAGTTTTGACGTTCAAAAAAGGGTATTACACGCGAGAAATATTCAGGCGCTTCGTTTTAAAAACGATACTATAAAAACCAATGCTGAAATGAATACAAAACACATAAAAAAGTATTGCACACTGAATGATGATGCAAGCACAGCCTTGAAAAAGGCTGTTGACGTATTCAAACTCTCGGCTCGCGCCTACTTTAAACTCATAAAAGTGGCACAAACGATAGCAGATTTAGATAATTCAGAAGTCATACAACAGAACCATATGCACGAAGCCATTCAGTTTCGGGTAAGTGAATAAGTTGTTATCTCACAGCACTACCTGGAACAACGGGCTTTTCTGGAACAAGAAGTGAAAAGGTATCGCTTTCTCCCATAGCCAAAATCATGCCAAAACTTTCCTCTCCTCTAATAGTTCGCGGTTCTATATTTACCAGTACTGCAACCTGCTTACCGACGAGCGTTTTAGGATCGGCAAAAAATTCTGCAATACCCGAAATCACTTGCCTCTCTTCGGTACCAAGATCGAATATCAGTTTCAACAGCTTATCTGCATTTTCAACCTTCTCTGCACTTTTAATAGTGCCAATTCTGATATCTAATTTTTTAAAGTCATCAAACGTTATCATAAGGGTATAATTGTAACATGATGAAAAATGTATTACTATTCTTCCTCGCCCTTGTGATTGGGATAAGTGGATATTGGTTCTCTATTCAATATGTGCAATCAACAATAAAAACCCCCTCCACATTGCCAAGAAGCATTCCGACAGAAATCATATCGTATTCAATCAAGAACCCTCCGAGCGAGGCACTAATGGGTACAATGAGCAGTCTTATAGGAGAAATTCAAATTGAAACACGAGATGCAACAGAACCAGCAAAACTTAAAAATGCACAGTCAGTTATGCAAGGTGAGCGTGTTCTATCAGCAGAAAAAGGCTCAGTACGTATAACGTATGGAATTGATACAACAATTCTACTTGATAACGATACTGATGTTTCATTTACCCAAACGCTCCCGATAAGTATTGTTATAACTCAAAATAAAGGAACTGTCACGTATTCTCAAAATACAGATACATTTCCGCTTTCAGTTCGAGTACGAAATTTATTAGTTCGTCTAGTATCGGGTAGTGTCACTATTTCTCTAGAAGATAGTGATCCACTCATCCGTGTTGTCGTTCATGGTGGATCTGTAAAAATAGCCTACAACAACAATAGTTTCGAGAGCCAAGTGAACACGCTTTCCAAAGGGGATACAATGATTTTTGATAGCGACGCACGAAACGCAACGATCGAATAATTATATAGTAGTTACCGGTACCCTCTTAAGGGTTCAAGAATCGTATCACCCTCATAACCAAGCGCCCATAATGCTATACCGCCCAACTCATTTTTTTCTGTAAATTGTACTTTATTGAGCATTGACTGCTTATCTGGGTAGAAGATCTGATGAAACGTACCTGTTTCTTCATCTGGATAGACTACGTAAGGTTCTTGTGCTTCTTCCTCTCGTTTCACTACACAGTTCTCACATGTCTTCAACAATTCCTCTACTCTGCGATTACTTGCCGCGATACCACTCCCCGGCATAACAGCTGCTCTATTAAACGTATCTATCGTTTCCCATTCGTATCCATATAGTGGGAGGGCAAGAATCAATTTTTCTTTCGGAATTATTTGTTTTCCCAGAGATACCGACGTCTCAATATCGAACTCAGAAATAGTGCCAGCACCCAAGAGTGGCGCAACCGGACCAGTAACATACGAACCTGCGAAATGAAAATCGTAGCCCATGATAATAAAATAGTCGACGATTGCACCAACAGCTTTTGGATCGACAAGGTATGGTTTTATAAAAACAGTTGGGCTTGCATCTATAGACACTGTATTGCCACTTTTTTTTATACCTTTTTTCACTTCACTTACAAAACGCGTAAAGTTACTTTGTGCAGATTGTGATGCCTCACGTACACTTTCCACATCTATGTTAAGATCGGTGAAACCATGCTTCTTCATTATGGGCACGACTTCTGCTACCAATTTTCTCGCATGTGTCGTGGGTTTGCTCACCAATTGTCCGATGTGTTCTTCGTTTCCCGCAAATACGACGAGTGATAACTTCATATTGTTACGCTGTGCATCCTTAAAAAAAGGGCTCGCCTTACCCGACTGTAGTGCATAGTAACCGGGCTCAGACTCTTGCGGACTGGTATACTTCTGAATAGATCCGTCTGGATTTATAGTAAGAGCAAAATATGCAAGAGTGTTGATATAGTTGGAATACTCTTTGTCAGCTTTCGATAATAGCCAATAGGGTAAAAAACCTATAACTTGTTTTCTGTCCGGAACAACGGGTACAACTGTGTGAATCTTATGTTCTACGCTTGAGAATAAAGAAGTATTAAAATATGCATAACCGATACCAACACCAACGACGATACCGATAAGTAGTAAAAAAAGCTTTCGCATACAGTATTGTATCCAAATTTTGTCTCAATAACAGAATTCGCGCAGCGTTTGACAAAATAGTTTGCTAATGCTAGCTTACATACAATGAGCAACGATGTGCTAATTAATATTATATGCGAAAAAGAATGGCATTTCTATGTTACCCGAAAATTTAACTGGTTTGTAGAAAATACTCAAATTCTTGCAAACAAACCTCAAACTCTTATTAAATACATCGGGCTCGATATTGCTCAAGAAAATTATTTAATATTAAATGGTGACGAGTACTATACCGATTATGAAACTTCGAAATACAACCGTGTGTTCGAAAATATACTCAAAAAAGACCCCGATTTCTTAAAGTCTTTTGTGAAAAATATATTTAAGATTGCCAAGGACGTTAACAACTATGCTGATGATTTAAAAAAAGTAGATACTCGAACTATTTCAGACAGCAGACTTGCTGAAGCAATTTTGAGTTTTCAAGAAAAGTATACTATGTCTTTTATACCAGCTTCTTCTCGACCAGACGCCTATCTCGATACAAAAATAAAAAAACTTATTCAAACGTCGATGGGAGTAGCGAAACATAAAGTAGATGAAATTTTTTCAATAATAGCCACCTATCCAAAACTTGGTGAACTTGCCTATGCTGATGAACCATTAGAGCTACTCTATATTGCGCAGTCTATAAAGAAGAGCGGTTATACACTAGACAATCTTCCTAATGATCTATATAAGAAACTAGCAAACCATGTGTCTAAATATTCGTGGATGAAGGGCCCAATCTTCATAGAAGATATTTCATTCACAAGAGAAGAATATCTAGAGAGACTAGAAAATCTTATTTCAAAAAATATAGATGAAGAAATTTCAAGAATTGTCACAATAAGAAAAACCGATCAAGCGAAATACAAAAAGCTCAGTAAAACATTCACTCAGGAACTTAAAAATATTGCAGATATCTTACGAAGTTTTATTTTCTTACGGACATACACTACCGAAGCATCTGATCGATTATTATTTAATGCCCGGACAATACTGCTTCGAGAAGCTGCACAAAGATTACGATTTTCACCGGAAGAAATTACGATGCTGTCATCTGATGAAATCGTCGCTTTATTACTAGACAAGCGCCAACAAAAAGATTTAGAAATATTGATAAACGAAAGAATGAAAGGGTATGCAATAGTTATAATCAACGATAACGTTACGACTACATTCGGAGAGCAAGCTGAGTTGTTACAACATACAGTTGCAGATAAATATAAAGGTAACACCGTCGTTGGCAAGTCGGCAAAACGACAAAGAGTAATAAAAGGAACACCAGCTTCTTTGGGTACTGCACAAGGAGTTGTAAAGGTATTAACAGACTACCGTGAGGTTGAAAAAGTGAACAGAGGAGATATTTTGGTCGCTTCTATGACAACGCCAGATTTTATTGTAGCTATGGAAAAATCAGCAGCATTCATAACAGATGAAGGCGGGGTAACCTGTCATGCAGCAATCATAGCTAGAGAGTTTGGCGTTCCCTGCATTGTCGGAACGGGTAATGCCACAGCACTTCTTAAAGATGGAGACATCGTAGAAATCGATGCTAAAAAGGGGTTAGTAACCCTGATAAAACCCGCTTGAGTACATTACTTTCCATATACTGAGCACGAATGTATCCAATTCCCTATACATAGGGTTTCGATGTTTACCCATGTTGTATCACGCGAACTCGTTACAGTTTTCAAAAAATGCATGCTATAATCGAAAAATGGCTGAAAATAACGGTGGTAACAGAGACTTTCAGGTTAATGACCATAAAGACTTACGAGTTGATGACCTACAAAATGTTTCCGCTCAGATACAAACAGCAATAGACAATACAGACCCTGCTACTATAGCCTATTGGAGAAACAAATTGATCAAAGGTGCACGAGATGGAGTATTTTCACCCAAGGCGGCAATTGATGCGGCTTTTCCCCCATATTTTGGCGATGTAAGTAAACAGGTTGGTACTTGAGCAACTACCTTATTGCAAATCATTCGCAATAATTATATCAAAACTTGCCCTTGTCTTAATCTCAGTAAAATAGTAATCCTCCGCAGAATCCCAAATGTTATGCCAATTAGTCATATATTCCCTACTCTCTCTTTTAACAAGTCTTTCACGCCTAATAAAATCATTTGTTAGCTCAACTAGTATGCTTAGATCTATTAAGTCTAACAATTCAGGTCTCGTCGAATAAGCCCCATCTAAAATAATCAATTGTTTAGAATCTGCATGAATATATTTTTCAGATAAACCACTTCCCTTTTCCCAATCAAACGGATGCCAAGATGCACGTTTACCAGCGAGAAGCGGCTCAAGAACGTCGCTTTTTATCCGCATCCAATCTATAGCTAGAGATGCTCTTTCTTTCGGTTTACGTGCTAACCATTCTGAGTCTGTACCTCCGACCCAAAAATCATCTGACAGGATTACAACACCACCTAAGCGTTTTGCTAGCTCGTTCGCTATAGTAGATTTTCCTGTCCCACTTCTTCCATCTATAGCAACGAACATAGGTCTATTGCTCGTTTTCAAAAACTTCTTGATGATCGATTGTGCCTTTTCTATGTTCAGGTTGAATGATCTCATATATCTATCATTATATAGCACACATATTTGAAAGAATGCATACTTTAGATATAATCTCACTATGAGAGAATTCAGAAACGGTCTTTTAACTGGTTTGACTCTACAGCTTGCTATCGGTCCGGTTTTCTTCTTCATCATTAACTTATCACTGCAAAAAACAATACTAGATGGTTTTGCAGGCGTACTTGGTGTAACGCTTGTTGATTACCTATACATTTCGCTTGCTATTTTAGGGATTGGCAAAGTACTTAAAAAAAAGAAAGTGAAAAATATTTTTGGCATTGTAAGCTCAACCGTATTAATCATCTTTGGATTTCTAATATTAAAAAGCGTACTCGAAACAGTAGGAATGTCGAAGACGTTAATCGATACTACAAGTACTATCAAAGGCAGTTTTTTATCAGTGTTTTTAATTACGTTATCTAGCCCTATGACGATAGTATTTTTTACCAGTCTGTTTACTGCCAAAGCTATAGAATATGATTACAAAAGAAAACAACTCTTGTTGTTTGGCTTGGGCACAGGTTTTGCGACATTTTTGTTTATGGGAACGTCTGTTATTCTATTTTCTACCATCAAAGGTACTATTCCAGTTTTACTAATACAGACACTGAACGGAATAGTAGGATGCTTACTTGTAGGATATGGAGGATTGCGGTTGTGGAACGTAAACAAAGAAGAGAAAAGTTAGTATAAATCAGCAGCGTGTTCAACCGCTTCATGCTCGAGTGACACCATCCAAAGATACCAACCCGATGGAATTGTCAGTGTAATCTTTGGCAATATTTTCCAATTGTGTTTAGGAGAATTTTGCAAAAAATCAATCCATTCTTTTGATACTGTAATAGGAAATAATGATTGCAGTTTCAATGCTGTATGTACTGCTTTTTGTTTGATTTCTTGCCATGAATGTTGCGAATATCTTTTAGCAGAGTACGCATTGAATGCATCAACGGTCTTAAAGTCAACAATTTTTTGAGTGTCGGTATCATAATATCCTTGAAGTATCATCTGTTTTTGTAGCCTTTTTTCTTTATTCTGATCCGTAAATATTTGAATCTGCCATTCTTCCCACGCCATAATATGGGCAACAACAAGCGCTACAGATCGTCCATCGCTACTAGCTTCCTTCGCTTTGTCTTTCGTTATTTTCTCTAACGCAGATATGTATGCATGAGTAGTTGTCGCGTGAAGTTGAACAAGTTCCAAATAGCGAGTTTGTAAATCTTTTGTAGAAACAATACCTATCAGTTTCTTGTACCATTTTTGTTTTGCATTTCTATCCATGATTTATTTTACTTTATCGCAGATGTTTTAATATTTCTCCTGCGTGTTTCACCCAACCCAGATGTCCGCCTTCATACACAGTTAGCGTACTTTTGGGAATGCGCTTTTTGTAATACTTCCCCATAGCCAACGATACATTCTTATCATCTTCTCCATACCACAGATATACTGGTATTTTTATACGCTTCACATCGAAACCCCAACTATTTGCATAGAGTTCTAAATCCTGTATTATCCCTTTTACACCTTGTTGCAGTACTGCTTTTCTTACTTTATTGAGTAGTGCTTTATAGGCGTCTTCATTTCTCATCTGTCTATCTGCTCCAAAAGACAATAGTTGAGATATGTCAACCAAACCAAGTTTTGTTTGAAAAAAAACAGAATATCCAGCAAGCGTACTCAAAATAGGAAACCGGTGATAGTTTTCCCATGACATTTTGTTTGGCCATGCCATACCTTCGCAAATGTTTTTTATATAGGGTGGTGCAAGCCCAACTACTATTGCCGCTTTCTGGACTCGTTTTGGCAGTGTGTAGGCACATACAGCTGCGTATGGGCCACCGCCAGAAACACCCATAGCAGAAAATTTTCGAAAACCTAAAGAATCTGCCAATTCCACAATATCATCCGGAAAACCAAGCAATGTTCTATCTTTCTTATAATCTGAAATGCCAATCCCAGGACGGTCGGGAGCGATTACCAGTATGTTCAACTTTTTCGCAACTTTGTCTACACGCGTGCCATCAAAACGGGAACTTGGCCATCCGTGGAAATAAAACAGTGGTGTACCTTTTTTACTACCGTAGAGCGCATATCCAAGCTTTCTACCGCTTTTCAAAACTATTGTATTGTTTTCTGAAATCATATATTTAGATTGTATTTTAAACAAATGATATCTATTAAGGGTTTGGATAAATCAATTTTGAATAATCTTACTTTGTAAAAAAACTTACTAATAAGCCTCCTACAATCCCCGTGCCCAGTATTGGAATATATGATTTAGTAATAATTGCATCAGGTAAACTGAGGAACAAACCCACGACTATGCCTTTAACCCAAAATGGTACTGGCAAATTCATATTTACCACAACAAATCCAATCGCAAATCTGTTTATGAACGCACCTAAAAGAGCGGCTTTTTTATCTGGAAATGAAAGCGGCATCATAAGAAGCACGTCTACTATCCCCAGTAAAATACCTGCAATAATCCCGTTTGTAACTGTTCGCATGTAGTAAATTGTAACAAAATATTTAGAGCTAAGCAGCATGTTTGCTATACTATAGGCGCATGGAGAATGGTATTGAACAAAGAATTGGTGTATTACTTGGTACTACACTTTTAGCACTTGCTATAGCTGCGTGTGGTGCTAATTACGGTAGATGGTCAGCAGACTATTGTAATGGCGAAGCTTGCAGAGACGGATCACCTACGGTGAATAGAACAGGTAATGTACTCGAAGAAGGCGGATCTTGCCCTGAACAGATACTTGAATCAAGTAGTAGCGTCACTATCGCAGATATCCCTGTTACTTTTTTCAAAACATTATATCTACGCGATGGTACCTGTGTTGTTACCCATGCCACGCCCAACCCCCAACAACCGCAGCTTCCACAAAAGTAGCGACGATTTACTTATCAAATCGACACGTCTCAGAACATGATGCTCTTGCAGTAATCTGCTATATAAAATAGCAAAGAATATATAATGAACGAATGAGAAGATTGGAGATGATTTCATTATGAAAATGTGGCTAATACTTTCAAATCTAGTAACTTTATTACTGAGTGTGTTGATATTCTTCGTGATACTATCTTCAACTGGCGCAGTAAACCTAGGACTACTGATTATTGCAGGAACAGCAATTGTGAATACTGTGCTTGCAAGTAAAGGTAAGTAATAGACAAAACAAATGTTATATTTGTTCGTCGTTAGGAATAAATCCCTCTAAGACATAGAACATCAGACTTAAAGAAAAATATGTGATATCGTCTTGGTTAGAGATATTTGTGTTTTCTTTCGAACAAAAATCAACTTAGACCGTGAAGTTTATTTTGGTAGTGAAACATCAATTTTGCTAAAATTAGTTACCTATGATCAAGAAAATAAGCGAAAAGCAAATCTATAGCGACGCCTGGTTAAAACTTTTTCAAGACGTGATAGTACTACCAAATGGGGAAAAAAGCACGTATGCCTATGTGCAAAGAAAGAATGGAGTTGCTATCGTAGTAGTAAGTGTAAACAACAAGATATTGCTTCATAAGGAACACCGTTATGTGATTCAAAATTACAGTTGGGAAATACAAGGCGGTGGAGTAGATGATGGTGAATCGATCCCAGATGCGGCGATTCGAGAGCTAAAAGAAGAAGCCGGAGTCATCATCAACTCAACTTCGCTAATTAGTTTGGGATCATTTTACCCACTGCATAGTTTCAATACTGAAAAAGTATCACTTTTTATGGTAATTACTGAAAGTGAAATAATACAAAAAATTAGCACAGAAGTTGGTGAACAACTAACTGATCACCGATTTTTTAACTTTGATGAAATCTATGCCATGATAGACTCTGGCAAAATTAATGATGCCATGACCGCTAATGCTGTTCAACTGGCTATAAGAAAAAAACTTAACAAGTAAATCATAGATAGTTAATTCACGCTGTACTTGCCGGAATGTAAACCGTCGGCGACAAACTTAGAACTCCTTGAAAACGAATTTTAGGAAGAATTTGTTGAGTATATTTACAGATTATCAGAGCATCATAAGGTTTATAGAGCCTTCTTATATGCCGATGGTATAATACAGGTTACCATATAATTCAAACTAATATTTATGGAAAATCCTTTTAAATTTTTACGTATAACAGCCGACCCTGGTTGCAACTTTGCATGTATTTATTGTAATCCTAAAAAAGAATCTAACCCAAACATGATGACAACAAGTGAGGTGATTGAAACGGTGCGTGCAGGATTTCAGTTAGGCATCAAGATAGTTCATTTAACAGGAGGTGAGCCAACAAAGAGAAAAGATATTGTTGAATTAGTTGCTGGAATAAAAAATGAAGGTGTTGAAACTATTGAAATGACCACAAATGGCGCACTTTTTTATAAAATGGCAGAAAATTTAGCAAATGCAGGTTTGACTGGCGTCAATATTAGCCTTGATACTCTCAACCAAGACAAATTCAAATTAATTACCGGGGTTGACGCTCTTCACCTAGTCCTAGGTTCAATTGAAAAAGCACGTAATTTATTCGGAAGTCATGTTTCAATTAATATGGTTGTTATGAAAGATAACCTTGACGAAATGAGAGATTTTGTTGAATTTTCTAGAAAAACAGGCGTAATGGTACGATTTTGTGAATTAACTCCACAAGGACCGTATATGGAGGCTAGTCCTGATTTTTTCGCTCAAAATCACGTGCCTAAAGAAGATATTCTCAATGCTATAAGAGAAATTGCTCCAATTGATGATCTAAAAAGAGATCAATTTGATAAACAAAATGCACATTCAGAATACTACACTCTCGGAGGAGAATATCAGGATATGACTATAGGCATCATTGCTCCTTTTTCAAATGGATGGCCTTGTCCTGGAGCCGGATGTACAAGGTTACGGATTGGTCCAACAGGTGGAAATTCATGTGTCATTTATCCTGAACGCAGATTAATAGGATTAACTTTTGAAGAAAAAAAAATAGTTATCCGAGAGTTGATAGATGAAAGAAGACATCAAATGGATAATAATTTGTTTCCAGCTCAGCATGAAGCAGAATATGGTCCATACAGGTTTGGATTATTAAAAAAATCACCAGTGGAAATAAGTCTTACTTCAGATTTGAACTAGTGACCGCTGAGGGATTCGAACCCCCGACCCCCGCGATGTAAACGCGATGCTCTAACCAACTGAGCTAAGCGGTCAATTTTTTTGTTGGTGCCCAGGAGAGGACTTGAACCTCCACACCTTTCGGCATACGCCCCTCAAGCGTACGTGTATACCAATTTCACCACCTGGGCTATAGTAGCTATCAGCCATTTGCTGTTGGTTGTTAGCTAAAACAGAGTTTATTGTATCAAATCGGAGTCTATTTGCGAAGGAGAAAGAATATAAATATCAGTTAACAATTTTTCGTACTATTCCAGCCACCCTACTGCCATCAGCTTTTCCTGAAAGCTCTTTCATACTAAGCCCAATAAGTCTACCGACATTTTTTTCATCCGGAGTTTTTTCTAATACCATTCGCACCATTTTCTCTATTTCTTCATCTGAAAGCTCAGCTGGCATATACACACTTACTATCTCTATTTCTCGATTATTTTGTTCTATCAAATCATCTCTACCACCTGCCTCAAACATTTCATTCGCCTCTTTTAGATCTTTTGCATATTTTTTTAATATTTTGATTATCTCTTCATCATTCAACTCTCGTTTTAATTCAATTTCCTGATTTTTTATAGCAGAAAAAATACTGCGCAGTACCTCTACCTCTTGCTGTTTCTTTTCTTTCGCAAAACGCGTTATATCTGCCTGTATTTGTTGACGCAACATGAGAAAAGTATAACAGAAGAAACCCCAATATCAAATACCCAAAGAATATTCAATATCCAAGTTCAAATATCCAATAAATGCCCAAAGACAAATATCAAAGTTGGCAAGCAGGTTGGATATTCTTATATAGCATTACTCTTCTGTACCAGTAAAGCGCACGTATATTCACCTTTTTCGGGAAATAGGGAAACATCTATCTCACTCGCCACACCAACCCACACCTGCTCATCCTGCTTTGTCATGTTACGGGCAATACAAATACGTGCATCAAGTTTTGTAAGTTCTACAAGAGTCTTTATTATCCGGTGTGAACTCTCAAAAAACACTACGCAGAGTGGATACGACAATGCAGGTATAGGCACCTTGGCTATTTCGGCGAATACACTCTTTTTTTTTGGCACATATCCTAAAAATATAGTTGATTTTGGTTCAAAGCCAGAAAGAGCCATAACAGTCGTAAGTGCGCTTGGCCCTGGGATTACCTGTATACTCACTCCCTTTCTTCGACAGTATTCAACGACGTATGCTCCTGGATCTGATACGAGTGGCATACCTGCTTCTGAGAGTAAACACACATTCTCTCCACCCAAGACAAGCTCGCATATTTCTTTCGCACGCATATATTGATTTTCCCCAAAACACGATTTGATGTCTTTATTAGTAAAATGAATAGTTTTATTATCCCGTTCAAGAACCGTCAAAAAATTATGAAAAGAACGCGTATCTTCTGTATAAATATACTTCACTGATTGCAAAATTGAGAGAGCTCTCACACTTATATCTGCACTATTACCAATGGGCATCCCCACCACATACAGTGAAGCTATTTTCATTTACGGGAAATAATATACAAATTTGGATAGTATAAAAACAGTGCGGGTACTTCTTCGGCAAGAATATCTTGGAATTTGAAATAAATTTCTTTTCTCGCTTTCTGTGTTTTCTTAATTCTTCCGTCTTCGAGTAATTTATCAACCTTCAGATTGGTAAATTTACTGTAATTGGTCTGTTGTTGCGTCTGATGCCAAAATATATATTGATCTGGATCTATGCTAGGTTCTAAAATAACTAAAAACATATCGTATTCTTCTTTTGATGTAGGGACATAGTTGGCGTAACGTATGGTGACACGTAAGCCAATTTCATTCAAAGATGATTTGATTTGTTCTGCTACGTGATTCAGTTCATAGGAAGTGTAAAGGGTTAACACTTTCCCTTTTGAATTATTTTTGTCAACGAGGCCCTTCGCAATAGTAAGGTCTGTATTGTATACCTTCACATTTGGGTTATATGCCCAAGAAAATGGCAAAATAGATGTATATGCCCTTGGCCCATAAACATCAAATTTATTGTAGCGTATTCCCTGAGCGACTGCCTGGCGAATAACCCTGTTATCAAAAGGATCTTTTTTTGTATTCATGAAAAGCGTTACGACCTTTTTAACATCGGGGACCTTTTGGATATGTGAATTTCTCCAACTTGAAAAAATAGGAGGAATTGCCGGATCGTAGGTAGAAAATTCGTCAATTTCACCTAACTTGTAACCCAGTACCATATCTTCCTGAGTATTGTATAACTTGTATTCCAAAACAGGCATATTTTTGACTAGCGGTGTAATAACAACCCGTTGTAGTTCGCCATATTTATAACGGATTGATGCTATTTTATACTGCCCGCCTGCGCCAACAAAGTTTTGTTTTACTAAAGGTGTAGTCAATAACGAAGGAAAACTGACCAATGGTTTCTCAAGCGTGAACGTTATAGTATCCGAGCTTTTGACTTTTGTCATTACTCTTGGAAATTCAACAGATTTCAAGTCTATTGTTTGTGCGTTAAATATTGAACCATCCTGCCATAAATACCCATGCTTTAAGGTAACCGAATACTCTTGCCCATTCCCTTTTTGAGTTGGGGTAATATTTGTTGCGAGTTGGTATGTCAAATTCCCTTTTTTATCATACCCAACTAAAGGTAGCGATATTCTATTTAAAACCTCGATAGGTAAATTTCCCTGATTCGCATATGAAAGTACGCCAACTCTATGCTTGTTAAATGAGAAAAAAGCAGAAAAAAAATCACCAAAACTGGAAGTAAGAAATATGAAAAGAAATACTCCAACAAATACGCCGATTATGACTCGAACGTGTTTGGAAAGAAATGATTTAAATAACCAGTAAGAAAAACGAAATTGCTTTATGAAGCTTTTCATACTAACAACTTTACTATAGATAGTACCAAAAAGAGCGCGACACAAAAGATGCATACCATAAAAGTAATGCGTTCTACCCCTCTGCGTGTCGAAAATGATTCGCCGGAACCGCCCCATGCACTACCCAGACCTGCACCACGACCTTGAAACAAAATAAGCAATATAACAGCTACCGCTACTAGTATATAGAGTGTGTCAAGTATTATTTTCATCCCAATATCCATTGAACTACTGCCGCTATAAAGCTTATCATAAGTGCTGCAATAATAATAGTAGCAAATACACTGATGCTCATCGGTGCTATTGTAATACCTAGCTGTGTTACTTGCCACCCAACAAAATTCCAACTCCTAATTGAAAACAGTGTTGGGAAAAATAAAAGCGCAATATAAAATACCACCACTTGTGCCAACCAAGAAAATATCCCGAGAGTAATTATGTTAATAGGAAGTAGCACAACTCGTATGAGTGGAGATAAAAAAGTAAATGCAAGTGTCACCACAATAGAGGCTATCAGAAAACCCTTCGCCGATTGCATAACTGAAAATCCTGGAATGAGTATACTCGTTGCATACAGTGCGCCCATATAATATACAACTCTTCTAATGTAACTACGCATAATATAACTATTGTATACAAAATCAAAAATTACCGATACTTCTCACCGAAACTGTAGCTTCGTTCTGAGTGATATATGATATTTTCGTGCAAATCTATGAGCTTCATCACGAGCTCTCTGAACATAATGCAGAGCAGGAGAATCAGAAGTGACATCTATTGGCTCGAGTGTTCGAGCTCGAATCAGTCTATCTGGACGTTTCGCTATTCCGATAATTTCAGGAATTACTCCCAATTGCTTTTCTAGGCTTGTAAAAACGTAACGCAACTGTGGACGTCCTCCGTCTATTATTATGACATCTGGTAATTGCCACTCCGTGTGTGTTAATCGACGCTTCAAGACTTCTGCAAGCATCTGTGGATCGTATATTGACTTTTTACGTATCCGAAAGCGCCTATACTCTTTTTTGTTCGGCGCACCTTGCGTAAAAACAACCATGCTCGCAACAGCCTGTTTTGCCGAAAACAAACTGACATCAAAACATTCTATTCTATCAAGCTTTGACATCGCCAATACCCTTTTTAGATCTTCACTATCTTCAGTCCTTTTTTTATAAAGAAACATCGGATCTTCTAACTGTTCATCAAAGAACAGTCGTTTTCGAAATAATTCATGCAAATGTGTCATTCGATTTCGAATAATAGCAGCTTCTTCAAATTGCTCATTATCTGAATATTCTTTCATATCACGCTTTAGTAGTCGTATAACACGCTCTCCGTTACCATTCAATACACTTATAACGCGACGAATATTGCGATTGTATTGTGAAGTTAATACTTTTTTTTCTTCACCGTTTTCTAGCTTTTCTATCACACCAGGACACGGTGAGCACAAACCTATATGACTATAGAAACACGCAGATTTTCGTTGATCAGTACAGAATGGGATGCTGCGACGTATGCGGCGCATAAGAGAACGAGCCATATGCATTGAGGTAAGTGGACCAAACCAAAACAACAGGTTATCCGGTATTTGATTTTCACGAACAAATAAAATTCGAGGCAGTTTTTGTTTTGGGATGACAATATACGCATTCGTTTTATCATCTTTCAGTGACACATTGAATACAGGGCTGTATTTCTTGATCATTTTTGCCTCAAGTAACAGTGCCTCAAACTCTGAATTTGTTTCACGCCAATCTAGGTATGCACTTGCCTCTCTCATTTTTGCTTCTTTTATATTTTTTGTGTCTGCAATATGATTACCTATACGAGCGGCTATATTGATTGCCTTACCGATATAAACTGGAACGTTTTCTTTGTTCAAAAAAAAATAAACACCTGTAGTATTCGGTAAATTTTTAAGAGATTCACTATCGATAGGTATTCTTCCACGTATCATTTTTTTGTTTTTTTTGAACTAAAAATATATACAAAACCTACAAAAACTATCCCACTCACTATATACCAATACCGAATAAGAAAAGCTATAATGCGGCTATATGTTTCGTATTCTATCGTACCAACCGATTCTCCATCTGAAACGACAGTATACGTACCGCGGTGCCACATAAGGTTCTGTGAAACATCGATGGCCATATCCATATCTTTAGTCTGAAAGGGTGCAAGAATAGGAATATTTTTCGTAGTAACGGTTCTACCTCGTTCATCTTTTAACTCAACGAGCACCTCATACAGTACGATATTCGACTCAGATCGCACTGCAAATTTTAGTACGTTTTTCTTCCCCGACGTAAAGCGTTGTCTTTCTCCAGTTGCAACAAGCATTTTTGTTTCTCGAGGCATCGTTGTCGTTGAACGCACATAGACATCTTTCGTATTTTGTTTCAGTTTATAAACACCTGGAGGAAGCGGAAAAAGCGCGCTCGTACCATGATAGACAAAAGCAATATGATTCAAATCAAGCGACGAATAGTAATCTACTCCAGAGGTATCTCCCCACGTTGGATCAATAGGATGCCATATTTCACGCGCCGTATCATAATACTCTGGCCACGCGTGTAAAACATCACCTAGAAAAGACAGCGGAAGAGAAGTATCTCCACCGGTAACACCATACCCAATAACTTCACGAGCACCTATACCAGATTCACGCGCCAATGCAACAAAGAGGTCTGTATACTCCATACACACTGCCCTGTTTGGATTCTGTACTATCCACGCAGCACCCATGCGCTGTAAGTTACCATTAATGCGAGATGTGTCATATGAGAGCGTGTCGACAACATACGAATAAATATCTTTTGACGTCTTAAACTCGCCAACGCTCTGCGGCAATGACCAGTAGTTTTCTTGTGTTAGATATCTGCCCATGCCCATTTTTTTGTATTTTTCACGAAAGTATGTTTGCAACTCAGGTCGAAGAATAGAATTCAACGCTACGGTCGCTTGAAGAGTAATATTTTTAACCGAATTGGATTCGACAATGTATGAACCGAGTATGTTATCGTCTTCGTCTATCCTTGTTTTTTCAGGGATAGGATCAATACTCTCAATATATGCCTTTTGATATGCACCATCGGGAATAAAAGGAATCTCATATCTATGAGGAACACCATCTTCATTCTTTAGTGCATAGTGAAGCTCTACAGTATAAAATGCCTGCGCGCCAAATGCGATATAAACACTCTGCTCAGACATTGTTTGCACATTTGTCCATAGATAGGTATGATCTCCTACCGTACTTACCCTTGGTTTCGATAATCCTAACGTGGGAAAGTCACGTGGTGCAACTACTTCTATATCGTACTGTTCGTATTCTGTATTCTTAGGATCTACTGGTAACATGAGCTCCTTATATCCCTGCTGATTGTTTACTAGCCCATCGAAATCATAACTGACAAACAATTTTTTTTCTTTTCCAACACCTTGCACCGGATTTTTAAAAGTGACAACAAGAGCCAATAAATCATTTTCTCGACGCGTTGCATATGATGCCTCTAAACCATCCTCTTGTACAACTATATTTTTAGGGGTGGATTGACTACTAAAGAACATTGTGTAACTTTCTATTGCGTGATCGCTCAGCCTATTGGTAAACGTTAAGGATCTCTCAACTCGCACCGAAGAACTCTCAGATAAAACATAACGATCAGTAAGACTGGTGGACAAAAACGGGGAAGCCTGAACGCCGTATGCAGAAAGTACAAAAAAAACCGTTGCAATAATCAAGAAAAAATAACGCCTCATTTCATATATTCTCTCAAATACTTGCCTGTGTATGAAGCAGTATTTTTAAGAATGTCTTGTATGCTCCCCTGGAATACTACAGAGCCTCCCTCATCGCCGCCTTCGGGACCTAAATCTATGACATAATCACAGTTTTTTATCACATCTAGATTATGCTCAACTAAAAATACAGTATTTCCTTGATCTACCAAATGACGAAGCACTGAAATTAATTTATCCACATCATAAAAATGAAGTCCAGTCGTTGGCTCGTCAAGTATATATATGGTGTGCATATTGACATTTGTGTAAAGTTCTTTTGCGAGTTTTACACGTTGTGCCTCACCTCCAGATAGTGTTGGAGCGCTCTGTCCCAGTTCTATATATCCCAATCCGACACTGTTTAGTACCATTAAGACCTTACTGATCTTCGCATTATTTTCAAAAAACTCGAGTGCTTCTTCTACAGTCATAGCCAAAACTTCCGCAATATTTTTATCTTTATATACAACATCAAGCGTTTCTCTGTTATACCGTTTTCCCTTACATACATCGCACGTCACATATAGATCGGCTAAAAATTGCATTTCCACTTTTATCACTCCTGCACCTTGACAATTTTCACACCTTCCGCCGCGCACATTGAACGAAAAACGACCAGGGCTATATCCTCTCGCTTTTGCATCTTGCGTGAGCGCAAACACTTCTCTTATAGCAGTAAAAACTCCGGTATAAGTGGCGGGATTTGATCGAGGAGTACGCCCAATGGGTGACTGATCGATTAATACAACCCGTTCAAGCTGCGCCAGACCTCTGACATCTTTAATTTTTCCAAGTTGACCTTTGTAATAGGGATCTATGGAATTTTTTATAACGGTATAGACTGTATCGAGTAATAAGCTTGACTTTCCAGATCCAGACACTCCGGTAACTCCTACCATACGATTCAACGGAAGAGAAACAGAAATATTCTGCAAATTGTTTTCAGTACATCCTATAAACTCCAACATCGAAGGTGTGTTGAGAGTGCTTCTACGAATAGGTATAGTTTTTTTCCCAGATAAATAACTCCCGGTAATTGAGGCGCTTGTATTTTCAATGTCAGACCTTGTACCCTGTGCTATAACCTCTCCACCGTGCTTACCGGCATAAGGACCAAAATCTACAATATGATCTGCGTTGTAGATAGTTTCCCAATCATGTTCGACCACTATAACGCTATTTTCCAGATCTCGCAGATGTTTTAGAGCATCCAGTAAACGAGAAACATCTCTCGCATGGAGACCAATAGACGGTTCATCTAAGACGTAGGTAATACCCGTTAACCCCGTACCAATCTGTGAGGCAAGTCGTATACGTTGCGCTTCGCCACCTGAAAGCGTATTCGCGCGACGAGATAATGTAAGGTACGATAGTCCAACTTGCATTAAAAAAGAAAGACGTGAATCTATTTCTTTCAAAATAGGTTGGGCTATTTGGAGTCTTCGTTCACCCATCGTTTCTTTTTGTGCATGTAGATACGTCAATTCCTGTGAAATTGGCATGTCGCACAATTCAACAATATTTTTACTTCCCACATGAACACTTCTTGCAAGCTCATTCAAACGAGCGCCTTTACACAATGGACACACCTCTTCTTTCATATAGCGCCCCATATCAAAAGTAGAATCAGCGGCATCATAGTAGCGATGTTCAATTTCTTTCACAAATCCACGAAACGGTTCATGTATTGAGGTCATTGCACCTTCTCTATTTCTACCGCGCACGTGAAAAATCTTTTTCGTTCCGTACAACAGCACGTCTCTCTGTTCTTGAGATAATGCTTTGAGCGGTACGTTCGCATCTATATGAAACTCCTCCAACACTTGTTTTACTAATCTACCAAACCATGTATCCGAATAAATAATACGACTGAACGGAAAAACTCCTCCTTCTGCTATAGAAAGTGAATTATTTACTATCCTCTCTTCGTCAGCTCGCATGACCACACCCAATCCGCGGCATTCTTTGCAGGCACCTATGGGAGAATTAAAAGAAAAAAGACGGGGTTCAAGCTCTGTAAATGCTTGCCCACACTGCGGACAGGCAAATTGCTCAGAAAATGTTCGCTCTAAAAGTTTTTTTGGCTTCGTCGGCAAATCAAAACCACTGTCCTCTACGGTCCCCAATACGACGATACCTCCCGAAAGTGCTGTTGCATTTTCGATTGCGCGAAAAAGTCGCGAATTTAATTCTTTATGTTTTTTTTGATCCTTTAGCGTTTCGTTATCAACTCGAAACCTATCGATCACCACATCTATCGTATGTTTGTTGTTTTTGAACAATAATAAATCTTCTTCAGCTATATCGTAAAAATACCCATCTATTCGAGCATGTGTAAATCCTTTGTGTAATAAGTTGTCAAATAACTCTACAAATTCACCTCTTTTGTTTTTCACCACCGGAGAAAGTATAAAAAAACCGTGCGGTTTCAATTTGTCTTTCGATACTTCAGTAGTCACTTCATTAATAATTGACTGTGTAATTTCGTCTACAGACATGCTGATCACCTCTATATGACAGTTCGGACAAAATGGAGAACCAACGCGCGCATAGAGTAATCGCAAATAATCATATATTTCTGTAACCGTTCCGACAGTCGAACGTGGATTATGTGAAGCTGTTTTTTGGTCTATAGATATTGCGGGGGATAATCCTTCTATTGCGTCTACATCAGGTTTTTCCATAATACCTAAAAACTGTCTCGCATAGGAGGAAAGAGATTCAACGTATCGACGTTGCCCCTCTGCATACAGTGTGTCAAATGCCATAGAACTCTTTCCCGATCCCGAAACGCCGGTGAATACAACGAGTTTATTTTTTGGAATAGTAAGGGACACGTTTTTTAAATTGTGTACACGTGCGCCCCGAATAACGATTTCAGACATGAAGGATCTAGTATAGCAGAAAATACCTAAAACATCACTAGAAAGTGATGGGTATTTTAATGATCCACTCGCTCTAGTTCTTTAACTTTGTCGCGTATCCGTGCTGCAAGCTCAAAATTCAAATTATCAGCTTCTCGTTTCATTTGGCGCTTTAGTATCCGAAGCAATTTTTTCTTATCAAATGTGGTCAATGCATCTGCGGCAATTTTATCTAAATCTGTACCTACATACGCACTTCCCATATCGACTATACCACGCAGTCCGTCTGTATCATCTTCTAATACCAGTTTCGTACGTATAGGTTTATATATCGTGGTTGGCGTAATATTGTGTTTTTTATTGTAGTTCAACTGATAGGTGCGACGTCTTACCACCTCTGAAATGGCTTGAGATAGTGCAGTAGTCATTTTATCGGTATACACTATGATTCCCCCAAATATGTTTCGTGATGCTCTGCCCATGAGTTGGATAAACGCTGTTCTACTTCGCAAAAAACCCTCACGATCAGCGTCAAGTATCGCAACAAGTGTTACTTCGGGCATATCTATACCCTCGCGCAGCAAGTTAACGCCTATGAGCACATCATATTCTCCTCTGCGCAGTTGCTCGAGTATATCTGATCGCTCAAGCGTTTTAATATCTGAGTGTAAATACTGACTGCGTATTCCTTTGTCGGCAAGGTAACTACTTAAGTCTTCAGCGGTACGTTTGGTCAGCGTCGTTACCAATACTCGCTCTTTTTTCTTGGCACGTATTTCTATTTCTCTAATCAAATCTTGCACTTGCCCTTCTATTGGTCGCACTGCTATTTGCGGATCGGGAATGCCGGTTGGTCGCACAAGTTGCTCAACTATCTGTTTTTTTGCTCGATCTACTTCCCACTCTGCTGGTGTCGCAGATACGTATACAGTCCGAGGCTTTTTTTGTAAAAATTCATCGAACATAAGCGGTCTATTATCAAGTGCCGCCCTCAGACGAAATCCATAGTCAACAAGATTTTTCTTACGACTTGCGTCACCATTATACATTCCTCTCACTTGTGGTACCGTCATGTGCGACTCATCTATTATTAGGAGCCACTCGTTTCCATAACTATAGGAAAAATAATCAAGTAAGCTATACGGAGGATCGCCCGGTTTTCTTCCATCGAAATATCGCGAGTAGTTTTCGATTCCGTTTACATATCCCACTTCTTTTATCATTTCAAGATCATTGAGCACACGCTTTTTGAGCCGATCTGCTTCTATCATTTTTTTGCTCTTTTCAAGGACCTCAACTTCTTTCTCAAGATCTTTTCGTATACGTATAAACACATCATTCCACTGTTTACCACCGGTGAGATAATGCTTCGCAGCATAAATAGTGAACGTTTCCAACTCTTCCATTACTTTGCCAGTGAGTGGATCTATTTTTTGCATTTTAACGATTACATCACCAGAAAATAGTATTCGGAGCGCTACGTCTTCATACGACAAAAATACATCCAATTTATCACCTCTATCTCGAAACGTTCCTCGCTTAAACTCAAATTGCGATTGTGAGTATTGCAATGTTACGAGTCGCTTATAAAGATCTGAGCGTACATACTCTTGCCCTCTTGTAAGCTCGATTGTGTAGTAACGATAATTTTCTGGCTTTCCAATGTTATATATACACGATACTGATGACACAACCACAACATCTTTTCTCGTTAAAATATTACTGGTACTTTTAAGCCTAAGTTTATCTATTACCTCGTTTATTTCTGCCTCTTTTTCTATATAGGTATTTGATTGCGGAATATATGCTTCTGGTTGGTAATAATCGTAGTACGAAACAAAATATGAAACTGCATTCTTAGGAAAGAAATCACGAAACTCCTGATAGAGTTGACCAGCGAGCGTCTTATTATGGGAAATGACAAGTGTCGGCAGGTTTGTTCGCTCAATCACGTTCGCCATGGTGAACGTTTTACCCGACCCAGTCACGCCGAGTAACACCTGATCTTGTTGCTTTTGTTTAACTCCCTCTGTGAGTCTAACTATAGCCTGAGGTTGATCGCCGGTTGGGGTAAAGTCAGATACGAGTTTGAATAGTGTGCTCATGGAACACATATTGTACCATTTGATCGAACATACACTGCTGTAAACAATACTATAACTTCATCACTCTTGATATAAGAATCTATACGATTAATTATATGTATGGTTTGCTATTGGTATAATAAACATATAACCTATTACTATACATAAACTTATGAAAGATAAAGATGGTCAGCCACTTACCATGATTCAGTTTATAAATAAGGTAAAAAGACGCCTATATGCACTCTACGAGGAGCTTGCACTATTTAAAATAAACTGTGCTGGGTACTTGCCTTTTCATTCACTCAGAAAAATCGCATATTTACTTGCAGGCTACCACATAGGGAAAAACAGCACGATTCATACGCATGCTATTTTTTATTCACTCGGCGGTTTACACATTGGAAACGATTCAATTATTGGAGAATTTGCGACCCTAGACACTCGGGGTGGTCTCACAATAGGAAATCATGTTGATATTGCCTCTGGTGTAATGATATATACCTCTCAACATGATATACATTCGCCTACTTTCTCTGCTATTGACAGCCGAGTGACTATTGAAGATTATGTGTTTGTCGGTCCGCGTGCAATCATTTTGCCCGGAGTAACTATTGGAAAAGGTGCAATAGTGGCCGCCGGTGCAGTCGTTACGAAAAACATAGAGCCTTTCTCGATTGTCGGCGGGGTCCCCGCAAAACTTATTGGGAAGCGAAATCTTACCGATCCTCACTATGTACTTGGGCGTACAAGACTGTTGAGATAAAATTCCCAGAAAGCCTTGACAAAATTTAGCAGTCGATCTATACTATTGCTAATGGATACCACACAGCAACTAAATCAAATGACTGACCGACAAATCAAAATCTTGAAGGCAGTGGTGGACGAATATATTACCTCTGGTAATGCAGTAGGTTCGGAATTGCTTGAAAAAAAATTCAAGGTGGGCTATTCTCCTGCCACTATACGAAATGAAATGGTGGTTTTAGGAAAAATGGGATTTATTGAGAAATCTCATTTCTCATCAGGTCGTATACCAACCCCGAAAGCCTTCCGATTTTATATCAATACACTCTTACCAAAAAAACCTCTCAGTACAGCGGACGAGGTATCTATGAAAAATGAAGTATGGGATTTTAAAAATGATGAAATGCGTTTCTTAGAAGAAACTGCACGGATATTGTCTGAAAAATCGAATATGTTATCTATTGTATTTCTTGCAAGTGGTTTTCGTTACTATACCGGAATTAATCATATGCTTGCGATAAAGGAATTTCTGGATTACGAACTATCGAAGATGGTTTTTACTTACTTAGATGACATTGATTACTGGCTCAAAGTGCTACCCGACCTCGTAGAAAACCAAGATGAAATATCTATACTACTCGGTGACGACTATCACGTAAAACAGTTTCAAAATCTTGGAAGTGTATTTTCTCGTTTCACCATAAATAATAAGAACGGCTTCATCGGACTTATCGGCCCTTGCAGATTAGAGTATTCGTCCGCAGTTCCATTAGTTAATTACAGTGCTCGTATTATAAATGAAGTTTTTAACAAAGATGCAACAGAATAAAAAAACAACACCGATAAAAAACGATAAAGCTCAAGAACAGATACAAAAATTGCAAACAGATTTAGAAATGTGCAATGCCAAATATCTACGTGCACTTGCAGATTATAGAAATCTTGAAAACCGACTTACTCAAGAGAAAATGCGTGCACTATTCGATATTCAAAAAAGGACAATAACAACGTTTTTAAGCCTTAAGGACGATATAGATAACGCCTCTTTATTTGAAGAAAATGAGGGTCTAAAACTAGTAAAGAAAAAGTTCGAAGATATTTTACGTACCTTTGGTGTTGAAAAAATGGAAATAGAAGGTAAAGAATTTTCTGCTGATACAATGGAATGCATACAAACCAAACCAGGAGAAAAAGATAATATTGTACTTCAAGTGCATGAACAAGGGTATTTACTCAACGGTGAACTTCTTCGGGTAGCAAAAGTGACAGTTAGCGTTACTACTAAAGCAGAAAATATTACTAATTAACAATTAATTTAATACTATGTCAAAAATAATAGGTATAGATCTCGGAACAACAAACTCGTGTATGGCAGTTATGGAAGGCGGAAAACCAAAAGTTATTCCGAATGCGGAAGGTAAAAATACAACACCATCTGTAGTAGATCCAACAAAAAGAACTGTCGGTGATGTAGCAAAACGCCAGCTCGTAATGAATCCTCAAAAAGTCATCTTCTCAGTAAAAAGACTTATGGGAAAAAGGTTTAAAGATGAATCGGTACAGCGCGATATGAAATGGCTTCCTTATACAATCAAAGAGGGCCGAGACGGTATGGCTGTAATCGAAATAGATGGAAAAACATTCACTCCACAAGAAGTTTCTGCAATGGTTTTACAAAAACTCAAAAAAGATGCAGAAGCTTATCTTGGTGACACGGTGGACAAAGCGGTAATTACCGTACCTGCCTATTTTGACGACGCACAAAGACAAGCAACAAAACAAGCTGGTGAAATAGCAGGTCTTAAGGTTGAACGTATCATTAATGAACCAACGGCAGCATCGCTCGCGTATGGGTTAGACAAAAAAAATAGTCACCATATAGTCGTCTATGATCTTGGTGGTGGTACATTTGATATAACGGTACTCGAACTCGGTGAGGGCGTCTTCCAAGTTAAGGCAACAAATGGCGATACGCACTTAGGCGGTGATGATTTTGACCAGGTAGTGATCGACCATCTTGCGAAAAAATTTCAGGATGAAAATGGAATAGACCTGAGAAAAGATCCTCAAGCGTTACAACGTTTACGAGATGCTGCGGAAAAAGCAAAAATAGAGCTATCGTCCACAACCGAAACCGAGATAAACTTACCTTTTATCACTGTTAAAGATAATCAACCTATTCATTTTGTGACCAAAATGACCCGTGCTCAATTTGAGTCACTCGTTGATGACTTAGTGCAAAAAACCTTCGCACCGGTAAAGGCCTGTATGAAAGACGCTGGAGTTTCCACAAAAGAAATTCACGAAGTTGTTCTTGTTGGAGGTATGACACGTATGCCAAAGATCATAGCAGAAGTTGAAAAGTATTTTGGCAAAGAACCACATAGAGGAGTAAATCCAGACGAAGTCGTGGCAGTTGGTGCAGCAATACAAGGAGGTGTTATTGGCGGTGAAGTTTCAGACGTCGTACTTCTCGATGTTACACCACTAACGTTAGGAGTGGAAACATTAGGAGGTGTCACAACGCCACTTATTCAACGCAACACGACGATACCAAGTTCTAAATCGGAAGTGTTTAGTACAGCAGCAGATAATCAGACATCTGTGGAAATACACATTCTACAAGGTGAAAGACCATTAGCAAAAGATAATAAGTCACTGGGAAGATTCATCTTGGAAGGAATACCTCCAGCTCCACGAGGGGTTCCACAAGTTGAGGTGAAGTTTGATATTGATGCAAATGGTATTCTCACTGTCACTGCACACGATAAGGCAACGGGCAAAGAACAAAGTATAAAAATAACCGGTTCAACAGGACTATCTGATGAAGAGATAGAAAAAATGAAAAAACAAGCTGAAGAACATGAAGCTGAAGACAAACAAGCAAAAGAGCTTATCGATGCACGCAACCAAGCAGAGGCACTCGCGTACACTGCTGAAAAAACATTAAAAGATGTTAAGGAAAAGGCACCAAAAGAGCTACAAGAAGATATTCAAAAGAAGATCGATGAGCTGAAGACTGTCAAAGATAAAGACGACAAAGAGGCTATTACAACAGCTACGACTGCTCTCAGTGAGGCACTGCAAAAAATCGGACAGGAAATGTATTCAAAAAATGAAGAACAAGAGAAGAAAGACGAAACAGATGATAAAGAAAAAACAGGAACCGATGCAAAGAAAGATGTGAAGGATCAAGAACCAGAAGAAGGAGAAGTCGTTAACTAACACATGGCTACGAAGCGAGATTATTACGAAGTTCTTGGTGTGGCAAAAAGTGCCAACAATGATGAAATAAAACGAGCATATCGTAAACTTGCGTTACAGTGGCATCCTGACAGAAACAAAGCTGCCCACGCAACAGAAAAATTTAAAGAGATCAATGAGGCATACTCAGTTCTGTCTGATGCAAATAAAAAGGCACAGTATGATCGACTCGGCCATGCAGGTGTAGGTAGCCAAGCTGGACCAGCGGGTGGTCAGCAAGGCCCATTTCAATACTCATATAACTACGGAGACGTCGGAGATTTTTTTAAGGATTTTTCACAAGGCGGTTACTCTGGCGGCGACTTTAACAATCCGTTTGATATTTTCGAAAGTTTTTTTGGTTCACGTACTCCTCCGCGACAACAAAAAACTATTTACCGTATGGAGCTCACTTTTATAGAAGCGGCGCGAGGGATAGAAAAAACAGTTAAAATAAACAATGAGACGAAACGAGTAAAGATTCCAGCCGGTGTCAGCAGCGGTACTCGTATACGTTTCAGCGAGTTTGATATTCTCGTTGAAATTGAAGATAGTAAATTATATCAACGCGAAGGTCAAGATCTCTACTATGAGCTGCATATAGACTATGCCGACGCAATACTTGGGACAACGGTTGAGATTCCTACGCTTGAAAAGAAAGTAAAAACGAGAATTAAACCAGGAACACAACCAAACACTGTAATACGTTTACGTGGGTTCGGTCTCCCCTACCCAAGGGCAAATCAAAAAGGTGATTTTTATATTGTCGTGCGTATAACAATACCTACTCATGTTTCAGGAAAAGAAAAGCAGCTCCTTGAAGAAATACGAACTAGAAAGTAGATATTGAAGTTTCTATATTATTGAATATGCTTATCGACTTTATCCAAATGTTCTTCGTAAGTAGTTGAGTAACGCATAACTCCATCATCACCGGTTATATAAAATTGATAATTAGATTCCTTTGGATATGCAACAGCGAGCAGAGAATCTACACCAGGGTTTGCTATTGGACTTGGTGGCAATCCAACATTGACGTACGTATTGTACGGTGAATCAATTTTCAAATCATCATAAGATAAATTCCTCTTCCACCATGTTTTGCTTTTATCATCGTATCCAAGCGCATATTGTACAGTAGCATCGACTTGAAGGGGCTTGCCTTCATTTAATCTATTGAATAAAATTCCTGCAATCATACGTTTTTCCTCATACGAACGTGCTTCCCTCTCTAATAGCGATGCAAAAGTCACAAGTTCGTCAAGCGTCAAACCACGCTGACTAGCGGCTTTGCGTATATCATCAGTCACTTTAGTGTCGAACGTTTTTTTCATTATTTCTATAATCTGTTTCGCTGTTGCATCTTTCGGCATAAGATACGTATCTGGGAATAGGTACCCTTCGGGTGCTTCGCTCACAAAGACAGGAGCAGAAATCCCAATTTTATCGACTACAATAGCAGCCACCTCTTCTTTTCGTAAACCTTCAATGATAGTAACCCAGGTATCTTCCGTTCCGTGAGTAAGTTCTGTTGCAACCTCCTTCGCATTCATGCTTGGTGAAAGACGAAAAGTACCAGCCTGAATAGATTTTTCTATACCTAATCGCTTAACCGTAAGATAAAAAACAATCCTATTACGAATAAAGTTAGCGTTTTCTAAATTTCGAGCAATTTGGGCTACGGTCTCTCCTTGACGCACAACAAAAACCATATTCTCCTTCTTTACCGTATTTACAGGAAGAGTTCCTTCACGATACCACAACAAAGAAAAAACTATAAATAAGAAGGGTATTGAAAAAAAAATAGATGTACGAAATTTTTTCATGCATTTTTCGGAAGTTCCTCAATGAGAGCACGCCGATACGCTTTATTACTTTTAGAAAACATATATATACGTTTACACTGGCAGTAAACTAATTCCTCATTTTTCCCATGTTTTTTATGTTCCGCTGCACTCAGCTCTCTACCACAGCCTACACATTTACCTTGCGACATAAGCCATTGTTGAAGTGGTGCAATTAATGTTTTAAATAGCATTTTATTCTATAGTATAAATTGGCATATAGCGCGCTGTTTCTATTGCCTCTTTCAGGGCAACTTGTTTATTTGTATGCATTATATACAACGTCTCGTTTTTAGCAACTTTTTCTGCAAACCTCTTAACAAGAATCATGCCTGCAACTTTCTCATGAGGTGCGCCTAAGACTTTTGCAATTGCAGTTATATAATAATTATTTACTCCCGAAATTGTACCGCTTCGCGGAGCTTTGACCTCAAAACTATAGCGTGACTTAGGCAATGAGTTACTTGAAAAATCACCCCGACCGCCCTGTGCTTGTGAAATTTCGCGCAGCTTTTCCAGCGCTTTACCTGAGCTAAGAATAGTACGGACTAAACTCCCTGCGTCTTGTGTTCGTTTATCTGCCTTAAAACACATTTCGAGCAATTTTGTAGCTAATTTCACTGACTTGTACTCTAGATCATGTGATCTTGTTTTATTTTGTTCTAATACCGCCAAGGCATCACGAACTTCGTATACTGGACCTATGCCAAAACCTGCAGGTTCTCGCTGATAATTAATATCGGCTTCTACTTGCAGTCCGAAACGAGAAGCTATTCGAGTAAATTTATCTTTAAACGCTATAGCATCAGTTGCATGTCGAATTTTCATTGTTGGTCCTACAGGAATATCCAAAACCATAAATTGTGAAGATGCTGCTATCTTTTTGGCAAGAATAGATATTATTACTTTATCGAAAGATTCAAATGCAAGTGGTTTTTCTACACGAATGATAATGTCGTCAGCTGGAGCTAAACCAAGCATGCCATTCCAAATAATACAACCTCCTGTTTTATGCACTATACGCTCGACTTGTGCAACCTCAAATTCAACAGGAGCTAGTACTTCCATACAGTCTGCAGTCCCGGCAGGAGTCGTTATGGCGCGTGACGAAGTCTTTGGTATAAGATAGCCTGCAGCAGCAATGATTGGTACTATAACAAGCGTAGTACGTGTACCCGGCATGCCCCCAATTGAATGCTTATCTGCAACAACTCCCTTCAGCGAAAGCTTATTTCCTGTTTCAACCATGGCTTTCGTTAAAAAATACAACTCGTCATCATTAAAACCACCCTTAAATGAAGCTGCTGCAAAATATGCGACAAATATCTCTCCAAGTAGGTTATTCGAGAATGAATACATAATAGCGTACGCCTGATCATATGTAATTTGTCTACCAATTAACTTTTCGCGTATTGCCTCAATAGCTTGCTTTTTTATATCAATCGTATTTTTCTTCATGTGGTGATTTCACTGGATAACTAAAAAATAATCTCATATATACGTTCATTGCTTTTTTCAAAAAAGAGAAACGTTGAATTAGGTTCCATAAGTCTGAAAATTCCCTAGGAATAAAAATCCATGCAAGATACCCATACACAGCCGCTCCAATCAGCCCACAAATTGATGTGAGCCAAAATACATGTAAAGTTCTCGTTGTATCAAAGACTAAACCATCGAGTAATTTGCGAAATGCCAGCATGACAAGCCCCATCACTATACCTATCGTTATAATGCCACAAAGTCTTATGGCAATAGTTCTAAATTGTATATGGTCAAGTCTCCGAACGAGTAAATAGTAAAGTACAATCGTATTTATGGTAATAGATACAGAAAAAGAAAGAGCCAGATACCAGATGGGATAATGAAGGACTGCAACAAATACATAACTCAATAGAGAATTCATTACCGTCGATATAACTCCAACAACAAACGGAGTTTTAGTATCGTGAAGCGCAAAGTAAACGCGGGTCACGATATAGTAAAGCGTATGGAACGGTATTGAAAGTGCAAAGACAGAAAAAACTGTTGCCGTCGTAACTGTCGCTTCCCAATCAAATTTATGACTACCATATACAAGTCGGATTATTGGCGTTCGAAGCACAGTAAAAACTGCAACCACTGGTATCAATACAAAAAAAATAAGGAGTGTAATACGTGTCAGTTGCTCCATAATTCGTGCATGGTTCTTTTTTACATGGAGATCAGTAAAAAAAGGCAAAATAGTTTGAGCCATTGCAGTACCCATAAAACTCACCGGAATTATCTGCAAAGTCTGCGCAAGATAAAAAGCAGAGTATGCCCCAGGACCTCTTAATGTTGCTAATAACAAGTCAACAGAAGCATCTATTTGTGTAGCGATGACACTAAAGGCTCTCGGTAAAAATGAGCGAAAAAATGAACGAAGATATCGATCAAAAACGATGTGCACAGGAAATTGTATGTGCGAAAAAGCTATACTCGGCAAAACAACCAGCATATACAAGAACGCGCCGATTAAAACACCATACACAGCCGCCCATAGACCTATTTTTGGTGAAAATATAAGTATCCCAAGAATTATCCCTAGATTATAAAAAATAGGAGCCAATCCAGGGACTAAAAACTGTTTTCGAGACTGCATCAAAGCTCCGAATACGTTTCCGAGAAGCATAAATGGAATTTGACCAACTAAAAGTACCATAGATATATCAGTCACAACACGTACTTTTTCTATGCTATAACCACGCAATAAGAATGAAAATAATTCGTACCGAATCGGAATTATCAAAAAAAGCACCGCTAACCAAACAAGAAGAAAGATAGAAATAAGTGTAATTGTAAAGGGAAACACCCTATCGTGCTGTTTATCCTCTTCCATTTCCATGATGATAGGAATGAAACAAGCGCTGATTGAACCTGCTACAAGCACATCAAAAATGAAGTCTGGAACACGAAAGGCAGCTAAGTACAAATCTAACTCACTACTACTATAGAAGCTCGTCAAAATCCGCAATTTCACAATCCCCAGCAAACGTGCTGTTATCATTGTTACAATAATTACTACAGTAGAAGCATATAAGGTCTTTTGGGAAAACCCGTAGAGCTTGCGCATTAGTAGTAGACTTTGCCGAAACATCGTGTATAATTATGACATAAGTTTTAAGAAAGTATATACATTATGCCAAACATAGCATCTGCAAAGAAGAAACAACGTCAAGATAAAAAAAGGCTCGCAATGAATAAAACGCGACAGAAAAAAATGCGTGATAGCATGCAGTCTTTTTTGAAGAAAAAAACAAAAGAAGCTTTACAAAAAGCAATATCGTACATAGATAAAGCCTCTAAAAATAATATTATTCATAAGAATAAAGCGAATCGCCTCAAATCACGCATCTCAAAGCTCCTCAAAAAATAAATCTCCAATAAATCACTAGACTAGATCTTGAAAAAAGGTTACCATAATAGCATGGCTACAGCCTATAAATTTAATTTATTGGAAAGAAAAAAATCTGCATTTGTCACTGTTGCTGTGGATTTTCTTAACCAATACATTCGCTATATCCTTATTATAACGGAGCTTGTTGTTCTGGGAGTTTTTTTTGTAAAAATTCTTTTAGATCAACGGATAGTCGATTTGAAGGAAGGAATAGATCAAAAGAACCAAATAATAATTGCCGCTTTGCCACTTATACAAAATAATAATAAAATGGCAAAAAAGATAACAGAAATAGACACATTGTTACTTGCGCAAAAGTCAACGTATACACTCTTCACAACAGTACTGGACAACGTACCCTCATCCGTTCTCTTAAGTAGCTTTTCGCTGAAAGATAATACCGTAGAAGTATCAGGGACTACGTACAATGCAATAGATATTAAAAAATATGAAAAAAGACTTAAAAAAATACTCGGAGAAAATAGTGTTGCCATTAAGCTCATTACTATCGATGAAGGAAAATATACATTCAATGTGAAAATACAAACATGAATTTAAAACAGCGAATCAAAAATTATTCAACAGCTTCACTTCTCCTGCTATTTACGTCATTTTTTCTTATATTTGCTATTAAACCTTCCGTAGAACTCATAGTCTCTTTATTTCACGAACAAGAAGAATTAACAAACATAGATAAAACACTAGAAATTAAAATTCAAAATATAATTAAAGCACAAAATACCTATATGACTCTTGCAGAAAACATAGACGTCCTTGACAAGGCTCTCCCACAAAAAATGCGCATAACGGATATCAAACAACTTCTCGCAAGTTCAAGTGCCACTATCAACTCGCTCTCTATTGAACAACAACAAATAATACCTTCCTCTGCTGATGCGCTTACACCTATAGCCATCTCTATTTCAACACAGGGAGAATATACTCAAATTAAAAAATTTGTTGGATTTCTTTTTCAACGTCCCCGTATTTTTACGGTTGAGCAAATTCAACTTGGCAAAGCGGAAGGAACAGAATCTGCACAGCTGAAAACCCCCATGCTTATTAGTTCATATTTCTACGCTCCAAAATGAAATTATCATCTAAAGAATTATTCATCATATCTCTCACTATTTTTATTACAATACTTATATGGATTTTTGTTGATGTGTACCACATAAACAAAAATGAAAAATATACAGTAGATTACTCCAGTAGTATGAAAATGGAAATTCGTGAGATTAAAGGGAAGACAGTATTAAATACGTTAATGGAGAGACAATGAGTTATTATTTTCTCCATCAAGAAAAAAGATTACCCTCACTCGTCGTTTACAGTTTTCTTATAGTTCTCACTATTGGTATGTCTTTCTTCATGAGAAACATACGTCTTAATACAAACTCGAAGGCAGCACAATCTACACCTCCTGAAAATGTTACGGTAAGTAATACTACGAACGCATCGGCCACCATCAGTTTCACAACAATACAAGCTGCAAGTTCATTTGTACAGTACGGGAAAAAAGGGGTTGAACCATCATCGATTGCATTTGATGCGCGAGATACACAAAAGCCAACAAAACGAACAGCTCACTATATAACACTCACAAACCTCGATACTAACACTAGTTACAGTTTTACAATTCAAATAAATGGAAAAACGTATACAAGTACCAAGTACTTATTTCAGACTTATGGATCAATACAGAAATCTCCCGGCCACTCTCCTCTATTCGGTAAAGTTGTCGGAAAAAATCTAAAGCCCGCTCAGGGTGTACTCGCAACATTAACATTACCCCACATAGCAACATCGCAGGTATTTACTACTGTTTCAGGTTCTGACGGCTCATGGATGATTGCCATCCCTTTGGTACAAGATAAGGATGGCAATTCGTTAACACTTGATGATTCAACGACAGTCTATATCGATTTCACCGATGGTGTTACCACCTCACATATAGTAACGACACTTCTCCAAACTTCACCGCTACAATCGGTAGTCCTTGGGAAAGATAAAACAAGTCCGAACGTGCTCGGTAGTGAAACTCAAAAAATTACATTAAAAAATTTACAGATAGCCTTCCCACAAGACGGAGCAGTAATACCTTCCCGATTTGTACGATTTAGAGGAATAGCACAAGCATCTTCGACTCTGCAGTTAACTATCGAACCAATACATCTCCAAACCTCAGTGAAGACAAACGTAGATGGTGTCTGGGAGTTCCAAAATACAACAGCCCTCACTGCAGGGACATACACCTTAAATGTAAGTAGCGAAATTGAAAAGGCAAGCACGAGTGTGTTATTTAATGTCGGCAAAAATGGAGAAAGCGTTCTAGGAGACGCAACTGCCTCTGCTACATTGACAATAACGCCAATACCAACCGAATCATCCATAGATCCAACGCCAACACCTATACCGTCAAGTAGCCCAACGTCACCTACAACGCCAACTGATATAATGACCGTTTCACCAACCCTTCAGCCGACCTCAATAATTGCGAAAAATAGTATTCCAACAACAGGATTTTCAAATAATTTCCTCATCGTTCTTGCATCGACGTTTAGTTTGCTGGGGATGATACTGTTACTGTATTGATTATTTTGGCATAATACATATATGAATACTGCAACAATAATTCCTATACTAGCATTCATTGGTATTAGCGGTACCCTACTCTACCAAATCGTACAATACTTAAAATACAAAAAAAAGCACAAAAAACCAAATATTCCTTCACTTAAACAAAACAGTTATGTAGTCGATCCAAAAAAATTTATCGAAAACATCGACAGACACGCACATGAGGAAACAATAAGCATAACAAGGAATAAACAAAAATTGAAGATGGCATATTACGCTATAGTCAGTATTTTTATCGTTTTTGTTGGGGCAGTAGTGCTTTTCACCCGAAATAACAACATAACATATATCCCTCGTGCCCAAACAAATCAAAACCCCACATCGACCATACCAACACAAAATGCGCCTATTTTACCCACAAAAACTAATAGCCTACCTGCAACCACCGATTCAACGAGTATGCCAACAGTTACAAAACAACCAACGATTACAATTGTCAATGACTCAGCGCTATCTCCAACAAAGACATCGACTCCCATTACTTTAACACCGACTTCAAGTTTTCGAGCTTTGCTTTCACGTACTCCAACACCTTCAACAGCTCCTTCACCAACTGCCACCCCAACCAAAGAGACTATCACCGCTACTCGAATTGCAAGTTCACCGACTCATACAAATACATCTAGTACACACACACCAACAGTTGCACCAACATATCTTGCGTACGCAGTAACCCAAGAACCCACTCAATTGGCTCTTGCAACAAGAATCCCCACTACTCAAATAACACATATAGAAACAATAACGCCAAAAGCGATACCTTCAACTGGGTTTATCGAAAATTCAATTATTCTTTTTCTTGCGGGGAGCGCTTTTCTTCTGATCGGATTTCTTTTTTAGCTTTTTTTTAGTTGTTTTATTTTTTTTACTGTCTATCACTTCATTCTCATCTGTTTTCTTCAGCCACAGACTTGTATAATCACATTCAGGATATCTATCACAGCCATAAAAACGCCGCTTTTTCTTAGAGAATCTCATAACCAGTTCCCCTTTAGAACATTGAGGGCATACTACACCCGTTTTTTGCAGATACGGCTTGGTAAATTTGCATGTAGGAAATCCTTCACAAGCATAAAATTTACCGAAACGTGATATTTTAATCACAAGTTTTTTACTACACTTAGGACATACTTCATCTGTTTTTTCCTCCACGCGTATCTTTTCAGTATTTTCGTATGCTTTTTTTAAAAGAATTTCAAGAGGACCATAAAAATCAGTAAGTACTGTTTTCCACGATAACGACCCTGTTCCAATATCATCAAGTTTTTCTTCCATTCCAGCTGTGAAATCTACATCAAATATTTTTGCAAAATACTCACTGAGAACATCAGCGATTTTAGTACCGAGCACAGATGGCGAAAGAGCGCGATCTTGTTTGCGCACATATTGACGCTCTTGAATAAGACTTACTATTGGTGCATATGTTGAAGGGCGACCGATTCCCCTCTTTTCCAAAGACTTTATTAAGCTTGCTTCTGTATATTGAGGTGGTAACTGGGTTTCTTTTGCAAGCATATTAAGTAATTTCAACTCTACAACATCATCCTTCGCAACAGAATATAACATCTCTTGGGCTTTTTGCTGATATAAACGTAAAAAACCTGGATGTACCATGATCTGTGCTTCTGCTGTAAACTCGTCTTCCTGCGAGCTTATAAACGTCAAAAGTTGCTTTTTGAAAGTAGCGTCGGTCATCTGCGTTGCAAGGGCACGGTTATAAATAGCCTCGTAAAGTTTGGCTTGATCTGTTGGAGTACTATCTTTAAGATTCAATGGGGTAGTTACTATGTTAGTAGGACGTATTGCTTCATGTGCTTCTTGGGCATTTTTCACTTTTGTTTTATAATTTCGTACCCCTGTTGCTAAATAATCATCGCCAAAAGTATTTTTCACGTAATCACGAACTTTTTCAATAAACGCAGTAGATAAGGTTGTAGAATCTGTGCGATGATAAGAAATCAACCCTTTTTCATATAATGCCTGGGCAGTTCTCATAGTTTTTTTTGCACTATACCCCATCGTTGTTGAAGCATGCTGTTGTAAAGAAGAAGTAGTAAATGGTGGAGGAGGAGTTTTTTTCACAAGCGTTTCAGAAACACCGCTCAATGAGTAGTCTTCTTTTTCTAATCTCTCTTTTTCTATACGGGCTTCATCCTCTGAAGTAACTATGGAGCTCTTATAGGTATACTTACCATCGAACAGTGACAATGAGGTACTCGTATAAAAACTTTTTCCACGTAATCGAACAAGCTGTGCTAATACCAATTCTTGCCGAACTTTAAATTCACTTTCAAAACTATAATACGAAACAGATTTAAATTTTTCACGTTCTTTTTCACGCTCTACTACAAAGCGCAAGGCAACAGTTTGAACGCGACCAGCCGACAACCAATATTTAGAAAACTTTTTCCACAAATATGGTGAGATGGTATATCCAACAAGTCTATCGAGTATGCGTCGCGCTTGTTGTGCATCAAATAAGCGCTCATCAATATCCCGTGGATTTTTTAAAGCATCTTGCAGTGCTTCTTCTGTAATTTCATGGAACACTATTCTCTTAAATGTTACTTTCGGTACAGACTCGTGAATCACGTATCGTAAGTGGAACGCGATCGCTTCACCCTCCCTATCAGGATCTGTTGCGAGTATTACTTCTTTTGCATGTCGCGCTTTGCGAATTATTTCATCAATTAGCTTCTTTTTACCCGGCAAGATTTCATATGTCGGTAAAAACGTCTTCTCAATTTCCACCCCGAGTTTTTTTTGTGGTAAATCCCTGACGTGTCCCATGCTTGAAATTATCTCAAGCTCACCTACCTTAAGAAATTTTCCAAAAGTTCTTGCTTTCGTCGGCGATTCGACAATAATGAGTTTCATCTACCTATTGTAACATGTGTTATTATTTTTCACTTTGCATTTTATAGCTTTTTTGAATCTTCTCTTTTAACATATATCTTGTATAATGCAATTATGGAACAATGGTCGCTAGGGAAAAAAATAGAAGAAGGTAAACCTATCAATAAATCACCAGCCATGCGGGTGGTAGATTTTTTATTTGACATACTGCAACAAATTGCACTTGGTGGTGCTTTTTTTGTTGTTTTTTATATTTATATAGCCCAACCCAACATGATACGTGGTAGCTCTATGTTGCCTACATTTAAAGATAAAGAGTACATTCTTACGGATAAAATAACCTATAAGCTTAGACAGCCGCAACGGGGAGAAGTTGTCATTTTACAGTCTCCGGCCAACGCAGACATAGACTTCATAAAAAGGATCATAGGGTTGCCGGGAGATTCAGTATCGATAAACAATGGCAAGGTATATTTAAATGAAAGAGAATTGAGTGAGCCATACATATCAGTCTATACCCCAGTTTTTCCAGGGGGTTTTCTAAAAGAAGGAGATCGAATTTCAATACCTCAGGGTTCATTTTTTGTTCTCGGTGACAATAGACCAGGTTCATCTGATTCACGAGAATACGGACTTATTCCATTTAAACACATAATCGGACGCGTAGTGTTTCGCTACTTCCCTATCGCTCGAGCTGGATTTGTTACAACTCCTGTATATGCAGGTAATTAAAGAAAATACTCTTAACCTCTTTTAAGAATTTCTGAAATTCTTTTAATCTTATTAAAACCAACAATACTGTAAGGAAAATTAATAGTAAGTACAAGCTGACTACTACGACGTCGAATAGAGGTACTCGCTCCTGTTGCTCTCGAAATATCACGTGCTTGATTATTAATATCTTCATTTAACTTACCATACTCACGTTTTTCTGATCGCAAAGAATCTACTTTGCTCTCAACTTGTCGTACAGATAAATTAAATCTAATAATTTCTTCAAACATATTTAAAATTTCGCTCTCTGTGTTTAAACATGAAAGCGCACGTCCATGACCTTCTGAAATAATCGCAGATATGAGTGCGTCTTTAACAGCATCGGGTAACCTTAATAAACGTAAGTGGTTTGAAATATAGCTAGGACTTTTTTTGAGAATATTAGCAAGTTCTATTTTTGAATAGTGATGATCTTCAACAAGTTTAGAAATCAAAGCTGCCCGCCTCAGAGGGTTTGTGTTTGGATCCCGCAATATAGTCAATATGTGTGTTTCTGTATTCAAGGTGTTCTCACACTGACGAATTTTTTGCCAAGTCTATTGTAAAAATGTACGACACCAGTCTTAACTGCAAAAAGAGTAAAATCCTTACCGCGTGATACTCCTGGTCCATTATGATAGCGTGTTCCTTTCTGACGAACTATAATCATCCCGGGTACAACAGGTTGTGAATCATTGCGTTTCACACCCAGTCGTTTCGATATGCTATCTTTATTGATTCGTGCTGAACCCTTTGCTTTTGTATGCGCCATTATTTCTTATCAACTGCTATTTTTTGTATCGAAAGCTTCGTCAACACTTCACGATGACCTTGTAGCCTCCTGTGTCTTGACTTCGACCTGAAACGTGCTATACGAATCTTTTCACCTTTGCCTTGCTCCGTGATAGTTGCAAGAACTTTAACGTTAGGTAACAGAGGCGCTCCGATATGCGTGGTATTTTCATCCACTGCATATAATAGTACAGATTCAAAAGTAACTACGTCTTTTTCTTTCCCTTCGATCTTGTTTACTACAATTGACTCTCCTTCTTCTACGAGATATTGCTTCCCTCCTGTTTGTATTACTGCAAATGGCTTCATAATGTAAAGTATTGTATAGTATATAGGTTTAATATTCAAGCTAAATGTTTGTCAATTGATTCATCAACTAAAAAAAGGTAGTATATAAATGCGATGAAAAATAAAAATATTGTGGTTATTGGCGGAGGTACCGGAACCTATACGGTGCTTTCAGGTCTGAAAACATACCCAATTACTATTGGGGCAATAATAACCATGATGGACAGTGGAGGTAGCAGTGGAAAGCTACGCGATCAGTACGGAGTGCTCCCTGGAGGTGACGTACGACAAGCTCTAGTCGCTCTATCTGAGTCAGATTTATTGTGGAGGAAACTTTTTTTATATAGGTTTACAAATGGAGACTTTAAAGGACATAATTTTGGCAATCTGTTTCTTGCAGTAACCGAAACAATCGGAGGAAATTTTCAAAAAGCGCTTGATATGGCACAACAATTACTCCACACAAAAGGGAAAGTCATTCCAGTCACCTTCGATAAAACGAACATTCAGGCAGTATTAGAAGATGGAAAAATCCTAACGGGAGAATCGATTATCGATGAAAGAGTACCAAACCGATCTCCTATTAATACGCTTACACTTGAGAAACCGGCAAAAGTCAACCCACATGCTGTTGATGCAATTAAAAACGCGGACTGTATCGTGATTGGGCCAGGAGATGTATACACAAGTTTACTTCCCAACTTTATGTTCAATGAACTTGTACATGAATATAAAAAAAGCTCCGCTAAAAAGGTACTTATAGCTAATTTGATGAATAAAGCTGGACAAACAGATGAGTTTGGACTGTCAAGGTATGTTAGTATATTTTCAAAATACCTCGGAGACAACCCGTTTACTCATATTGTAATCAACACCGGAAAAATTTCTGAGGAAGCACGAAATTACTACATGGAATATGGCGAACATGAAGTGATAGATGATTTAACCATTGATGAACACACTGTTAAAAAAGTTAAAGCTAATTTACTATCAGACTCTGTGTTTGTTCAAATAAAAGGTGACAGTCTTGAAAGATCAATAGTACGACACGATCCAGATAAGCTTGCAAAAATTTTGCTAGAATTATTGTATGGTAATTAATACAAAAGATGAGGTCTCACTGTTTGCGGTACATCATCAAAAAATAGGATTTCGTTTCGCTTTACACGGTATTAAATGGGCTTTAACGCACCAGGTGAATATAAAAATTCACGTATACGCTATAGTTATAGTTGTCCTTCTTGGATTGATACTAAACTTGCAAACATCAGAATGGCTATTTATCGTCAGTGCCATATTTAGCGTACTTGTGACAGAAATGATCAATACGAGCATTGAGCAAGCGACTGATGCAGTTACAAAAAAATTTGATAGTACGATTGGTTTGTCTAAAGATCTTGCAGCAGGAGCCGTCTTATTGAGCGCTATTTATGCAAGCATTATCGGTATCATCATTTTTCTGCCCAAAATACTATGAACTCAATATATTTAGGAATGGTCATATTCTCCTTTGTAGTGAACTCTTTTTTAATGGTTCCATTTATTGACTTTCTCTATAAGCTCAAATTTCAACGTCAAGCACAAAAGACCAAAGACCCATTTAATCTGCGTGCCCCCATATTTGACTTTTTCCATAAAGAAAAAGTTGGCACCCCAGTAGGAGGAGGTTTCCTCGTTGTTTGCACTACAATTATTTTATCCATGCTCTTTCTGACACTGTTCTATTTTTTCGGTATCCCGGTAATCTCAGTATTCAAGAGTGCACCAAGAGAAACAGTGATCATATTATTCACTCTCGTTGCATTTGCACTACTTGGACTTTTCGATGATATTAAAAAAACTTTTAATATTGAAAAGGGCGCTGAAATATTCTACGGACTTAGATTGCGCCATAAAATTTTTATACAGTTGGCAATAGCACTTATTATCAGCTATTGGATGTACTCTTGGTTAGGAATATCATTCATCAATATCCCCTTTTTTGGCACCCTGCACCTAGGCATAGGATATGTCTTATTTGCTACTTTTACTATCCTCGCCTTTACCAATGCATATAATATTACTGATGGATTAGATGGCCTTTCATCTGGAGTACTACTCATTTCCCTATTAACTTTTTGGATTATTTCTCACGCAGTGCTTGACACTATTCTTTCTGTAGTGCTCTCAGTTTGGATAGGTGGACTATTAACATTTTTATACTTCAACGTATTCCCCGCACGCATATTTCTAGGAGATACAGGGGCTCTTGCGTTTGGGGCAGCGTTTGCCGTCATTGGTCTTTTATTAGGTAAAGCATTTTTACTGCCTATCATCGGCTTTATATTTGTTGTGGAAGCTTCATCGTCGCTCCTTCAATTAACCGTTAAAAAATATTTTAAAAAGAAATTTTTCCCAGTTGCACCAGCGCACTTATATTTGCAACTAAAAGGTTGGAGTGAATCTAAAATAGTATTTCGATTTTGGCTTATTACAATAGTCTGTTCTATTTTCGGTCTTTGGATTGCATTTTTAAAATAATTATGTCAAAGTCACGCTCTCTTTTGTTATTTTTTCCAATTGTACTAACTGCACTCGGTGTATTTATGATTTATGAGGCTTCTTCAATAAACGCAGCCAGCACTTATGGAGATGCTCTCTATTTCGTACGCAATCAACTGATCTGGTTTGCCCTCGCACTCGTTTGTTTTGGGTTCTTTTCACGTTTTGACTATCATCGTCTCTATAGTCTATCTTTGCCAATCCTTGTCATCAATATTGTCCTTTTGCTCCTTGTATTTATTCCAGGTCTATATTCATCCGCGCTGGGCGCCAGCCGTTGGCTCAGTATTGGGCCTATACGTATACAACCATCTGAATTAACAAAATTAACTTTGATTGTCTATCTTTCTGCATGGTTTAGTTACAAAGAACGAAGCCGACTATTTGCATTTCTTATATTGACTGGGCTTATTATAGGACTTGTTATGTTACAGCCGGATTTAGGTACTGCGGCAATACTCGGTTGCATAGCGTTGTTCTTATATATGGTATCTGGAGCGCCAATTAAGCACGGACTGTTACTTATACCACTCGCTGCCACAGCTTTTTTACTGCTGGCAGTGTTTTCACCTTATAGACTACAACGTCTCACCACGTTTCTAAATCCACAAGCTGATCCCCAAGGTATTGGATACCACATACAGCAAATAAATATTGCCCTATCGTTAGGCGGAGTATGGGGAAGCGGTTTCGGATCATCAAAACAAAAATTCCTTTTTTTACCTGAGGCACATACCGATTCTATCTTTGCCATAATAGGAGAAAATTTCGGATTTGTGGGGAGCGTACTGATTGTGAGTATCTACATAGCTTTTTTGCTGTACATTTATCAACATTTACAACATATTAAGGATAGACTTGGTTTTCTTCTTGCGTCGGGAGTATTCTTTATTATTGGATTTCAATGTCTGGTCAATTTAGGGGCTATGGTACAACTTTTACCGCTCACTGGTATTCCACTACCGTTTATTTCGTACGGTGGGTCGTCTCTACTGACCTTCTATATTTTATCTGGTATATTGTTTAATATAATTAGCTATAGTGAAAAAAAACGAAGATAACAAAGTAGTTGCAATTGTTGGTGGGCATTTTTCACCCGCCTATGCTCTTGTGGAAGGACTGAGAAAACAGAACATCCCGGTAATTTTCATTGGAAGAACTGACTCTTTTACCGGAATTTCGTCACCAACCTTAGAACATGCTTTGATTAAACGAATTTCTGGTGTCACCTTTTATCCATTTGACTCAGGAAGATTCAACTCTAAAGTATCGAACAATACTATCGTTAAACAGCTTTCACTATTTATACGTGCAGTTATTGAAGCATGGAAAATACTGTACAAGACACATCCAAAAAAAGTAATAGTGTTTGGTGGTTATTTAGCGGTTCCCGTAGCGCTTTGCGCTTTTGTTTTGCGCATACCAATCTATCTGCATGAGCAAACTATATCACCGGGAAAAGCAACACTTCTCATTGCGAAAATTGCAAGAAAAATTTTTGTTGCATTTCCACAGGCAGAAAAATACTTCAAATCAGCCATTATTACTGGCAATCCCTACCACAGTAACTTCTTATCAGTTAAAAAACCATCGTGGTATACTCCTCTACCAAATAAACCACTCATTCTTGTTATGGGTGGAAGTAGTGGTGCTCACCAAATAAATGTACTCATTGAAAACAATCTACCTGAATTATCGAAAAATTTTCAGATAGTGCATCAGTTGGGGATAAGTGAATACGGCGATTATGAACGAATGAAAACATATGCAAGCGATAACTATATACCTATCCCTTTTATAGCACCCAATGAACATGGCTATTTATTCTCACACGCAGAACTCGCATTGACGAGAGTGGGAGCAAACACATTTTTTTTACTTGTATACTATGGACTCCCTTCATTGCTCATCCCACTACCATTTGCATCCAATGACGAACAGCAAAAACATGCACAGATACTCGAAAACGCTGGAGTAGGTATTATTTTACACCAAAATGATGCTTTCATACCGACGGTCCGTTCACTAGCGGGAAATGCACAAAATTACCGCATACACTTCACAGAACTGAGAGATTACAAAAAATTAGTTGTTTCTCCTCAATTCATACTCAATGAAATTGTTGAAAGTTAGCTTAGTGATTATTGGGTTAATCATATGTATTGTTGGTACAGCATTTCTTGCCTTTCGAGTACGCACCGTTACATCCGATATCTCAATTTCTAGAAATGTGTTGAACGTATTTCTCAATACTAATTTAGTATTCACAAACTACAATAAAAAAATAATGAGCATCTCAAAAATGTATCCTGAAATTGCATCTATTGCTATAGAGAAAAAATACCCTTCAGAGATAGCCCTCACGATAAAAAAATCACAGGGAACACTAGCTGTATATGATCGTGAAAAATATATCATAGTCAATAAACAAGGTGTCATAATGAAGATTTCAGACAATTCTGATGGCCTTCAGATACTGACATATTTTAGAGAAATTCCTGACTTTTCACGGAAAAAAGGCAATATGATACCCTTTGAAGATATTCACTATGTACTTAGACTGCAAGAAGAATGTTCAAGTAATAAGTATGCTCAAGCACGCAGTATTCTTGTACCATCGCCGACCTTACTTGAACTGCATTTTGCACAAGTACCCATTTTTACGATATCAACACAAAAAAGCGTTGCTAAAAATGCATTTTTGGTGCACAATATGCAACAAGTAGTAAGAGAAAAAAATATTCAGGCTACCGCCGTTGATCTGCGGTATGGTTTGCCTGTCATTAAAAAATAATTATATGGACACAATAACAGTTATAGATATAGGTTCGGAAAAGGTTGCCGTTGCCACAGCGACCGTAGAAGAGGGAGCGGATCCGCATGTTATTGGATTTTCCGCAGAAAAAAGTAAAGGAATAAAAAAATCCCACATTATTGACATAAACGAGGCAACAAAAACTCTGGAAAAAGCCATAAATAATACAGAACGTATGGCTGGTAATAGAATAAACCGCGCAACAATAATAGTTGGAGGCCCAAATATTATGTCCCTAAACTCTCACGGCGTGGTAGCGGTGAACTATCAAACCAATGACATACAGCAAGAAGATATAGAACGGGTTGTTGATTCTGCTAAAGCTGTCTCACTAGCAGCAAACAGAGAAATTATTCATATACTTCCTCAAGAATTTACTGTCGATGGCCAAGGTGAAATTAAAAATCCGGTTGGTATGAATGGAGTTCGGTTAGAAGTAGAAACACATATTATAACGGCAAGTGCAATCGCTCTCAACAATATTAGAAAGGTATGCGGATTACTCGGAATTGACATTGAAGGCTTTATATTTTCAGGCATAGCATCAGCTCAAGCAAATCTTTCTGAAACCGAACGAGAACTCGGCTGTGCAATGCTCGATATAGGCGGCGGAACAACAGATATTTGTATCTTTTCCGACAGTTCGGTAATTCACACTTCTGTTGTACCTGTTGGGTCAAGAAATGTCACAAATGATATATCTGCAGGACTTCGCATTTCTATAGAATCTTCAGAAAAATTAAAGCGTTTTTTGTTTGAATACGAGAAAAAACAACGAGAAAAAGAAGAAAACGAAGATGAGATTAATATAGCAAGCTTACGACTCAACGAACGAATAACAACGGTCAACAAAAAAGAACTAATTCAAGGAATTATCTATCCAAGAATAGATGAGCTTGTTGAGCTTGTTGAAAAAGAGTTGAAACACAGCGATATACTTGCAAAAATACCCTCTGGAATTATTGTTTCTGGCGGTGGAGCCGGCACTCCATACCTAGTTGAACGATTAAAACATTCGTTTGCCTTACCAGTACGCATCGGGGTGCCTCATCTATTGGGAGGCATAGCGGATGAATTACATACTCCCGAATATTCTGCCCTTGTTGGCGCATTACTGTATACAAAAGAGATAAAAAAGCCACAACAATCATTCGCTTTTCCTGAACTTCCCAATATGTTTGGTAAGATGGAAGTTAAAGAAAATATTAATAAGCTTTTCGATTTCTTTAAAAATTTTATTCCTGGTAGCAAATAATATGCTTATTAAACCTGATGCTAAAAAAGTTGCGAGAATAAAACTCCTCGGCGTTGGAGGTGCAGGTTCTAATGCACTCATCAACCTTATAGAAACAGAACACGTTGAGGGAGTTGAATTTATTGCTATCAATACTGATGCCCAAGCTCTCTTACACAATGTCTCCGGAACAAAACTACAAATAGGAGAAAAAGTCACTCGTGGACTTGGGGCCGGCGGTAATCCTGAAATAGGCCAACAAGCTGCTGAAGAATCAAAAGAAAAAATAAAAGAATACCTTGAAGGTGCAGATTTGGTATTTATCACAACCGGCATGGGTGGTGGTACTGGTACTGGGGCATCTCCTGTGGTCGCTCAAGTAGCCAAGGAGAGCGGTGCGCTCACCGTAGCGGTGGTTACGAAGCCATTTCTATTTGAGGGCTCAAAACGAATGCAAGCAGCAGAAAAAGGAATAGAAGAATTGAGAGATAAGGTTGATGCGCTTATTATTATCCCTAATGAGCGCGTACTTGAACTCAAAGAAAAAAAGCTAACATTGTTAAACGCTTTCAAAGAGGTCGATGCTGTACTCACTCAGGGAGTGAAGGGTCTTGCCGAAATAATTACACTTCCTGGGCTTATCAACGTAGATTTCGCAGATGTGAAAACAATAATGCAAAACTCTGGAACTGCAATAATGGGTATTGGAATTGCAAGTGGTGAAAAAAGATCTTTACAAGCTGTTAAACAGGCTATATCTTCTCCACTGCTTGAAACATCTATTGAAGGCGCTCGGGCAGTACTGTTCAACGTTGTTGGAGGTGAGGATCTTTCTATGCAGGAAGTGAGCGAAGCCGCCGATCTCATAACAAAAAATGTGGACCAAGATGCGCAAATTATATTTGGCGCTGCCATAGATAAAAATATGCATGATGAGATAAAAATTACTCTCGTTGCAACACGTTTTAATAAACAAATCCCATCCTCAATAAGTAAACCATCAATAAGCGTACCTCAAAATTCGGAAATGTTCACTACTAAGGAAGAAGATACTGACGAATATGAAATTCCAGCTTTTCTAAGAAGAAACAAAAGGGGCTAGCGTTGTAAAATCACTCCAGTCTAGATATAATGCACCGTATGAAGAGGACAATTGAAACTACTCCCAACTTTCCAGTCATAGAACATAAATGGCTCGAATATTGGAAAACGCACAATATTCAAGAAAAATATCTATCAAAAAATAACACTAGCATAAAAAGGTTCTCTTATATAGATGGGCCTATTACCGCAAACAACCCTATGGGAGTTCATCACGGATGGGGACGTTCCTACAAAGATTTGTGGCAAAAATTTCATAATTTACTTGGATATAAACAACGTTTTCAAAACGGGTTTGATTGTCAGGGTTTGTGGGTAGAGGTAGAAGTCGAAAAAGAATTAGGTATTAAAAATAAAAAACAAATTGAAGAACTGGTCCCTGGAGATAAAAAGGCATCAATAGCAAAATTTGTAATGCTCTGTAAAGAGCGTGTAAAAAAATATGCCGCTATACAAACTGAACAAAGTAAAAGATTGGGATATTTCATGGATTGGGAAAATTCATACTTCACCATGTCGAACGAAAATAACTATATGATCTGGTACTATCTAAAAAAGTGTTTCGATTATGGATGGATATACAAGGGACATGAATCTGTACCATGGTGCCCTCGCTGTGAAACGGCAATTTCCCAACACGAAATGCTGACCGAAGACTATAAAGACGTAACTCACGAAACAATATACCTCAAGCTTAAAGTTACAGGGAAAAACAAAGAATTCTTCCTTATTTGGACTACGACCCCATGGACAATTCCAGCAAATATCGCTATAGCTGTCGACGCAAAGCTAGACTATGCACTCGTCGAAGGCATGAGTGGAGACTATTTCTGGATTGCAAAAGATTCTGTCGAGCGAGTATTCAAGAAAGTATATAAACGTATCGTACGTGTTGCATCCGGTGCTTCTCTTGTTGGAATGACGTACTCTGGACCTTTCGACGCACTACCAGCAGTACGGGAGGTTGCTCAACATAACCCAAAAACATTTCACACGGTTATAGCAACCGATGATACCATTCTTCCTATTTCTACCAGCGAAGGTACAGGTCAGGTTCATACAGCCGTAAGCGCAGGTGTTGAAGACTTTAAACTGGGTAAAAAATATAGCCTTCCAATGATACCAGTCATTGGCGATAATGCTGATTATCTACCCAATCTTGGTTTCCTGAGTGGAAAAAATGCAAAGAAAAATCCCCGTATCATTCTCGACTATCTAGAAGAACAGGATAAAATGGGTAATTCATGCGTATTTTCAATAGAAAAGTTTAAACACCGATACCCAGCGTGCTGGCGATGCAAAACAGAGCTTGTATGGAAGGTTGCTGATGAATGGTATATTGCAATGGATAAACCAGCACTGGTGAAAGGTAAGATTGCAGACGAAACAGATACGCTCAGACAACGTATGATCACAATTGCAAAGAATATAAAATGGACACCTTCATTTGGTTTGAGCCGCGAACTTGATTGGCTCAATAATATGCACGATTGGCTTATTAGTAAAAAAAATCGATATTGGGGGCTTTCGTTACCAATTTACGAATGTAGTTCATGTAAAATGTTTGAGGTACTTGGCAGTGAGGATGAACTTGAAAATCGAGCTGTTCATGGTTGGAAAACATTTGAAGGTCATACCCCACATAAACCGTGGATTGATGACGTGAAAATTAAATGCTCTCATTGTGGTAAAACAATTTCTCGTATACCTGACGTCGGAAATCCTTGGCTTGATGCCGGAATTGTTCCCTACTCAACGCTTATTGATCCCAAAACAAATAAAGCAAGTTATCGTACTGATAAAAAATATTGGAAACAATGGTTTCCAGCAGATTCTATCAGCGAAAGTTTTCCAGGGCAGTTCAAAAACTGGTTTTATGCGCTTATCGCAATGTCTGCAGGACTAGAAAATACTGAACCATTTCGACACGTCTTAGGCTATGCAACACTATTAGATGAACACGGAAAGCCAATGCACAAGTCGTCTGGAAATATGATTGAGTTTATGGAAGGAGCAGACAAAATGGGAGTAGACGTAATGAGGTGGATTTATGCACGACAAGATCCTAAAAAAAACTTGCTTTTTGGTTATACAAAAGCTAGCGAGGTTAAACGCGCGTTTCATCTACCTTTATGGAACACTTTTAAATTTTACCTCACCTATACCGAACTTGACTCTTGGAAAAAACCAAGCAATTCAAACATAACTGAACACCTTGCCAGTAGTCACCTATCTCTACTCGACAAATGGATATTGTCACGATTAGTAAATACGATCGAAAAAGTATATCGGAATCTCAATGCTTATAAGCCTTCAGCAGCGTCTGAAGCCATAGAAGGTCTCGTACTAGATGTTTCTCAGTGGTATATTCGTCTTTCACGAAATAGAACGTGGACAGGAAGTACAAATATTGAAGATAAAAATGCCTTCTATAGCACACTCTTCACCGTATTACATACTGTGACCATATTGATTTCAGCATTTCTCCCATTTTTCTCTGAAGAATTGTACCAAGTTATTTCGGGTGAAAAAGCATCGGTCCATTTGGAAAATTGGCCTCAACTCTCAAAACATTGGAGAGATACACAGCTTGAACAGGACATGGTGCTACTGAGAACACTCGCAGAAGCGGGCCATAGTCAACGTAAAGAAAAACAACTTAAAGTCCGACAACCACTTGCAAGCGTACATTTTACACTTCCAAAAGGTAGTCTTACAATACCCCAAAATATAAAAGAATATCAAGAGTATCTTTGTATTGAACTCAATGTAAAAAAGGTAGAATTTTCAGAGAAAAGTACCTCACAAATATGCGCAGAGCTTGACACGAGCCTCACGGATGAGTTAAAAAAAGAGGGAGCCGTACGCGATATAATACGATCGATTCAACAACTGCGTAAAGATCAATCATGTAGCATTACAGAACACATTGACATTACAATACCTTCTGTATCTCCTCAATACCAAACATATATTGCACAACGAGTACTTGCTGATTCTGTAATCATCGGTGAAAAAATTGCTATATTCAAGAAAAAGTGAAAGATCGGACATTTTTCTTTGCAATTCTTCTCAGCTGTTTTGGGATAGCAATTCAGTTTGTCTTCGGAAAAGCATATGCACTCAATCAATCCATATATGTATTCGTTGGCATATTAATTTACTTAGGAATTAATCGGTTTGTACATGCACGAGTATTGTTTTCATATATCCATATAATAAGTATTATTGGTTTGATCACCTTAGCATCTCTCTTACTATTCGGTACACCAATTCGTGGGTCTCGTCGATGGTTTAGTATATTCAATAGGGGTTTTCAGCCCTCTATATTTTTCACACCATTTTTCACGCTAAGCTTGGCCCGCATAGTAAACTCTGGCCCTATTCGCTCTCTCAAGACTTTTTTGCTTATATTTTTCCTCATCATGATCCCTGTGTTGCTCGTATTTAAACAGCCTGATCTCGGTACAAGTTTACTTATATTTATAACTCTCTCTTGGATGTATTTATACAGCGGTGTTCCAACTCGTTATATTATGGGAGCACTACTTCTCATTATACCCATCGCTTTCACAGCCCCATTTTTATTACACAACTACCAACTCAATCGTATTATTTCATTTCTTAATCCTCATTTTGATCCTTATGGCATCAACTATAACTCCTTGCAAGCACTTATAGCAATCGGTTCCGGAGGTTTTATGGGAAAGGGATTACTAAACGCTTCACAATCGCAGTTGCAGTTTTTACCAGAAGCTCACACAGATTTTGTCTTTGCCTCATTTATAGAAACATTCGGCTTCATTGGTGGCTTGCTCTTACTCACTGTGATCACAGCTTTCATGTATTCTTTACTAAAAGATACACAGCATAATAAAAATAGAACTGCATTAATCTACGCTGTCGGGTTATGTATGTTTGTGTTCATACAATATGCATTCAATATCGGGATGAACTTACGACTATTCCCCGTAGTTGGTGTTCCGTTACCATTTATCTCTGCAGGTGGTACCGCAATTGTTACCTTGTTTATCTCGCTAGCGCTGCTTAAGAAAATTAAAGATATATAATACATACATGGTAAAAATTAGCAGTTTTCAATCACATTTATTACTAGATATTCAGGGTGGAAGAATCTATGAGCTTACGCTTCATTCACATAAAATACTGGGTACCTACACTAGGGTAGACGGAAAAGTTGGAAACTCTCATGTGTGTGCTCCAAACTTTAGTGCGGAAGGTATACAAGCGTATGGACTGTCACAACACGGATCCGCACGGAATAGGCAGTGGTCAATTGAGAGTGAAAAAGAAAATGCGTGTACCATACGTTGCACAGTTCCCCCAGAAGGTACATACCCATCTATACTAAGTATAGAACAACAATTTGTGCTTGAAAACAATTCTTTTACACATGTAGTAACGGTTACGAATCAGGGAAATGTTAACGCTCCCGTAAATATTGGTCTTCATTACTATTGGGATACTCCAGATGGATGGGAACAGCTAACGATAAACAATAAAAATATTTCAAGATCGATAGCGAAAGACACGTATATACCTGCTCATGAAAAAAATAGAGTACGAATACAACATAAACCTGCAATTACACTCGAGACAGGTTCCGATTTCTCGATTCTTCAACTCTGGACAGGTAGAAATATCGTGAATAATCAGACTATATTTGATACTGCATATGCCTGTATAGAGCCTGTGTTTAAGAATGTTGGGTATTTTGATTCACCAATGAGCATGCTAAAGCCAAAAGATACACTTAAAAAAACAGTAAAGTTGTCTATATAATATGCAAAGTATTTGGAATACATTACCTCGTCCTTTTTTTGCTCTTGCACCAATGGAAGACGTGACTGATACCGTCTTTCGTCAAATTATTTCTTCATGCGCTCCTCCTGATATATTTTTCACCGAATTCACCAATGTTGACGGCATGTTTTCTGATGGAGCAAAAGAGGTTATCCATCGACTTATTTTCAGTAAAAAAGAACGTCCTATTATTGCACAATTATGGGGAGGCACACCTCAAAACTATTATGAAGCGGCACTAGTCATACGAAAAATGGGGTTTGACGGCATAGATTTAAATATGGGTTGTCCTGAAAAAAAAGTAGTAAAAACTGGTTTGTGCGCTGCGCTTATCAAGAATCATGCACTTGCAGAGAACATTATTCGTGCAACTCTCAAAGGTGCCGATGGATTGCCCGTCAGCGTAAAGACTCGTATAGGATATAACACTATAGAAACTGAGCCTTGGATTCGGTTTCTTCTATCGTTCCCTCTCGCTGCAATAACTGTTCATGCACGTACAGTACGTGAAATGTCATCTGTCCCTGCTCACTGGGATGAAATAAAACGAGCTGTTGATATAAGAAACGAAATGAAAAAAAACACGCTCATAGTTGGAAACGGAGATATTGCATCGTATAGTGATGGCCTATCTAAATCAAAGATATGCGGCGCAGATGGCATAATGATTGGTCGTGGTATATTTAAAAATCCCTGGATATTTGATCCACACATACAACTCTCTTCTCTATCTGCGAGGAAAAAACTTAATCTTCTCGAAAAGCATATTTTGTTATTTGCGAAAACATGGCACAATACTAAGAATTTCCAAATAATGAAGAAATTTTACAAAATGTATATTTCAGATTTTCCTGGAGCGAGTTGGCTGCGCACCAAACTGATGGAGTTTGATAATCCAGAAGATACACTTTCTTACCTACGCACGTATAAAGAAATGACAAATTAACAAAAAGGATGTACACTATCTATTATGAAAATTAATACTATTTACAAAAGTATCACTGCATTATCTATTGTTGGCATAGGTCTCGCAATCTATCTTCTATATAACTACCTCGCACCAGTACCAAGTGAGTTTTGTGCGATAAATGCGACTGTCAATTGCGACGCAGTGACAAAAGGTTCACTCGCAACAATATTTGGTATACCTGTAGCTGTTGTCGGCCTGGTCGGCTATATTGCTATCTTGTTTGGATCAATTAAGAAGTGGGGTGGATTGATTTTAGGCATGAGTACGTTCGGCATGCTTTTTTGTTTACGACTTACATTTCTTGAAATATTTAGGGAGCGCGTATTATGTCCCGTATGTATGTCGTGCCAAGTAATAATGCTCATCATATTTGGACTTTCAATATATCTCGTGAAGCATAAAGAAACTACATCGTAATACAATTTTCAAACAATGTTCCACTCTCTTGTGTTTGGTATAATACAAAAAAGGATCTGTAGCTCAGCTGGCTAGAGCGTTCGATTCACATTCGAAAGGTCGGTGGTTCAAGTCCACCCAGATCCACACACTTGTTATCTATTGACAAGCTCCCCACAGCCCTTTTCCCTGTCTGAGTGCGTCAACATGTGCAAAAAGAAATTTTAGTGCAAGCCGTACGTCGGGTGGATATATATACATAGTTGCATACCCTTGTTTCACCAACTCTTCATTGACCAGCAATTTCGATCCGTCATTTTTTTTCACGTACACATACCGAAGTAGTCTGTGGTATTTGTCTTCGTAAGAAATATCTTTGCCCAAATAGACTGATTTACCTAGTACTAATTTCTTATTAAAATCAGTTGCTTCTTTCGCATAACACTCTGGTGTGCTACTTTTGAAGTTCATTTCTGGTGTGTTCATGCCAATGTAGCGTACATGTTTATGATTCGACAATTCGACTGTGTCGCCATCTATAACCCGTATGACTTTCGCTTTCTGTAGTTCGCCTTGTGGAATAAAAAAAGAAAAAATACTCGCAATACCAATGACAATAAAAACAAGTAGTTTTCTGTTCTTTGCGCTCAGCATATATGTATTATAGTTTGAATTGCATAATTTAGATAGGAAAGGTTCGCTCATACTAACTTTGACTGTATAATACATACATGGCTAAAGATATGCTCTCTGTAGTTTATATTGTGAAAAATGGTGGAAAACTCTTCTCTCAGTCACTTGCCGCCGTACAAACGTACGCAAATGAAATAATTGTCGTTGACAATGGAAGCACCGATACGAGTGCTTTAATAGCGCGTAGAGCTGGTGCACATGTTTATAAACATAACTCCAGTAGTGAGAGCGTGCTACGTACATATGCCCTATCGAAGGCACATAGCGATTGGATCTTATTTCTTGATCATGATGAGATAGTTTCAACAGCGCTCGGCAATGAATTGATAAAACTTATACTTGCCAATACGTCAAAAAATGCATACGTGATCCCCTATCGCAATCATTTATTCGGCAAAGAGCTTAACTATGCTGGCGAAACGTATAGTATGCTTCGATTTTTTAAGAAAAAATCTGTGTACGTAACAGAGAAACGAGTACATGCGACTTTTCAATCGAATAAAACTCTAGGAATCACTAAAAACAAACTTGACCATTATTCTTACAATTCTTTACTACAAATACTTATAAAATTCACCAACTATGCAAAAAGAGATGCCAGGGAGAAATATAATAAACACGAGACAGTTACACTTAGAAAATTGCTCATGCATGGGCCACATCTTTTTTGGGTACGTTTTATTAAAGAATATGGATATAAAGATGGCTTACAACGCATCATGCTAGATTTGTGCTTCGCATATATGGAATGTGCTACATATGCATTTCTCTACTATTTATACATTCGCAAAAAATATGCCCAAAAATAAAACTATAGGAGCTGTCCTGGTGTTTTACAACACACAACAAAAACAAATGGATTCAGCTATTCAGCAATTCAATAGAATAGCAGATGCTAATATGTTGCTGTGTATTGACAACTCAAAAAATAATGTCGGCTACGCAAAAGCCGTCAATAAAGGGATACGATCATTACAAAAATATAAACTAGACGTACTTATAATAGCAAATCCAGATATAGATATACATAAAATCACTCGAGCAACAATTCTTGAAACCGCACAACATTTCGATATTTTTGGGTTTCCTTTTCGTGAAAAAAAACAGACATATTACAGAGGAGTCATAGATAACTTGAATATGTCAGGAGGCTTCACTCATAAAAAAGAAAATAATACATATGTAAAAACAGATTTTGTATCAGGTTCGTTCATGTGCATAAAAAGTAGTGTCTTTGAAAAAATCGGGTACTTTAATACACAGTATTTTATGTATTACGAAGATGTAGAATTTTGTTTACGCGCAAAAAAGAATGAGAAATCAATTGGAATACGTACAGACAAGCTATACACACATATAAGCACTAGCACTCCAAACAAAGAATATTATCTAACTAGAAATCGCTTATTATTATTATTTCGGTATGGAACAATAAAACAAAAATTACATGAAATAATTGCATTTCCAAAACATTGTTCAATAATTATTAACAAGCAAAAACTAATCGCACTAAAAGATTTTATATATATGTTTTTGTTCAATTAATATGTACAATATTAAAGTAGATGGCGGGGCGCTTACTACATGCAAAGCAAATATATACGGGACTCATACGTTCTCAAAAGAACTGATTAGCGCATTAACACATTATGACAAAACAAATTCCTATACCATATATACTCAAGAAAATAGTAGTGAAACCATTAGTAATTCGCATATACAGACGGTTTGGCCAAAAATTGGATGGATGAAAATTGGCATAAGTGTTGCTGAGATTTTATCTCATAACGAAAAAAATATATTCCTTGCATTAAACCAATCGCTTCCAATGTATACGAATGGTCCAATAATAGGCTTTATACACGGACTTTCATTTATGAAGTACCCTCATCTCTACCCAGATTCGTATAAGAGAATGTATCGACAAGTTTCCCAACTTATGCATCGAGCACGTCATATAGTTGTAAGCTCAAATAAAATTAAGGCAGAGCTTGAATCCTTGTATCCTCATCACAACAATATTCATTCAATTCCATTTGGCATCCCATCGGCGTATATTCAGAAAAGCATTCGATATAAACGAAAGAACATTGTACTTTTCGTTGGCATGAATCACCCAATAAAAAATTTAGGACTATTAATTCGTTCTTTCAAATTAATCGTTGCAAACCCTCAGTATAGTTCCTACAAACTGATCCTAGCAGGTGTCGGCAACGCACCTGTTAACTGCCATGGATTGAATCAACAAAATGTCATAATAATACCGTATGCAGATACTTCCCTGCTTTTGAAATTATACAACGAGGCCTCATGTCTTGCAGTCCCCTCTCTGTACGAAAGCTTTCATTTGCCGACAGTAGAGGCACTATCGCAAGATACGCCGGTAGTATCCTGTACTGAAGCGGCCATTCCCGAGCTTGCTCCATTCATTCATATAAGCAAAAATAACCCACGCGATTTTTATAGGAGTCTACTACACTGTCTAAATGCTACTCAACATGTCGATATACAAAAATTACGAGCAACTTTTTCTTGGAAGATATTTGTAAATAAAATAGTTGCTCTTTACCATGATTAAACCTAACGTCGCACTGGTACGCGGTGCATACTTAAACCCTTTTGAAATGCAAAATTATGCTCCATTGCATACGAATTATCACCTCACTGCCTACTCCTCCATGACACCCATTGGCACGCATGAGACGATCCCTACTGTACGTCTAGCAAGTATTGCCGATAGCGTCTCATACTTGTCTTCACATCACCTCCAACTTCTAGCAAAGACTATCAGCCATATAGCACGTAAAACCATTGGTGGGGAACATATACTGTTTGGACTCGAACAAAAATTAAAACACACGCATATTGTTCATACCGCTGACCCTCACTATCACTTCAGTTTCCAATCTGTGAAAGCAAAAAAACTAAATAGACGTCTCCGCATAGTAAGCACGTCATGGGATACCATACCTTTCAATAACGAAACAATAGCATTAAAAAAATTACAAAAATACACTGTTTTGAAACATGCTGATCTATTCATATGCCACAGTACTCGTGCACAAAAAGCCTTGCTTCTTGAAGGAGTTCTTGAGCACCGCGTTAGACATGTTCCTCTTGGCGTTGATACAAAACTATTCTTCCCAAATCCACAGTCAAGCCAACCCCATACTATTCTCTTTGTTGGAAGGCTCGTACGAGAAAAAGGAGTATTGGTTTTGATCGACGCATTCGAAGCCTTATATAAAAAACACCCACATGCTCAACTCTTTATTTTGGGTAGTGGGCCACTAGAAAAAACTATACGTACTCATCTCTTACATAAAGGCCTTAGTCATGCAGTGACAATAACAAAGTTACGATATAGTGCGATTGTACAGTTGTATCATAAAGCCCAAATTTTTGTATTACCAAGCATATCTAATGCAACATGGGAAGAACAATACGGAATGGCTCTCATTGAAGCTATGGCCTGTGGTTTGCCAATCATTACAACAGACAGCGGTGCAATTGGCGAAGTAGTGGGAAATGCAGCTATAACAATTACTCAAAATAATGTTCCTGAACTTTTTTCAGCACTAGATATGCTCTATACATCTGAAGATATACGTAAAAAAATTGGTACAATGGGATATATAAGAGCTCAAAAAAAATTCAGCGCGCAAAAGTTTAGCCAATCATTAGCACAAATATATGCAACACTTCTCAATCCTGATTCTGACAAAAAATGAAGAAGAAAATATAGGTCGCTGCTTAAATAGCGTGGCACTTATGGGAGATGAAACTATAGTGGTTGACGATCACTCTTCTGATGCAACTGTGGACATAGCGCGCAAACATGGGGCAACGGTGTATACTCAACCGCTCAATGGAAATTTTGCAGAGGCCAGGAATAAAGCGATGGCACAGGCAAAATCAAAATATATATTATTTATAGATGCAGACGAAGTTGTCAGTGATGCAATGCGAAAATACATTACACAAATTCCAGAAACAACCCATACACGTGCGTTCGCATTTAAACGTATAGATTTTTTTTGGAATACGATGATGCGTTTTGGCGAAGTCAGTAACGTATACGTCACGCGGCTTGTAACAAAAGATCATGGAACTTTTGTTCGGCCCGTACATGAGGTATGGCAAGGTTCAAAAATCAAAAAAATAGATTTCCCACTGTATCACTATCCACATCCTACTATTGCTTCATTTTTGAACTCTATTAACACGTATAGCTCTCTCAATGCAGAATATATGCTCGCACAAGGGAAAAAAGTGGGCACATTGGAGTTAGTGGCTTTACCTTTGAGTAAGTTTATCTATACGTACTTTCTCAAGCTTGGGTTTCTTGATGGTGTAGCTGGGTTCATATATAGCTTTATGATGAGTTTTCACTCATTCCTCACTCGTGCAAAAGTATATACAGGAAAATAACTATGCTTAACGCGTTGACGCTTTTATTCCCTCTCGGCGAAATACTTTATGTCCATATAACACCATCTATACGTATACGATTGCTAGATATACTCGTACTTTTATTTTGCATAGAAATGGTCATAAAAAATAAACGTGCCATTATTCATGGATTTAAGGATAGTGGTCTCACATTCTTAACTCTAGCTATAACCTTGAGTACGTTTATAAACGTACATACAGCAACATTCTCATCTATTGCTTATGTACTCAGAATACTGCTCTATTTTTTCTTTTTTTTCTGCATAGTTAGTATAAAAAGAAAGCCAAAAAAAATTACTCTATATTTTATCATTAGTTTTTCTGTCATACTTCTTACCTCATTGTTTCAATATTTACTCTATCCATCACTTCGCAACCTCATGTATGCTGGGTATGATCCTCATGAATACCGACTTTTTGGATTATTTTTAGATCCTAATCTTATAGGGCTATTCTTCGTATGGAGTTTCTTATACCTTGCACAAAAAAAACAGGTAATTTTATCATTACTTGTTGGCTGCGTATTACTCCTCACCTATTCAAGAATTAGCTATATTGCTGCAGTTATTTCTGGGATTTATCTCCTATTTTCTCATATCAAAACTCGCCGTACTATAGTCTTTGCTATGTTAGCTATACTATCATTAGTCACTATTCTCGTTTTTCTCCCCAAAAGACAAGGAGAAGGCACAAATCTTATGCGAACAAATAGCATCGTAAGTAAAATGCAAGCATTTACAATAACCCAGAAGGCTTTGCAGATAAATCCTCTCTTTGGTGTGGGGTTTAATTATTTCCCGTCGGCTTCAACAAAAGATTCCTTTGTTAATAACAGTAAATATGGTCTTGATAACAGTTTATTAACAATACTTACAACAAGTGGCATTATCGGCCTTTTCGGATATGTTTGGTTTTTTCTGACAGTAATTAAAGGAAAAACAGCTGTTTTTAAAGCGATGTCATTGGCCTATGGAATACATGCATTATCAACAAATAGCTTTTTTACACCCACTCTATTTGTAGTGTTCGGGATATTCTATATACTTACTCTTTCTGATACTTAATACGCAAGGTCTTTTCGGTGGTATTTTGAGCTACGTCAACAGCCTTTACTTTTATTTCATTATCGCCCTCTTTGAGTTTAAATGGATACACGAACGAACCATCAGCACGTACCACAACGGGAGCACTGTTAATTTGTACAAACACTTCTTTTTCAGTTGATCCTTTTATATCGATAAACTGCTTGTTTACTGTTTTTCCATCCGAGTTTTCTTCCAAAGTAAGTTCAGGAGGTGTATCTAAGAATAAAATAATACTCTGTTTAGATGTTTTGCTTTTTTTTGTGTACGAATCAATACTCTTAACATGAACACTATTTTCTCCCGGTTTCAAATAAATTTGGAATGCAAAATTTCCCTCGAAATCTGCCTTTATTGAGTCTATCTTTTCACTATTCTGAAAAAAATCAACTGTCTGTTCAGAGGTAGTTGTTCCACTTATTACTATAGAGGCAGAGTTCGTAGCATACGGTAGATCCTGCAATACTGGATCGACAAGTATTTGTGGGCTTTGTTGTTTTTCGGTATTGACCGTATTCGTTTTCGAAGGTCTTAATAAAAATGCATAGTTGATTATTTGTCCAAGCCCATAATACAGAAAAAAATATCCCGCGATAACAAATACAATTATAACGACAAGAGAAATTAAGATTGTGTTGGTGTGTTTTCTTCTCATAAACGTGTTATGTGATTATTGATATTGTAACACAAAAGCAAAACATCTACATTTAGCTTACTCGTGAGCCTCTTGTCAGAATTGAACTGACATCTACGGTTTACGATACCGCTGCTCTACCGTTGAGCTAAAGAGGCATGTGGATTTATTTTACCATACCTACATAGTACGAAGTTTTGCTATACGCTCAGTTAGTGGCGGATGTGTACTAAACATATTTACAAACCAAGATTTCTTACTACCCTTATCTGAGCCGAACGGATTCTCGAAAAATAAATGGGCAGTTGCGTTCGTTGCCGAAGACATGGTTGGTACAGAGCTTGAAGATAACTTTTCAAGAGCGCTCGCAAGAGCTTCTGGGTTTCGAGTAATATATGCCCCAGAGGCATCAGCTAAAAATTCACGCTTCCGTGAAATAGCAAGTTGTAACAACGTAGCTGCTAACGGCGCAATTATTGACATAACAAGCGCAATAACAACCCAAAGTGCCCCTTGCCTATTATTATCATCTGAATTTCTAAACCACTGAGCACGCATAAAAAAATCGGTAGCATAGACAATGAGACCAACGACAATAGACACGACGGTCATAAGTAACATATCATAGTTTTTTATGTGCGAAAGTTCATGGGCGATAACGCCTTCAAGCTCTCTCCTGTCGAGTAATTCAAGTAAACCGGTCGTGACAACCACAATAGAATGTTTATAGTCTCTGCCTGTTGCAAAAGCATTTGGTGCAGGTTCTTGAATAATATATACTTTTGGCTTTGGTATACCAGCAGCGATTGCAAGGTTTTCTGTGACTGTGTATAAATCGAAAAACTGCTCTCTGTCCGCTTCCTTTGCATTGTGCAGTTTCAGCACTATCTTATCAGAATAGTAATATGAGACAACATTCGCACACATGCTAATTAGAAATGCAAAAAGAAACAAACCTGGTCCGGCCATACCCATTGCCTTACCTAGCACATACAATATGGAAGATGCGAACAAGAAAAAAATAACCAATGCAACGTATGTTTTAAGTTTGTTGCCTGCTATTTCGCTATATACATTCATATTACTCAAACGATACTGCTACTGGCTCTTCTTTTTTTTCATCCATTTGAAAGTAATCTTTCGATGTAAAATGGAACATTCCTGCCAATACAGTTGTTGGGAATTGTTGAAGTTGGCTGTTATACGACAAAACATTACTATTATAGAACTGCCGAGAATACGCTATTTTATCTTCTGTATCTGACAGCTCTTTCTGCAATTGTTGAAAATTTTCACTTGCTCTAAGTTGAGGATATGCTTCTGCAACGGCAAACAAGGATTTCAACGCTGAAGTCATACCGTCTTGAGCTTTTTGTACTTCGTCTACAGAACCAGCTGACATAAGCTGACTTCGTGCCTTTGTAACATTCTCAAAGACTTGGCTTTCATGTTTCGCATAACCTTTTACTGTGTTTATTAAGTTGGGTATCAAATCTGCTCTTCGGGTAAGTTGCACCTTGATACCACTCCAGGCTTCATCAATTCTATTTTTGAGCACAATAAGTCGGTTATATACTCCCCACACATATAATACAAACAAAACTAAAAGACCAATAGCCAATAACGGATACGACATATATATTATTTCAATTGATAACTGTACCTATTATACGTTAATAATGAAATCTGTCAATTTATCCCCAACTCTGAACAAATTCTGTAAGAAGTGAGACTACATTAAGTTTCACTTCTTGAAAAAACCTGTATAATGGGAACCCTGTGTAAAGAATGTGGTACCTTACTTGACAGACCTATAGTTTTATGATATACTAATTATTAGATCCTAAAGTATAGCTGTAAAAAGCCACGCTTTAGGATTTTTTTTATGAAAAAGAAATATAGAGAATTTGTGTTCACAGTTATGTGTATGCTTTTTGTATTAGCGATAAAATTGACAGCTATTCCGACTGTTGAGGGCAATTTTAGAATATCTGCAGATGCTATTCATTCCAGAGTAATAGAACGTGTAGCTATAGAGCGCGTACTCAAGAGATACAACTCTCCCCTAATTCCATATACGGGTGCATTTATCAATAGCTGTCGCAGATATAACCTTGATTGTTACCTACTGCCTGCCATTACTGGTGTAGAATCTGGTTTTGGACATGCGCTTATACAAAACGCTAAAAATCCATTTGGTTGGGGGGGCGGTTCAATATATTTTAGCTCGTGGGAAAATGGTATAGATACCGTTGCGAAAGGTTTACACGAAAACTATATGCTAAAAGGTCTCGATAATCCTTACCGCATAGCGCCAGTTTATGCACCTCCTTCTACTACTTGGGGCACAAATGTAAGTATGTATATGAAGACATTTGAACAAGAAGAGGCGCTTATTGCTCAGCAATTCAGCTTACTGAAAAAAGCAGGGATAATGTAATACTTATATTAGCTGAATGAGCTCAACGTCAGTCTGTTTGGCATCTGCAAATTCTACTAAAATACCAGTCTGAGTATGTGAACGATTAACGACTGCATGAGGTAAATGTGACGGCACAGTAAATACTCGGAATTTTCCCTTCTTTTTCATCGCTTCTTCACAAATATTCCCTTTTTCATCTTGCCAAATAAAAGAGAGCCCTTCATTCAATCCGACTAGTACTTCTATTCGCGGATGCATATGATTTCCTCCTTTTTCAAGAGGAGGAATAGAGACTATCGACTTTTCTTTAACAATAAAATTTATGGGTAGAGGAATATCGTTTAAATCGATGACAAATAATCCCGACTCTCTTTTGTAAGTAGGTAAAAAATCCTTAAACATTATCTATATAAATATATTTCTAGTTTTATTTTAACAAGGCACTATCAATAACACAAACTCTATATGGATAAATATATGTTGTGGAAGGTTGCATATGAAACTATTGAATTTACAATATGAAAAAACTCGAAAAATGGACATACTTATATAATATCTTCACAACCCGCTCTATATTGTAAACTCTTCCTTTCGAAACAACTTTCATATGTTATAATTCTTTCTGTTTGGGGCAGTAGCTCAGCTGGCTAGAGCGTCCGCCTGTCACGCGGAAGGTCGCGGGTTCGAGTCCCGTCTGTCCCGCCATCGCCTCGCTGAAGGTCGTCAAAGACGACCGAAAGCGGGCTTCGCCCACTTTTCAGCTTCGGCTACGGCGAGGTGAAACCCGCAACATAGGTGATTTGTTGTCTATATTCAACTGACAAGTTTCTAATTTTGTTTTATTCTCGCGTCATGTATTACATATATATTCTTCTTTGTTCCGACCATAAAACCTACATTGGTTGCACCAATGATTTAAAAGATCGTATACGTCGACATCAACATAGACAAATACTTGCGACACACAACCGTCTACCCATTACGCTCCTTGCCTATTTTGCCTTCCAAAACAAATACACTGCATACAATTTTGAAAAATACCTAAAATCTGGTTCTGGGAGGGCGTTTTTAAGAAAACACCAATTAATAAAATTAGATAGTGAGTGATATACTTATTTTATGAAGAGGTTAGTTTTCACATTCGGAACACTGTATGAACCCAAAATTATTACTGCACTACTAGGCACTGAGCCACCTTTTTTTCTAGCAACCGTTCAAGGCTATACGGTTTATAAAGGAGGTTCAAATCTCCTTCCACCAGAAATCTACGACGATATTTCTAGTAAACATGACATGTCCACTCTTTCGTTCCTTTTTGCTCAAAAATCTACAGATCCACATGCAAAGATACATGGAAAAGTATATGAAATAACTACCAATCAAGAAACAGTCCTCGATTGGTGGGAGCGATATCCTCGGTGGTATCGAAAGGAAAACATTACTGTCACTGATAAGCACGGTAAAGAATATGAAGCATTCATGTATGCAATAGATAAAACAGGTGAAGTGCTTGAAACGTTCGAACGCGTACAAGGAAATGTAGAAACCTATATTACTAGTGCCAAAGAACTACGAAAAAAACTGAGTAAAGAATTCCCAAATCTATTGAATACTCTTTAACGCACGTTAGGACCAATCCTTTACTTTCGTGGTATATCGTTCCCAACTTGCATGCATGTTTTTCCTATAGTATAATATATACTATGTCTAGCGAATTACGTCCACAACTACCAGAAAATCTTCAAGCAGAATACAAAAGAATTGCTACACATCTCTTAAAACTGGCTAACGAAAAAGTTCTTTGTCATTTCATAAATACTATTTGGATAGGCAGTCAAGACCCAAATCCTACATTTGCTGCGGATTCTCTAACACAACTGCTCGAACTTACACCAGATCATGCACTGCAAGATGTTTTTCGTACCGTTACTGTAGGCCCAGCAACATGTGGCCTATCATGGCAAGCTTTAAATGGGGATACTATCCAATTGGAATTCGATGCAAATTCGCCAAATGCTGATTTTAAAGCTCAAAGAATTGATATGAGTGGACAAGTGACTGCAGTACGTACCATTTATGGATTTGAAGGAGACGGAACAGGAGAAACAAACGTCGTATATCAAATGGGTGGCTATGATCTTTTGCCTATGCAGGGCAGTCAACAAAGGGCTCCTATTAACTTTACAGGCTACGGAAAAAGTTCTGAATGATTTGAAATTTTAAACTTTGCCAACAATTATACGAAGCTTCTGTAAATAAAGCTTTACCCACTTCCTGGTTTGGGTCACGTCTTTTACCCGCCGAAACTTTAGTGAAGCCAGCTTTCTCTCTACGGGATTCAGCGAGGCGAAGGCGGGCAACATTGGCACCGCCCGGTTTAGAGCTTTGTGATAGGCTATGTAGGTATTTTGGTATAATATACCTTAATGTCAGAATACATAGGAAATCCTCCTGATGATTGGATAATAAAAGACCTAGATTTTCCCTACTATTGTCAAAAAGTCCCGATGGTTGCACCATACGAGGAGCTTCGTATGCAAGATGATATCTTAAGGGTTATATATAGACGAGCAGATTTAATAAATCCACAAAGATTCCAACTACTGCAAAGGGCTGGAAAAGTCTGTTACGAGGCAGCAGGAATAGTGGCCGACTTTTTAACAACTTTTGAACCAAATTACAAAAGTATTAGTAATACTTTAATTTTTGACCATCCTATTAATGGTGGGATTGACACAAGAGAGGGTGGACAAATTACAAACAATCACACAGGACAAGTCGTTGCTCAAATCATGATGCCTAATAACTCTTTTGTAGGAATTGTAGATATGGCATCGTATCTTTTTGGGTGGGAGATACCTATTATTGCATCAGGTCATAAAGATTACATTCATGAAATTCTTTCATATCTATATTCCCTTCATCAACCTGATCCAGTTACAGTAAAAAAGCTGCAAATTGCAGAGGCTTAAGATAGATATTCTCAATAATCGTTCCCAACTTGCATGCATGTTTTTCCTATAGTATAATATATACTATTTCTAGCGAATTACAACAACTGCCAGAAGATCTACGGGAAGTATTAAATGCAAGAGCGCAACAAGTTTTAGGACTTGCTGAAAAAAGAGTTCAGTATCATTTTAACCACACAACATGGCATAGAGATGAATACCATCCTACTACAGCCCGCGAATTATTAACAGACTTACTTGGTCTTACAGATGAACGTGGGTTGCCAGATGGTTTTCATCCTACTACTGTTGGAGTTACGTGCAATTTTTCGAGAATGACACCAGATGGAAGCATGGTTATGCTAGAGGTAGATACAAGCTCGCCCTACGCAAATCTCACTGTACAAAGAATTGGTACAGATGGTCAGGTAAACGCAATGTGCACTATAAATCGAGTAGAACAAAAAGGAGATATGGGAATGGATAACGCATACGTCGCAGAAGGTTTTCAAACAATAGTTGAGGCAGGCAATCAAAAAAGAAAACCTATAAATATTCCAGGATTTAACACCACGTTCGAACGTTTCGCAGATCTTGCAAATTGCCGCTAATTGCTCAAAACAAAGTTTTTGTAATCACACAACGTTCCTATAAATATATAGATTTAACCACTCCCTGGTTTGGGTCACGTCCCAGTAACAATTACAGAAACTAGGTTGTTCCAACTGCCTATATTTAACACAGGTCGACCCTACCCCATTGAAACTTTGACTCAATCATCGTGCTATACTTTTAAAATGAACAGTTTGCTAAAAATCCCTTATGTATCAGCACCTGAAAATGGCTGTGCACTTGCTTGCTACACTATGATTGCAAAGTACTTTTTTCCTGAAACTACATTTGAACAAATCGCTGCCATATCCCAATGGAAAAAAAGTTACGTTGTGTGGGGATTCTCTTTCTGGTTATGGCTTATGAATAAAAATATATCTGTGACAGACTATGACCTGATAGATTATGAGTCCTGGTCAAAAAAAGGAATTGAAGGATTAAAGACTTCAGTATCAAATAAAACATTTGATTATCTTGAAAAAAATACCTATGACCTCACTTTATTAACTGAACAAATCAAGCAATGTATGAACAACGAAATGTTTATATATCATCGTCAAAAGACAACCTATACATTGCTAGAAAAAGAAATCGCTGAAGGAAACCCCTGTGAAGTAGTGCTCAATTCACACGCACTTAACAAAGTAAGTGGATTTGCACTTCATCGTGTTGTAGTTTTAGATATTGCACATGGATTGGTAACATTTCATGACCCACAAATGACTCCCCGTCCTCACCGGAAAGAAACAATCAAAGACTTCTGTCATGCTTGGCTTGAAGCACAAGATGAACCCGAGCTATGTATTTATAGAAATATTCGTAAATAATTTTCAACCCACTCCCTGGTTCGGGTCAAGTCCCATTGGCGCCGCCCGGTTTAGAGCTTTATGACAAAGAATATCTGTTACATTTCATAAAGTGATAATGAACCATGCGCTCATACGCTTCTTGATACAATAAAACAAATGTCACAAAGACTATTAAAGTTTAACGGAACACATCGTGAAATTGGTCAACAAATCGGAGAGCAATATCATGCCTGGGGAAAACGTGAGGTTTGGGTACCACAACATGCGGAACAATATATACATACGCAGCTCAAAGTATATGATTCATACTTTCCACAGTATCTCGAACTCCTCGAAGGAATAGCGCTTGCTTTACACATAGATAAAGATAAAGTATTTAAATCATACCTTACCGGTTTTCTTCATATAAAAAATATATCTCAGTGTTCAGCATTTGCAGTCAAATCCAAATCTGATGTTCTTGTTGGTAGGAATTATGATTGGCGAGAATCTTCTGAAGAAGGGTCGGCGCTGTGCAATTACACTTTCTCTGATTCTTCATCGTTTAACTACCGAGGAATAACAGATATGGGAAGCTGGCAAGATGATACGCCGCTACTTACTCATCAATACGTTATTATACTTGAGGATGCATGGAATGAGAAGGGTTTATATATAGCAATGAATGGCAGCCCAGAGAGAGACAATACAATCGGTATGGCAACTTTTCACGCAATACAGGCGATAGCCGAACAATGTACAACTACCGAGGAAGCTATTGATATGCTTGAAAAAATTCCTCTAAACCAATCGAAGATATTTACCATTGCAGATAAAAGTGGATCACTAGCTGTTGTCGAAAAGTCATTACAGCATGGAAACTACGTACGAAGATCGAACGAATTTATTATTGCAACAAATCACTATAATCATGAAGCGTTACTCAATCTTAATTTGTCAATATTTGAACAAGTGCCCTTTCACGCTACGTTTGGTAGATATCATTATCTATGGTATTCAGTATTGGCCGAAAGGAACGGTTTAAATTTAGATCGAATTATTGATATATTAGGAAAACCGCCAACGCTTGAAAATTGGAGAGGTCACGCCAATGGAGATACGGTTACTACATGGGTATCATCGATAAATCTTACAAATCAGCGTTACAAAGTAGTGTTCTCTCCCCTCACAAAAAACTTTAATGAAGTGCTCGAAAATTAATTTTTTTTTATTAAATAGCTTCGTACCCACTCCCTGGTTCGGGTCACAGATCATTCCCACTTCCCGTTCTAGATTTTTATGACAACCCTTTTTAAATTCTTATTAAATAGACAGCGTTGTTGGTAAGATACTTACATATGAGTGAGCAAAATAATAGTACCATTACACATTGCTTAATCAAAAGATAGGAAATTAACCATGAAACACAATAATTATTTTCAAGTCATCGCCAAAAACAATTTTGACCTAGGTATTCAACTAGGGACAAATTTTAAAAGAGAACTTATGCTCTCATTAAATAAGCAAAGGAAAAATGACAATTGGGGGATAAGGGTTGATAAATCAAAAGTTTATCTAGAAGTGACAGAAAAACACTTTCCGTCTTATATTGATGAGTTAAAAGGGTACGCAAAGGGTTCGGGGGTGGATTTTAGAGAGCTTTGGGCTCTGAGAATGCTTTGGGCTCTAAACATAGAAGACGATAGATGTACAACCTTAGTCACTAATGGCGGATTTTTAGTGTCTCATAACGAAGACTGGGAAGTTGGAACAAAAGATACAATTAGCGTATTAAAAAAGACAGTTGGAAAATTAACAATATTTGAGCTTTATTATCCTAATACTCTCGGAGGTTGTGCGGTTAGTGTTAACTCTCATGGTTTTTTTCAGGGAATAAACACATTGACTCATTCAGGTTCGCAGGTTGGTATTCCTCGAAATATAATTGCCCGCTTCCTATCGGAAACAAATAATCCAGAAAAAGACTTTAGAAAACTAAAAGCACTTACCCGTCAGTTTGGTTACAGCCATGTGATAGTTAACAGTGAGGGAAAGACTTGGAATGTTGAATCAACGGGAAGTGACGCTTTGTTGGTTAAGCCAGAATTACCATTTGTTCACACAAATCACTTTTTAACAGATTTGAAAAGTTTTGACAAAGATGACAATTCTTGTGGAACTCATGATAGATATACGTTTGCAAAGAGATATGCAAAGCCAAACATGAAACGAAATGAACTTGAGAAGTTAGTAAGTGATACGTCAAAAGGGAAAAAAGTAAGCTTATTTAATGAAAGAACGATAGGAAGAATGATTGTCGATTTTAAGGAAAGAGTAGCAAAAGTGTGGCTATTAAGAGAGAAAGAAAAAGGCTGGGTCGATTACGAACTAGACTTTCTCAATTTGTAGTATACGTATAGGATTTTTTCTCAAGAATAGAGCTTCAAACATTTTCCATTATCCTGAGCTTTTATTTTCCCCTTAGTTAATTTTATATTTAAATAGTACACTCGAAGCTCTGATATAATCTTGATAGATGAAAAATAAGCAAATATATTGGTTCAAACGAAAAAGATATGGTTATGGTTGGGTTCCAACGACATGGCAAGGGGTTGTTACAATAATAATTTTTTTATTTGTAGTCATTTTTTCTTCAACTATATTACTGAAAGACGTTGAAAAAAATACGTATCAACCTGAAGTGGGCACGTTTATTTTAATAGTAAGTATTTCAATATTAATTTTGCTAGGCATATCGTACAAAATGGGTCCCCCTCCAAGATGGCGTTGGGGAAGTAAACCGAACGACGATAAAGAGCTTGATTATTAATCAAGGTTGTTTTCAGATTCATTCACAGCGCAGAACTAATCAAAATTAGCTTTAATTGTATCGTACTCCTCAATAAGTAATCGAATCTTATGTCATATTTATCTTTACTTCCCTATTTCTGAATGCGTTCACTAGAGGAAGCGATTTAGCCTTGGAAACACTTCTGATATAATTACCTCAGTATGAATTTATTACATATCTCCATAGAATCTGAAAGATTAAAGCTTATTCCAACTACCGAAAAATATGCGCAAGAAATATTTAAAGAATTTTCAAATGACTTAACGGTCTTTATGTACCCTAAACCAGCAAAAAAGATAGACGAAACATTATCTTATATTAGCCTATCGAGGCAAACAATGGAAAAAGGAGAGCAACTACAAGTTGTTATCCTAAATAAACTTACGAATGAATTCATTGGTCATGGTGGCATAAGTGGGCTTAATACAGATACTCCCGAGCTTGGTATTTGGATTAAAAAAAGTGCTCATGGTAATAAATTTGGAAGAGAAGCAGTTAAAGCATTAAAAGAATGGACAGACAAAAATAAGCTTTATACATACATAATGTACCCTGTTGATAAAAGAAATATCCCAAGCAGAAAAATTGCAGAATCGTTAGGAGGAGTTATAGAAGATGAATATAAAAAGGAAAATATGTCAGGAAACATATTAGATGAAGTTGAATATAGGATTTATCCTAAGAAATAGGTTCTGACCTCGTCTGTGAGGTCGAGCAAAGTATCTATTACTACTATATAATTACCTCATGTCTAGTTGGATTGTTTTATCACTTTTTTCAGCTATTTTTGGGGCCATTGTAAATCTGGCTACTAAACAGGTAAGCAATAATGCCAAACTCAATGAGTATTCTGTGGCCTGGCTCCGTACAGTTGCTACCTTGCCAGTACTTTGGATTGTTTTATTTGCCAAAGGTATGCCTGTCGTTGATAGTAGGTTCTGGTTACTACTTTTTATTATGATACCTTTAGAGATTGCGACAGCACTTTGTTACTTCAAAGCTATTAAAATCTCTCCACTCTCTCTAATTACGCCTATTACCTCGCTCAATATTTTGTTTATAGCCATTGGTGCATATTTCATTTTAGGTGAAAATCTTACTATAGTTCATGGCGCAGCATTGTTATTGTTTGTCCTGGGTATCTATGTACTTAACTTTGACTTTGCAGTCAGTAAAAATATTTTGTACCCCTTTGCAAAGTTAACGAAAGAAAAAGGAGTACTTCTGATTCTTTTATTTTGTTTAATCGTAGGAATTAACGTCCCTATTCAAAAAATGGCCATTCTATATTCTTCATCGCAATTTTTTGCAGCTGTTTATTTTTCTATAGCTGCTGTTCCTTTTACTTTTTTGTTCTTAACGAAAGGAAAAGCTACGTTAAAAGATATTACTATAAGTGTCAAAGCAATTCTTGTTATGGGAATATTTAACGGTCTTTATTTATTTGCTGGAACTAAGGCAGTTAGTACAGGTAAAGTAGCCTTTGTTACCGCTGTTGTCTCTTTAAATATTTTGTTAACAATAATTCTTTCGGGAACATTCCTCAAGGAAAAAGGTATTTTTAAAAAATTCATTGCGGGGCTCATCATGGTAGCTGGAGCTGCCTTAATTGCGATAAACCCATAATTGGTGCGAATTGGATGAGAGACGTCTCATAGAACTGAATATTAAAGTTTACTTCTTTGCTCCTGAACATTTCTAATAGGTGAAGCAAATATAATGATGCTAACTATTTGAAGCGTGTAGATGTATAAATAGTATTTTCGTCATTTTGCTTATTGCTTATTAGATAAAAATCTGTGAATTCGATTTCCTTCAAAGCTTTTAGTTCATTGAAAACTTTTTCTTGACTTTCCTTTGGCACAAACCATATCGTTTTAATATACGGTGTTTCAACAACTACGTCACCGACTCTTTCGCGAATAAACTGTAGAAGTGATTTTGTTTGATCGAGTCCAAATTCAATAGCAATATGTTCTGCTCCGGGCATCGTAACTTCATCTTTTACAAAGAGTTTACGGACAGCTAGTTTATAAGGTAAAAATTGTTTAAGATCTTGTAGTAAATCTAGTTGTTTTGCAATATCCATAACCGTCGCGTTATGAACAAAAGTAAGTGTGTGATGACGAAAAATATCATACCCTAACTTTGTATCTGGCTTTTTGGAGTATTTTACCTCAATGCTATCAAAATACTTCTCTAAGTTAGGCGAGAGCCTACCGAATATCCCAAGTGCTTTAATAGTATTTGAAGCAAGTTCTAGCATATATATAGTATATAGTAACAGTTAGATCAATGACATATCTTATCGCTAAAGTCATACTAATCAAACATAATTTAAGTATTCATCCATCCACTCCCTGGTTCGAATCACTGCTCATTGCCACTTCCCATTCTATACCTTTAGTATAATGAATATAAAACGATAAGAATTACTCTTATTTATTCTCTACCACTGTACTAAATATAATTTGATTATTTCGTACCTTATCAATAACATCATTAATCTTCTCCATAGGAAAGAGTTCAATAGTTGCCTTTATATCTTTTACTTCAGCTAACTTTAATAAATCTTTCATTTCACTCCTACTTCCAATATAACTTCCCTGAATAGTTCGCTGTGCATAATCTGAAAGAACAGTAGCAGGAAAAGAGATATTGTCTGGTGGAAGCCCTATAAAACAAATAGTGCCCTCGAGTGTAAGCATTCGCATATATAATTCCCAATCTAACGTTCCTGAGCTAGTTGAAAAGATGGCATCAAAATTACCTTCATGTTCTTGAAGTACCTCAAGATCGGTACTTGAAACGAATTTATGTGCACCTAGTTTAAGCAACGCTTCTTTCTTTGTTTGATCGTGAGAAAAAACAGTAACTTCAGCGCCAAACGCAACAAGTATTTGTAGTGCCAAATGCCCAAGATTTCCTATACCAACCAAGCCTACTTTCATTCCTTCATGAATGCCTACTTTTTTTATCGCTGAATAGGGAGTTAATCCAGAACACATAAGTGGTACATATTCTGGCTTTCGTAGTTTTTCAGAAATTTTATACACAAAGCGATTATCTACAATTATTACATCTGAAGCTCCACCATAACCGCTTACTAGAAGAACCTTCTGTTTTTTACAAAACTGCTCTTTTCCCTTTTTACAATATTGACATTCCATACAGGAACTTATCTGATATCCAGCGCCAACATATTCCCCGATTTCTAAATCCTTCACTTTTATACCTTTGTCTTTTATTGTTCCAAATATTTCATAACCTGGAACAAGTGGATAATGAGTATCGCCCCAACGATTATCAATAAATAAAACGTCTCCCCTGCTGATACCACAGTACTGAATATCTATAAGTACGTCATATGGTCCGATCTTTCCATCATACGACCATTTCGCAAGTTCTCCTTTGAAAGTTTTTGCAGCATATGCACATATTTTCATACATGCATTATATAGCAATATTTATTTTGAATAAAATAGCGAGAAACCCACTCTCCGCTCTTATCTCATCCCATTCTTACATAGTAATTTATTCCACAATTGCGGCTTCGAGTATTTCCAAACCTTTCACAAGATCACTCTGATCGATAGTTAGGGGTGGCATAAGCTGTATACAGTCACCTGCATCAGCAACATGAAGCCCTTTCCCCCATGCCTTTTGTATCACCTCTTTATAGTTCGCTTTTTCAATATCAAAACCTATTTCCAGTCCTTTGCCACGTATATTCTTTACATGATTTTTCAACTTTTCATTACTTGCCAAATACTGCATGACAAAATTACCTTTTTGCTCTGCTTGTTCCCATATTTTGTCTCTCAGGTGGATTTCGAGAGTTTTTAGTGCTGCAGCACACGCCAAAGGTGTCCATCCATACGAAGATGTTGGCTTGAATTCTGCAATATGATCTTTGACCAACTCATCATTTACTGCAACTGCGCCCAAAGGCACAGCTCCATTTGCGATACCTTTAGCAAACGTTACCATATCTGGCACCACGTTCTCATGCTCCAAGGCATATAACTTCCCTGTTCTACTGAAACCAGTTCCAACTTCGTCAAGGATCAATAAAGTTCCATACTGTTTTGTAAGTTTACTGAGTCCTTGTAGATACCCTTGGGGAGCTACGAGCATAGATCCCCACCCCGTAATCATGCCTGCCTCTGTCAATACAGCAGCAACTTCATTGGTCTTGAGTATTTTCTCAACATTTTCTAAAAATGTTGCAAGGATTTCTTTTTCATTTATTTTTGATTCGTCGGTCACAGTAGGAAAATCCAACTGTATATATTCTGGAACTAGTGGCGCAATTTGTTTTACATATTCAGGCACATACCCAAGCGCAATTGTTCCAAATGACTGCCCATGATACGTGTGTTTAAACGATACAAATTTTTTCCTACCCGTTGCTGCGCGCGCGATTTTAAGTGCCATTTCATTCGCCTCTGTGCCACCAGTGGCTCGACACACAGTATTCAGATCTGTCGGAAGTGAGTCTGTAAGTGCCTCGGCATAGCGAATTTGCATTTCATCTGCAGTCCACATAGGGGCATACGTTCTAACGCTCAGATGTTTCTGTAAGAACTCATTGATCTCGGGGTTATTCCATCCTAAGTTTGTGGTATTCCATCCACTACTAAAATCTATATATGTATTGCCAGAGGTGTCCCACATATAACTCCTCAGTGCTTTTTCAATATCAAACTTCCAATCGACTGCTGTGTTATACACAATTCTGTGCTTGATCATTGCCCCAATTATACACCGGAAAAATTAGTAAACAAATTGATATGTAAATTGTGTATTAGAACAAGTCGTAGCAATAATTTCCCCTAATTTAGGAGGCATCACTACACCCAGAGCTTTTCTTATACAAATAATTCACTATAAAAAGAGGTTATAGTTTTATAAAACGGCGATAGGGTACTTAAGTTGATTCTGTTCAAGACACATAGTTAGCAATGTAGCCAGACGTGAAACTTCATACGGTTTTGGTAATCTAAACTCGTTCGTTCTACTAAACTTTGGTAGCTGTGCGCGCAGGATTTGTTCGGGTTGTAAATTTGATCGACACCAATCACCAAATGCATCGGTAAAATGTTCATGGGGATATCCCATCCTTGTACCTGCCATACGAATTCCAGACAATAAATCATCCGGATCTTGATTTAGACTCACGAGAACAATCTCATAGCGTACCACTTCGACATGTGGATATTTTGGCGATGTTACAGTAAAACCCTCCTGCGCAATACAGTAAGGCCCGAGTTCTGGTCTAAACGCTAATACTAGCGTGTTACAAGCCGGATGAGCATCTCTAGATTCTCTATATACATCAGTATCGTTATTCCATCCACTTTCATCAGGAACTGGTACTCGTGTATTGAATTCAGCTGTTGGTATAACTCCAAGTTTTATCGGAGAAGCATCCCCGAACAAATGTTTAAGTGCTATTGCCCGTATTGCAGATGGCAAATCATCTTCGGGTTTTTTTCCTACTTCCTGCAAAAGGCTCTGCCTCAATACACGATCAATTCCCAAAGTTGGTAGTAAATCAGGAGACACAGGAAAGTAAGTTTTATATACGTTTCTATAATAGCTCTCTAATCTATTTGGATGTTCTACAGTCACATAAATATTATATCCTATAGTCAGGATATATTCAAACCCTTATTGTCTTTAACAAGATAATTCACAAGTTCGAAATAAACGAATAAAATCTATTGCGCAAATTTCTTCTACCCTGTAACAAAACATATAGAACGTATTTTGAAAATTCTCTTGCATAAAAACAATCGATACTATACACTGTCTCTGACATAGTAATTATTATATTGTAAGTTTTATCAAACTATCATGGCACGAAAGAAACAATCAAAAAAAACAGTTAAAAAAAATGTAGTACAAGATTTCATGGCACAAAATGATCTACAAGAATTAAAAAGACTTGTAACTGAAAAACGTGAGGCTCTCTATATTGGAGCAATAACACTACTCATAGGTATTGGTATAGGGCTCATGATACCAAAACAATACACCCCTCAATCATCTGAAATAAAGGAAATGAAAGTATCCGCCGTACCATCGAAAGATGTATCTGCGGAATCATATACTTTGCAAGAAGGTGAAAGTCTTTCTGATGTCGCAGAGAAATTTTACGGAGATCCGCAACTATATACAAAAATTGCAGAATATAATAATATTGCAAATCCCGACGTAGTGGCTCCTGGTACAATGCTCAGAATCGAAAAAATGGCAAAGTAAACAGTATTAATTCGGTAGTTTGTAACCGTACTGTTCGGAAATTTGTGATATCCCAGATTGGGCAGTAGAAAGGGCATCTTTCGATGTTGATCCAAATAATACTGAATTAACGGCATCTTTCAAGTACGCAATGTTCTTATCGTCTATACCGTTATCATAGGTTCTGTCTATGATAGGCAACGATTGCATATACGGCGCTTCCTTAATGATCGCGCCCATATAAGGATCTTGCACAATCAAACTTGCCATGTCGACTCTTGGGTATGGGCGAGTGGGAAATTGCCGGCCGCTTTTTAAATCGAGCTCTTGTATTTTAAGAAGGGATTCTTTACTCGATAAGTATGCTAAGAATTTCCAAGCTTCTGCTTGATATTTACTCGAGCGAGATACCCCCTCTACCCAATAGCTGGCAATAGCTTTTTGCTCTGTTCCTTTTATCTGAGGTACGGGTAACACCTTAAAATCGATATCTGGATTCATGTGCTTAATAACTTCAAGCTCCCAATAGGGAACAAACGCCATAGCTGTTTTTTCATCTGCAAATGCGGCAACAGAATTTTCAAGTGTTTCATTCCATACTTCTGTTGGCGCGATAGCAAAACTGGTATATACATCAAGAACAGCGGTTGCATTATCACTCGAAATATCTGAAAGCTGGACACCATTTTGTAAAAACATAAGACCCAAAATATCACTAAAGTGGGTAACGTTCTCTGCAGTTCCCATAGCTATTCCTGAAAAACGTATTGTCCCCTCTTGATTTTTTATCGTTAGCTGACGAGAAATATCGGTAAGCGATTCCCAATCGAGTGGCAAGGTACTCACACCTGCATTATTAAATAGCTTCTGATTATAGACTAAAACTAACCCATCTATGCCCAAGGGTACGCCAACTATTTGATTATTTTGGACAAGATCGTTCGCAATAACGGGATAGTACATTTTCTTAAAGCTCTCAACATCGAGTACTGTTGTCGGGGCTGGTGCAAGAATGTCGGTTATTCCAGACACCCATGTATTATGGTACCGAAAAATATCTGGCCCTGTTCCCTTCTGTGCGGTTGCAACGAGTCGTTCTCTATAACTATCTTTCGGATCACGAACAGAATAATCAATTTTAATGTTAGGATTGGCTTTTTGATATTCATTAATAATCTGATTCATTACTGCCTTATCGTCCCATAGACCCCAATAGGTTAGAGTAATCTTCCCAGGATTTCCCAAACTACCTGGCTTCGCTTTTATCAAAGTATTAAATACAAAAAGCGTTGCAATAATGAGTACAATAGCTCCAATCACAAAAAGGACCATGACTGATGTTTTCTTCTTCGACGCTGTACTACCTGAGTCTGTCGGATATAAATACTCATCAGTTAGATATTCTTCAGGAATTTCAGTGACGTCTGGCTTTGGCACAGTACTCTGAGCTTGAGGTTTTTGTTCCTGCATAGGTACCTGTTTTTCATCATTTTCTGCCATACTGCTATAATGGTATCAAATTCTAACCAAAATCAGTTATAAACATGAGTATTTCTCTTAAATAGGGTTATATGACAGAAAAAAACGTAACTGGAGACACTAACAAAAAAGAAAATAAGTGGACACATAGATACATCATACGTTTCGTAGTGTATTCTTGTCTATGTATTGCATTGAGTATACTAGGGATATTTTCAGTACAAGCCTCAAAAACAATCCGTTATTACAACGACAAAATATACCCTAATATTACAATTGGTTCCGTTCCCGTCGGATCGCTCACTAAAGAACAAGCACTCAAAAAAATAGCGAAGGTATACAAAAAAAAATATTCACTCTCTCTGACATTCGTACTTAATAAGCAAGAAGTAGCATCGATATCTCAAAAAGAACTGGCCTATTCACTCCCACTTACTCAAGCTATCGATACGGCTTATGCAATTGCTCGCGATGAGAATTCTATACTCAAATACAAGACACTACTACTCCTTATCTCCAGTCAAGAGCAGTTCCGTATTGTTATTCAACCAAACTATAACAACGTTGCCATTTCAGAAAACTTACAAAAAATTAACGATTCATTTAAAATCGACCCCATAAATGCACGCTTTGAATTCAAAGACAATAAGGTTACCGACTTTAGAAAAGAAGAAGTTGGAACTAGCATAAACGAAAATAGCGCACTCGCAACTATAGAAGACCAATTGACAAGTCAAGAGGTTATGCAAGGAAAAAAGAAAAAATTGATAATCCAGCTACAGACACATACGATAATGCCTGATATTACACTTTCAGACATTAATAACTTAGGTATTTCAGAGCTTATTGCAGAAGGAAAATCGCAGTTTCACGGCTCATCAGCCGAGCGTGTCTACAATATTACTCTTGGTTCACAAAGACTAAACGGTATAATCATAAAACCTGGAGAAACATTTTCATTTGTAAACGCCTTGGGAGAAATTTCAGGAGCTACTGGTTTTAAGGCATCTTATGTTATTAAAAGCGGAAAAACAGTTCTCGGAGATGGGGGAGGAATTTGTCAAGTATCAACAACTATGTTTAGAACGGCACTTTATGCTGGCCTACCCATTTTAGAACGTCATGCACACACGTATAGAGTAGGTTATTACGAACAAGACTCCCCTCCTGGTTTTGATGCCACTATTTACTCACCTTCTGTCGATCTACAATTTAAAAATGACTATACAAAACCTATACTCATACAAACTTCCGTTGACCAAACCAATCTTACGTTGATAATAGCATTTTATGGTACAAAAGATAGTCGGATAATTACTGTAGCTCAACCAACTATTTCTAATCAGATTGCAGCACCTCCCACCGAGTTCATAGACGACCCTTCTTTAGGTGCAGGAGTAGTAAAACAAATAGAATATTCTGCTCCAGGAGCATCGGTATCATTTGACTATTCTGTGCTAAAAAATGGTATACAGACTACAAAAGACACTTTTAACTCTAACTACACACCGTGGAAAGCTGTGTTTCTACGAGGAACATAAGACATTTATTTAGTAATACACATGTATAGTTGACTGGTTATCAAACTTTTTGAGAATAGCAGGGACAAATCTTTGTGGTAACTTCCGCAAATTGCACAGGCGTAAATACTACAAAAGTAAGGATAATCTACTTTGACTACTATCGCTTTGGAGACTGCTTCTCTTTACGTGCAGATTGAGCAAGTCCAGCTTTTCTACGTTCTCTGACACGGCTGTCAGTAGTAAGTAGTCCGTACGGCTTTAACAAACCTCTATACGAATCGTCCACTTTAAGCAAAGCTTTGGATACGGCTAAGGTAAAAGCACCAAGCTGTGCTCTGTTCCCACCACCTATAATATGAGCTGTTACTGAGAATCTATCTTGTGAGTTTGTTATAGAAAATGGTTTCCTACACAGGACCGCATTTACATCGCCGGTAAAGTATTCCTTTACAGGTTTACCATTAACATATATTTCTCCTCTAGCAACCGTATTTTCACCAACAATAATCGCTTTTGTGCCAATATGAAGCCGCACTCTGCATGAAGCTGATTTTCGACGACCTACTCCTTCGTAATAAAGAGAGTTCTTTTTCTTTGCAGTCTTTGTGACTTTAGTTTTCTTAGATTCCATGTTTTTTCTGTATCTGAACTAGTGTTGGTTTATAATTGTCATCTGGAAATATGAATAGTCGAGATATCATACGTGCCCGAAGTTTATTTTTAGGCAACATGCCCTTAACCGCTGCTCGTATAACTTCACCCGAGTCTTTTTCCATTCGCTCCTTCAGTTTTTCGCGTCGTAAACCACCCGGATAGCCTGAGTAATATAAATATTCTTTATCATCCATTTTTTTTCCAGTTACTTCTATTTTTTTTGAGTTCGTAACTATAACGATATCACCCATATCTAAGTTGCGAACAAAATTGACTTTATTTTTTCCTTGCAGAGCAAGTGCTATTTTTACAGCCAAACGTCCCAATATCTGCTTATTTGCATCTATAACGACTGTATCACGAACGTCTGATTGAGTCGGTGTCTTGGTATAGGTTGTTCTATGTAACATATGTTGTATTGTAAATCTTTATTTCTTAGCCTTTGGCTCAATTTTTTTAACTTCTTTTGCTGTCAAAGCTTTCTTTTCCACTACCTTTTCTTTAGGTGTGCTCAACTTTTTTTCTGGTTTCACAAAATCCATAAGACTGACACTTGCAACCGGTGTCGCATCTCCCCTACGAAAACCAATTTTTTCTATACTCGCAAATCCACTCGTACGCTTTTTTATTGCGTACCCTATATAACGTAATACTTCGCGTGCTGCTGTTCTATCGCCCAAACTCTTCATAAGGGCTCGCAAAGCTATCACTTGTGATCCATTCACTCCTTTTGTCACAAGCGTATCTGCATTGCGCTTAAGCGCTTTTGCTTTAGCCAACGTAGTAACAGTTTTTCCGTATCTGAAAAGCGATTTTAATAACTCACGGACAGTTGCTTTTCCACGCGTTGTCTTTTCGGTCCTAAGAATCCTTTTTTTCATGAATGCAAGTTTTCAAGTTTAGCTTTTAATTCCTCTACAGATTTCTTACCAAGACCACGAATTTTTGAGAAGTCTTCATCTGATAATTCGCGGAGCTGTTTAACAGTTTCGATATTATTTTTTACCAGTGCATTTATAACACGGGTTGGCAAATCAAGCTCATCAACCATAACATCCGAGCTCTGCATACCAGCTGCCCTCTGACCGCCTTGCAAATCTTCTTTTTTCTTCTCTAAACCACCGGAGCCAAGGAGAGTAAAATACTCGACCATGAGCGAAGACGCTTTATCAAGTGCCTGCCTCCCTGTCATACTACCATCTGTTTCTATGTTAAGTGTGAGCTTGTCATAATTGGTAAGTCTATTAATACGAGTACTTTCGACTAAGAGATTTACCGATACTATTGGTGAATAGAGAGAGTCAACAGGTAAAATTTCAAAGCCTTTATCTTCTTTACGTGATGCAGGTTCATAACCAGTTCCTTTTGAAACGTATAACTCAGCTTCTATTACACCTTTACTTGATAATTCACACAGTACTAAATCCTTATTTAAAACTTTGCACAATGGACTATCTTGGAGGTCAGATGCGTAGACTTTGCCTTCGCCTTTTTTAGAAAGCTTTATGACATGCTCTTCTTCTGAATCAGATATGAACCTAAGCATTTTAATATTGAGCAATAATTCTATAACATCCTCTTTTACACCCTTAATAATACCAAACGGATGCGATACGCCTTTAATCTTGACGTGAGTAACGGCATCTCCAACGAGAGACGATAAGAGTACCCTTCTCAAACTATTACCCATAGTATGACCAAATCCACGGGGTAATGGTGAAATTATATAGACCCCTTTATGTGCGCTTTCTTCTACAACTTCAACTGAAAATTGTGGTTTTAACATAGCAAAATATGAAACTTATAATTTAGAATAAAATTCTATGACTAATAACATGTCCACTGGCTCTTTATATTCGTCTAAATTAGGCAAATCTATAATCTCTGCCCCATCTTTCTTCCACTTAATCCAAGGTGTATTTTTTTCCTCACCTTCAAGCAGGACTTTAATATAGGGAATTTCTTTCGTTTTCTTTTTTCTAAAAGTAATAATATCCTTTAGATCAACAACATAAGAAGGAACGTCAATTTTTTTGCCATTCACCGCCACATGCCCATGAGCAACCAACTGTCGTGCTGCATTGCGCGTCGGGGCAAATCCTGCACGATACAACACATTATCTATACGTGTCTCCAGTGACTGAACTAAATGCAGTATGGTATTACCTTTTTTCTCCACTGCTTTACGAAAATATTTACTCATCATCGCTTCAGAAATAGCATAGATTCTTTTTAGTTTCTGTTTTTCGCGCAATTGAATGCCATAATCGGATAATTTTGAACGAATCTTACGAACGCTCTTATTACCTGGTGGTACATTCAAACGCGCCAACAAACGAGTATGTGACTTTGTACCTGGCGTTTTCAAAGAAAGATCGACGCCTTCACGACGAGCTTGTTTATTTTTCTTCATTAGAATTCTACCCATTATGCTCTCCTCTTCTTTCTAGGCCGTATTCCATCGTGTGGAACTGGCGTCCTATCAACTATTTTACTGACGTCTAGGTTGCTATTTCTCAATACTCGTAATAACGAATCTCTTCCAGGACCTATACCGCGTATATATATTGCTGCGACTTTTAAACCATATGTTTGCATTGCTGTATCAAGTGTTTTTTCTATTGCAGATGTCGCTGCAAATGGGGTAGATTTTCTTGTACCTGAAAACCCAGATGCACCGCATGATCCCCAAACAAGTGCTTTACCTGTCTCATCGGTGACCGTAACTATTGTGTTGTTAAACGTAGCAGTAACGTACACTCTACCAGTTGCTGCATAACGTATTTGCTTCGCTTTTTGCTTTGTTTTTTGTTTTACCATACTTTACTTATTTACTAGAATTTTGTACTTGATCAACTTTCGCCCACGCCTCTTTCGAAAGAGCTCCAACTGTACGTTTCTTACCTTTTCGTGTACGTGCATTTGATCTCGTCCTCTGTCCTCTGACAGGAAGTCCACGAATATGACGCCATCCACGATACGTATGTATCTCGCGCAGACGCTTAATATTGTCAGAAACCTCTGATTTCAATACTCCTTCGACTTTAAAATTCTGATCAATAAATACTTGTAACGTACGAATCTGCTCATCGGTCAGTTCATGAGAACGTATTGCTTTATCAAAACCGACACCTTTTAAAATCTTCTTTGCACTTGCCATACCTATTCCATGCACTCTTGTAAGTGCAAATGTAATAGGAAGATTATCTTGAATATTAACGCCAGAAATACGTATCATATTACCCTTGTCTCTGTTTGTGCTTTGGATTCTCACAAATAACTTGTATTCGTCCGTTTCTTTTAACTATCTTGCATTTGCTGCAATTTTTTTTTACTGATGCTCTGACTTTCATTGTTATAATCTAAAAACTATTCTGCCTCTATCCTTGTCGTACGGTGTTATTTCTATGCGTACCTTATCCCCGGGCATTATCCGGATGTAATACTTACGCATCTTACCACTCAAATAACACAAAACTACCCTTCCCGCCAACTGTCCCGCTGCCTGATCTAGGCGTACACGGAAAAGCGTATTTGGAAGGCTCTCAACTACTTCACCTTCGACCCGTATTGCTTCATCTGTCGTACTCATCTATAAGGAATCTATTATAGCATTTCTTTACCTTCTTGCAAAGGGAAAATACATTCAAACTAATTGAATACTATTTTCTTCATCCACATAGACCGTATTCTCAAAACATGCACTCTGACTATATGATCTTGTACGCAAACTCCAACCGTCTTTATTTGCAAGTACGACGTGATTATCCTTAAAAGAATATATTATCTCTATCGCATACGCACGTCCTGCTCTAAAATAGGGGGTCTTATCAACCGAACCTTCCAAAACCCCTGGGATATATGGTTCCATGTGGAGCTCTTCTCCAACTGCGTGACCTGTTAATTCGTGAATCACCTCATACCCTGCATTTTCTATATTTTTTTGAATATATGAACTCACAACACCTATCCGAATCCTGTTTTTGACGAGTGTCAGTGCATGTCTTAAGGTATTTCTTCCTACCTTAAGAAACCGAACTACCTGATTATCGACTGCGCCTATTGGTAGCGTATCACTATAGTCTACATGAAAACCACCATATACTATACCAATGTCCAATTTTAATACATCACCTTCTTTTAACTGGTAGCTATTTGGTACACCATGGACAACAACTTCATTTACCGACAAACACGTAGACCATTTATACCCAGGCACTGTAGAAAAGCTTGGAGATCCACCGTTTTCCCGAATAAGACGCGTCGCATTCGTTTCAATATCTATGAGCTTTGTACCGACTTGTAGATAGGGAATAAGCTCAGATACCACTTTTCTAAGCTTCTCTCCACCCACAATCATGGCAGTTTTCTTATCCATTACCCGATTCCATAAAAAATTTGTCTATATACCTCTTCTAAATTCTCATACAAGGATTTCATAGTCCCATTGTTAAATACATTAAAATCTGCAAATGCGATCGGAGCACCTTTATGCAAGTTACTTAATTCATGCAAGTCTCTATCAGGACCTGAAAGTCCTCTACGATATTTTCTTACACTGACACGTTTATAACGTACCCTCTTATCTGCATGTAGTGCGATTAAAAATAATTTAATACGTGGAAACTCTTTACGCAAATAAAGATATTCTTCCCATGAATATAACCCTTCAATAACAACTATACTTGAATCCTTAAATTCTTCCTCAATTTTACTCTTATTTAATACTGCCATAGATTCCATTCCATATTTTTCTCTGAATTCTATTCGTAATTTTTTATGTACAGCTTCAGTATGTTTTAATTTATTCTGATCAATATAATCATTAATTATGTTACTGAAAGAAATAATCGGTAAATTTTTTTCCCTAAAAAAGCCAGCTGCCTCTGTTTTTCCAGCCCCCGATAAACCAACTATTGCAAGGAGAATCTTTCTACTTCTTTTCCAATTACTCAACCCATTTTTACCCATCCGTTTTCCAAGGCGCTTAAGAATAAATTCATTTATATTGCGAATATCACGTGTTCCATCAACCTCAATCAACTGTTTCTTTTCCCGATACATTTCCAATATAGGTTCTGTATGCTCATGAAAAATTTCTATACGCTTTTTTACTGCACTCACCGTATCGTCAGTTCTTCCTTCATCAGCTCTGCCAGCTATTCTCCAAAGCGCTTCTTTGTCAGGCACTTTTAAATAAAATGCTGCAGTTATTTCTGCACGGAATCTCTTCGCTTGATAAATATTTCTCGGAAATCCATCTAAAAGGTATCCCCGTTTATATTCTGGACGTCTGAGATATTCTGCTACTATTTCTATAGTTTCTTTATCGGGGATAAGTAAACCTGACGTCATAGTTTCTTTCACAAATCTCCCCCATTTTGTTTTTTCTGATGCTATCTGTCGAAATATATGACCAGTCGATAGATAGGGAATTTTGAGTTGTTTTGACAATAAATTACCTTGGGTAGACTTGCCAGCTCCTGGAATTCCAATAAGAATGATGTTCACAGTGTCGTATGCAACTGATCATAACGGTCTGTCATAATAGTTGCCTGAATCATACGGTATGTTTCCAATATGACAGAAACGATAATAAGAATGCTTGTACCCCCTATAAAAAATAAACTGACACCCGTAATAGACGCAAGAATATTAGGTAAAATCGCAATTGCTCCTAAAAATAATGCACCAACTGATGTAAGTTTATATAACAGCGCTTGTAAATAGGAACGTGTCGCATTACCTGGACGTATTCCTGGAATAAAACCTCCATATTTTTGAATTTCTTCAGATATTTTCTGTGGACTAAATATAAGAGAAGAATAAAAAAAGGTAAATGCAACAACGAGCAAAAAATAAATACTATTGTACATAACTCCATTAGCAGCAAACACACTGGTTAAAAACTCTCCTATTTTCTGTAACGTGCTGTTTTGTGCGCTCACTAAAAAATTTCCTATCATTTGTGGAAATAGCACGAATGAAACAGCAAAGATTATAGGAATTACTCCTGCTTGGCTGAGTTTCAATGGTAAATAGTTTGTCGCACCTCCATACATTTTTCCTCCCCTAACTCTCTTTGCGTAAAAAATAGGAATTTTTCGCTGCGCTTCATTAAGAAGAACAACGAGATAAATAACCAAAAGTCCAATAGCCACAACAAGCAATGTTGGCAGTATACTTTCTTGAGTCAGTGTAGTACTCGATTGTAAAAGCATGATAGGTAATCTACCCACAATACCTGCTAAAATAATAAATGATACGCCATTCCCCACTCCATATTCAGATATAAGTTCGCCGAGCCATACTAAAATAAACGTTCCAGCGGTCAGTGACAAGGCAAACTGCAACAACTGCACAAAGGTAAGTACGCCCACTATCCCCTGATTGCGCAAAAAGAAATACATACCAATTGCCTGCAAGAATGCGATCGGAAGCGTTAGAAAACGAGTATATTGATTAAGCTTAAACCTACCGTAATCACCCTCTTTTGACAAAGCTTCAAGTGGAGGATATATGGCAGACAGTAACTGTAGTGCTATCGATGCGTTTATATACGGATTTAGCCCTATAGCAAGTATAGAAAAGTTCACTAAAGTTCCACCGCTAAATATATCGAGCAAAACTAAAAACTGATTCGATGCAAAGACTTCTCTTAAACGTGCTAAATCAATAGACGGAATAGTAACAAAGGCAAAAAGGCGAAACAGAACTATGATGGCGAGAGTAAAGAGAACCTTCTTCTTAAGAAGCGAGTTGTGCCAGATGTCACTAAATACTGTTTTAAGTGAGCTTCCCGCCGGCATTCTTTATTTTTTCAACTGCTTTTCGTGTTGTTGGCAATGATGTGGAAATAGACTTAGTTAATTTACCCCTACCCAAAATCCTCACTTGGTGGCTACGCGCAATTTTAGCAGATACCAATTTTGCCTTTATAAGTGACTTCACCGTAATCTCGCTCTTATTTTTTATTGCCTTCGACTGTTCTATTCGCTCAATATTAATGCCTATACTTTTTTGTATGCTCTTATTTTTTCCCTTACCTCTCAACATAGGCAAACGTTTGGAAAGCACTTCAGCGCCTCCAATAAAGTTTGCGCGTACACTCCCCCGTTTTGTTTGCCCTTTTATACCACGACCTGAAAATTTACCTTTACCTGAACCCCAACCACGTCCTACGCGTTTTTTACCTTTTTTGATTGTCTTTACTAATAAATGAAACATATTATATTCCTCTCTGCATTCGCTCAAATGCTCGATACATTGCGAAACTCAAATTAATCTTATTATTCGATCCATATATTTTTGCAGAAACGTCTGTAATTCCAGCAAGGTTCATAATCTGTCTCAAGACACTACCTGCTTTCAATCCTGTCCCGACTGGCGCTGGCTTTAATAATATCTTCGCAGCTTTGAATTTTACCTCAATATCATAAGGAATAGTTGTTCCTGCAAGCTCAAGCTTAATCATTTTCTTCTTAGCCAAACGTATCGCTTTATTTATAGCAATAGGGACCTCTGCGGCAGATGCTAATCCCAATCCAAAAGATCCTTTACGGTTACCAACAGCAACGAGTGCCGAAAAGCTAACCGCGTTTCCACCCGGTGTCTTTCGAGAGACTCTTCTAATTGTCAATACTTGTTCACCTAGTTCTTTTTTTTGATCTTCCATATTTTATTTAGAATTCTAATCCTGCTTCACGGGCTGAATCTGCCACCGCTTTTACACGTCCATGAAACTTGTACCAACCTCTATCAAAAATGACTTTCTTTACTTTTTTGGCAATTGCCTTCTGAGCAATTTCACGACCCACTATGATCGCATTTTCCATATTTTTCCCCTTTATCTTCAAATCATTGCTAGAAGCAATAGTTATTCTCTTTATGTCATCAATAATTTGTGCATACATATGGTTTCCACTCCTATAGACAGTAAAGCGAGGCTGAGATAGAGATTCGAGTATCGTTCTACGTACTTTTTTAACACGTCGGTCCCTTCTTTTTTGTATTTGTTTTTGGATGCTTTTAATGTTCATAGTAATATATTTTATGCTGCTTTTGCCTTCTTTCCAGGCTTTAAGCGAACAATTTCATCGTGATAACGTAAACCTTTTCCCTTATATTTGTCTGGAGTTTTAATAGATCGGATTTTTGCAGCGACTTCTCCAACTTTCTGTTTATCGCAACCGCCAATAGTTATTTTATTTCCTTTTGATTCTATCGTAATCTCACTCGGTGTTGGAAATGTCACCACATGAGAAAATCCAAGCTTTAAAGTAAGATCAGTTCCCTGCATAGCTGCACGAAAACCTACCCCATGTATCTCAAGCGTTTTTTTCCACGGTGTAACAACTCCTGAAACCGCATTTGCAACAATCGAGCGATATAACCCGTGCAAAGCACCAACATCTGATGATTCTGCTTTTGTTTGCACGGTTAATACCTGATCTTGTAATTCAATAGCTAGTTTACGCGGTAATACGTGAGACATGGTACCTTTTGGTCCAACAATAGTTATCTCACGACCAGAGCTGTCGATAGTTACTGTCACTCCCTCTGGCACTGGTATTGTTTTTTGTCCTATTTTTGACATATTAAAATATTTCTGCTAAAACTTCTCCACCAATCTTTTTCTTTTTTGCCTCTACTTCAGTCATCATTCCCTGCGATGTATTGACAAGCAAAAAACCTCTACCACCTTTAACTGAATACAATTGAGAGTATCCCATATATATTCTCTTTCCCGATGTGCTTAAACGCTTTATTTGTAATACTCTGTCTCTCTCTAAGTTAAGCATGATAGTCATGATACTGCCTTTTATGCTATATGCTTTCACTATGACTCGTTTTTCTAAAACTTTAGCTACTCGTTCTTTTGCATTTGACGATGGTAAATCAAGGCTCTCTTTTCCTGCTAGATACGCATTTTTTATGCGAATAAGCATGTCTCCAATTGGATCTGTTATTATAACGCCTTTTACCATGATGCTTTCATAACGCCGGGAATATTCCCCGCTAATGCTTCTTTTCTAAAACAAATTCTGCACATACCAAAATGCCTAATATAACCACGATTTCTACCACAAATTTGACACCTATTCATTTCACGTGTCGGAAACTTTTGTTTTTTTAGAAATTTTACAATGTCGCTTGTTTTTGCCATATATATATTTTATTTTTCGAAAGGCATTCCCATTTCTGCTAAAAACGCTTTTGCCTCGCTATCAACTTTTGCAGAGGTCACAATCGTTATTTCTATTCCTCTCGTTCTATCCATCTTGTCATAATCAAGATCTGGGAAAATACCTTGTTCCTTGAACCCCAAATTAAGATTCCCTTGGCCATCAAAGCTTTTTGCCGAAATTCCCCTGAAATCTCTCATACGAGGAAGTACTATTCTAACAAGTTTTTCCCAAAAATCAAACATACGCTTTCCTCTGAGGGTCACTTTTAGACCAATAGGTACGCCTTTTCTTAACTTAAACGCTGAAATCGATTTTCGAGCAATCGTAGTCAGTGGCTTTTGACCGGTAATAATAGTGAGTTGTTCACTCCCTTTATCGATGACTCCCTTGTCTTTTAGAGCATCATTTAGGCCCATATTGACAATAATTTTAAGAATATTAGGCAACTCGTGCGTATTTTTATACCCAAATTTTTTCTTTAGAGTTTCAATGTGTTGTTTCTTTTCTGTATCGTTCATAGTAATTTTGATAATATTTTATTTTGTATTGATTATTTTCTTGCACTTACGGCATATGCGTTGTTTTTTTGTCGCATTCACTTCGTATCCAACTCTTGTTGCCTTTTTACATGAGGGACATATAAGCATAATATTCCCTATTGCAACAGGTCTGTTTACTTCAACCACACTTCCGTTCGGAAACTGTTCTGATTTTTTTATATGCTTTTTATACATATTTATTCCTTTAATAAGCACAGTTTTTTTTACGCTGTAAACCCGTTCAACAACACCCTGTTTGCTTTTGTTTTTCCCTTTAATAACTGTGACTGTATCACCTTTTCTTATTTTCATTTTTTATTAATAAATTTCAGTAGCGAGACTTGCAATTTTTTGAAACCCAGCTAAACGTACTTCACGACATATTGGCCCAAACACGCGCGTACCACGTGGATCTTTCGTAGCACCCTCAAGTAATACGCATGCATTGTCGTCAAAACGTATGTAAGAGCCGTCGGTTCGTCTAAACTCTTTACGAACACGGACAATAACTGCCTTTGATATCTCACTAGATCGAACTTGTCCTACCGTATCTGCCTTTTTTACGACAACTGTAATTACCATTCCAAGATAAGCAATAAGCCTATTTCCCTTTCCTGGTATTCCAATAAGTTCTGCCTCTTTTGCCCCAGAATTGTCAGCAACAACAATTCTCGATCGTAACTGTAACATATTATTCTTTTATTTCTAACTTCTTAACAACAACAAAATGCTTATTTTTTGATACTGGACGTGTTTGTTCTATCTCAACTATATCGCCAACTTGGTATGCTGTTTCAGCATGAGCCATTATCTTACTATGACGTTTGATAACTTTTTTATAAAAGGGATGGCGAAAAACACGTTCCACTTTTACAACAACTGTTTTTTCCATACTTGTTGAAACAATAATGCCAGTTAGTTTTTTTATCATAATTTTCGTTAAACTTTTTTTTCTGTTAATAATCTAAAGTCTTGTTTTTCAGCAAGGACTGTTTTAATCCTCGCAATTGTCCTACTCAGGGGCCGTCTACCGCAGGTATTTTTTGTTTTACCCATAACCAAATCTAAAATCATTTTTGCATCATTTTGAGACGTTTCTTGCAATAACGCAAGAAGTGATTTTTCATCTTTTTTTCTCAGTTCAACCGCTGTTATTATTTTTTGTTTACTCATCGTGGTTACGGTAACTTATACGCGTGTGAACTGGTAACTTGCTCGTCACTTTTTTAAAAATCCTTTTTACTTCAGTTAACGCCACTCCAGAAATCTCAACTAACACAGTACCTGCCGCAACTGCAGCAACATAGTATGCAACGTCGCCTTTCCCTGAACCCATGCCAACTTCAAGTGGTTTCTTAGTATACGGCTTATGAGGAAAAATACGTATCCAATAGCGCCCTATTTTTCTTGTTTCTCTAGCCAAAATAACTCGGATAGCCTCAAGTTGTCTATCGGTAATCCAATAAGACACTGCTGTTTTCAAACCATACTCACCAAAATTAAGCTTTTCCGCCTTTATTGCAATTCTTCTATGAGTACCCCGAAATTGTTTCCTGTGTTTTGTTTTTTTTGGTGCTAACATATTATCGACAAATCCAAACTTTAATTCCTATGTATCCATTTCTCGTGAGTGCTGGTACATGTGCAAAATCTATGTTCTCGCGTATTGAAGAAAGTGGTACTTTTCCGAGTTGAAACTTTTCACGACGTGCTATATTTGCACCTCTAATACGACCAGCATAGGCTATCTTAACGCCCTTCGCGCCACTCTCCATGACCCTGTTGATCACATTGTGCGCTAGTGAACGATGAGAGAAATTTCTCACTATCCGTTCGGCTACATGTTCAGCAGTATACCGAGCGCTTAAAAAAGGTTTTTTGTACTGTTCAATTTTAAGATCCAATTTAAATTTATCTTTATCCTCTTTAGTCGTAGCACCCACATGCGATAGTACCATTTTCTTAACCTGATCCAATCCTTTACCGCCACGTCCTATAATAATCCCCGGTCGTACAGCGTGCATGGTGATACGCATACCCGATAGGTTTCTCTCAATTTCAACACTAACAAGTCCGGCATTTGTAAATTGACTCATGAGTGCCTTTCTTATAATAAGATCCTGCAATAAATACTTCTTGTACTGACCTTTATCAGATACAAACCAACGGCTATTCCACGTATGTTGAATGCCTAATCTATATCCTAGTGGATTTACTTTATTTCCCATTTATTTTTTTTCGCTAATAACAACTGAAATGTGTGCAGTTTTTTTTGTATATTTTTTTGCCATACCTCGTGAGGCTGGTCTCCAACGTTTAAAAAGTGGTCCTTTATCTATTTCTATGCTTTTAATATATAAACTATCACTCTGTTTTGTTGTAAATTGATTCAGTGCACTTTTAATAACACTCATCAAAAATTCACCAGCTTTTTGGTGTACATTTGGCAATATTTCTAACGCTTGCGATACGTTCATACCTCGGTATGCACCAACAAACATGCGCAATTTCTTATCTGATAATCTCATATATTTACCAATTGCTTTTTTTTCCATTGTTATGTTTTTTCAGTAATACGTTTTGTAACACGACCGTGCGTTCTAAAAGTTCGAGTTAGTGAAAACTCGCCCAGACGATGACCTACCATAGACTCTGTAACGTAAACATCTATAAACTTATTTCCATTGTGTACTTTAAATGCGTGCCCAACAAATTCTGGAGGAATCTCGCACGCACGAGCCCATGTTGTAATAGCAACTTTTGTACCAGACTCTTTCTGTTTAAGCACCTTCTTCATCAATTTTTCATCTATATATGGTCCTTTTTTTAGTGAACGCGACATTAGTTTCTCCCTTTAACAATTAATGGACTCGTTTTTTTACGGTTTCTTGTCTTTGTACCGCGAGCCGATTTACCCCATGGTGTTTTTGGATGCATTCCCTCACCACTTCTACCTTCTCCACCACCGTGTGGATGCGAACTTGGATTCATGGCAACTCCACGGACATGCGGGCGTATACCCAAATGACGTGATCTTCCTGCTTTTCCAAGTTTCTCATGTTTACGACCCTCATTACCTATCTGTCCGATTGTAGCATAACACGTGAGTGGTACTTTACGCAATTCCCCTGATGGAAACTTTATTATCGCATGTTTCTCATCTTTTCCAACAATAGTTGCCTGACCTCCTGCTGTGCGTACCATGACTGCACCTACGCCTGCACGAAGCTCTACGTTATGAATAGGAACACCAATGGGTATATTCCCTACTGGCATAGCATGCCCAGCTTCTATCAATGCCTTATCCCCTGCATACAACGTATCTCCGACTTTAACTTCGAGCGGATGCAAAATATATCGCATTTCACCGTCTTCATACTGTAACAGGGCAACATTGCACGATCTATTTGGGTCGTATTCTATTGCCTTAACGACAGCAGAGCTATCGCGCTTATCACGTTTCCAATCTATTGTACGATAGAATCGTTTATGTCTTCCACCACGACTACGTACAGAAACATGGCCTTTACTATCTCTGCCCGAATGTTTTATTAATATCTTTTTTAACCCGTTTTTACTAGTTTTCATTGTACTTTTATGTCACTTATTTCACCTTCTCTCAAGGTAATGTATGCTTTTTTGACAATGGGAAATGTTTTTACCACACGATGTTTCCCGGCTCTGTGTGTTTTATTCTTCTGTACACACGTAGTAATATTTGAAACCTTCACTTTATAGACCGCTTCAATAGCTCTCTTTATCTGTGCCTTATTAGCTTTTTTGTCCACTTCAAAAACGTACGCCTTATCCTTAGAAACTGCTTTTTCAGTAATGAGTGGTTTTTTCAATACAGTGCGCATCATTTTTTTATGAACAACTGAGTAAATTCATTGAGAGACTCTGGAGTAAATATAACTTTTTCATATTTCATAACTCGGTATGCATTCACTGCAGATGGGTATACTGTCTTAATATTTTCTATATTTGCAAATGCCTTATAAGATTCGTGGTTATGTGGAAGTACTAAAAACAACGTTTTAGAAAGATCAACATGTTTCTGTAAGGAAACTAATACATCTTTAGTTTTTGTTTGTTTATTAAAAAGCGTTTGTGAAATAAAAAAGAGCTTTTTGTCATGTCGTTTTCTTGACAACGCAGCAAAAAGCGCTTTTCTACGCATTTTTTTGGGCATTATAAGTTTCGGTTTCGTATTAGTTACGCCATGTGCAACACCACCACCAACAAATATTGGAGCCTTTATATCTCCGTGACGGGCTCTTCCAGTACCTTTTTGCTTATAAATTTTTCTTGTCGAACCCTTAACTCCAGAACGGGTTTTCGTAAGACCTGCATTACGCTTAGTATTTGCCCAAATCATTCGCACATATTGTGCAATAAGTTTCGCAGGCCACGCAACCTCAAACATGTCTGACGATAGCGTAACCGATTGATCTTTGGCGCCAAGAACTGGTACTGTTATTATTTTTTTCATGACGTCGTATTCTCTATAAATACATAACTATTGACCGAGCCAGGAACTAAACCCTTAACACAGAGCTCTGTATCTGAAGAACTCATAACACGTAATCCCTTTAGTGTCACCGTTTCAGAGCCCATTCTCCCCGCCATTCTCTTTCCCTTATTTATACGACCAGGTGTCGTACCTGATCCAATAGATCCTGGTGCTCTTTCACGATCGGACTGACCATGTGTTCGAGGACCTCCAGCAAAACCATGTCGCTTTACAACCCCTTGGAATCCTTTTCCCTTTGAAGTCGCAGTGACTCGCACTGTGTCTTTTTCTACAAAAGAGGTTGATACTATCGTTTGTGTACCAATAATAAAAGTGTTTTCTCCAACCTTTACCCCTTTTTTACCCTCTTCAGATATTTCTACAACTGTCTGAGAGCTCGGAATCCTTACCTCTTTCAAAAAACGAAGCGGGGCTACTATCCCCGCTTTTTTTAACTGACCACGTTGAGGTTTATTAACATCATTATTTGGTTCACCGTAAGCAAATACTACGCTTGAATATCCGTCTTTCTCTGCTGTATGATAGCCAACAACATACGTAGGAATGACCTTTAAAAAGGTCGTTACAACACGGCGTTTATCCAAAAACGCTTGTTCCTGTTTCTTTTTTTTTGCTACTATAAAAGACTTCATATTTTCCAAATAAAAAAGACCCAGACTGGGTCTGTACACCAAACCAATCTATGTATATGCACCGCGATCACATGCGCACATATATCACGCATGCGTATTATATTACATTTTGATTGCTACGTCAATGCCTGAGGGTATATCAAGATGAGTTAACGCGTCAATAGTTTGAAGCGTAGGATTCACAATATCTATAAGACGCTTGTGCTCCCTAATTTCAAAATACTCCCTACTATCTTTATGCTTAAAAGCAGCTCTATTCACTACTATTAGTGAACGCTTTGTAGGGAGAGGTATCGGTCCTATAACACGACCGCCGGTTTTAACCGCTGCTCCAACTATCTTCTCACAGGCATCTTCCAATAGCCTGTGATCGTATGCTTTTAAACGAACTCTTATCTTACCTGCTGGCATTATCTAACAAAAGTATTATATTATTCCAGAACTTTAGTAATAACTCCCGCTCCAACTGTCTTGCCACCTTCACGGATTGCGAAACGCAAACCATCTTCCATGGCAACAGGAGCTATAAGTTCTGCTGTTATTTTAACGTCGTCACCTGGAGAAACCATTTCAACACCTTTTTCTAGTGTTACCTGACCAGTCACGTCGGCAGTTCTAATGAAGAACTGTGGACGATAACCGTTAAAAAATGGAGTATGACGTCCACCCTCATCTTTTTTCAAGATGTATAATTGTGCTGAGAACTTCGTATGTGGCGCTACAGTACCAGGTTTTGCTACCACCTGTCCACGCTCCACATCTTCTTTTTCAATACCTCGTAATAAAAGACCTATATTATCACCTGCTTGCGCATCTTCCATGCTCTTTCTGAACATCTCTACACCGGTGATAATTGTCTTACGAGTTGGTCGAATACCAACGATTTCCACTTCATCGTTCACCTTGATCTTTCCTCTTTCAGCACGGCCTGTAACGACTGTTCCACGGCCTTTGATTGAGAATATATCCTCAATAGGCATGACAAATGGTTTATCTATGTCACGCACTGGTTCTGGAATATAGGTATCAACTGCATTCATAAGTTCTTCGATGGCTTTTTCAGCTTCAGGATCACCTTCAACTGCTTTGAGAGCTGAACCTTTAATAACTGGAACATCGTCTCCTGGATAGCCATACTTCTTAAGTAGATCACGTACTTCCATTTCAACAAGCTCAATTAATTCAGGATCTTGAACCATATCGACCTTATTCAAGAATACAACCATTGCAGGTACGTTTACCTGTTTTGCCAACAGAATATGTTCTCTTGTTTGAGGCATTGGGCCATCTGGAGCAGATACCACCAAAATCGCACCATCCATTTGTGCAGCACCAGTAATCATATTCTTTATGTAATCTGCATGTCCTGGACAGTCAATATGCGCATAATGTCGAGTACCAGTTTCATATTCACAGTGATGTACGTTAATAGTAACGCCACGGGCTTTCTCTTCTGGGGCTGCATCTATTTGTGCATAAGTAAGAGCTGTTGCCATATTTTTCTTGGCAAGAACGTGAGTGATAGCAGACGTGAGAGTACTTTTTCCATGATCAACATGTCCAATAGTACCTATATTAAGATGGGGTTTGGTTCTTTTGTATACTCCGATGGCCATATTCAATTTAATTTAAACTAGTAAATAATAAAACAACTCCATACCTCACTATTTGTTTCGGTATGTATAGGGAATTATACAGAGGGGAAAAATGAAATGCAACAGCAAACACGATACATTTACACAACTATTTCTTAACAGGGCTTGCATATTCGGCACTGACCCAACCTTTTTTTCCTTTTTCATATTCAATCTGATACCACCCCTCTTGCTCATCAAGGTAGGTAAATTTTTTACCAGTATCAACCCTTGCCGCTTCACTTGCCTCAATAGAAGGTTCAAATCGAACGCGTAACCAACCTGTGGGAGTCGACAAAATCTCTAACAGATTTTGTTCGACTATTTTTGATTTAACTTTCTCTGCTTGCTTTTTCTTGTAGTCAGAATCAACCGCAGCCTTTATAGAAATTAATAATTTGTAGCCTTCAACGACGTTAATAGGAATACTTCTTGGTAATAGACCTTCCCCGCGGACTCCTACTTCATGTTCCCCAGCTGTTACCCCATCGACAAACAGAGTAGATAACCCCCTATCTTCACCGTCAAGCGATACAAACATGCCGGCAGGGTTAGTACTGATTAAAAGCTGCCCCATCTTACTTGTTGATTTCTCAAGCGTTAGTACTTCTCCAGCAGATGACGCGGCATCACTGCCTAATACACGATGAATATAGGCAGTCGTGTTCCTATAAATTCTAATTGAATCAGACCACGTAGTATACGTCTTCTTCACTGTTGCATCGGGGACAAGCTTGATTTTATATACCCCTTCTCTCAATGCAAACTGCACAGGCGTTTGTCCCATTACTTTATTATCGACAAATACGGTTGCAGTAGGGGTAGATTCTATACTTACATCCCCCATGCCATTTAAAATACGAACAAATATATTATCAGGGAAAAAATACTGGTAAGTAAAAAATCCAGCTGCAAATACAGCTATAGAAATAAAAAGAACGGCAATTTTTTTTCGTACCATGCTTCAAGTATAAGACAAAAATGAGAAATTAAATAATAATACGCAACTACTTACTACGTGCCATTGTGTAGCTCCAAACAATAATAGCAGTCAACACTGCTATGAGTAACACGAATCCAAATAACTTTGTCTGTGAAGTTACCACAAGTGAAAATATACCAAAGACGAGCGAAACTAGCCAATAAAACACCGCAATACGCCTTCTACCCCAACCCATATCCAACAGGCTATGATGAAAGTGTGTTCGATCTGCATTGAATGGCGATTTTTTACTTTTTATCCGACGCATAAACACTATAACCGCATCGGTTAAAGGCAGGGATAACACCAGCAGAAGTGTTCCTAATTTACCCCATGAAAGAATTGAGAGAACGGCAAGCATATATCCCGCAAGCGAACCTGCACCATAACCCGGCAATATTTTTTGAGGATAAAAATTCCATGGTAAAAAGCCTAAAAAAGACGCTCCTGTAGCAAATGCAAGCATAGTAACTAACTCTTTAGATATGTCGTGACGTGAAAATCGCAGTGCCAAAATACCCAAGAAAAATGCCGTAATGACAACAAATCCAGGTAACTGTCCATCTACCCCCTTGCTCCAGTTAACCATATTCATACACCAAACAATCCACAGAATAGCAATTAAATCTGCTAACCACAATAAATGTACACTCGTGCCCAATACAGTTACATTGAGAATAAATCCATGCAAATCAATAATCGCGCCAAATGGATTACTTAAGAATGGAATACCGATACCGCCAACAACTGCAACGGCAGCAGCACATATATTAAGAATGAATCGCAAATATGGCGACAATCCATACTTATCATCTATCAAACCTACTATGATGAGTATTGCTCCCCCCAACATAATAGACAAAACGATTTTATTCGCCAAAAATGGCCAAAAAGCGACCAATAAACCTATATATATAGGAATGCCGCCTCCACGGGGCAGAACCCCACTATGGGTATGTGCAGGATGAGTACCTAATTCAGCATCGGTGGTAAGGCCTATTTTCCGAGCTATACGTATAACAATCGGTGTACAAATAAAAGAAACTAGCCCGGCAAGAATAACAGGCACAATCATATGACGCTCAATATAATTTTTACAAAACTACCATACGCCATACATGCCAAAAATACAATAAACCCTTGTCCAAGTTTCTGTATATATTCATTCCCAAGTGTCAATTTTATAAATATCCGTTCCCATAATATAAATAGAATTATTAGGAAAAGTGGAATGAGCAGCAATTCATATTTATTAGCTAACTTATCTTCTCGTAGAAGAGTTGAATAATAGAGTGGGACCTGTTGAGGAAGATAGAAAAAGGATATCACATATGTTAGCCCAAAAAGTCCAAACCATGCAAATTTATTTTGTAACAACTGAACAAATGATTTATTCATTGAAAATTCACCGATTTATTTTAATTATTATTTCTGACTTTTCAATCTTAACTTTTTTTTGTTACTTTATAGTCTATCTTTTTTCCGAATAACATGCGCGTGTGAGATTCTAATGCTGGCAAAGATGACAAAAATGCAGATATTATTGGCGACAATATTGGAAATAAAATCCACTGCAGCATAAGTAATGGTACTTTGGGTGTTTCTCGTTTATTGAGAAAATGACGTTTTGATTGAAAGTCGAGGATCGCAATAATAAGTACAAACGACGTTGTCAAAGTCAGTATACTTCCGGCAACTTTTGGTAGTAAATATCCCAATGCGGTTTGCTTAAAATACGGGTTTAAAAACATAGGAATAGTCGCACCAAGCGTAAGTACAAAAAAAGATGATGGCCACAAAATATGAGTTTGCAACACGCTCAATATTCTAAAAAAACGATCTACTATACTAATGTGAGAAGCATGAATAAGTTGTTCAATTGCGTAAGGAATATCTGTGACTCCCCATGCCCATCTCTTCTCTTGTTCATATCTATTGCGTATAGAATCGACAAAATTCTTACCACTCACACCATCTCCAGTCGTAATGAGGTACACGGGCTTCGTTTCAACGACTGAGCCAAATTTCACAAATGCTTGTAGAAAAATGTGCCAATCTTCTGGAATGATGTCAACATCCCAATAATCTACCTTTTCGAGAAGCCATAAACTCATGCTATAGGTAGATATTTGTATGAGGTTGCTTGTTTCAGATAAGAAGGCTAAACGCATAATGGATGAAATGGTTGTTTGTATTCGAATAAAGAAATTTAACTTCCAATAGTTTGAATACAATAAAAGTGGCGCCCAATAAAACTTGTATTGCGCATCACGATACGTCAAATACTGATAGGTAACACAAGCTAAATACTGATTATCAAGTACGCTATCGGCATCACACGACGTTACGATAATATTTTTTGGGTCCCATTTTTTCTTTACGGCTATTCGTGATATATAGCGCGCTGCCCACGTTTCATTGCTGGCCTTTCCTTTTTCTTCACCTGGTTTCAATAGATGAAATGTTGCTGCAATACTGGCTATAGATGCCTTATATTCTGAAATAAGCTTGTTAGCTCTATCATGTGCTGCACTACCCTCTGCTTCCTCCATTGCAAGCACTATATGAATATGATTTTTTGCGTATCGCTGCTTAGCTATTGCGTCTAAGGTAATTCTTAATTTCCGCTTTGTTTCTTTATAGTTAGTGACAATAATAACGTGGTTTATTTTGTCAAATGACGCACAAAAACGTGCTCGTTTATACCAATCAATCTTATTTGCCTGCTTTATACGCATGTATGATATTGTTGCCAATACTACAGTCTTAAATGTTCTATAAAAGAAATAGACATCAAAAACTATGATGAAATAGGCAACAAGCGCTGGAAAAAAGGGAGATAGCCATATGGGTGTGGTAATTATAAGCCACGTTACGATAGGAACCAGTATTTCATAAAATCTTTGTGAAGTCACAACGCGCCGTACCATATACCCTATTGTATCATACGAATACCTATCCGATACATAATTTCAAATGCGACGATCGCCAAAAAAAGTAGCCCTACAAACTCGAAACCAAATATTCCCTGCCAAAAAAGGTAAAGCAAAAATCCTACAGAAGTCCCAATATATACACTAATACGATATCCAAGGAAATACGAAATGCAAATGGATACTGTGGTAGAAAAGAGAAGTATGTATCCCCCAACAATATACCATTGAACAGGTGGCACAAAGAAAGTACACAAAACGAGAAGTATGGCAGCAGTTATGCATGTAATCAAACGAATCATCGGCGTATAACTTGACTTTTCCCCTTTTTATCGACAATTTTAAAGCCAAGTTTTGCGAGTATGTATTCTATAAATAGCGCGAGCCAGTGTTTACCTGATGTTGAAGGCTGTTTTAATCCATCTGAAACTTCCTCTAAAGCCATTGGAAATTTAAATTCCTTCCCATTAATAAGTACGGATGTTGTCGGATGTTGCACGCCTGCCTTTTTCATTTCTTCCGTAATCTCAGGAACATGCGGTATCTCTTCTATAAATTCCTCCGTCGTTGCTTCTAAAGAAGCTTCCAAATCGGGAGATGAAATGGTTTCACTTACTCGCAAGGGTTCTGATTCCTTGCCTGAAGCGACAACCGAAGAATTTACAGAAATAGGGGTATGGTTTTTAACCTGACTTCCCTCATCTTGTTGTCCCATGAGTATCCTTACTTAATCTTATCGAGTGCTTGCTTAAAAACTTCATACGGAAGAGCCCCTGGGATCGAAACGGCTTTCCCATTTTTCGTATTAATGAGGAAGCTTCCCGGAGTACCACGTACGCCAAAACTGACACCCGATTTAAATTGATCTTCTACAACTTTTGCTGTTTCCTTCTGGTTAAAACAATTTTCAAATGCAGCCTGATCTACCCCTGCACTCACTGCTAAACCAGGTAATAACGTTTGATCAAGTCCATCGTTCGAAGGGGTTACCGCAAAAAGACCCTCTGCAAACTTCCAAAAAGCCTCGTTACCTCCTAATGAAGCAACACACTCAGAAGCTATCGCTTCATCTGTCGCCTTCGAATGAATCTGAGCTAAAGGATAATGACGGTACACCAAAGCAGCTTCAGACCCATATTCTTTCAAAAACTGAATCGCTGTATCATGAAATTGCTTACAAAACGGACACTCAAAATCTGAATACTCAATCAATAAATATTTAGCACTCCTGTCTCCCTTTATATGATCATTCTTGTCGAGTTTGGGATAGTCTTTTAATAGACCAAATTGCTCCGCCGGAGGTTGCTGAGCGTCGGCCACCACCTGAGCGGCGACTGTTTTTGACTGATAAAACTCTTTATAACCAATGTACCCTGCTGTTAATACAAACAAAGCAATTACGACCATCATGAGTGAACGAATAGTTTTTTGCAAATCAAAAACCGCCTGTTCAAGTTGTTTCACTGTTGTCATGTCCAACCATACTACTAATTACGCATGTTCGTGTCAAACGATAATGGTATGAAAATTATTTTGGGAATGTTACACCCTCGCTTAGAGCAAGAAAATATGTGCCACTTTCAAAACGGATTGCAAAATATGCTCCATTTCCAATATGAATACGACCGTGATCGTGTGTCGTAAGGAGTTGCATTGCGGTAAGAATAGATCGCAATACTCCACCATGCGTTACAATGACAACAGTTTTTCCAGAGTACGTGTTTACGGTATCCTCGATACAACTCATTACTCTCGTACGAAGTTTCCGTTCAGATTCTATCTCAGGATGCAAACTGAAATCGAATTTATCCTCTTCTGAAAGCCCATCAAAAACTTTATATGCATCTTTTAACAGAGTAGATATTTGTTTGTATGACTTTCCTGAAAAGGATCCAAAGTCTCGTTCTCGAAGCCTAGTGGTAAACGTAACAGGCGTATTAAAATATTCAGCAATAATTTCTGCTGTTTGAGCGGTTCTTTGTAAATCAGATGAAATAATTGCGTGGACGTGTGTGATTTCCGAAAACAGTTTTTGAGCTGTTGTATGAGCCTGCTCTCTTCCTTCTCTATTTAAGCGTATGTCTTTATGACCTTGAATACGTTTTTGTACATTCCATACAGTCTCTCCATGGCGTACAAAATAAAGTATCGTCGGTTTTTTCATACGCGTATTGTAACAAACTCAATCATCACCTACTATACACTGCACTATAAAATAGACATTGAAGGTTTAGACAAGGAAATGAAAGAGAAACCCACAATGTGGTATACTATATATACATATTTATTATGTATATATGTGGGGCATAAATAGTGAGCATCAGGAACAAAAGAGACATGACTTTCCCTCGCTGGGCTGTATTGATATTAATACCGCCCATCATTATTTAAATGAATTAAGAAATCTTCTAGGAAAAAATGGCCAAGTCTTTATTCTTTCTGCATTTGGAGGTATCGGCTTTGGACATTTAAGAGAAGCAAATGCGTATGCAGAATATTGCGCATTAGGAAATATTCCATATCAACATTGGGTATTGGATGTGGGTAATGGCTTTGTTCCTAAACTATATGCAAAGGCTCAAAACTTTGGAATACTTACTCAAGTAGAGGCAGCAACAGCACTACTACCCAACCGCGTTATCAACTATGGAGGCAAGCGCATGGCCAATGGGAAGGCAGTATCTGAGGCTATACAAAGTATGCAGGTAAATAGAGGTGGACCAATTCTCATTGTCACGACATATGTGGCGGCAGCATATACTGCAAATGACTTAATACGAAGAGGGGTATTTGGAAATACTGCAGCGAAAATTGCAGTTACACCTGACCCATGGAAGGGTAAGGAATATGAAGCAATGGTGGATGATGAGCCAGCAGGATGTGAAGAATATTCAGTAACCCATGACATTGGTACTGCTCGTGAATGTTTATCGAGACGAAAGCATTTAGATGACCAACATATTTTGCCATGGGGTACGCCCACAAATCCAATGCATATGCTCGGCTTAGCCGGTAACAAATGTGGAACTACGAAAATTGCAGTAGATTTCAGTGGTAATCCTCACCGCGAAACAGAAGAATGGACAAAGGAGCTACTTACCAGTCAGGCTAAAAGAATACAATCTGACAAACTTGCAGTCGCCATTCATACAGTAACACATAGAAAACACTTTGAAGCACTCACAGACTGTGCAAAAAAATTAGGACTTTATAATGGTGTTGAAATACTATACGACAGTAACCCATTCAACGCAGTATCAGAAAGAGATTCCTACGTACTTGGAAAGGAACGAAATGATTCTGCAACCTGCCAAAGATATGGTCAAGTACCTCCAGGCTCTGCTGATCTAGTATGTGGAAAGGGTGAAGGGCCACTGATGATGTATAGAGGTTACAGGCCAGATGGATCAGTTTATAATAATATTCCATTTGCAGGAATTTTTGGAGATGGCCACGAAGGAAAGAACGTAGCCGCAGGACAAATATTAGGGAATCCTAATCTTGTTGGTGCGTCAATTGAACAAGTAGTGCAAACAGCATTTCATGCTTCCGAACTGGAAATTCCAACAGTGCCAGATAATCCACTTATGGCTTTATGGTATGCAGCTTCACGTATGTAAGACCCATATTTCCAATGCAATAAACCCTCGATAAAAATAGGACAACTGGGTAATACTTAATAATTGAACTAAATATGTTTTTTAAATTTTGGTTTTTTTAACCTCTGCCTCACAGCTTTCTTTAGGTTAAAAAAAACAACCATAACGGTTGTCACGCTTCAAAATTTCCTCATATTTTGAATTCTCACGTATTTTTCTATTTGTGTCTACCACACGTTTTTGCACCCTAATTTTCCCAAATATTTTTTCTTCAACTACTCGAGATATTTTGTTTTCAGCATACAATGTAGTTGGAAGCGCATGCTCGGGTAGTTGATTGCTCGGCTCTATTATAAGGAACCTTAGTGGAACATGATCTGAGTCTGGTTGCAAAAATGTTGCACTCGCACCCTGAGAAGGCCCAGCCCAAAATGGCAAGTACCCATACTTTTCACCATTCAATGTATAAACAGCAGACCAAAGAATATTGACGAATAAAGGATTACTCACTGAACATATACTGAAAGGTTTTCCATGGGCTTGCTCATAGGTATATAACACTACTTGTTTTTCATCGTGGTACGTCATAGGCTGATGGCCTAATACAAAACTTTCAGTAAAGTTGTCTCGAACATATAATCGTAACTGAAAAAAAGTTACTATGAGCAACACCAATATGCCCATGAAACGAAATTTTTTCGTCTCAAGAGCTGTACCTATCACAATCGCAACTACTAAAATATAACTTGCATAGAGAGGGCTATGTACAAAATTACCACCGACAAGATTGGTTTTAAATATAGACAAAGGAACTGTTGCAAACAACCAAACAGATAAAAAAAGTTTTTTCTTCTTTTCAAATGGTAAAAAAAGAAATATACCGTATAACAGAAAAAAAAGAATAAAAGAAATCGACTTTCCCATCCCAAAAATATTCAACGAAAGCGTTCGAGCAAGACTGCTGTAATAAAGTCTAATACTATCCATTAAGGTCATATACCCATGTGGCTCACTCAGGTATGCAAATAAGGATTGCACTCCCATAAAATGAAATTTAACTTCTGCTAGAACAAAACTTGAAAAAAATAGTACAACCAAAATAATGCTGTATATACTAGTTTTTCGAGTTGGAAAAGTCTTATACAACCAAAAAAAAAGTGGATACAATATGCCTAAGTATACAGGGTAAAACTCTGTCTGAGTTGCCAATCCATAACCAACAATGCTTATAAGAAGTCCTTTTTGTTTTTTCTCAAAAAAAAATAAATATAGTCCTAGGAAAAAAATCAAACCTGATATTGGCAAAAGCGATGGGTTTGAAATAAAACGTGAAAAATTGGACAATTCAAACGACAATGCCCATAAAAATGCTGCAACTATACCTACAGTGAAATTCGCATATCGCTTGCCCAATATATATATCAATGGGATACCTAAGAGATTGATGCAAATAAGAAGAATTGCAAATGCATTCGGATTGAAGCGAAATAGCATAGAGGGAATGGCAGCAAGATAATAGAATAGAGGTCCTGCAAATAGTCCTGGGATATCTGTACCAGGACCAGTTATTTTTAATTTTGGGATAGTGAGCATTTCGAAAACCGCATGAAAATCTCGCGCTTGATCATGTCCATAAAAAAAAATGTCATGAAGATTATTGACCCTTAAAAATAAACCAAAAATAAAAATAGATAGTAAAACAAATACAGATTTTCGATGTATAAACCTATTCATTTAATTTGATCATTAATTCATTTTTGGATAGTGGCATTTTTTCCACTTCTTTCCACTACCACACCAACAGGGATCATTTCTCCCAAGTTTGGTCGACTCTGCCTTTTTTCCAGTTTTCTTTTTATGAGAAACAGATTTTTGCGATAACTCACTTGGGTTTGCCGGTATAGTTATCTCTTGCTGCGGCGTATCCATCATCGGTTGTACTTCTAAATGCACTAATCTCCGCACAAAATCGGTACGTATGGCCTCACGCATACTGTGGAAAAGCTTAAAAGCCTCTTTTTTATATTCTACCAGCGGATCAAGCTGAGCATAACCGCGCAAGTTAATTCCTTCACGCAAACTTTCTATACTAGTGAGGTGCTCTGTAAAGTAGTGATCAACGGTACTGAGATACAAAACTTTGACACCTTGTAAATAAATATCTGACCCAAAAACCTTTTCCTTTTCTGTTAATACGCGCACTATATTTTCTTGCAGCTTCTTAGATAGTTCAGACGCATCCATCGTCTCAAGTTGTTTCTGATTCTCTTCGGTTAATGAAAAGATTTCCTTTGTCAAATCTATAAGCATTCCTTTGCGCTGTTGTTCATCCTGATTTGTATTTTTTTCAAGATCAGAAACGAGTCCGATAATTGAGTCCATAACAAATTGCTTCATATGCTCAACGCTTTGACTCGCTCTATCTATCATATGTTTGCGCTGAGTGTAAATTATTTCTCTGTGCTTATTTAATACATCATCGAACTCCAGCAAATGTTTACGTACATCAAAGTTAAATCCTTCAACCTTAACCTGCACTTGCTCTATAGCTTTGGAAACCATGGCGTGTTCGAGTGGTTGATCTTCTGGCATATTAAAAAATGTCATAAGCTTACCAATGTGATCTCCTCCAAAGATCCGAACCATTTCATCTTCGAGTGAGATAAAGAATCGTGTTTCTCCTGGATCTCCCTGTCGGCCTGCCCGCCCTCTAAGCTGATTATCGATGCGGCGAGATTCATGTCGCTCAGTTCCAATCACATAAAGTCCACCCAAACTCACAATTTGTTCGTGATTTTTCTTCCACTGCAACAACTCTTGATTGTATTTTTTTGCATCGGACTTCTTATTCTCGCTATCGTCGTTCTTATTTGGTGGAGTTCCACCCAAGAGTATGTCAACACCACGACCAGCCATATTTGTTGCTATAGTAACTGCTTTCAATGCGCCTGCTTGAGCGATAATAGATGCCTCACTTTCATGATTCTTTGCATTTAAAAGCTCATGAGGAATGCCTTTCCTCTTAAGTAAGCCCGAAAGAACTTCATTTTTTTCTATACTTGTCGTACCAACGAGAATTGGCCTACCTACTTTGTGTTCTTTTGCTATTTCTTCCACTAATGCACTAAACTTACCTTTCTCTGTTTTGTAAATGTAGTCTGGATTATCAATACGTTTTTTCTCTTTATTTGTCGGAATGACGATCACATTGAGTTTGTAAATTTTATGAAATTCTTCGGCTTCTGTTGCAGCTGTTCCTGTCATACCCGCAAGCTTGTCATACATTCTGAAATAATTCTGCAATGAAATGGTCGCGAGCGTTTTTGATTCTTGTTTTATAGGAACATTCTCTTTTGCCTCAATAGCTTGGTGTATTCCCTCGGAAAAACGTCTCCCTTCGAGAAGTCGACCGGTAAATTCATCAACGATGACGATTTCATTATTGCGAACTATGTAATCTTTGTCGAGTCTAAAAAGCGCTTTTGCTTTCAACGATGCCTCTATATGAAAAAGGGTGTCGTAGTCTTTTTCATACATATTTTCTGTACCAAGCAATTTCTCAACTTTTTCCACTCCTACCTCAGTAAGATTGGCTGTCTTCAATTTTTCATCTACCGCATAATCAACATTTGGTAAAAGCCTGTCTACAATACGTGCATAGTCGTAGTACCGACTGGTGTCCTGTTCAATAGGTGCAGAGATTATGTGCGGCGTACGTGCTTCATCTATAAGAACTGAGTCAACTTCATCAATTATGGCAAAATTAAATCCGCGCTGTACCCACTCTTCTTGTGCAAATACCATGTTATCACGCAGATAATCGAACCCAAATTCACTATTAATACCATACGTAATATCTGCCATATACGCTTCTTTTCGTGAAACGTTGCGCAAATGAGTAATGCGCCAATCTGAGCTAGATGTATCAAAATGTTCCCTATCGTAAATGTACGATTGCTCTGAAATAATGGCAGACGTGGTCATACCCAAAAAATCAAATACCATACCCATCCAACCTGCGTCGCGACGAGCAAGGTAATCATTCACCGTTACCAAATGTGCGCCTTTACCTGTGAGCGCATTGAGATACAGTGGCGCTGTCGCAGACAGTGTCTTTCCTTCACCAGTTTTTTGCTCTGCAATGTTCCCTTCGTGAAGTGCTATACCGGCCATTAGCTGCACATCAAAATGTCGTTCTCCCAATACGCGACGAGATGCTTCCCTAACGAGTGCATATGCCCAAGGCAGTACGACAGAAAGCTGTGTAGGATCGTGTGTTATTTGTTCTTTCAGTTTGTGCGTTTCTTTGGGAAAATCAGCATCTTTAAGTGCACGCGCCTTGTCTTCAAGGTTATTTATTTCGACAACAATACGAGATAAACGTTTAAGTTCTCGAGCATTAGTATCAACGAGTGATTTTAGAAAATTAAGCATAGAGAGAATATACCATAACCATAAACTTTCTTCAGGAGTGAAAGAAAGTTTATGGAATATCCAAGTTCAAATATCCAATATCCAGCCCGCCTGCCGGCGAGGCAGGTAAATGTCAAAGTATCAATGTCCCATTTTGAAATTTGGCATTGGGATTTGGAACTTTATTTGATATTGGATATTGGGTATTTGAGTTTCTTACACTATCCTATCTTCTTAAATCCACACAGTGGCTGTAAAACCTCTGGGACAAGTACGCTTCCATCTTCTTGTTGAAAATTCTCAAGGATTGCAATTAAGATCCTGCTAATAGCAAAGGCAGTAGCGTCATTCATATGAACAAATTTTTTATTTTTATCTTTATCAAAATAACGAATGTTTAGTCTTCTCGATTGATAATCGGTCATGTAATCCGAAGTGTGGGTTTCTCTATATTTATTTTGCGAAGGAATCCAACATTCTATGTCGTATTGATTATAATCTGGTTTGCCAGTGTCTCCTGTACAAATTTGAATAACCTGGTATGGAAGTCCTAACTGTTGAACCAGATATTCTTGTATCGCAACAATAAAATCTTGTTCAACCTCGCCATACTCTGCAGGTACAAATGATTCCATTTCGAGCTTATCAAACTGATGCACCCGTAAGATACCTTGCATGTCTTTTCCATATGAACCCGCCTCTCTTCGAAAGGCAGTCGAATACCCTATGTATCTTTTTGGCAAGTCATCATATGCAAACGTTTCATTCATGTGCATAGGACCGAGTGTATGTTCAGCGCTACCGACTAAGATTAAATCGTCTTTTTTAAGCTCATACCTTTCTTCGATTGGATCAAGTCTATCCATTTTCTTCATAATCTCTGGTTTGATCATGACTGGTGGAATAACCGGTATAAATGCATTACTGAAAGGATTTTTTGCCGTATCGGCCAATCGTTTCAAAACAGTTTTATCTGATAAAATTTCAAAAACCATTTGAATAATGGCAAACTGCATTCGTACCGCTTCATTTTTTAAATAATAAAAACGTGCGCCACTTACTTCAGAAGATCTTTCAACATCAATAATATCTAAACGCTTGCCCAACTCCACGTGATTGCGAGGAGTAAAGCTAAATTTTGGAATTGTTCCCCATTTTCGAATAGATATATTTTCGCTTTCGTCTTTACCGACTGGCATCTTAGGACTCGTTACATTTGGCAACAAAAGCATCATTTTTTCAAATTGTTCGTTGAGCTTTACATAGTCAACTTCGAGACTTTTTAAGCGAGTCTTAAGACGCGTATTCTCATCTATTAATTGCTGCCTTTCCTTAAGAACTTTTGTAAATTTAATCTTTTTGTCTAATTCATTTCTTTTTTGACGAACATCATTGAGCTCGATTTTGATAGGTAACAGCTGTGCATCAAGTTCAAGTAATCTATCTACGTCTACACGATTTGAGAACTTCTTGTTTACAACAGTTTTTTTGACCAACTCAAGGTTTTTACGAATAAAGTTTATATCCAACATATTTCAAGTATAGCAAAAGCAACCCTAATACCCAATATCCATTGCAACTCCAATATCCAAATTCAAATATCCAATAAAGTTCCAAATCCCAATGCCAAATTTCAAAATTTTTGTTGGATATTCTCGAATAGAACGGGTTTATTCTTTCGAGTATTTATACAGCAATAGAAGAATGATAAAGGCCAAAAATGACATGAGCGGGATATTGACAAAGCCAAAGGCAAAATGAGGGCTTGTACACGATACTGAAGTTACTGAACACTTTTCAACTGGAAAATAGAGCGCATACCAGTTGAGTCCATAATGATACAGCGCTATAGAAGCACCAATGACTGATAGATACACCGTATACGTCATTATTTTCACATCTTTTCTGAGTAGCGCTACCCCAAACAGCACTACTTGTGGATACATAACTATACGCTGCAACCAACAAAGCTTACATGGTTCGAAAAGCGCTATTTCAGAAAAAAATAAACTACCGCTCGTGGCCATAAGTGCCATCAAGAAAGAAAAGAACAATACTCGTTTCTTAATATATGAAAATACTGTTAAAGGCTTTTTCATATATAGACCTAGACATAATAAAACAACAACACCCAGACTTGCTATTGTAGCAAGCTGCAAAAGGAGAGTTATAAATCGTATCATAGATGAAATTCTACACTAAATTATTAAGTTGAGGGATAATATTTTTCAATGCACGGACACGATGATTAATTGCATCGTGCTCTTTGGGCGAAAGCTCATCATAATACTTATTGAATGCATCTACTATAAAAACTGATCGGTATGGATATCCCTCAACTCGTCTACTGCTTGGCTTTTTAGCTATAGAACCATCTATACTCTCCTGCTGATAGATATACCTTTTGAGAGTAGGAATGTATACACTGATACAACTTGTCAACCGAGCAGCACGCTCTTTTCCTTCGACCCCTTTCAAGCGTGATAGTGTATAGTGTATAAGCTCCTCATCACTCGCTTCATATCCTAGCCACCTGCGCGATCGAACACCTGGTTCGCCATTAAGAGCTTGTATTTCTATACCGGCGTCATCTGCAAGTGTGGGAAGGCGCGATATATTTGCGAAAAAAGTAGCTTTCAGCTTCGCATTTTCTTTAAAAGTAGTAGCGGTTTCTTTTGCCTCTTGAGAAATATTCAGCGTCGACAAATCGACAACAGATATTGTGGAGAGTGTAGAGAAAGTATTCTTTATTTCTAGGAGTTTTGCTTTATTGCGCGTTGCTATAAGAAGCTGTCTCATAATCCAAGGTCTGTGTGGATGCCTTGCATTTCTGTAAGGATAATATTCACAAAGTCATGAATCGGAATACCAAGTTTTTCTTCACACAGTTTTATTTGCTCACGATCAACCCCCGCAGCAAATGCTTTGGCAGGAAATTTTTTTAGAACCGACTCAACAGTTACCGATGTCAATTGTTTATCTGGACGAACAAGCGTCGTTGCAATAATAAGCCCTGTAAGCTCATCACAAGTGTAAAGAGCCCACTGCATAGTATCTTTAGGTTCTTCGTGTCCGTTATTCTTATAATTATGCGCAAGCACTGTCTCTATAATACGTGTATCATCTTCTCCGTGCTCTTTTAACCATTCGATAGTCTTTTTTGTATGTAAAGTTATATCATTTGCCGTTTCCTCCCAATCCGCGTCATGGATAAGCCCTGCCAATCCCCATACATCTTCATCCTCCTGGAAATGTCGCGCAAGAGCTCGCATAGCAGCTTCTACAGCTAAGCAGTGCTTAACTAAATTTTTGTTTTTTATATGAGCATTCACAATGTCAAGATACGTTTGTCGAGTAAGCATGGGACAAGTATACAGGAGGGATATCCAATATCCAATATCCAATATCCAATATCCAATATCCAATATCCAATATCCAAATCATACTACTAAATATAATCGTCATTGCGAGGGAGGAACGACCGAAGCAATCTGATCAATGGAAATGAGAGATTGCTTCGCTAAGATCGCAATGTCAAATGAAGTTCAAGTGACAAATGTCAAAAAAAACAAATACTAGTCTTTCTGATGAAAATAAGAATCTGCTATTGCATCAGCGATTCAATGTCGTAGGGCGTTTGGATAATATAGTCGATGTCTTTATTTTTTTCGGCTGGCTTACCGTAGGTAATTAATGCGGTTTGCATACCCAACTTTTTTGCCGGTGTTAATTCAATTTCAGCTCTATCGCCTACCGAAAGTATTTTATGTGCGGGCACATTCGCCATACGCAGTAGGTCGGCAAAAATGAGCTGCGACGGTTTCGCAACTTGGTAGGTATCAAACGTGCCAATAACCTTTTCGAATGGTCCGAATAAACCATCCTGGCCTTTTTCAAAACCTATCAATGACAACCTCTCGATCGTACTGACTGTGAAACCATTGCGGACGGCCCAGTGTCGAGCAGGGTAAAGATCTGTAAGTTTAGAAAAAAATACAACTAGATCTTGATTCGGCTGTATGCTCTTTTTAGTATCGAGATATAGTTCGAGTTGTTGCTCAACTTCTACCAAACTTCCACAACCCATATTTGATAACGCCTGCGTAGAGCTCTTTGTCTGTTCTTTTATTTGTAAAAATTCCTGTGTAAGCTCAACTTCTGACCTATTTGGAAACCATTTTTTAAAAAGTACTTTGTTTGCATTCCTATACTGCTCAGAAAGATTAGGACTACTTTGATACAATGTACCATCGACGTCCCAAATGATTAGTGAAATAGAAGATTTTTGTGGATCGAGTTCTCTATGTATTATCTCGGCCATGTTTTGTATGTTGAATCACTTTTTCACCATAAATTTTCTTCGTCGTTTCGTCTAGTGCAAAGCTTAATTGTGGAAAGAGCGTACCTTCACGTGCGGTAATATCTTCTAAAAACCAAAATACGCGTTCACTTTGGCCATACCCAGACACGGGCGGCATACCGTATTCCAGCATTTCAACATAATCAATATCCAACATCTGAGCCTCATCATCCCCAGCGTCACGCAATTTTTGTTGTCCAAGAAATTGCTCTAGCTGATACTGTGGGTCATTTACCTCTGAATACCCATTACCCAACTCGCTCCCGGCTAAAATAACATGAAAACGTTCGGTGAGAGTAGGATCATCAGTACGAGCCTTGGCCAAAGGCGACATACTTGCTGGTTCATTCACCAGAAATGCCGGCCCCGACATAGTCTTCCGAACGATCTTCCACGCATTATCGATGAGTCTACTTCTGTTTATGATTCCTTTTAGATGAACACCGTTCTCAATAATTGCTTTCTGTATTTTCTCATCTGAATCGGCAAAAATATCTATTCCCAGACGCTCTTGTATCACGGTTTTATAGTCGAGTTCTTTCCATTCATGTGCCAAATCAAACGTAAGACCGCGCGTACTAAAAACAGTTTTTCCGTAAACGCTCTGCGCAACATGCCGTATACAATCGCGAACTAAGAGCATATTGTCGCGGTAATTTGCATATGCCCAGTACCACTCTATCTGAGAGTATTCTTGCAAGTGTTCGTCGCTAATTCCCTCGTTTCTAAAATTAGGACCAATGGTAAATATCTTTTCAAATCCTGCTCCAATAAGCCGTTTCTGATAGAGTTCGGTTGAGATGCGCAAATAAAAATCTTCATGTAAGTCGTTATGGTGGGTAGCAAAAGGACGTGCATCTGCACCACCGGTCACATGTTCAAGGACAGGAGTGGTAACTTCAACAAATCCATTTTTCTTTAAAAATTCTCTGTTTGCTTCAAAAAACCGCTCTTTACGCAAAAACAGTTCTTTCTTCTCACTGTGTAATAGTAAATCTAAGTACCGTCTGCGCAACAGTTCTTCCTGATCAGCCAGGCGTTGTGGGATTGGGCGAATGCTTTTTGACAATAATTTTAGATTCTTAACTGCTACCGAAATAGCACCTCTCGCAGTTTTAGTGACTATACCTTCAGCTTGAACAAAATCACCGGTATCGAGCAGTTTCAGCTCATCCCAACCTAAGTAACCATTACCTAAATCTTTTACGAGCGTATCTTTCGTAATCCACAGTTGTAAATCACCGCTCATGTCACGAATATCACTGAATACCAAAACACCATGTTCTCGCCATGTCATAATTCGACCTGCTACTGTAACGCTCTTTTTATCGTAAGCGCTAAACTCATCAAGTATTTCTTTATTTGTGCAAGATTTTTTTGATTCTGATGGATAGGGGTTTATACCAAGCGCTTTAAGATCTTCAAGTTTTTGAATTCGTCGTGTGCGCTGACCGACAAGATCGTCTGAAATAAAGTCTGTCATGTTATTTCAATAATACTATATTCTATGACGGTTGTTTCGGTAACAAGACTGGCCTGTTCACCCTTTTTCTTACCCAACAGAGCTTTTGCTAAAGGCGAACCATGTGAAATGTGCTTCTTCTTTGGGTCTGCTTCTGACTCACCCACAATCGTAACAATCATCTCAAACGAACCATTTTTTATTTTTACCAAACTCCCAATCTGTACCGTTTCAATATCTTGCTTTTCAACAACAGTACTTCGACGCAACATAAGTTCACACTTTATTATGTGATGGTCAATGTCTGAAAGGTGTGCGCGTGCAGCTTGGTACGCACTATTTTCTTTAAGGTCTCCCATAGCACGCGCGCGCTGCAACTCTTCTAAAGCCAAAGGCCTTTTTGTACGCAAAGCGACAAGCTCTTCTTCGAGCTTCTTTTTTCCTTGCGGTGTTAAAATAAGGTTACTATTTTTCATGATTTTTGGACGTTAACTCGTGTTACAATATACGATACGAAGCGACTAAAGTCAACGGTCTGCCCCTATAGTCTAGTGGCCTAGGACAGCGCCCTCTCATGGCGCAGACACGGGTTCGAATCCCGTTGGGGGCACATATCTACATCCGTTTCTTTTGCCGAGGTAGTAAAAAGAGGAAACCCACAATCACTACATTCACCCCAACGACAAACCAAGCTCCATGTATTACGGAACTAGATACTAAAGAAATTTCTTTGTATACAACTGACGGAATGATAAATGAAACTGACGGTATGCCAAACAACAAATATAGACACGCGCCAATGCCAAATAGTAAGGCTAGGGCAATAAACCAATCTTGTCTATCGCTTTTGCTCGTCCACATAAGTTGAGAAATAGACAATCCTCCATATATAGCGACAATTCCTTTCCATGATAAAATCGTATGAAGTATGCTTTCCCACGAAGCAGACCCGCCAAATAGAAAGCTATTTCCAAAACCTAATAACAAAAATCCCAATAAAAGCGGTGCTGCGCCTATTAATGATGCTCGAAAAACATCGCTCTTCGCAATTTGTGCATAACCGAGTCGTATTTCTTCTGTGTGGTCTATTTTTTCAAGACGAGGAAAAAAGCTGACATCTCCGATCCGGACAAACAATATGAGGGCTGCAAGAACGTGGCTTGCTTCATGCAAGATAATTCCAGGTAAAAATAGTAAAGAATAGAGCCATATAGCTAGTTTTCTATTTCTAAATCCATGCGCAAAGAACTCAAGTGTCATCGCAGTTACAATACGAGAAGTTATGTACAACAAAAATAACGGCGCAATAAATAAAAGCACTTTTATAATAATCATTCTATAGACAGTATAATGAATTAAAAATTATGAGAATCACTATCTATCTCGCTCAACAAAACCGAGTCTCCATGACCCGGGTATAATACTGTCTCTGCTGGGTACATGCGAATCTTCTGCAGAGATTTCTGCAGTTGGTTTTTACTACTATATGAAAAGTCATACCTACCTACTCCATGGGCAAATACGGTGTCTCCAGTAAAAAGTGTTCTATCTTCTTTCACAGACAGGCACACACTCCCTGGTGTATGACCAGGGGTATCGACGACAGAAATAAATGGACTTATTGATGAAAATGAATCGTGTGAAAAATCGTGTATATTTTTCGGTGGAATAACAACTGGCTTATATGACAAAAAGTGCTGAGCTGTTTGGGCTATTCTATGAATCAAAAACATATCTTTTTCATGCACAAAAAATGGCACATTATATGAAAGTTGCAGTTCGCCAACTGCCATAACGTGATCAAAATGACCATGCGTGGCGATCATTGCTACAAGCTCGTGTTTACTCTCCTCAATTTTTTGAGCTATAAACTCCGCACTGTCGCCAGGATCTATCACCACGCACGAGTCATCAAAATGCACTATGTAACAATTGGCTGCAAGTTCTCCCAGACTATATGTTTCAATGCGTACCATGTCACTATTGTACACACTTTACGAGCTCATATCCGCTTGCGCTTGATTGAGCGCATCAGCAAACTTTACAACGTCTGCTTCAAATAGGATAAACGTTGTCCGTTTTTTTTCATTGGTATCTTTTATTATGCGCGATTGAGTTATTTTTATATATTTATTGTCGTTTTTTGCCTGTTTTACATCGAAAAAATAGGTACACGAATTACATTTGACCGTATATGTGCTTATTGCTGGTGTTTTATCTATCATACTATCATCCGCTTTCTTATGTTGAATTGTAATAAACATATTTTGAAATTCCACGGACTATAGACGACATTCCAAACCCTTCCTGAGGGAGGGAGTTTTGCTATAATGTACGAATATGGAGGGTTGGCCGAGCGGTTTAAGGCGCGAGTTTCGAAAACTCGTGGGAGCAATCCCTCACAGGTTCAAATCCTGTACCCTCCGCCTTTGCTCGCCGAAGTCCCGACAAAGTCGTGGACGAATGCGGGATTCGGCTTAGCTACGGCGGACAAAGTCCACACAACAATAGTATAGAAGTAAGCATCGCTTTATCAGATGTATTCATCGATCTAGTAGATCAATCTACTCAACTTTTTCTTTTTATGCGATTAAGAAATCGGAATTTAAAGTAGAGCGAAGGTATTAAAAAAATCTGTGTCGAAAGCAATGCCATGAATGGCCCATATATATTTGCAATAATACCGCAAATATATAGCACAATCGAGAACGATATGCTGTTTCCAAGTGAATTTAAAGATGCGATAGTTGCCCGTTGTTTTTCAGAAAATTCTTTTTGCAAAATTTGTTGATTAGCAGTATCAGAAGCTCCATAAAATGGCAAGCTCAACATAATTAATAGTGGTGAAAAAACCGACTGAGAAAGTGCAGCAAAGATATTTCCAAGTGTGCTTGTAAACAGGTCAGTTATAAGAACCTTATATACTCCAAGCTTATCTATTATTTTCCCTGCAAAATAAAAACTTGGCACAACGCCACCCTCTTGAATTGCACGTGCTATCCCAATAGCCCACGTTGGCCATACTGCAGAATATACAGCCGCTTGGTATTCATACGCCGCAAGGCCACCACCGCCTAGTATTTCAGAGAGGCTAAGATCTCGCAAATTAATATTCGTTCTTATCTCATTAACAGCTTGTTTTAAATGTTTGTATATATTTGTATTTACAACTTCTTCAACTCTCAAATCAAATAACATGAGAGATATAATAAAAGCAATACATTGCGGTACAATATTTATCCACATAAAAGTGGTGATCGACCAGGCAATAAGAAATCCAGATCCAAGAGCAGCTATAAACATAGCAATGCCCATATACGAATTTAGCCTTCCATAATGGTGATTATATTCATTTTCTTTGTTTTCATTGGATAGCAAATTGTGCAAATATGCATTGTTATTACCACTAAAAAGAGATCTTCGAGCTCCCTCTAGTAAAGAACCTATAAGAAATATCCAGTAATGAGTGCCTGCAGCATAAAGAGTGTATGCTAGTACAGAGCAGAAGGATCCAATAATAATAGTTTTTTTTCGACCGACAATGTCAGAAAAAATACCTGTTGGTATCTCCAACAAAGATTGTGCGATCCACACAAAGGAAATAATACTTGCAGCCGTAGCATATGAACCAGTAACGTGGTAAAAATAAACTACTTTTAATGGAAGATAAAAATCTAAAACATAAAAGAAAGAAAACAAATTAAATAACTGTATATTGTGCTTTAGTTTCACATAGGTAGTGTAACTTTTCTAGAGAATAAATACACTACGACCAATCTATTGGTTTTTTTCCATGCGATACTAAGTATTCATTGCACTGGGAAAAATGGTGATGATTGAAAAATAAGTGTGCCGAATATGGCGACGGATGGCCCGAAATAAGTACTAAATTCTTCGTATGATCTATTACTGCGCCTTTTTCCTGAGCATATTTCCCCCACAGCATATAGACTATATGTTCCCTTTTAGTGTTCAATGTTTGAATAACTGCATCGGTAAAAAGCTCCCATCCTTTCCCTTTGTGAGAAGCTGGGCTATTTGCCAAAACGGTGAGAACGGCATTCAACATAAATACGCCTTGAGTCGCCCAGCGAGTAAGATCCCCCGACTGCTTTGGACGCACATTAAGATCTGATTCTATTTCTTTAAAAATATTCTGAAGAGAAGGAGGTAGACGCATGTCTGAAGCGACAGAAAAACTCAAGCCATTTGCCTGACCTTTTCCATGATAAGGGTCTTGTCCAACAATGACGACTTGTACCTTATCAAATGGGCACATATCAAATGCACGAAATACTTGTTTAGGGGGTGGATAGACAAGCTTTATTTTGTATTCTGTACGAACATAATCTGCAAGATCAACAAAATATTCCTTTTCAAATTCATCAAGCAATGCACTTTTCCATGATGGCTCTATAATAACTTTTCCCATTTCTTGCGTACATTATACACGTCGCAAAAATACTGCTATACTTTTTTAACAAACATATGGACGATTCTCATATACAAAACGATCAAGATGGTACCGTTGAGGTGAAGCCTGAAATACCAAAACGAAATATATGGATGATTGTTGCAGTTGTGTTATTCACTCTCTTAATCGGCGTAAGCGTATATGCACGAAATGTAACAATTCGTCAAAAAGCCGTGTTAAGTACGCCGACACCGAACAACACTCTTCCAACTATCACACCCATCCAGCAAATAGTCTCAAATCCTTCAAATGCAATGACTGACGCACCAAAACCAACAGCAAGCAAAGTTATTGCTCAATCAATAACACTAAAAGTTGCTGCAATCGGAGGAGGGGCAAGTGGCGAAAGATATGATTATACTTTCACTTTTGCCGCAGACCCCCAAGACACATCAACAATTCTAAAAAGAGATATTAACGAAATAAGGAATTTTCCAGCGTATAACCAAGGTGCTTTTGATAAAGGATTAACGATCAAACACGGAGCAACTGAATTGGAAATTATGCCTTCATTTGAGGGTGCTGGAAGTAGTACCTTGAAAAAAATAAATCCCGTGATCATTACTAATACAGCATTATCAGATAGCCCGATTTATAGAATTAATACGTCTGATATTGTTGTTCCAAGTGGTTTCGCTAATAATCTTCGTATTGGTGCGAAATATACGCTTTCATATAAAAACAAACCTGAGGATTGTACTGAATGGAGCGAATCTACACCAGCATGTACTTACGCACAAGGCGTAACATTGAGAGATGGAAACGATCTATCAATCTATTGTACTGCCGAAGATGAAAGCGCACTGTGGTGCGACACCATAGTCAAAAATCTCAACGTAACAGTCAGTAAATATTCAAATTGAATAGTAACCTCGTACCGAATTGAGCTATACTTATATCATGCTTTCTACTCTTATGTACGACATTTCAATACTAGCTGATCCTTCAAGAGCAAAACATAGCGCTCGATTTTTTAAGACAAAAAAAGGTGAATACGGTGCAGGTGATACATTTGTAGGTCTGACGGTACCACAAGTACGTGGAATTGCAAAAAAGTATAAGAACCTCTCTTTTTCTGATATTGAAGAATTACTGCAATCCCCTATCCACGAATATAGATTGTGTGCTCTCATCATACTTGTTAACCGATCAAAAAATGCGACACTATCCGATCTTACAAGATTGAAAAAATTCTATTTGAAGAATAAAAAATATATCAATAACTGGGATTTAGTAGATGCCTCTGCACACCACATTCTTGGAAAATGGTGCTTTCTCACGAAAAATGACGAAGTATTAAAAACGCTTGCCCATTCAGATCAATTGTGGGATAAACGAATAGCCATGGTTGCAACATTTGCGTATATTCGCAACTGCGAACTTGAAATTGTATTTACAGTTGCCAACATTCTTTTACACGATTCACACGACCTTATACATAAAGCGGCTGGCTGGATGCTTCGCGAAACAGGAAAGCGAGACGTACGAGCGCTTGAGAATTTTTTAAACGTGAATGCTGAAACAATGCCACGAACAGCGCTACGTTATTCGTTAGAAAAATTCCCTCCCGAAAAGCGGAAATTATATATGAATAAATAAATTATCCTTTCCTGTTGCGCTTGCGCCACTATGTGATGTATACTGAGTACTACTATGGATACGTATGTACTAGAAGCAAAAAATCTTACAAAGAAATATAAAAAGTTCGTTGCGGTAAATAATGTCTCATTTGGCCTTAAAAAGGGAGAAATCCTGGGTTTTCTAGGACCAAACGGCGCTGGTAAAACGACGACTATTCAAATGTTACTGGGTATTTTACAACAGACAAACGGTACAATTGAATATTTTGGGAAAAACCTCGAAACACATAGAGAAGAGATACTAGAAAGGGTAAATTTTTCATCTACTTATGTCGACTTGCCTTGGCGTTTGCAAGTAAAAGAAGTACTCAACTATACTTCGTACCTCTATTCTATTCCAAATAGAAAACAACGGATACAAAAAATAGTCGACGTATTTAGACTACACAAACTTATGAACCAAGAAATAAGCAGCCTATCGGCAGGACAGCAAACAAGGCTGAATTTGGCAAAAGCATTTCTTAACTTTCCTGATGTTTTATTGCTAGATGAGCCGACTGCTTCGCTCGATCCCGAAACAGCATACTATATTCGGCAATTTATAATGAATCAGAGAGACGAATTTAATGTATCTATACTATTCACTTCGCATAATATGGCTGAAGTTGAGGAGGTATGTGACAGAGTTATTTTCATTAATCATGGGACTATAATCGCTGAAGACACACCGGAAAATTTACCAAAACGTATCCACAAATCACGATTAGAACTCATGATGAAAGATGGTATGAAACGAACAGTAGCGCTCTGTGAAGAATATAAATTTGCCTACGTAGTGAATAAAAGGTCAATAGAAGTAGAGATAGACGAACACGCCATAGCACATTTTCTTTCACTCCTCTCTCAAAAAAAAATTGAGTATGACCAAATAAGTATAAAAAAACCCAATTTGCAGGATTTTTTCTTGGAAGTTTTAAAACATCATGAAAATACATAGAATTTATGCCATGGTACTGCGCTATATGTACTATATGGTCCACAGTATAGATCGTTTGTCCGATATGTTTTACTGGCCAACAGTGGATTTGTTATTGTGGGGAATCACAAGTCTCTACATTAAAAACAATACTCAAAATGTACCAAATATAGTCCTTATGATAGTCTCCGGCATACTACTTTGGATCATTATATGGCGTGGCCAATATGAAATTACAGTCAATTTTTTAGAAGAATTATGGAATAAAAATTTAGTAAATTTATTCGTCTCTCCATTAAAACTTTCTGAGTGGATCGTTGCAGTAAGTATTATCGGTATTTTAAAAATGATATTAAGCTTGACCTTTGCATCTTTGATGGCATTCTTTCTATATAAAGCAAATATTTTATACTATGGATGGTACCTAATCCCTTTTGGAGCAAGCCTAATTCTTACGGGTTGGGCTGTGGGGTTTTTTATTACAGGGATCATTCTTCGGTATGGAACAAAAGTACAAACATTAGCATGGACGGCAATTATGCTCATTTCTCCATTCTCGGCGGTGTACTATCCCCTATCTGTATTACCACTTTGGGCTCAAAAAATAGCAAAATTTATTCCCACAAGTTACGTATTTGAAAATTCAAGGCTCTTTTTATTTAAAGGATATGTGAACTGGACTGATCTTTGGATAAGCTACGGACTCAACATACTCTATCTCTTTCTCGCTATAGTTTTTTTCTATAAATCATTTACCAAAGCAAAAGAAAAAGGTTTGATAGGACTGTTTTAATAGTGGTCTTTTATGAGTTTTATTTCTTCGTTTTCAACCAACAAATACTGCCCACAGCCAAATCGAATTATCCCACTGTTTGCAAAATGCTTATTGATTGCCAATTGAGCTAAATGAGTATGCCCGCACACAAGTATTTCATTTTGTTTAGATATGTTCTGTGCATGCTTCATCATTTTTTCGTTATTTTTGCTATCCCAAAAAGCAAAAAAAGCTTCTCCCATGCTAAGCATTCCCAATCTTTGGAAATAATCACTTAAATAACCAAAAATAGCATGTCTTGGCAACCACGGCAATAGTGCATCAATTTTGTGCACTATTTTATCCCCATGTTCAATTAAAAGACGATAATTACCAAAATCCAAAACTACTGATTCGCGCTGATCTACTGAAAAAAGCTTCACTCGCTCATCACTCCACGTTTTTTTGTCGTGATTGCCATACAAATATATTGCCTGCTTTTTCTTCAGTAGTGGAAATAAATCTTTCCATTTCGATTCTACAAATCTGTCAAATGTTGTTAAGTACCCATCCCAAAAATCTCCATTAATAACTACTCTATCTGCTTTGGTAATTATGTTTCGTAAAAAGACATATTTTTTTTTATCAAACGAGTGGTAAAGGTGAGTATCAGAAAAAATAAGTACGCGCATTTCGTTATTATACTAGAAATTCGATATTCAGTACCAAACTTCTCTAATCTGAACTTCAGAACAGAATATACGACTTGCTATTATCGATGCAACAACCTATACTTGTTCACGCTCTCATGGACACAAACTTGCAGCAGATTATCGATCGCCTTTCAAAAAAGTATGATCCAACTATCGCGCTCGACTACACAAATCCGTGGGAATTGACTGTAGCAGTCATTTTATCTGCTCAGTGTACCGATAAGCGAGTTAACATAGTAACTCAAACACTTTTTCCTTTCCTTGCAGATTCGAAAAATGTGCCAACTAAAGATTGGAACACAGTAAATAAGATACATAACATAACTCGCGAAACTACTCAAATAGCTACCACCGCATATATGGAAATCGGTACCCTTGAAAAGCTCATCTATGCTACCGGTTTTTATAAAGCAAAAGCACACAATATACAAGAAACCGCGAAACTACTTTTATCAAAATACAACCGTACCATCCCTAACACTATGAATGAACTAGTGTCACTACCCGGCATAGCCCGTAAGACAGCCAATGTTCTATTGTCTGAACTCTATGACAAGAGTGAAGGCATTACAGTTGATACGCATGTAAAAAGAATAGTACAACGTTTACATCTCGTTTCACCAAAAAAGATTGGTGGAACTATACAGGCAACATTTAAAACTAACGGAATAACTCAAAGTGATTATTTTAAAAACGCTTCTCCGGAGAAAATAGAACGACAACTTATGAATTTAGTCCCCAAAAAGTATTGGAAAAATTTTCCTCACTTTATTGTTAAACTAGGTCGTGATACCTGTACTGCAAAGAAGCCAAATTGTAGTGCCTGTGTACTTTATGAGTTATGCCCTTCGAAAAGAGATATATGAGCCAAGTTGACGAAATAAAAAAAAGAATAGACATAGTCGAATACATCGGGACCTATGTTAGCCTCAAAAATACTGGTCGTAATTTTCAGGGTTTGTGTCCATTTCACGCAGAAAAAACACCCTCATTTGTTGTATCTCCAGATAGACAGATTTGGCATTGTTTTGGTGCGTGCGCAGAAGGTGGAGACGTAATCTCTTTTGTTATGAAACTCGAAGGTATCAGCTTCGTAGAAGCGCTCTCAAATCTGGCACAACTTACTGGCGTAAAGCTTGATACTACAACTATTTCCGATGATTCCTGGAAAGAAAAAGAAAAATTATTTTCTGTTAATAACCGTGCTGCAGAATTTTTTCACTATATTCTCACGGAACACAAAATAGGAAAAAAAGCACTCGAGTACTTACTTTCGCGCGGACTTAATCAAGGGCTTATTGCACAATTCCAAATTGGTTATGCTCCAGACTCTTGGCGCTCATTGCATACCTACCTAATAAAGAAAAAAGTAGCAGAGAATACAATAGTTGAAACAGGTCTAGTTGTGCAGGGGAAACAAGGAGTGTACGATCGCTTCCGAGGACGCATAATGTTTCCTCTCAAGGATATGAGGGGTCATATCTTAGGTTTTTCTGGGCGCATACTGGAATCATCAGATAAAGGAGCAAAGTACATAAATACTCCAGAAACTATCCTCTACCATAAACGCGAAACACTCTTTGGCATTGATCGAGCAATAGAAAGTATACGAAAATCAAAGGAAGCCATACTCATGGAAGGAGAATTTGATGTAATACTCGCCCATCGTGAAGGATTTACAAACGCCGTTGCGATAAAGGGCTCCGCGCTTACCACAGAACAGCTACGACTCTTAGGTAGGATTGTTGACACACTCGTGTTTGCGCTTGATATGGATAAAGCAGGCACAGAAGCAATAAAAAGAGGAATCAGTCTTGCAGAAGAAACACAGAAAGCCCTCTATGTACTTGCGCCATTGTCAGGAAAAGACCCCGCTGATACATTTTTACTTCATCCGTATGAATTCAAACAAGCTTATAAACATAAAGAGACAATTTATGATTTCCTTCTCCGTATGGTATTAGCAAAATTTGATGTTACAACGCTCTATGGAAGAAAAGCTATAATAGACGAAATTATTCCATTCTTGTCTTCCATCAATAATCCTGTTATCTTTGATTTTTTTATTAAGCGTCTTGCATCAAAAACAGATACTGATATTTCGGCTATTCGCGATAGCATTCGAACCTTCACGCAGAAGCGAAAAGCAAATATTGTTGGACCCGTAACTGAAATTCCCAAAAAAAGAAAGAAGGAAGAAATGCTCGATGAATACCTCTTGGCTCTACTTATTCAACGTGACAACAAGACTGAAATATCAGAAATGATTGAGCAAGAAAATATTCAAGATATGCTTTATCTTTCTGCAAGTACGCGGCTTATACGTCTGTTACTACCATGTACACGAGTTAATACACTACCTATTGCTGAAAATATACCCTCAGAGCTTATAGACTATTTTAACCGCTGTTTTTTACTCTTACTCCCTGAACACAAAGAGAGAAAACAAGAAAAAAAGGAAATAATAAAAACAATACTCCAAATAAAACGGCTATTTTTAAAGAGAAAAATACAGCTCAAAGATGAACCGAATATTGATTCTTACATAAAAGAGCTTTCTAGAGTAGAAAAATCCCTCTCTATAGTGTAGAATTGCTCTATTCATGCCAAAAAAAATAGAAACTACAAATATAGCCCAATTTCCCAAACAGATACAGAAAATTGTGAAAGAGGCAAACGATACAGGATTTATTATCCTCGACGATATTCTATCTGTCTATAAATTGCCTGAAAAAAAAGTTGAAGAGCTTGATTTACTATTTGATTATTTATTGACACATAAAATAGATGTTTTTGAAAACGTTTCAACACGAGAAGAGAAAGAAGCAAATAAAACGACTGAAGAGATAGAACGCGAGTTGGAAAATATGATTACGTTGAATAAGGGTGAATCCCTAGACCCTATCAAAATGTACCTCAAGGAAATAGGTATGCACAAGCTCCTTACCTTTGCTGAAGAAATTTCTTTAGCAAAAGGATATGAGAAAGGTGAAGAAGAATCTCGAGAACGACTTATCGTTTCAAACCTACGACTTGTCGTATCGGTAGCAAAAAAACATATTGGCCGAGGCTTATCATTTTTAGACCTCATACAAGAAGGAAATCAAGGACTCATGAAGGCAGTTGAAAAATATGATTGGAGACGAGGATACAAATTCTCAACTTACGCAACGTGGTGGATTAGACAAGCTATTACCCGCGCTATCGCAGATCAATCACGAACAATCCGCATTCCCGTTCACATGGTTGAAAATATCAACAAACTTTATAAAGCACAACGAAAGCTTATGCAACAGTATAATAGAACCCCATCGATCGATGAGCTTTCAGAAGAGCTTGTCATGTCAAAGGATGACGTCAAAAATTTATTCAAAATTTCACAACGAACAACATCACTTTCTACCGCTATTAATGATGAAGAAGATGCAACTCTTGAGGATTTTATAAAAGACCCAAATCAAAGCAGCATTTACGACAATGTAAGTAACAAGTTCATCAAGGAATATCTTTTTGAAGTTCTCGATACATTGACACCACGAGAAAGAAGAGTATTAGTATTGCGGTATGGCCTTGAAGATGGCAAACCCAGGACATTAGAAGAAGTTGGCCGCCAATTTAATGTGACTCGCGAACGAATACGACAAATAGAGGCTAAGGCCGTTCGCAAACTAAAACACCCTTCTCGTGCAAAAAAACTAAAAGATTTACTGTAACCTATTTGCCAAGTTCTATCTTTGTCAGTGGATACGTAATGTGCTTCAACATATCTAAATGAGCAGTTGTCATAAAAGTCTGATATTCGTGTGCAATAGTTACTATGCGCTTACTGTTCTCCTCATCCAATTCAGAAAAAACATCATCGAGCATAAGCAGTGGCGAGACACCTAAGACATCTACTAAATACAATAGTTCTGTACGCTTCAACCACAAGACTCCCAAACGTTGTTCGCTTCGAGAACCATACGATGAAAGCTTTCGAAATATACTCCCGTACTTCTTAAGTAAGATAAATTCATCCAGCTGTGGGCCAAAAGAAGTACGACCAACGCGCACATCCGTATCTCTCAGCTCTAAAGAACGTTTTTTTGTGTAAACATTTTGTTCATACCCAATATTGAAATACATTCCTTCAAACTTCGCATGTGCATTGAAATATTCAACAATTGCTGCTCGTTTTTTGTGTAGTATACTAGCGTTCGTCTGAAGGAATGTATCCCAAAAATCAATAACTTCCGCAAAATTACCATTTCTCATATGTAGAAGCAGTTTGTTTCTTTTATAAAGCCCGTGATCATAATTGATTTTAGCCTGCTTATATTCAGGATCTGTATGAATTAATAGCACATCGATATAACTACGTCTTATACTTGGAGTGCCTGTTACGAGTAATAGATCGCTCGGTTGAAACAATACTATTGGTGTCGAGCGACTTTGAAACTCTCTTAAAGTTCTTTTAGCTCCATTAATAAAATAGGCTTTTTCCAAGGAAATACCATTTTTTATATATACTTTATATTTCTGTTCATTACCTTCGTTATGAAACTCTCCCGTAACTGAAAAGTCGTCAGCGTCATACGAAAATAGATCGCGAACGTCAGAACTTCGAAAACCATGCGCATAATTAAGTACATAGATTGCTTCTAACAAGTTCGTTTTACCACTCGCATTTGGTCCATGAATAAGCGTACAGAAGCCACAAGAGTAAGTCTTTGATTCTGATATATTTCGAAAATGTGTTACAGTAATTTCCTTAAGCATGCACTAAATTTTTTTTCAGAAAGAATACTGACTCAAAAAAATCAGGAAGCTGGTAAAATTTACGAGCCATAGTAATATTAGGTAAGGAGGTAAATAATTCTTCCCAAAAACTAGAGTGAAATACAGATAAATGACTGTGATCTGAACCATGTAAGTAATTAATGAACGAATTTTCTTTTGTATATATTTTATGAAGTATATGTTTTGAAGATACGCGAACTGTTTCTTTTATTGCTTTTTTTAAGAGTGATCGCTCAAGGTGCTCCATTACATCAAATGACACTACCATATCAAATTCATCATCCTTAAAAGGCAAATTAGAAATATCGCCTTGCACTAAATAAGGCCTTACCTTATCTGAAGCGAGTTCTAATGCTTCCCCGGAAATATCCACTCCTCTCGCATCGATTCCAAGTGAACGCAAACATTGAACCAACTCACCCTTTCCACACCCTATATCTAAAACCTTTTTTGGTTTAAACTGCAATTTTATATAGAGCGCTCTATACCAGTTGGCCGTACTTTGCAAAATGTTTGCAGTTGTACGATTTGCATACAAATAATTATATTCTCCTTTTTCTCCTAAGTAATATGGCCTGTCATAATAGGCTCCAGAAACTTGGTATGGTGTAATCACTGAACCTTTAAACGATTCACCGTCTAATACTCTCTGCAAATTTCTAAAATCATCACCCTTTGTAACGATGACCGTCAATCTCAAATCTTTCGCTAATTGTGCAGCGATTGGGTCAAAAGGTGCAGATAAACCAGGGACCCATTTACTTCCAACAAGTGTCTCAAAATAGCTCCAGGTTGTTTTTTCAATTCGGATAGCGTCCTTGAATTTTCTTGGGTCCTTATTATATACATAATAAATATTAGAAAGATTTATGATGAGATTTGCACCATAGTCACGAGAAAAAAGTACGGCATCATAGTCTGTCGACCAACCTGGTTTCCATCCTCCGCCAATAACCACGGGCTCTTTTAAGTTTCTAATTTTTTTATCGTAATTCTCGACGATTCGAGAATGCGATATATCTCTAAATATCGTTCTCAATAAATGTGCATTAAGATGTGTCGAATGAATACCTAGCCAATCTAAATCTTCATTTGGAATTTTCTTTATGACTTCACGACCTGCATCTATATATTCCCGAGCAGTACTACCCCCTCCCGCAACAATAAAAAAACGTCGCTTCTTTGCGACGTTTTTACGAATAAACGTATTAAGTTTAATAAGAAATGAAATATTGATTCCTCCATTTGGCACTATCAAAGATCCCCCTACTGAGAGTACTATCGGCTCCATAGCGTGTGCAAACCATTAAAAAAACCCCAATTCTGGGGTTGTATACTTAAGACTTGTCTCATTTCAGTGAGTATGACAAATGCGCAAAACGCAGAATTTTTTTCCTCACAGAAATTTGGCATATTAAGTATGTATTATATAACAATTTGTCACACTTCGCAACTATCTCCTACAACACTTTATTGTACATACAGTATACATGCGTAAGAAAAACTGTCAACTTATCTCAATTTCTCCGAGACAGGAACAGACTCATCCACTAATGAGAAAAGTCGAATATGTTATAAGAAAAAAGAATAAAAACTCACTATTGAATGTGCACAATTTTCAAAACACACTTTTCTTCTGCCCAACGATCGATACCAATAGTATAAACGACTGAAACAGAAGTAAAATCATGAATGCTTTCTAGCTTTTCATCACCATTAAAAAATATGGCTTTATACGTTTTACTTGTTGCAGTATCTTTCAGAAAAAGCTGTACATGTTTCCCTGTTTTACCAACTTTTTTTTGATGAATAATAGAAACGTCTCTACTCATAAAAAGTGGCTCTCGATTTTGTTCACCAAACGGCTCAAGCATTTCAAGCGCTGTTCCTAATTGTACTGATATGTTAGACAAGGGCATCTCCATATCTACGCGAATCAGACGCTCAAACAGCTCATCGTCAAAACCATCCATACGTGCAACAAGCGCAGCTTTCAAATCTTCTACATGTTCTTTTAACAAAGTAAATCCAGCCGCCTTCTCATGCCCTCCGTAAGATAAGAGGAATTTGTTGTTCCTTTTCAAAATTTCTGTAATATCTATCCCCTGAATTGATCGAGCAGATCCTTTTATTTCTGGTCCATTGTCAACACCAACGAGCATGGGGATATACAGTTTCTCCATTAATTTCGATGCTATCAACCCAACAATTCCTTCTTCAAAATGAGGGGATGTTATAAATCCAATCCTCTCTGAAGAATCTCCGAGTTGTTCTAATGCCAATTTCATCTGAATATCAAACATCTTCTGTCGCTCTTTATTAGCCATTTCTACAGTTTTTGCAAGACGCATTGCGCTTTGTGGTGAATTGGTGCATAACAGCCGAACCGCCTGCAACGCATCCGAAACTCTACCAACAGCGTTTAATCGTGGTCCAATTATAAATCCTGCATCGTACGACGAAAACGTCGTCTTTGTCTCAATCCCTGCTTCACGTAGAAGATATCGTAAACCAACGAGCGACGTCTTGTGAAGTGCACGTAAACCATGATGCGCAAGCGCACGAGCCATGCCGTGCTGTGGCATAACATCTGTCAAGCTGGCTATGCCAGCTAAAGCTAAGTAATCTATATCTATTTCCTGTTTTATCTTTATTAATTTTTCACCAGTTAGTTGTATGATTTTTTCAAATTCTTTATATAACGATTTCACAAAAAAATAACTAATACCTGCGGCACTTACCTGCTTTGTGTATATGAGGGCATCAACACTTTTCGGAGATCCTGCTGTTTGAATATGATGATCCAACACAATCGTATCTACATTGTTTTTTTTAAGATACTCAATATATTTTTCCTCAGAAACACCATGATCTACCGCAATGATAAGGGTAGGATTGTACTTCTTAAGTACGTAATCGATGCCTGTTTGTGAAAACCCATACCCTTCTTTTTTTCTGTTTGGCGTGTATGGCATAACAGAAAAACCAAGTAAATGAAAAAAACGCCATAAAATGGATGCAGAAGTTACTCCATCAACGTCATAATCTGCATAAATTACTACTGATTCACTTTTTTTATATGCCTCAAGTAATCGTTTACTAGCATGTACATATTCCTTTCTATCTACCCCTATATCCGCTATTTCCAAATCTTTCACAGATGGCGGTTTTAAAAACAATTCATACGCGTCTTTACCAATACCGCGTGATGCAAGAATACGTGCTATAATGATTTCAGAATTGGTTAGAGACGTTATAGTATTAATGATAGAAAATTTCATACAATCCAATAGTAACAAAATTAGCTTGCTTCTTCCAGACAAAGCAATCCGATGCATTACACTTTTTAAAAAAAATGGCTATGAATGCTATGTAGTTGGAGGATTTATTCGTGACACGTTACTAAATAGATCAACGAGTAACAAGGCGCTTGATTTCGCAACCAATGCAACACCTCAAGAGATGCTGACATTTCTGCCAAATGCAAAGTACGAAAATAAATTTGGAACAGTCATAGTGCCTCTCAAAGATTCAGCAAATACGCTACATATAAAAAAAAGTGAATATTTAGAAAATGAATATTTTGAAATAACCACCTATCGCAGTGAATCGCTCTACAAAGATAAGCGTCATCCAGAAAATGTAACATGGGGAACTCGTATCGAGGAAGATTTATCACGTCGGGATTTTACAGTGAATGCGCTCGCCTACGATGGAAAACGCTTTGTCGATATTTATAACGGCGTTCACGATTTGAAGAAGAAGTGTTTACGTGCCGTCAATAATGCGCAATTACGCTTTGAGGAAGACGCGCTAAGAATGTTACGAGCAGTCCGACTCGCATCTCAACTGCAATTTACAATTGAAAAAGAAACATATGATGCTTTGCAATCTAAAGCAAAAAATCTATCATTCGTTAGTGCAGAGCGTATTCGTGATGAATTTTTTGCACTTTTGAGTTCAAAAAATGCCATGGAAGGATTGCTCCATCTAAAAGACACTGGTTTATTGCAATCGATAGTTCCGGAACTTTATCCCACATTTTTGTGTGACCAAAAAAGTCCAAAGCGTCACCATTTATATGATGTAGGTACCCATTTGATAAAAAGTTTGAGAGCGTGTAACAACACTGATCCTATTGTTCGTTTGGCAACTCTCATTCATGACATCGGAAAACCTAAGACGAGATCAATTACCAAAGAAGGAGTTGTAACTTTTTACAACCATGAAATTATTGGGACTCAAATGGCATATGAAATTGCATCTCGCATGCACTTATCTAAAAAGGATACAATCCGCCTTACTAAACTTGTTCGCTATCATCAATTTAGTGTAACTGAAGATCAGACAGACAGTGCATTAAGAAGACTTGTACGAAATATAGGCAAAGAAAATATTAATGATCTATTAGATTTACGCGTTGCCGATCGAATTGGTTCTGGAGCAAGTCCTAGCTCATGGCGATTGGATTTGTATAAAAAAAGACTTATACAAGTACAGATGCAGCCGTTCGGCGTACGTGACTTAGTAATAGATGGTAATGATGTAATGCGTCTTCTCAATATGAAACCAGGTCCGAAAGTGGGTAAAATATTGGACGTGCTATTTACACAAATCGAAATTGGAAAATTGGAAAACAAAAAGAAAGTCCTTACAGAATATTTGAAAAAAATAGATTTGAAAGCTTTAGTTTAATGAAAATAAGTCGCTTTTTTTAGAATAGTAAGTATTCGTCTGGCAGTGAGCTCCCAGGTATATTCTTTGACTAGTTCATATGCGCGAGCTATCTGTATTTTAACTTTTCCATGTTCTATAACATCTATCATTTTTTCAGATAAGTCGACATGATCAATTAGCTCAAAGTACGTTGCTACGTCTTTACCAATTTCTGGCAACGCCCCCGAATTTGCAGCGATAACGGGTGTTTTTGTATGAAATGCCTCAAGCATGGGCAAACCAAAACCTTCATATAAACCAGGAACTATGAGTGCGGTTGCATTTGTAATAACAGAATATTTCTCTTGCTCATCCACATATCCAGTAAATAATACGCTATTTGTTAATTTCAGAGATTCAATAATTCTAAACACATGATCAAACATCCATCCTTTTTTACCAATAATTCGTAATGTATACTGTGGGTACTTCGCATGGACGTTTGAAAATGCATGCAACAATGTTTCAAGGTTTTTTCTTGGTTGTAGTGTACCAATATAGGCAAAATAATGAGAGAAAGAAGGTAACGTTGTCAACTGCATACCGGGGGGTTCAAAACCATTGGGAACTACTGTGATCTTGTCATCCTTAAGATTATATTGTCGTATAGCATCCTTTTTTGTCGTTTGAGAAACTGCTATAACATGAGTGGCACGTTTAACACTATAGCGAGTCCAATGTTCAAGTTTATAAAGATCAGACTTTAGAAAATCACTGGGATAATAAAAATAAGATAAGTCATGTAATGCTACCACTAACGGTACTGGACAAAACCGCGGAGCATAGTGAGCCGGAGAAAAAAATACGTCTATAGTACGATATTGAGTATATAAAGCAAGCGGCAAGAAAACTTGGCTCCAGACATTTTTTCCTGGAACTATTGCATAATGAAAGTAAGTGCTTTCCTCTGGCATATCTTCTCGAGGTTTTTCTCTAAGAAAAATAGTAAACGAATCATTTTTTGAAGCAATTTTCGCAAACTGTTGGAGTAACTTATAGACATACCACGAAACCCCAACTTTATGTTCCACGTTTGCCTCATTACCATCAATTGCGCAGTGCATTTTATGTAGCTAGAATACCCTCCACACGATTAAATTCGTGTATAACTTGGTGAGCTGTCACTGCCCAGTTAAATTTTCGTGCCCGAACTAAACCTTTTTGTATAGTCCTCTTACGTAAACTCGCATCTGTCAACAAAGTTTGAAGAGCACGTACAATATCTGATACTGATAATGGATCAAAAAATACTGCTACATCTGCGCCTATCTCAACCAACGAAGAAGTTCTCGACAAACACACAGGACAACCCAAACTCATTGCTTCGACAGCCGGAAAACCAAAACCTTCATAGAGGGATGGCATGACAAAGAATAGCGCATTCTGATATAATGCAAATAATTCTTCATCGTTCACGAACCCTATCATCCGGATACGTGAATCGTTGGAAGTGATAATCCCCCATCCGTTCTTTCCTGCGACAACAAGCGGAATGTTCCCCTGAATAGTTGCATATGCTTCAAATAAGCGACTCAAATTTTTCCGTGGTTCTAGCGTACCAACTACCAGTATAAACTCTCGCTCAGTAAGTTTATAACGCAAAAGTGTTTCTTTTACTTTTCCACTATTTTGTTTCTGGCTTATTACGCCAGGATGTATAACTTTTATTCTGCCCGACTCTATCGGATAATATTTTTGTAAGTCATTTTTGGTGGAAATGGAATCAGCAAACACACTGTTTCTTTTTTTATTTGAAATGCGATATAAACGTCTTTCCTGCGCTGCTCGTACATAGGGATGAACAGTTTGTGGAAAAAGTTTAAATGCCAAATCATGGACCGTTGTAAATGTGTATGCATTCGTTGGAGGTGTAAACCAATCAGAATAGAAATAAATATCTTGGCGACCAATAAAATGTTCAATTGAGATAAAAGAAAACACATTCCACATTATATGCAACACTTTCTCTGGCAAAGAAAATTCACAAATTCTCGCTGAAGAACTGAGTAACACACGTGCACCGAGTACATCTTTCAGTCGAATGTGAAATGAATTATAGAAAAGTGTATATGTATTGTGTTTGTCTTGTTGTAAAAGTTCAGTTACAAGATTTTTTGTATAACGGGCAACCCCCGTTCCTTCGTACTGTATTTGAGAAATATCAATACCTATTTTCATGAATTTAATGCAATTTCATAATTTTTTTCAAGTTTCCTCACTATTGCGTTCCAATCAAATTCACTGCTCACTTTTTTGAATGCAGCTCTTACAATATCTTGCATGATCGTACGATGTGCAAGTACGTTATTTAATTTTTTGCGCAATTCCTTTGGGTTTTCAAACAACAGCACATCTTTCATATCAACTAAATTAAGACCCATAGCCCCCACTCTAGTCGTTGCAACCAATACTCCCGAGGCCATTGATTCTAAAATTTTCAAACGTGTACCTCCAGGACCAAAAAGTGGAGCTATAAGTATGTCTGCTTTATTGTAAATTTCTTGGATTTGTGGCACCGATTCAAAAAAATCTACTTTGTTATAGCTCTGAATAGCTGATTTTGGAATATGCTTACCAGCCACAACAAATTTTGCATTTGGTATATCACGTAAGAGTATTGGGTATATTTTCTGTAAGAGATACCACAAAGCTTCTTTATTCTGCAACCATTTAAAATTGCCAACATAACATATAACCGGACGGTTTGCATTGAAGGTAGATCTTTTTATATGGAAATCTTCTACTGCAGTACCATTAGGTACAACGTCTAATTTATTTCTCTGTCGTGGATCTAATGCTGTGACGGCTGACGCATCTTCTGCAGAAACAGTCACAATACGATTTGCTCGCTGCCATGTGCGTTTTTCCCAATTTAGTAACTTCAGTAATTCAAACCTCAAAAAGAATCGAAGAACAGAAGGTAATTTTCTTACAAAATGTTCATAGACATGATACTCAACTGTTTGTTCAACTAATATAATTGGTAAATGTGTTTCAGGTACATTCGGTGATACATAGAAAGTTTCACAATGTATGAGATCATACTTATTGGTAGCGAGTTCGCACGCAATAAGCTTTTTCAGCGTTGGAGAATAGTAAGTACTGACAAGCAAGAAAGGCATACTAGTAAAAAAGCTTAAAAGAAAATGTAACGGATGAAGTACAGCTCTGCGCTTGATCATATGTACTTCCGTAACATACGGTTTCAAATACTGCACATATTCACGCTCTGATTCTTTTCGGTAGTAACAATACAGTGTTATAGAATGACGTTTTGCCAACCGTTTTATAAGATGGTATGAACGCGTTTGCCCACCGCTTACCGGAGGAAACGGCAAGTATGGCGTAACCATGAGTATCCTCATAATCGAAACACCAGAACTTTGTCATTTTCAAATATAAGCGAATAGGAAGAATCTTTAAATTTATTCTTATAGTCGCTATTTGTAGTGACAAAATAATCTGCGCCTTGTTTTTTAAATTCTGAAAGTTCTTTATACGGAGCAGGATAGCCCTTTCGGTCTGATAGATACAAAATTGTCGTATCTCCCGTTGCATCGAGTACAATCGTGTCTTTTGGAGAGGTAACCGACCGAATAACATCTGCAATCAGTAGCCAATCTGAATTCTGGTTGTAGTACGGCTTTATTTGATAATACGAAAAAGCAATAGACGCACCAAAGATTATACATACCGTAGCTATACGCACGATTAATAACCCCATTTGGCGCTGATTTATAAAAAGTTGTACACCATATCCAAGTAGCATCGCCAATGCAGGTATAATGATAATCTGGTAGTAATCATGCTGTACATTCCCCCCTTCAAACACAAATAAGTATGACAGTGCGGCAATAGCAAAAGCATAGTGAAGAAAAGTCTGTTTTGTTTTATAAAAGAATCCATATATCACAAAAAACATACCATATCCACCTAAAATCAGGTTATTGATGCGCTCATAAAATATCCATCGAAAAAAAGCGGGGCGCAAAAATATTTCCTGAAGACCAGCTGGTGTGCTAACCGACGTAAATAGCCAACTATTTGCTGGAATACCTTCTGGAAACTGTTGGATATACCGTCTCCATAAATAGACCGGAATAGCACTCAGCGAAAAGACCAAGAGAGCAAGAACCGCCTTTTTCCCCCTCCTGCCCAATGCAAACGCAATTAAATATAGATGGACAAATCCATAGAACACAACCATAGGCTTGAGCAAAAGCCCTAGCGCAAAGAGTAGTAACCCAACAATGAGATGGAACCAACTCTTGCCTCGGGAATATCTATAGGTGAAATATATCGACAAAACAGCCAAGCTTGTTGCCGGCATGTCTGGCAAAATTGTATGAGAATAAAAAACTACATACGGAAATACAGCAAAAAATAACCCTCCAAAAAATGCACCAAAAAGCCCTGTTTCCTCATAAAGCAAGGTGTAAATAACTGCCAGTGCAGCCAATGAAAGCACCGTCGTGACAATTCTTGCCCACGTTTCGATACTCACCGTACCAAACGTCTTATAGAGATAAGCAAATGTCGCACTATATGCAGGGAATTCCACCATTCGATACCCGTGGGGATTCTCTATGCCTGTCTGTATACTGGAAAGATCGTAAAAACGAGGCTTCATAACATCTATACCGTCTTTAGCAAAAAAACGACCTACCGCTGCAGTGTCAGTTTGCCTCCACGAGAACCAATCGGACAGTGGCGCATCAATCTTATATTTTCGTACAAACAAACCCAGTGCCAATAAAATAATCAATAGTACATAGAAAATGAGTTTTTTACTTTTCATATATTTTATTCAAACGCCTTATTAATATCTGCTTTACTGAATTCGAGCGCCTTTGCGTAAATACCCCACAAACACCAAACAAAGAATGCTATTTTTGATGCCTCAAAAACATCAATATATATAGCATTGATCATAAGCCCGAACGCCCCAAAAACTACACCATAGTATGCGTATTGAGCGTTCTTCGCCAATGTTTTTGCTTTAAAAAAGAATTCTTTTTGCAAAAATAATACTATCCCAAACAATAACGTGAAACCGAGTATGCCCGTTTCCCCAACTGCCCTAAAGTAGTCACCGTCTGTCGCCTCTGTTATCGAAGACGGACCAGTCCCCAATAATGGGTTCGATAAGAAAGCATTTATTGCGCGAGGCCATTCCACTTGTAGTCTTGTTGCTGAAGAAATGTCATAGACGACCCCAGATACTGCTTCCAGATTTTGTTCTGAACTTCCCGATGAATTTATATCATTTCCTGACAGCGCAGCTGCACTTGCATTTTTGATTTTCTCTTCCGCCAAAATATCTTTCTTTAAATTCGTAACAGCGGTGCCTAGCTTCTCAGATTTATTTTTATTGAGCGGCACGTACAAACTTCCTGCAGGCAATTCATCTTTACCGACACGCTTCGGTACATAAACTTGTCCAGTTTTGTTGTTCACTAAAATCTGACGTACCGAAAAAGTTTTCATAAATCTATCCGTCAAGTCTCGTGTAAACAACATCATCACTGCACTAATAGCAATAATGACCACCGACATTTTCCATTTACGCAAAAATATCAACAGTGCTGTCGCAGAAACGATGTATGAAATAAACGATGTACGAGAAGCGGTATAGACTAACACAAGAAGGGATAGAAAAAAAAGTACTCCATATTTTTTCTTTCCAGCTGCAAACATGGCAAGAGTTGACGGGATCAAGACTACCAGGAATGCACCCAAATCATAATGCCCCCCAAAAGTGGAAGCTATGCGAGATTCATATTTCAAAAGGAGTGGAATTCCCGTCGAAAATACCGGATTCATTGTCAAATAGGCTGGCCAACCAATAAATTTTTGTCCAAATGCGTAAATAATGACACCAAAAAGTGCCAAAAAAATACTTACTGCATATATACGAAATTGCCGCGCATTTTCTACCAATGCAAAAAAGACAAAGAATGGAAACATATACTCAACTCTCCGCAAACTGTGAAGCAACCCAATATTGAAGACAGGCACTGTCTTAGAAATAAAATGTCCATATAAAAAAGCAATAAACACAACCACCCAGTACAATACAATCCACCGTAAATAGGGATTTTTTAATATGCGCGCCTTACCGCGCAGTATTTCTATTACAAACAGGACTGCAAGGAAACCCAAAAAAATGTCTTCATACCGAATATTGATATAGGTGTATTCAACATCCCTGAAGGGAATCTTTGGCCATAGAGGAATAAAAAATATATACAACAACAGAACCCAGTGAATGAAACGGAATTTTGCCTTTGTAAACGGTTTAAATAATTCTGCGAGCTTGCCCATAGGTTTTCTTCAAATAGCTGTTACCTGTAATTGTGCCGATACCATATCCAACCCATGCCTTTAATTGTAACATACCTTTTAATAGGAATATCTCTATTTTTGAGTAATGTTTGGAATAGAAATATATAAATCCACTAAATACATTTAAGATAGGCATGGTACGCCCATTACTTGAGGCAGAACCGTAATGAATAAAGCGCGCGCGAGGACAAAATGCAGTAAGAAGACCTTTACTACGCGCACGATAAAGCAAATCTATTTCTTCCATATACATAAATATTACTTCATCAAATCCGCCAACAGTATTCATTGCGCGCTTCGTTGTCATAATACACGCACCCGACACCCAGTCGACTACGCTAAATCTATTAGGAGAACGCCGTGTCAAGCCCCAGTAGTCACCTCTTAGAAAAAGTGCAGCAAACACTACAGGTAGAGTATAAAAGGGTCCGCACGAGGGTTGCGGACTCATATTTGCATTGAACAGCTTGGCTCCCATGAACGCAACATGTTTTTCATTATTCTGATAACACGAAAGAAGGTTTTGAATACCATTATTAAGCACTTTGATATCTGAATTTAAAAATAAAACGTACACACCTTTTGCCTGTTCTAATAAAAAATTGTTTCCTTTTGAAAATCCTAGGTTCTGTTTTTTAGAAAATAAACGTACCTTTGGAAACTGTGTACGTATTGCAGAGACGGATCCATCGGATGAATTATTATCAAGTACCAATACTTCCACACCGATAGTGTCAAAAGCATAAATACTTTCTAAACACTCTAGTGTAAGCTTCTTTGTATTGTAATTAATTATGAGAATAGATAAGACTGGGCCTTTTGCCATGGTATATTCTAACACAGAAAACGTATTCTTCATGATCCACACATATTCATACCTCAAAAGGCAGGGCATTTTGTTTCCGAAATATATGTGCGTTCACAATGGGTAACCCATCATATGTACCCACCTCAACTGCCGTAACTTGAGTTAACCCATAAAGCCTACAAGCAGTTTCATATGCTCTGAGCAGTCTTTGTTGCCTTTCATGTCTTGTATCCTTTGGGATTGGTTTGACCATCCAGCCTTCCATATTACTTTCATCTTTATGGCTGTATACCATATATAGTCCATCACCTCTCAGCAGAGATGCTGCTTCTATAACTTCTCTTGAGGGATTAGGCGACCAATACGATAGAGAAAAGGCTTCATTCATCAAAGCAACGTTCCCTCTCAAAGGTAACACAGTTCCGTCTGGTAGAATGACTGACTGTTTTCGTAGTCTTTGAGAGCTTCCTGTCAAATAATATACGTCGCTCTTACCTGGGTCAAATGTTGGACATTCTATGGTATATGGTCTTTTTAAAGGATCAAAATAGAGATTTGAAACAACTATTGCCATCTGAGAATTATCTATGTGCACTCTAAACTCATCCGCAAGTAAACCCATGGATTTGCCCAACATGCCACCAATATCAAGTATGATAAATGGGTATCTCCCTCTGTTTAATAAAGATTCTATTCGCTTTCTATGAATGTCCACGAGTGACGGTTTTGGAAAACAAGCGTCTACAATATACCTTCTTGAATAATCACCTAAGCAGTTTAGTGCCGACGTTTCACTTATATGAAAATCAACTGACAGTGCCGGATTTAGTTTAGCAAAGTCGCGTGATTTTCTTAAGTCTAAAAACTTTTGTTGGATCTCGTTTGACATTTCTTATTATACCAACTGTGAGCGAAATTTAAACCTATAGTAAACTATCCCTCACTCATTTGTTTTTAGTCAATGGTTGTTCGTGCACCATTTTTACCAAGTTCCTCAGGCATTATGATCATATTGCTAATAGAAACCTATCTTTTGTTTTATTTTTCCCAGGAACGTTACGATTATACGCTTGTCTTTCGTTAAGGAGAATATTGATACCTAACCTATCAAGCAATATCCATGCAGATTTATATTTATCTTTTATATTGAGCGGATTTTCGATACTTTGTTTCTGAACAAATAATTCATATAACAAACGTATCCTATCCATGTTTTGCCAATCTACTCTTTCCTGATATAATGCTTCAATAATTAGTTGTTGTTCAATAACACTACGCGTATCCCAAGTGCCAACTAAAACTGGACAATTATGAGTTAATTTATCTAGAATAGCAGGAACAATTTTCCCAGCTCTCTTTAAAGCAACTTCATCTAATCCTATACGCAGTGCTAGAGGCATTTGCTCAGGAGGGATAAGATTTAATGCATACATTTGATTTAGTACTTCAGTTCGTAAATCTACAGCATCACTAGTAGGCAATACTCCTGCTGATGCATTGACTAAATCTGCATACCTCTGGAAAGCACCGATGGCCGCATCGTATTGACCTAAATTATCCATACCCGATTCGTACCTCGCTAGTTGGCAAAGTTCATGAGCAAGCACAAGATGGGCCTCAATCTGGATAGGCAGAGTAGTACCTTGTTCAACAGTTGTCCGTAAATCTGACCCAGTTGTCTGTATATCTTCAACAGTCATGTGAAATTATACCACACTACAACCTATAGTAAAACACTTTGGTAATTTTTACTTGCAATTTAATCGAGTTGGAGGATAATACGGTATGGAGCGTATTGACCCAAAAATATTGAACGAAGGTAGGCAAACTCAAACCGACGCTATACTCGCTTTAGGCGGAAATGGAAGTGGTCATGTTGAACGTATGAGTAGACATGCAGAAGAAATTATAGAAACCACACTCCATAATGCAACAGGACCTTTGATTGCGGCGTTGTTAGTTTTAGACAACGTGATTTACTCTAACCAATATAGAAAGTAACCATTGAAACAGCTCTTCAATAGTTCCGTGTTCTTTTGAATTTATCATCCATACATAGCGCTTTAATTGCCCATGGGCTTTTATATATGTGTAAAAAAGCAAGGATTTTGAACAAAATTACTGCAACAAGAAAGGACGCAATCGATTCGGGTCTGTGCTTGCTTCTACATACTGCATAAGCGCGCTAGTCTGTAATGCTAATAGCAATTTGACAAGAGTTGGGTCTTGAAAATCAATAATCTGATAAGTCAAATACCTATCCTTAGCGACTGCCCATCGACTATCCCAATCTCTATCTAATTTCATTCTCATGGTGCGCGCATACTGATCAGCGGCCCTATCAACAACTATTCTATCAAATCTATCTCTGTCTCCGTTAAGCCAGTTTTGATTTATCCACGCACAAAAATCATAATATTTTTGTGCTCTTTCTTCGACAATTGATCTCACACGTGAGGTATATGCATTCATAGGCCGACCATGCAAAAGGACAGAGCGTGGAACTATATCTAACTGTCCACTTAATGCACGAGAGGCAACTATATATTGAGGAGTTGTCACAAGTGGATCGATAGCATTATCTACAAAACACTTACCCAATTCGTGCATACAATAAGTATCATAATCAGTTTCCCATAGAGCTAACCGTTCAGCCATGCTCGTAACAACGTCTCTGTTGTTTACAGATTAACTTATATCAATATGTCTTCTGTATAACTTTCACAAACTCGTGCGGATCTTCACTTGCGGTACCAACCAAAACACCATCAAAATGCGCCAAATACTCCTTTACATTTTTTTCATCCACGCTACCTCCATAAATAGTGAGTACATCTGAATAGTTTTTAGCAATAGTTTTCATTACCGAGTACGCCTCTGATGCAGGCTCGGGATGTCCAGAACCAATAGAACTGCCCGGCTCATAGCCAACGGCAAAAATAGTTCCTTCATGTTTTTCTGGTTTCTCCATAAGTACTATCGGTAGTAACCCGTACTGTTGGGCTATGTCTATTTTCTTTTGTACTGCTTCTTGTGTTTCACCATGATACTTTCTACGTTCCGAATGGCCCAATAGTACATAGTCTGCAACTTCTTGTACCATAGACCCTGTAACCTCTCCTGTATACGCTCCCTGCTCATACATTGAAATATCCTGTGCTCCAAGGGAGATAAAGGATAAATCGTTCTCATCTAACTGCTCACGAAAGAGTAATAAATGTGTTACGGGCGGACATATGATAATCGAGTTCTCGCTCTCTTTAGAGTCTTGCATACCCAAAACAAACTCTCGTATCCATACTTTCAATTGCGTATCGCTTAAATATGCTTTTAAATTAGCAATCACTGTAGCGCTCATGTGGTAAGATTATACCACCTAATTTTCTTTTAGAAGTAATCACATGACAAATTTTTCAAAAGAACTAAATACATCACAACGTGCAGCGGTTACCCATACAACTGGACCATCGATAATTTTAGCTGGCGCAGGTAGCGGCAAAACTCGCGTACTTACCTATAAAGCTATGTATCTTTTGGAAAAAAATATAGCAAAAGCATCAAACATTCTCATGCTTACTTTTACCAATAAGGCAGCAAAAGAAATGAAACATCGCATTACAACCTATATAGATAAAGATCTTGCACCGCAAGAAATCACTGCAACGACATTCCACTCGTTTTGTGCAAGTGTCCTGCGTCGAAATAAACCAGTCTCAGTGCAAACTAGCAATTTCATAATACTCGATAGCTCTGATCAAACGACGATTATGAAGCAACTGTTGAAACAACAATCGGGAACACTAAAGATATCAGCATATAGCGCGCTCAACCGTATTAGCGACTATAAAAATAGATTACTTACTCCAGCCCAAGCTATCTCTGAAGCTCGTGATTTTTTTGAAGAACGAAGCGCCGAACTATATAAAAAATATCAAAACGTTTTGGAAAAAACGAACGCGTTTGATTTTGATGATCTTCTTACGCAAACAGTATGGCTATTTGAGCAAAAGAAAATAGTTCTCAGTCGTTACCACACTCAGTACCGTTTTTTGTTGGTAGACGAGTATCAAGATACCAACCACGCTCAGTACATGCTCGCAAAACTTTTATCGAGCGCGACTAATAACATCACAGTTGTGGGCGATTTCTCACAAAGCATTTATTCGTGGCGAGGCGCAGATTTCACTAATTTGAAAAAGTTCAAAAACGATTTCCCGCTCGCAAAAACATTCAATCTTGAACAAAACTATCGCAGTACTGAACCCATTTTGACCGCAGCATACAGCGTCATAGAACACAATACAACACATCCGATTTTAAAACTGTGGACTGATAAAAAGTATGGAGACGAAGTGGGGGTATTTACACTAGAAAATGATGATGAGGAAAGTGATTTCGTATTAGGGCGTATACAAAAACTCTCAGATCAAGGATACTCTCTCGATGATATTGCTGTTCTTTACCGAACCAACGCCCAGTCGCGCATGCTTGAGGAGCTTTGTTTACGCAGTGGCGTGCCCTACAGGATTTATGGCGGTGTTCGTTTCTATGAACGTAAGGAAATTAAAGATGTTTTGAGTTTTCTCAGAAACTTAATTAACCCAAAAGATGAGCTAGCATACACTCGTATTGATAAATTAGGGAAAAAAAGAAGTAGAATCATTCTTTCAAAACTAGAACAGATACGTAATGAATGGATAGTACGAGAGGATAAAAATACAGGAGAGCTGATTCAACATATTCTTGATACCGTGCCATATTTAGAACTATACGATTCTGATATAGAAGAAGACATGAATAGATTAGATAATATTAAAGAACTTATAAGTGTTGCCTATACATTCCCAAAACTTATAGACTTTTTAGATACAGTCACGCTAATAGAATCGGGGTATGAATTTCAAGATACTGCGACAAAAAAATTGAATCTTATGACCATTCATGCAGCAAAAGGTTTGGAATTTGGCGTAGTATTTGTCGTTGGTTTGGAAGATGGGCTTTTACCCCATAGCAGATCGGTAGAATCTGCTGAACAATTAGAAGAAGAGAGACGACTTTTATATGTGGCAATAACTCGTGCGAAAGACCAACTATTTCTTTCGTGGGCGAAACGACGAATGGTCTATGGACGAACCCAATATTCGCTCCCCTCGCAATTTCTAACCGAATCTCACTTACTCGAATACGACGACGTGACGTTTTAAGATAAAAACTTAACGTTATACTTAAATAAATACACGTCTATTAAATCTTCTGGCAGCTTTATTATATTTATCCATATTCCCAATTATCTCTGGAACTTCTTCAATAACCTCTGGAACACTAAGGTTATTTGCCAAATTTCCTTTATGAATTGCGTTCCAATCAGCTTGTGTATGACAGCCTGAACATACGATATAGAGATTCTCCATATTTGAAGCTCCTCCAAATTGTTCAGGCAAAATATGATGTGCAAAAAGTTTATTTGGAACTAATCGCTGCCCACAGCTTTGACAGCGACTATTATTTTCTGCAATTGCAATTTCCTTTAGTTCTCTTGGAAAAGAAAAAAATGGCAAAACCAATCCAACAAGACCAATAGAAGAAAAGGTAATAATTGTAGAGAATGTTTCTTTTCGCATATCTAGTATGTATTTTAGCCTAGCTACAACCAAAAATCAATACTATAGGTTATTAAAATAACTATTATAATCTGCAGTGCCATATTGGTATACTATTAATAATTTATGGAATACGTTGATATTGTCGACGAACAAAATAATGTTATCGGTAATGCATCAAAAGCTGATGCCCACAGTAAAGGACTCCTTCACAGAGTAGTAATTTCAGAGGTACACGATACAAAAAATAGATGGTTACTTGTGCGTCAAGCTAATGACAGACAGGATGGTGGTCAGTTTGTTTCACCTGTTGGGGGACACGTAACAAGTACGGAGGATCCCAAAGATGCCCTTATACGAGAAACAGAAGAGGAATTAGGTTTCAAACCAAAACAATTTTCATTTATCGGTCAAACTATATTTAACCGATACGTTCTCAAGAGACAAGAGGATCACCTTTTCATGCTGTATGACATTCGCTCTGACGTATTGCCAAAACTCAATAAAGAAGCAATAGAATACAGATATTTTACTGAAAACGAACTCAAAAAAGGGTTAAAATACACACCAAAATTATTCGGCGATGCATTTCATTTTATCGTTGATACATTTTTCCCACACTTGAGAATATAGAAGATCTCTTTTGACATTGGTACTTTGTCATTCATTGGATATTGGATATTAGATATTTGATATTACAAAATATTTTGTTACGCTTTCACCGACACATACTTCGCACCCTTTGTTTTCCCTACTTTTTTTATGATATTTTTATCCATAAGGTCTTTTAAATCGCGAAGTACCGTGTCTTCTGAATAATCGGGAAACAAGGACCCAAACGCCTGATTTTGCAGATAACCTGCGTCTTGAATATATTCAAGCATTTTCATCTGTCGTTCGTTCAAAAACAGCTGCTTACCACCTAATCTTTCTTTCATGTGGGAATCGACAGAAAGGCGCTTTATTTTTTGCTTTATTATTTCTAGCTCTATTGCTAGTTTATCGGTAAAGTACTCAAGCCATGGCGTAAGATCGCCTAGGTTCGCTTTCTGCAAATATTCGTAATACGAAAGTGGATCTTTATCGTACTGCTCTTCGAGAGAAAAAAAACGCCTAATATCGTATCCACCCACATACAAAACAAGCGTCGAAACAGCCCGTGCAACACGTCCATTACCATCTAAGAATGGATGAATGCGCACAAGTTCGTGATGGGAAATGCCAGCCTTTAATACCGGATGTAATACACTTGCTCCTGTTTTGGAGAACCAGCTCGCAAATTCAGAAACGAGGAGTGGTACTTCTTCAGGCTCTGGCGGAGTAAATGTAATATCCCCCGTTGAGCTATCTTTAATGACTACTTTCTTCGTTCTGTACGCACCTGATAAATCTGGTGGCAAAATTTTATTAACAACCAGGGAATGAATTTTCGTGATTACCCTCTCACCTAAAGTCGTGTTACTGTCTTTCCACTCCGATTCAATATAATCTAATACAGCTCGGTAATTTAAAATTTCTTGCACATCTCTACTTCTCACCGCGTGCAAATTTTGGCTAAAGATAACCTGTTTAGCTTCTTCAAAGTCGAGCTGATTCCCTTCTATGTGCGTACCGTGATGTATAGTACGTGCAAGCGCACTATCGCGGAACTTTTTTTCCCACATCGGCAAAAGTGGAGCATTTATTATTACCTCTTTCGCCGCCTCAATTTTCCCTATAGTAATAAGGAGCGAATTGGTGAGAGTATACTTTGGTTTATACATGAGCTATAATTATAGTATGGAATCGGAAATAGTGAAAGCTCTTATCGTTATAATCGATTATTAATACCCATATGCAAGAACAAGACATTATGCGTGAACTTATACGATATGCATATGAAAAAATGGAAAAACAAAAAGCATATCCTTTTTGCGCATTCATTGTTAAAAAGGGAGTAATCATTAGCAAGGGATATAATAGTAGAATAAACCTTTACGGTGACAAAACGACACATGGAGAAATGGATGCATTAACAAAAGCTAATAAATCATTACTACAAAAGCGATTAGTAATTCTGGGAAAAGATTACGAACTATACTCTACCTGCGAACCATGTCTCGCTTGTTTCGACACAGCGCTATGGGCTGATGTAAAAAAATTCGTCTTTTCTGTAGATCATAATGATTTTCCACACTATTTTCACGATCACCCTTATAACATAGAAGATTATGAAAAAGATAACCAAGGTGAAATTATCGTGAAAAGAAATGTTCTCCACGCTGAAGGTTTAGCACTATTTAAAAAAGCACAACAAAATTATGGCTGGTAAAAAAATTGACCCTATTATTACTGAGTTGATAACATTTGGTAGCCGTGTTATGTCTGAACAGGGTATCTATCCTTATGTTTCGTTTATAGTGAAAAGAGATGTTATCGTCGCACGAGGCTATAATATGGAAAGAGAGAGTAAAGACGTTTCTCAACAAGGAGATGTTGTTGCGATTAGAAACGCACAAAATGCGTTAGAAACAGGAGATTTATCTGGATATTGCCTCTATTCTTTATTCGAGCCGACAATATTGGGCTTTGACGTTGCACTGTGGTCTGGAGTACGTGATTTTGTCTGGTGTATCAATTCTAGTTCTCTACCAAAACTCTACAACAAACTCAAATACTCACCACTTCATTATGCTAATAGACACCCAAAAGAAATTACAATTCAAAATGGAATACAAGAAAAGGAAGCATTACAACTTGTAAAAAAGGCTAAAGAGGATCGATTATATCCAGATAATCTGTTATAACAAAGTCAAAAAGTGGTTTACCAACTTGCCATTGAGATTATAAATCCAACTATCATAACAACAAACAGTATTGTCGTAATAATAAGCATGGTTTTATTGGTGTTTGCATTTAGATTCTGTATCAATATTTCGTCTTGTGCATAGTGAAAAATACGATTGCACGACATACATCTTTTTGAAATTACTCTCCTTAGGTCATTGAATTGACCCTCATGGACCCACTTCATTCCTTGTATTCCCTTTTTGTTCGTTGGTATTTGTGTCTTTGCATATCTCTCAACCATCACGCTACCGTATGTAAAATCCAAAATCGCACCCTCTTCAAGTAAACCCTTACAATCAGGACATTGGGTAGTTATCATATGTGTTTTCCTTCACTTTTAATGTTTTAGTGTAGACTTTAATTCTAACAATTTATTGCGAATTGGCCAAGCAAGTGAAAATAACATATACCATGGCTTTTCGATAACTACATCTATTGTTGGCATATAGGTCATGTGTCTACCACCATACCCTTCTTTAAAGCGATGAAACCCCGCCCACGGATCTTTTGGATCAAAATTTTCTGGCAAAGCTCCCCACATGTCAAAGTATCGTTTACCTTGTTTTTTCGCGTCACGTATTACTTCCCACATAAGTAGATTTGACGCCATTACTTGCTTCTGTTTTGAGCTTGTGCCTCCATATACATAAAAAGCGCGCGTATCACTGTACATCATATGATACGCCGCAAGTGGTTGATCATTATAAAACGCCACAAATAGCTTACTATATTTTTCTTTCATCCCATCCCATACAGCCCTATGATAGTTTTCCCCATGACCTAAATATTTTTGCCTGTGTTGCGTATCCTGATAAAGCGAGAAAAAAATATCAAATCCTTCTTTTGAATTGCTAACATCTTTTATAGAAACGCCATGTTTTTGAGCAACCCGAATATTGTAGCGTGTTTTTTGTTTCATACGTTTTAACATTTCCACTTCAGAAGGAGTCAGATCTACAAGAAAAGTATGCTTGCCAAAAATAGAAGCGCTCGAACGGACAAACTCCAGTCCATTACTATTCCAATGTTTATACAAAAGTGGAATATGATACTCACCAGATTGCTCAATGTACAGGTCTGGTTCGAGTTTTAATGCTATTGCGTTCTGTGATTGCAATACAGAGACCATATATTTCAACTCCGTATTGGTTGGCCATTCGCTTCTTGCTAAATAGGCTATCGTTTTCCCAAAACCGATTGGATGAATTGTGACCGTAAAAAAACGTCTTTTATCTTCGTCTTTTGTAATAAAACGAACGACATGTATTCCAACTTTTTTTCGAACCTCTCCCCATTCCCACGATTGCAAAGGATGATCACTGCACCATATTTTTTTATCTGTGTCTTTGGCGATTAAAGTTGTCATTATGGTATACACTATATATATGAAACGGCGTATCGTACTATTACTAGGCACCGTTCTAGCTATTGTAGCAGTCTTTGCCACAAAAGGAAATAAAAACAACATACAAACACTCACTATTGGCTCACACACATTCGCTGTAACTATAGCAGATACCGATAAAAAGAGAGAGCAGGGTTTATCGAACAATACGACACTCGGCAACGATGAGGGAATGTATTTTATCTTTTCGACACCCGATAGTTATACATTTTGGATGAAAGATATGCAGTACGATCTGGACTTTATATATATAAAAGATAATACAGTTGTTAACAACATAACAGACATACCTTCACCCGCTCATAATAACGGCGAAATTGCCATAGTGAACTCGCCAGTCGCTTTTGATGGGGTTGTAGAAGTACGATCTGGCTTTATAAAAAGGTGGAATATTCAAAAAGGGCAGAAAGTTGCACTTGAAAAGTAAATCCTAATGTCAAATTTTTACATTGGACATTGGAACTTTGACATTCATTTGAAATTGGATATTGGATATTTCTTGCAGAATATTAGTTCCTGTTTCCCATTCTTTCTGACACAATCTTGTCCTGAATGGCTTTTGGTACTTCTTCATAGTATGACGGTTCCATGTAGAATATTCCTCTACCTTGGGTCAATGAACGTACTCGTGTTGCATAGCCAGATAGCTCAGCTAAGGGTGCGTACGCATCAATAATAGTTGAATCTCCTCTTTTTTTTGTAGCTACTATTTTTGCACGCTTACTTGATAAGTCGCCGATGACTGTCCCCATATTATCTTCTGGTACCGTCACCTCTATTTTCATAATTGGCTCAATCAATGAAAGCCCAGCTTTTTGTGTACCACTTTTCAGTGCCATGGAACCTGCTATTTTAAACGCTATATCTGAAGAGTCTACATCGTGATACGTACCATCGTACAACTGCGCTTCAAGGTCAACGATAGGATATCCTGCTAGTACACCTTTATCCATAGCTTCTTTAATTCCTTTTTCTACAGAACCAATAAACTCATTTGGAATTGAACCACCCTTTACAGCATTCACAAATTTAAAGCCTTCACCTCGTGCTAGTGGTTTTAAGCGAATTAAGCAGTGTCCATATTGACCACGTCCACCCGATTGATGAATATACTTACCTTCTGCAGCTACCTCTGACTGTATGGTTTCTCTATATGCAACCTGTGGCTGTCCAACATTCACATTCATCTTATATTCTCTTCGCATACGATCAACAAATATGTCTAGATGCAGCTCTCCCATACCTGAAATAATAGTTTGCCCAGTATCGTGATTAAACTTTACCTGTAGTGTTGGATCTTCATCTAAAAATTTTTGAATGACAGTGCCCATTTTTTCCTGATCAGATTTTGTTTTTGGTTCAACTGCCAATGAAATAACCGGCTCTGGAAATTTTATAGATTCGAGCGATATTGGAGCAGCTTCATCAACAAGAGTGTCGCCAGTCTTTGTTTTTTTTGGCCCGACAAGTGCGACAATCTCACCCGCATATGCCTTATCTACTTCTTCACGTTGATTGGCGTGCATTATAAGTAAACGCCCTATTCTTTCGCGTATATTTTGGCGAGTGTTATATATATATGAACCTGCGTTTATAGTGCCTGAATATATTCGTGCATAGGTGATTTTCCCAACGTGAGTATCAAGTTGTAATTTGAACGCAAGCATACAAAGCTTTTCTTCTGCTACTAGCTGACGCTTTTCTATAGCGGATGTTTTTGGATTCACACCTTCTATTTCTTTTAAGTCCACAGGTGAAGGCAAGAAGTCAACAACACCGTCTAGTAGAGGCTGTACTCCTTTATTGCGCAAACTAGTGCCACAATATACAGGAACTACCTTATAGCTTATTGTAGCGCGTCTAAGGCCTGCCATAAGCTCATCCATGCTAATATCCTCTTCGTTGAGGAACTTTTCGAGTAGTATATCGTCGTGTTCGCTTACCTTTTCAATCAATTCTGCTTTTGCTTTTTGTGCTACTTCTACATATTCTTGCGGTATTTCTTTTTCAGTGAACTTTGTACCCTCTTTGTCCTGATCCCAGTAAATAGCCTTCATCTTTAACAAATGAATTACACCGACAAAATCGGATTCTTTTCCAATTGGGATCGTCACAGGAACGGCGGTAACACCAAGCATCGTGCGAATCTGCTCTACTGTTCCAGTAAAATTAGCACCAAGCTTATCCATTTTGTTTATGAAACAGACACGAGGTACTTTATATTTATCTGCCTGTCGCCATACTGTCTCAGATTGCGATTGTACACCTTCTTCTGCATCAAATACTACAACAGCCCCATCTAAAACACGTAGTGATCGCTCTACTTCGGCAGTAAAATCAACGTGTCCAGGAGTGTCAATGATATTAATACGTACGTCTCGCCAAAAGGTTGTCGTTGCTGCAGACACGATAGTAATACCACGTTCTCTCTCCTGCTCCATCCAATCCATTACGGTCGTTCCATCATCTATATCACCTATCTTATAGGAGCGGTTTGTATAAAAAAGAATACGTTCAGTGGTAGTAGTTTTACCAGCGTCTATATGCGCAATAATGCCGATATTTCTAATCTTATCCAATGGTACATTTCTATCTGTGGTTATCACACTGACCGGGGTTGCCATTACCAGTTAAAGTGAGCAAATACCTTGTTTGCTTCTGCTAACTTTTCAGATTGAGTTTTTTTATCAAAAGCGTTTCCCTTTTTATCAAAGGCATCTAAAAGCTCGGCTTTCAATTTTTTATGAAACGTTGAATATTCTTTATTATTGCGTGTTCTTGCAGCATCAACTAACCAACGAAGCGCCAAAAATACTCTATGATGTGGGGTAACTTCTCTCGGAACCATGTATGATGCACCACCAACTCTTCGAGGTCTTACTATGTGTATTGGGGCAACATTTTCTACTGCAGTGTCAATGAGAATTATGGGCTCAATTTTTTTCTCTTTTTTAATCTCATCTAAAACACCATATACTATTGCACTTGCGATAGTCTTTTTGCCTCCTTCCATAATCAGATTTATCAGCTTTGCAATAACAAAACTGTCATATATTGGATCTTTAGCTATGGTTCTTTTTTTATAACTTCTTCGTGGCATGGTTTATGCTGAACTTGATGGTTTTTTCATACCGTACTTCGAACGGGACGTCTTTCGTGATTCTACGCCTGCTGTATCAAACACACCGCGGACTATATGGTACTTTACACCAGGCAAATCTTTAACACGGCCGCCGCGTACTAGTACAATGGAGTGCTCTGCTAAATTATGTCCTATACCTGGAATATATGCTGTCACCTCCATCTTATTAGTCAAGCGAACACGAGCTACTTTTCGTAGTGCCGAGTTTGGCTTTTTTGGTGTCATAGTACGAACAATAACACAAACACCCTTCTTTAGGGGAGCTGGATTTGCAGTATATCTACCGGTGTTATGATTAAAAGATCGCTTCAAAGCAAGCGTCTTTGTTTTCATTGTTTTTTCTTTTCTACCTTTTCTAATCAGTTGGTTTATTGTTGGCACTGTTTAATCAAAATTTAATATAAATACAAAACACCTTACCCATAATACGTGTCTATGAGTTCCTTCGTGACTGGTATCAATCTTCCGATTATAACATTTTCTTTAAGACCATACAAATAGTCTACTTGACCACGAATTGCCGCACTAGTCAACACTGTGGTCGTGTTTTGGAACGATGCAGCAGATAGCCATGAATCTGTTTGGACTGCGGCTCGCGTCACACCCATAATAGTTGCTTTACCACTGGCAGGCTTTCCACCTTTAGCAACTACTTTCTTATTTTCTGCAATAAGACCATCCTTATTCACCACTTCCCCAACCAAAAGTCCAGTATCACCTTCATCTTCTACGATGGTCTTGTCACTCATTTTCTTTATTATGACCTCAAAATGCTTATCGTGAATGCCTATTCCTTGAGATTCATATACATTTTGTACTTCGTGAAGTAAATAGAGCTGAGCTGCACGCATACCTTTAATTTCAAGTACCTCTTTAAGCTTGAGATATCCTTCGCTGAGTTGATATCCTTTAGCAATAAGTTGACCATTCTTAACGTGTAATTTCTGGGACAATGGAATAATATATTCACGAGAATCATCACCCTTTACCGAATTAATTCGTACGTTATACATATCATTCTCTTGATCTTCTTGTACGCTCACTTTTCCGTCGATTTCTGCAATTGGTGAAATGATTTTAGGCGTACGCGTTTCAAAAAGTTCTTCTACACGTGGTAAACCCTGAGTAACGTCTGATATAACGATACCTCCAAAATGACGGACACGCATAGTTAATTGTGTTCCCGGTTCACCAACAGATTGTGCAGCAATAACCCCGACTGGTGTTCCAGTTGCAATACTCTTATTTGAACCCATATCTCTCCCATAACACTTCACGCAAATACCACGAGAAGTCTGACAGGTTAGCGCTGAGCGAACCATAACGGTTTCAACATTCTCTTTTTCAAATTTTTCGACTAACCGTTCATCTATAAAATCTCCTGCTTTTGCAACTATTCCTGTCTTTTTTCTTACATCTGCGGCTAAGTATCGACCAAGTATTCGTTCTGAAAACTTTCCACCACGCAAACCTATACGAGATATTTCTATGCCTTCTGTAGAACCACAGTCTTCTTCTTTAATAATCATCTCGTGTGCAACGTCGACTAAACGTCTTGTTAGATAACCTGCATCTGCAGTTTTTAATGCAGAGTCTGCTAACCCTTTACGTGCACCTCGGGTAGAAGTAAAGTATTCAAATATAGTAAGACCTTCTCGATAATTAGATTTTGTCGGCATTTCAACAATCTTACCCATTGGGTCATATACCAAACCTTTAATACCCGATATCTGCTTCAACTGTTCACGAGAAGCACGGGCACCACCTGATTTGATAATTATTTTTACAGGGTTTTCTTCTTCGTATTTATCCCATGTCATATCTGCCAATCGCTCCGTCGTCTCTATCCATACATTGATAGATAATTCTTGCTTTTCTTCTCGAGTCAACAGTCCTTGACCAAAATTTTGTTCAATTTCAGTTACCTGTTGTTCTGCTTCATTTACAATCTTCGCCTTATCTTCATGGATAATAGTATCCATGACAGAGAAAGATGCGCCTCCATGTAAACTCGCACTCCAGAAACCCAGATCTTTCAATTCGTCAATTAATTCAGCAACAACATCGTCTTCAAATTGTTCATATGCGGTCATAACCAAATCTTTTACATCTTTCGCTTTTAGCTCTTTGTTCACAAAACGCATATTCTCAGGTAGGTGCTGGTTTAAAATTATCCGACCAATAGTCGTTGTTAACAATGCGTTATTAAACTTTGTTACCACTGGTTCGCGCAAATCTGCTAAACCATTCTCATAAGCATACAAAGCCTCTTGAGTGTTGGAATAGTATTTATCTGTTTTTTTCTCATCACCGAAACGTGATGCATCAATACTGGTGAGATAATACAAACCGAGTACCATTTCCTTGTTAGGCACAGCAATTAATGTACCATCAGCAGGTTTGATGAGGTTTTTACTTGGCAGCATATATTTAATTGCCTCCTCCTTTGCCGAGGTGGAAAGTGGAACAAAAACTCCCATTGCATCTCCATCAAAATCTGCATTAAATCCTGCACACACACAAGGATGAAGCCGTATAGAAATGTCGTCAGTTAAAACCGGATAAAATGCCAAAATACCTAACTTATGCAGCGTTGGTGCACGATTGAGGAAAATAGGATAATCCTTAGTTACGTGCTCCAATATTTCATACACAACCTTGTTTTTCTCTTCAAAAAAATTCTTAGCACTCTTTATGTTTGTCGCATACCCTTGTGCAATGATTTCTTTCAAAATAAATGGCTTGAATAACTCGAGTGCCATTTCTTTTGGTAAACCACATTGATTTAGACGGAGTTCAGGCCCGACAACAATTACCGATCGTCCTGAATAATCGACACGTTTACCAAGTAAGTTCTGTCTGAATCTACCCTGTTTTCCCTTCAAAATATCTGAAAGAGACTTCTTCTTTTTGACACCAGTCAGTCGTGTGTTTCCACGACCAGTACTCTTAGTAAGGTCAATTAAAGAGTCTACAGATTCCTGTAACATTCTTTTTTCATTGCGTAGAATAATATTCGGAGCACCCAATTCAATAAGATGTTTTAACCTGTTATTTCGATTGATGACTCTACGATAAAAATCGTTCAAATCACTTGTCGCAAATTTACCTCCCGTAAGTTGAACCATTGGTCGTAAATCTGGAGGCAATATTGGCAATACAGTCAAAACCATCCATTTTGGATCCACCTTAACTTTCATGAGCGACTCCATAATACGAATACGCTTGAGAAGTTTCGTGCGTCTATCACCCTTTGCCTTTTCAAGTTTCTTGTTGAGTGAAGTCATGAGCTGTTCGTGATCTAGGTCATTCAACACCTCAAGTATCACCTCTGCGCCCATTCCCACAGTAACGAGCTTTTCAATTCCCAAATCTAAGAGCGCCAAATAGTCGTCTTCTTCTAAAACGCTCATCGGTTTCACTGATCGAACCAATTTGATAAGACGGTCATAATACCCAACTTGAATTGCTTTCTTCTCTGCGTAATCGTTGGATAATGAAATCCTCTGTTGTTTGTTTTTATGCTCAATTTCACGGAGCGCTATGTTCTGTTGATCTTTATTAGTAATTCTTTTTTTCAATGCATCAGCTTCTTTTTTTTCTGTTACTTTTAGTGTTTCTTGTCTTTCTACATACCATCTCTGTAATACATCAAGTGTTTCTTTTTGTTTCTTAAGAATTACATCTTCAGACGTTTTTCTATCATCGACTTTAACATCCTTAACTAAGTAAAGAGCAAAGTAGATTATCCGTTCAAGCGCAGCAGAGGATATACCAAGAACCTGTGCCATCGGAGAGCTTGTCGATTTAAAAAACCAAATGTGTGAAACCGGAGCTGCAAGTACGATATGACCCATGCGCTCACGCCTAACGCTGGAAGAGGTTACCTCAACACCACAGCGGTCACAGACAATGCCTTTATATCGAATACGTCGGTACTTTCCACAGTAGCACTCATAATCTTTTGTCGGTCCAAATATTCTTTCATCAAATAATCCATCTTTTTCTGCTTTAAATGTACGATAATTGATAGTTTCTGCTTTTGTTACTTCACCATGTGAACGATCGATGATATCCTGAGGCGAAGCTAAAATAAGTCGAAGAGCCTTAAAAAAATCGGCATCGTATGGTTTTTCCTGCGTTTGCCCTTCTATAACGACCTTTTCTTCAACGACAGCATCCCCTTCAACAGACACTTGCTCTTCTACGGCAACTGCTTCCTGCACAGGTTCTTTAGGCTGTTCTTCTTGTACAGCGACCTCATCCTTTAATACTTCTTTTTGAGTAGTGGGTTCGTCCATTGTTATCGTAATCGTTCAACTTGTAATCCTAGTGCATTCAATTCTTTCAATAATACTTTGAATGATTCGGGGGTACTTGGCTCTGGTATATCAAGTCCCTTAATAATTGCCTCAAATGCCATATTCCGACCTTTAATGTCATCGCTCTTTATGGTGAGCATTTCTTGAAGAGCGTGTGATGCTCTATGCGATTCAAGAGCCCATACTTCCATCTCTCCAAAACGTTGACCTCCCATTTGGGCTTTTCCACCTAATGGTTGTTGACTAACCAGTGAATAAGGCCCAGTAGATCGTGCATGAATCTTATCTTTCACCATGTGTGCAAGCTTCAGTATGTACTCATATCCAACCATTATCTTATTCTTATATGCCTCACCAGTCTTACCGTTATAAAGGGTAAATTTACCGTCAGCAGGTAACCCTGCACGTTTTAATTGGGCTTGTAATTCTGCTTCTGGTATTTCATCAAAAACAGGAAGAGCAAATTTTGTTCCATTTTTCTTCGCTGCCATTCCCATAAGAGTTTCAAAAAGTTGGCCTAAATTCATACGAGAAATAACGGAAAGTGGAGATATAATAACATCGATCGGCGTACCGTCTTCCATATACGGCATATCCTCTACTGGAACCACGCGCGATACGACACCTTTATTTCCATGTCGACCCGCTAGTTTGTCACCGACCATTATTTTGCGAAGTTCTGCAGTTTGTACAACCACTCTTTTGAGAACTCCTGGTTCAAGTGATGCGCCTTTTTTCTCTTCAAGTACGCGGATATTCACAACAGTACCACCTTTACCGTATGGCACGGTGAGAGAAGTATCCTGTACTTCTTTTGCTTTTTCACCAAAAATTGCTTTTAACAATCGTTCTTCTGCAGTAAGTTCTTTTTCACCCTTTGGAGCAACTTTCCCAACGAGAACATCGCCCCCCTTAACTTTGGAGCCTATGATTACGATACCCTCTTTGTCCAAATGGGCTAAACGCTCTTCGCGGATATTTGGAATATCTTTTGTGATTTCTTCCGGTCCAAGTTTCGTACTTACGACATCTGCTTTAAACTCTTCCATAGTTATAGAGGTCAAAAGGTCATCCTTTACTAAACGCTCAGATACAACTATTGCGTCTTCATAACCCAAACCTTCATATGCCATGTATGCTACCATAAGATTTTGTCCGATAGCTATTTCACCCTTATCGCTATTTGGCCCATCGATAATAACATCTGATTTCTTAACACTCTGTCCATTGTCTATGGCAGGTCGCTGACTGAACGCAACGTCTTTATTGGTACGGATGAATTTTTGAATCGGATATTCGTATTCTTTCCCGCTTTTTCCTTTTAATACTACCCTGCTCGAATCGGCATAACGTATGACGCCATCTTCAGGAGCAACGATAGTACGTTTGCTTCCTAGGGCTATTTCTCTTTCCATACCAGTCCCAACGAAAGGTGATTCTATTTTTACCAATGGCACTGCTTGACATTGCATGTGAGTACCCATAAGTGCACGTGAAGCGTCGTTATTCTGTAAGAAAGGAATAATTGATGCTGAAAGCCCGACAACTTGACGAGGTGAAATATCGATATACTGTACTTTTTCACTCGCTATTTCAATAAATTCACCCTTATATCGTACCGGGACTCTCTTTTCAAGGAAAACTCCTTTGTCGTCTCTTTTGACTGCAGAAAGCGTTATGTAATAATTCTCTTCGTCATCTGGTTTCATATACACAATTTCGCTTGTTTGTCGTGCTATTAATTCGCCATTCTTCTTCTCATGCTCAACTTTATAATACGGTGTTTCAATAAAACCATAAGAATTTACTTTTGCATACAAAGCGAGGTAGGTTACTACCCCTATATTTGGGCCTTCTGGGCTTCTAATAGGACATATACGTCCATATTGGGACGGTGAAATATCACGAATAGAGAATGAAGCTCTATTTTTTGTGATACCACCTGGTCCTGCCACGGTCAAGCGTCGTAAATTATCTAGTTCTGACAAAATATTTGTCTGATCAATTATGGTGGACAACTGACTTGTTTTAAGGAAAGAGTTTATCGTAGCAATCAATGGGCGTGGGTTAATCATTTGTGATGGAGCCGCATCGTTATCTGTAGAAATAAGACTCATACGTCCTCTCGTATCACGCTCAACTCTCATCATACCAACGCGAACGCCGTACATACCTAAGAGCTCACCAACACGCCTCACACGACGGTTTCCAAGATGATCAATATTATCAAACCCGTTTTTTGTCTTAACCAAATTTACGAGATATTTAATTATTGCTATAAGATCTTCTTTTGTCAGTAACATACCTTCTTCGTTTTCTGGAACATTAAGACTCAGTTTCTTGTTCATTTTGTAACGACCAACCGCTGCGAGAGAGTATCGACGAGGATTAAAGAAAAGATTTTCAAACGCTTCCTTCGCATTGTCCAATACTAATGCTTCACCTGGTTTTATCTTCTTGTACAATTCTAAAACTGCCTCATCGGTATCATTTGTTTTGTCTCTATTGAGCGTTCCTTCTATGTAGTCCTTATAGAGTTGTTCGTCCAAATCTGAAAATTCATTTCGTATGTCTTGATTTGTCATACCGAAAACTTTCAGAAGTAGTGTCACTGGGAATTTCCTTCTCTTATTAATTTTTGCTTCTATTTGTTTCCCTTTTCCAATAAAGAAATCCAACCATGCACCAATATATGGGCGAACTTCAGCATTATAAATAGTTGTCCCTGAAGTTCTGTCCATTTCTGCTGTAAAGTAAACTCCTGGGGAACGAACCAACTGACCTATGACGCATCGTTCAATGCCGTTTATGATGAATGTCCCGCGATCTGTCATTCTCGGAAGGTCACAAAAATAGAGTTTTTGCGATCTCATTTTTCCCGTTTGTTTGTTTTCAAGTTCAAGATGTAGATACACTGGAAATTCGTAGGTGAGTTGTTTTTCAAACGCTTCATCAACGCTTATCTTAGTATTTTGATACTCCACTTTGTTAAGGTGAAGGATCCAGTTTTTCTTTGTGTAGTCTTCTATGGGGAAAAATTCTGTAAGAATAGTGTCAAATTCTTGTTCTATAAAAGCGCTATATGATTCTTTTTGAAATTCCAAAAGATCCAATTCTTTAAGATCTTTTGACTGAGATGAGCTTATTATTTCTCGTAAAGAAGCTTTTTCAGAGTGTTTGTTTTTTATATTTTTGTTCGCCATCTATGAATCTTGCCAATATTATGAAATAAAATAAGCGTACAGAAGTACGCTTCTTTTGCAGTTGGCTACTAATTCTACACAAGGATAATACCCATGTCAAGTGCAGTTTTTCGTACTGCTACTTTACGCTCTTTTTAAGCTTATCTATAATTCCAGTTATATTCTCTGTTTTGTGTGGTTTATTATCGTCTAAATGCAAATATTCGTCACCTTTATCTGCTATATCTTGGGCAACATCCATCACGTTTCTAAGTATTTTTCTGCCTGAGGACGTCACTAAAAGATATGCAGCGCATGCGCCAACGACCGCCCCGACACCAAAACCGGTGACAAAACCTTGGTGTTCACTGCTGCTCACATTCATGTCTTCTTTTTCGTAAACGTTTGTACTAGTTTACCGACCACTCCCATACCCTCTAAAAACCCTTGAACGCTGTTGGTAGAACGCTCTAAAAATAAACTAATTTTTTGTGCTCCAGCAGCAACATTATTAGCACGGGTGACCATTTGACGCGTTTCACGCAAAATCAAAATAAGCTGAATGCCTATAACAGTCATAAGTACTGTACCGATAACTAACGCCGTAATAAGAATTATTTGTATTGATTCAAGATTCATACTCTTATATATTGCAATTTTTGGGCTCTAATGTCAAATAAAAAAGATAGTCATTCCTTTACTTCTACCGTGAGCGTCTTCATGGTTTCTCGTCCATTCGTGCCAATCGCTTTTAGCTCTAACATCTGTGTTCCCTTTTTTAAAAATAATTCTTGATTAAAATCACCGTTTTTGTTTTGGTATACTCTCTCTCCATTCAAATAAAGAAGCACGCCTTGTTCCGTATTTCCAGAAATAATATATGGTTCAGACGTACGAATATGCGATGAAGTAGCGTTAATCGTGATAGTTGGCCTTTTCATAATCGATGAAAATTGAAAAATAAAAAAAGCAGCAACAAGACCAATGGCAAACAGGATAGCGAGCGACACCGACCACATACTTCTCTCACGATACGCAGAAACTCGAATAAATGCACTGGTCTTTTTTTCCATATCACGGCGAAGTAAAGAAAGCGCTTTTTCTTGATTCATTCCCACAGCCTGAGCGTAGCGTGACACAACGCCACTTACATAACCTTGTGATTGAAATACATTCCAATCGCCATTTTCGACAGCTGTCAATTGAGAACGGGATATTTTTGTTGTTGTACGAAGTTGGTCAAGCGTTATATTTTGCTCGGTACGCATATCGCGCAAAATTTCATGCAGCAACTTCATTGTGGCGTACCCAAAACTTCCTCTGGGGCACGCACAAGAACTTCTCTCGGTTTAGACCCATTCGACGGACCGACAACACCTTCACGCTCAAGATCATCGAGAAGCCGTGCTGCCCGTGAGTATCCAACAGATAAAAATCGTTGAAAAAAAGATGCCGACGCTTTGCGATGCTGACAGACTAAACGGACTGCATCTGCAAAAAGTGGATCGCCATTTGCAGATTTAAAGGTAATTTTGCCACTTGAGTCCATAATCGATTTTGTTGTTCCTTGTGTTACCTCTTCTGTATAGTGCACTGGTGCTTCTACTTTTTTAAAATGTTCAACTATCCGTTTTATTTCTGGTTCAGAGACAAAAGGCGACTGAATACGGACTGGTTTTTGCTGAGATGGCGAAACAAACAACATGTCTCCTTTGCCAAGCAATTTTTCTGCTCCAGGCGTATCTATGATTACGCGGGAATCGATCATGCTTGAGACATTAAACGATACTCGCGCTGGAATGTTTGCTTTCATAAGGCCGGTAATAACATCAACCGAGGGCCGTTGTGTTGCTAAAACCAAGTGTATTCCAACAGCACGGGCCATTTGGGCAATACGAGTTATCGTATCTTCTACTTCTTTTGATGCATACATCATAAGGTCTGCTAATTCATCTATTATGATAATAATGCGGGGCATGCGTATTTCTTCTTTTTCTGCAGATTCGTTATATGATTGTATATCACGACACTTTGCTTCGGCCAATATTTTAAGTCGCTCATCCATTTGGTTTACTGCCCACTGGAGAGCAGATATCGTATCCTTTGGATTTGTCACAATATTGGTCAGTAAATGCGGAATACCATCGAACATAGAAAATGTTACTCTCTTGGGATCTATGAGTAGCAATTTCACCTCATCTGGCGTCGTTCTATAAAGAAACGTACAAATCCAAGAAGACAAACACACCGATTTTCCTGAGCCGGTTGTTCCTGCTACTAAAATATGAGGCATACTATCTATTTCTATAGAAACAGGCTGACCGGTAACATCAAGCCCCATCGGCACTTGCAACAGCTTGCTTCTGTCTGCAAAAAGTGGCGACGTAAGCATCTGTTTTAGAGTCACTGTCTGCGCTTTTATATTTGGAACTTCGACACCGACAAGTGCTTTACCCGGTATAGGCGCTTCTATGCGTATTTGCCCGTTTGGTGCTGCTAAAGCAAGCGCTAAATTATTTGATAGCGAGGTAATTTTATTTAGCTTAACACCCTTTGCAATTTGAAGAGCATATTGCGTAACCGCAGGCCCATAGTTGATATCGAGTACACGCGCACGGATACCAAAACTTTCAAGCGCCTCTTCTATGCCGTCTGAATTTTTCTTTACGTCACCTCGATCTGCCTCTATGTTCTTCGGGTCATCTAACAGTGCTGTCGATGGAAATTTCCAATTCTTTGATATGCCAGCTATACCCGATTTAAACTTTGTATCAACGGGTAATTCCTGCTGAGCTGATACCTGCTTTTGGTCGTGTGGAAGCTTGAAAGGTAGAACCGGCATTGCCTGTGAATCGCCCACAAAATCGTCTTTATTAGACGCTGCTTTCTTGCTTGGTTTGCTCGTAAATACAAGTGAAATAATCTTTCCGACTTGTTTACCAATGGTTACAACAAGCTGGAGGAATTCGTGGATAGAAAGCTCAAACATAATAAGCAGCCCTATGAGAAATACGACAAAATAAGTAGCAAGTGCGCCGGGTGCAGAGATCAGAAATGACGTTTGTACAAAAATATTCTCCCCTATGCTTCCCGCCTGAAATATTGCCAAATAGGAAACAAACAATAACACGTACCCGATAAACCAGTTGGGCTTCACAATTTTGAGTTTTTTTGTCTGAATAAAGAGACCTGCCAATAATAAAAATATAAAGGGGAATAAAAACGCGCCACGACCGTATGAATCGAGCATCCACCGTTGTACTGAGTTTAACGCTTGTGCTCGATGATTAAATGAGAACATAAGAAGCACGAATGTCAAAAACAAGAGTAACGAAAATACACTAAAAACAGTGTTCGATTTTATTTTCGTTTTTGTAAACGGTATTTTTATAGCTTTCTTCCGACCCATAGATATATGGGTTCATTATATACAAAAATCAAATACATTTGAAATATGTTTATTTGAGATGAGCGTTGAGTGTTATGTTAACAGTTCTACAGACCTGAGCAACCAATCTACGATAACAATAATCGGGAGTTTCCTCCCAACGCAGAATAGTAATTTTATACTTTGATGCAAATTCAGCAAGAAAATCAGTGTAATTTGATTCTAGTTCAGCTCCATTGGACAAGTTTCTTTTCTTAGCTTGGATTACGAAATTTGGTTTGTAATGAGATAGTTAGTTAAATGCATTAACGTTGTAGCTCCTGCAACAAAATCATCAAATGTACTACCAGTAGCTTCTAAACCACTCTTAGGCCAACCATTTTTGTGAATGTTTAATAGCGGTACTAAAGCATCCCTAATCCCAACTCCAATAGCACTTGAATAGTCTCTATCCAATAGTTCTACTGTTCTATCAACATTTACTTCGAATTCAGGGGGGTATAACTTATCTAGCACTAAAGGACCTCTTGCGACACGCAGTACTTTATCTGCATATCCCTGAAAAACGAAAGCGTGTGGCAGAATATTATAATTAAGTATTAAATTAGCAAGGTGACGTTCAAGTTCCCATTTTGCCATGTCCATCATTGAGGTAAATGTATCTCCTGCTGGGTCGGAAGGAAAATATTCCTTATGACCAGATATCACCGTAGATGAATCTAACAATCTATTTGCTAATCTATCTGGTTCTCTTCTAAAGAATGACCTATACCCTGGATAATATAGAAAGTGTACTGGTAAGTAACGATTTGCATGATCCTCGCCTCTTACATACTTGATCCCTCCATAACGTTCCCAATGTTCTCTAACTACATATAAAACATCACTTTCACTACTTGCATTAGTAAAATATACAGGTGCAACTCCTGCACCGTCTATAAAACTTTGATCATATAACTGAACTTGCATTAGGAAATTTGCATATCTATCCGGATCATTTAGAACCTCACTCATAACTAGAAAATCAATATCACTACCCGCTCTAAATTGTTTTTTTCCATCCCATGCAGCAGAAGAACCACTTACCAATACACTTGCACGAGGGTCATACAAAGGAGAATTTTCATCTTCAAACAAATGAGATACCGGATTCATTACACTACTCCTAAACGCAACCATTCTGTTAAATCTACCTTCATTTACATTACCTTCCGCTTTAGCATGTTGCGCTCTTTGAATATTTCGATAATGACGAGAGGATACAATAATCTCATTCCAATTTGTGGGAGCTTGGTCAACTTTCATAAATGATTGATATATAATTTATCTAACTATAGGATATTTTTTAATAATGTATTGTACCATTGATACTTTGTAAAAACAAACATAAATAATATGTATTATCTACATAAACTACTTATAATTTGTATACTTGTACACATGATAAATAAGCGTTCTATACAAACCGTCGCAGATTCAACATTTAGTACGCATTTTATGAAGCCTCTCTACAGTAATTACTGTTTTTCTCGCATTCCAGCTACCATAGAATACTTACTTACACAGCAAGAGAATAAGCATTTACCACTCGACGTTTTGCCAAAACATGGTGCAGTAAAAAAAGTACTATTCCTCTTTATCGACAGTTTTGGTTGGAAATGGTGGGACAAGTACAAAAATAAGTATCCATTCTTAAAACGTTTCTTAGAAAAAGGGGTCGTATCGAAACTAACAAGCCAGTTCCCTTCTACGACAGCAGCTCATGTAACGACTATTCACACCGGGCTCGAACCCGGACAAAGTGGAATACACGAATGGTTTTACTATGAACCTTTAGTAGGTCGCATCATTGCACCACTGCTATATTCCTATGCAGGAGACAAAGGACGCGAAACACTGAATGGGGTAATTAAACCACATGACGCTTTTCCATTTGAATCAATCTATGAACGTCTGACAAAAAAAGGTGTTGCATCGCACGTGTTTCAGTACAAAGAGTATGCTCCATCGCCGTACACAGATGTCACATTCACTGGTGCAACACTCCACCAATATCGTAGTTTCCCCCATGCACTCACACTCCTTTCTTCAGCTATGAACGAGGCGCATGACCCATCCTATTTTTTCCTCTATCATGACCCTGTCGACACGGCTGGCCACATAAATGGTCCCGATTCACCAGAACGCATGGCTGAAATTCATAATACCTTTACGATGCTTGAGGATTTGCTTTTTAAACACATTGAGAGTCTCACCGATACTATGATTTTACTATCCGCAGATCACGGTATGGCAAACGTGAGTCCAAACGAAACACTCTATATCAATAAAAAATATCCAGATTTTGAACAGTATCTAAAACGTGGTATCGATAATATGCCTTTAGTACCAGCTGGATCTGCTCGTGATATGTTTTTATATATAAAAAGCGAATATGTAAAGCAGGTTGTTTCTATGCTTCAGAAAGACCTAAAGGGAAAAGCAGAAGTGTACGAAACAAATGCTTTGATAAAACATGGTTTCTTTAGTGAAGAGACGCCTTCTCAGCGATTTCTAGACCGCGTTGGTAATGTGGTTATTTTGCCCTACGATGGATTTGCAGTATGGTGGTACAAAAAGGACACGTTTGAAATGAAGTTTCTTGGACACCATGGTGGAGGAACGAGAGTTGAGTGCGAAATCCCTTTTTTATCGTTAGCTCTGTGAGACTTCTTCTTTTTTATCTTCGTCTTTCACAAGTGCAAATCGTAGTTTTCCACGTTCGTCTTTTTCTTCAAGTTTCACACGAAGTGGGTCGCCCTCTTTGAATAAATTGCTTGCGTCTTTAACAAAACCCATACCCATTCTTGACACGTGCAGAAGTCCTTCTTTTCCGGGGGCTACTTCAACAAGCGCGCCGAATGGAAACATCTTTAACACGTGTGCATCGAATTCTGTACCAATGGCATATTCTTTGTAGACGCTCTTAATCATTTCAATCGCCATTTCCACTTTTTCTTTATTTATGCCAGAAATAGATACCTTCCCACTGTCGTCTATGTCTATTTCACACCCGGTATCGGCGATTATTTTTTTGATATTTTTGCCCCCTGGGCCTATTATCTCACCAATCTTATCTTCTGGTGGGGTAAGCACAACGACACGCGGTGCATACTGCGAAAGTGATGTTCTAGGTTCAGATAGAGCTTTATCCATAACATCCAGCACCTTCATGCGAGCGTCTGTTGCAAGCTTTACCGTTTCAACAATCTGCGTATGTGTAAGACCCATATTTTTTACATCAAGCTGTATTGCGGTGATACCTTTCCTCGTACCCGCAACTTTGAAATCCATTTCACCGAAAAAGTCTTCGATGCCTATGATGTCTGTTAAAAGTTGATATTTATCCTGTGATTCTCGTACTATACCTATAGCTATACCACCGACATGCGCACCCATTGGCACACCAGCATCCATAAGAGCTAAGCTCGATCCACACGTGGAAGCCATTGAGGTTGAACCATTCGATGACAAAACTTCAGATACTACTCGAACAGTGTATGGGAATTTTTCCTCATCTGGTAGCAAAACTTCTACTCCTTTTTCTGCTAAAGCACCGTGTCCAATTTCTCGACGCGAAGGCGAACCTATTCTCCCCGTTTCTCCAACCGAATATGGAGGCATAGAGTAGTGGTGAATGTATCGTTTCATGACCTGACCTTCTGGGTCTTCTATCCACTGTTGCATAGAGAGAGGTCCGAGTGTTGCAATAGACAAAACTTGTGTTGCTCCACGTGAGAACAATGCCGATCCATGCACACGTGGTACCACACCAACCTGTGCTGATAATGGGCGCACTTCATCAAATGCTCTTCCATCTGCTCTTTTTTGATCTTTAAATACGAGCTTTTTCATCGTCTTCTTAAATAGTGCTGGCATAAGGGTACTAAAGACACCCTCTTCGAGCTCAAATTCCTTTGTTATCTTTTCTTCCAATTCACTCATACCGCTCCCACCAACATTCTCTTTATCTGCCATTTCAGACAACATTTTTTTGAGCTCTTTTTCGTATTTATGCACTATTTTCTCAACAAGTTCTTCGTCAGATTTTTGAGGTTTGAACGATATGCCCAATTCTGAACGCAGCTTCTCAAATACAGTTACAATCTTTGCATTCTGTGACACTGCCTCGGAAATACCAGTCACTACAGCTTCATTATTTACCTGCTCTGCTTTGCATTCAATCATAACTACTTCATTTTTATTACTCGACACAACAAGATCAAATAGAGATAAGGCCTCTTCTTCTGATGTTGGATTTACCATATAATGCCCTTTAACGTCACCGTTCGGGGCTACATATCCGATTCTCGTCGTCGCTATTGGACCATTCCATGGTATATCACACACAGAAAGTGCACAGGCTGTTGAAAGCGCTGCAACAATATCTGGTGAGTTCTTACCGTCTATGGACAATAGAGTATTTATGATCTGTACGTCTCTACGAAAATCGTTTGCAAAAAGTGGTCGGACAGAACGATCAATCATGCGGCCAGTTAAAACCGCTTCATCAGTTGGTCTTCCTTCACGTTTAACCCAACGAGACCCTTTTATTTTTCCTCCTGCATAGAGCCTTTCTGCATATTCAAGACTTAAGGGGAAATAATCAAGCTTTGAGTTTTCTTTACCAACGACAACCGTTGTTAAAATCGTTGTTTCACCGTACTGAGTAATAACTGAAGCTGTTGCCTGTTGTGCAACTGCACCAATGCGAAACGATATGGGGCGTCCTGCCAAATCAAAGTTTATTATTTTTTCTTTCATGCTGACGTGCTATAGCTTGCCTGGAAGTCTGCTATTTTTTTAGACACTTCATCGTATCTCTTTACTTCTTGGCTCTTTATATAATTTAATATTCTGCGTCTTTTGGATATTATTTTTAATAAACCTCGTCTCGAATGATTATCCTTTGGATTTTGTCCCAAATGTTCCTGAAGCTTTAAGACCTTCCATGTCAAAATAGCCACTTGTACTTCTGGTGAACCTGTATCGCCTTGCTTCGTTGAAAAAAGAGTAATAATCTTTTGCTTGTCTTCTCCAGTTGGAGCAGTATTCTGAATATCGGCTTTTTTTGGTTCTTCTGCCTTCTTAACGGTGGATTTCTTCATAATCAAAGCCTTTGATTTTTCTCGTACGGGGGCTTTTTTCTTTTCGACCGGTTTTTTTTCTGCTACTTTCTTTGTTGCCATCTACGCATTATATCGATTGATAATACATTTTGCAACCTGATGTAGTTAAGACTACAATCTATCGAACAAGTGCCTTCTGTACCGTTTCCAACGGTAAAAGAGCGCATTTCAACCTCGAAGGTGTGAGCGTTGTCCCCAACATATCTGTTATATCTTGAGGCTTTAGTTTCAAAACCGCATCTACCGCCATTCCCTGTATTTTCTCAAGGAGCATGCTTGCAGAAGCTACTGAAATCGCACATCCTTGTGTAACGTGCGTAGCATGTAACACTTTTCCGTTTTTAACGGTTATATAGACATATGCATCATCTCCACATAGCGGATTATCTGCGTGAGCACTATTTGAACAGACACTCTTTCCCGCATGTCTCGGGTGTTTATAGTGATCGAGTATTTCTTCCCTATACAAATCCATAAAAATTCAAAATTAATAATCCAAAACTTTCAATACAGACATTTTACCTAAATCTCTCTCAATAAAAGTTTCTTTTATTTTATCTAAGCCCGATGACAGGAAACCAGTCGATACCAATTGCACACTCTTTTTCTTAGACAAACCCCTACTTGCCATGTAATATTGTATTTCGGGAGAAATATACCCTATTGTCGCTCCATGGGTACAAAAAACTTCATTCGCTGAAATTTCAAGCTTCGGCTCAGAGGATACATACGCCGATTCGCTCATAAGCAAGTTTTCGTTTCGCTGATATGCATGTGCGTGTTGGCCATTTTTTGTAATATTTATAGTGCCACTATAGCTAAAACGCGTAGAATCAAACAGTACTACTTTACACAAAAAGTCAGAAAATCCTGAGGGAGCATCGTGAAACTGGTTAGTATGCAGAGCAAGAGTAGCATTTCCCTTGAGCTTAGCCAAAACAACTACGTACGCGCGTGAGTCTTTTTTTGGTTCGATTGTCAGATTTAATACATGTTCACCATTGGATAAAAGGACATCAACGATGTACGTTCGTGTGAGACCTTCGGGAACTGTAAGTTCTCTTGACTGAGCGTCGTGAAAAACCACAATGTCGTTTTTTTTAAATTTTTCACTTTTCATTTTTATTTTCAAATTCTAAGCTCTCCATTCTTAATGTTACATTGCTTTAGCCTACGCTTCCTTCCATCTCGAGTGTAATCAAACGATTCATTTCAACCGCATATTCAAGTGGTAACTCTGCTACGACAGATTCTAGAAACCCGTTTACGACGAGTGCCTCAGCACGCTCTTTCTTGACTCCTCTTGTCATTAAATAAAATAGCTGCTCATCACCTATTTTGGATACGGTTGCTTCGTGTTCTACGGTCACTTTTTGCTCATCTATTTTCATGGTGGGATACGTATCTGAGCGCGAATTCTTATCTAAAATAAGTGCATCACAAACAACTTTTGTTTTCGAATCATGTGCGCCTCGTTTCACGTACACCAAACCTCTATATGATGTCCGACCGCCGTTCTTTGCAATAGACTTCGATACAATCCGAGAAGACGTATGTGGAGCAAAATGAAGCATTTTTGCACCAGCATCCTGATGCTGTCCACGCCCTGCATAGGCAATTGAAAGTACTTCGCCCCGAGCTTCCTCTCCCATGAGATAACAACTGGGATATTTCATAGTTACCTGTGAACCAAGATTACCGTCTATCCACTGCATACTTCCTTGCGCTTCAACTCGCGCACGCTTTGTAACAAGATTGTACACATTTGGACTCCAATTCTGGACAGTCGTATATCTCACATGTGCACCTTTGTGTACGAAAATCTCTACGACGGCAGAATGAAGGGAAGATGTAGAATAAATAGGAGCGCTACAACCCTCTATATAGTGCACTGAGCTTCCCTCTTCTGCTATAATAAGCGTGCGTTCAAACTGGCCCATGTTCTGTGCATTGATACGAAAATATGCCTGCAGTGGCATTGCTACTTTCACACCCTTCGGAATATAGACAAAACTTCCACCCGACCATGCAGCAGAATTGAGAGCCGCAAATATGTTATCGCCGCTTGGAACGAGCGTACCAAAATATCTTTTAAATATGTGTGGATATTCCCTCAGACCCGTATCGGTGTCTACAAATAAAACTCCTTGCTTCGTAAGCTCCGAGTGGATAGATTTGTAAAGCACTTCTGATTCATATTGCGCAGATACACCTGCTAAAAAATTCTTTTCTGCATTCGGAATTCCTAAATAATCATACGTTTTTTTTATATCCGAGGGCAAATCTTCCCATGAACGAGCTTTCTTTGCGTCCGGCTGCAAATAATATGAGATCGCATCGAAGTCTAACTTTGATAAATCAGCTCCCCAACGGGGCATATGTTTTTTTTGAAATATTTGATACGCACGTATGCGAAAATCACGCATCCATACCGGTTCTCTCTTGTGCTGTGAAATTGAACGAACAACACCTTCGTTTATGCCTGAACCTGTTGTAAATTTTGACGTACTGGGGACTTTAAAATCCCATTGACTCGTATGTGTATCTTTCTTCATTGTGCTATTTTTTTGGTATTTTTTCGTTCTTCCCTTTCACTTTCACTATTTTCTCGTACCCTTCCTTTTCTATCAGTGAGGCGAGAGCTTTTGTGCCACGTTTCACAATTTGCCCTTTATGCATGACGAGAACTTTATCAGCTTCTAGATAGTCCACTAAGCGCAAATAGTGAGTAATGACTACACAACCTATATTTTTTTTCTTAAGTGCATTTATGCTCGTCGCTATAGCTCGAAGTGCGTCTGCGTCTAAACCAGTATCTATTTCATCAAAAAGTGCATATTTTTTTGCTAAAAAACACGCCTGCATCATTTCGATCTTTTTTTTCTCTCCTCCAGAAAATCCATCATTAATACCACGCGATAAAAGAGTGTCGGAAAAATCAAATGACTGCGCATATGATCGCACGTCTTTTAAGAGCGTCCCACTTGCTTGTGCACCTTGAATTTCACGCAGTAGTTTTGTAACGCTCACCCCTGGTACAGCGATAGGATTTTGAAATGCTAAAAAAAGTCCCTCTTTCGCTTTTTCTTCGGTGGTCTTTTTTGTAATGTCATGCCCATCAACCGCAATAACTGCATCATTCCCTAGTCTATACAGTGGGTTTCCCATAATGGCATGTGCAAATGTCGATTTACCCGATCCATTAGGGCCCATAAGAATAACAATTTCTCCTTTGCCAACTGAAAAAGATACGGTATCGACGATCTTCTCGTTGTTAAAAAAGCAACTTATTGATTTAAATTCCAACATCTGGCATTTGATATTCTAAAAATAGACACCTATTTATATGAACGTAGCTGTTCGGCGAGTAAGTGTACTATGTTTGAGCGAAATTCACCAGCTGAAAAGATACGTGCTCCTTTATGCGATTGTTTTGAAAGAGTTTCCCAATCTGTTTTTTCAAATTTACGTATAGCGGAAACAAAGGCAGATGGCGATAATTCGTCCACAAGATAACCATTCTCTCCATTTTTCACTGTTTCTCTTAGTCCACCACTATCATAAGCGATGACCGGCACTCCATACATAAGAGCTTCAACTGGAGCTATTCCAAAATCTTCGTCAACTGAGGCAAACAAAAATCCCTTTGCACCAAAAAGTAAATTGCCCAACTCAAGATCCGATATCTCTCCAACCATGTGCACCGTTTTACCCGCAATAGATTTTAAGTACCCATATTCCTTGCCCTGTCCAACAACGTAAAGAGTTATGCCAAGTTTGTTCGCTGCCTGAATCAAAACATCAACATGTTTCGGTTTTGCTAAACGGTTAACGTTAACATAGTAATCAGATGTACAACGTATTTTTTCTGACAAATTTACATTTGGATCAGTCACCGGTGGATATATCACGAGTGAATCTCGACGATAGTACTTCTCGATTCTGCGTTTTGTTTCCTTCGAATTTGCTACTAATACATCTGGTCGCTGTCCACCAATATAGTCCCACGTACGCAAAGCTGGGCCTACAATATTGGCATACATTCTTTTAAATGCATTTTTTTGCCAACTATCTGGCGTTTCATAATACGTAAGAAATTTATTTTGATGATGCACATAGGACACATGTAAAGTATCTGCACGAGTAATAATTCCCTTGCACATGAACCATCCAGACGAAGATAAAACAAGATCATATGACGAAAAATCCATGCTTTCCCATATGTAAGGTGCTAGAAAACGAAACATTGATGGATAATCGCGTACAAGAGGTATCTTCCCAAACCAAGACTGATGAATATTCCACGAGTGCATCCGATACCAATGAACCTTTAATCGATCAGGATACACAACCGAAGTATAAATATCAGCCTGAGGAAAAATGGCATAAAGCTCCTCCAGTACCCGCTCAGCACCTCCATACTCTCGTAAAAAGTCGTGAACCAATGCTACTCGTAGCTTTTTAAGCTGTATTGGAGCCATATTTTTCATATAACTGTATATAAATTATCCAAAATCGTAGTGCAGAAAATGCACTGAACACAAAACCAGCAAACCCATCTAAAAACCCAAGGTGTCGCAGATACGTTGAAAAAAACCACCCAATCGGCTTAACTATAAAATACGTTAATCCCAATGTGAACGTGGGGACAACCTTCTGTTTGTATAAAGTCGATGCTTCCAAAGTACAATAATGCTCCCATTTATGCAAGTAGGAAGAAAAAGATTCATATGGATAGTGTAATAAGGGCTGGGATATACACCCTATTTGTGTATCTTTACTAAGTGTTACCTGTTCGTGAATGCTCTTACAAGCAAAATGTGCGGCACCATTCCTATATAAACGTATAGTATAGTCTGGATATTGTCCTCCTTTTTTGAGTGCGGTACCCAAAAAATAGTTTAAACGAGGTATGGAATATGCGCCGACTTTTCTCTGTTTTATTTTGCTGAGAATTTCTTTTTTTAAAGCTGGTGAGACGATTTCGTCCGCATCAAGCTGCAGAATCCATTCACCGATCGCTTTTTTCAGTGCCTTTTCCTTATTCTTATGAAACATTGGGGGATTCTCTTCGTGAAATATACGTACTTTTTTTCCAAACCTTCGCGCAAGAGCTACTGTCAAGTCTGTAGATTTACCATCTACTATGACAATCTCATCGACCCAGCCATAAAGGGACGTAAGACATCGATGGATGTTTTTTTCTTCATTATGCACTGCTAGAGCTACGGACAGCAGAGGCTTCATACTTTGAAGTATATCATGTGGCAAAAAAGAAAAGAAGTATGATATGGTATGACGGTTCCTCACCTTCTCAGCCATGAGCACGTATACAACCCCACGTAAGGGGTGTTTGCTATACTGTACACATGCTCAAACACTATACAGCTACTCTTACCGAAAAAAATGTGCTCGCCCCTAATGTGCTGCAGCTTTGGTTTGATCTCGTAGACGATACGCTTGAGTTTAAGTCAGGACAATACATTTTGCTTGAAGTCGGAAATGGATTTCGCCAGTATTCTATTGCATCTAGTCCACAATTTAACAAAAAATTTGAACTACTCATAGATACTACTCCAATGGGTATTGGTTCTCAATATCTCATGAATCTTGCATTGGGTGATCATATACATTTTCGGGCACCACTTGGCGTTTTTGTGCTGCACGAATCAAATCTTCCGAAACTATTTTTAGCTACAGGAAGTGGTATTGCGCCAATGAAATCAATGCTTGAGTTTATGCACGAGATGCGTAGTCCACAGAAGCGAATCCTTTTATGGGGAACGCGTACTTTTGAACAAGCGTACTACACAGATATCTGGAAAAAACTTGGTCGCATGAAGGGTTTTGACTACACCTTTTGCCTTTCAAAAGGAGATGTACGCGACCATTGCAGCAAGGGCTATATACAAGACGCCCTCAATGATATTTTCTTGCATAATTCACCACAGTCATTCGAATACTATGTTTGCGCCCGACCCACAATAGTTGAAAGCTTAAAACAGTATCTTGCACAAAAATCTGTGCCAGAAAGTAATATTTTCCATGAAAAATTTACCTGACGAACACACACTCCTTGCAGAATTAACCGGGCTACAATCTGTCTCTATGGATCCATCAAAAAAGAATACTATGCGTGAGACGGTTGCCTATTTAGAAAAAATAGCAAAGATGTGTGGCATGCAAACAACTATCATAGAAACGCCAACACACCCTCTTTTTATGGCCACACTTGACAGTGGAAAGCCGATAACGCGTTGTTTTTATAGCCATTACGATGTTCAACCAGCTCTACTATCAAACGGCTGGGAAAGCGATCCTTTTACTCTCACAGAGCACGATGGAAAGCTATATGGTAGAGGCACAGCAGACGACAAAGGTCACATTGCTCAGCTCTTCACAGCGCTCGCAAACGCAAAGAAAAACAAAACGATTAATTCTAATATCATTATTCTCTATGAAGGAGAAGAAGAACTTGGCAGTCTCAATTTTGAACGCTCTGTATTACGTCTGAAAAAGCAGCTGAAAGATGTACAGGTGTTTTATATACTCGATTCAAGCGTATTTGATAATGATACACCAGAAATATTGTATGGTTTACGAGGTATCGTTGAATACGAATTGACCATCAGCACCGCAAAGCAAGAACTTCATTCTGGCCTATATGGAAATGTCGTTCCAAATGCCGCCCTTATACTCTCACAGTTCTTCGCAAGTATGTTTAATCAACACAACTACCTAACCCTGCCTCACATGTACGATCGAGTTGCTGAGTATACAAAAATCGATGATGCGTTGCTAAAAAAAGAAACAACAGAGTATACTCACCTTCAAAATAAGATGCATTTGACCCACTCTGTAGTTCCAAAGAACCGACAATGGTACGAGGCATCTAAAACATTACCATCTTTAGATATTCACGGAATCTCAAGTGGCTATACTGATAAGATAAAAAATATTATTCCCAATAACGCACGGGCTGTTTTTTCTATTCGATTGGTACCCAATCAAAAAACTAGTGAAATACACAACATTGTGAATACCTATGCAAAACAGTTTTTCAAAAACATATCCTATACTCTTACCAGTAAAGCTGTTGCTGGTCCGTTTGTAACTGACATAAAGAATATATACATTAATGAGCTGACGGAAATATATAAAAAATATTTTCCCAATTCTGTAAGATATACAAAGTCAGGTGGCTCTATACCTGCAGCAGAAATATTATTACGCATCTTTAATAAACCAGTCATCACCACAGGTTTTTGCTCTCCCGATAGCAATCTGCACGGTCCAAACGAACATATAGATACAAAGTTGTACGCGAAAGGCATACGCGTACTCGAAAACGTGATTACAACATGATAAAGCGTGTCATCATATGGCTCATACACATTTACGTGTGGGCTAGTACGCCAATGAGGACTTTGTTAAAAGTACTTGGCCTTCCTTCTGAAAGCTGCAGATTCCAGCCGACGTGTTCCCAATATTCAATTGACGCCGTACAAAAATATGGAGCATTGAAAGGGATGTACAAGGGAACACTGCGTATACTCCGCTGTAATCCGTGGTCAAAAGGAGGGTTCGATCCGCTAAAGTAGGATTATAGTGTTGCTAGGTGGGGATTTGATGCATTCGTCTTTCCATTCATATTTGGCAAATGTTGACCTTGCTCACTTTCCGATGCTTGATCTTGAATCGTTGCCTTACTTACTTCTTCGTGTCCATTATTTTCATTCGGTTGGTTCATGTCGAGTGACTTCTCACTTTTTTGATCCTGCCCCTTACCACAGTACGCACAGACAACTGTGCTATTGGGGAGGACTATCGTTTCAAACGCTTTCTTACACCATGTACATGTGTATGATCTTTTTTCCTCTTTCTCAAGATACATGCCTGATGCGTCGACTGTAAAGGTAAAACTTTTTCCATCGAAATCTACCACGATAACATCGCCTTCATGTACTTTCTCTGCTATTATCATCTCAGAAATAGCGTTTTCAACTTTTTTCTGAATTGTTCGCCTCAGTGGACGGGCGCCATATATTGGATCAAATCCTTGTTTCACTAATTCTTTTTGCGCAATTGAAGTTACATGCAATCCTAAGCTCTGCTCCTCGAGTAGTTTAGATAGACTCTTCAGCTGCAATTTTACTATCTCCAGCATGTGTACAAACTTAAGAGGTTCGAAAATGATGACTTCATCAAAACGATTCACAAGTTCTGGGCGCATGAATTTGAGAAGTTCACTCATAACCTTTGGTTTAATCTTGGCGAACTGTTTTGTACTCACCTCCTCTTCTACTTTCTGCATTTTCTTCATTTCTTCCTCTAATGGAAACGAATTGCCAAACACTTCAGACAATTTCATAAAACCCCACCCCTGTGCCGTTTTTTTATAGGCCTCTTCTCCAGCTATTATAAGAGCGTCACCTTTTTGGTCGAATATGTATGTATCCCAATACATATTGGGAACTGCTTTTTCTTGTTTTGTTTCTTCACCAATATACTGGGAAAGAGTCTTTGTTTCCCAATCTTTACCGTTTGGTTTTCGAACCCATATTCTGTCTTTATACGTAATTATTTCCTCTTCTTGCGGTGAGAATGTGTGTGTCGAGAATTGTGCCGTTGGCAGCTGCTCATCTGGTGTATCTGGGAGTGCGTTTACCACAACCTGACCTTTTGTATAATCGATCAAACTCATTTTTTCCCATTCTTTTGACGTTGTTGCTTTGCGCATATACACATCCTCACCAACCGTAATCACTTCAAGCCCTGTGGGAGATATTGCATGCGTATCTATGCGAAGCATTGGTGGATTAACTTGGATGGGACCTTTATCTGTATTTTCAGTTATTTTTTGTCCAGAAAAATATTCGAGCAGCGTTTGTTCTTGCCATTTGCCATTTTCATCCTTTATAAAAAGCTTACTACCAATTGACATTATTTCCCTTCCCTTTGGCGAAATTGCATACGTTGAAATCGTTGGCATTTCTTCAATTCTTTCAGGTCCTTTTTTAAGCATTTCGTCTTGAATTGTCCGTGTTCCTAAATTAGAGGTACATATCACGACAGTGTTCTTTAAAGATACGGTATGTCCTTTATTATCAGTGAGACGTCCATCATCTAAAATTTGAAGCAAGATATTAAATATGTCAGGATGTGCTTTCTCTATTTCATCGAAAAGTATCACGCTGTATGGTTGTCTCTTCACCGCTTCTGTAAGCTTCCCCCCCTCTTCATATCCAACATACCCAGGTGGCGCACCCAAAAGTTTTGCCACCTCGTGTTTTTCCATATATTCTGTCATATCAAAACGAATCATAGATTCCTCAGTGCCAAACAAGACCTCAGCTAAAGTCTTTGCCAGTTCAGTTTTTCCGACACCCGTTGGGCCTAAGAATATAAACCCTCCGATGGGTCGAGAAACCGCTTTCAAACCAGCTCGTCCTCTACGTACTGCCTGAGCTACTACATTAACGGCATTTTCTTGTCCAATTAACCGTTTGTGCATAATATCCTCGAGCTTCGCAATTTTCCCTTTTTCCGATTCGGTAATTTTATTAACGGGTATACCTGTCCAACGAGCAATGACATCTTTAATCATTTGAGTAGACACAATACCCACTGACATTGCCTTCTTTTGTGTAAACTCTTCTTGTTTTTCTTTAAGCGTATCTTGCATATCAATTATTCTTTTTTCATAGACATTTGCTTTTATTTGATTTTTTGCTTTTATGGCTTCTTGTCGCTCCTGTTCGAGAGCTTTTAACTGCTCTTCAAGTGAGCTTATTTCCTCAGGAAGGGAAATAATAGGCAAACGTACTGCAGAGGCTGATTCGTCTATAAGATCTATTGCCTTATCCGGTAAGAACCTACCGCCTACATAGCGTTGAGAAAGTCGTACCGCAGCATCTATAGCATCATCTGGAATTTTTACCTTGTGAAATGCTTCATACTTATCACGTACTGCTCGAAGCATCTTGATAGCCTGTACATCTGTTGGTTCGGGAACAGTAATCGGCTGAAATCGACGCTCCAAGGCTGGGTCTTTTTCTATATATTTGCGATATTCTGCAGTTGTTGTGGCACCAATTGTTTGAATTTCACCTCGTGCTAAGGCTGGTTTTATTATATTGGCTGCATCTCCACTTCCTTCACCTCCGGCACCTGCGCCAACGATATTATGAAGTTCATCTATGAACAAAATAACGCCATTATTACTCGCTTTTACTTCGTCAAGTAAAGATTTAAGCCGTTCTTCAAAATCTCCTCTATGTGATGCTCCAGCAAGCATACCCATAAGATCCAGTTGCAAAACTCGCTTATTAAGCATTGTTTCCGGTACTTGCTTCTGTACTATTTTTTGCGCGAGCCCTTCCACAACAGCAGTCTTTCCAACTCCTGCTTCACCAATAAGGACTGGATTATTTTTAGTTCGTCGAGACAAGATATGTATGACACGCTCTATGACAGGAGCTCTCTCAACTACTGGATCAAGCTCACCATTTGCGGCTTTTTGAGTAAGGTCGACAGCATACTTCTCAAGCGCTTTTTTTTTGGGTTCTTCCTTTTCGCCATTTGCCTCTAAATCAGCTTTTTTTCCAAGCACTTTTTTACTCAAAGCACTTTCATCAAAACCCATTTTTGCAAGTATCTGGCTGCCTGCGCCTTCACCCTCTTTATAGAGCGAGTACAATATATGTTCCGGAGATATAAATTCGTAACCAAGCTTTCGTGCAACTACCAACGCATCACTGAGAATTTTTTTTGCTCGCGGTGCCATTTGCGGAGGAGTTTTCGCATTTCCCTTCGTAAACGTCGAATCTAGACGTTTTACAACTTCCTGTGGAATTACTTTTAGAGAAGATAATAAATTAAATATTTCCTGATCTGATAGCAAACCAAATAAAATATGCTCACTATCAACATAGGGAGAACCGAGAGACTTCGCCTTATTTGCCGCCACCGATAATACCTTATTTGAACGCTGTGTAAGCCTGGTTGTAATATCCATCTGTGCCTGTTTGTTTATGTCTTGAGTAACAGGCTCATCCGTTTGTTTTTGCTGTGGTGAAACAACAGTATTTTCTGGTGACTGATTCTTCTGTTGTAAATGTACGGGTGAACCATCGTTCCCGTCTGTCTGCGGTTGCACGGGGTTATGTATCTCTGAAGGCTGCACGTGAGATGGGGGTGTCCCTATGCCGTTATAAGGCGCTGACCCACCGGGAGTTGCCCCAATGCCATTGTACGGCTCACCCGTAGCTACTGGTACTTGACCTTGAGCATCGGTTTCGCTTTGCTTTTTCTGGCTTTTACTATTCAAAAAATTAAACACACCCATAGAATCATTATGGTTTAATTTAAAACACTTGTCAAACATATTTAAGGGCTGTATGATAAGGAAAGCATGCACACAAAATTTCTCGCACAAACACTGAATATAATTGATCCAGATGTAACGGGAAATGTCACGCCGAGCTTATCTATTTCTGGACGTTCGAACTTCAATACTATTGCCGATTTAGTAAACGCAGTGTTACATTTTTTGTTCCCTCTTGCGTTATTTATAGCTTTTGTCTATTTTGTGTGGGCGGGCTGGGATTTAATACAGAGTATGGGAAATCCTGAAGGTATGAAAAAGGCACAGGCGAAAATAACAAACGCAGTTCTTGGATTGATACTACTTGGAATTTCATATTGGATGGCACAAATAGTGGTGAGAATTTTTTTCTAAACAGAAAGAGAACTTACCTCACCGCTTTTATAGCCAGTTCATAGTCTTCGGGTGTACCAACATCAAACCATAAACCGTCATGAACGTACCCTGCTACCTGTTTCTTTGTTATATACTCCGATACAACGCCCTCTATCTGGAAAGCTGTACGTTTCGGTGAAAATGTATCGAAAATGTCTTGACTACTTACATAAATCCCCGCATTCACTAAATTGGATTTGCATTCTTTTTTGGCGTGAGGATAAAATCCTGTCACATTGCTTCCACGCATTGTAATTTGACCAAACGTTTTGACTTCCTGAAGTGGCTTCAATACCATAGTTATCATTTCTGCTTGTTGTATATGGAAGGATAATAAGTCTTTATAGTCAATATCAACAAACACATCTCCATACAATAGTAAAAATGGCGAGGAGTGTATAAGTTTTCGTGCGTTCAACAACGCGCCACCTGTCCCAAGCTCCTCCTGTTCCTGTACATAGGTAATACGAACACCAAATCGTTCCCCATCACCAAAATACTCATGAATTACCTCGGAACGATCCCCAACACAAAGCAATATATCTCGAATGCCTGCGTCTCGCAATGATAAAACCATATGTGCCAGTATGGGCTTATTCTGAATAGGCAACATTGCCTTAGGCAACTCATACGTATACGGACGCATGCGCGTCCCTTTTCCACCCGCCAATATAACGGCTTGCGTTTGTGAAGAATAAAATGCTTTATTTAATAGATATTCTATTGCATGAGATCTGTTCCGAATCCGTATACCATCTACCGTATCATCTATTTTGTTCAAAATTGAGTCTTTGAGAGTAATAGTAAGCCGTTGCCTCATAGTATACGTATCATACCATGATCGGCTGATTTTGCAATTTAGGCACGCGTTCCATCAGCATAAAATACATACACTATTACACCACACGAGGAAATTAATGATATAATACCTCACTCGCATATGGCACAGGGCAAAATAAAAAACAAATCGAAACTGGGGTTTAATGTAAAAACTATCTTTTTTACAATTTTGGCAATTTTTTTTATACTATCCGCCGTATCAAGCTATTCTGACTACGAACAAACTAAGTACCCACAAAAGTCTATCTCAACTATACTGTCCGATGTTAAAAAAGGTAAGGTTAAGAAGTTAGAAATAACCGATAGTGAAATTCAGGTTACTTATAAAAATAAGAGCGTTGTTAAAACACAGAAAGAAGCAAATGCCGATATTTTTACCATGCTCAAAAATGCAGGAATTGACCCATTGTCTGTTGAAATTGAAAATAAAAACATGTCGCAATTTGGATTTTGGGCGAACGTCTTAGTCAATATTGTTCCTACTATTCTCATGGTAGCTTTTTTTGTTTTTCTGTTTCGCCAAGCACGAGGTGCTCAAGATTCTATTTTCTCTTTTGGGCAATCAAAAGCAAAGCGCTTCCAAAAAGGAAAATCTAGAACGACATTTGATGATGTTGCAGGCATTAAAGAAGCAAAAGAAGAATTACAAGAAGTAGTCGATTTCTTAAAACACCCAGAAAAATACAAAAAAATAGGCGCGAGAACTCCAAAAGGAGTACTCTTGGTAGGTCCAGCTGGATGTGGAAAAACCTTACTAGCAAAAGCTATCGCAGGAGAAGCGAATGTCGCGTTTTTCTCAATAGCTGGCTCAGAATTTATGGAAATGCTCGTCGGTATTGGCGCTGCCCGTGTGCGTGATTTATTTAAAAATGCCAAACAGAGTGCACCTTCGATCATTTTTATAGACGAAATAGATGCAATAGGTCGTACACGATCTATGAGCTTGGTAGGTGGACACGACGAGAGGGAACAAACACTCAATCAGATACTTGTAGAAATGGATGGTTTTGAACCTACGGCACGAGTTGTAGTTGTTGGGGCAACAAATAGAGGTGATCTTTTGGATTCGGCATTGCTCCGTCCTGGAAGATTTGACCGCCGTATTGTCGTAAATTATCCTGATCTAGAAGAACGCGAAGCCATTCTTAAACTGCATTCAAAAGGTAAGCCCTTTGATTCAACGGTTCGATGGGAAAAAACTGCGAAACGTACGGTAGGATTTTCTGGAGCTGATCTTGAAAATATGCTCAACGAAGCTGCTATACTTGCCGCTCGTCAAGCCCATACAACAATAAATGCTGATGATATTGAAGAGGCTGCAGCAAAAGTTAAACTTGGACCTGAAAAAAAACGTATACAAACAGATGATGATAAAAAAATTACGGCATACCACGAAGCTGGCCATGCTATAGTTACTTACTTTTTACCGCACATGGATCCTGTCCACCGAATTTCTATAGTAGCGAGAGGTATGGCTCTGGGATATACACTGATACCTCCACGAAAAGATATTATTCATGAAACACGTACGAAACTACTTGAACAAATAATGAGCATGCTCGGTGGTAGAGCTGCTGAGGAGCTCATATTCAAAGAAATTACGACTGGCGCAGCGAATGACTTCAATCAGGCAACAAGTGTTGCACGCGCTATGGTAACCGAATACGGAATGAGTTCGCTTGGTCCAATTAACTTTGGAGACGCAAACGATGTTACAAACTGGCGACAGTATCGGGAAGAAACTCAACTATCACAAAACACACTTTCACAGATAGACAACGAGGTACGTACTATTATATTAGATGCATATAAAAAGACTCAAATTCTTCTTCAAAAAAACAAAAAGAAACTCGATGAAGTCGCTCGTGTTTTGCTCGAAAAAGAAAATTTAGATCAGGAAGCATTCGAAGAGATCATGAAACCAAAGAAAAAATAATTAAGGTTTTGGTGTAGTACTTGGCGCATATCCTGCACAGGAGGATGAGCTTTGCGTTCCCTGAACAAAATATTCATCCCGACCATAATAACATTTCTTTTTCACTATGCCTTCCGGCATATACACTTTCTCGGAGAAAAGTGATTTTGAAACAATTTGCTCTATAAGTTTGCGCCAAATAGGAGCAGCTCCTGTAATCCCTGACGTTAGTGCAGGGTTCATTGGGGTGTTATCGTTATTCCCTACCCAAACCATAACAAGTACATCTGAGTGATTATTTGCTGCAGTTGGTCGAGTATAACCTACTGTCCAGTTATCCCTCTTTTCATCAGTTGTTCCAGTTTTCACGGATACTAGTCCATCACCAAAATTAAGCGGCGAATTTGGTCCAAAGGCTAGACTTCGTGCAATATTATCAGATAGTATGTCTGAAACAATAAAAGGTTCTTCCTCACCCATAACACGATATCCACTATCGGTGTTTGCATATATCACGTCTCCAATGCTGTTTTCTATCTTTTGTATTGCCATAACATCTTTACGTATCCCTAGGTTGCGTAGAGTTCCATACGCCGTTGCAAATTCGATCATATTTACTTCAGCACCCCCTAATGTTAAAGATAGTCCATATCTCCCCGACGAGTTGTCCCAACTTGTTATTCCAAGCTTGTTTGCAAAACGAACCAAATTATCTACACCAACTTGACGGAGTGTCAACACAGCTGGCACATTATATGAATTCGCAAGTGCATAGCGCAGCGGTACTAGTCCATGATATCTCCCATCATAGTTCACAGGCCTATAGGGCGATGAACCAGGATTCTCTATACTTATCGGACTATCATTTATCAAAGTTGATGCTGTCATACCATCCTTCAAAGCTAAAGTATAAGTAATTGGTTTAATTGAACTTCCAGGCTGTCTCATCGCTGTGGTTACGTTGAATGCTCCGTCACGAGTACCAAAAAAATTACGAGACCCCACCATTGCTAAAATTTCCCCCGTAGAAGGACGCGTTACAAGAATAGCTCCATTCCCAACATTTAAACCCGAAAGCGAGTCTAATTCTTTACTCAAAATATTTTCCGCCTCTTTCTGTATATGGTAGTCAAGAGTTGTATATACATTTAAACCACCTTCCTGTATTCTCCTTTGACCATACTCTTCTTCTAGAAATTGTTTAACGTAAAATACAAAGTGAGGAGCCAGTATCTTTTCTTGTGGTTTTTTGAATTCTAATCTTACTTTGAGTGCCGCATCGTACTGAGCGCGTGTTATATAGCGATCAGTATACATGCTATACAAAACCTCATGCTGTCGAACGGTTGCAGCGTGGGGATTTATGTATGGAGAATACAAAGACGGGGCCTGTGGTAAGCCGGCCAAAAAAGCTGCTTGTGCAAGAGATACATCTTTCGCATGTTTGCCAAAATACATTTTTGAGGCTTCCTCAATACCCCATGCAGTACCACCATAAGGAACCTGGTTTAAGTACATTTCAAGAATTTGATTTTTTTCATATTTTCGTTCGGCCATCATTGCTAATACTATTTCCTTAATTTTCCTTTCCACAGTCCTCTCAGGCGTTAATAGCGACGACTTTACTAGCTGTTGCGTAATGGTGGAACCGCCTTGTAGTTTATTTTTTGTCACAATGTTTTCTCTCAATGCACGAAGCATGCCACCGATTAACGAAACTCCATTATGGTGATAAAAGTTCTTATCCTCTGTCGCAATAGTTGCCCATGCAACATACTCTGGCAATGTATCTAATTTGATTGGAGTTCTGTTTTGTTCGCGAAATATCTCATAGAGGAGTTTACCGTTCCTATCGTAAATATGAGTGGAAAGACCAGATTGATATGTTTCAAGCAGAGACAAATTAGGAAGATTATTGATGAAATCAATAGACGATTTAACAAAAATAAGCAGCAATGCAAATATGAAACCTATAAGAAAATACCTTACTCTATACATAAGTAGAAAAAATACAACCGACACATGGCGTTTTTTTGTGTTTTTTTTCTTCACGACATTCCAAAGCATCTGAGAGATCAACTGAATTCCATTTGCGTAAATACTAACAATGAATCGCTTTGTGGATGTAAGTAGGTTTTGACACCAATTTATGACACTACGGAAGAAAAAAAGTATGCTTTCTCCAAGAAATACAATGACACGCGTTAAGACCGTAAGCATACTGATACAAAAATCTCTTATGGCGCATAGCATAGGTAGGAATTGTATCATTTCTTATAGGCTATGTAAAGGAAGAGTTTTTACTTATTTATAAGTGCTTTAGGCGAGATTTCACTATCAAACGCTTTTGGTACGTTCCAGGAGGAACGCAGGTAATAAGTGTCAATATAGACTCATCTGCTTTTGGATCAAGTACCCATGTATCTTTTGGATCAACTATAAATATATCGTACACAATAAAAGTGTACGTAAAACCACCTATTTGTGCTTGTATTTCATCCCCCCTATCAATCGATGGCAAGTAGGTAAATATGGATTTCGGATCGTTATCTTTATACAACTGAGGGAGTGTAGAATGACCCAATACGACAGCATTACCCGCTTCTCCGGGGTAGATATCATCGCCGTATTGTACTAGCGATTTATCCAACGCATCACTTGCAACTTTTACTTTCGTTTCTACGAGGTTAAGTTTTGGAATCGAAACAGTATATTCATCTACAGTTCTCCTATTGGTAATGTGCTGTGGTCGCTGCGGAAACCATTGGCCTGCGTGTGTAAAATCTCGCAAATAACTTGAATAATACGGAGACAAACTATTTTCATACACATTCATTCCTTTTTTAAGGGACGAAGCTAACACGCTCTTAGGTACTGGTGTTACATTTTGATATGTTGCCAAAAGTTCGCTTGCCTGAAAAAGCAATATGGGAGCAAATGTCCATAGCAATGTGATAGTCCCTAAGAATATAAAAATATACGATACAAAAAGGACACTTTCCTTTTTTTTCATCTTGGTGTTTTTTCGATACCCGTAGCGCATTTAGTCTGAAAATTGAAATATAATACGCGACTTTGAATAGGGCATAATCGGTAAAGGAATCGGATATGTTTTTATAGAAAAGCTTGTCACTGTATGCTCTCCGTTCAATACCACTCGTGCATTAGGTACTGTCTTCCCTGTCAATTTTTGAGCAATTCCTACTCTGTCAATAAATTTCTGTATCTTCCCACTAATTATTGCAGAATAAGACCATGACGGATCTTTCCCTTTTTCAAGTTTTGTTTTTTGTATTGAAAATGTATCCTTTACAAATTCTTTATCTTTTAGTTTTTGCTGCTGCACATAAGTCCGTAACCGTACATCTGATGTATAGTAAACAGAAAAACTACCCTTATCTGTCGCATTTACAGTTCTCACCTCTTCACCAACTTTTGCTGAATAATCTTTATGCACATTTTGTGCCATTGCTGTTTGCTCAAATAAAATATCATCGCTCGTATGTTCTTTTAGAAATGCTGTTTTTACTTCGCGTAAAAATGCTTGTTTTGTAAGACTATCAAGCTTCTTTTTATCTTCATCCGAAAACACAATCACGACTTTCTTAAATCCTCCAGAAAAATCTACACTTGAAACTGCATATACATCCGTTTGCGATACCCCGTCAATAGTTAACTTGCTATTTTTTTCGATATTGCCATCTGTCCCAACGATCTGCGCTGTAACATCAGCCGGCCTTTTTCCATCTTGCACAGGTACACCAGAAGCAGAAGCTATCGCTACGTCTTCATCGAGGAGAAAAACAGTACCTTTGTCGCTGACCAACTCTGTACCTGCTGCAATTGTTTTAGTTTCAAATGTTCTGTTGTATAAGGTGATCGTACCATTTGCCTTTTCCCCAATAACGTCCTCTCCTGTTGCGGTGGTTTGCACATCAGATGTATACGAACCCGTATAGACACTTGAAACGCTACTTCCTTTTCCTACTGGAAAACTGATGGTCGTTGAAAAATTTTCCTTATTCGTAACAAGAGTAATAGTTGCAGAATGAAAAAATAGAAAATATATAACAGCCACTGCGCTACAAAGAAAGATTCCCAAAACTACATAAAGCCACCAACTTCGAAGTATGGTCATACTATTAGTTACGCCAGTAATACGTTCTTTGAATTCTAAAAAACCAGATAACAAACGCGCAGAAAAAACGCTTTTTTTAGAATCAGTTGTTGGATTTTCAAGAATTTCATTTTCCTCAGTTACGTTATTGTTCTCATTACCGAAACCAGGAGCAGACGGTAATGCAACTAATGGTATATCTTGTTCTCTTTGGCTATCTAACACTTCTTTCGTAGTTATTTTTTCAGGTTTTGTTTCTACTTTTGAAAGTTCAATCTCAGATGTTGGCGCAGAATCGTTCACATTAGCGCGAGTATAGATTCGAACACCGTAGTCTGGAATATCTTGTGGGTTGATATATGTCACATTACCTGAGAGAGTCAATTGATTCTGTATCCACGCGACAATGTGATTTTTATGTGATTGCTCAATAATACTATTTCTCAATTCTTCCTCATCTTGAACACGTGCAATACTCGTTACTCCTTTTTGCTGTGTCTTAGTAAATGAATATAGTTTAATATCATAAGCGGTTTCTTCTAACAATACCCAATGTACATGTGTCTCACCATATTGTGCAGAAAAAAATTCTGCACTAGTAATATAGCCCAAATTTGCTAAATCAAGTTCTTTAAATACGGTCGCGATTGCTTTGCGGGTATCTTCTTTGACAGTGCTCGATTCTGAAAGAAAAAACGAGCTTACAATCAGTACCGTATCCTGCAAATAGATATCTTTTCCAAGATCTTTTTCACAATTCGTAATAACAAGCTCAACTTTATCGGCTAGATCTTTTAAATACGAATCGATCGGTTCTATATATAGCATTGACCGATGGTCTGGGTGTGCTTCTTCGAATGCAAAGCCAAATACTTTTGCGTCCGTCAAAAAAAGCATGAACACATATCCTTCTGTTTTTTTACTTTTTTTGGAAAAAAATGGAATACCTAACATACAAAAATAATAACACAATTAGCAATTTTACTGCTACTACGTTACACAGCAAAAAAAACTACTTATGAAAACACACGTTTCTATAGTGAGCTTTTTCGAGCCTATTTCTTCTTGATTGGCGTTACTCCTGCAATCTCGCCATGTTCTAAATTAAGCACGTTTACAATTTCTGAATTTGATGGTAAAACAAACTTAGTATTATGAGCGAGAACGTTTTCTGAAACTTGCATTTTACGCCACATTTGTGCTTTTTCAGTAAAGAATTTATTAGCAGCGTAAGCAATGTTAGTAATTGCAGTTGCTTCAGCTTCAGCTTGCAAAACTTGTGCTTTCGCCTTACCTTCTGCCTCCAAAATGTAGGATTGACGTACACCTTCAGCCTGCAAAATTGATGCACGCTTTTCGCGTTCAGCCTTCATCTGTTTACTCATCGCATCTGTAATATCTGCTGGAGGATCGATTCGTTGTACTTCAACTCGAGTTACTTTTACTCCCCATCCATGTGTCGCCTCATCAAGGGTTGTTCGTAAATCTGCGTTTACATTATCACGTGCAATAAGTGTTTGGTCTAAAGTCTTATCTCCAATAAGATTTCGTAGGTTTGTTTGCGCAAGTGTGGTTGCAGCAAACGAAAAGTCAGCAACTTCAAATTCAGCTTTGACTGGGTCAATAACTCGATAATATATCACGGCGTCAACAACCACCGATACGTTATCTTGCGTAATGACTTGCAAAGGCTCCACCTCAATCACTTGCTCTCGGACATCCACCGTAATAACAGAATCTACGAAAGGCATTACCATACTGATTCCTGAATCAATCATATGACTATATCGGCCCAATCGAGTTACTATCCCCTTTTCATATGGCTGAATAATGACAACTCCTCTAAATAAAGCAACGATACCGATGATTAAAAGAAACACAAGTATAATAGGCATTATATTATTTTTGCTCCAATGGAGCAACTGTTAATGATACCCCCTCTATAGAGAGCACTTCAACAGGGGTATTTTCTGCAACCGAGTGTAGTGAAACAGCTCTCCAAATCTCACCATCTACTACAACGTTTCCTGCTTTTTTTGCAGAAATAGCAGAAGTAGTAATGGCCGTTTTTCCAATTAACGAATCGATGCCGATTTTTTGTGTCGTGATAAGAAGTTTTTTTCGAACTGATGGGCGAAGTAGAATGAAATACAACACAATGATTATAATTGCGCTCACTACGCCGTATTCCCACGAACGAGAATAAAAATGTACAAGGCCACCAACTACCAAAGAAAAACCTACCAGTGCAACATCAAAACCACTTGCAGCACCCATAAGTAGTTCGAGAAAAATCAAAACAATGCCCAAAATCATAAGCCACGTCCGCTCTATAAGAATAGCATCCATAAATGTAGTATAACACAGCACAAAAAAGGTATACAAAAAAAGAAGTTCTAATTTACTAAAGATCCTGGTATATAATGGAAAACATGATTGGAAATTTCTTTGCTTGGTTACCACAAATTGCTCTTTGGTATGGCGCTTATACTGCCGTTGGCCTGAGCGTATTGCCAATAACAAGCTATCTGTTCCGTAAATTTGATGATAAAGGATATCCGTTTGCAAAAACTCTCGGTGTTAGTATTCTTTCATACATAGTTTTTTTATTAGCTCGGTATGCACACCTATCTTTCTCACTAACTACTATTACTTTATGTCTTACGAGCATAGCTCTCATAAACTGGAGTATATTTGTGTATCAAAAAAGTACTATAAAACTACCGTCACTAAAAACTATAATTCTCTATGAGATTGTTTTTTTTATAGCACTAGCATTTTGGAGTTATGTCCGAGGAAATGAACCATCTCTGCGGTCTTTAGAAAAATTTATGGATCTTGGTTTCATCTATAGTGCATTTCGCAGTACGAGTTTACCACCCCAAGACATGTGGTATGCACAAACGACCAATCACGGAGCTTTTTTTGTAAACTACTATTACTTTGGGCACTATATAACCGCACTCGTATCGAAACTTACCGGAATCGTACCTAATATTAGTTTTAATCTAATGTTAGCGACTGTCTTTGCACTTTCAATAACGAGTTCATTTTCACTCGGTTATCATGTATATTCGTTCTTTTTCACGAAAACAAAAAAGTATATAGCTATCTATACTGGCATACTTACTACATTTTTTCTAAATTTTGGTGGCAATCTACATACGATATATCTTTTCACAAAAGGCTATCCGCCAGGTACACCAATTCCATTTTGGAAAATTCTTTCGCACTATAATCCAATAGCGTACTGGTATCCCAATGCGACCAGGTATATTCCATTTACGATTCACGAATTCCCCACATATTCACACGTCGTTGCAGACCTACATGGCCATGTTTTAAACATACCGATCGTGCTCCTGATCATTGGGCTATTTATTGCGTTTATATATACACCACATAAACGATTTCGAATTATTGTCGAAATATTTTTTGCCTATTTACTCTCAATAGCCTACATGACAAATGCCACAGATCTTTTAGTATACGGTGGTTTCTTATTCTTTCTCTACGCTGTAGGATATAAGAATATTGGTACGGTTTTGATGCATTTTATTCCTACTATTGGCTTCGCCGTGCTTCTTACCTATCCTTTTTCCTCAGTATTTAATTCTTTTGTATCCGCAATTGGTATCAACTGTGCTCCACAGTGGCTTATACATATGGGCAAGCTTGGTATATTTCTTGGTGAAGCAGACAAATGTCAATCGAGTCCATTCTGGATGTTGTTTATTCTATGGGGATTTTTCTGGTTTATTTTTGCAGGATTTTTGACTCTCATATTTACACGGAAAAAAATACTGGTATCTGAAGACACGTCATACTTTATTTTCTTTATATTTACCTACTCTCTCTTACTCACATTAACAGCTGAGTTTATATATTTTAAAGATATTTATCCCGCTCATTTCAGAGCTAATACTATGTTCAAGCTCGGGTATCAAGCTTACATAATGATGACTATTTTTGGCATTCCACTTATGGTACGGTTTATACGGTATACAAAGGAAAAAATTTCCACGTTTACACTATTATATGCAAGTCTACTTATAATCTGCGCTCTTTTTGTCAGTGTATACGGATATTTTGCTATACATTCTTTTTACGGTGACCTCAAGCATTTTACAACGTTAGATGGATCTAGCTGGATTCAAAAAGATTATCCTCAAATGAAGGGTGTTATCGACTTTCTGAAAAAGAACGATGCAAAAGAAAAACTCCCCTATAGTATTTTAGAAGCAAACGGGGATTCATACACGGATTATAATATGGTTTCTGCAAATACAGGTATTCCTACTATCGTTGGATGGGGTGTACATGAGTGGCTGTGGCGTGGAGATTACAGTTCAATCGTTGCACCACGTGCTGCTGAGGTATTGGAAGTGTATACTAATCCTACCAGCGAAAAAACAAAACAGATTCTGCACAAGTATACTGTGCGCTATATACTCATTTCACAGTTTGAGCGTGAAAAATTTCCCTCGCTAAACGTGAAAAAGTTTTATACAATAGGACGTATAGCGTATCACAATGGTGAGACATATCTATTTAAAGTAAACAGATGAGCAAAAAAATATTTTTTCAAGATATTCCTAAAGAAGTTGGTAAGAAAATAGATTTATATGGGTGGGTATATAGTATACGAGCTCATGGAAAAATTACATTTTTAGATTTGCGCGATCACACAGGCATCGTACAAGTTGTTGTACCTCCCGATGGTACACATCCTACATTTTCTCCAGAAGACGTTGTTCATATCGTAGGCACTGTTGCTCCACGACCTGAACACCTTATTAATAAAAAAATAAAAACCGGTACTGTTGAGGTACAAGCCGAAAAATCTGAAATAATTTCACACTCACAAACACCACCATTTCCACTAGAGACAAGTGGCTACGATATTGGTGAAGATATACGTTTGGAGTATCGTTACTTAGATTTGCGTCGACAACGAATGCAGAGAAACATACTGTTGCGCTCTAGTTTTGTACAAGAAATCCGTTCATATCTTGTACAAAAAAACTTTACAGAGATAGATACCCCCATTCTCACGAAGAGTACCCCGGAAGGAGCCCGAGATTTTATAATTCCTTCTCGTTTACAAAAAGGTAAATTCTATGCACTTCCACAATCGCCACAACAGTATAAACAACTTCTGATGGTTGCCGGTTTCGAACGATATTTCCAAATAGCCCGATGTTTCCGCGATGAAGCGCAGAGATCGGATAGAGCATACGGTGAATTCACCCAACTAGATATGGAAATGTCATTTGTCGAGCAAAACGATATCTTGGAACTTGTCGAAGATATGTTTACCTCAATTGTTAAAAAATTGTTCCCAGAAAAAAACATAATGCAATCACCGTGGCCACGAATCCCCCACGCAGAAGCACTCAAAAAATATGGAACTGATAAGCCAGACTTGCGCAAAAATAAGAAAGATCCAAACGAACTAGCTTTTTGTTGGACGGTTGACTTTCCACTTTTTACAAAGCAATCACAAGAAGATTTTTTTCATGGCTCAGGTCGTGCTACGTTTGCACCATCACATCATATGTTTACATCCCCACACCCAGACGATATAGATCTTCTTGATACTGACCCACTTAAGGTTCGTGGACTCCAACATGACCTTGTGTTAAACGGTTTCGAAATAGGGGGTGGAAGTATTCGTATACATAAACCAGATATACAACAAAAAATATTCGATCTCATCGGATTTTCTAAAAAACAAAAACAAGAATTTTCTCACATGTTAAACGCATTTACGTACGGAGTCCCACCACATGGTGGAATAGCACCGGGAATAGATAGAGCTCTTATGGCACTTTTAGGTGAACCATCGGTACGTGAAGTAGTCCCATTCCCAACTTCGGCGAGTGGGAAAACAGCCGTTATGAATGCACCAAGCGAAGTCACAGCAGAACAGTTAGCTGAATTAGGCATTCGCATAGTAGATGAATAAAATTGTCACAAAATTAAAATTTTTCTTTTATGCCCTCTGTATATTCTCTTTCGTGTTTTATCCTGGTAAGAATACGTTGCTTTCGCTGTACGTGCAGGACCCGAATGCATTTGTACAAAAAAAACAATTACAGTTTATACCACTTCCACTTGCTCACCTAATACAGAACACAGAACAACCATATATAACTGCAAGCTCTTATCTAGTTATTGATGCCTTGTCGTTTACGCCAGTACTATGGAAAAATGAAAATACGCTTCGCCTACCGGCTTCCACAGTTAAAATGGCAACCGCACTAACTGCAGTCTCTCTGTATCCACTCGACGCGAGCCTTACCGTACGTACCACAATTGATCAAGAAGTACTTATGGGTTTAGAATCTGGCGACAAAATCAGCACACTTAACCTACTCTATGGAACATTAGTATCTTCCGCAAATGATGCTGCGTACACTCTAGCAGAAAATGATCCGAACGGTGTTTCGGCTTTTGTAAAAAAAATGAATGTATTGGCACAAGATCTTCACATGAAAAATACATATTTTACTAACCCAATCGGTTTTGATACGAACGGAGAAAAAACAACCGCACATGACTTAGCGCTATTAGCTCAACATTTCAGCACGGTGCCACTTCTCATGAATATTGTATCTACCCGTGACATTACACCAAGTAACCTGACCTATACACGATGGTATCCAATCACAAGTATTAATCAACTCATCTCAACCGTTCCCGGAGTAGGTGGTATTAAAACAGGATATACAGAAGGTGCAGGAGAAAATCTCGTTACGTACTACCGAGCACAAGGTACACACCCATTTATTATTATCGTTATGGGAAGTGAAGATAGATTTCAAGATACGCGCCTTTTAATATCGTATCTCGACACTCAGCTAAAATATTATTCACTTCAACCTATAACCGCACATCTCAAGAGTGAATAGCAATACAGTACATATTCATCCAAAGAGGTATTCTATGGAGTTGGGCTTTGAGTTGTATTATCAAGCAAATATTCGTCTTTAACCGCAGGAGTATACCCAACATAGTTATCACTACCGAGAAAAACAAAGATGGGTTGAATATACTCTTGATAGCTCTCTGGATCGTAGTATGCAAGATAAAAATCACGTATTTTTATGGGAAGAGTATGCTCTGGAGCTAAAAAAACTGTCGTTACCTTTCCCTCCTCTAATCTCTTCCAAGCATCAGTTGGAGAAATCAGTGGATAGAAAGATCCGCCATCGTCTATAGTAGTAAAATTTTTATACGACATCTCAGCTGTTTCACCCTCTGGACCTACAGGAGCTAAAATGACATAGTTCTGACTTGAAAAAAATCGGGGCGAAACAAATGGTAATTGAGCATCCTGTCTGAAATAATCTATTCGTACAGCTTGAGGAACTTCACTATCCGGCGCAGGGACCCAGCTAAGTGTCGCATAATCATATCGTAAATACACCATATTTTTCTTACCAGTCGCTATATTTTCTGGATAAGAATCCTGACTCGATAATGCGCTTGTTGCCCTATTGGTGAGCGTATCTTGTGCAGTAGCTATGTCTGCAGAAGAACTTGCAGATAAAAGTTCTTGGAGCTTATTCGCTGGTTTTAGAGTAAAAAAATAATGGAATGTACGGGTATTTATGTTGAGAACTGCCATGTCACTCTCATATTTTACCCACGCATCATCTATGCGCGTATAGGGTGTTTTTTCAACATCAAAGCCAAAGTTTTTTGCGATTTGTTCTACGCGTTTAAGATAAACCAAAGTAATATCCGGTAACTTCACATAATAAACAGAGGCACTTGATGTGGCACTCGGGTACGCTCCATCAATGGTATCTAGCACAAAAGAAAGCTTTTCAGTCTGTAAGGGTTCTTCAAAGACTACTTTCTGAATTGAGCCAAATTTTGGATTCAAACCATTCGCCTCAGGTACATTTGAGTTTTTACCTGTTGATGAAAGAACCAATACTATGACTGCATAAAAAATAATGACGAAAACAAAAAAAATACCAGCCACTTTTCCATACGTGCGAACATTATATGAAAGCTCTGACAGTGTCATTGTAACAGTATAGCAACTCCATTAACTTTGGTATATACTTGGCACATGGTTCGAACACGCATTGCACCATCTCCAACTGGGTCAGATTTACACATAGGGAACTTATATACTGCTTTAATCAACTGGGTATGGGCACGCAAAAATAACGGACAATTTATTGTACGTATAGAAGATACTGATAGAACACGATTAGTTGAAGGTTCGGAAAAAAATATCTTAAACAGCCTCGATTCGTTTGGCCTCACTCCTGACGAGGGGACTCGCAATGGTGGACCATATGCACCGTACCGTCAGTCCGAACGACTCAATATATATCATGAATATACAAAGGAATTACTCGCAAATAAACATGCCTATTATTGTTTTTGCACCCAAGAAAGATTATCCATACTTCGTGAACAGCAGCAAAAAGAAAAAAAGCAACCAAAATATGATAGACACTGTCTTTCGTTAACGGAAAGAGAAATAGCCGAAAAATTAAACAACAAAATTCCCTATGTAGTGCGCTTACGTGTACCAGAAGGTGAAACAACTATTACGGACGTTATTCGAGGATCAATTACCATACAAAATAATATTCTTGATGACCAAGTACTATTAAAATCCGATGGTTATCCTACCTATCACTTAGCGGTGGTAATTGATGACCATCTTATGAAAATTACGCATATAATTCGTGGTGAAGAATGGCTTTCCTCAACACCGAAACATGTGATTTTATATAAAGCGTTTGGATGGGAACTGCCCATATTTGCCCATTCACCAATTTTGAGAAATCCAGACAAGAGCAAGCTTTCTAAACGTAAAAATCCAGTATGGGCCTCATGGTACTTAGCACAGGGCTATTTGCCAGAAACAGTTCTAAACTATTTTGCACTTATGGGTTGGAGCCACCCACAACAGAAAGAAATCTTTTCTTTAGAAGAATTTATACAGGTTTTCGAACTGAAGGATTTGCAACCAGTTGGCCCTGTCTTTGATGTCACAAAGCTTGAATGGATGAATGGGATGTATATTCGCACATTGAAAACCGAAAAGGTAACGATAAAAATCGTTGAATACGAAAAGAAATATAACAAGAGAGAAGTTGATCCAATTCTTGTTGAAAAAACTATCCCTCTTATTCGTGAACGAATAAAAAAACTTTCAGATTATTGGACACTCTGTTCTTTCTTTTTTCAAAAACCAGACAGTTATGAAGTAAATCTTACCGATAAAAAAGAAGTATTAAAAGATGTTACAAACGAGATTGACAAGGTAAACACGTGGAATGCAACGTCTATTGGCACTCATATGGAAAAGATTGCTCAAAAACATGGCTTATCAAATAGTGCGTTTTTTATGATGCTTCGTGTCGCAGTAACCGGTAAAAAAATCTCTCCACCCTTAAACGAATCTATGGAATTATTGGGAAAAGATGTGTGTTCTACAAGAATAAAGGCTTTTTGTTAACTTGATGTATAGAATTTCTCCATTTTAATTGCATCATTCTTTCTACTCCACAGGTCATTATTTATCATGTTTATTGCGAAGCTTTTATCTCTCCCTTTTACAGCAAGTACTACGTCAACTATGCTATCACCACAGCGAAGATTTCGTAAATATGAAGTTCCATAACCAGCAACTATAAATTTAGCATAAAAGTCCATAGCACAAAGCATAGTGTTATTATCACCCCAATATGAGTTTGACAGACAAAGTTTAACTATCCCACCATCTGGTAGTATCTTACTTATCGCACGTATACACTGCTCAGGTGCTCTGCTATAAACAATTGACATGACGCCGGTAACTAATGCAAAATTCGGCTGTGAACCAATAAATTCTCTATATAAACCGCTGAGCGTTTCTGCGGGTGTGAAAACGACACGATCGGACGGAAGAGTGGAGAAATTATTTAATGGCTGTTGTGGTCTCGATAATACTGTTCCCCATGCCGTATGTGTCGGGAAAAAACACTCTTGCAATTCTGCAATCCCAATAGTCGATCCAGCACCTATATCTAAAATAGGCATACCTGCAAATGAAGTATCCACATACTTAGCCGTTGCCGATATGCCTCCTAATGCATGAATATAGTCTAGACCTCTCCGAGTCGTATTATAAGAATCACTTTCAGGCCCTTGCCAACCTTGTTTTTCTCTTCTCCAAGCATCTTTTATTTGGTCCGCTACCTTTTGCCTCCAATGTAATTCAGACTCCATACATGATTATAACAAATAATATATATTATAAGTCATTAATTATGTACCAACGCGTTCATGAGCTTGATCTAGGATAAAATTTTCATACGCAAATATTGCTTATTTTTGTAGAATGTGCCATCATTATTTAACTATGCAAAACAAAACAAGCATCATCGCACTACTCGGATTTGTTGTACTGCTTTCTGCAGTTTTCTATTCGCTGTTCACCAGAAATACAGCTAATAGCAGCACAAGCCTCATACAGCAAAAAAGAACTATCACTGTGTATGGCACTGCGAAACAGAATAATAAAAATACCCTCGCTTCATTCTCATTACAAGTGGAAGGTAAAGATGCGGACAAGACAAAAGCTGCAAATGACGCTGCACAAAGTATGACCACTATTGTTAGCTGGCTTAAGACCAATGGAATTGCTGAAGAAGATTTAAAAACGAGCCGTGTCTCTGAACGACAGGAACAAATTCCCTATCAAGACACGAAGGGAGTATACTTAACGCGGCCGGGTGATTGGATAGTATCAAGCTCACTGGAAATAACAATCAGAGATACAAATAAAGTTGAATCTATTCAAACCTACCTTGTAAATAGCGAGGCAAAAAATGTGAATGGGCCTAACTTTCGTCAAGATGATACAAAAACAGCAAATCATGATCTTTTAACTCTTGCAGTCGCCGACGCACAAGCAAAGGCAGAAAAAATTGCAAAAGCGCAAAAAATACACATAGGCAAGATACTTTCCATTACGGAAGGTTTCTCATATACTCCATACCAGGGATACGATCTCGTCAATACTGCAACAAGTATGATGGGTATGGAAAAAACAACCATGCCCGCTCAAGAGGGAAGTTCTCTTGAATCTGCTACAGCAACAGTCGTGTTTGAAATAAAGTAACAAATACAACTTTATTGCCTCGATATTACTTCAGCGATATTTACAATGAAATTCTTGAGCACATTTCTGGACACAGAAATACTTGGTACGTCGACCCACTCTCTTTCTTGATGTAAATTACCCCCTACGGGACCAAAAACTACTGCAGGAATGGCGCGCGCACTGGCGTGACGTGCATCTGAGCTACCATGTTCAAAAGCAAAGTGAGAATTTTTATTATATTTCTGTACAGAATACGCAAATTGGCGAACCCAAACATTGTTCTTGTCAGTCGAAACACAACTTTCACTTTTTAAAACTGATATTTCACAATCTAAAAAATATTTTTTGAGACGTGTCGTTATTTCTTCAGGCGTATCATGCGGACTAACACGTATATCTATCTTAAGTTGGCACGAGTCAGGGATTTGATTAATAGCACTGCCGCCGGTAATAAGAGAAAAATTATACGTTGTATTTTTTGTCTCTTTTAAAGGCGATGGAATGTGTTGTCGAAATACGTAGAGTTTTTCCGTCAGTTGTTCTATGGCATTTTTTCCATCCCATGGGCGAGAGCCATGTGCAGATTTTCCTTTTTGAGTCAAACATACCTGCATAATTCCTTTTGCCTCATGAACGATATGCATATTTGTTGGCTCGCCAAAAATACCAAATTTCAATGCAGACATGCGAGATAATAATTTTTTTGTGGATGCACCACCTATTTCTTCGTCACACGAAATAGCACACATAATCCCCTTTTTTTTAAATAACCATCCCAGCTCTTGAGTAATTGATAATAGTAGTGCTACGTTACATTTCGCATCGGCGGTACCACGACCATAGAGCCTGTTTTTTACTTGATGTGGAATGAATACACTCTGAGTTCCAGGCACTACGTCGCAGTGTGTATTAAAAAGAAATGTTGCATTATGAGGCGGCGTTCCCCACCACAATATAGGTTTTCCATTGAACATCTTTATGGCGCTGGCTATATTTACATCACGAAGATATGTTTGGCAATATGTAAGAATAGCTCGATTCGCCGATTGATCTGTTGATATGCTTTGGAATTGAACTAGTTTTTTTAGAAGATTTATCATATCTGCTTTCTAAACTGTTGATCAATTGCTCGTAAAGCGCTAGATTGAGCTTGAGACAGTGCATTGGGAACTTGTACCATCGGTGCGAGCATTGTACCTTGCCTTAACCTTCCCATGAGTAGCTGTGGGTGACCATTCTCATCAAGGCTTCTATCTATACCACAAGGCACAAGCCCTAGCCGTAAACATTCATTCACAGCACCTGCCATCTCTGACGAAAGGCTTATGGGTATCAGCGTAAACGCATCAAGATTATCTGCCCTTTGCAACGTTGTATCTAGATTCGTAGTTGTACTTCTTTCAGGGACAACGACGACGAATGGCTTTTCTTGCACAATTGTCCACCCATGCTCAAGTGAACCCGATTCACACATCTCAACTTGTATAGACGGAGCAAACTCCTGCATGAGTCCAAGCGTAGCTTGCCATACCTGTGCAGTTGGATCAGCCAAAAAAGCTTTTTCAGGATCAAGTATTTTCCTTGAAGAACTGAATGCAAAAGGTTCTTGCCTATTTGGTTCACCATGATGAAAAGCGGGCACAAGCGCGTGGGGATGAAGACCGATGTGTCCGAAACTTATAACTTGCGTTGAATGCGAGGAGTGCACGCCATGAAATTCATCGGCCATTCGAACTTCAGCCACGAGCGGTTGTTCTGAATGTTGAATATGATCGAGTGCAGCTGTTAACATAAGTAATCCTCCTACTCCCTGGTTCGTCTGGAGCGCAACAGCCCTACCCAACTCGACCGCACCGTCCCTTTGAGCAATGAGTGCTGCGACACTCACTGGACTGTTATCTACATCGAGCGCAAACCAACATCTCATGTCGCCCGACACAATAGCATCAATTACCCCTTGAGGATTTTGAGTTACTCCATGATTGACATATATTTTAGATAATAAATCAATCATCCACTGAGCTTGTATTTCTGGACCTATACTTTGTTCAGGCTCAATGACTGTTATTGATAAATCACGTATCCTCTGCTCTCGTTCACCAATTTTTTGTTCAATTGTTTCAATGTTCATAGTTAATAATTAATTAATAAAAAACCTCCCCGTTTGGGGAGGTGTAAATTTGTCAAAGTTAAATTCAAATTTATGGCATATAATAGCCTTCCTCCCCAAAGAGTAAATAGTAATAATAGGTTGTTCTGTTATGTTTTTTTATACACATTTTTTGCAATAAAAAACCCCGACGCTAGTCGGGGTTAGTAATGTCTATTTTTTGGTTTTATACCATATCATTACCAACCCTCAGGGCATAATAGATGCTTAATGAGTTAGTAATGTTATGTACCATGACTGCAGTATACCACACAATACCTACTGTTCAAAGTGATTTGGTACTAATTGCGAATGATTTGCAATTAACCAAGCATTTCTTGCAAGTGATGATTTGCCTCTACGCGAAGATCTAAGAATACTTTTTTGTTTGTCGAGCGTTCAAGCTCTTTGCGAGCAGCCATACCTATTTCTTTTACCATTTTCCCTTGGCGCCCAACTAACATACCTCTGTATCGTTTATCAACTGTATAAACAACCGCCTTTATATATAAACTACCATTGTCGCGCTCTTTTATCTCTTCTACTGCAACTCCAACTTTATAGGGCACTTCTTCTCGTGTAAAAAGATACACTTTTTCACGAATAATCTCCTGTAAAAATAGTCGACTATTCATATTTAAAGCAGGAGTTACGCTATCGGTCATATCAACAAGTGGATACTCTCTATCGACTCTGCTGAATACATCTTCTATGAATGGTTTTATGTGTTTATCTTTGAGGGCGGATATTTTATAGGTTGCTGCAACCTCATCTTGAATAAAGACATACTCTGCCATATGTTTTGTTTCAAGATCTATTTTGTTAAATACAAGGATCACCGGTTTGTTGATTTTACGAACTATCCCCAAAACGCGTCCTTCTTCAAAGCTTCGTGCACGAGTCGGATCTACCATATACACAACAACGTCAAATTCTTCATCAAGTGTTGCCAGAGTTTTCCGATTGACTTCTCGAGAAAGAACATCTTCTGCTTTTTTAAATATCCCTGGTGTATCTATGAATATGAGCTGACCCCGTTCATCTTCCAAAACAGCGCGAATAGGAAAGCGAGTCGTTTGTGGTTTTGGTGAAGTAATGCTCACCTTTTGGCCAACCAACGTATTGAGGAGAGTCGATTTACCAACGTTCGGTCTACCAATCAATAGAACTATTCCAGCTTTCTTCACGAATGTGTCACACTCACTGTTAAGCTCTTTCGGCCTTTCATGCGTCTTCTTTTCAAAACGAGTCTTCCTTTTGCAGAACTATTTCTTTGCCTAAAACCATGGGTACGGGCACGTTTGATTTTTGATGTCTTATTGCCTCGATATGTCATATGTTTTTTGAACTAATAATTGATGTATTTTTTCCATAAAACTCTTGATACACAGCCTCTGTCACAAATGGTATGAACGGGTGAAGCATCTTAAGGGTATCCCTATACGCCACTTCAAGTTCCGTTTGTGCCTCTATAGTACCATTTTTTAGGCTCTCTTTCAATGCTTCTATATAGACATCGGCTAGCCTATGCCACGCAAATTCATACAACTCGTCAAATGCGCGGGAAAGTTTATATTCGTCCATATATTTATGATATTTTATGCGAAGATTTTCTATTTCTTTCCTAAGTTTCCCAACAATTTTCTGATCCTTACTATTCAATTTTTCACTTTTCATTTTTACTTTTTCACTTTTAGATAGAGATATAAACCTCCCCATATTCCATATCTTATTTGCAAAATTACGCATAGCACGTACCTTATCTTCAGCCAAAATTACCTTTCCTCCCTGAGAAACACCAAATAAGAGTGACGCGCGAAACGCATCTGCGCCATACTTATCTACAAGCTCTATAGGATTCACTACATTCCCTTTGCTTTTGCTCATCTTCATCCCTTTTGCGTCTGCAACCATTGACCATAAATAGACATGATGAAACGGGACTGTTCCACGTATATATAAGCTAAACATTATCATTCGGGATACCCAAAAGGGGAGTATGTCAGACAATGTTCCCAGCATATTAGTTGGAAAACGAGTCGCATATTCACTCTCTTCAAGCGTTACCAATGGCCACTGTCCCGAAGAAAACCACGTATCAAGAGTATCTGTCTCCGGCAAATATTCGTGTCCATCGTGCGGTTTATCACTCGAGACTACATACGTTGGTGCTCTTTCCCCAATTTCTGCATTCACCGTTTGCAAACCTTTTTCTATAGTTTCAATAGTAATTCCCTTTTTCAGAAATGAATCAACAGTGCCCTGCATAAAGCGCTTTTGATCGTCAAGCCATGTCACAAATATATTATCCGCGTCTTTCTCTACTCTATACCACACGGGAATACGAATACCCCATGCAATTTGCCGACTTATTGGCCAATCGTGCATTTTTGCATACCATGCAAGTATCTGTTTTTTATATTTTTTCGGAAAAAATTCAACTTTATTTTCTTTTACTGCTTGGGCAGCTTTCTGTTTAAGATCTTTCACTCGTATAAACCAATTGGGAATAACTGTCGGCTCAAGATCGCGAGCACATTTATAACACACGGAAACAGCGTGTGAATATTCTGCGTTTACCTTCTCTATAATCCCCTGTGCCATTAAGTCTTTTGCTATTGCCTCCCGAGCAGGTCTTACTTTCATACCAGCATACTTACCGGAACATTCTGTTGCCTTTCCTCGTAGATCAAATGCCTTTATGATTGGTAATGCGTGCGTTTTAGCTGCATTAAAATCGTTGACATCATGTGCTGGGGTAAGCTTAACTATTCCGGTGCCAAATTCCGGATCAACAAACGAATCTGCAAGTATCACCATTTGTTTGTTAGTAAGTGGGTTAAGCACTTTTTTACCGATAAGGTGTTTATTCTTTTTATCTTTTGGGTTCACCGCCAAATGGGTATCGACAAAGATAGTTTCAGGTCGTACCGTGGCTACCACAATATATTCCTTCTTGTCAGGATACAGGTAGCGCACATAATATAACGGATCTATACGGTCTACGTGTTTTACTTCTAACTCAGCGAGCGAAGTTCCGCAGTGTGTACAATAGTTCACAATATAATCATCGCGATAGACTAAGTTCTCTTTTTCCATACGCGTAAACGTTTCAAATACACGAGCGAGTACGTGATCATCAAGAGTAAAGACACTCCTTTCCCAATCTGCTAAAAATCCAAGCTTTTTAAATTGTTGGTATATCAACCCTGAATTTTCCTGTACAAATGTGTGAATGTTATCGTACAAGGTTTTTCTATCAAAATCCATTCGCGATTTTTTTTGTTTGGCCAAGTGTTTTTCGTACACATACTGTGTTTCAAATCCAGCATGATCCATACCAGGTATCCACACAGAACTAAATCCTTGCAAACGCTTATAACGAGTTAAAATATCATCGATCACATACATACCATGCCCTGCGTGAAGTGACGCATTTGCGTTCGGTGGGGGCATAAGGATTGTGTACGGTTTTCCCTTTGTTGGTGCTTGCGTAAATCCATTTTTTTCCCAAAAAGCATATAGACGCTCTTCATGCTCTTTCGGTACATACTGTTTATCCATAGTGTGTATTATACAATAAGCGTTCCCGCTCTAAATTACTATTTTAATCAAATTACTTATATATAATTATTTGTTAAAAAATCACCTATACTACAACTATGAAAGAGAAACAAACAAAACCATCTTTACTATTAAAAATCTTTTTTTTAATACTATTATTCGTCGTCATATCCTATTCCATAAAAACGGGTGTAATTTTTGACATTGACGTAGCACGAGATTTTTTACTTATGAATGATATCGTCAAAAATCATCACTTAACACTTATTGGAGCAAGGACAGCGATTAACGGAGTATATCATGGACCTTTTTGGCTATACTTGAATCTACCAGTATTTATTTTTAGTCATGGTAATCCAGCATATAGTACATTTTTTTGGCTTTTACTTTTTTTGATATTCTTGGGAAGTCTATGGTATGTAGGTAAAAAACTTTTTGACGAAAAAACAGGTTTGCTAAGTATGTTTATACTTACATCCCATATACTCTTTTTTATAAACTCTCCGACTAATCCATTTGTTGCAGTTATTTTATTTCCAATCTATTTTTATTTACTACTTGCATATATATGGACTACCCGCCTTATATATTTAGTTGGGATTATGGGGATAGGAGGGATTTTGATACAGAGCGAAATGGTATTCGGAGTACCGATTATGCTCGCAAGCCTTTTACTGGTTTGTCGAGTAATTTTCAAAACGAAGAAAATAAACCACCTTTTCACCTTTCCTTTATTATTACTTGCCATATCAACCTTCATTATGTTTGATGTCAGACACAATGGTTTGCAAATACAAACATTAATACACACATTGAGTGAAAATCAAAAAAATGCAAACAATTTCTCTTCAGTTCTGAATAATCTATACACCATGCTGCAAGGAAATAGGTTATTTATTGCAACGCCTCAGGATATGTTCTTCATTATCTCTAAAATAATGAACATATTTTCATTTATAGTAATAATTATATTATATATATTGGCACGTAAAGAAAAAAATAAGAAAACATTGAACATTATCAGCACATTCCTTTTCCTCTATAGTGTCTTTTGGGTGGCGCTCATATTATCTGGAAATGCCATACATTGGTACTATTACTGGGCATTCTCAGGAGTGAGCGCAATACTTATCGCACAGATAGCAAACAGAAGCTCAGTACTTTATACAATTGTGTTTATTGGAATAATTTTCAATCTCATATCTGGAATCAACTATGTACAGAGTAATGGTATTCAGTTGTCTCGCTGGGCAGTTCAAAAAAAATATGCAGAGTCTATTTATCAGGATTCGGCAAAACAGTTTGGATATTTTATCAACACTGACGATCAAATCAGTAATTATATCCCTATGTATACAATGCTCTACGAACAACAACTACATCTTGATAAAAATTCTTCGGCGTTTATCAAAAAAAAATATACATATATTATTATTGGACCTTATCCCGACAGAACACTTATGGACAACCGTTGGTGGACCAAAAATATATTGCATATAGAACACGTGCCTATACAAAGAAAGGTGTATCCGGGTGGATACGCAGTTGAATTATTTAAGCTATCTGAGTTAGAAAGAAAGATACCTGTGGAAAGTGTGTTTAGTTCATTACAGTATCGTTGAAATTAGCAAGTAAATAGGTAGATTTGAGCGGTATAATAGACAGATGGAAATAGTGAAGCTCACAGAAAAAAATCGAAAAGAAGTTTTGCAAAAAATGTATGATGCACTGACACGTGATGAACTTGTCGTTTTTCCCTCAGATACTGTATATGGTCTCGCTGTGAACGCGGTATCAAAAAAAGCTGTTGATAAGCTTCTAGCATTTAAAGACCGGCCAAAAGGTAAGGCAATATCTATTGCGATAGCCTCTTTGGAAAAGCTCAGTACCTATGCCGCTATAGACGATAACCAACGCCAACTTATTGAAACATTACTCCCAGGGCCCTTTACTCTTGTACTCTCATCACTTCACATGGTTGACAATCGGCTAGAAGCTGAAGACAATACGATAGGTATTCGTATTCCCGACAATAAACTTGTGCACGATATTACGACAAAACTTCCATTCCCAATCACTGCAACAAGTGCAAATATGAGCGGTAAAGGACCACACTATTCTATAAACGCATTTTTGAACACTCTATCACATATAAAACGAAATCAACTGTCACTTATAATTGATGCAGGAACATTACCCCATAACGAGCCTTCAACTGTATTACATATGGCAAAAGATACGCTTAAAATACTCCGGTCTGGTACGCTCGCACTCAAAAAGCACAGCACATTCCAAAGTAAAAGCGTTTCAGAAACTATGAAAATGGCGCATACATTGGTCAGTAAATATCAACAATATGCAGAGAATAAACCGCTACTTTTTATTCTAAAAGGGGACTTAGGTACGGGAAAAACTATCTTTGCGAAAGGGGTAGGAGCATTCCTTGGACTTACGGAAGTTGTAGCTTCGCCCACCTATGTAGTATGTCACGAATATGACACTCCCAACCCTTACTATAAAAAGTTTTATCACTTCGATTTGTACAATATTAGAACAGAAGAAGAACTGCAGGCGCTCAGTATCCCCAATACTATAACGCAAAATAGTATAACGCTTGTTGAATGGGGAGAACGATTGGGTTCACTTATACCTTTGGTTGAAAAAACAACAAAAACAATACTCATAGCGTTTACCGATATGGGCAAAGATGAACGACAATTAGATATCTTTGAAGTACAATAAAAAATGAATATTTTATCTATAGATACGAGTGCAGATGAAACTAGTGTTGCTATAACAAATAAACAACGAGTTCTCAGTACCGTTATATTTTCGCAGATTTCTTTACACAAACCATATGGCGGAGTATTCCCATCGTTGGCAAAGCGTGAACATTACAGTAAAATAACTCCTGCTATTGAGCTTGCTATGAAAAAAGCACAGATGCGCTTTACCGACATTAAAGCTATAGCTGTTACCATCGGTCCCGGACTTCCACCTGCACTTGAAGTTGGTGTCTCAACGGCAAAATTGCTCGCATTACTGTATAAAAAGCCACTCATACCAGTCGACCATATAGAAGGTCATATGTACTCCCCTTTCGTACAAAACAAGAATGGCAATCCAAAAAGAGAGTTTCTTTTCCCTTTTTTAGCACTTGTCGTATCAGGTGGTCATACACAGTTGGTCATAGTAACAAGCCATATTCAGTATCAAATACTGGGAAGTACTCTCGATGATGCTGCAGGAGAAGCACTCGATAAAGCAGGAAGGATGTTGGGTTTAGGTTATCCAGCAGGTCCAGCAATAGAACGACTTGCGGAAAATGGTAACCCAAAAGCATATGCACTACCCGTCCCAATGAAAAAATTACCCGGGCTTAACTTCTCATATTCTGGACTAAAAACAGCATTCAAACATGTCGTCTATAGTATGAATGAAAAAGAAAGAGTTCTACACATACACGACCTCGCAGCAAGCTTTCAAAATGCAGTTGTTCAATCACTTCTTTTAAAACTTGAACGAGCGCTAAAAACAAGAGCAGACATACCACTTGTGATACTCGGAGGTGGTGTCTCTGCGAATAAGACTCTGCGCCAACAATTTCGATCACTTGTTCGCACATACCACAGAAAACCACTCACCGTTGCCTATCCATATTTGTCAGGTGATAACGCAGCAATGATAGGTGTGGTTGCGTGGTATAAATACAAAAAAGGCATTATGCTAAACGATAAACACGCAATACAAAATGTTGAAAGAATACCGCGAGCGAATCTTACGATGTATACTACTGAATAGAAAAAAATTCTGAAATTATTTTTGCTTTACGAGTTTATAGCTTGGGATAATTTCCTGTACAGCGCCATTTTCGTCTTCTATAGTACGTTGATTATACGTTTGTACATATTGTTCAAGGTACGCACTCAACATATCTTGCGCACTTCGCATATCTTCTTTTAGTGACTGGATTTTTGCTTTCGTATCTGCAACTGATGGAATTTTTGATAATTTTTCCTCGACAAGTTTTCTTTTTTTGGTTATTACTTGAATCTCGTCTTGCAGTTTTTTATATTCTTCGTCATTTGCAAAGGTGTCTTTGAACATACTGGTTTCTTCTCTCAGCTTTCCCTTTATTTCTTCTACCTCTCGCACATATTTAAGTACAAGCTCATCTATTTTGAGCGCCTGTTGAGCAGCGACTGGCGCTTCTGTATCTGGTTGATTATTTTGTGTATTGTCGTCCATAAGAGTCTTAAGTGTAACGGAATTTAAATTAGTGTCAAGTAGCAACTTGCCCTTAAATAATTCCCAATTTTCTCGCAACGGTAGTTGCTTTTCCGACAAAATACTCAATATCACTCGTTTGGTGAGCTGCACTTATTTGTACCCGTATTTCGTCGCGTCCCGGTGGAACAACTGGATAATTTATGTTAGTTACTAATATCCCTTCTTCAAACAATCCTTCGGTGAGCGCCTTAGTTTTTGCCGCGTCACCAATGAGTATCGGTTGTATCGGATGGCTTGAGTCTGCCGCAAAAACAAAGCCCGCTTGTTTCATTTCTTTTTTAAACAATCGGATATTTTCAGAAAGGTTTGATAAAAGACGCTTGCCTTCGGGCCCATCAACTAGTTCAACTGCTGCTCGAGCAGCCCCTGCTGTTCCAGGTGAAATTGAGTTTGAATAAATATACGTCGCCGCCGATTCTCGCAAATAATTAATAACTGTGTGATTGCCCACAACATATCCTCCGTCTGCACCAAACCCTTTGCCAAGAGTGCCCACGGTAATATCTGGAACAATATCAAACAATTCGCTCGTACCACGGCCAGTTTCCCCACACGCTGCAACTCCATGACAGTCATCAACAATGAGAGATACACCTTCTTGATATTTTTTGTCGAATTCATCAACCACGTCACGTACACGCTTCAGCTGTTGATATTCTCCCAACATACTAAAAACTCCATCTGTTACTACGACAACACGCTTGAATTTCCCTTCATGTGCCTTAAGTACTCTTGCCAAGTCTTGCGCATCCATATGCTTAAATATTTGTTTTTGTTCGCTCTGTAAACCCGCTAATCGAATACCATCTATTATGCTGCGGTGATTGAGTGCATCAGAAACAACTAGTACATCGTCGCTCACTAAAGAATCCTTACTCTGCCCCTTCAGCATACAAAACAGCACTGCCAAATTTGCAGCAAATGCAGAAGAGAATACCATCGCTTCGTCTTGCTTATGAAATTGAGCAATAGACTGTTCTAAATCGCGATGTATTCTAAGTGTGCCAGATATAAATCGCACTGCACCAGGACCTGTACCATACTTTTCAGACGCAGCCACTTCAGCTTCATGTAAGACGGGAGAAAATCGTAATCCCAAATAGTCATTTGAGTTAAAAATACGCACTTCCTTACCATCGATAAGTGCCTTTGGAGAAATCTCACGCGTAAAACCTTCTATTATTTTTTCAGTACGTTTAGCTGTCTTTGCAGTATCTATACGGGCTACTTCCTTTTGTAAAACATCTAAAAATTGTTTTCTCATGTAGTAATAAAAATTTATAACTGCAATTTCTTCTTTAAATTCTCAAGCATGACCACAACCAACCGCTGCAAATCATATTCATGCTGCCATCCCCATTCATTTCGTGCACATGAGTCATCTATTGACTGTGGCCATGAATCTGCTATTTTTTGTCTATGATCTGGTTCATACGTACAGGTGAATGAAGGTATTTGTTTCTGAATTTCTATCACTAGCTCGCTCGGTGTAAAATTAATTGCAGAAAAATTATAGCTCGTCCGTACGGTAAGATTGCTTGATTGAGCTTCCATAAGGTCTATTGTTCCCTTTACTGCGTCATCTATATACATCATAGGAAGTCGAGAATCTTCCTTGAGAAAACAGGTATATCTATTTTCTTTTAACGCCCCATAAAAAATATGAACAGAGTACTCCGTCGTACCATCGCCAGGTGGTGCCTTATATGCTATAAGCCCGGGATAGCGTAAACTCCGAACGTCCAATCCGTAGCGTAAAAAATAATACTGACAGAGTAGTTCCCCCGTCACTTTTGTTACCCCATAGATAGTCGTCGGTTCAAGAATTGTATGCTGTGGAGTATCTTTTTTTGGAGTGGTCGAACCAAATGCAGCTATCGAACTTGGCCAAAATACTTTCATATTCCTTTGAACAGCGAGATCAAGCACATTTCGTAAGCCTTCTACGTTTACGTTCCACGCGCGAGGAGGATCTTTCTCGCCACCAACTGACAGAAGCCCAGCTAAATGATACATCTCCGAAATCTCATGTTTTTCGAGAATCTCTTTAAGATGTGCCCTGTCAGTAACGTCACCTTTTTCTTGAATAGTACCATTATCGGTCGAGATCGCATGAGCCATACTCACTATGTGTGCATCTGGAAATCTACGCTTAAGTTCAATAGTAAGATCTGTCCCTACCAATCCAAAGGCTCCGGTGATGAGTATATTTTTCATCTTACGAAGTATAGTACGATTTGATCTGAAATAGAATATAGAGTGTTATGACACTCATAACGAGTACGCTAAACATACTTCCTACAAAAATACCATGTACTATACCAAGTAGTGCACTATAAAATAGTAGCTTCCATGATTTTCTCTTTCTACTAAATAAACCTTGTTCTGCCATTATTTGTAGTGCTAAGATTCCTGCTGATAAAATCAAGGCAGCTGTAATACCACTTACTTTTGAGCCAAAAATATAGGCAAAGGGTGATACTAAAGAAGCTAAACCAAACAGAGAAAAAAATATGGGAAGATTCAAGAGGATGACAAGCCCTATATACCAGGGCATAACGGTGACAAGAAATTCTTTCCAGGAGTTCGGTAACGATGGGGCCTTCTCTACATACCTCTCAATCGTTTTTTCTATTCGATCCATATAGTCTGAGAAGTTTTGAGGTGCCATGTATAGTATCTCTATACTACAGAGTTTATTTGAACTTGTCAATTTATATATTCTCACGTATTTCCCGTACGCAGCTGGAAGGGTACATTCGCAAGCGCCTTTGCAACAGCATTGACATGATTCTGTGTTGCAGCATTCACTTTGGACAGCGGATATGTGCCATACATTTCTATCCATTTATGAACGCCATACGTTCCATACGGTAATAGCTCAACAGATTCAATTGATTTTAATTTTGAAACAAATGCAGAGAAAAGTTGTAATGCAGAAAGAGTATCGGTTATGCCGGGAATAACAAGATAGCGTATACGCAATTTTGGTTTTCTATCTAATAGAGTATCAAGATGACGTATATTTGCCAGTATGTGTTTATTAGAAAAGCCGGTGAGATACTCATGTTTTTTCTCCTCCATATGTTTCACCGACACCATCCACAAATCGACGTATGGCAAAATGGATTCTATTACCTTAGTCGAAGTCATGAGCGAAGTATCGATAACAATATGAACATTCTGATTGTGTAGGCGCCGTATAAAAGCCAATAAAAATTCTGGCTGATATGTAGGGTCTCCTCCACTCACCGTAACGCCGCCATCTTTACCTGAAACACCCCAATATTCTTTGTTTTTTAACACTCGCCTACATAGTTCATCTATCGTATACTCCGATCCGCCACGAGGCGCCACACAATCTACGTTATGGCAAAATTTACATCGCAATGGACAGCCCTGAAAAAAAACTACCGTGCGTAACCCGGGACCATCGAGTGTCCCAAGCGTTTCTATAGAATGAATATATCCGCGATTAAAGATTTTCATGAAAGGTGCGCGCGATAACTTCCTCTTGTTGTTCACTGCTGAGTCGATTGAACAAGACGGCATAACCACTCACGCGTATAGTGAGTTGGGGATACTGTTCTGGATGCTTTTGTGCTTCGCGCAGCGTCTCTTTTTGCAATACATTAACGTTGAGGTGATGTCCATGTTTTCCTACGAAATAGCCATCAAATAGTTGTACAAGATTATTTAATCGCTCCGGTAAAGTTCTTCCCAGCGAATGAGGCACAAAGGACATAGTATTAGAAATGCCATCTAAACAATCTTTATATGGCAATTTCGCTACAGAATTGAGCGCAGAAATCGCTCCACAGGTATCTCTACCATGTAGAGGGTTTGCACCGGGTGCAAATGGAGCTCCAGCGCTTCTGCCATCTGGAGTTTCTCCCGTCATAGATCCATACACCACGTTCGAAGTAATGGTTAGGATAGATAAGGTTGGGATTGACTCTCGATAGGTACTATACCGACGAAGCGCACGCATAAACTCGTGAATAACGGCAATAGCAATCGAATCTACACGGTCATCGTCATTGCCAAATGCAGGGTAGGTGCCTGTACGTATAAAATGTTCAGCGACTCCCCTTTTATTCCAAACAGGTTTAACACGTGCATATTTAATTGCACTGAGAGAATCAGCAACTACCGACAAACCAGCCAAACCAAACGCCATGAATCTGCGCACCGTAATATCATGCAGTGCCATTTGTTCGGATTCGTAATTATATCTATCATGCATGAAGTGAATAATATTCATGGTATCGACATAATTTTTGGCTAACCAATCTAAAAGATGTGTAAATTGCTTCCATACATCTTCATAGTGCAAGTACCTCCCGCTCTTTATTGATTTCATTCCAGGAACAATAGTATCTCCTCCTTTATTATTGCCATAAGGTTCTTCTTTACCTCCGTTTATAGCAAGTAAGAGTACCTTTGCAAGATTTGCCCGCGCGCCAAAATATTGCATATCCTTTCCAATACTCATACCCGATACACAGCACGCTATTGCATAGTCATCATCAAAATACCCCCGCATAAGATCATCGTTTTCATACTGAATTGAGCTGGTATCTATAGACTGTTTTGCACAATACTTCTTCCATGCTAAGGGGAGCTCTTTCCCCCACAGTACCGTTAAATTCGGCTCTGGAGCTGGTCCAAGCGTTGTCAATGTATGCAAAAATCTATACGAAGTTTTGGTTACTAATGATTTGTTATTAATCGTACTCCCTCCCAATACTAGCGTAACCCATGTGGGGTCTCCTGCAAATAATGCATCGTATTCTGGATGACGCAGATGACGCACTAACCGAAGTTTTATGACAAAATCGTCAAGTATCTCTTGAATTTCTTGTTCTGAATAAAACCCGCTCTGTAAATCTCGTTCAAAATAACAATCTAAAAATGCATCTATTCTACCCAAAGACATAGCTGCTCCATCCTGTTCCTTGACTGCAGCAAGGTATGCAAAATAAAGCCACTGCACAGCCTCTTTACTATCCTTTGCTGGGACAGAAATATCACATCCATAATTTTTCGTCATAGTTGTAAGGTCTCTGAGCGCTTGTATTTGCAGAAAGACTTCTCTACGAAGTTGAATTGCATCGTCATCGAGAGTGGCACTATCGTTCTCTAAATATTTTAGACGTTCTTCTATAAGTTTCTTAGTTCCATAAAGTGGGACTCTTCTATAATCACCTATAATTCTGCCTCGACCGTAATTGTCGGGTAGGCCAGTAATAATGTGTTTACTGCGAAGTAACTTTTGCAAAGGAGTATAGGCACTAAATACCGCGTCATTATGAGTAGTACACTCATTCGTATACGTATCAATAATATGTTGAGGAATGTGATATCCGTATGCCTCAGCCGCTTTTTGTACAAGCTGTATACCACCTTTCGGTTTAATTGCACGTTTCAGTGGTTTATCAGTCTGTAGACCGACGATAATTTCATTTTTCTTATCGATATAACCTGGTAGGTGAGAAAGAATAGTAGAAGGAGTTTCTACATCTAAATCGAGAATACCTTTCTTCTGTTCCTGTCGCATAAGCAGCAATACTTTCTCCCACAATTCTTTGGTGCGTTTCGTTGCTGAAGAAAGAAACTGTTCATCGCCACTATAGGCAACCGTATTTCTGGTAATAAAATTATGCACATCTATAGTATCTATCCACGGACCCTGTACAAAGTCTGTTTTCACGAGTTTATGTTTATGCACAAAGTAAAGTATAACCTACACATATACATGAATCAAATATGGCTTGACAGGAGAGGATTACCCTTGTATACTTTACTTTAATAAAGTACTTTAGTATAATAAAGCACATGAAAAAACAAAACTGGATTAGACCGGATACAAATAAGTTATTTGATGCAATACTTTTGCTTCGAACTCGCAGAGAAGCGCAGTGCTTCTTTCGTGATTTACTTACTGAAAATGAAATAGCAGAATTTGCTAATCGTTGGAAGGTTGCGCGTATGTTGTCAAAAAAAAGATCATATACAGTCATTGCACAACAAACAGGTATGAGTTCAACAACTATAGCGCGCATAAGCAAGTGGCTTTCTAAAGGCATGAACGGTTATCTTCTATTGTTAAACCGTATTTCCCATACGCATCACGAATCACTACCCTCGCTCGAGGATAGCTCGTGATAGCTTTGTAATAAAAGACAAGTTCCCACGAACCCTTCTCGAGAGAGAAGGGTTTTTTATTGGTTAATAATAACTATGGAAACAAAAGACAGTACATATTTTTTGAACAGAGCCTTGCTATTGCCCGACAGTTTTAGATTGTCACAGGGTAGTCCCTCTATTTCAGAAGAAGATCTTTTTACGCTCATTACAACGAGTGACAAATCACGAGGGAATGGCACAGTGAATACAAGTGTAAATACAATGAAACAGACACTATTTGACTTTGTGGCAGGTCGTCCAGTTGACCCACAAGTGATATTTGAGCAGGCATATTCACAAGGAGTTAACGCTCCCTATACCTACGATAAGGAGATAGTGTTGGCTCTCATAGAAGCTAGTAATCAAATTTATGTAAATACTCTTTTACCTATCGAAGAAATAACAGATGAAGGAGTGGTATATCTACCTCAAGATACAGTCACATTATTAACTAAAGATGATTCCCCTAATAAACTTGAGCTTGTCAAACAAATATGTCTGTCCGGATTTGCAGCAGGGATGGTACTTCAAAAAAAAAGAGTGGATAGTAGATTTGAAAAATCTCAAAAGCCAAATCGTAAAGAAGAGCCATATTTCAACCTACCACAAGCAAAACAGCAAATTATCCAAACACTTACTGAATATCCAGAATTAATACTTGAGACTATCTTTCAATCACCGACTTCAATAAATACCTTGGAAACAGAACAAAAAATAATAAGTGCAGCACTCCCCGACTACACGAGAGAACGTATAGCACCGATTATTGATGCCAAAAAAAGGGCAAAAACCTCTTTAAAAGGTGGAAGGACTGTTCGGGTATGGGCAAAAGAGTGCGAAGATCCAAATTTTTCACTTGCATGGAATATGATTCAAAAAGCAGACACCGCATCACCAACGAGCAAAGTTATCACGGATTTGCTACGGCAAAAAATACAATCAAGAACAAACCGAGGTTTAACTATTGGTGAAGGAAAAATACTTCGTGAGATCGTAGATGCATTACTTCTATCAGAAGACGAATCAATTGAGCCGCAAGAAGTAGTTGTTGATAGAGCGGCCAAGTTTAACTTACCAGAATCAAATGATCCTCTTGCACTTAATACATTACCACTTGTACCCTCAGACATACTCTCCGTACTCAAAACAGTTGTTTATAGAACCGCCTCAAGTATCGGAGAGCTACAGCTTACCAGAGATGTTTTAAAAAGAGATATTGCTTCAGGCAATATTCCTCTGGAAATGATTGAAATGGTTGAAGTTTTCCTTGTACGGTACACTCAGCAGAAGGAATCAACCACGGAAAATATTGCAACTATATTTAATGATTATTTAGGCAAAATACTCGGTCGAAAACGCAAAGCTTTCTCCCTAGAGGGAGATAAGACTGTACAGTCCTACAAAAAATTTGTTCCAGACGAAATGATGGAAGAAGCTCTAACTATAGAACAACAAACGAATATTCTTGGCGCCCTTTCCCCTTTTGAAGCTTCCTATCTAGATGAACTTCCAGAAGATAAAAGAAAGAGTATTTTTTACCGGTATATCATGGCATTGGCTACTATTGCTGAATGTAATAAAGCAGGTGGTCGAAATAGTTTTTTCAGCTTAATAAATCAAACAAGTAATACATCTTATTTAACCGAACGGCTAAGAAATGATGCATCGGCGCTAATTGAATATGGTATTCCATTTCAAGATTTAACACCTAATGAACAAAGATTAGCATCTTCTTGTGAGACCTTTGACGAAATTAACCACTTTATTCGTGTCGTAACAGGACTTCGATTTGAACCGAGAGTTGATGGCAAATCTAGTCTCAGAGTGAGGAATATTAATAAACAATTCTTAAAAATGATAGAGGTTGTCACTAATAAAAAAATTGCCCGCGGTGCTTTGAAAAGAACTGACATATGCCCACCTCCATACGACGCAGAGTCTTATGAGGATAATTCTGAGCAGTTGGATGTGTGGACTATATACAATAATCGAAAAAACTACCCCTATATCCAAACTTTATTAAATATTCCAGGAATAAATACGCAAGAAGTTTCCCGCTTCTTCAATGCACTTATCATGAAATATCCTCTTGAATTTGCTGTTCCAGTTCTCTTGTACACACTTTATGAACAATATGGCGATATTGATATAAACGGTGTCCTAACACAGGGATACGAAAATGGTACAGATCCACGCAAGTTGAAGTGCTACATTATTGGAGAAGGTGCTGTACAAATTTCAAATAATATAAGTATAGATCTTACAAGAGATCCTTTTTCAAAAAATAAAACATATGGAGCCACTGCAATTTTGCAAAGTAGTAATCCTGGTTTTTCATTACGTTCCGGAAATCCAAATACAGAATACAAAAAACAAGTCGCTCTTCCACAAGAAATGAATCAGCGTATTGCTGTAAGCTGGAGTGATGAAATTGCTAGAGTAGCTGTACAGGAACCTCTACGTAGAATCCTTGCCAAAGGCTCACAAGTTAATCCAATGACCCTCAATTGTGAATTTTTTCACATCCACGCCGATGAACCTAACGCAACTGACACACAATATATGAGTGCCATGATAGTACGCGCTATACAAAAGACATGTGAGGGAACAAACACTACCGTTGTAGGTATGCCTGTTGTAGATAACGCTCACGTGACTGATCGTATTGATTACCGACAATACATTCAAGACGTACAAAGTCAAGGTGTTGAAGTGCCAGAAGTCATATTCGAGGGAAGTTTGCTTATGCAGAAAATAGGAGATGAGCTCTATAAGTATATAGAGCCAGAACGTTTAGTTCAGAGGGGTGATAATGTATATTTTAAGGTTAATGATTACGTTGAAGTAGAGCTTTATACTGGTATTGACGGTATTGCTACTCAGGCTTGTGTGCTTAACCACATAACAAATGATCTTTATCGTTTAAATCCTGAAGGTGCAAATAATGCTTTCAGAAACTATTTATCAAAGTATTACCCACAATCACCAATAGCTCAGGCATTTGTTACAAGCGGACTGCGTTATGAACAGTTTTATCTTAATCTTTTAGCGCAAGAAGCAGATCCGGCGAAGCGTGAGGCTATTAAGGACGAGCTTTCAAACCAACTTGGAAAAAGTCTTGAGGGTTATATGTCAGAAGATGCTTCTTCAATATTAGAATCTTTGATTGGATCAACCGGGAAAAATCAATCAGTAATACCAGTACAAATTCTTGAGGGATTTTTCGGTGAACAAGGAAAAAAATATAAAGCACTCCTTCAATACCTCAGTCTACGGATAGCTGGTTTACAAGACATTGCCATTTATAGACTAGCTTATGATCCATACACTGGTGAAATTTCACTTGATACATTATCAAAAGATCAAAAAACATGATACTCAAACCTATTACAAGCAAAATATTAGCTCTAAATATGCGAGCGGCACAACAAAAAGCAATACGCTTTGACAAAGGCTCTCCTACGCTAACTTTCTCAGAAAATGAGCTTGCAAAATTGAAGCTCACTCTTATAAAAAAATATATGAATGACTATTCTATACACCCTCCTATCGATGGATTTAAACCTTTAATACAAGTTATCCAATCGATTGAACGAAACAGTAACAATCGAAGAGTACAGAATAAAAATATAGCTCTTACAAATGGAGTGCTGTCGTCATTGTTTTACTTACTATTAATCATAACCAATACTGGTGATCCAATAATTGTAAATTGCATTGTCTTCGAAGGAATTTTAACTTTATTAAAATCATTACGCTTAAAACCAATTATGGTTTCCTTTCAAAATACTTTTCAGCTGGAAGTAGCTCTAAAGAAAACAGGTGCAAAAGTATTGATACTTAATTCACCAGAAAATCCCTCTGGCAAAATTTTCGACAAATATTTTCTTTCAAAACTGAATACACTGGCACGTACGTATAAAATCACTGTGATTTCTGATGAAGTGAATAACCAAAGAATATATAGTCCATTTGAGTGGATTGCACCAAGTCAATATATTGACTTATCTAGATTGGTCACTCTCAATTCTGTAACTAAAAATTTCTATCTTCCCGGTGTACGCCTCGGGTGGATGGTAGCAAATGAACAGTTGATAAAAAAATATAAAAAAATTATTGCCGTGTCACAGGTTGCTATAGGTATGCCACAACAGATACTTGCTTATGAACAACTGAAAAAAAATAATAATAAGTTAACAAAATCCTTACAAGAACTACAAAACAAAAAAAAATATATGGAAAGAATATTGCAAATAGAAAAATTAGAGTATTTAGCACCGGTGCAAGCAGGAAGTGTTTTCTTTATAAACCTTCGTACTAATGCAACCGTATTGAACGAAAAATTATTGAGAGAATCCAGAGTAAGTTTTATTCCAGGAATTTATTTTGGAAATAAATGGAAAAATTGGGGGAGATTCGGTTTTGGAGCTGTAACAAAAAAAGAAATAAAAAAGGGTTTGTGTATTATTAAAAACAATATTCAGCGTATCACCTGATTAGTCTAATAAACCTGTGCCAATGGCAGGAATCGAACCTGCGACCGATCGCTTATGAAACGATTGCTCTACCCCTGAGCTACATTGGCATTTCATTTCAATTTTACCATACACGTATAGGTATCCTACATTAAAGGTGGGCTACCTTATAGAACTACTTTTCCATGTTTAAAAACAACACCTTCTTCCTTCAATTTCTTCATTTGTTCTTGCTTGCCTCCAAACGCGTACCCCGTTGCAAGTGAACCATCCGAACGTACCACACGATGGCACGGATATTTTTGTGGATCGGGATTATTATGAAGGATTGTACCAACAGCACGCGCACTAGTTTTTAACCGTTCTGCAATTGTGCCATAGGTAGTAACTTTTCCTTTTGGAACACGAGCAATGAAATCAAAAACTTCTTGGCTTTTATTGTGTAGTTTCTTCATAAATAGTTTTTGAAACTTTTAACATCTCTTTTTTTGAAATATCTTTGACAGCGCTAAGCCGTATACCGTCGGTGTGTCCATCATTGTCAAAACGAGGAATAATTCGTATGTGTGCATGAGGGACTTCGTACCCAAGTGTTAAAAAATTTACTGAGTGACTGTTCACAATTTTTTGAGTTGCTAACGCAATCTTTTTTGCCGCTTCCCAAAAATGCCCAAAATTGGGGACGTCATATACCCATTGGTAGTGTTTTTTTGGAATAAGCAAACTGTTCCCAAGGTTTAATGGCCTTATATCTAAAAATCCGTAAAAATTCGCGTCTTCATAAACGCAGTAACTTGGAATTTCGTGCTTCACAATTTTGCAGAATATGCATTCTTCATTCATGTAATCCCGTTAAACTTATAACACTGTTTACTATTGCATCAGCATTTATTCCTTCATACGCCAACAGATCGTCCATACTGCCGCTTCTAGGCCGTTTTCGTACAGCAAGTTGAATAATATGAATTGGTAAACCGGAGAGCTCATTTTGTACCGCTTCTCCCAAACCGCCACACACATAGTGATCTTCTACGGTAACGACACATCGAGCTTCTCGGGCATGTACTCGAAGAGTGCTCCTGTCGAGTGGCTTTATACTATAGCAATCCATGACAGTTATGAAGACACCTATTTTTTTTAATCTTTCCTGTGCAAAGAGCGCTTCATGCAAGGTAATACCAGCAGCCACTACGAGCGCATCAGCACTACCGTCTGCCGGAAAAATATGTGAACCCCCAATAAAGAAAGTGTCTTTATTATCATACAATACTCTTGTCTTTTCCCGAGTCATACGTAAATAGGAAATACCAACATGTTTGTACATTGCTTTCACAATTTGACTAGTAGATACAGCGTCAGATGGGTACAGCACCACACTTTCATTAATACTGCGCATCATTGCTATATCTTCTAGTGCCATTTGCGAAGGGCCATCTTTTCCTATCGAAACGCCTACATGTGAACCCACAAGCTTAATATTTGCATTTGAATACTGTGCCATACGAATCTGATCAAACGCGCGAGTAAGAAAAGCACCAAATGTGGATACGAATGGTTTATAGCCACTCCGTGCCATACCAACAGCGGTACTGACCATATTTTGTTCTGCAATAAACATTTCAAAAAAACGCGCTGGAAAACCTCTTTTGAATTCTTCCGAAGAGGTTGAATTAGACATTTCAGCGTCGAGTGCAACAACGTCAGTATAACGTTGACCAAGCATTCTAAGCGCATAACCATATGCTTCACGAACTGCTATGGTGTCTCCTTTTTTATATTTAGTGAACAATTGTTCACTACTCTGTTTTTCTACTCTCTTTATGAGTACTTTCTTGGGCTTATGAATACGCTCTGATACATGGGTATCTATATCTCCTATCTCTTCAAGTGCTTCTCTTAATTCTTGTACACTCAAGGATTTTCCATGCCAATCCTCTTTGTTTTCTAATAGTGAAATGCCTTTGCCTTTTATTGTTTTTGCAAAAATTAATGAGGGCTTTTTTTCTTGTGAAAGGGCATTATTATATGCGGTTTGTATTTGTTTACTTTCGTGACCATTGTTCACAATAATTGCATTCCATCCAAAAGCTTCAGCACGTGCAGCGTATGTCTTAACATCCCACCCAAGCATAGTTTCTCCTCGTTGACCGAGTCTGTTCACATCAACAATACCTACTATATGAGAAAGTTTGTAGTATGAAGCAACCTGAAGCGCCTCCCACACTTGTCCCTCTGCCATCTCAGAATCGCCTAATAGCACATATATATATGGTTCAGGAGTAACGCCTTGTAAACGATTAGCCAATGCCATACCAAGCGCAATAGATATGCCCTGACCCAAGCTGCCAGTGGCTGCTTCGGTATAGGCAAATCGCATACTCGGGTGACCTTCAAGTGATGAATCAAATGTTCGCAGTTTCAACAAGTCTGCTTCTGATAATTCACCTATCGCAGCATAAAGAGCATAGAACAGAGGAGATGCATGACCCTTTGAAAAAATAAGACGGTCATTAGCAACATTTTTCGTATTTTGCAGATCATAGCGGTAAAAATTAAAAAAAAGTGTCGCCATAAGCTCAACCGCAGATAAAGAAGATGAGACATGTCCAGAACCAGCGGCAGTTGTTGAAACGAGTATGTAGTAACGCAGAAGTTTTGAAATAGCGATGAGTTTTTTCTCGTTCATATACTCATGATATCAAATCTTCTATACTCCTAAGCTCGAAGTGTTTTGAACAGTCTTGCAACACTAGCTCAAACTTACTAGTGGTGCATTTTCCTTCCGAAGAACCATTCTGTTAGGTATGTGGCTACCTATATAGTTCCCCGCTTCTATCCTTGATACTCTATCCAAACATAAATTTTCCTGTGCCAAAGTAAATGCATGAAACAACCTTTTTTCATGAGGAGGTGCATCTATAGGTAATTGATCTCCCAATATATGCAGCCCACTATCGGCAATATAAAGTCCGTCATCACTAAGCATTGAGGCAATTTGTGGTACTACAAGTTCCGGTACATTTGTCCAAAACGAGGCAGCTTTACGTTCATTAATAATATCTACATTTTTTGCTAAGGGAAGACTCTTGCCGTTTGGTAGAGTTATTTCGAGATGTCTAAGTTTGCTCACTGTTCCAACAACATAATGCATATATTGTTTGGTAATATCAAAGAACTCTAAGAAATGTCTTTCACGCGGGGTAACAAAATCTGTAATATCAAATTCAGGATAAAAACGGGCATTCGAAACAACAAAGGCAACTTTCGATTGTTGGACTTCTTCTCTAAAAACATGAGCTAAGCGTGCCCATGAGTGTCCGAGCATACCTCCCACATCAAGTACAACAACTGGCGATTCGTTTTTTCCTTGCTCTAATAACTCATTGATCCGCTGCATGTATAATTGCTCCAATCCATGTAGCGGAAACATTTCTGAGAGTGTGAGAGGTTCGAGTAATCGTAAAGAGTCTGCGTGTTCATTGCAAAGTACATCTGTTCCATAATCACCTGTGTGATTACAGAGTATACTTTCAGTTTTCGGAACGTAAGTCTCTGGGCCTATCTCCATAGCATATCTCCACCTAAAAGAAGAATTTACAGGCCATCCTGTATAAGGCATAGTTTCACTGAATTTCATAAAGAAATTATATAATACTATAGGTTAGAATGCAATTTGAGGTTTTCGTTACTAAGCGCTCAATTGTTCAATTTCTTCCAAAAGCGCATGTCGTCGTATATATCCAATGTCTAACGTTTCTAAAACAGCAGGACTTTGGGTAATATCCTGTATCATCACAATGTTTTCCTTCAGCAACTGTTGCATGTGAATAAGTGAAATAGAAGAAAGTACAGTTATGGGATAACATTTTTTTTCTTCTACCATATCCTGCAAATTGTTGTGTGTAGGGTATCCCCAACCAGTGATACGCATCGATCGACATTCACCAAATGCTATCGCATCTCCTGTAAGCTTAGTGTTGGTAAAAAGCCACGGTTCGTACGTGCCGTCAGTACCTTTTTTACCTTGCTTCAAATCTTCACCGCGCGCATACACGTAAAGTGCTGTTTTTATATCTGATCGAATGCCGCTATGATTATGATACTTACACTCTACAAAATACGTATCGTTTTCTTTCGTTGCTAAAACATCTACCTCATGTTTCACACACTGACCCAAGACATATATATCAACTTCTGTCTTGTACCCATGCTTTTCAAGTAACCGTGCCACGAAACGCTCGAATGGAAACCCGGTCGGACCAAGACGCATTATGGCATTTTTTAAGTTAAATCGGCATACTCCTTGAGGATATGAATACGATAGAAATTCAACAATGTGTCTATGAATCTCGGTTGTCGTAATATTCTGATAGGCAATACTCCTAATATGGTCCAAAACCCGCTCGCTCATTGACGCAGGAATACCGGCACGTTCTATAGCATGTCGAACCTTATTTGCGCTAAAATGTTCTGTTGTTCCATCCGATTTCATGACAAGTATCTTCGACATAAAAACAGTATAGCAAGTGCGCTCGCTTTATTTTTTCTTCTGCATTGAGTGCACAAAGAACAGCGTGCCGCTCACAAGAAACGATAGAAGCGCGACCCAAGTAGCAAAGCAAAATATTCCCATGACCCAACTATGGTCTGGATATGCAAATCTATATCCCGCCGCGCCCCCCATCATAGGATACCCCAGTCCATGGGTTAAATCCCTCATCCAAGTACCATCGGTATTTGCACCAACCAAACAACCGTCTTGAGACTTCCCCATACGAATATGCATATCTCTTGATATGTCCTTCCCCATTCGATCTTCTGCTGCTTTATCTGCTTCTTCTCCCATCATACCACTCATATATTTGTCGCCTATATTTTCGTAATACGAATCTGGTTTATCACACTTTGCGCTACTTGTGGTTGCCTCCTTAGTATCTGATACGTAGCCTCCCATCATCCCTTGTGCTCGAACATTTGTTGCACCTACAATAAAGCTAACAATAATCATTACTCCGATCAGTTTTAGTAGTTTCATTTTTTTACTAATTTTTAATAACTAATTCAATTATACTCCACAATTCTGTGCAAACCAGTATGAGTATACTCAAATAAATGGCTTTCTCTATAAATACGTTTTCGCGGTATACTTGTCACATGAGAAATATTGCAAAAATTATACGACTATCAAAACCATTACATAAATTGGCATATCTATTAGCGTGTCTCATTTTAATAGGTGCCGTTCTCGATCTTATAAGCCCCATACTCTCAAAATATGCGGTTGATATAATTGGTGCGAAAATAAGTGGACACGGGGGTACTATTAATTCACTCATTCAATTGGTTCTAGCAATTTTTGCAATGAGCTTAATATCTACTATTGTGGGTACGTTGACAGATCGTTTAGGAGATCACTTTGCAGGTAAACTCAGACAATTTCTTACTGAAAAATTTTATTTTAAAATTCTCACGCTGCCACAAACGTATTTCGATTCTGAAATATCCGGAAAAATAGTAAACCAATTAAATCGCGGTATTGTAACAATACAGAGTTTTGCAAATACTGCGTCAAATTTTATGCTGCCCACCATTGTACAAACGGTTTTCACTATAGCTCTTATGGCTTACTACAACCTTAGCATCGCACTCTTCACCGCACTTATATTCCCTATATATCTGACACTTAGTTATTATTCCACAAAAAAATGGGGTGTCGAAGAAGTTAAAAAAAATAAAATAGAAGATTATACTCGTGGTCGTATTCGAGAAGTGATAGGAAATATACGGCTTGTAAAAGGATTTAATACACAGTCAAGAGAATACAAAACGGTATCTAAAAAACTGATAGATATAAATGAAATTTATGCTCGCCAGAGTACAACATTTCACATATTCGATTTTCTAAGGAACTTAAGTCTTATATCTGTACTCGGTATAGTAACATACATAGTTTTTTATCAAACATTCAATGGATTGCTCACTTTAGGAGAAATGGTGCTTATAATTCAGCTTTTAAATCAAGCGAGGCGCCCACTATTTGCTATGTCGTTTATTCTCACACAAATACAAACAGCAGAGAGTGGTTCGAAAGAATTTTTAGAAATACTTGACCTCCCATCGACAGAACTGTTTGATAAACCATATCCACATAACTATGTGAAACGTCCTACAATACAGTTTCGCAATGTCAGTTTTTCTTATCAAGATTCAAACATAGTATTAAAAAATATATCTTTTACTATTAATAAAAATGAAAAGATTGCACTCGTCGGTCACAGTGGTGTTGGAAAAACAACTCTCATAAATCTTATTTTAAAGCTTTATGAACCAACAGAAGGGTCAATATTGTTAGATAATAAGGAATATAGTCAACTAACCCACAATTTTATCCGACACAATATGTCACTCGTCTTCCAAGAAAGCGAACTCTTCTCAACAACTATACAAGAGAATGTTGCATATGGAAAATCAGATGCGTCGGAAAAATCTATAGTACAGGCACTCAAGCTAGCGAATGCGTATGATTTTGTTATGAAATTGCCTAAGAAGCTACACTCTGCAATTGGAGAGCGTGGAGTACGTTTATCTGGCGGGCAGAAACAGCGTATACAAATTGCCCGTGCCATACTCGCCAACGCACCCATATTAATCCTCGACGAAGCAACAAGTAATCTTGATTCTCACTCAGAACATGAAGTACAGACCGGTCTAGAAAATCTTATGAAAGAAAAATTGGTAATCATGATAGCGCATAGACTATCAACAATTCAAAGTGTTGACAGAATTATAGTCCTCGATGAGGATGGTATTGCAGATCAAGGTAGTCCAAAAGATTTAGCAAAGCGACCTGGTATTTATTCAGATTTACTCAAATACCAACTTGAGGGAAACAAGAAATTGCTTCAAGAGTACGATATATATTAAAACAGCTTATCTTCATCCATACTCTCTTCTCCACTCGGCAGTTCTAAATTGCGAATCTCTGGTAATGACGCACCCATGAAACCTTGCAAATCGCCATGCATTCCAACAGTATTGTGTACTACTTGTTCTATTTGTTTTTCTCTCTTTGCCCACATCTTTGTAAAGGCACGTTTTTCACGTTCTAAATCATCTTTCATCTGAATAAACGATTCAACAATACCTTCAACTCGTTGCTTAAACTCTGTACCTGTTAAATACTGATATAAAAGCTCCGTTTTTTCATTTTTTCCAACCTGAGATTGTTGAGCTGCAGCAACTTTAATAAGAGTTGAACGCAGAGTAGCAGATACTGCAAGAACAGTTTCGTAACTTGATATCCAAATAGTATCTTTCACCCCAAAATACTTAATATCCTTTGGTAATATGTTGCTGACAATCACAGCTAGCTCTGCTTTTACCGCTCTCTGATCTTCTTTCAACTTTGCTATCCATGAATCTGTCCATGCTTTGGTACGCTTCGATTCCCATACAATCGTGCCACATTTCCGACCACTTCTATCACGTACTATCTGAAGAACATCTGCACCACGTACACCCTTTGGCACCTCGTTGATTTCATCATAGACAAATTCATTTCGAAGCATTTCTTCCAATTCCAGCTCTAATACCTCTCCTTGCATCTGCTGTGATCCTTGTTCAAGTTTTCTACGTAAATCTTCATTCGCACGCCGAGCATCTTCGAGCTGTTTTTCTCGCTCCATATTCCTCAGTTTATTTTCTTCCCGTATTTGTTTGGCCACATCCTCTTGAATTTGTCTGCGTTCTGTATCTAATTTTTTCTCAACGGTAAGCTCCAGTTCTTTCCGTTCGTCTTCAAGTCTTCTTTTTTCTCTGCGCAGTTCCAATTCTTCTTTTCTTTTTTCATCAAGCTCTTTATCACGATCAAGAAGCTCTTGTTTAAGGACTGAAAGCTCTTGTTTATTTTTATCACCAGCAGCAACTTTTGCCTTTTCCCACATCTCTTTTTTGATTTGCTCTGTCTGGCGGGTCAGGTTTTTTTGCAGCTGTTCTTTTTCTTTTTCCCACGCTTGCTTGTCCTGTTCGAATTTATTCTTATATTGATCCTCGAGCTGGTGAGAAAAAGCTTGGGAAAGTTCTATTTCTTTATGGCAATGCGGACACGTTATTATTGAAGCTGACATAGTGGGATTATAACTCAATCGATAAAAAAAAACCGGATAGTCTGAAAAGTTATTTCAGCTTTTTGCTTTTCTTTCTTTCTACTTTTATGGTGCACTCTGTCAATAGAGCGGTCAACGCACCGAGGGCAGCTAAGACTGGTGCAATAACAGCAGCTGCTATCCCCAACGTTAATGGAAATTCCACAATAACATTATCTTTGCTATCTAGAATAGAAATACGTCGTACATTCCCCTCTTGAATAAGACTTTTTACTTTTGTGACGAGCTGTTCCCCGCGTACCCTGAATTCATCTGGCTGCGCATACGGCTTTCTTTTGCTGGTGCTTTTTTTTGGTGGCATAGATTATAGGTAATGATTAATTATAGATATAATACCACATGAAAATAAGTAATAAAAATATTTGTCAAACGCTTGATCTATGTCTTGCTCGAACCCAGATATGCACCATAAGGTATGAGAGACAGGGTGGTTATTCCGGCAACAACATAGAATAAAAGTGGAAATCCATAGCGCATGGCAATAAACCCACCCAAGCTTGCTGAAAGTGCCATACCGGTAAATACAGCCGCATCAAGCATTGCCCATTCTGTTGATTCTCTGTGTTTGTCTAAATGAGTTGAAAATAATGAGTTTTTTGCAGGAGAAGCAATTCCTAAACCTATGCCCATTACAGCAAAAAATATAAAAATCATCCATATCGTTGTACTTAAGGCAAATCCTATATAAGATACAGAGACTATAGTTATGCCGAGCATAGTTACCACTATTTTTGCCTTCTCACTAATCTTAGCTATTTTCATACCACTTACAATTTCAAATAAAACACGGAAAATAAGGTAGGTACTGTAACTCGATGCTGCAATCTCTACGCTTCCTCCTGAGATATTGTTGGTAACAAAAACAGCAAATATAGGGACAACAGCATTGTACGCAGAAAATAGAATAGTTTCTGCCATTATATAGACCTTAATCAAGGGGTTAACCTGAAAATGGGTTGGTAGTCTACCAATAAAAACACCTCGCAACATACTTTTTTATACTATTTATAACGTTATTTTTTGAACTGTACGAACTTTTGTATCAAAAATAATATATGTAGATACACCAGTCTTATATCCTTGAATTTCTCCAGGATTTAATAATCTTGTATTACCTACTTTCTCATTTCTATATTCGTGATTATGTCCGTGGATACATACGTCAAACTCACCTGAAAGTGCTGCAAGCTCACTTATTCGGGGATAATGATTCATAAAAAAACGGATTCCATCGACAGTCGTTTCATAGATATCACCTGTAAGCGTAATCGTCTCAGAAGTATCTATCAGACGTGTTAGGGCCACTTTTTCTCCTTCATTATTCCCAAATACCATAAATACTTTCCCCTTAAATTGCTCAAGTATAGATACACCAGGAGGAGAAATGAGATCGCCGACAAAAAAAAGTTGTCTGCATTTGTTTTTATTTGCCGATTCCACCCCCTGTTTAAGCTTTTCCCAATTATCATGGGAGTCGGACAGAATTGCTATTTTCATGAAAGACTCCTCAGCGAGTTAATGTATTCAGAAACCAGTTTGTAATAGACAAGACTATACCGAAAAAGAATGCCGTTAAGAAACTATCAACTTTAAATCCCGGTACGAGTACACTCGTAAAATATATGAGTAGCGTATTAATAACTAATGTAAATAGACCAAATGTTAAAACGGTGATAGGAAGTGTAAGTAGTACCAATAGCGGACGAATAAGCGTATTTAAAATGCCTAAAACAACCGCAACGGCGATAGCGGTAAGAAAATTTTCAACTTGTACACCAGGAATAACATAAGAAGTTATGACGACAGCTAACGCACGCATTAAAATTATGACGATCCCCTTCATAAGGATAATACTATCACAGTATCTAAAATAGTGCAGCTACTAAAGTTGTTATAACCATTTCAATGCAGTATAGTAACGTAATGCTGCTCAATTCACTTACCGAAGAAGAAGAAAAAATAATAATTCATAAAGGCACAGAGCAACCATTCAGCGGTAAATTTGATGCTTTTTTTGAGGAAGGTATCTATGCTTGCCGCAGATGCAACGCACCGCTTTATATTTCAAATAACAAGTTCCATTCTGGATGTGGATGGCCAAGCTTTGACCAGGAAATAAAAGATGCAGTTATACATATTCCAGATTCCGATGGTATACGTACAGAAATACAATGTTCAACCTGCAAGGCTCATCTTGGACACGTGTTTGTAGGTGAGAATTTTACAAAAAAAAATACTCGTCACTGCGTGAACTCTCTGTCACTACAGTTTGTACCTAAAAAATGAACAAAGATATTGCTATCTTTGGAGCTGGTTGTTTCTGGTGCACAGAAGCCCTATTTAGCAGATTGAAAGGAGTTGTCTCAGTATCTCCAGGCTATGCAGGTGGAAAAAGCATTGACCCTACCTATGAGCAAATTTGTTCTGGAGACACTGGACACGCTGAAGTTACACGTATAGAATTTGACCCAATGACAATTCAATACGAAAATCTGCTCGATATTTTTTTTCATATTCATAATCCCACTACTAAAAATAGACAAGGAAACGATGTTGGAAGTCAATATCGTTCAATTATTTTGTACACAAGTAAGACACAGAAAAAAGAGGCAAGGAGCATAATGGAAAAGTTGAACAAAGATGAATTTTCAGGGCATATAGTAACAGAGATTAAACCTCTGATAAAGTTCTACGAGGCTGAAAGTTATCATAGAAAGTATTACATAAAAAATTCCAACCAGCCGTACTGCCAAATAATTATTTCACCAAAGATCTCGTCTTTACGTAAAAAATATGCACACCGTTATAAAGTAAATATCTAGAGTGGCAAAACTATACAAATTTCACTGGCTATATCTATGTATACTTGCCCTAGTGTTAGCAGTCATATTAACATGGCCTCTGTCTGCACACCTCTCAACCTACTACTCAGACGCTTCCGACCACGCCTATGGAGGGTGGACGATGTGGCATATCGCCGAGGCATTAAAAAATGGATCACTCTTCAATATGCAACAATTTTTTACGAGTAATCAATTTTATCCTTTCTCGAATTCGTTTGCCTATTCTGACCATATGTTTTTCCCTGGCCTTGTTTTATTTACTCCACTCTATATTTTAACAAATCATATTATTCTATCCTTCAATCTCGTTATTGTGCTGTCCTTTGTATTAACGTATATAAGCTCTTTTGTAACGATTCGATACTTTGTAAAAAATACATACGCATCGTTGATTGGTGCACTTATATTTACCTATAACCCACTGGTATTTGCAAGCTTTCCGCACCATGCTGATCTGCTGCAACGATATTTTTTGCCGCTCGTGTTTTTGTGGGGCTATAGATATATACGTTCCCCATCGTGGCGCTCTGCAATTATATTTTATGGAGTTTTAACACTCAATTGGCTTACTGCAGTTTACTACGGGGTTTTCACCTTAATTTTCATACCTATTTTCTGTGCTCCAATTCTCTTTAGTAAATTTAAAGAAGGATTACCCTATATACATAAGCTCCTTATAACAAGTATTGTTGTTATTATCTATATCCCATTTATTTACTTTATCACTAAACCATACTTATCATTTTCTCACAAAGAGTCCATTACTCGCAGTATAATAGAAACAATCCATTTTTCTGCCAGGGGTATAGATTGGGTATCGCCAGATCCGCGAAATATGCTCTACGTTCAAGATCATACTCATGTAAACGACAACCGCTTTCCAAAAGACATAGTAGGTTTCAACTACAGTGAACACACGCTGTTTCTTAATATTGTTCCATCACTCTTACTCATATTTGGGCTCCTCTACGTTATTAAAATAAAAAAAGGTGCACTTAGCAAAAATGCTGCGATAGGTTTTGGTGCCGTTTTTATTGTTAGTGCTTTGCTTACCTTCGGTCCAGTTTATACTGGATGGAATGATCCACCAAACACAGTCCCTCACCCATTACTTTATTACTATATGTATGATCTACTATTTCCTCTTCGCGCTCTGCGTGTACCAACTCGGTTTCAACACATCTTTTACATTCCTTTCTCTCTCGTATGTGCATATGGCATGCTTTTTATTAAAAAGAATATAAATAGACACTGGCTGTACTCTTTTGCCACAGCAATACTAATGTCTGTTATTGTTGCAGAAAATATTGTCCAAATAACCTTTACCGAACAATCCCAACGAATTGCCCAGATACAGACGTATTTAAGAGAAAATCCAAGGACTTTTCAAAAGCTTTACGATATTCCGACCCTGCACCTACCTATGTATACAAAAGATGTGCAATGGAAAGAGCTAGGTTATGTTAATTGGGCACTATATACCCATGAAAAAACAGTAAATGGCTATAGTGCTTTCACACCCATTGAATATCAAAATATTTTGGAAAAAAGTAAAACAATTAACGATACGTTTATTCGTTACCTAGGAAGTATCGGTGTTCAATATGTCATTGTGCACCTTGATTCACTTACCGAAAAGCTGCAGAAAAAAATACTCGACAATACGTATGCTAAAACTCTTACCGTGTATAAAGATGAAAAAACTTTGATACTGAGTACCAGTAAAGAGTCTTCAATACCTCCATTATGTGTAAAACCTAACGTTTCTATTTCGATAAATTTTCCAAATGCAGTTCCACAATTGACTCTATTACCGTATACACTTACCATAACAAACAAAGAGAGATGTGTTATACAAAGTCTCTATGATAAACGATATCTCACCTCCCATATACAAGTCGGTGATACAAAGATTTCAACAGATATCATAGTCCCTCTTGTGATTGAGCCATATTCAAGTGCAACTATTTCAGGAACATTGAAACAAGAATCGTCTTATGTCCATATTTCTCCAGGAGAACATATCGGAACAGCTTTCTTTCCTCGATTTAATAAAAGTATTAATTTTGCTATACTCGCTCATTAAGTCACTATGAAAACATACTTCGTTACGGGAGCTTCTGGATTTATTGGTTCATGCATGGTTCGAAGGCTTGTAAATGAAGGAAACAATGTCCACATTCTACTCAGACCACAAGCAAATCTGTGGAGGATACAGGATATTCTAAGTCAAGTTACTGTACACTCAGCGGATTTTTCAAAAGAAAAAGAACTTGTCAGAATTATAAAAAAGTCACGTCCTTCAATAATTTATCATTTTGCCGCTTACGGCGCGTATCCCAATCAACAAGATGGAAGGAGCGCTATTAAAACAAATATCGAAGGTACATGGAATTTGTTAAAAGCTACTGAAAAATATGACTATGAATTATTTGTTAACACTGGTAGTTCGTCTGAGTATGGCTTTAAGGATAAGCCTATGAAAGAAACAGATATACTCGAACCTGCAAGCTACTATGCGACAACGAAAGCTGCACAAACACTCATGTGCGCCTATGAAGCAAGAAAGCTCAACAAACCAATAGTGACTATTCGACCATTTTCAGTATATGGACCATACGAAGAACCTACTCGATTTATGCCACAACTCATGAATTGTCTGTATTCTCAAAAAACGATGAAACTTGTCGACCCATCTATAGCGCGCGATTTTATATATATCGATGATATTCTTGACGCCTATATGGCTGTTTCATATTTACAAAAATATCCAGGAGAAGTTTTTAACATTGGTACAGGCATACAATCATCTTTAGAAACAGTCGTACAAAAAGCTTTTAAAATAACCAAAGTATCAACAGTATGCGATTGGGGCAGCATGCCAAAACGTATATGGGATGCTACAACGTGGGTAGCAGATATAGCAAAGTCAAAAAAACTTTTGCAATGGAAGCCACAGACAAGTCTAACAAAAGGCCTACTATTATTTTGGCAGTGGTACAAAAAAAATCACATTCTTTACTTACATGAATAAAACGAGTTGCCCCCTCTGTAATTCTAAGGACAATTATACGGTGCTATACAAAGCTAATTTTAACAAGTCAGATATTAACGTCAAAACTTTCTCTGCACGAAGACTTCCCGATCGCATACATTACCAAATTGTGCAATGTAAAAAAGATGGGCTCGTTCGGTCAAACCCCATTATGGATACGAGAATACTGGAGTCTCTTTACAATAAAAGTGAGTTCACGTATACAGGTGAGCTTGAACAACTCACAACTACATACTTACACGAGGTTCTCCCTGTACTTTCTACCCGTACAAAAGCATCAATTCTTGAAATAGGCTGTGGAAATGGGTTCATGTTATCCGCACTTCGAAAAAAGGGATTCAAACAGGTATTTGGTATTGAACCAAGTAGAAACGCAATCGCGAAAGCAGAACCTAAAATTCGTAATAACATTACAAGAGGTCTCTTAAAAAGAGATACATTTCCTGAGAAATTCTTTGACTATATACTCTGTTTTCAAACACTCGACCATATCCCCGATCCAAATACATTTTTATCAATCTGCCATTCGTTGCTCAAAGAAAACGGAATGATTATATTCTTCTTACACAATGTACAGAGCGTATCAGCACGTTTATTAAAAGAAAAAAGCCCAATCATAGACATTGAACATACTTTTTTGTATTCGCCCTCCACGTTAACCACGCTCGTCAAAAAAAATAAATTCTCAGTAATCTCTCTTCATAAGCCATTTAACTATGTATCTCTGCGCCACATACTGCACTTAGCTCCACTGCCCAAATCATTTAAAAAATATGTTCTTTTGCACCGATCAAGACCCTTGCAGGCTGTACTAAAAGTATCCCTATGGTTACCTTTAGGAAATATCTGTATAATTGCACAAAAACATGCTTAACGTAACTCAAAAAAAACTTCGTGCACGAATTATTGAAGTATCTCATATGTGGCACTCGTCACATTTAGGATCCTGCTTAACAGCCATTGATGCCTTGTGGGTACTGTATTCAATTAAAAAACCAGATGAACCATTTGTTCTTTCAAATGGACATGCAGGGGTAGCGCAATATGTCGTACTTGAGTCCCTCGGTATTTTACCAACGGCGGTTCTTGAAAAGTTATTCGTTCACCCTGATCGATGTAATAAATATGGAATAAACGTATCAACTGGCAGTCTCGGACAAGGTCTCCCTATTGCCATTGGTATGGCGCTTGCAGATAAAAACAAACAAGTATATTGCATGATCTCAGACGGAGAATGTAGTGAGGGTAGTATATGGGAAAGTTTTCGTATTATTCGTGAAAGGAAGATGACCAATTTAACTATCATTCTCAATGCAAATGGGTGGGGGGCGTACCAAGAGATTGAATTGACCAAACTATATGCACAAATTGCTGGTTTTGGACTAAAAACAGTGCATGTCAATGGACACGACTTGTCCAACCTTACACAAGAAATTCAAAAAAAACGGAAAGAACCGACTATCATTATTTCGCGTACAAAAAATGAACAACTACCTTTTCTCAAAGGTCAAGATGCACATTATTATGTCATGACTGATAGTGATTATTTGTTGGCTAAAAAAATATATTCATAATATGAGACATATGAAGCGGTTGTTTGCGGATGAACTGTATGTAGCAATGGAGAAAAATACCAACATATGGATCGTGACGGGCGATTTAGGGTACAAAATGTGGGATGAAATACGTGATTCATTTCCAGAACGATTTATTAATGTCGGTGCTGCAGAACAAGCCATGATGGGAATTGGCGTGGGATTAGCACTGAAGGGGAAAATTCCTTTTGTCTATTCGATTTCTAGCTTTGTGCTGTACCGAGCTTTTGAAACTATCAGAAACTATATACATCACGAGCATATTCCGGTAAAGATAATAGGTTCTGGTAGAAATAAAGATTATGAGCGTGATGGATTTTCACATTGGGCACCTGAAGACAAAGAGGTGCTCCGAGTATTACACAATATCAATGGCTATTGGCCGATAAAAGACGAAGAGATACCGCTTCTAGTACAGGAAGTCGTTAAAAATAATGCTCCCTGTTATATTAATCTTGAACGATAAAAATGCGCACACCAATAATCTCTGCCATCATCGCATGCTATAAAGACGAACTAGCTATTGAAATAATGTACAAAAGACTCAGCGTTGTTTTGAAAAAACTAAAAATACCCTACGAAATAATATTTGTTAATGATGGCAGCCCTGATAAAACTGGGACAATACTACACACGCTTGTCAATAAAGATCCACATGTTATCGCAGTGCACCACTCTCGAAACTTCAGTTCTCAAATGGCATTCTTAAGTGGAATGCGTGTATCAAAAGGTAAAGCTGTCGTACTTTTAGATGGAGATTTACAAGATCCACCAGAACTCATCGCTACGTTCTATACGCACTGGAAAAAAGGTTATGACGTGATCTATGGAGTACGTACAAAACGCCAAGCACCGTTGCTTATGCAGTTCTCGTATAAATTATTTTACCGTATCTTTAAGCGCTTAGCATTCATTAATATTCCGAACGATGCAGGAGATTTCTCTCTAATAGATAGACGCGTCGTTGATATCCTGACTACGTTTCCTGAACGAGATTATTTTTTACGAGGGCTTCGGGCATGGGTGGGTTTTCGCCAAAAAGGTATTGCTTATACACGACCCGAACGCATGTTTGGCAAGACGACAAATAATTTTGGCAAAAATATACAATGGGCATTCAAAGCAATTTTTTCATTTTCTACCGCACCGCTTGAGTTTATTACGTTGTTATCTGTTGTTATTCTCGGATTGTTTCTTATAGGTGCTGGTTCAACGATTATATGGAAGTATGCCCACCCTCATGATTCTATATTTGAAATAAGTGTATTTCTCGCCATACTAGCAGCGTGCTCACTACAGCTCTTTGCAATAAGTATTATCGGACAATATATAGGTAAGATAATTGAAGAAGTAAAAAAGAGACCGCAATATATAGTGAAAAAAATTGAACGAAAAACGCGTTCATGAAAAAATACTTCATTGTTAGTATAGTTGGCGCATCGATATACTTCTTGATTAATGTGCTTCTGTTTATGAATTTTCCCCAAATATGGCCGGATGAAACATGGTATGCAGACGTTGCCTACAATCTATTGCATCATACTGTCTATGGAACTTCCTTATTAGGAAACGTACTGAGTAGTAATACGGTTATAACTATGTACCCTCCCCTTTTGTTTCATATCTATGCAGCACTATATAAACTGTTTGGATTTGGACCATATGTACAGCGTACTTTCGCGTTTATTGCCAGTCTAGGGGTGTTATATGTAAGCATCATATATCTTGGTAAGAAAATATTTAAGTTTAGCCCACTTTCGCTATCTCTCTTGGCCTTGTTTTTCTTTACTAATTTTACGTTTATGCGAGCCTCTCATTTTGGCAGACCAGAGATATATATTCTCTTTCTCCATTCAATCGCATATACACTTATTCTTGGCACAAAGAAATGGTGGAGGTATAGTATTGCAGGATTGAGTATAGGTTTGTCTGTACTACTCCAACCGTATGGTATTATTGGTGGCTTTGTTATAGGCATATACATGCTCATTAACATTAAAAACAAAAAATCGCTGTTAACATCCATATTGCTCTTTGCCATTCCTATAGCAATATGCATTCTGTGGTGGTTCTCTGTACTGCACTTCGATTTTGAAATATTTTCAAAGGGAATGCACATTCAAACACTGAGGAAGCAGTTGGAGACCAACCTTTTTTATCAAATAACTCACGATTCAGATAGAATGAGGGCGTATGTACAATTATCCTTGGTTCTTGGCTCAATCTTGGTACTTGTATTTGCACTATTAGAACCTATAGCAGTCCACCCCTTTATAGTGGTAGGTTTGATTGTTTCATGGGTCTTTATACTCGTTGGAAAACAGTTTTGGTACGAAGTCTACGTGGTACCATTTTTACTTCTCGGTTATGGCAGTATTTTATCTGAGAAAATACAAAAAAAATCTAAAAATTTTCTACAAATTCTATCTGTTTTTGCTCTCATGAGCCTCGCAAGCATAGTATTAGTCTGGCGTACTATCGGACAGTATGGAGGATCAAGTTTTTCATACGCTGTCTATACAGAAAGTGTGGCGCGCTCAATTCCATCGCACAGTACTGTTCTTATCTCGAGTATTCCCGATCCCTATTTTGCTCTCAAAAAAGATCCAACAATCAACATATATCAATTCTTAGGATTGCCAGGGTTCAAAGAAATATATATACAGATGCTCGATGATTCTGACTACGTTATATACAATGGCAGTTATGATTATGTATATGGAGATTTCTTACCACAGTACCTAGAAAAGAATCAGAAAGAAACTCTCAGCATATATAACGGCCCCGATCAGTATCAGGGAGTCGTCGTGAAGCTCGTACCAAAGAACAAACGTAAAAAGATATAAACCATGCATAATTTCCCTTGGAAATATGATATAATAACAGCATATGTTAGATACTATAAGACGAATTCCACATCAGATAGCAAGTAATCATAATCGGTTATCGCCGGGTGATAAATTGAGATATGCAATTACTGTAGGAAGCATTGCATTAGCCCTCACTGGTGCGGGAGTATTGTATAAAATAAATCAAGGTGTACCGGCAAACACACTCACGGATGGCGTTCCAATTACCGAGACAAACAAAATGCCTGACGTAGCGGCAAATTTGGCAGAAGGATTTGGTTTGCTAGCCATGGCTCTCGGTGGTGCTGGCGCTGGCGCAGCTCAAATGAGTGGCATGCGCAGCACGTTTTAATTCTTTCTTCCCGTTTCTATCTGCCCCTGGTTCATGACCAACAGTTTTCCCATTTCTTTTAGGAATTTTTGTGCGTGGTCTTTGCTCATGCCGATACGCGAGACTATACGCACTTGGTTAGTTGGCCCCAGTTTTTGGGCTATATCCAACACCACGCCATCTTCATTCACCGTCATGAAAATATTATCGGTATACAAAATAGGTGTGGTATCCAAATTTATGTTTATAGACATGTCTGGTTTTTTCTTTTCATCCATGGTTCTTTTTATAACGTATAACACACATAGTATACCTTGCCTAAGATATTCGTGCGCATGATAAAATACATATACTCGGGATGTAGTTCAGATGGCTAGAACGTACGCATGGGGTGCGTAAGGTCGCCGGTTCAAGTCCGGCCATCCCGACCAACAAACAACCGGTTTCCGCCTTCGCTCAAGCTTCGGCGGACTAACTGACAGTAATTACTTACGTACGTTCGTAAACTGTCAGTTGAGCAAGTCCGGCCATCCCGACACTAGAGATTCTTAGCGAACGAATGTGAGTTTAGAAGCTCTTCGTGTCCGGCCGAAGCCACGTTCAAGCATCATAAATGGGGCGAAGACGGACAGCTACTTTTCGAGGAACGAGAATTGGCCCATTCTTTATTCTTTCCGAAAACTGACCAAACAAACAAAAATTAAAGATTGTCTAGCTTCTCGTGAAGGCCCCAAAGGCAGGCCTTCACGTATTATTCAATCTTATTCCATAGGAACACTGTGTTGATCCCATGTTTCTTTGCTCACAAATTTTGTGACCTTGCGACCATCTGCAAGTGTCCCGCGAAGTGCATATCGTACTTGCACAGAACCAGATTTGGTCGTTCTTTCATACTTTGTCTTGCGTAGTTTGTCATCTGCTACTTCGACTGAAGCTTTGTTTTTTACATCGTAGAATGATACTGCCATTTATTTTCATCTCCTTTCAGTTCAATTGTGCCAACTTTGTGCGTAATTTGCAATACATGCTTTGACATGTTCCAATATATGCGTTACTATACTACAGATCATGAAAAAAGAAGTAGCATATTTATTACTTGCGGGATCTGCACTTATCGTAATAGTACTTTTTGGATGGAATAATCTTTTCTCACAAAAGTCTACAACAACAAGCCAAACTTCTCAAATACCAGTTGAACCAACAGAAGAAATGACAAAAAAAAATACTAAACAGCCCCCAATGACCATCGACGTTAATAAAACATATACCGCCACAGTCACAACAACCGAAGGAGACATCACTATTAATTTGGACACAAAAGATACTCCCATCACCGTAAATAATTTTGTATATTTGGCAAAAAAGGGGTTTTATGCAAATACTATCTTCCATCGTGTCATAAAAGGTTTTATGATCCAAGGAGGAGATCCTAGCGGAGATGGCACTGGTGGCCCGGGCTATACATTTGCTGATGAACCTATAGCAGGCAGCTACACCAGAGGAACTGTCGCCATGGCTAATAGTGGACCAAACACAAACGGAAGTCAATTTTTTATAATGCACGCCGACACTGAACTACCAAAGTCATATGTTATCTTCGGCCACGTGCTTGAGGGTATGGACGTAGTCGATAAAATAGCAACTGCGCCTATGCAAACTGGTGGAGAAGGGTCTTCGCCCGTAAACCCAGTGCATATACAATCAGTTGCCATTGATGAGAAGTGACCCCATCAACCGTATCGCTTGTAGAACTTGAGGCAACAGACGGCGTACTACTCCCAGGATTATTATATGAACCTACTACTCCCACAAAAAAAGCATGTCTGTACATTCACGGTAACGGTAGCTCGTCTGTCTTCTACTCCCCTTCGAAACAAAATTCACTTGGTCAACAACTAAACAAAGAACAAATTTCCTATTTTCCTTTTAACAATAGAGGCGCTCACTACATAAAAAAATTGCGAAAAAATACCTATCCTGAAACAAGAATTCTCGCTGGAATGGCATACGAACAAATAAAAGAGTGTGTTTATGACATTGATGGCGCTATAGATTTTTTACGAAAAAAAGGGTATACCACTTTTTATCTCGCTGGCTCATCGACAGGAGCAAATAAAATATGTATATATAACTACTATACATCTACAAACCCATGCGCAGGGTATATTCTTATTTCAGGAGGCGATGACGCTGGGCTTTTTTATAATGCGCTTGGTGAAAAAAAATACAATGAGGCGCTCAAAAATTCTTACAACGTAATCAGAAAAGGAAAAGGAGATACCTATGCCCCACTTGATTACACTGATGGCATGATACTGACCTATACTTCTCTCTACGACACTATACATCCAGATGGTGACTATAATATTTTTCCATATTATGAACACTTTAACAACCTACATTTATCAAAAAAGAGTTTGTTTCGGGAATTTCGTTCTATTACCCTACCGACACTTGTCGTATACGGCGAAGAAGACGAATATTGCTACAACAAAGTTCCAGAAATAGTCGCACTACTCAAAAAAAAAGTATCTAATTCTACCCAATTCAAATTCACTATCATTCCGCAAGCAAACCATGGGTTTGATGGAAAAGAAAGCGAATTAAATACTGCAATAATAAACTGGATTAAGAGAAACTAATTTATTCATCATTTCTTGTGTTTGTACCCTCATTACGTTATACTGTACGTGTATACTTCCCAAGTGCGGAGTAGTGTACGGCGCACAAAAGGCTCATAACCTTTTAGACTGGGTTCGACTCCCAGCTCCGCAACCAATATTATCTATGAATAAATTTCTATTATCCATCATAGTTCCAGTGCACAACGAGGAAAAAAATATCCCCATATTGGTTGAGCGTCTTTCAAAGGCAGTTCAAAATTATACATACGAAATACTGTTTATAGACGATGGATCTACGGATAGCACTCTCTCCATTCTTAAAAACAGTGCGGCAACAAATAAGTTATTAAAGATATATTCATTTACTCGTAATTTTGGCCATCAAAATGCACTTTTTTGCGGATATCAAAAAGCAAAAGGAGATTGCGTTATTAGCATAGATGCTGATTTACAAGATCCTCCAGAAATTATCCCAACTATGGTAAAAAAATGGGAAAAAGGAACACAAATTGTCTATGCGAGACGACAAAAAAGAAAAGACTCACCATTTAAAAAACTGACTGCATATATTTTTTATCGTTTTCTCAATATACTTTCAGACGTTCGGATTCCTACAGATGTTGGAGACTTTCGTCTACTCGATAAAACAGTAGTGACGTATATAAAAAATTTACCAGAGCACAACAAATATATTCGGGGCCTGGTTTCATGGGGTGGATTTTCATGGGATCAAGTAGAATATAATCGCGATGAGCGCTTTGCTGGCACCACACACTATACGTTCTCCAAAATGCTCAATCTCGCACTCGATGGGTTAATCTCTTTTTCTATAAAACCGCTTCGCGTCGCTATGTACATCGGATTTGTTACGGCAATGCTGGGGATTTTAGGCATTACCTACGCGCTCTATAGACGTATATTTTTACCTCATGAATTTTGGATTACTGGATGGACTACTCTCTTTATCGCAGTGCTATTTATGGGAGGTATCCAGCTAATCACCATAGGCATTATTGGTGAATATATCGGAAAGACATATCAAGAATCTCAGAATAGACCACCTTATCTTCTAAAAGAAACGACAAATGCATGAGTACTAACGACCTTTTTTTTAACGCACTTGAAAAAGAATTTGAACATCTAAGACAAAAAAGTATTGTACTTGTGGGTGGCTGTTTTGATATTCTGCATTTTGGACATATATCTTTTTTAAAACGAGCTAAAAAGACAGGAGATTTTTTAGTCGTGGCCCTCGAAAATGATGCTTTTATACGCTCACAAAAAGAGAGGGAGCCTTTTCATACAGTACAAGAAAGAGCCGCTATTCTGAAAGAAATTCGTACGGTCGATTCAGTTGTTTCCTTACCTCAGCTGTCTGGTTATGAAGACTATTTCAGACTAGTTAAAGCAATATGTCCTCGTATTATCGCTGTCACTGAAAATGACCCTTATCTATCTCAAAAACGTAAACAAGCCCGTAGCATACATGCACAAGTTAAAATAGTCATTGCAAGAGATCCTCAGCACGCTACAACTTCCATTCTAAAACGTTTGAGAGAAGAAAAACAGACATAACGTTCCGAGTATCAGAAGTATCTATTGATAGTGAAACTAACAAATTAGTAATATCGCCTTGGAACAAACCACTTGCCACTTATCAAAAAATGTGTCATCATTAGGGTGATGATTATCATAAGCTTACTCCATAATCGTCTGCAGATAGCGTCGAGCACATCTTCCTTCCTTGGGAAAAAACAAGAATTACACGCAAGTGTTAATATCCCAATAGATAAGGCAGAAAATTTTGACATCGATATATGGGCTCTCTACCTGAAGAAACTGCTCGAAGAAAGTGGACTGCCAAAAATGAGAAAACTCCGCGCACAGGTCATACTTGCAGAGCGTTTTTTCAATTTTGCTCGGCTAGATATCCCACTCGACATTGCTCCAGAAACAATGGACGACTATGTAGAAAAACAATTACACACACTCTTTCCCGATCTTTCTTCTGCAGACTCACATAGATATTTTCTTTCCACAGTACGAGGTAAAACAACAGCGAGCGTGTATGTATTAACGGGTCAAAATAAACAAACAGTCAGCACACTTTTAGACTTTTTTGATATAGATATACAGGCCTTTTATCCAGAGTCACTCCTTCTGTTTGAAACATTTAATCACACGCTCAACACAACAAAAAAAGAACACGTATTTTTTCTCGAGTATGAACCACAAACAAGCACAGGATTGTATTTTGATGCCTATGGTCTTGTAGAAAATGCCGTCCAAATTATTAGCTCTGCAGATATAGAAAAAGACCTTAAAACACTTAATAAAAGTGCAAATAAGCCGACCCGCCTCATTTTAAGTGGTGCAAAATCACTCGATATTCGTCAAGATAGTTTTACAAAAACAATTGGAATATGGACAAATCCGTTGCATAGAATACTCACTGACTCTCCGTTATTAATAACAGCACAGCAGCACCTTCTTGAAGAAAGCCTTGTAACGTTCTCTCGTGAGATCGTACTGTTATCGCATTTAGAAAAAAAGACATCTCATGCGATTGCTATCATTCCCACTCAAAAAGTGCAAAAATCGCAACACATTCGTATACGATCGAATATCCACATAAAAAAAATTCTTACAATCGCTGTCTTGTTATTCTTTTCTGCTGGTTTAAGTTTCTTTGTTTTACGCATAGCTCTAACACATCCTATTACACTGAGCGTACCTACTGTCAAAATACCTATGTTGTTCAGCAAAAAACCAACAGCGACACCAAAACCTCTACCAACGACAGTCCCAAAAAATTCACCAACGCCGAGTGTTTCCGCTAAGGACATACCTATAATACTTGAAAACGGTGAGGGATCTGCCGGACTCGCAAATACATATAAAGTTCGGCTCGAAGAAAAGGGCTATACAATAACACGGTTAGATAATGCAGATAATTATGAATATACTAAAACAGTTATTCAAACAAATTCAAAAGAAGCGTTCGATCGTATAGCAAAAGATTTATCATCGTACCTTTCAGACAAGCCAACATATGAAAAAGTAACTTCTTCAACGACAACAATTATATTGGGTGCAGACTCAAAATAGTTTATCATCACTCCCTTCTCTGTAACAAGATTGTATAATACATATATGATTTCTCCAGAAACCACAGAAAAATATACACAACTTACCCAAAAATTTGCTATGCCTCAGAAGAAAGAGAGACTGGCAGTTCTGACGAAACAGATGGAAGACCCTGCTCTTTGGCAAGACATCTCACGTGCTAAAGAGATAACACAAGAACAGCACCGTTTACAAACAAAGATAGAAGAAATTGAAATGATGCAGCTTCTCTATGAAGGAGGAGAGGAAAAGGAACTTGCGACACTACTCGATAAATATGAAACACTACTCTTATTTTCTGGTCAATATGATGATCATGATGTCATCTTTACTATACATGCAGGACAAGGGGGAACCGAAGCTATGGATTGGACCCAAATGTTATGGCGAATGTACGATAAATACTTCCATCTCAAAGGATGGAAAGTAGAAATGGTAGATGAAATCGCTGGAGAAGAAGCTGGGCTTAAAACTATTACCGTTAACGTACTTGGCGAGTACGCATACGGTCACTTAAAAGCAGAAGCTGGAACTCACCGTCTCGTGCGATTATCCCCCTTCAACGCAAGTAATTTACGTCAAACCTCTTTTGCACTCGTCGAAGTGTTTCCAATATTAAAGGAGGCGGTCATAGATATTAAGGAATCAGATCTTTTGTGGCAATTTTTTCACAGTGGCGGCCACGGAGGACAAAATGTAAATAAGGTAGCAACCGCTGTACGATTGACACATGTACCAAGCGGCACTATTGTTACCTGTCAACAAGAGCGTTCACAGCAACAAAATCGACAGTTTGCACTGCAGATATTACGTGGCAAATTGTGGCAGCAAGAAGAAACTAGACGGATGAAAAAAGAAGATACATTTAAAAAAAATATAATGGCAAGCTGGGGTACTCAGATTCGCTCCTATGTTCTGCACCCTTATCGCATGGTCAAAGACCTTCGTACAAATCATGAAACGAGTAATCCAGATAGGGTTTTAAACGGCGATTTAGATGATTTCATAAAAGCGTATTTGCTAAAAATTTCATAACTGGTTACAATACCTATAATGGCACAACCAACATTCCATACACTAGAACCACAAAAACAATACGAACCTATTTCGAAAAGAAAGAATTCTTCTATTTTTCCTATTGTAGTTATTGTTATCCTAGCTTGCGTTACCGGTAGTCTATCTGGAGTTGCAGTGGCAAATTATAGAGTTTCTTCTAAAACCCAGACAACAGGCGTAGAGATGAAACAAGGAACTGGAGTCAATAAAAATGCTTTTGGTACAAAAAATGAAAAGAGATTTCCAGATGCTGCTGAAGGATTACTCAAAAAAGGTGGTGTTGAAGGAGAAGGAACACATCACTTAGAGCGAAAAGGCGGTCCATCACAAAACGTTTATCTCACCTCATCAGCGGTAAATTTAGATCAGTTTGTCAATAAAAAAGTAAAAGTGTGGGGTAAAACATACTCCGCACAAACTGCCGGATGGCTTATGGATGTAGGCTATTTGGAACTACAATAAGTATGATACGGTTCGAAAACGTTTCAATGCAGTACTCGTCAGGAACTTTTTCCCTGAACGATATATCTTTCACAATTGAGCAAGGTCAGTTTGTATTTCTTATCGGGCCATCTGGCGCTGGAAAAACAAGCTTGTTACGCCTCATAATGCGGCAACTCATTCCAGACGAAGGCTCCGTTTTCGTTGAGGACGAAGAAGTTTCATCACGAAATTTTAAGTCATCGGATGAGCTTAGAAAAAAGATTGGAACAGTTTTTCAGGATTTTAAAATTATCCAAGACCGAAGTGCCTTGGAAAATGTAATGGTTGGTTTGGAAATTGTGCATCACAAAAATCCAAAAGAAGAGGCAATGAACGCACTCTCACTTGCCGGAATTGAAAAAAAAGCAGGATTTTTCCCTCTACAACTATCTGCGGGAGAACAGCAGCGCCTTGCAATAGCTCGGGCAATCGCGGGAGGACGTCAACTTATTTTAGCAGATGAGCCAACGGGTAACGTCGATCCAGTAACTATGTGGGAAATAGTACACTTGTTTAGAAAAATCCATGACGATAAACGTACTATTATATTTGCCACTCATAATGCAGAAATAGTGAATGCGCTCAAACAAAGAGTTATTACTATTAAGAAAGGCAAAATTGTGAAAGATAAACAAAGAGGCAGTTATAGTTTGGATTTATAATATGAACATATTTTCATCGATAAGAAGAACGCCGTATCAATCGCTAATGGTATTAGGAACGCTCATATTTAGTTTTACTATGCTTTTTATTTTCGCCGGTTCAATATTACTCCTCACAAGAATAGTTGGCTATATTAAAACCCAACCTCAGGCAACCGTCTATTTCGTTAAAGACACGAAAAAAGCGACTATATTCAAACTCCGAGAAGATCTCGTCAACACAGGACAAACGCGTGACGTTGGGTATGTCTCACAGGAACAAGCGTTATCGTACTATAAACAGCTGAATAAAAACGATCCAGAAATTTTAGAAATGGTCAGCAAAGAAGCACTTCCTCAATCTCTTGAAATATATGCAAAAGATCCCTCTAAACTTGAAGGACTTGCAAAACTAGCAAAAAAAAATCCCGCAGTTGAGAATGTGGATTATGAAAAGGATATCGTTGACAACCTCATACGTATTACCAATAGCATCACTGCTGGAGCACTCGTCTTTTTAGGTTCGCAATTTTTAGTGGTGTTTTTTGTACTTTTTATGACTACAACGTTTAAAATTATGCGCAGAAAACAAGAAATTGATATTCTACGGTTACTAGGCGCCTCAAAATATTTTGTCGCACGCCCCATCCTCAAAGAAGGTTTATTTATTAATGTTCTAGCAAGTATCGTGAGTATAGCTATGTTTGTTGGAGGATACCTCTATTTATTCCCTTATATACGAACATTTTTATTTGGAATACCGACACTCGAGCTTATAGAAAACCTACCAATTTCAATAACAATTTGGCCAGCCAATATATATTTCTTTGCACTACTCGGATTATCAACTATGATAATCGGGGGGATAATTACCACGATCAGCACTTTCATTGCCGCGTCAAAATACATACAATAAGTATATGAAGTTCCATGCGTCTTCGAAATTGTTCACGACTCTCGGTTTATGGGTAGCGATTTTTTTTACCCTCTCCATCCTATTTACCCCTAAACAAACATGGGGAGTTGTGTGCGAAAGGAAGGATTCAGCAAGTCAAGAAGAGCTACAATCTATAATAGATGCGTGTACAAAACAGGTAAATGACCTTGGACAACAAAGAAACACACTCACGAAACAAATTCAATACATGGATTCGCAAATTTATCTGACCGAATTGAATATTCAAGAGAATCAACAATCAGTAGAAAGAATAAAAAAGGAAATCACATCGCTCGGAGAACGGATTGGTGAGCTGAATTCTACCCTCACTCATATATCCGAAACCACAACAGATAAGATACGGGCTATGTATAAGCGCCAACGTAGAAACCCTATGCTTTCAACGCTCGCTTCTGACAACCTTACGACACTTCTGAGGTCTGTACAGTATCTGAAACGTACACAGGAAAACGACCGCAATATTCTGCTTCGTCTGCAAGATACAAAGGTTAATTTCAATGAACAAAAAACGCTACGCGAAGAAAAAGAAACAGAACTAAATATATTAAACGACCAGCTGGCGAGCTATAAGATTTCTCTTGCGGCACAACAACGTGATAAGGAAGTGATACTTTCTGAAACTCAAAATGATGAAAAAACATATCAGCAGATATTATCTAGAGCTAGAACTCAGATTTCAGCATTCAAGACCTCAGCCGTTAACTCTGGAGTTGGTGGAGTAATTGGCGCTAACAGTCTCGGAACAGGAGACGGTAGCTATTACTCTCAGAGAGATGAGCGATGGGCTTACACTAATATTGGAAACTCAAGCGAATCAATAGGAAGCGTAGGCTGCCTCGTTACCTCTGTAGCTATGGTCTTGAAATCAAAAGGAACTGATGTTACACCGACCGATATAGCTGCCAATTCGTGCTACTTTGACCTCTGTACAACTGCATATATGAAGTTTAGCGTTGACTTACCTGGAGGGCACCGTAGGTTTTCTTCATTTTCTGGTAATATTTCAACCTCTGATATTAATAATAAATTAGACGGTGGAGAACCCGTCATAGTAGGGCTTTATCCTTCATGGGGTGGTCAACATTTCATAGTATTAAAAAAAGTTGATGGAGATGACTGGATGATGTATGACCCGTTATTCGGACCTAATATTAAGTTTTCGGAACACTATACTAAAGATAAAATTTTTTCTGCTGAAATAATCACATAGGAAAACATTTCCCACCTATTATCTCCACGTATATTCAAATTAAAACAATACAGTTCACCCTTTTAAGTTCCCCTCCACGAAAGTGCGAGCTTGCCCTTCCGAGAAGGGGTTAATTATGTCGACCATAGTCCGTTGAAATTACTACTTTTCCTTTGCTATTGTTCTCTACTATGCGAACAGTTGTATTTATTTTTTTATTTTTCACTCTTTATCAGAGCGTCTATGCATTACGAATAAACGAGATATATCCGGCACCTCCGCAAGGTAATTTCGAGTGGGTAGAGCTGTACAATGAAAGTGATCAAGTAATAAATTTACTTGACTTTGAACTCACCGATGAGACCGGCAAAACACTTTTTTTTGCTACAAATAGTGCCCAAGTACATAGCTACATAACAGCTACATCATCCGGCGTGCTCAATAATTCTGGCGATACGGTAATACTCAAAACTACTTCTGGTAACGAAATGGAACGAGTTATCTATCCAGCTAATATAGACTCTACTCACAGTTATACGTTCTGCGAAAAAACACTTTGGACAGTACAAACTGCCACTCAAGGGTCTGAAAATATCCCTTGTATAACAGCCTCTCCAACACCAACGGTACTATCAACCATAGTCCCAACACAAATGTTTACACCGACACCAACTCCCTATATACAAATACAAAATATATATCTGAATGAATTTATGCCCAACCCGTCAGACGGACCCGAATGGGTAGAGCTATACAATGGAAATGATACTGATGTTTCTCTCACTAATTGGTATATAGATGACGCTGAAAACGCCGGTTCAAGTCCTTACTTATTTTCTGTTTCAATTGGAAAAAAAAGTTTTGCTACTGTTCAACTTAAAAGTGCCATGTTGAATAACACTGGTGACACGGTACGGCTTCTCGATCCACTCAAACAAGAAGTAGACACGATTAACTACACCGCTTCTGAAGAAGATAAAAGTATCAGTAAACAAGTAAGCGGAGCATGGTGTACTACAAATGCAACACATGGATATGAAAATGACGATTGTATCAGTGTAGATACGGCAATAGCGACTAAAATATCACCTACTCCTAGTAAAGAGCCTCCAGCTATTTCCACTCGTAATTCAAATCATAGTTATCCCGCGATCACTCTCTCTCTCAAATACGTAAAAAAATCAAACCAACAGGCAAATACTCCCTATGTACTCGGTGCAAGCACAGCTCAATTACCTTCTCTTTTTTATTTCTTTGCTCTGCTTTCCTGTGCAAGTTCGTGTGTTTCGGGTAGTCTATTTGCACTGCAATTTAAGCGCAAATGAGTATACAATGTTTGCATGATGCGCTCAATTATGAAGTATTTAAAACACGTTTTTTTACCACACCAAGGAAATAACTATCGTGCAAAGGTTCTCCATCACGATTCGCTCACATACATCATGGGGTTACTACTCATCACTGTACTCATTTTTCGCACCTCTGCAACAACATCTTTTCACAAAGTTTTGGGTGCTAGTCTTAATATTCAAACACAGGCATTACTTCTAGACACAAACAAAGAACGCGCCCAAAATGGACTTGGTGCATTAACGCTCAACAAACAACTATCAGAGGCAGCTGCAGATAAAGCACATGACATGTTCGCACACGATTACTGGAATCATTACAGCCCAACAGGTACTTCTCCATGGTATTTCTTTACAAAACACGATTATCACTATTTGTATGCAGGTGAAAATCTTGCAAAAGATTTTAGCGACAGCTCAAAAGTTGTACATGCCTGGATGCAGTCACCCAAACACCGTGAAAATATTTTACGATCGGAATATACAGAAATTGGTTTTGCAGTAGAAGAAGGTATTCTCCAAGGCAAACCAACCGTATTAGTCGTGCAGCTTTTAGCTACTCCCGATCCGTCATATGTTCCAATAAAAGATACTGCCCCTCAACAGAAATCAAATGCCCTCAATGCGTATAGCGCACCATCGGTACAGAAAACAAAGTTAATAAATACTGCAGTTTGGGGTAGAAATGCTATGCTATTTGTGCTTGCCGTACTTATAAGTGCACTAGCAATAGATATGTATATATTTGAAAAGCAGAAAATGTATCGCTCTACAGGTAAATCTGTATTCCATATTATTTTCCTATTTGTCGTTATAGTAGGAATTTTCGTTATTAATACAGGTGCCATAATATGAAACAAATTGATTTTATACTTCTTATGCTCATCACAATTGTTGAGATTATCGTACTATTTGTTGCTCCTACACAAACGAAAAAAGTATCACTGTACTTATATGCCGCATATTATGTTGTATGGTCACTCACGGTACACGCACGTACAAAAACACTTTCGGTAAAAATTGTGTTAGAATACTTTTTGCTGGCTGCAATAGCTGTAGCAGCATTACAAGTTTTATTTATTACATCTCTATGAAAGGCGTCATACTTGCCGGTGGACTTGCAACGCGACTTTATCCCCTAACACATGCTACAAATAAGCATTTATTGCCTATATATAGCAAGCCGATGATCTATTATCCAATAGAAACATTGGTAAAAGCAGGTATAACAGAGATTATGATTATTGTCTCAGGTCCACATTCGGGTCAGTTTATTCAAATTCTTAAAAATGGAAAAGAGCTTGGCTTGAAACATCTTGAGTACGCGTATCAAGAAAATCCCAAAGGAGGTATAGCAGACGCACTATCTCTCGCAGAGGATTTTGCCGACAATAAGCCCATTACCGTTATCCTTGGCGACAACACAACGGATGCGGACATATCACAGGCTGTCAATTCTTTCGAAAGTGGAGCGTATGTTTTTTTGAAAAAAGTATCTGATCCTGCAAGATTTGGAGTCCCACGATTTGATGCAAACGACCCTTCAAAAATAGCAGAAATTATAGAAAAACCGAAAGACCCACCTTCAGATTATGCGGTAACAGGATTGTATATGTATGACAAAAATGTTTTTGATTACATTAAGCAATGCGATCCTAACTCTGCGGGACGTGGAGAACTTGAAATAACCGAAGTAAATAATTTCTATGTAAAAAAGGGTGCTCTGCGATGGGCCGAATTAAACGGTTATTGGTTAGATGCAGGCACATTCGATACGTTACTTATGGCAAATATTTATTGGGCAAAAAAAATTAGTCCTCAAACGGATACGTTAATTAAAAACACATGACAAAACAAAACGAGAAACTTATTTCAGGAGTTATGGTTAAAGAGCTTGTACAGCACAAAGATGAACGTGGATTTTTTGAAGAGTTTATCCGTGCAGATGATCCATTTTTTAAAGAAGGTTTTGGCCAATGGTCACACTCTCTCATGAATCAAAATGTTATCAAGGCGTGGCATATACACAAAACACAAATAGATTGGTGGTATATAGCACGAGGCACAGTGAAAGCAGTGCTTTATGATACCCGCAAAGATAGCGGGACGTTTGGTTTGACAAACGAATTCTTTATGGGCGAAAATGCAGATCATATTATATTAAAAATCCCCCATCATGTGGCACACGGAGTAAAAGTACTGCAAGGACCCTCAGAGCTTATGTATATAACGTCTAAAATATACGACCCTCAAGAAGAAGGTCGCATCCCATATGACGATATAACAGTTGGATACGACTGGTTACAAGATCCGCCAAGAACATGAAGCTTTTAGTGACTGGTGGATGTGGGTTTATCGGTTCAAATTTTATTCTGCATTGGGTAAAAAAATATCCTCAGGATACAGTTGTGAACATCGATAAGCTGACCTATGCGGGAAATTTAGAAAACTTAAAAAGTATCGAAAATAATCCACACTATTCCTTCGAAAAAGGCGATATTCTCGATAGTGAATTTGTAGATAGTCATATGAAGGGTGTTGATACGGTTGTACATTTTGCTGCAGAATCACATGTTGATCGCTCTATTCTCGACCCTGCTCCATTTATAACGACGAATGTACTTGGGACCGGTGTACTATTGAAAGCCGCATTAAAACACAAGATAACGCGTTTTCATCATATATCAACAGATGAAGTCTTTGGCTCTCTCCCGATTATGTCAGATGACGTATTTACACTTAATACTCCATATGACCCGAGAAGTCCGTACGCAGCAAGTAAGGCAGGGTCAGACCACCTGGTTCGAGCATATCACACAACATACGGACTCCCTATTACCATATCTAATTGTTCTAATAACTATGGCCCGTATCAATTCCCAGAAAAATTCATTCCTCTCGCAATTACCAATATTCTAGAAGGCGAAAAAGTGCCCGTCTACGGAGATGGTGCTAACATCCGCGATTGGTTATATGTGGAAGATCACTGCGAAGCTATTGATATGATCTTGCACAAAGGAGTTGAAGGAAAAACGTATTTAGTTGGTGGCATGGCAAAGAGTATAACTAATCTGGATCTTTTGAAAAAAATACTTGTGCTTATGCATAAGGGCAAGGAGTATATTGACTTCGTTAAAGATCGTCCCGGTCACGACCATCGGTATGCTATTGACCCGTCAAGTACAAATAAGATTGGTTGGCAGCCAAAACATACTCTTGAAACTGGTCTTGAAAAAACCATTACTTGGTATATACAAAATAAAAATTGGTGGAAAAATATAAAATCAGGTGAGTATAAAAAATACTACCTTCGTCAGTACGGTACATGAAAAGAGTTATTATTACTGGCTCCACTGGATTAGTCGGTTCACGCATTGTGGAACTTTTGCATGAAAAGGTTCATTTTATCCCACTTTCGCAATCTATAGTAGATATTACCAATGCAACAGACGTAAAAAACGCGCTCACAAGTCTCGAATATGATACTATTCTCCACCTTGCTGCGTATACAAAGGTTGATGAGGCAGAACACGAACAAGAGAGCGCTTACAAAGTAAATGTGATTGGAACAAAAAATATATTTACCATCGCATACGAGCAACAGAAACAAATGATATATGTATCAACCGACTTCGTTTTTGATGGCCTACACCCACCTTTAACTGAAAGCGCTACCCCTAATCCACTCTCTGAATATGGAACAACAAAATACGAAGCAGAAAAAATAGTCGAACAATATGCAATGATTGTACGCATTAGCTATCCATACAAAAAATACTCACTAGAGAAAAAAGATTTTGTCCATAAAATCAAGGATCATTTAAAAGATGGAAATACACTACGCATGGTAAACGATTCGTTAATAACACCGACCTATATCGATGATATCGCCTATGCATTACACTATTTAATTGAGCATTTCTCTCCATCTCTATTCCATATCGTCGGCGCTAATGCACTTTCACCCTACAATGCAGCAATTCAAATTGCTCGAGCATTTGGATTGAACGAACGTCTTATAGAACCTACTACTTTCATAGATTTTTTTCAGAATAAAGCTAAACGACCGCAGTATTCCAATATACAAAGTACTAAAAATACCTTTTACACGATGAAGACTTTTGAGCAAGGATTAGCTTCGTTTTTTGATAAGTCATAAGGGAAAACTTACTGTACTCACAAGCTCAATTCGAAATCGTAAAAGGGTTTTGGAAATAACAAAACTCCTTCACTATCCCCATAAATACTAAACTTGTGCATAGGTAACTGCATTGCATTTATCTGTCATATGGTATATTATTCTTGACATGCGCATTACGTTTATTGGGCACGGATACGTAGGACTAGTAACTGCATGTGTTTTTGCAGATCTAGGAAACGATGTCTGGGTTGTAGGACACACACAAGAAAAAGTGGATAAGTTAAAAAGAGGGATTCCTCTTATTTACGAACCTGGATTGGAAGAGGTGCTCAAAAAGAATCTTAACGCACAGAGATTGCATTTTACTCTCGATTACAAAGAAGGTTTATCTGGTTCAAATATAGTCTTTATTGCTGTAGGAACACCTCCAAAACAAAACGGTCAGGCAGATCTCACCGCAGTATTGAACGTTGCAAAAGAAATCGGTACACATCTATCAAAAGGCTACACAGTAGTGTCGTGTAAAAGTACCGTCCCCGTAGGTACTAATAAAAAAGTACAGGCTATTATCGAAGAAACTAAAAACGAGGACGTGCGCATAGATGTAGCGTCTTGCCCAGAATTTTTACGTGAAGGGACCGCACTGCAAGACACATTGTCTCCAGATAGAATTGTCATTGGATCAAACTCTCAAAAAGCTATAGAAACATTACTCGAACTTCATAAACCACTCAAGGGTCAGCGAATAATCACTAATCTCGCTTCTGCAGAACTTATAAAGTACACCTCAAATGCGATGCTCGCAACTCGCCTTTCGTTTGCAAATATGATCGCACTTTTTGCCGAAAAAACAGGTGCAAATGTTGAAGAAGTTTTAAACGCTGTCGGAATGGATAATCGAATTGGATCTCGCTATTTGTACCCTGGCGCAGGCTATGGAGGCAGTTGCTTACCCAAAGATGTCAAAGCTCTCATCCATATGGGGCACGAATACGGTGTCGATATGTCACTTTTACAATCTGTTGAGCAAATTAATAAACATATGCGTGAAGAAGTTGTCAGCAAAGTAGTATCTCATAAAAATATTAAGAAAATAGCGGTATGGGGATTAGCATTCAAACCTGATACAGATGATGTGAGAGAAGCCCCTGCTTTTTATATTCTATCTGAACTCGTGAAAAAAGGATTTACAATCACAGCCTACGATCCTGAAGCAGTTTCAACATTTCGCGCACTGTTGCCAAGTGGGATTGCGTACGCAAGTTCAACCTATGAAACTGTAAAGGAAGCTGATTTACTTTTAATTCTTACCGAATGGAATGAATTCAAACAGGTTGATTTGCAAAAAGTATATGCGCAAATGGCACAAAAAAATATAGTTGACGCACGTAATATATACGATCCCTCAACAATGAATACCTTGGGATTCTCCTATATGTCTGTTGGCAGAACGAACACATGAGCACTTACATCATTACAGGTGCTGCTGGATTTATAGGCTCAAATCTGTGTCATGAATTATCAAATCAAGGTCATACTCTGTGGGCAATTGATAATTTGCTTACTGGTAATAGAGATAATTTAGCAGATTTACTTGATTCTTCACGATTCCACTTTATACAAGCAGATATTTGCGATCCTAAAACATTCAACGCATTACCAAAAAATGTAGATGGCATATTCCATCTAGCATCACCCGCGTCCCCCGTTCAATATGCAAATTACCCCATGGAAACACTTATGGTTAATTCTCAAGGCACAAAACATGTTTTAGTATTTGCAGAGGAAACAGACGTCAAACGTGTTGTTTTTACTTCAACATCAGAAGTGTACGGAGACCCACTAGAACATCCACAAAAAGAGACCTATTGGGGAAATGTTAACTCGTTTGGACCTCGTTCATGTTACGATGAAGCAAAGCGTTTTGCAGAAGCCCTCTGTTATACGTTCATTCACAAACATGGTATAGATGTAAAAATTGCTCGTTTGTTCAATACCTACGGTCCTAACATGGAACGTAATGATGGGCGCGTAATATCAAATTTTATTGTGCAGAGCCTTGCTAAAATTCCTATAACCATTCATGGAGACGGTCAACAAACAAGATCATTCTGCTTTGTAACTGATACTGTAAACGCACTTATAGCAATAATGGAGACAACTTCAACCGAGCTCATTTTCAATATTGGGAATCCAAATGAACAAAGTATCAGAGATATCGCACTACTGGTACAGAAAATGACCAATACAACGTCTACCATCGTACATAAACCTGCGGTTGAGGATGATCCTCGTAGAAGAAAACCTGACATTACCAGAGCCAGGCATGAACTTTCATGGCAACCAACTATTACAATTGCTAAAGGATTGGAAAAAACAATTCTCTATTTTACACAAAAATTTTACACGAGATGAAAAAAGCAGTCATTGTCCTTCCTACATACAACGAAAGAGAAAATATATTAACATTGGTTCCTGCCTTATTTTCTATACAAAAACTTTTAAAAAACTGGCATCTATCAGTGCTCGTTGTTGACGATAATTCACCTGACAAAACTGCCGGTGCGGTTGCTGTGATGCAAAAAAAATTTCCTCAGCTCTTTCTTATTTCTGGAAAGAAGGAAGGATTGGGTAAAGCCTATCAACGAGGATTTGCCTACGCATTAAAGGAATTTTCACCCGACGTATTATTTGAAATGGATGCCGACTGGTCACATGATCCTAAAAAGATACCTATATTTTTACAGGCAATAGATAATGGAAGCGACATGGTTATTGGATCGCGCTATATGAAAGGGGGATCTATACCTCAAAACTGGGCATGGTATCGTAAGATTTTTTCTATTATGAGCAATCTCTTTGTCCGTATCGGATTTATGCACCTGTCACAAAAAGAGTGGACTAATGGCTATAGAGCAATTCGAAGTTGGGTTGTGGAAAAAAATTTGCCCTCTATGGGTTTATACAATGGCTATGTTTTCCAAATAGCTTTCCTCGACAAAACACTAAAACTAGGAGCACGAATAAGCGAAATACCCGTACATTTCACAGATAGGAATCAAGGTGAATCAAAAATAAATGCACCTCAATATGTTTGGCACATTATCCATTATGTACTTACTCATTCAAGCTTTATTCGCTATATGCTTGTTGGTATTGTTGGCTTTAGTATTGATTTTATGATTGCTTACCTCTTTATTTCATTCCATGTGGTTTCAAAAGTCATTGCAAATATGATCAGTGCAGAGATTGCAATTATTTCAAATTTCACTTGGAACAATTTATGGAGCTTTAGTCACAAACGTATCAAGGGTACAACGCTTTCATTTTTGAAACAATTTTTCGTATTTAATCTCATAGCATCAGGTTCCATACTTATTCAGGGAGGTGGACTTGGCTTATTACTAAAATTACTGGGTGATCGTCAATTGAACATAGGAATCATTTCTATTCAATCCTGGATCGTCTATAAAATATTCATTATTGCGTTTATAATCATCCCTTACTCTTACCTTCTCTATAATAAAGTTGTCTGGAAAAAAAGCAACAGCTAATTACCGCAATACTGCCCAATCCGTAATAGGAGCTTGATTAAATAAAATAAAGTTCCACGCATACATATACAGCGCTGGCAAAAGAATGACCATCGCAATCATAAATTTTTTTGAAGTGAAGAATTGCTCATGAGCTATTAAACCAAAAGGCAATAGCGGTAAACTATATCGAGCGATATCTCTATGCTGCACAGAAATAATTGCTATATAAAATAACAAGGCAAAGTAAAACACTGCTCTTAACTTTTTAATGGAGTACAAAGAAAACAGTGTCGATAAATAAAACATATATATAAATAGGATATCCTCCAACCAACCAGTTCCAACCCACCGTGCATTTACGTCAAATACTTGAAAAGGAGGGAAAAATAAATGGATATTATCTCCACTGTGAAAGTAGGCAAAAAAATCACCCGAACTATATGCAAACCATCCAAACAATCCGACTAGTGAAAGTGGAATGAGTAACAAACTTATCCATGTACTATGTATCTTTTTGGTACGGATATACTCTGCAATAATCCATAGTCCGTAAGCACCAAACAACAAAATCGCTGGACTTTTTGTTAATATAGTCAAACCACCCGCAACGCCAGCATATAAATACTTCTTTTGAATAAAAAAATGCACAGATACTAACATAAAAAATAAAAACAAAGTCTCTGGAGCACCAATTGATCGCACAACAAAAAAACGTGGAGTTATAAACGCCGCAACAATAGTTAAAATAAGTGGTCTACTCGATAGTGTATATTTTCTTACAAAGAAATAGAAAAAATTAGTGTATGCTACCGCCCCAATAACTGGCCATAGAAGCATTGATGGCAAATATCCTACTAACCATGCTGTTGAACGAATGAATAATGGATAGAGCGGTAGATGAGCAGCAAAATACCCAGGAGAGAGACCCAAGAATGACCCTTTCAAGATTGTAGAGGATGTATTGTAGAATGTCTTTGCAACAACAATATAGAGAGGGCCATCCCAATGCTTGTATAAGTCAAGCATAGACAAGCCCTTGGGCACGTATACATACCCAGCACTATTCCATTTGAACAAAAAAGGTGCCCACAAAATAAATGTGCTTAACAAAACAACGAAAGTTATACTACAATAAGGCTGTATGCGTTTCCACATATCATCTATTGTAACAAAGGTTTATAAACAGTTTGATGCAAGATGGCTAATAATTATCGCTATCGCAGCTTTTTTGCGCTTCTATAATATCTCAAGTTTTGCAACATTTCTCGGCGACCAAGGGAGAGATGCTCTCATAATGCAGGATATAGTGACCTTAAAGCATTTTCCTGCCATCGGTCCTCCTACCTCTGTTGGCCTTATATACATGGGACCTTTTTTTTATTATCTCATTGCACCATTCTTACTTATAGCAAACTTTAACCCACTAGGACCAGCTATAGGGACTGCTCTTTATTCACTCATAGGGCTCGCTATTGTAGGATTAATGACTCAGCGTTATACGAACAAGACTACAGCTTCACTGTGCATGCTTGCGCTTGCCATTTCATCGTTTCTCACCGATGCGGCAAAGTTTGCGTGGAACCCCAATCTATTACCTTATTTTGCTTTTGCAACATTCTATTTCTATTATGAAATGATTGTTAAAAGAAATTACGCAGCAGCGTTTCTGACAGGACTACTTTTTGGATTCTCGTTGCAACTACATCCATTAGTACTCCTTACTGCTGTCGGACTAGTCTTGGGTGTATTTATTTCCTTATTACGTACAAAGGATAAAAAAATATTGACACTCATATTAGTTGCAATTGTCGGATTCACCCTTGCGACAGCTCCACTCATTATTTTTGACCTTCGGCACAATTTTATAAACACGCACAGCCTTATAAGCTTGTTCCATTCTAATTCTGCAACAAAAATTAGCATTACACTCTCATCTTTTTGGCAAACAACGTACAAACTATTCTATATAGCACTGCCTTTTACTAATAACTACAATCCAGTGGTATTGCCTACCATTGCCTATATTCTATATCAGTCTATAAATCGATCTATTAGAGAGAAAAATAGATTTATTCTTATGCATCTATGTATTGTCATGCTGTATATCCTCTTATTTACATTGGTTAAAGTAGAAAAATTCCCGCATTATTACGGTTCCATAATTTTAAGTTTTTACTTAGTATTACTCTATCCATTTTTCAACACGAAGTGCATGCCTTGCAAGGTTGGCGGTGTTATTGCCATAGCTGCATTTGTACTTATTAATGCAATTCGTTTCAATTTCCTATTCAACACGGGGAGCAATCAGATAAAACATGCACAAGATATAGCCCGTGATATTGCTCCACATATAGACAAAGGTCCATACCAGCTTGCCACTATTCCATTTACAGAGGCAGATGAACAATACCGTTATTTTCTTACTCATGAAGTAGCATTTAAACAGCTTGATGAGCGCTCGTTGGAACAGCCCTCAGAATTATTTGTGCTCTGTTTTGAACCTTGCAGAGCGGTAGATGATGCTCAATGGGTGATAGCATCATTTAAGGATAAACACGTTCAAGAAGTGTTTACTGTACAGAATATAACTATATATAAACTCGTTCATAAACGTGTTACAATACACCAATAATGGCAGATCTTATTCATATAAGCATTATATTTCCAATATATAATGAGGTAAAAAATCTTCAAAAAGGCGTTTTAGACAAAGTCCTCAACTATGCACGTAGTCAAAAAAATGTTATCGAAGTACTCATCGTTGATGATGGTTCAACAGATGAAAGTCTGTCAATTTTAAAAAAAGAATATATAGGTAAATATCCCAAACTACATGTACTTGAAAAAAAACACTCTGGAAAAGCTTTTAGCGTCATTGCTGGAATAAAACATGCTAAGGGAAATATAGTACTTTTTTCTGATATAGATTTAGCAACTCCCATTGAAGAAGCACAAAAATTAATAGACGAAATTGTAAATGGATGTGATATTGTCATAGGATCACGAACAAAAGAACGTCAGGGAGCACCACTGATACGGAAATTTATGGCATATGGTTTTATTTTATTCCGAAGTTATCTTATTGGTTTACCAACTATTCGTGACACTCAGTGTGGATTCAAAGCATTTAAGAAGAAAGCGGCGCTTGATACTATTTCTCACTTAAAAGTGTATAAAAAAGAGTTAGAACTAGATCGTTCATCTGTAAGCGCAGGATTTGATTTGGAATTTTTATTTGTTGCTCATAAACTCGGGTACAAAATTCAAGAAGTGCCTGTAATCTGGCGTCATGTAGAAACAAAAAATGTCAACTTCCTTACCGATTCATTTGAAGCTATCAGAGATCTTTTTCGTGTGAAGCTGAATTATATAAGAGGAAAATATTCGTGAAAAATATACGCGTAATGTTTCGTAAACATGCTCTTTTTATATGCTTTATTGCTTTTTATCTAAGCACACTCTCTTATAAACTTATAGCCAATCCTACCCCATTTTTTGACTGGGACGAGCCTCTCTATGTGCAAGGAGGTATTGAAATGCTACGTAATAATTATTTTCTATTTCCTCTGTGGCAGGGACATATATGGTTTGACAAGCCGCCACTATCATCTCTTTTTTACGGATTAGTAACATATTTACCTTTTCCTGCAGAAGTTACGACTCGAATGTTGGCTTTGAGTATCTCTTCTTCCATACTCACGTTATTTTATGTCTTCTACTATCGTATTACTAAATATGCATCCGTTGCAACTCTCGCAGTAGTAGGAACCGCATTAGCACCTATCTTTCTTCAACGTTCACAAGTGGTAAGTTTAGATGTATTTCTACTTATTGGATGGATTGGGTACTTTGTATTTCAAAAAAATCTACTTATTAGCACGCCGTTTCTTTTTTTATCTATACAAAGTAAATCATTGCTCGGATTTTATCCACTCGTTATGCAGGGCCTATTCGTCCTGTTTGAACTTTTTAGAAAAAAAATAACAAAAAAAGAATTCATTTTACTTATTCGTATAGTACTTATACAATTCGCCATACTTTCGTTGTGGTATATAGCTATGTTTATAATCTATGGCAACCAGTTTTGGACAGCTCACATAATAGAAAGTCATTTCAAGAGAGTAAGCTCGTCCATAGAATCACACTTTGGACAACGTACCTTTTATCTAGACCTACTCATCGAACAATTAGGATGGTTAAAGATAAGCGCACTATTGGGTGTTGGAATATTGGCATACCAATGGTACAAAGGGATTATCGACGATAAAAAAATGTTTTTTGCAACGGTGTTTATACCTTGGTTTATTTTTTTGAATCTTACAAAAACAAAAATCGCATGGTACCTCTACCCTGTTATTCCACAATTTATGTTTTTGTCATTCTATCCACTTATTTTGCTCAAGAAATTTCCGAAAATATTACGAATGGCCGTTGTACTATGTTTTGTCATAATCATATACATTAGTTTTGTAAAAAAAGATCTGATGAATACGTATTATTCAACCTCAGCTCCTCATATCTATGCAGCACTCTATGCTCGCGGTTCATGCAATACGCTGGCCGTCTTAGTAGACACTCAAACACGCACCACCTATGATACCCTCCATGCTATGAACCTTACTATAACTACATCAGATTGGTGGGGCGACCATCCGAGTATGGTATATTACTTTGCAAAACCGATCCATTTCTTCTATGATAAAAGTATGTTTTTAACTCAGAATAAGAACTACGATTGTGCCCTTATGCATGGCGATGACGTAAAAACTTCTCTTAAACATGCGAGCATAGTGTCCATTTTTGATGATAGCACTTTGTATAAGATACATCCATGATTGATATTCTCGATATTATTTCTAGCATCAAAAAGCGCATATCGAAGCAAGACGTTCTATTCTGTATTTTATTGCTTAGTATATTTATTACTACCAGAGTAATAAATCTCACCAAATTGCCTATTTTTACCGACGAGGCTATTTATATACACTGGGCAAAACTAGCATGGAAGGATGCCGGCTGGCGGTTCGTATCTCTCACGGATGGGCGACAACCATTGCAGACTTGGGCAACCATTCCTCTACTGAAGCTATTTGAAGATCCTCTTTTCGCAGGACGTATGTTCGGTGTCGTATCGGGAATATTCTCATTTGCCGGATTTTTTACACTTATTGCACTTCTTTTTGGGAAACGCTATGCATATATAAGTGCCTTACTCTACATATTCAATCCCTATTTTTTATTTTACGAACGAATGGCATTGGTCGATGCATTGGTGAATGGGTTTTTCATATGGTTTTTGATTGGTGGTATAGTTATTTGGAAATATAGACGACTTGACACCGCCCTTGTGTTCGGATTGATCGCAGGTATGGCACTGTTGAGTAAGTCGACAATACGAGTCTTTTTCCCCTTACTCTTTTTGTTGCCATTTTTTATGTACGAAAAAAAAGATTTCAAAACACGAGCTTTAACCTACTATACATTAATGGCCATCGTCATTGCGTTGTCACTCGTTCTGTATAATATACAAAGGCTTTCTCCCTTTATGCAGTTTATAGAGCAAAAAAATACAACGTTTATTTTAAGTATTCCTCAGTTTCTTTCTCATCCACTTAATCCTCTACTACATAACTTACGCATCATACCACTGTATGCTCTTTCAGAAAGTGCGCTACTTGGGCCGATTGTTGGAATGGTAGGATTGTTGCTTTTGTATAAGAAAAGGCCTGGGCTTGTCTTGTTATTATTTACATCATTCTTCATTCCTTTTCTTACAATTGCTTGTCTTGCTATGGTGATATTTCCTCGCTATCTTATATTTCTTACTATTCCATTTTTTACTGGCTTGATATATCTTGCTGGGCAAAAAAAAATAGGAATATATATTATCATTGCATTTCTACTTTCTACAGCTTATATGAATTGGGCTATACTTTTTTCACCATCAAAGATACCTTTCCCGCCAATAGATAGAGGACAATATATAGAGGGGTACACAGCTGGATACGGTATCAATGATATGGTTGCAAGATTTAAAAAACAGTCCGCAAAGGAAGATATTTATGTTTTTACAGAAGGTACGTTTGGGCTATTGCCATATGCGTTTGATATATATACGGCCTATACTTCCCTACCCATACATTATGAACCACGCTGGCCAGTAAAAAGCGATGATTTTATATATGCACAAGATCTTGCAAAGAAATACCCTGTCTATTTCGTATTTGCTGAACGGGATTCATTTCCCACTGATTGGCCTATTTCTCTTGTGAAAAAATATCCCAAACCTTTTGGCCCACACGGTCTCTATCTGTACAAAGTACAGCCAGAATAGTAAAGATATGAATGTGATTAACCAAGATATTTTACGAATAGTTGTTGTTTCGAATTTAAATAATACAGTGTGAGTACCCTTCGGAACATCGATAAACATACGCTGTACAGAATCGCTATGCAGTACCGTTGCCGGAACGCCGTCTATATAGGCATTCCACCCAGGGAAATAGGATCTATTTAAAGTTAATGTAGTTTTGCTTTGTGTGCGTACTGATATTTCTTTCATAGTGACTTTATCTGTCAGTATTCTTATGTCAACATTATTTTTTGCATTAACGAGTGTCGTAGGTAATTGACTTTTTTCTAAAGGAAATGAAAAGAATAGTCCAGACTGCTTCGGTTTAATATCCTTGTACATAAATTCATATGAAGTTTTACTCACCTCCCAGGTCAATTGATTCTTCGATATATAGTGGTTATCTTGACCTGTTATATAGTATGCGGGTTCAAATAGCGGAGTATAGAGTACATAGATGAATAGTGCTGCAATAACAACAATTATTATGCGATTCATTTTTTTCAACAGATATACCCATAATGCGACACCGACAGACAAAAAATATACTACAAACGTTAAAAGTCTCCAAGGAAACTGCAAATACCAAAGATAGCTGATAAAGTCCCAAATAAACTGAGATTTAAATATAGTGAGATAGGCACTCAACAAACCCATGCCCAAAAATATATATATCTTCAAAATGTCCAATCTCTGTGTTTTTTTACGAAAAAATATAAATACCAATGTGATAGTTGCAATGATGGCAAGAATAATATGTACTTCACCAACACGGAAAGACATGCCGTCTTCTAATCCGTAAATTGAACCACCGTAACCCCACGGCGAATAGAGCAACTGACGTATATAGAGAAAGTGCATTTTATAGTCTGCTAAGCCATGTGTAAGGATTTTATCTACTAAAGTAAAATGACGTTCGAACATGGAAGGCATCCAAAAAAAAGCGGACAAACCCAACCCTAGTAAGCTTCCGATAGCCGTTTTTGTAATCAATACCCGCTTTTGAAGAGAAATCACGAATATACCTATAAAATAACCTATAAATAAGAGCACAAAAGGAAACGCAATTAACGGATGGCTCACAATCAAGAGTGCAAAGGCAGCTGAAAATAAACTTATTCCACCATTTGCCTGAATCATTTCAAAGCCTACAAATACCCAAGGAATAATCGCATATGCAAAAAATTCTGCAAACGCGCCACGTATGTATACCAAAACAGCGTGATACGGTGCCATAAGGTACATAAAACCACCTAACATACTCGAATATACGTCCTTCGTCTTTTTATAAACAAGGGCATATACTCCCCAGAAAGATAGTGTAAACCCTACTATTAACATCATCTTCATAGACCACACAAGCCCGAAACCTATTAGGTGAAACACTTCGGCTACGTAATAGATGAGTGGGGGATAAAAATTGAACAGTGGGTAACCAAAACCAAACCCTAATCCTTCCACCCATCGAGGATACAACGCTCCTTGACGAAGTGCCTGATCGAAAACAAAAAGCCGAGCAATATGCTGTGCATCGTGCATCGGAAAGTACTGTAGACGCAGTAATGGTATAATTACCAGCACAATGGGAATTACCCAAATAAAGCGCTTCATGATGATATTATAATAAGATGCAGAGCCAAATACCAAACATTAAACAAAAAGGTCTTTTCGGTGTGATTTATTTTTTAGGCAATAGTACTTACTCTGCTATTTTAGGACTCGCTGCAAATCTAGCCTTCACTATTTTCTTGAAGCCTGCTGAATATGGGTTGTATTTTATCGTATTGTCAATTATGACTATATTTGGCTATTTTACCGATCTTGGATTGGCAGCATCGCTTGTTCAAAAAAAAGATCCAAAAGAAGAAGAGTTTTTTACTGCATTCACCATTCAACTTGCACTCGTCACCAGTGTCGTATTACTTGGTTTTCTATTAACACCGTTGATAATATACTTCTATCACTTATCAAGCGAGGGAATAGCATTGTATCGAGCAATGCTTATATCATTATTTGTACTGTCCTTTAAGTCCATTCCCTCAACGCGGCTTGAAAGAAAACTGGAATACTCAAAAATTGTATTAACACAAGCTATTGAAAGCACTTTCTTTAATGTTGTCAGTGTTGCCTTCTTGTTTTCTAATTTTGGAATATATGCACTTGCTATTGGTTTAGTAGCACGATCGTTTGTCGGTACCTTTTTCATGTACTATTTTACCCGCTGGAAACCAAAATTACTATTCAGTAAAGAACATGCAAGATCAATCCTAAAATTTGGTATCCCATTCCAGTCGAATGTCATGCTCGCATTTATCAAAGATGATCTTTTAAATTTATATCTTGCAGCACGCTTAGGGTTGACAAACTTTGGCTATATGGCATGGGGAAAAAAATGGGCCGAAGCACCGCTTCGAATTATCTTAGATAATACCAATCGTGTACTTTTTCCCATCTTATCTATGTTCCAAGATCAAAAAGACAAAGTAGCTGGTATGATTGAAAAAAATATATTTTATAATTCCCTTATACTTATGCCTGTTTTTGCCGGATCATTTTTTGCGATGCCAATTTTTGTACAGGCATTCCCTGGTTATCAAAAATGGGAAATAGCCATATCCTCTTTCTCTTTTTTTCTCTTATCTTCTCTCTTTGTAAGCTTTATCACCCCGTGTATTAATGTATTCAATGCAATAGGAAAAGTAAAAACTTCTGTTGGATTCATGCTTCTTTGGATATTTCTCAACTGGTTTACAGTACCACTGTTAGTTACAACCTATGGATTTACTGGTGTTTCTATTGCCTTCGCTATTAATTCATTGTCATTTATACTCGTGCTTTATGAGCTAAATAAATATGTTCATTTTCGTTTTTTACGCGCTGTATACCATCCTCTGATAGCAACATTCTACATGGTGCTTATGTTGTGGGCACTGTCCACTGTACAATTTAGCCCTACCCTCAAGCTTGTCGCTACCTTCGCACTCGGTGCAGGAACATACATTTTCGTGATACTTTCCATGACAAAGGGAGAATTTATTAAGGATATAATAACCATTCTTCGAACAAAAGAAGCGTAACAATTGAACGTCTCTCAACGTTTGAAGCGCTATTACCAAAAATAAGAGGAATTACAGGTTAGTCTTTCGACTTTTCTATGCCAAGACTTGATTCTATTATGTATGGATGTCTGCGTTTAACTTCATCGTAAATACGACCAATATATTCACCTATTATCCCCAGCGACAACATATTCATTCCACCAATAAATAAAATTGTGATTATCGTTGTTGGAAAACCTCTTGGAATGTAGACACTGGTGAAGAGTTTGAAATACACTGTTGCCAAACTACCAATAATGGAAAGGATAAAAAAAGAAAAACCTACAAAGGTTAGTATCTGCAATGGAACATATGAAAAGGATACGATCCCATCAAACGCAAGACGCATAAGTTTTCTAAACGTATACTTGCTTTCTCCAGCTATACGAGCATCTCGTTCGTATTCAAGACCTATCTGAGTAAATCCAACATAACTACGAAGCCCTCGAATAAAACGATTGCGCTCTGGCATCGTATTTATAGCCTCAACTACACGTCTTCTCATTACACAAAAGTCACCACTATCGAGTGGAATAGAAATATTTGCTACCTTACGTAAAATACGGTAGAACAAAAAGTACGATAGTCTTTTTATCATTCCCTCTTTCCTATGGGTTCGAACAGCATACACAACGTCGTTACCTTCCTCAAGCTTTGCAAAAAAACGTGGGAGAATTTCGGGAGGATCCTGTAAATCTGCATCTATGACCGCAATATATTCTCCGTTACAGTAGGAAAGACCAGCGGTAACAGCCATTTGATGGCCAAAATTTCGTGAAAAATTGATTACTTTTATACATCGATCATTTTCGTGTATACGAGTTAGCATCTGTTGTGTCTCGTCTATAGATCCGTCATTAACAAATAGAACCTCATATGGTTTTCCCATATTTTTCATGACAGTACTCAAGCGATCGTACAATGCATGTATGTTTTCAGATTCGTTATATACCGGTAATATTATGCTGTACATCATTTCTGTTTACTATACCCGTTTTCCTTTAATAACAAAAGGACTTCTTTCGATTTATCTTTACGAATATATAGATCACTATTTATATCGAAAGTTGAGGGGCTGTTTATGCCAACTATGGATAAATCATTAAGTCGCACGTAGCGTTTATCGAGCCACTGTAGAAAAAATGCACCAAATTGCTCTGACGGAGTACCAAATATAGAGGCCATGTGCTTAAAAATAACAATCGTAGGTGGATGTGTTTTGAATTGCTCTATAAAAGTACGAGTGAAATATTCACTCTCTCTAAATTGTGGTAGAAGTGTGATATATTTGCCAGGGAGCCGCCCGTTTTTAACAAAAAATTCTTCATTTGGTTCATAAGGTCCAACCCAATAATAATCATTTTGGGGAAGCACTTTTGCAAGAAAATCTGCTGTATAGGATAGATCATATATTCCTGGCATTTTTTGTGTATATCGCAGATACCATTTTTCGTAGGTATTCTTTACTAAAAAAAGAGCGGAAAATAGGAGGAAGAATACCAAGATAATCTGCGCTACCCGAAACGCATCTTTCGCAGCATGTACTAGTTTCAGAGCGTTCACTCTCCACAGTGCTATAAAACTCGCTGAAAAACCTAAGATAATAAACAAACCTGCTTGATAATTAGTTTCATCTAGTTGGCGTATTTCTGAACGTGGAGAGGAAAATGAAAGCACTAAAAAAAATAAAACGGCAGCAGCTGGATGTTCAGTTGCAAGAACTGCAAGTAACAAAAAACTTCCCCACCCTACCGTTGTTGCGATTGGTGTATACAAATCGAAATCTTTGATCTGGGTAAGAAGCGGTATGTAGTGCTGATGAAAATTGTACAAAAGAGTGAGAGCAAATTTAATCGGGTTAAAAAATCTTCCTCGTGTGTAATTAGGGATACTTATATAGTGCTCTGTATTATAGACAACATTTGAAATATAGAAATCTTTCCACGATCCAGTTACTACCAAAAATAATAAAAACAAAACATAGGGCACACTACTTATCAATGAGAAACGTAAAGTTTCGAGCACTTGTACTTTATTTCTGTTCAGCAAATATATCTGCCACGCATAGAGCACCAAGGCCACATACACATAGGTAAGCGAAGAAAACACTAAGAGTGATGTCGCAATGGATGAGATGATAATTATTTTATTATTAATAAAGGGCTTGTACGTCTGAGATATAAGAAGCCAAAAAACGACCGAAAACCACAGCGCGGCTAAACTATCAGCCAAATATAAATGGAGCCAAAAATAGACCGCTATACATGGATACAAGAAAAAGAATGCCATGTAATATGGATACATTGATGAATTTTCTCGTCGTATAATGCGCGACAACACAAACAAAACTACAAACAACAATATCCCCCACCATACCCTGAATAACACAAACGAGCCCATTGAAATACGAAGCATCAATGCAGCCAAGTACCACGCAAGTGGTAGATGATGGTCAAAAAATTGACTATACGGTATTTTTCCTTGATTAATAAAGACACCGCCAAATATATTGACAAATTCATCAGGATAACTGACATAGAGTGTATTAGTGATAAATAAAGCAAAAATCACTATAAGGAGCCAGTTTGCTCGTATTGCTTTTGTAATCAAATTGCTATAATGTTGTATATGTCGCATACTCTGGCTATTCTTACTGTTGTATATCAGAATTATACCACCCTAAAAGACTTTTTCGATAGCTTATCTAAACAAACGTCGAAGGATTTCCATGTATACATATTTGATGGTTCTCCTGAGAAAGAACCGATCGACTTACCTCCGTATGCCGAACGTATACAAGGAGATAATAAAGGATATGCCAATGGTATAAAAACTGCGTATTCAGCAGCAAAAAAAAAGCATGATTACTTTGCAGTTGTGAATAGTGATATTATTTTCGATACACATTTTGTTGGAAATGTAATTCAAAGCCTTGCAAAAAACCAAAAATCACTTGTCGGTGGCAAAATTTACTATGCACCTGGGTATGAATATCACGAAACACGGTACGAACCGAAAGATCTTGGTCATGTATTCTGGTATGCAGGCGGATACATAGATTGGAACAATGTTTTGGCGATACATCGTGGAGTAGATTGTGTGGACGTGGACCAATTTAGTACTAAAGAAAACACAGGTTTTATTACCGGCTGTCTCATGTGTTATACAAAACAAACCGCATCCATTCTTGGCACTTGGGATACAAAATATATTATGTATTTCGAAGACGCTGATTATTGTATACGAGCAAAACAAAAAAATATTCCGCTTATCTACGATCCTTCAATCATTATCTGGCATAAAAACGCACAATCAAGTGGTGGTTCTGGCTCACGTATACAAGAAAAATTTATGAACAGAAGTAGATTACTTTTTGGTTTACGTTATGCACCTCTCAGAACAAAAGTTCATCTTTTGAAAAACGAAGCGCTGAGATATTTACGATTGTCATAAAACAAATACAATATTGTTGTACCAAGGGCGACAAGGACAATTACATGCTTTATATACACGCTTGGCCCATTCCATGAGTCCAGCCTTATGTAAGGATAGTATGATAACAATAAACCGATATACAGAATAGTCAACGACTGTATATATTTGAAATACCACGGAATAAAGATAAGTAAGTTGAGAAAGTACCATGCTTGTATTTCCTGTTGTATGCCCAAATAGATAAGTAAGAGGTGAAGTACAATGAATGAGGCAAACGTCCAAATACTTTTTTTACGGGTCACAAAAAGTATGGGGAGTGAAATGTATTTTGTAAGAAAGGATAGCGTAAACAGTATGCGCGCACTATATTTTTTGCTATTCCATAGTAAGGAAATACCAATAAATGCAAAAAAAAGTGCTACCATATCGTTGTGCGTATTTACTAATCCTTCAATCAATACTAATGGTGATGTTGCAAAAAAAAGCGCATATTTTTTATTTATTTTTGAGAGTGCCCATACTGAACCTACATAGCAAGACGCAAACATCAATTTAAAAAAAATATAGTTAAGAACTAACTTGCCACCGGCAAGAAAAGATGGAATAAGTGAGACGATAAGAAAACTAGGACCATATGGGTATGTTCTATGCGTCCAGTGCATAAAACGCACCCAAGGGTCTGTAGGAAAATCAAGCGCTCGCAAGATGTATGGATTTCCCTGGTAATACGTTACAATTTTTGCGTCAAATAAATAATTGAAAAAATCATGAGATAATAGTGGGTATGCGACCAACAGTATTAATGCCACTATAATGCTTATGCGTAAAGGGTTATGTTTTTTCCATGAGCGCATAAAAAAGTACTGAGCTATGAATAATAAAACTACGATCGAGAAATAGATATACCAAGAATTCAGCCTATTGTAATAACCGAGTAATACGACACTATTTCTAAACATTTCCCAAAATGGATGGTTAAACAATGTGAAATTTGGGTCAACAAGCACATAGGAATAGACACTCAGAGCTCCTACTAGTATAAAATATAATATGTACATCAATGCATAATAATAAAGTATGAGCTATTATGATATAAAGTTTTGAAGTGTATATTTTCGTTTTTTAATCTATCAATTCCCCACTTGCCCACTATAGTCGAAGTGTCTGCGCTTTCATTTGACTTCCAAAAATCTATTATATCTCCAGCGCTATAGGTATCTCTACCTGAATAAAATGCAATGACTGGTAAGAACGATTCATTTAAATATAACTTCCCACGGGCATATATCTTTGCATTCTTACCTACATCAACTATGTCCGAAATATATGGATATTGAGGATATACTTCGGGATAGAATTTGTATAATTGAAATAAACCGATAAACAAAAATATACTCACGTATAGAATATTGACGTTCTTTTGTGATAGGAAAATAATGACAGGACGTATACCACGATTTTTCACCGAAACAATAAAACGACGGATATCATTACCCATATAATATAAACCTGACGAAGTGATTAAAGATAGCGGTAAATACACCGGAATCAAATGCCACAACTCAGTTCTTTCAGATCCGAAGAATGGAAATAACATACAACCGAACCATAAGAAAACGCTTGCTGTTTTTGCCGATTTCCATCGTAAACTAAGCGATGAGTATACAAGAGCAACAACCCACAGATAGTACCACTTTCGAACGCCCATGTGTAAATAGTAGAGGGGTTGTTTCGGTTGAATATTAAAATATGACCAAATATTCTGATTCCTTAACCCGATATTTTTGAAGTGATAGTCGAAAAAATTTGAGTAATGCGAAAATTGTGCATGGTACCATGGAACTACTACAGAAGCAAAAACTAATAATCCAATGACAATATATATCCAACTTTTTCTAAAAAAGATATGCCGCCAATTTAAAAACACTACCACGGGTATCATCGATATTCCTACAAGTGCCTTAGTCATCATTAAGCACCCAAAAAATAACATACTTATAGGAAACCATATACTTTCGTCTTTTGAGCGAATCGAACTATAAAAAGTTGCTACAAAAAAAAATGCCAATAATGCATCCAAATTCCCAGACCGCACTCTCAGAACATACCAAACACTAGTGGCCACAATAACGGCAGCTGCGACACCTATGCTCCGTTTTTTATATAAATGTACTCCAGTCAGGTAGACAAAAAGTATCGTAAATATTCCTGCTAAAGCTGAAGGTAAACGTGTTGAAAACTCAGTCACCCCAAATACTATATATGAAAGCGCCATAAGCCACATCCCCATAGGTGGGTGATCCATAAATGGCTCGCCTCCCCATTTTAGAAAAACCCAATTATGGCTCTTAATAATTGTCTGAGCTACAGTACCATACCACGCTTCATCCCATGCCTGCAAAGTTGGCATTCCCAGACGAAAGAGAAAAATAAATGAAGCGCCAATGCAGAGACTTAGAGGAATGAGTAGCTGGTTATAACGTTTAAAAAACTGCGCAAGCTTCATACGTATAAGTATACATGTTGGGTAGATACTTAGGTATGTGATATCATAAATAGATGAGTATCTACCTCCCACTCTTTTTTTTAGCGATAGGGATTGTAACAAATATTTACTCATTCTATACCGGTGGGATTTTTTTTCACACAGATATTGCACGAGATTTCCTATTATTTGACGATATTGTTACCAATCACCATTTGGCACTTATAGGTCCACGGTCTGGCGGGATCTCTGGTGTTTTCCACGGCCCAGCATGGCTATATTTGAATATTCCTGCATTTGTACTTGGAGGAGGGAATCCTTGGGTAGTCGGCACATTTTGGCTACTATTGGTTTTAATTTCTATGTATGTTGTGTGGCAAGTAGGATATTTGCTCTTTGGCAAAGTAACTGCATTGTGGGCTGTTTCGCTTTATAGTCTCTATGCAATTACCTATACCCGTAATTTATTTAATCCGTTTGGTGCTGTTTTGTTATTTGGCCCATTTTTTTATTTCATTTATAAATATTTACAAACATCTCGAGGAGTTCTTTTATGTATTGCGCTTTTCCTACTCGGAATGATAATTCAGTTTCAAATAGCATTCGGCGCACCCATTCTCATTTTAACTCTTCTAATTGTGCTCAGACATATATTACGTTCTAAAAAATATATGCATATATTTTTTTTCTTTATACTTCTTATACCATTAAGTACCTACATTGTATTTGAGATTCGTCACAGTTTTTTACAAACACACTCAGTGCTTAATTATATACGCGCGCCTCATGATGGTCAGCTTATACCTTGGTACACATTCCCTCTCGATCGTACAAAAAATATTCTTGAAAGCCTGCAACTATTCCCATACTGGTGGGCAAACTTTATTACAGTACTTGCCAGTTATCTTCTTTTGCGAAACAAAAAAATAACTCGTGGGAAAAATATATTTCTTTTGTTCTCGTACTTCTTTGTTGGCTATTGGCTTATAACACTTTTCTATAAAGGCACTATTTGGCAATACTATTTTTGGCCATTTTTTCCAGTACTCATCGTGGTGGTTGTTGAACTTCTCAGATATGTTCCAAAATTCCAAAGAATACTTTTCTATAGTATTCTTGGAATAGGTACGTGCTTTATCCAGTTTCGACTACTCCAGGGAGCCAAGATGCAAACGGATGCAAGTTCATGGATTTTTCAAGAAAAAGTCGCACAATCATTATTTAAAGATGCACCAAATGAGTTCGGTTACTATGTCTTTACACCCGATTTATTTGGTTACTCACCCCGCTATGCTATTATGTACGAAAATAAACTATTTCCAAATAAACGGGCATTTGCCTTTGAAAAAAAACGTATTACGTACCTTGTTATAGCGCCACCACCAAGTGATAGACTCTTTTTAGACGGTGTATGGTGGAAAAATAATCAAGTAAAAATAAACAAAAAACCGACAAAAGTTTTTACATATAAAAACGGTTTTCGGGTTGAAAAATATGTACTAACGCAAAAAGAACAATCACAAAATTCTGATCCTAACCTTATACAATCACTAATTTTCAGATGAAAACATTTTTAAGATACAAAAAAACTGTTGTATTTTTAGTGCTTCTTGCCATTTTTCTATATATCCGCCTCTATAACATAAATGCCAGAATAATCTTCGATTGGGATCAGGAACAGTTCTCAAGTCAGGTTATGGATATACTTCGAAACGGCAAATTTACACTGTTGGGCCCTCGTGTTACCGACGTCAGAGGATTTTTTCTCGCACCGTATTTCACGTATATACTCATTCCTTTTTTTGCTTTCACTCGACTTCACCCTATTGCGTTGGTATTGTTTGTCGCATTCATAAATATTTTGTTTTTCGGCCTATCGTACAGATTAATAACCAAAATGTTTGGATGGAAAACAGCAATGTTATTTCTTACGTTGTGGACTTTCAGTGCATACCATGCTAGTTACGACGTTATACCGTGGTGGCCCATTATGTTACCTTTAGGAGCACTCTTGACATGGTGGAGTTTGTGGTGTATTTACAAGAAAAACACTCTTAAAAACTGGGTTATTTTAGGGTTGGTTTTGGGATTTTTTATACATATGCATTTCCAGTTTATTTTTGCCTATTTATTTACAGCTGTTTTCATCCTAATAATAAAACCAAAAAAATGGTATTTCTACTCAATAGCTTCTGTCCTCACAATACTTCTCTTACTCATTCCTCTTGCCGCTTTTGATTTACGTCACAATTTTCTTAATAGTACATTATTCATTAACTATTTTTTGAAAGGATCTGGCGATCCAAAAGACTTATTTGTATGGCAAATTGTATTCACCAATGCAGTTCAACCATTCACTTACATCCGCAATGGTCTACTTGCATGGCTATTCTATGGATTGATACACATCATCGCCGTATATACAATTAGAAAAGAGGAAGATAAATTTAAAAAAAGTTTTTTTCTGGCAACAGAAATACTTTGGATAACACTCCCTTTTGTGTTTGCTGCTTACGGTAGGCGACCATCAGAATATTACTTTCTAATTCTGTTCCCTTTTGTTTACATATTACTTTCTTATTTTTTACAAACATATATACAAAAGGGTTTCATCATTGCACTACTTTGTTTATTTGTGTTAATAAATGTTCCTCAAATAATTCCTCTTTTTCAGTCAAACAGAAATGGAATGCAACAAAAAGATAGGGTGATTCGAAATATTGGTGTGCTCGTAAAGAATACTCCCTATTCTGTATCGTTCGATGGGCCACCAAATACGGATACAGGCTTCCGTTATTTACTCAAACTATATAGATATCCTGTTTCTGAAGATCCAACGGTACCCATGATAGGCGTTCACATACCAATAAAACCAAACGACTTCGCAGTTGGTATATATGGTATAACTATACCGAAGGAAATTCTCAAGAGACAATGAATAACTTCATACGGTGGTCTTCAATTTTAAAAAAATATGCATGGATATTTTTATGTTTACTATTCATAGGTAGTGCGATTTATGCATTTCGAAATATATATCAAATACCCTACGATAATATATATGCCCAAGATTTGTATGATCATTCACAATGGGCAATGCCAATAAATATTCGTTCAATAGGAGACGAAAAACTATACCAGCTCGCAGGTTATATTGCAGTTACCACCGGCAAGCTTTTTACAATTAATCCTGAAGCTCCACCATTGGCAAAATATATGTATGGTCTTTCTATTGTTCTCACAAACAACGCATATGTATTCACGTTACCGTTATTTATTACAGCGACATTTCTTGTCTATTTACTCGCGTTTGAGATTACACAAAATAAAAGACAATCAGCCCTTGTATGCCTGCTATTCTGCACGAGTCCACTTGCAGTAGCACAGATAAAGTTTACAATGCTAGATCTTCCACAACTCCTTGCTCTTGTTATACACATGTACATGACGATACGCTATGGCAAAACACAACGTTTTCGGTTTGCACTATTATCAGGCATATTTTTTGGTGCGTTCATGGGTATAAAAATCGGTTTCTTTGGTGGTGCCATACTACTTGCTGATAGTATATATCTATATAAAAAAAGGGTTATATTTCATATGATTCCAATTGTTCTAGTCTCAATACTCACCTACTCTGCCATATTTATACCGTATTTAATGAATGAGGGTATTATGCAATGGTTACGCGCAGAAAAATGGGTACTTGCATTCTACATGTCATCAGGTGCGCACGCATTTCCTGGACTCGTATTTTTTACTCTATTTTTAGGTGTCACTAAAGGATGGAATGCAAACGATACGTGGCGATTTATTGAGTACTGGACAATACTGTGGCCAATAATGGGGATAGTATTTATACAGAAGGTATGGAAAATATTTATATATAAATCTACAGTTACACATGAATATCTCTACGCACTATACATAACGGCATTGCTGTTACTATCGTTTTTGGCAGTTCCATTTTTCCCTCGATATTTATTACTAGTATTGCCATTACTTCTTATATTCGTTTCCCAAAAGATCATTAGATTTTCTATACCACTTAAGGTGTTCCTAGGCGCAATTATTGTGACACAATATTTTCTATTCCTTTTTCCTCAACCAAGCATGATGGTGGCTGACGTGCAGAAACTTTGGAAAAGCAGCGCCTACCAAGATATGTATGCTTCAATCGACGAAAAAACACGACTTTCAGTAAGCAGAATACAATTTTGGCGAGTTGGAAAAACTCTAGAATATAACATACAACTTGTTTCAAAAGATATTACGATCGGCTCTCTACCGTTTGTATTACCGTGGGAAAATAAAGTATCTACTGGTGTTTCTGTGCACTACATAACCCCCACGGGCTCAATAACATACAATATTCCCCTCACTCTTTTAAGAGAACACAATGTGTGGAAAATACAGTGGAATGAAAATTTCTTATTCCCACAATTTAAATCGTATAAAAGTATTCGTCACGTCCCACTATTAAGCACCTTCTCACGCATTTTCATTCAGAATACTCTCATTTCAGAAAGTTCAAGAATAGACAATACTCCTATTCTTTATGTAACCCCAAACAAAATACGCAACGAGCCACTACTACAATCTCAACTTTTAACATTAACTGGATTAAAAAAGCATGACGTAGAATATCTCTATAAAGCAAATAATCTTCCTGAAAAAACGGTAAAAATTGGTTCTGTATTAGATAAAAAATCTCTCAGGGTGATGGTAGAAAAACTTGATCCAGGGATTACAGTACAAACACAAGAACAGCGTATATTCTATCCGAAACGCGTTGATCCACAAATATACAAACAAGCACTGAAAGTATTACAGGCAAAAAAGACAGTACTCTATCCAATCGATGGAGGTTATATAGAATTGAAACATAAGGATGGAAGAGTGCAAAAAATTCTCTTTAGGGAACCTGTGATCGGACATGATATCATATTATAATCACTATGGACAGTATTACCGCAATAATTCACACGTATAACGAAGAGGATAATATATGTGAGTGTATTAGGTCGGCAAAGCTTTTGACCAACGATGTTATCCTAATAGACATGCAAAGTACCGACACAACAGTGCTCAAAGCACGGAAATGTGGCGCTACAGTATATACGACACCACAGACACTCTACGTTGAGCCAGCACGCGCATTTGGTATCAGCATGGCACATGGTAACTGGGTATGCATACTGGACGCGGATGAACGTATGACGAAAGAGCTTGCACATGAATTAAAAACGGCAACAAACGATACTTATACGCATTACAAAATTCCACGCAAGAATTTTTTTGTTGGTAAAAAATGGCTTAAACATGGAGGTTGGTGGCCTGATTACCAAGTGCGGTTTATAAAAAAGATAGCATTTCAATCATGGCCCTCGCACATACACTCAATGCCCATAATTACTGGCAACCTTGGTGTAAGTAAAAACGCTCTCACGCATTTATTCCATCCATCACTCCATGCAATGGTCAAAAAAACTATTATTTATGAGGATATAGAATCGCAACTCTTATATGTTGCCAAACGCACCGTTACTATTAGAACTTTTTTTAGAAAATTTCTAGGAGAACTGTTTCGACGACTTATTCGCAAATTGGGCTTTCTCGATGGAACACTCGGCATAATCGAATCGCTCTATCAAGGGTATAGCAAGACAATAACATGGTTATTTCTATTTGAGAAAAGAAGACAATAGTATACTATTCCCATGAAAGCACTCTTTTTAAATCCTTATTTAGACACACTTGGTGGAGGTGAAAAATATATGTTGGATATTTCCTTTGCCCTTCACACTCTCGAATATGATACATATGTTGCGTGGAATGATACTACATTAAAGGAAAAAATAATGAGTAGGTTTGGTAATAAATACAGCTATATCAATGTGTATAAAGAGTGGAATGCTTATTCTCCTCTTAAGCGATTGTTAAATTCTCGTACGTTTGATGTTGTTTTTTACCAGCCAGATGGGAGTTATCCGCTCTCGTTTGCAAAGAAAAATTTTGCACTTCTTCAAGTCCCCAATCTTAATCTTGTGCAACCAAAGTCAACTTTACAGCGATTGAAAAAAAAACGATGGAATCCTATATTTAACTCTCACTTCGTCAAAAGATTTTTTATAAAAAATGATCACACAATGAACGGCCCTGTTGTATATCCGGCGATATCAGATACCTTTTTCTCTTCACCAACAAAAAAAAAGTATATTATCTCTGTTGGACGTTTTTTTCAACATCTCCACGCAAAGAAACAAGAAACACTCATTAAAGCATATATTTTTGCATGTGAAAAATATCCTCAATTCAATCAATATGTACTTTTTCTCGTCGGAACTTCACAACCACAAGACGAACATTATGTGAGATATCTGAGAAAAATATCTTCACCTCATCCTAACATACGTATTGAAACAAACTACACCTATCAACAATTACAAAAACTCTACTCTGAAGCTCAGTTCTACTGGCATGCTACCGGATACGGAGAATCAGAAATCAAAAATCCCCAAAAGATGGAACACTTTGGTATTTCCATTGTTGAGGCAATGGCTTCAGGTGCTGTTGTTTTTGCTTACAAAGGAGGAGGGCCAAAAGAAACAATTTTACACGGTAAAACCGGATACTTATACTCATCTCGAAAACAACTGATAGAATATACACACAGATGCATGGACAACTCTCTACTAAGAGAAAAATTATCACAAAAAGCTGTTGATCGTGCGAATGATAAGTTTTCACAACTAGCGCTTACAAAATCTATATCCCAGCTCTTATGAACATTTCAGTTGTTATCCCTGTCTACAAAAATAAAGAAGATTTTTTGAAAAATCTACGTACAAATGCAAAATATTTAAAATCGTGTGAAATTATCATAGTAAATGACGATCCACAGGATTTTGAGCTAAAAATCGCCGTGAAAAAGATCTGCCCTACTTGTCTATATATAAAAAATGACCGGAATATGGGATTTGGTTTGTCGGTTAATCGTGCAATTACCTTAGCTAAGCATAACTATATTATGCTTCTCAATTCTGACGTCATACTCTCTGACACTTCGTACATACTGGCGAAAAATAAACTTGAGAAGTCGAAACGTTTATTTGCGGTTGGTTTTGCCCAAGTAGAAAAAAATGGCAGTATCGTCGGGGCCAATACCGGCAAATTTACGGAAGGTTTATTTGTGCATTCAGGGAAAATATGCACAAAAGAATGTGCGACGTTATGGCCAGAGGGTGGGAGTTGCCTTCTTAAAAAAGACATTTTTACAATACTTGGTGGGTATGACCGTATGTATTCGCCGTTTTATTGGGAAGATGTAGACCTCGGTTATCGAGCGTGGAAAAATAATTACACAATCTTATTTATGCCTTCAATACTCGTTAAACACCATCATGAAACAACGATTCGACGTTACTTCCCCGACTGGTATATTCGTTTTGTTGCTCAAAGAAATCAACTATTATTTGTATGGAAGAATATGGGAACGCGCTTTACAGTACAACATTTGCTTCTTCTGCCTCTCTACGCAATACGTGCGCTTTTTCACAATGTATTATTTTTCGTATCACTTATTGCAGCACTCGGGAAGCTACCTCACTTGTTGTCTTTCCGATCAAAAAAAAGAGACTATATTACGGACGATATAATTACGCAACTCGTACAATGAAACGTGTTCTTTTTTTATTGATGCTTATGTTCTGTGCATTGTTCTTGCACACATATAAACTTCATTCAGTTCCTCCAGGGTTCAATGCAGATGAAGCAGCGTATGGGTACAACGCGTACAGTATTTTAAAGACGGGAGCAGACGAGTATGGTAACAAACTCCCGCTTCGTCTAGTATCATTTGGCGATTATAAACTACCGGGATATTCGTATCTAACAATTCCATTTATTGCCCTTTTTGGTTTGAATGAAACGACAACACGTTTACCTTCGCTCATAGCTGCTATTCTTCTCATTCCAGCAATGTATTTTCTTGCAAAAATTTTATTTGATAAAAAAATCGCTCTCGTAACTGCATTCTTAACTACATTCTCTCCTTGGATTCATATATTAGCACGGCATGCACATGAGGCAGTCCCAATGACTCTGTTCCTTGTACTTTCCCTTATATTCCTTATCCGGCTTTCACAAAAAAGACGGCTATTAGACGGCTTGTTCTTCATACTATTTCTATTCATATCGCTTTACACCTATCATATAGCTCGAATAATTGCAGTTGTATACTTAGGAACGTGGATATACTTTATAAAAACAAAGAATATATCGAAAAAAAATACCACATATATGTTTATCGCTATGCTTCTACTCCTCATTCCTTTTTTGAGTGCAGAAATCGCAATGCCAGCGAATCGCATAAAGAACTTATTCCTCTTCACGAGTGATGGAGTAAGGCTCATCTCACAACAATTCATGGTCGAACAGGCACATTCACCATTCAGCAACTCTTTATTTGTCGGAGGATATGAATTCCTGAGACGGTATACAAATTATTTTTCACTAAACTTCCTCACCTATACTGGAGATACGAATGGAAATAGATTCGGATTTCCATCGATGGCTCCATTAAGTATTGTGGAATATATGTTATTCATACTTGGCATAGTAATTGCATATATGAACATAAAAAAACGGTCATATATTCTCATACTTATTCTTATGCTCGTTGCACCACTCTCAGCCGCACTCACGTGGCAAGAGAACGCACTCAACAGGTCGTATTTTTTCGTAGTTCCGGTACTAATTTTAGTCTCTCTTGCCGTATCGTACATTTGGGAAAATAAGCAAAAAATCCCATACGTTAAGCCACTTATTATTTGTTCTCTATTTGGCTACACTATACTTACAGCCTATGTTTGGAATTTTTATTTTTTTCACTATTCTCATAGAAACATAGTGATTCGCTCTTGGGAATGTGGCTATAAAGAATTAACGCAAGTTATCGCGAAAAAATATAATAGCTACGATTCGTTTCATATTACCAAAGAAAATGGTCAGCCATATATTTTTATGCTGTTCTACCTTAACTACTCACCTCAACGATATACATCAAGTATGCATACTATGGAAAAACCTGACGTGTATGGATATACACAAATTACCAATTTTGATAAATTCATATTTTCAACAGACATAAAAGGGCATATTACTCCACACACATTATACGTTCTTTCTCAAGCTGAGTCTCAGAACGGAGATAAAACTGATGGACTGAAGCATCTACAATCCATTATGTGTGACACCGAACACATGTTTGAACTATATGAACCTATTACAACAAGAACAAATCAAACCAAATAAGAATCGCCATATGTACAGCTATTGGCAGTAATAGATTACCCCTTAACTTATACAAAACCACGGAAATTGTCGTCATAATTATGTTGAGCGCAAAACTCAAAAGCAATATGCCACCACCTGCTCCTGATGTAAGTACACCCGGCAGATATAATATAAAGAACAGAAGCATTGAGAGGAAAAATGATATAAAAAAACTTTTCGAATATTTAAATAAGTACTGGAATAAAAAACCCCTTCCAACGATCTCTTCGGATAAAGCCGTTGCCACTGCAAGAGCAGCTACCAATAAGAATTTACCCCACTGAACTTGTACGTTCGCTAAAGATAGCAAAGGGCTTTTGGACAGACTGAAAAAACCAACAACAATAAGTATAAAAATGAGCGTTAGAGCAAGGAGAAATTCCTTAAAAATATTTTTCCCATGAAAACCTATTGATCGAACAAATGATCCTTTTGATTCAAATCTCTTTATATAAAAATAGACAGGTCCTATAAAAATTAAAGGTTTTGCAATAAATTCACTTACCCAGAGTGGAATCTGAGTATACGCGCGGAAAAAACTCCAAGAAATAACTATAATCCCCCACACCGTCAAAAGACGCTCAATCTGCATTTCGGGATGTGATTTCTTCATTAGAAAAATGATAATTGATTTTTCTGTTTTTTACCACTGGTATTCACCTCACTCTTCTCTGCCATAATTCTCTTCTCTATCGATTTAAGCGTATACTTGTGCAAAAAAGGAAGCATTTGTTCTGTGTGTAACCCTGTGTATATTAAATCTTGTATAGACGTATCTATTGCAACATTCATTTTTAACTGAGCAAGCTCCTTTGCGATTAATGCGTTATTTTCATACGTTTTTAACGCTTGCGCTATATTGACTTCTATTTCATTGAGGTGTTTATATATATTTTCTACTGTCCCATAGCGCGATAGTAACGTAGATGCCTTCTTTGGACCAATACCGGTAACTCCACTATAGTTGTCCGATGGGTCCCCCGCTAGAGTTTTATAATCGACTACTTGCGATGGCTGTATCCCTAATTTTTTGTAAACTGCTGTGCTATCCATGAGATCGACATTGCGAATACCAGATTTAGGCATGACTACCGTTACTCCATCATTGACCAGTTGAAGTATATCTTTATCGCCAGTCACAATATAAATATGGGAATCAGGAACATTTTTCTGAACAAGTTCTGAGAGTGTAGCCATAACATCATCCGCTTCAAAACCTGCCTTTGCTATCCCAGGGATGTGTGATACTTTCAAAAATTCAATAACGAGTGGAAACTGAAGACTTAAATTCTCTGGAGCTTTTGGGCGCTGTGCCTGGTATGTGGAAAGTATTTTTTTCCTAAATGTTGGTTTTGGAGTATCTAAACAAACAGCCAGATATGACGGGCGAAACATATCGACCATACCCAAGAACATTGTTATAAAACCGTACAAAGCATTCGTCGGTGTGCCATCAGAACTTGTGAAAGGTGGTAATGCATGGTACGCTCTGTGAACTATTGCAGAACCGTCGATGAGGAGCGTATTTTTTGTTCGATTTTTATCCATTGTACTTATATTTTTCTTTTTTAGACTTTTTGCTACTAATTCCCCCAGGCAGGACAAATAATTTTAAACGCACACCATTCACAATGTCTACCAACCTTTGGTGGAAATGAACCTTGTTCGATCGTTTTTAGTGCACTTACTATTGCCGACTTTGTTTCTGACATATTTCTTTCAGACGCCTTCATTGTAAATTTTTCATTACTATCCAAATATACGTATGACAGTAATAATTTATCCTGCTTGATCGCAAGAACATGTCCATCCATAGCAGCGAGTGCGTACAGACCCATTTGTAAAGATTTTTTCAAAAAGTATTCCTTCGGCATCGAACCTGTTTTGTAGTCGATTATTTCATATATCTCTCCGTGCTTATCAATTCTGTCTATTTTCCCTTGGACTACAAATTCCTTTTCGTCTTCAAATAATTTCAATGTGAATTTCCGTTCAATGTCTTGGATCTCCCCATGTGTATGGTGGTAGGTTTTATAGTAATTCTTTAATAAATCCAACCCATGCAGTAGCGCCTTTTTTCTTTCATCTTCGGAAACATAACCAACAGGAATAAAATGTTGTTTAAAATAGGTTTGCAGCTGTTTTAACTTTGGGGCATTACCTTTTTTTACATCACGATAAAAACTTTCCAGCGCTTTATGCATACTTGATCCAAAGGACAAAGCGGGTGAATCCGGTTCCGGAACTTTTAGTAAGTAACGATATTTATATTGCAGCGGACACGTATCAAAAACACCAATTTGTGAATACGAGTACCGTTCTATGCCATACTCTACAGGCATATCTTTGGTAACAACGTCCTCATACATACTAAAGATTGTCAGTTGATCTTTTTGATGTGGCTTCGCTAATAATGCTAGTGCAACTTCTTTTTCCCCGAGCGCTTCTACAACGAATGGTGATAATTTCTTTTTTCTTTTGCCTGATGCATAGTAATCTGCAAAACTTAAATATAACTCATCTTTCGCTCGTGTCATCCCTACATAAAACAATCGTCGTTCTTCCTGTATATGAAAATCTCCCTGCGGCAGCGACTCTTTAATAAGCGCTTCGGGTATGGGCAGTTTTTCACTACGTAGTCTGGTTGGAAAACGATCGCTTACAAGACTCATTAAAAAAACAACTGGAAACTCAAGACCCTTTGCAGAATGCACGGTAAGAATATTTACCGCATTTTCACGTTTAGTATCCATTTCTTGTACTCGAGGTGAATCCCCTAGTTCAAGTGCTAAATCGATCGCATACATTACTTCTGACACCGTTGGCTCTCCATTCTTACCCTCCATTGCCTTCAGCCTATTAAAAAATTGCGTTATGTTTTCAAGTTCTTTTTGTTGCTTCTGCGATTGTATCTGAGCAAGATATTGTAAATAGCCACTTCGTTCAAAGAAATTATAAAGTACTCGAATAGCACTTCTGTCGCCTGCTTCAGTAACTCCCTGCGAAAGGACAGAGAAATAATCCCTCAGTTTCTCTTTTGTTTTTTGAGTAAGAAATGGGCTATATTCTCGTAGTTTCTCAACTTCTTCTGCACGTACACCAAATGAAAGTTGTACAATCGCGTCCAACGATTCAAACAACGATCTTCCAATCCTCCTTGAAAATTGTAATAGGTAATTCATGTCGATCCGTGAAAGTGCTAAAACCTGCATGGATAACACACGAAATAAAGCAGAAGAATCAAGTGGATTTGCAACAAACCGTAAATAAGCTATGCAATCTCGTACTTTATTTTTGTAATAGAGTAAGCTCGGGCCCAAAAATTGAAACGGGATATTTTGTCTTTCTAATGCTTGAATAACAGCCTTTGCGTGGTCATTCGCACGAACCAATATGGCGATATCTTGATATGCATACCCATTCTTCACACAAGACATAATTTTCATCGCAACAGCTTCAGCCTCATCTTCGCTCGTAAGACCATGGATCAGTGTTGGTTTTTTTTTACCTACTCCTTTATCTGCAATAAGTTTTTTACTGATACCAAGCCGCGCCTCTAGTGTATCTGGATTATTGTGTTGTACGAGCGCATATGATGCATCTAAGATTTCTTGTGTTGAACGGTAATTATCATTTAAAACAAAAAGTTTGGCATATGTATAATCATGTTTAAAGTTGAGGATGTTAGAAACACTCGCGCCACGAAATTTGTATATAGATTGATTGTCGTCACCGATAACAGTAAGATTCGTTTTTTTTGCAGGAGGAAATAACATGCTAATAAGATCGTATTGAACAATATTAGTATCTTGAAACTCGTCTACTAAACAGTAGCGATACTGCTTCTGTAACAGAGAACGGATATTTTTCCTCTTCTTAATAAGCTTAAGTGCAAAATAAACAAGATCAGAAAAATCGAGCACGTTTTCAGATAGTTTAAGTTTTTCATAAGTTTGATATATAAGTGCTAGCTCGTTTATTTTCTGCGCTTCTTGTTTTAACTCGTCTGTTGTAGCCTTTTTTTTTAACTCTTTTGCATAGAGCGCATACTCTTTTGTTGAAATATTCTCATCTCTGAGGCGTGAAAAATGGGTCAGTACTGAAGCAATAAATCCATGTGGGTTCCCGGTACTATGAAAATAGTTAAGTTTGAACTTATGCATAGTACGTCTGAAAAAAGAAACAGCATCTACCTCAGTCAGTATGCGAAATGATGGTGGTATCCCTATATCTACTCCCCACTGTCGAAGGAGTGTGTCGGAAAAACTGTGAAACGTACCAATGGAAGTTTGGTAATAACCATAGGGCAACGCCTTATCGACGCGCTCTTCCATTTCGCTTGCCGCCTTTTCGGTAAAAGTGAGTGCTAAGACTTCTTGAGCACGTGCGTGACCATTCAGGATTATATTCTTAATCTTCTCGGTAAGTACACTCGTTTTCCCAGTACCTGCACCTGCTATAATCAAACAGGGACCTTGTATATAATCCACTGCCTGCTTTTGGTTTTTGTTGAGTTTCATAAATTTTCTTACTCTTCCTCTGGCACTGGTAATTCCACATGTTTCGTTTGTTCTAATTTGGTTCCCAAACGCATAAAAAACTTGTTAACATTTTGCAGCTGGTTGTACGCATTTCCGAAATGTTTTTCAAGTACGCCAAGTGCCTCATCTATTTTCTCATACTCTTTTCTCGTCGACTCAAGAATAGATAAGATTTCACGAGCTTTCTTTTGAACACGGATACCCTGTAAAGACATAAGTACTGCTCGTAAAAAAGCATTGAAACTCATAGGCGACACCAAAAGTACCGATTTGTCGCGGCTCAGGTTAAATATATCGTCATGTTGAATGATTTCATAATATATTGATTCCGAAGGAACATACATGAGTGCATAATTTACCGTTTTTGCATTTGCAGATATGTATTTTCTGGCAATGTCTGCTATGTGTTTACGCACATCTATAAAGAACTGTTTTTGTGCTTGTTTTTTCTCTTCAGCGTGCGTTTTATTCATTTTGGTAAAATTTTCCATTGGGAACTTCGAATCGATGGGAATATACATATCTCCAATTTTGATAATTGCGTCGACCGTCTCGCCCGAAGGAAACGCATACTGTATTTCGTACAACTCACGAGGCAAAAGCTGGCGCAGCGCTTCAACTAAAATATGCTCTCCTATGTTGCCACGTAGTTTTGGGCTGCGCAAATAGTCTTGGAGATCTTTTATACTTCTGCCAACTTCTGAAAGTTCTCCAATATTTTTTTGTACTGCTCCTATAACTTCTGCTGCTTTATCTAACCGCTGGTTCATGTCGGCAGAATTTTTTTGAAGCGTCGAAAAAAAGCCCGTGCTCTGATCTGCAAGCTGCTTCGATACCATATGGGTAAGTTCATCGTATCGTCTATTCGTTTCGTGCACTGTCTGCATGGTTTGCTTGAGATACTCAAGCATTTCAGGAGAATTTGACTGACCAGAACGCCTAAAGTAAAGAATCACACCAATTACGATCACTAAAACCAACAGCACAATTACAATTAAAGATACGTCTACCATCTGCCCTATTCTATACGATTGGCGAGAAAAAATCTTGTCTGCGTGCTTTTTTTGTAGTAGTATTGCATAAACTAATGGAAAAAATCATAACTATTTGTTCAAGTGCAGCTTTTTTTAGAGAATGTATAGCTATCTCTGTACAACTTGAAAAAAAAGGTTTCACTATTCTTTTGCCTGAAACAGCACAAAAAATGCACGCCGCGAATGACTTTGATGTTTCTCACTATAAAACGTGGCAAACCTCAAAACAAGATTTTCCAAAAAAGGCGCTTCTTATTCAGCACCATTTCGACAAAATTGTTGAAGGAGATGCAATACTGGTCGTCAATAATATAAAACACGATATTAAAGGCTATATTGGTGGTAATACCCTTATGGAAATGGGGCTTGCGTTTCACTTAAAAAAACCTATTTATATTTTAAACTCAGTACCTGAATCTGCACCAAATTTTGAGGAAATTATGGGTATTTTACCTATATTTCTGAATGGTGATCTAGATAAAATAATATTCGAATAGCTATTTTTAAAATCTGTGACTAATTATTTTGAGTCTTCTAAGTGAAACGAAGTAAGTATATTTCCTTTTTCATACACCGCTGTATACGATAGTATCCCTGTGCTCGTAAATAGTTGAGGAAGAATGTTTCTTATTTCAGCTATAAGATTATCTAGCTTGCCTATTTCTTGAGGAGTTAGCCATTTTAGTTCTCCATCTTCAGGGCTTTTTTTTACGGTTCCACCAGCATAGTCCGCAAATACAAAATGGAAAAATACCTCTTGATCGATATCTTTCATATATGCATTTGCTGCAACTTTTACTCGCAAATTTTTTATAGTAAGTCCCGTTTCTTCAAATATCTCTCTTCGTGTTGCTTCAAATAAACCTTCATTAAACTCGCGCTTGCCACCTGGCGCCATCCATACACCGGGCATGATGCGTTTATCTGTGTTTCTATGCAGCATCAGGTATTTACCGTTCTTATGTACAAAACATTCAAGCGTTACTAAAATATTCCGTTTTTTCATACTTAGATACTATCATACTTATGATTTTTGAAAAAAAATGAAATAGTCTTGTTATACTTAGGTTCATGGTTGTATATACTATACTTGCACTTGGCTTTATCACTTTGGGAACAATATGGTTCAGGACAGATCCTCGACCCGTACACGAAAGATTGCGTCATTATTCAGGTTTCGGTGGTCAAAAAACATTTCTTATTCAAATAAGTCACAGCTTACTTCAAGTGATTGGTCATATATATTTACCTGTATATGCTGGAATTTTTAATGATCTTGTTGTTGCTATTGGGCTCATTGGTTTTATTGCAGGACTTACACTTGCCGTGTGGGCAAAATTTACCATGAAGCGCGTATGGGGAGTACCTGCTCAGCTTGATATTAAAAGACAAAATAAACTTATTACAAATGGTCCATTTCGCTTTACTAGAAATCCTATTTATGTTGGTTTGATTATGATGAGTGTTGGTTTTGCATTCTCTTTGCGGAGCATGCTCTTTTTCACCGTCTATGCTGTGTACTGGTACTTTAACAACGCGGTAAAACGCGAGGAAATATTATTGGAAAAACATTTTGGAAAAGAATACGAAACATACAAAAAACAAACTCCTCGATTTTTATAGATTCTTTATTTCGCTAAATCCCCGATGTAGAAGCTTGGCAAAAAATCTCGTGCTTTGTCTGAATGTGGCGTACCTGAGCCCATAGGCCGAGTGTTAAAGAGTTTTGTTGCGTCTGTACCACATCCCTGTACTATCGCTTCACCTCCTGGGTGTTTATTTGATTCTATAAATTTGGTCACATCGTATATTTTCCCCTCTATTGCAAGATAACAGTCTTCTGTAGTACTGTGTTTTTTAACCTCTGCAATAGTAAACGTTTTTTTCACGTTTGTTTCCATCATAGTACCACTTTCACTCGCCGATGGGGTAGTTGTTGCACTCATAGTTTTTGTCGGTGATATACCTCCTTTTTCCACCTCTGCCTTTTTAGACGGTCTCAAAAAAATGTACATACCTACCAACACAAGCACCGCAATACCAGAAATCAAAATACTTTTATTCATAGAATAAGTACTATACCGTATTTTTTTGTATGTCCAACAAAATAGTATTGCAATGCATGAATGGAGGATTACAATAGACATATAACAACCGAAAATAGCAGATTTGCTTATCAAGCATGGAAACAAGGTGTGACACCTCAAGCACCTACTGTTACAGAAACTAATTGTGGCGACCACCCTGATCCTCAAACTCTCCAGGAAATTCTTTCGGCCCAAGTTCAACATGGTCTTATTCAAACGAGAAATCACCAACAATCTATACAAACTCAAGAAGAACAGGCAGTGTATCTACTCAGACAAAAAATTGCTGAAATGAATAGAAAAAATCCTCGTCGCTAATGTTCCGTTATTTCAATCCTTAAGTGTTCCCCAGCTAGTATTTTTGCGTAGCCACCTACTGGAAAAGTGAATTTTGGATCAGTGTGACCAAAATCTGCTTGTGCAATGACAGGGATATCTCTAAGCTCCTTTTTAGAATTAATTATCTGTTGTAGCAAATTATTGGTCATGTTGCTTGCTTTCTGAAAACGACCTATGACAATACCACGCACACCTGAAAAACCGGGAACATGTATAAGCGACTGCAAATCACGATCAAACGTATGGGGTACACTTTCATAATCGTCTTCTATAAATAAAATACTGTTCTTTAAACTCGGCATATATTCGGTACCTTGCAATAAATTAAATGTACAAAGATTAGCACCCAAAATCGTACCCTCTGCCGCTCCTTCATGAATACATTCGTATCCATTGTTTTTAATGAGTTTCCGCCTATCTTGATTCATCCACCAATCATCATCGCTCCACTGCGTGCTTGGCTCTACCTGAATTGGTTCAGTACTAAAGAAGCACTTTATAAAATAATCGATTGTGTAATCCATGTGCAGCTTCTGACCAAAAGTTGAATAGTGTGGGCCTGAATACGTTACTAATCCTGTCTTTGCAAAAACAGCATTGTTAAGTGCGGTAATATCTGAAAATCCGCATAAAATTTTTGGGTTCTTTTGTAAAAGTTCCCAATCTATGGAGCGAAATAGTTGATTGCTGTTAAATCCACCGATAACGGTAAAGATTGCCTTTACCTGCGGGTCGGCAAATGCACTGTGCAAATCATCAATACGAGAAGCAATAGAAGAGGAAAAAAAATCGTCTTTTTCTTCAATATGCTTCCCAAATGTGAGATGCAAACCCATGTCTTCAAATCGCTTGTTAGCTATAGCGCGACTATTAGGAGTAATTATTGCTACTGTGCGAGAGGGTGCAATTACTCGTACCATGTCACCTTTTTGTAGCTTTGCTGGGTATAGTTTTTTCATATTTTTTGTAAATACATATCTAATTTTTCAAGCACTTCAGGCATGTTTTCACGACCAAAACCTATCCTAAAATGTTTGTCGTCGTAGTCGTATATATTGCTAGGTAACAACAATATGCTTGTATTTCTTACAACCTCATCACAAAATTCTGCCGCACTTTTTCCATTTTTCAATACGGGGAAAGCTATCGTGCCTGCTTTTGGTCGTACCCATGAAAAAAGGTCTTTGTATTTTTCAAAAAAAATATCGAGTAATAAAAGATTTCTTTGTATGCGTTTTAGATGTCGAGATATTATCGTTTTTCTATTGCGAAGTGCTATTAGAGATAAAATTTCACTCGGTGCGCTTGAACAAATAGTTGTGTAATCTTTAAACGTTGCCATTGTTTTATACAACTCGGTATCTTTAGTAATTACCCATCCAGTACGAACACCTGCCATACCAAATGTCTTAGACATACCAAATAAACTCACAGCTTTTTCATATACTTCACAAGCAGAAGGTAACCTGTTGTGTGCGTCATATTCTAAAAACCTATACATTTCATCTGACAAAATATACAGATTGTGCTCTTTCGCAAATGTAATAATTTCTTCAAACTCATTTTTTGAGGCGAGATAGCCTGTAGGATTATGAGGAAAATTAATAATCAAAAGCTTTGTCTTATTCGTGCAGTTTTTCTTAAGAAACTCCATGTCAAACTGCCATTCTTTTGATTCATCTGGATACCACTTTGTTACCGTCGCACCCAAGCCATGTGCAACTTCGTAAAGTGACTGATAACCTGGAAACATACAGATTACATGATCGTCTTTTTCAAGAATCGCGTGTAATGCCAAAAATATTCCCTCTTCTGGTACTACTTCAAGTATATTTTCAACTGATATTCCACTATATAAATGTGCAATTTCTTCGCGAAGTGCCGGATACCCTAACGACTCCGTATACCCCAACGCGAGCATATTCCACATTTTTCGTGTCTCTGCATCTTCCATTCCGATAAGATCACTCATCAGAAGCCCATCGCAATCCGAAGAACATAGTAAATATTTCGCTGAAAATTCATATTTTGCAAAATACCGCTCGAGTTTAAATGGATGCAATTTCATAAATAAAGTATAGCAACTTGCACCTCGATACGCACCGCTATTGACAATTGCGAATTATTTGCAATAATAGAGATATGGATGAAAATAACAAAAAGATACTAAAAGAAGGTGGATATCGTATCACCCCACAACGTACACAGGTGCTTTGTGCCATTTCAACGAATCCACAATCGGTTGAAGAAATCTATGAAACTGTCTCACAAGGCACCATCAAAACAGATCTTGCTTCCGTCTATAGAGCACTCACTCTCTTTGTAAAATTGAAGCTTGTACAAGCTGTAAACTTTGGAGATGGTAAAGATCGTTACGAAATTTTAAATACACATAAACATCATCATCATGCACTATGTACTCGGTGCGGCAAGATTACCGACGTGGAACTTCAAGATGGTAAAAAATTAGAACGAGAAGCTTCAAAAAAGACTAATTATCGTATTACAGGCCATTCATTAGAATTTTTTGGTATTTGCCACAACTGCTGCAATGCTTGAAAACGTACTTATTGCCAGCTTCATAGTAAGTTGTATTTCGTTTGCAGGTGCGTTTTTTTTATTTGGCAAAAAATCTTTTAGTAGTGAAGTATCAGATTACTTTGTTAGTTTTGCTGCCGGAGTCATGTTGGCAACTGCATTTCTCGATATATTCCCCGAGGCACTTGCAGAAAGTAACAATAGTAAAGATATATTCTTGCCAGCCCTTATAGGGGTTGTGACTTTTTTCTTTTTTGAAAAATTCATAGTATGGTTCCACCACCACGACAGCACGCACAATTTAAAACCTACCGCATTATTAATTCTTTTTGGTGACGGCATACATAATTTTTTCGACGGAATTGCTATTGCAGCAACATTTTTAACAAGCCCATCTTTAGGAATAGCGACGACCATCGCCATTGCAGCTCATGAAATCCCACAAGAAATTGCAGACCTGAGCGTACTTATTAACGGAGGTATGAGTAAAACAAAGGCACTCTTTTTTAATTTTCTCTCAGCCCTCACTGCGGTTATTGGTGCAGTATTAGGCGTCTACTTCCTCCATAGCTTTGAATCAGTTATACCTATAGCACTCGCCTTCACAGCGGGTGTATTCATCTATATAGCTTGCTCAGATCTTATACCCGACCTCCATCACACCTTTAAAATAGACAAGCGATGGGAACAAACGGTCCCATTCATACTGGGTATTATACTCATGTACGTCATCACCAGCGTCATGCAAGGGTAAAAATTTGCTGAATATGCTATTCTGTAGATAATTACAAATTTTTCTACTTATATGGCAAAAGGAAATAACGCTCGAAAAAAAGAGGTAAAGAAACCAAAAAAAAATAAAAAGAAGTAAAATAACTCATCCCTCCGACAAACACATTAGATATTTGAACTTGGTTATTGGGTGTTCCACTATTGCATCGTAATAGTGGTGGTGGGTCCGGAGGGGCTCGAACCCTCAACCAATGGCTTAAAAGGCCACTGCTCTACCATTGAGCTACAGACCCGATTTCTACACATGTTATTATAACACACGATTTCCTGCTAAATAAACTCTCTCCTACTTACACCACTACAACCTTCATTCATATATAAACGGGGTACAATATGTCTGTATTTGTCATTGGCTTGCCTGCGCAAGTAGGGATTTGGAACTTTGTTTGATATTTGCTATTTGAAATTGGATATTTGAATTTTGTTCATGCTATACTTATCCTTATGCTTACGGGAATTAAAAACTTTGCACTTGCTATAACCTACTCAGCGTGGGCTGTCCCCGGACTCGCACTTATTGCCTTTGCTGAGAGCTCATTTTTCCCACTTCCACCCGATACTATCATGATACCTCTTGCTCTCCTATCACCAAACAAAGCTTTCTTTTACGCCGCAGTCGCAACAATTTTTTCTGTGCTTGGAGGTCTGTTCGGTTACTTTATTGGCAACAAAGGAGGTAAACCTGTTGTACGAAAATTTATTTCTGATGCAAAAATAGAGCGAGTACGCGAGCTCTATCAAAAGTACGACGTATGGGCAGTTCTCATTGGAGCGTTCACCCCGCTTCCCTACAAAGTATTTACTATTGCTGCTGGTCTTATGGACCTGAACGTGAAACGTTTCATGCTCGCGTCACTTGTTGGTCGTGGAGGACGCTTTTTTGCCGTTGCAACCGTTATTTACTTTTTAGGTCCTGCCGCAAAAGCGTTTCTCTCTCAATACTTCGATATTGCAGTTATTGCATTTACTGTACTGCTTATTGGGGGAATATTTCTCGCGAATAAATTTTTGAGTAAAAAGAGTACCGCTTAGATTACTTTACATTTGGAAACTTACCGCGCTTTTTCATGATCGCCACTTCTACTACCTGATCCATATGATCAACATACACAAACTTTAAATCATTTATCGTCTTGTCTGGTAACTCTATCAAATCTTTTTTGTTTTCTTTTGGCATGATGATCGTATGAATTCCTGCTCTGTGTGCAGCTATTATCTTCTCTTTTATACCACCTATCTCAAGTACTCTCCCACGAAGAGTTATTTCACCAGTCATAGCAACATCTCGTTTTACCGGAATCTTTGTAAGTGCAGATATGAGCGCAGTTGTAATTGCAATCCCTGCTGAAGGACCATCTTTTGGCACTGCCCCCTCGGGTACGTGCACATGAATATCGATTGTTTGGTAAAACTTTTCCTTAAGACCAAATTCCTTCCATCGACTACGTACATACGTGAGGGCTGCTTGACATGACTCTTTCATAACGTCACCAAGCTTTCCGGTAAGCGTAAGGCTCCCTTTTCCTGGAACTATACTCACTTCTATAAACAATATCTCTCCACCTACCTGTGTCCATGCCAAGCCTGTGCTCATACCTATCTCATCTGCCTTCTCTGCTACTTGAGAACTGTACTTATATGGTCCTAAATACGATTCTGTGGCTTTGTCATCAATTATTTTTGTTTGCAAAATTTGAGGTTTTTTTGTTGCTCTTTCAGTTATGATACGTGCAACTTTTCTACAGACCGTCGCTATTTGTCTCTCCAGCTCACGAACACCAGCTTCGCGAGTGTACCGATGAATAATAAGGCGGGAAGCTTCGTCAGTAATTTTAAAACCATATTTTTTCAGCCCATGCGCTTCCATTTGTTTTGGAATGAGATAGTTTTTCTCTATGGCAAATTTTTCATCCTCCGTATACCCAGGAAAATGAATTACCTCAAGTCTATCGAGCAGGGCTGGTGGGATAGTGTCGAGTACGTTTGCTGTCGTAATAAACATTACATCAGATAAATCAAATTCTACCTCTAAATAATGATCTGAGAATGCATGATTCTGTTCTGGGTCAAGCGCTTCAAGTAAAGCTGATGATGGATCTCCTCGAAAATCATGCCCAATTTTGTCAATTTCGTCTAACATAAAAACAGGATTTTTCGTCTGAACTTGCTTAATTGCTTGAATAATTCTTCCTGGCATTGCTCCGACATAGGTACGTCTATGACCTCGAATCTCTGCCTCGTCTCGTATACCTCCTAAAGATATTTTTGCAAATTTCCTATTGAGAGATCGCGCAATAGAACGACCTAATGACGTCTTACCAACTCCTGGGGGCCCAACAAAACAAAGAATTGTCGGTGGTTTTAGTTGTTTCTTATCTTTCGCAGAATCACTTTCTTGCTTTCTCAGCTTCATAACAGCAAGATATTCCAAAATACGCTCTTTTATCTTTTTTAACCCAAAATGATCTTCATTCAAAATTTTCTCAGCGTCCTTTATAGAAATATCACTATCGCTCACTTTACTCCAAGGTAGAGACACTATCCAATCTAGATAGGTTCGAACATACGAAGACTCAGGATTATACTGAGACATTTTTTGCATACGTTCAAGTTCTTTCAATATTTTCTCTTCTATGGTTTTTGGCATTTTTGCACTCTTTATTTTGCTACGATATTCTCCAATTTCTTTATCTTCTTTATCTTCACCCAACTCTGTTTCTATCGCTTTCATTTTTTCACGTAACACGTTTTCTCGCATGCCCTTCTCAAACTTTTGCTGAGTTTTTTGATTTATCTTACGTTCGAGCTCCAATACTGCAGTTTCTTTTGTCAAAAATTCTACTTCAGCTTCAAGTCTTCTTTTCACATCCGACTCTTCAAGCAAATCCTGTTTTTCAACCGGTTTTAAGTCTAATACTGCTGCTACCTGATATGAGAAATCATTCGGAGAAAGGTCGGAAAATAAGCCCATGAGTGCAACAAAGTCAATATTTTTGCCAAGATTAATCGCTTTTTTAAGCTGAGCAAATAGATGGCGCATTATAGCGCGTACTTCTTCTGTATCTACTTCTACATCTGGAGTTTCTTCATAAGTAGCCTGCAAATAAGGGTCGTTTGCTGTGAAATCTAAAACATTTATTTTTTTGACACCCTTCAAAAGTACCTGTAATTCTCCTTGTTCGAGTGAGACAAATCGTTCAATACTCACCAATACGCCAGTAGTATATAAATCGCGGTCTGTTGGATCGTCTACGCGTGGATCCTTCTGCAAAAGCACGATGAGTTCTTTCTTCGCTTTCACTGCATCTTCAAACGCTTTTACCGTTTTTTGCCTACCAAAAATTAAAGGAGCCTCTGTCTTAGGATACACAAGCCCATCGCGGATAGCCACGACTGGCAATTGTTTTTGATTTTTAGATGATAAAATCATTGACATTTTAGCAGTTTAGCAAAGTGATTGCTAAAATGCAAGAGTAATTTATTTTGGAAAAATACGCTTCCCTGTCTTCGTCTCTTCTATAAATATAGCAGCCACCGGACACGCACGTGCTGCATCCAATACTGTCTCTTTCTGTTCTTGATCTATTGTATCAAGTATTACCGCTTTTGCATCATCGTCTAAAGAAAATGCCTTTGGCGCTACCGCTATACAACTTGCAGCGCCAATACATAAATCCCTATCCACCCAAACCTTCCAAGCGTTTTTTTGTGAAGATGTGCTTGCTTGTTTATCGCTCATAAGTATACCTATTGTAAAAAATGAATCTGCGTATTACAAAAGTATTTTTTCTGCATCGTTAATTGCGTCGATAAACGTATCAATATCCTTTTTAGTTGTGTATATATAAAAACTCGCGCGGGCACTAGCGATAACCCCCATACTCCTATGCAAGGGCATTGCACAATGATGGCCAGCACGTATACACACATTGTGCTTTGCCAATATTTGGCTCAAGTCATGTGGATGTATCTTTTTGTGTACGAAGCTCACTATACCTATGCGTTTTGCCGAATCTTCTGGACCGAGTACGGTGATTCTTGGGTTTTCACGTAAAAGCTCTAGCGTGTATTCTGTTATCTTTTGTGTATGTTTCTTGATAGTACCCAACCCCAGTTTTTGTATATATTTAAGCGCAGCAGATAAACCAATTGCTCCCGCAATATGAGGTGTCCCTGCTTCGAATTTGTGTGGAAGAGGAGCAAATTTTGTGCCCTGTACCGTTACTTCACTTATCATTTCGCCACCGTATTGAAAAGGGTACATTTGTTCAAGTAGTGCCCGTTTACCCCATAGTACTCCGATACCTGTCGGCCCTAAAGCCTTATGTCCAGAAAACGCTAAAAAATCACACCCTAAATCATTCACTTGTATAGGAACACTCGACACGGCTTGTGCAGCGTCAACTACTACTATTGTATCTGGATTAATACTCTTTATTGTTTTTACAATCTCTTTAATGGGATTTACAGAACCTAACACGTTTGAAGCATAAAAAAGAGCAACTATTTTTGTGTTTTTCGTAATAATTTGTTCCGCGGTTTTTTTTTCGTGCAATGGAACAATGCCATCACTATTTACTTCTACCACCTTAAAGGTCCCACCACTCTCACTTGCAAGTTGTTGCCATGGTACAAAATTAGAATGATGCTCTGCCATTGATACCACTATTTCACTTTTCACGTCGCATATCTGTCGCCCAAGGCCATACGCAATGACATTGAGCGATTCTGTGGTATTTCGTGTAAAGATTACTTCAGAGGTATCAACAGCACCTATAAATGAGGCAACAACTTCCCGCGCCTTCTCGTATTCAGCAGTCGCTTCCTCGGATATTTCATAAATGCCTCGAAATACGTTTGCACTATAAGTGCTATAGTAACGATCTATTTCATCTATTACCACCTGTGGTTTGAGTGTGGTTGCCGTTGAGTCTAGATACACTAAATTGGGCGTATGCGTATATATGGGAAAATCGCTGCGAACACTTTTACTGTCCATGAGAGGAAATAGAAACTGTCGTAAAATCCGAATTTTCATGATTACAGTCTAAACAGTAGCGAGAAAACCAATCGGTAGCTATGATTTTATCCTTTTCTTCAACATTATCAGTATCACCTTCTTTTGCAATTTTATCCGAATCTTTTTTCATAAATACTTTCTGAGTGCTCACGTTATTTTCTTCTGCCGGGACAGTACCCTTTGCAAAATATTCATAACGAGTATTACACGATTTTGCGTCTCCATTCATACGTGGCCTCATGCCTGAGATAGTACATACTTCCGCACCAACAACTGTATCTGGCTGAATTGGCCATAAATCAGGTTGATTTTTCAGCACTTTTTGCATAACTCTATTCCAAATCGGGGCTGCTCCTGTCACCCCTGAAGTAAGATTAGAGTTCATAGGCGTTCCGTCATTATTACCCACCCACACAAGCGTCATGAAATTTGGCGTAAACCCTATTGTCCAGTTATCTTTAAAATCATCTGTTGTGCCCGTTTTTACCGACACTGCTTCATGTCCGGGTAGATGGAGCAAAGAGCCTGTTGAAAAAGCCTGGGCACGAGCATTATTATCTAATAATATATGGGATATAATAAACGCGGTATCACGACCTATTAGGCGAGGGCCTTGGATAAACAACGTATTGGGATAGTTGAGCTTTTTTTTCACAACATCAGTTATTACATTTCTATCTTCGTATTTATATAATTCTTTCTTATTTCTATCTTCTACACGAAGAACGGCAACAAGGTCTTTGTCTACCCCTTGGTTCGGAAATATAGAAAATGCTCGAGCCATATCTGTCATGCGAACTTCACCACCACCCAAAGTCAACGAAAGTCCATATCGTGATGGATCTTTAAATGTACTTATTCCAAAAGCGGATGCAGAGGCAACGAACGTATCAACTCCATTGAGAGCCAACATTTTTACAGCAGGAATGTTATATGAATTTGCTAAAGCAAATCGTAACTGGACTGGTCCATGAAATGTATTGTCATAATTCTTAGGACAATAACCCTTTTGACCAGGAACCGCAAAACAAGTGGGAATATCTAAAAACATACTAGAAGCAGTTACTCTGTGTGTATCTATCCCTACTGCGTAATTGAGCGGCTTAATTGAACTTCCCGGTTGACGAAGTGCTGTTGTTACATTATATGCACCAGACGCGGTACCAAAAAAATCTTTTGAGCCTATCATAGCGAGGATTTCCCCCGTGGGTGGCCGGGTTACCATCAGTGCGCCATTACCAACATTGTATCCTTTTAAATTCTTGAGTTCCTCATCTAAAATGTCTTCTGCGCTCTTTTGTATGTCATAGTCAAGTGTCGTATAAACTCGCAAGCCTCCTTCCTGGACTCGTCTTTCTCCATATTCTTTTTCTAATAATTGTTTCACATAGAATACAAAATGTGGAGCAAGAATTGTATTTTTTGGTCGTTTGAATGTTAAATGTTCGTGTATAGCCGTATCGTACTCTTTTTGTGATATATAATTTTCTTTCAACATGAGTTTTAACACTTCGTGTTGTCTATCGATTGCTGCTTGAGGATTGACATAAGGGGAATAGAGCGAGGGAGCCTGTGGCAATCCAGCCAAAAGTGCCGCTTGTGCGAGTGATAACTTTTGTGCATTTTTATCAAAATATAACTTCGACGCCTCTTGTATTCCCCACGCAGTACCACCGTACGGCACCTGATTCAAGTACATTTCTATTATTTCGTCTTTGTTATAGCGACGCTCAACCAGAAGGGCAAGTATAATTTCTTTTACTTTTCGTTGAATTGTTCTCTCTGGCGTCAGTAAAGCCGACTTCACGAGTTGTTGAGTAATGGTTGAACCGCCTTGTAGTTTTGTTGAATTCGTTAAATTTGCTTTCAAAGCACGAACAACACCACCAATTATTGAAACACCACCGTGCTTATAGAAATCCTTATCCTCAATAGATATTGTGGCCCACTTCACATGCTTTGGTAAAGTCGCCAATTTTACTGGCGTGCGATTCTGATCTCTATATATTTCATATAATAGTTTGCCGTGCCTATCGTATATGTGAGTAGAATATGCAATTGTACCAGGCTCGTTTAGCCTATTTGGAGAAGGTAAGTCGCGAATGAGCATAAATGCGCTTATAAGAATCGCAAGTCCGAGGATAATTGCAAAAAAAAAGGCTATAAATACCATGCTCTTTTTTTTATTCTTTCCGAAAGAAATCATATAGCTATTCTACCAAATCCACACACAGACAATACTTTAGCATTAAATACTTTTCGTATCTGAGCTCTTGAATATCTTTGGCTTGAGCCAATCAATCGGAGGTTTTTTATTCACTGGTAGCGGAGGATTTTCTGGTAAATCCATTACAGGCGATTGCGCTACCACACCAGAAGGCTGAACCTGTTGTACAGGTTGAGGTTGTTGACCCATTTGTTGCGTTGGCGCTGTCGGTATTGGCTGTTGAGGCCTCATTGGTGCAAACGGCTGTGGTGGTCGCTGATTGAATTGAAATGCAGAAGGCCCCACGCCAAATGAACTCTGTGCTCTGTCTCGTACCGGTGCTGGCTTTCGTGCACCTAGTTTTAATAGAGAAGATACTGTTTCAAATGTATGTGCATTTGTTGAAAAAGAACTAAAATTATTCGTCGCAACAGCAGTTCCTGCGTACAAGTTAGTAGCAGCATCTGCAGAAATAGTCGTCCGCATTAGTGTAAGGATATCGTAGACTATCTCGCTCGTTGACGAATATTGTTTTTCCACTATATTTTCAGCCCCGAAATTTTTATTATCGAATCGTCTATCTATATTTATTATTTTTTGCTGATCAAAAATATCAGGATTCTCCATATAAATATTCCCCAACGATTCTAATGTCTGTGCTTCGATACAGACAATCACATCTACAGCACCGCCGGTGTAGGTGAAATGAACATTTTTTGAATCAAGAGCAGTTTGCCCTTGGTGCGGTTCTACAAGCAAATTGAATCTATCATCTGTAATATTGTATGTTACTTTATCTATAGCGCCGTCGGAGTAAGGGAACGATACTTTGAGAACATTGCCCCCGAGTGCAAGAGTACGTTCTATTTTATCAGATCCTATCAGCCCTTCGGCTTGTGCAACATCAGCCTCAGTACATAAATGAACCGACTTACCTTCTTGGGTGAGTGATACATATAAAGCCAATGCGGCCGCAAACCCATCACGCTTCGCTTGTTTACCAATAGCAATAAGAACAGATGAGGCGTTTTTTAATAGACGAATTGTGTTTTCATTCATTGTACATATAATTTTACTATATCACCCTGCCTAAAGTCAACAGAATCGGTGAATATAGCGCCACACTCGTCTCCCTTGCGCACCATAGGTACCGGGGTAGTTTTCATAAATATAGAGCTTATAGTAGTTTCTCCAAGGATCTTTCTACCTCTTGTTATTTCAGCAGAACTACCCTCTTCCATTTGACCTGATATTACTTTTAGTCCTGCAATTTTCTTATTTTCTTTTACAAAAATTGCCATAATCCGCGCTTCACCAACTTTACGCGCCTCTTTTTGACGGCGTTCACGTAGAGATACAATGAGGTCTTCTATTTCTTCAAGAAGCTCGTATATCAACATGTAATGGAATACACCAACGCCAGCAGCATCGGCCTTTGCCTGAATAGGAGCTCGAATAGGGACTTGGAAAACCAACATATTCGCATTTGTAGAAGACGCTGTTTCTATGTCACGCTCTGTCGGTTCACCTATGTCACTACTGATAATGTCAATCTCTTCAAAAGCCTTAAGCTTTTCTCGAATAACTTCGAGTGACCCAAAAGAATCCGCTCGAACAAGAAAGTTAAATTTCTTTTTTGTATCTTCCCACGATGGCCCTTTGTTTTTCTCTTTCTTTTGTATTATTTCTGTGTCATTTTGCAATACGAGCGCTCCCGCATTAACAACATCTTTCATTCCTAGTAGTTCAAATGGTGTAACTGGTTCTATGTGCGTGTGATTCTTACCTAACTGATCAACTAAGGCACGTACTCGTACCGTCGTACCGCCAATATATACAGTTGTTCCAACGTCTATAGAACCGTTTTTTAAAATAATAGTTGGAATAATACCTCTTCTATCTTTTCGTACCTCAATGACCGACCCTTCAACTGGTTGCTTCGGATCATACGTATAATTCTGTAATTGAGAAACAAGAGTAATCAGTTCGAGTAATTTTGGCATATCTTTTTTGTCTTTTGCATTGAGAAGAACATAAGGAACTTCGCCACCCCTTCCCTCGAGTAATATATTTGCCTTCGCAAGATCCTTAATCACTTTTTCTGGTAATGCGTTGGGTACGTCAATCTTAGTTATCACAACAATGCAAGGAGCATGCGCCTCTTGTATAGCACGTATCGATTCAAGTGTTTGAGGTTGCACTGAACTATCTGCAGCAATAACCAATAGCACTATATCTGCTGTCTGTACACCTCTTTTACGAAGATTGATGAAAACTTCATGTCCCGGGGTATCAATGAAGGTAATATATTTTCCTTCTTCGGTATAGACCTCATATGCACCAATTTTCTGTGTAATCCCTCCCTCCTCACGTGCAGTGATATTAGTTTTTCGGATGGTATCTAATAATGTAGTTTTGCCGTGGTCGACATGGCCAACAACAGCAACCACTGGAGATCTTTCTTTCATTTTTTATATAAACTTACAAATCAGCTCTTCGCTGCGGTCTCTTGTTCTTCTTTTGGTTGCGCTTTCAATGTGTACCCTGTTAATTTTGAAGCAAGTCGAATATTCTGTCCTTCACGTCCAATTATGAGTGAAAGTTCTTCTGAATCAACAAATATATTGGCTAATTTTTCTTCTTCATGTATTTCTATTTCAATTGGCTTTGATGGAGATATGGCATTCGTGATAAAAGTTTTCTGATCGTCACTCCATTGCACAACATCTATTTTCTCGTCAATCCCAAGAGAATGAATAACAGATTGAATACGAATACCTTTTTGACCAACACAACTTCCGACAGGATCTACTCCACGTTCTTTTGAGTACACAGCAATTTTAGTGCGTTCTCCAGCTTCTCGAACAATTCTCCTAATTTCAACCATTCCCTGTGCCAGTTCTGGGACTTCTCTCTTAAAAAGCTCCTGTATCAAGCGCTCATCTCTACGTGAAAGAATTATCTTATACATACCGGGAACATCTATAACTTCCACAAGATAGAAAATCAACCGTGTGTTTGGGTAGTATCGCTCATTCCTAATTTGTTCCGAAGGTGGTAATATAGCTTCGGTTCTTCCAATGTCAACGTAGGCAATTTTACCGTCAAAACGTATGACACGGCCCGTTATTAAAGAATGTTCAAGCTTCTTAAAGTGTTGTACGACAGATTTTTTTTCTGCCTCTCGAATTTTTTGGATAATAACTTGCTTTGCTGTTTGTGCGGCAATACGTCCAAATCCCGGAGGCGTAATATCTTTATCTTCTTGAAACAATCGAGCGCCACCGGTTTTCGGATCTATCTTTACTAAGATTTCTTCCATTTCTTCAATGTGGTATTCTTTTTTGTATGCTATTTTCACCGCTTCCTCAATAGAGCTAATTACCTCCTCTAAGGATATGCCTCGCTCTGTAGCTATTTGATTGAGTGCGAGCGCAAACTCGCTTTTAATTATTGTCATACTACTTGTTTAACTTGGTCTATTCTACTAATTTAGCACCCGTTTAGCAACGGGAATAGATTTCCGAAGATAGAGGCAGGATAAAACTACAGTTTAAATTTCTTTTCGAATATGGTTGATCCGCTTGAACTATTGAATTTCAATGTAGCATCTACTTCATTAACACCCTCATCGTACGTACAAATATTCGTAGAACAACTCCCAAGTACAATGTCTTTTTCATACGTCTCGCCATCGACCTGTATAGTCCCAAGAACGCCGCGAGGCACTCCAGCACCAGTATCATACGCAAGCTTATATTCAATTTCTGTATATTTTTGCGGAATTCCTTCAATGGTCAAAATAGCCTTTTTTCCACTTGAATCACGAACAAGCTGTACCTTGACCGACTTTTCAACAGGTTTCATAACTTCCCCTTCCACTAGTACTTTTTCTGTCTGTTCTGGTGTATTTGCATTATTAGATTTACCAAAGATTGCCCACCACACAAATCCAAATACAATGATAAAAACAACGACTGCTCCTGCTGCAATTTTTTTATTCATGAGCCATAATATAACTAGTAAGGTTTGTTATCGCAACACGCTCTTGTGCCATGGTATCTCTACTGCGCACAGTAACAGTATCGTCTGTTAACGTCTGATAGTCAATAGTAACGCACAGAGGTGTCCCTACTTCGTCTTGGTAACGGTATCGCTTTCCTATGTTTCCCCTGTCGTCCCAGTACGTCATATAGTTCTTACCGATTTGCTCATATACACCGTTCGCTTTTTTAACTAACTCTTCTTTATTAGAAACAAGTGGAAATACAGCAACTTTATATGGAGCGAGGTTAAATGGGAGCTTAAGCACTACTCTACCTTCTTCTTCGAAATATGCATTATCTAATAGCATAAAAAAATTTCTGTCGAGTCCCCATGTTGTTTCAAGGACGTGAGGGACATATACTTCGCCGGTAAAGGGATCGCGGTATTCTAATTTCTTTGCACTATGCTTTGCGTGAGTACTTAAATCATAATCTGTCCGATAATGAAGTCCAGTCACTTCATCTGCTCCCCACGGAAACTGATACGTTAAGTCTTCAGCGGCTTTTGCATAGAAAATAAGCTTCGCGTGAGGTTTCCATTTAAGTTTTGATTTGTTGATTTTAAGTATATTTTGATACCAATTTTCTTGCTCTTGTCTCCACTGTTCAAACATTTTTTCCCACTCTTTTCCATTAAAAAAGTACTGAATTTCCATTTGTTGAAATTCGAGCATCCTGAATATAAATTTACCTTTCGTAATTTCGTTTCTAAACACTCTCCCCTGTTGCGCTACTCCAAAAGGAACCTGGAGTCTCGTTGAATCTAATATATTTTTGAAGTCTACATACATACCTTGTGCCGTCTCTGCCCGTAAGTAGAGCTCTTCTGCATCGTTTTCTACAGATCCTAACTTGGTCTTGAACATGAGGTTAAAGTTCCGCGCATGGTTAAATGCATTTCCATCGGTTGATATAATATGGTTACTGGTAATAAACTCATCCAACATCTCTAAGATCATATTATCTGTGTCTGGCACTTCTTTATTATTCTCTTTACACCAGTCCGCTATTACATGATCAGCTCTATATCGTTTATGATTTTCAGCATCATCTATCATTGGGTCTGAAAATCCAGCAACGTGCCCGCTTGCCTTCCAAACGTTGGGATGCATAAATATTGCCGATTCGAGTCCAACGATATTGTGCCTTTTAGTAACATATTCTTTCCACCAAAGATCTCTTATATTTCGTAGCAATTCCACTCCGAGTGGACCGTAATCGTATACGTTCGCCAGCCCACCATATATTTCTGAGCTTGGATAGACAAATCCACGCCTTTTTGCTAGTGATACGAGAGTCTCTAATGTAGCCATACATGGAGTATATCATGTCACATACAAACTGTCTTGAAAATTGGTTGTTTGTCTAGATCCCCAGCTGTCTCCATCTATCATGAAAATCTCGTTGTGTAAGCTCTTCAAGTGTATGGAAAATCTCATTGAATGATATTTGTGTGCCATGCTGAGCATAGCCAAGTATAGATAGCGTCTCTCTTAAAAATGAAAGGGTCGCTTCATGCACGTCGTCGCGTGAAAGCGCGCGAATGTAATGCTTAAATCGAACAAATAGTTCTTGCTCTGGTTGATGTATTGGAAGGAGCCCATCAAGAATATCAGCGACTAATAAAAGAAGCATTCGTGTGGTTAGGTCGTATTTTATAGACTGAAGATTACTCATTAAATCTATTGTTCGCAGATATAAAAACGACGATTTTTCAATAAATTGAATCCGAACTATACTCAACCTGTCTAATGCGGGTAATCGCTTACTCGTTATTTTTTGCGCACCCTTGGCTATGAGTAATATCTTGCCAAAATCTTGAGTAAAGACAACCAGAGTCATGTCCATTTCTCGAGCACTTAAACGCTTCAGTATAAAACCGGTTGATTTCCGGTACATAAGGTTAGAATGTAACTACAGTATCTCTTCTTACTGGAAGGATTTGCTTTTGACCATTCCACGAAACAGTCGTTTCTTGGAATGTAATACCAGGTTGTTTTTGTATAAGGAGAGTGTATTTATTATCTTTAAGAAGTGATAGTGGAATTTCATATGTCACGCGCACTTCAGCAAAACCCATAGGATTTACGACTAAAAAACCTTCAAAAACATGCTTGCCGAGCTCATCATACTGTCGAACTGGCATCTCAGACCCAACAAATTTTACAAGATTTGCCCCTTTTGGCACATAGATCCGCAACCAGTTGCGAAGCGGAGCGTTCAAACACAATCCACCGCGTTCTAGGTTACAATCAGAGGCCGGATGATCGTTTTTATAGGTAATGACCACTTCTCGTGAAATCATATTTCCTTTTTTTACTGCGCTTGAAACAACCGTTGTTGTCATATATAGATTAGACTTAGCCCCTGCAAAATTAACGTTATTAATATGCAGGTAATCTCCATCAAATGCACGTATACTACCTCCATATCCTAGTGATTCTATTGCCTTTTGAGATGAAGTGTCGGTCAAGTGTACAAGAATATGCTTTTCATCAAGCTCAGTCAGAAAGCTTTGGGATAGTCTTCCCCAATATTGTGAAGGAGAAACTCCAAGTGATTTTTGCATCAGGTTATACAATAAAAGGCTTAACATACTTTTTCGCTGTTCACGAATATAGCCTGTTGGACGCGTTATTATGTTTTCGAGCTCATAAATAACTTGAGCACAATCACAACGCGAATCTTTGTCGGCTGTGAACGTAACACCGCCCGCTTCTGTTGGACCTAATATAGTCAATGTATTCACTAATACGTTGGTATCTATAGATATAATCCCGTCATATTTAAATGAACGACTACTTTTACTCAAAAGCTGTTCGAAATAACCTATCGACTTTTGATAATCAGGAGACAGATTACTATCGCGAATATAGAATTCATTAACTCCTTTGTGATACCGCAGTATCTCCGGTGGCGCAACAGGGTGGTTTATAGTGCTGTCTAGATCATAGATATCGCTTGACTCTTGTACTCGTATCTGACCTTTATCTATTGAGAAAATGGCATACGCTGTAATAAATCCTCCCGATGCGCGAAGCTCTTTATCGTTCACAAATAAAACTAAATATCGTCTCTCTTCATCTTTCCCCAACAAATAGGGTAGTTTCTTAAAGAGTGGTTTTGCATCGGTTGCTAGGCTCACTATACCAAGCAATTGACTATGAATATTACTTATTCTCTCTTGAATAACGTATTTACCTATTTTCTTCGGATATCGCGAAGGATCTATTTTCTCCAAATATTTCTGCGCCGTCATAAGATCACTATCTATTTTATCTATCTGTGGAACAAGTTTATCAATGGTAAGTATTGCCGTCTCTAAGCGCTTTTCTGTCGGTTGACTAGAAAATTCACTTCCTTTTTTGAATCCGATGAGGTCGGCATAGGGCTCAATTGCTTTTACCGATTTGCTCGCGGCAATAAGTAGCGAATCAGCTGCAGCGAGTGCGTTTTCTTCATCAGAAAACAAGTATCCAACGAAGGGGACGTGCTTATATATAAAAGTTGGTGCTAAATCTTTGTTTAAGCCTTGCATTTCTGTTTGCAATGTTTTTAGACCAGTTTCAAGAGCAACGAGGTTTTGCGTTTTTGCTGCAGCAAATGTCTCTTTTGCAATTTTCTGGAGTGTTATTTTTCTTTTCGATGCTTTTACCATCGGCACTACGAGCGTCAGCGTTATAAACACACCCAATATAAGCACAATAACTGCACTGATAATCGCTATTTTTGTTGGTTTTTTACGTCTCATATTATTTTAGACAGCCCCTTTCCCTGAAATCATAGTCCAGGGAGTGAGAATCATAATTTGTATATCATACCATAGTGAGATTTTTTTCACATACGAAGCATCCATAATGATACGATTGCGAAAATGGACTTCGCTTCTGCCAGAAACTTGCCAATAGCCAGTAATACCCGGACGTACTAAAAGAGCCTCTACTAAAAACTGGTGAGCTTCTGGATGCTTTTTTAACTGCTCTTCAATTTCATCCGGATAGTATGCACGAGGTCCAACTATACTCATTTCCCCCTTCAATACGTTGATAAGCTGTGGCATTTCATCTAGGGAATGTTTACGAATAAACCTACCAACACTAGTAATTCGAGGATCATCATGAAGTTTATAGCTACTTTTCTTATATTCTTCATACAATTTCTTGAATCGGGGATCTTCACGCAAAATACGATGGGCATTTTGAATCATAGATCTGAACTTATACATACGAAATTTTTTACCTTTTGTTCCAACCCTCTCAGGCGTATCTGCAAAAACAGGACCCGAAGAATTCAACTTTATAGCACAGGCTACGAAAAGCATAATTGGTGAAAAAAGTGCCAGTAAAAAAATGGCGATAATAACATCCATTATGCGCTTGGTAGAATCGTTGTACAGGGTACCGTATAATAAAGTTCCGTTAGGCATTATTTCAAAAAAAATTCTACTAACTTATTGTGTTGTACTGAATGTTGCGTACGAGTTGCCAACTCTTTAACAGTTACAGCGTGCGACTTTTCTTCTTCTTCTCCGATAATGATAACGTACTCGATGCCTTTCTTAACTGCATATTTCAGTTGCCGAGACAAATCATGAGTTGTATCAGGATAAACCTCTGTAGCTATTGAAGATTCCCTCAGTTGGGACGCAACCCGTACAGATGAAGAAACGTATAATGGCGAAAAAATACTAACCATAACGCGCGGTACCGAATGTAGTGACGCGGGAAATAACCCAAATTGTTCCATGGCCTCAAATGTTCGTGGGAATCCCAATCCAAAACCCGTACCTGGAATATCTTCTTTTTGAAAACGGCCAACAAGCTTATCAAAGCGCTCACCACCAAGAACAGATCCTTGATCAAAACCGGCAATGGTGACTTCCCATATTGGTCCCGTTGAATAACTAAAAGAACGGGCTAGTGATGGGTCAAATTGGTAATGATCTTGTGAAAAACCTGCATTTTTTAAATAGGAGAATATCGTATTGAGCGTATCGTTTGGTTGCATACGTAAAACTTCATCGAGCATGTTCTTCGCCTCACTGTGAGAATACCCTTTTGCAACTATCTCCTCAATGACACCACTGCGCCCTATTTTGGCCAACTTGTCTATAGCAACAATCACTGGATAGGCAATTTTCCGAAACAATGCACGATCATTTATTTTCACTACGAAATCTTTGAAACCAAGGTGGGTATAAATATCAATGGTAAGTGCTATAAGCTCAGCATCTGCCTCAGGCCCTTTCACTCCAAAAATGTCTGCATCGCACTGCACAAATTCCCTATATCTTCCTTTTTGTGGTTTTTCTGCTCTATATACTGGTTGAATTTGATATCGCTTAAATGGAAATTGAATTTCATCACGGTGCTCCGCTATGAATCGGCAGGTTGGCACTGTCTGGTCGTAACGAAGTGCAACTGCACGATTACCGTGATCGAGAAAGTGAAAAAATAACTTCTCATCTTCTCCAATATTCCCCTTAAACGTATCTAAATACTCCAATAAGGGGGTTTCGATAGGCTCAAATCCGTATAGAGTAAACACTTCAACTATTTTTTGTTTCAAATAGTTTCTCTTAATGACCTCTTGTGGAAAAAAATCTCGGAATCCTTTAAGCGTTCTGGGAGTTACTAGTGCTGCCATTTATCTATTATAGCAGCTACAAGGAGTTGATTGAAAGTACTTCTTCTATCACTTTTTCTATCTGTTCATTCTCAACAGTCAAATCCGTACATTTGCCACCCGATAAAAGGAGCGAAACAGTATCTTCTAATTCTGATCGTTTTATGCGAAGCTCAAGGAGTGGAAATGTATCTATGATAACCAACTTCTTTAATCTTTCAGGAAGTACATATGACTTTTCACGTACAACCCGTATACGTTTGTGAGTCCCATAGGAACGTACTAATGCATGTAGTGTACCTTGGTAGACTACCCGTCCCTTATTAACAAGCATAAGTCTATTGGTAAGTTGCTCTACATCGCGCATATCGTGTGAACTGAGTAGGATCGTTGGGTGAAATTCTTGTCTATATTCTTGTAAAAATCGAACTATTGACGAGTGAACAACAATATCGAGGCCAAGTGTTGGCTCGTCTAAAAAGAGGATGGATGGATTATGTAACAGTGCGGCAACCAATTCTAGTCTCATACGCTGTCCTAGAGAAAGGGTTTTGACTGGACGATGTATAAGCTCGTGCGCATCTAAAAAGTCGAGAAGCGTGCCCAAAGAGCGCTTATAACTCAAGTCGTCTAGCTCATAAATTTCTTTGTTTAATTGAAATGTATCTATGGCAGGAAGATCCCATATAAGCTGATTTTTCCGACCCATCACGAAGGAGATTTGCCGTAAAAATGCATGTTTTTTCTCAAATGGTACAAAGCCACGAATTTGAATCGATCCACTCGTCGGATATAAAATCCCAGAGAGCATTTTCATAGTTGTTGTTTTCCCTGCTCCATTTGGCCCTACCATTCCCATCACCTCTCCTTTATCGACTGTAAAAGATACATCGGACAATGCGGTATGGTCACTATACCTCGTCTGAAAAAATTGCATAATACCCCCCGACTTTTTTACCTCCCTTACTTTGTATGTCTTGGTGAGATGTGTTGCAACTATATCGTGATCCATCTTTAGCCTCCCCAACTTTGATAACGCATAAGTGCACCTCGCCACATAGACAAAGATACCCACAGTAACACTGCGCCTAATAGAAAACTATACACAAGAGTTTGAATAGATAATAGACCCAAATAACCCTTCACAGGAAAACTCATCATAACACCAACCGGGACAACAGTATTCAATATAGTTCTTACGGGTTCGCTATAAATATCTATCGGAAGACTTCCAAGCCGAGTAACATCTCTAAACAAAGAAAGTGCATTGTCAATTTCACTACTGATAAGGCCAAGTGCAAGAATGCATATGTGCGCTGCTGCTGCGATGATGAGCGCATTCACTAAAAAGAGCATATAGACGACTATAGATAGAGAAGATACGCTATCTATTTGGCGCAAAAAATACACAGCAAAAAAACCATAAATGACAACCATCACAACGTCTAATATATCGATCCCACCAATGAGTATCTGTAAGAATGGATGGTATGGCTTTGTCAGTACTAAGTCGAGCGTTCCTTCGGTAACGAGTGGTCGAAATCGGTAGACTTCTCTAAATAAAAGCTGGGCAATACCATCGATGAGTGAAAATGTTAGAAAGAACAGGAGCGTTTCTGTAAGGGTATAACCAACAAGCATTTTCGTTTTTGAAAGAAGGTAGTGTATAAAGAAAAAAAACAATGCAAATCGAATCACTTTTGCTAAAACAAATAAAAAAACGCTGAGCGGTTGAGCAATCGTTTTTTTTATACTATAAAAAGAAAAGAGCTTAAGTAAAGAGAGCGTATGTTTCATATTCCGTAAAAACTAAACTCCTTAATACCTTTTTGCCAAATAAATCGAGCAAGCATGAAAGAAATAATAAGCCATATACCGGATCCCATTAATAGTGTCCAGGGGGCTTTCCCAAGTGCTATGGCAGTCGGTGCATAAAAAAAATATGGAAACGGAGTAATGAGAAGGGCCGCATACAATGGTTTTGGTAAAATATCGAGTGGAAATAATGATCCAGCGACAAAAGATACGACAACAGTAAATATAAAACGAGGAGCCCATACTTCTGTTGTCCAAAATGCAATAAACGACAACGCAAGTGAAATAAAAAATGATATGCACCAACCCATGACTATGCTCAGGAAAAAAAGGAAATATGACGTAATACTGGTTGGAATATACAGTGGAGGATGAAAAAAAATAAGCAGAAACCCAATCTCAATCACGGCCAGTGGTACATGTATGAGCTTATCCGCCGCTTCTCTCGCCAATAAGTACTTAAAAAAAGAAATTGGTTTAATAAGATAATTTACTACCGTTCCTTTTAGTACATCGCCTGCCACATCGGTAGTACGCATAGTTGTGGTAATCGCACTTACCACTGTTACGCCCAAAATGTAACTCATCATATACTGTTTCGAGTATCCAAAAATTGTATCTGTTTGTGCAAATACACTATTCCACAACATGTAGATTATAAGAAGTTGTACAAGTAAACGAAACCGCCACATAAAAACACTCAAAGGATACGAAAATATCTCACTGACTGTTGTTTGTAGCACGCGAATATACTTAGTCACAATGAAATTATAGCAGGGAGCGGCCAAACATGTCTTTAAATGGTGTGCTTTTTGTAGTAACCCAACACTTTGAGTGAATTCACCTGCTCCTTCAGTTGATCGAGTACAGAATGTACCAGTTCATGTTGAAGCGCAGTAAATTCAAAGTCGACATAGAAAAAATGTTCAAACTGTGTGCCTTGTATTGGTCGCGACTCTATCTTTGTTAAATTCAAGTTTTCTTTCGCAAAGTAGCCAAGTATGGTATACAAAGCTCCTGGCCTATTCTGAAGAGTAAAGATAGCCGAACATTTGTATGTTCCCTCTCCGTCTTTGCCCACTATATCCTGCTTGTCTGGAACAATTATGACGAATCGTGTCCAATTATTGGGGTTATCTTCAACGTTTCTCTTAAGAATTGACAATCCGTACAAATCTGCCGCTTGCTTGCTTGCCATTGCTCCACATTCTTTTTTCCCCATTTGTTTTACATATTTGGCGGCACCGGCTGTGTCTTCGTAAGGCATCTTTTGCACAGACGGGTGTTCTTTAAAAAACGTCAAACATTGTTCAAGCGCTTTGGGGTGAGAAAAAACCTGCGTAAGTTGTGACATTCTCAATTCGTTTTCTGTTCCCTCTATAGAGATACCGAGTAGTTGATGCTCTATGCGCACATATCGTTCAGCAATTATGTATACCTCGTTTTTGTACAAAAGATCAAAATTTTCAATAACAGAACCAGCTAAACTATTCTCAATTGGTACCACGCCAAAATCTGCGCGGCGGGTGGTTACCTCTTCAAAAAGCGCTGGAAAATCGCTGACTCCTATAAATGTATTTTGAGAACCAAACTGCTCGACAGATGCGATATGGCTATATGCACCCTCTACGCCTTGATATGCTATTTTCGCCATACGTGGATTATATACTATCTAGAAATTCACCGAGCTTTTTATTCACTTGCTGAATTAACTCTGAGCTCGATCTATAATTGTGGTCTGAATTAAGCTCCTTTATTTGTTTGGGTTCGGCTGAAATATCATAGCCTTTTTTTACAATTTCTGGTGTAACAAGGGTGTCTTTTGTGCCAAAAATAAATAATTTTGGCTTTATTGAAATACTAAGAGCGCTGCTCATATCGTACATAATTTGATCTTCAAGAAAGCTATACGGGAGTTTATATAGTTTTACCTTATAGACGCTTTGTCCTGGGATATCCCTTTTTGACAATGTATACCCTTTCTTTTTCCATATGTTATCGGGGTACTCGCCATGAATTGTTGGCAGAAAAGTATAGAAAGACATTATCGAAGCAAAACAGTGTACATACGGATTTGCAGTACCTGCGAGCATTGCAATACTCCCTCCACGACTATGCCCAACTAAAAAAGTGGGCCTATTGCTAAAATATTCTATTATCTCGTTGACGGCTTTCTGATAATTAGATACCGTATACAAACTAATATCCCCTTTGCTTTCCCACGTTCCTGGAGGATCAAAAGAGAGGGCATAATAACCTCTTTTTGCTAAATACTCCACATGACTTCGCATGTGAGGATAGTCTTTTGTATCAAGCTTACCGGGCAAAACAAGAGCTAGCTTTGAGGCTTCCGTATTACCTTTCGTATATATCGCAAGCTCAAAGCTCTGTGTCTTTAGTATTTTTTTCATAGCGAATCAATGAGTAACACTCAAAAAATAGACACCAACCACCGCCATGCAACTAGCAATAATTTTTTTTACCACGCTGTCTCGCTCTTTCAATACAATAACGCCAATAATAACCGTAAAAAGCGTCGATGTTTGGACTATGGGAATAACCCTTGTCGCCTCTGCAAGTGTCAGTGCTTTTAATTGAAGTAAATAGCCAGCTACATTAATAGCGGCGAGTAAATAAATCTTCCACGAGGCAGTTTTTAGTTCCTCTTTCAAGACCTTAAACGGGATGTGAGGGAAGTAGACAAATAGTATAGGAACTGTCCATACAAAAATATTGTATGTATTTATATTAAAATACTCCGCTCCTTTTTTGTCGAGCATCCATCCTATGCCGAGCATTATGTTGATAAACAGAGCGGCTAAGATTCCTTTTGTAGACAACTTTACCCATTTTTTGCTAAACGAGACAAGAAAGAGAGACAGAATAATCAATATGCTACCAATAAGCTTATTGGTCGAAAAATTTTCTGCATATATAAATAGTGACCCAACTACAGCAACAAGCACACTTAGGTTTCCAATGGTAGAAAGAACCGAAGCGTCAAGTAGTTTGGCCGCAGTAAACTTATACCGCTCAAACATGCCATAACAAAATATGGCTACGAAAAGCGCTATCCACGCCTCTGATTGTGTCGGCAAACTGAAATTTTTATATGAACCACCAATAATAAAAATCACTAAGGCCATTGTCGCCGCAATGCCATTAAATATAACTGCCATAGCTCGAGGGTTTTTTGCATGTACAGCTAGTTTTCTCTGGAGTAAATTATATGTGGTAAAAAGGAACACTACGGTCATGGTGTAAATAAACCAGTTCATAGTGGCTATTGTACCGTATTCAAGGAACTAAATGGGTCAAAGTAAGTAGAAACAAAAACAACTATCGGGCATATTTATATGCTGTATACCAAAAGACAGTTTGTGAAAATTTTATGTGATACCTCCTTCGTGTTTAAGCCATGGTCCTTCTTTTATTATTTTGTGTAAAATTCTCATTTTCTCAACTGTAAGTTTTTCTAGTCGTTTTAAATCATTCTTAAAGTCTATATTCACAGCTTCATTACGAAACTTCACATAATCTTGAGCGAGCCTTCCTTCTTTTGCCAAAGATTCACTAATATCCATTATGCTTGCCATATGTTTCACCTCCTTTCCAATAAATTCTAAGTCCCCTTCCTATCCATATTCATTCTACTATTTGAGAGGGCTAATAGGCACATTATACAGTACGGATAATCTCTATCGTATCAAATCGGTGAATATTACCAAACGCTTGCTATAACTTTTTTTAACTCCATTCCATACACCGTCGCAGGTGATAAGATTAAGATGAGCGCTACTACTCGAGCTAAAAACATCATTTGCGTAACTGGGGATATAGATACGGCTTTCCCGAACGACGAAGGCAACAGATGTTCCTTTGCTATCTTCGACGTATATTTTGTCACCCTTTTTTAGAGTATATAGATTTATAAATACCCCTGCTTCTCCATTTTTTCCGTCAAAATGACCCGCGATGACTGCGCTTCCGTGTTCACCAGGTCGAGGGCCCAGTTTAAACCATCCCACATTAACGGCAGTATCGGGAACCTCCATAGCTCCTGTTGCCGTAACGCCCATGTATTCAATACGCGCGTCAACATTGATTTTTGGGATTATTAAACGTATTGGCAATCCTTGGGCAGTCTTAACGGTTCCCTGCTTTTGTTTAGATGAGTTTTGAAATTTCATCTGTTCATATGTTCCTAAAGCATTATAGAGAAGAAGTATCAGGGAGAATGCAACAAATATGGACAGTAACAAAGGCCGTCGAACCTGCGTTTTCAAGAACTGGATGAACATCTCTGTTTTTTTTGAATTAAAACAAGGAGAGTTGATATTCCGATGAAAACACCCACTGGAATTTGCCATGGGATTGTACTTTTTTGAGGTCCGTTTCCTGTGTTTGGAAGCATTGGGTTCTTAGAATTAGATTCTTTATTGTTGGACCATTCTCCCGGCGCACAACCACTCCCACCACGAACCTTAAAGAAATAAGTTGTATCTGGATTTAAATCATTTATAGTAAAGTTAACAACTCCACTTGAAAGACTAGCTGGAAAAGATACACCATACCGCTCATCCCCAGGACTCAAACCATATGCGATATAGTAGTAAGATAAATGGTCATTTACTGGGGTGAAATATACTGTTGCCTTACTTCCTGCTCGGTCTATTTGAAAAAGATTTGGACTGTTTGATGGAGCAGAATCGACACAAACTGGAGCGAAAGGGAATGAATTGGATGACGAATTAGATGATGAGCTGGAAGATGAGGCTGCTGCACAGGAAGGCCCGGAGATTGCGTTGCCCTGCAGTGTTACAGCAGACCCGATTGCTAAGGCTCGACCGTTTAAGCTTACTCCTGTACCAAATTGGATGCCTGTCTTTGCGATAATTGTTCCCACAAACGAACTACCATTGATAGTCGCTGCAGTTTGGACATGCCAAAATACGTCACAAGCCCGAGCTCCATTGATCAAGCTTACCGAGCCAGCGGATACGAGAGTACTGGTTGTCCTGAATATGTAGACGCCTGGACCGTCAAGAGTAAGTACACCTCCACCTAATGATCCTGCTGCTAAATCGTAAACACCAGGAACAAGAACCAACGAATCGAGAGCCCCGAGACTACCACCTGTATTGGCCTGACCTGTTAAACTGCCGTCTGCAGTGCCTGCATCAGCTTGTGCTTGTTGCGCTACTGAATCGGTGGTATGTGTGGCTCCACCGACATTAATGGTCCCTCCCCCAGTAATTGAACTACCTGACCAAACACCTAGGTCTCCGGAAAGGGAAGTTGTACCGGTATTGGTTACGTCTGAAAAACCCAAAACCGAGAAACTGGCAGCTTGTCCAAGGTCTGGTGAAGTGGCTGCATACGCTATGTGTGGAGGTATAAAAATAAGCTGCATCAAAATAATGAGCAACGAAATTAGAAGATACTTTGAATAATACATTATTTTCATAATGTTTTGATATTGAAAAGTTGCTTCTTTCATCATATTTATTTTATTATTTAGCGTTTTCTACCTTACTTCTGAAATCAGCTGCCATTTCGTTAGCCTTTCCGCGAATTTTATCTACATTTCCTTTTACTTGTTTTCCTGACATTACTTCAGCTTCACCTTTAACCTGTTGAGCAACTCCTACAACCTTTTGTTTAGCAATATCTAACTTTGTTTTAATATTCATATTTTTTTAAAATTTAATAATTTAATTAATGCATCACACACTAAAACCTAATACACGAGCAACAAGCACAATTAAAGCAATAACAAGGATTAAATGTATAAGTCCACCACCTATGTGAAGAGCAAATCCTCCCAACCATGAAATTATTAATATAACTATAATAAAATCTATTAGTCCCATCTATATTCACCTACCTTTCATAAAAATTCAATTTATAAATCTTCGTTATTTCTGCGTTACCTAAAGGCATTGTACGAATAAGAGGTGTGTTAAACAGTCATTCTACATTCATATATTAAGTAATCTAACTCACACAAATTAGGTAAGAGAGAATTATTTCAGTGTATTAGAGATTTTAATCTTTTTTAATGGCAAGAAGGGTTAAGGCAACGGTTTTTGTCTCTTTCCTATTCTAAGCCTACGTTGAGTTTATCAAAGTGTCCAGAGAGAGGGATTCGAACGAAATTCATACCTCCACAGGGAAGGATAGAACAACCTAGATAACACGAAAAGGTTAAAACCAACGACATTTCCCTTGAGGGGTTTTTGGGCGGTTTTTCATTCTACAGGACTGTTTAAAAGATATATTTTTCCCATTAACTTCCTAGAAGAACTGAGACAGCGATAGTACTTAGATCATCCAATACTATAGATCTTTGGCGGAACAACCGGGTCTAGAACAAATCTGTCCTTATAACTGAAGGCTAACGGGGACATTTGGGACAGTATAAAAAACAAGAGAGTCTATTACGACGTATATCCTAAAAATGATATTCTATTTATGAGCACAGGGTTCCCAGAATGAAACTTAATAGAAACTTATATGTATAATATCTTCAAACGATTACATATAGAAATTTAGTGGGGTTCATCGAATACAGCTTAAATAGTTTTAAAAAGAAATAGATTCTATAATTATTCTCATTATTTCTTGATCCTCTTTAGCTACCCCACCTATATTTGCATTTATTAGTAAGGAATAATTATTGATAGGAATACCTATGGTTTCACAATATAAATAAAAGCCTTCTTCGTTTGGATCTTTCTTCTTATTGTAATCTACAATCAAATATGCAAAATTGCCATTACTATCTATACGTTCAAACAAACTCTTACCGTTTATAATAATTTCTCTGTATGGGGGCTCTTTATTCAAGCTATAACAAGCTTCGTCTTTTACCTGAGGTTTATTATTAATTTTAAGAAGAATTTCAGAATATGCGTCACTACCATTTCTTGACACTCTATTTTTATTATAAATAATAACGCGATCACCTTTTTTTTCTATTGTTATGCAGCCAGGGCTGATTGGAGGTGTAAGAGGATTAAGAGTAGGACAAATATTTATTTCTTTTTCTTCTACCACAAATTCTTTTGGGTATTTTAAACTATAGCTATATCTTGAATTAGTGTATGTTGTCCATTCGGTATAAATATCATTATTAACAGTTACTGTTGGGGTTGAGGTTAGTGTGTTATTTGATATGGAAATATTTTGAGTTGGTTTAATTATCTCAGTTGGACTAGGTTGAGTAGGAGTGATAACAATTTGTTGCTTACTTATGTGTTTAGTACCCAAATAATAAGCGCTAAAGGTACTAATAATTAAAATAAAACCAACTATAATAAAAGGAATTATTTTTGATAAGGGATTTTGATAAACAGGTTGTTGAAATTGAGACTGTGGTGGGATGTTTTGAATTTGAGGATCCATGTAATTTTACACTAACATATTTAATTATCTGGTTCAACAAATTTGTGAGCCTGTCCACTCGCTCTATTCTGGCTATTGTGAACAATGTGATAAGCGTTTTTACGTTGCGGAGGAGGTGGGATTCGAACCCACGCGAGCCTTGCGGCTCAAGGGGTTAGCAACCCCTCGCAATGGACCTGGCTATGCGACTCCTCCAAGAGTAGCTATCGGCTTTAAGCGAAACAAAAACATTATATCAATTCACTAGTAGTCTTGTACTGAAGAAATGTAAAAACAAAAAATTTGACAAAAAAATACAATATGATACAGTGATATCGTATCCCCATAAAAAGGGATCGCCTTAACTAAAGGGCATTACTATTCGTCGCTCATCTTAACACCGGGCGAGCGGTAGTGATGCTCTTTTTTTATGTGTAGAACTGCAACGGAACCTTAACTTTCCACTTCATCAACTGCTTCAACTCTTTTCTAAAGATATCTCTCTTTTTTATGTCTCTTTCCTTCTTGTCAACAGAGAGTTTAATAACACTTTTTAATTTCATACAATAACTGTACCGCATATAGCAAGCATTTGTCAAGTCTTATAGTATTTCTACACCCAAAATATTTATAACCTATAGTTTAAGATAGATACTATATGCTGTCCTGACAGTAAATAGACAAATTAAGAATTAATGTGGATAAATTGTGGATCTATTAGATTATGTAAAAAAGGGATACGTTACAGTGTAAAACGCGAGACGACTGGAAAATGATCTGAGATTGTTTCTTTTTCGCGAATTGTCTCTTTGAGTGTAAGACCCTTATACAAGATATAGTCGGGTTTTAATGGAACAGGAATAAACCATAAAAAATTCCAAATGAGTGTATATAATAAATTCCGTGTCGCTTCTTGCAGTTTGTGTGCTCTCATAACTTTTTCGAGCGCCTTTCTTTTATACGCATAATTAAAATCTCCTGCAACGATAAGGCTAGTGCCATTCGTCTCCTCAATATTTTGCATGACCTTTTCAAGCTGCTTCAAGCGGGCAGCATTGGTGCCATGCATAGTAAGGTGCAAATTATACACGTCAATAGTTTTCTTTATTTTTTTATGAGTAAACTGGGTTTTCAATACTGTCCTTTTTTGATTCACTGCCAATATGAGGAGAATGATTTCATAAAAACTACGTGATAACGGTATAACCTCTCCATCTTTAGCCTTAAGCGTTTTAGGATTATAAAAGGTCGCCACTCCGTACACCTTCAAAAATTTCACAAATGAATGTGAGTAATCTGCTAAATAGTAACCAGTCCGCTCTATGCGCTGTATATTATCTACCGTTATTTCAAATTCCTGCAAACAAACGACATCAGGCTCGTATTTTTCAAGCAAATGAGGAACAAAGGCAACTGCTTTCCCAAATAGAACATTGTAGGTGAGAATAGTAAAGTCCATAGCAGTAGTATATACCACTCTGACCTATTTTTTTTGAACGGTATACAAATCTTGCAGCTCTACCGTTGTTGTAATGTCTGTAGGCTTTTTATCGGCACGAAAACGTTCTAATCGAGGGAATCGCAATGCATAACCAATACCGCTGGTCTTTCCAGCGGTATGAACCGGAGATTTCGTAATTTCATCGGCTCGAATCTCAACAACAATACTTGGGTACGACCATTCGTCTGGCGTCGTCATGTCGTCCACTATATATTGCACTGGCTTCTGTGCGGCTTTGTTTTTTTCACATGCTGCACTCATCGCACGCCACTCGTCATCGGTCAACCCTGTCCCTATTTTTGCTACAGTTTCAAATGTATCCGAGGCCTTATTGTATACTCCAGCAAGAAATGCGCCAATGCCAAAGCTGGTACGTTTGCCTTTGCCATAATCAAACCCCATGACTACACAATCTATGGTGTCGTTAAGTTTTTTACTATAACTTCGCTTGAATTTTATCCAGTTAAAACCTCGCGCACCGGCTTCGTATGTACCGTCTAGTTTTTTGGCTATGACTCCCTCAAGACCTTCAGATGTATATTGATCAAATAGGCTTTCAAGTGCGTGAGGATCACGCGTACGTATTTCTTTCGTATAGACTATCGTATTTACCTTCTTTGATTTTATTATGCTCTTCAGCATTTTCTTTCTGATGGTATACGGTTTGTGTAAATAATTCTTTCCGTTGAGGTATAACAGATCAAATACAAAAAGTCTAAGCGGCACTAAAAGCGCTTTTTCCTGTATGCCGTACTTACGCTTTCTCTGCACAGTCTCTTGAAAGGGTAAAAACTCACCGGTATCCGGATTATATCCAACAGCCTCTCCTTCTAAAATAAGAGAATCACATTGAAGCTCGTTATTTCCTGCCTGGACTATCTCTGGATACATATACGACACCTCGTCAAGTCCTCTCGTAAAAAGTCGAGTACCTTTTTTCTTGTCATAGTGGAGCTGTAGTCGAAAGCCATCATATTTTGGTTCAACCGCACACTCACCTATTTTTTCAATAATATCTGATGGCTTTTCAACCCGTTCTGCCCTAGCCATAAGAATAGGAACTCCTACTGCCGGTTCGATCTGAGAGAGTGCGTGTATGCCACCTTTTTTCAGTAAAGCACCGATGTGCCCCAAATTTGGGTACACATTATATGCTCGTTCTATACTTTTACGAAGTGTTTTATCCCCTGTTAACATCCATGAATATGCATCGAGTATCGTCATTGCAGAAAAACCTAAACGAAGTTTGTCTATCAGTATGCGGACTATATACCGGCAACTTAATGGGTCAGATATACGAAGCATGTCTGCAATAAGTGCAAGTTTTTCGTCTTGTGAACCAGTACCCGAAAGTGTGGTAAGTGTGTACAGTTTTTCAAATAACTCCTCTATAGTCACACTTTGTGTGCTGTCAAAAAGCTCTCTTGTCTCTTCTCGGGAAGCTTCAGCTACTAAACCCAAGTCGCCCATACTGGTGTTTCGCGCTTTCGCTTGTGCGCTGTCTAATGAAAAGGCAGACGTAAGCGCTTTAAGTACAAGTTTTTCTGCGACACCAAATTCTCTATGTTCATACAGTGGCGCTGTCTGACCCTGTACCAGGTATGCTACTTTCCCAATCTCTTGTGCGCTGGTTTTTTTAAATAGATCGGCCAAAAGCCGTGTCATAACGAGTCTGCTACTGGCAGATTCAATCTCTTGAAGATAGTGAGCGAGTTCTGAAAATAACATTCTAAGTATAATTACTTACCAAACCACGGTAACTGTAATATATCAACGCCAATGATACGCAGTATAAGCACGGAGAAAAACACTACTATAAAGCCGATAATACATGAGGTAATACCCTCTTGTGCTTTTTTGAGCGCTTCGGGATTACCTGCCGATGTCATAATTCGCATACCTTCGAAAATGATGCAGAGTAGTATAAACCCGCCCAAAACCCCAACGAGCGTTGTAAAAACACTATTTATTAAACCAGAAATATCGGTCGGAATACACCCCAAACCTGTCCAAATATGTGTACTCGATAGACCATTTGATTTGTCTTGTAACACCTGCATACGGGACAACTGTGTATCGCTCAAATTCCCACTCTCGTCAGCTTGGGTTATGAGCTGATTGAGTTCGTTTTGTTCTGCAGTAGTAATACTTATCGTGCACGAAAGACATTTCTGTACGCAGGAACCTCTGCCACCTCCACAGTCTGCGTTGGGTGACACCGTTTCACACAGATCTACAGTATTTGCTACCGTAGCTTGTGTTTGCTTCTTTGCTAAGTTATTATACAGATTCAAATCGTCCTCTGACAAATCACGACTTGGCTCACCTGTTGGAGTAGATTGGTGCTGTGATTCAATATCATCATGCCCAGCAATTATACGTACATCCCTACATTTTGGTAATCCTGCTGTATCAGTAAACGTCAAAAGATATTCCTTGCCTTCGTTTGTTGGAATAAACTGATGGTGGCCTGGACCAAACAAAAAGGTGAATGTTCTACATTCTGGTTTTATATGATTTGTTATACCGCACGACATCCTCATTAAATTCTGAGACCCTATATTGAGAAATAGTGTATTTCCTCCTTGAGATGTTAGGCTGTTAATGTCTATATCAGAAAAAGTAAGTGTATAAACATTTGTATCATTTACGGGAAATACATATTCTTGTGCTCCTGAAGCTTGCTGTAATGATGCTACTGTCTCACCGGTGTTCTTTGTGAGAGTAACGCTACAATATTGTTCTGGTGGTGGTACAGCGACTGCAAACCGTATTGGACAGCTCAACTCATGACGACTTTGCGAGTAATCATAGCTTAAAAATATTTGGTAGAAATCATTCCTCCAACCGCCTTGTATCTCTCCACCAACATCAAGCATCTTTACTGGGTTGTTGTTAAAAAGCGCCCTAAGATCGGTAAAATCATACACAGAATTTCCAGATTCAAACAGTTTACTTGAATCGCTTGTAACCTGTAGAAATTCCTGACTATCAGGAAACCTAAGGCCACCAATTCCGGTAATAATATTTCGCCCTGGAAAATCTACAAGCAATTTGGCGTTCGTTATTCCCGGCTCAAATAAATTTTGAAGATATCCCTGTTTAAATTTAATTCTAAATGAATTAAAATCTCCAATTCCTGATGCATACCTGAGTCGGTCTAACGGCAAATTTACTCTATTACCTGTAGAATCTAGATAGTAAACTTCCCTTGAAAGAGTTTCCCTATAGAGCTGAGTGCTCAGGCTTAATTCTCTTATATCTCCTCTTCCAAACGTAAGTGAAACGTCTTCAATGGCATTGTTACAAAAATCTACTTCATTTTGTGTAAGATCATTTGGCTGCACTCCAAGCGCAAATACGCTCATAGGCTGCAACAAAGAGAACATCATAACAGCCGCTATTGCTAGCTTTATAAACAGCTTTCTATAGATTGGTAAATGTCTCACCCAAAGTACGGAATTTGTAATATATTCTTACCCACTATCTTTACAATGTAGACCGCTAAATTCACTATGAGTACTGTTGCGATAGCTGCATATACATAATTTCTGCCCTCTTGCAGCTTGTCTTTATCTCCTCGCGCAAGCATTACTTGCACACCTCCATAGACCAATCCTAAGAACCCCAGACCAGTAATGAGTGCATTTAACAAACCCATAAAAGCATTGGTAAATCCACCCGCTGTTGTTTCTATACAACCTACCGCGGTATAACGTCTACTCACAAGAGGAGTTACTCGAAGACTTGAATTGGCAGGAAACCTCGCTTGTATAGTCGGAGCGGTCATATTCGCCGGATCATACATAGGGTATGTTATTTGAGGCGCGTTTGGATATAGACATTGCATACACTGTGTATAATTGCCTGGAAGTTTGGTAGCCCCCTGGCACGTACCACACTGATCACACGATGCAATAGATTGAGCTTGTACGCTTCGTACAATAGTAAAAGTGGCTACCAATACAAATAACGCAGCAAGCATAAAAAAAATGCCTTTCATTGCCATAAGTGTATGCAATTTACGCTGCGCAGTCAATGCAGAGTATCGTGCGGAGGGTACAGGATTCGAACCTGTGCGGGATTGCTCCCACGAGTTTTCAAGACTCGCGCCATAAACCGCTCGGCCAACCCTCCAAAAGTAGCTGTAAGCAGTTAGCTTTTGGCTATCAGATAGACCATCTAACGGCTAAAAGCAAAAAGCCGATAGCTAACCATGAGGCGCAGAGGGGAATTGAACCCCTGCATAGCGGTTTTGCAGACCGCCGCGTTACCACTTCGCCACTGCGCCGACAGTTCATATTGTACCGCACAAACGACCTAAGTACCAACACGTATGCTATACTGAGCCTCATGAACGTTGGTATAAAAGTAGGCCCCACAGACGGTATTGCCATACTTGAAAAATCAAAAGCTCGTTTTTGTGAAGTCTGGTTTCGAATAGATTGGAAAGACCGCTATCAAGATCTTTTTAACTATATGCGCAAAAAAGAAATTCGTTTTGGATTCCACTTCTGGGGAATGGTAGATAATACCTATTTTCCAAATCTTGCATTCCCTTCTCTCAATATCGCAGAAAAAACGTATACACTTTTACACGAAACGGTAGATGAAGCTTATAAAGCAGGCGCGTTTTATGTAAATTTCCACCCCGAATCTCAACGCTTGGTAAACCTAAACCTTGATGCGTGCGAAATTTCACTTGTACCAAATCAAGAAGTAAATGAGAAAGAAAGTTACGAATCGTTGCTCAAATACGGTACTTTATTGAAACAATACGCACAAACAAAAAACGTAGAAATATACCTTGAAACTGTCCCCTCTTACGTACCATCAAACTTTCGTGAAAAAGAAAAAGAAATTGGGCGACTCACCCCTGTTCACTCTAAGGGCATATCAAATAAAGTACTCGCTATACTAGGAGAAAAAGGTTTTTCTTTATGTTTTGACATAGGCCACGTTACCGGTCAGTATCCACATATGGAAAGAGATGATCTTTTTACTCATGTTTTGACCGATGCAAAAATGCTCGCGCCGTACACAAAATTATTTCATGTAAATACGACAATTGAACCACTCAATGGTACCGACTCACATCATGGTATCTTAGATAAAGATTTTGCTGAAAATGTTTTTCCCAACAAAACGCAATTTGAGATCCTCATGAAAGTATTTGCTCCATATAAAAACATCCTCTATATACCAGAGCCGCAGCAAGAAAAAATGATTGAAAACTATAAAAGGCTTAGTACTCTTTCAGCCTAAAGCGAAAATGTATTTAAAACAAGCTCGTCTGACGGAACCGCAATTTCTTGATCGGTTAATGAATATCGTTCGAATCTAAATCCATTTGGGTAACGATGTACAAAATTCGGTTTTTTTGATATACGAACTTGTGCCTCCTTCCACCATATACCGTTATGAAATGGCAAGTCTTTGAAAAGTGGGGTAAATATAAGATATGTTATTTCCTTTTTTTTGTTTAGATAGCCTTTCTTATTCACATTCTTCTTTTGAACATAATAAAATGCATATTTTGTACCAGTTGCATATAAATCTGGTGTATATATGTAATATCCAAAATCATCTCCACTCATCTTGAAAACATCCTCCGCTACTCTTTTATTGAATAACCAAGAGCCACTGTCTTTGCCTATATAGTTCGGTGCCATTTTTACTGTTGCTTTGTATCCTACGTCAACAGTAAAAATGTATATTGGAATAAATAAAAATAGCAGTATATATCTATACTGTTTACTCGTAAAAAAAATAGATGATAAAAGTATGAGAACTAGTGGAAAAAACGGCCAGTAATAGTAATCGAATACGATGCCTTTGTACAAAGCGAGCATCAGTGCCCAATAGCCACAATAAAAATATGAAAAAAGTAGATATGCTTTTATATTAAACATACTCTTTCTTGTTTGGTATATAACATAGGCAAAAATAGAAGAGGCAAAAATACTAAAATAGATCGGAACATATTTAAATATATAGAAACCATCCACAAAAAGGCCACGGATTCTGGAAATAATTATTACTTTAAATGGCTGTTTCGCAAAATTAACTACTCCAGTCATATAGTTATATAATGCTTTTGACTGCAAAAAGCCATGTCTCAACTCAAAGGCTGCATAGGTTGAGAATGGTATCGCCAAGATAAGAAAAGACAGCAAGTGGTTCCATGTACGCTTTTTTGCAATATGCCAAAGTACTAAAACTGTTGTTAAAATAAGAATAGGTACACCAAATGCTGCTTCAAATTGAACCATTAGACCATTCAAGAATAAACTCAAAACAAGATACTTTGCTAATGACTTGTCTAAATATTGATATATACCGTAGAAAAAAATAGGAAAAACAAGCACAGCACCAAATGGGTTGGTTAACTCTTTAGTTTGTCCAATCATGAAAACCGAAAACATTAGAGCCGAAAGCAATCCAACTTTAGAAGAAAATAATTTTTTACTTATAAAAAAAATTATAAGAAGCATGAGAATTGATAGCAAAACCCAGTACCAACCAACACCTACCGGATTGCCACCAGCAATCACGAAAGCGGGTAAATTTAAATACATCCATGCGGGTCCGTGATACACTCCTGGAATGCCTCCTGAATAGGCTCCTATAAGTACAAATTTCTTTATAACACCTAGTTGTAATAAGTACATGTCTCGCGCGATATCTCCGCCATACCCATACGTGATATCTCCATGTAAAACAAACCAGGCGCCTAATATAAGGTTGATAACAATTAATGTGAATACAACACTGTATGCTAATTTTCGTAACAACATCTAGGTAACTATATCAAAAAAATCTTAGTATTTGTTTTCGGGCTGTTTCTGCATCTACATATAACACCGTATTCATGCCGGCTCTTTGAGCCGCATCCAGATTTGACTGTTTATCGTCTATATAAATCGTAGTCTGTGGTTTTGCATTTACTCTTTTAGCTAATACGACGTACGATTGGGAATTTTCTTTACCTATTTCCAGATTATTAGCTGAGAATACATTTTCAAATAACGGATATAGGTATGGCTGTAACTCCGGCCTTTCTTGAACAGTGCCTGTGGTAAATATGTTGAGCGAAATGGAATACTTTTTTTTGAGTAACGCATAAAAATCGAGAAGTTCTGTATTTAGCTCAAAATAATTAAAGAAAGGATAATCGCCTTTTTCTTGAATAAGCTGCCTATTGAGTGCATTCAATTTTCCACCATACGTTTTGTCTTTCACAAACAAAAGCACTTTGGAAAAGTCACTGAGTAACGCTGTGATCATACTTTTAATTATAGCAACTATCTAAACAGGGAGTCATGTGGAGATTGACGACTTGTTCCGTAATCGATGAATCTTTTTCACTCCTTGTTCAATACCCATAAGACCCAGTACTCCAATGGTATACGCCACAAAATCACCTGAGTTATAACCGCCATCCACCAAGTGAAGTCCTTGTCCTATCTCTGCACCGTATGCAAGTCCCAATGTTACAGCAGTACGAATAGCGAGGCTCTTTATACCAGCAACTTCAGTTAACATATATACTTGACCTGCAAGAGCTGTATCTGACAAGTGACCCTGTAACGGTAAAGGGGTTGAAGCAGCTCTATCCAAAACATCCTGTGCATAACGCCCGGCAACGTTTAACGCAGCAATAACTACCAATGCAAATTTTTCGTTACCATCAAACACCTGCCAAGCTTGTTGAACCACATCAGGCATTTTCATAATGCTATTATACTATAGGCCATGGGTATAATAAAGACTGTTGAAAAAGAATGATTTACTGCCACAGAGAAAACTTACGTGTGAGAGTGTTCAATGTATTTATTTCTCCAAATAAACAAATGCCATAATATTCAAGCTCTGCCTCTGATGTTTCCTGTGTCCGATGCTGTTGTTCTGCGTACGTACCGACCGTCATAGTGCTAATAAAATCCACAAAATGTATATTTTGCGTTACAAGCTCGTACCGCAGTGTTCTAATTTTATTTGAATTGTCGGCACGCAATATAATATATGGGTTGTCAGATATACTTTTATGAGCGTTGCCATCTTTATCGGTATACGTATCAAACCGCATTTTCGTAATCTCGGGGTATGATCCAACGAGCCCTGCAGACATATGCGCAAGTGCATTCATAAGTATATTCACCGGAATCTTCTTGTTGAGCACTGCGACAAATTTGTGTGTAGTGGGAACGTATGTTTTTTCCATAAGTTGTTCAAAATTATAACACATCACTATTCCTACGCTTTCTTACCAAATAGTACTTAATCTGACCAGCCTTTATGCAAATCCTGGGAAATAGTCTGTTTTTATATGACTATCGGGTACACCCATTTCACGTAGAATTTTCTTATCTCCCGTTACCATACCGAACGGTCCGGATAAATAATAAATCCTGTCTCTATAATCTGCAACTTCCTGCTGAATCATTCGCTCGCTCAACCTACCCATGCGACCAGTCCAACCCTGAGGTATTGCACTCTGATCGGTGAGTGTATAGACCGTTCTGATTCCTAATTCTGCTCTCGCCTGTTCAAAAATATCGGTATATGCGATTTCGTCGGCATGTTTATTGACATAAAAAAGTATAATGTCACGAGGTTCCTTCCTATCTACAAGGTATTTGATCATGCTGCGAAACGGAGTAATACCTATACCACCTGCTATAAAGACACATTTTTCACGTTTATTCTTCGGCAAACAAAAATCACCTGCAAGTTGACCACCCACAATGGGATTTTTTACATCAAGTGTTGCCAATGATTTCTTAAAACTACTACCGTTGGGATAAAACTTCACACCTAGGTGAAGGGTATCTTCTGTGGGTGAAGAGGCAATAGTTAAGTATCTTCTATTCCCTCTACTATCTGGATTGTGATGATCGAGTGTCCACTCCATATATTGTCCTGGAATATAATTGAGTTTTTTTTCTAAGGGGAAAATAAAATCAAGTACATCTGTACCGTAACGAATTTTTTCCTTCAGTCTTAAAAATAATTTATATTTTGGACTTACTAGATACACAAATATGTTGCCAACACACAGTGCAAGTTCAGGGGTGCTATAAATGCCAAGTATATGAATTTGTGGAGCAAACAAAAAACCTACTATAGCACCGTACAATACTTGTAGTTCCCATGTCGGTGGCGTCGTTAGCGGTTCAGTAAGCATCACAAATCCTAAAAATAATAAGGACGAATTTAAAATGAGTCGAAAAAGAATATTGACCGCGTTACCACCAGCAATAGTAGTAAATATCGCAATCGTAAGAAATGCTATTGTAAAAAAAGTTATAACTAGATCCTCTCTTTTAATCTTCCGTACAATAAGCATACCGCCAATGAGTACGAATGGTGTCAGAGATGCTGTCCCCACCCACCAACTTGCCGATCCATTAAAACCTATTGCCGTTAATACGAGCGCTATCGCAACAGGGTTAAAAATATGTTTTTTTTTAAGTGCAAAAATATATTTTGTTGCCATCGTCAATGTAGCCGCCCAAAAGAGAAACCACAAACTTTGTAAAGAAGATGCAGGATTCACAATAAGTGCAAGAATAAGTGCAGATATGTACACTGACTCTACATTGACTGGAGCCTCAAAAACGAGAGAAAAAATGGTATTTGTTACATAACTAGCAGCAATTAAAAATAAAGTTGATCCCATGAGTAAAAATGGATTAAACGAAAGGATGTGTAAAAAACTTAAGACAACTGCTGTCATCACGAGACCAATCAAGTAATACAACACTAAACGGTACATAGTGATCGAGTTTAAAAAATTATCTATTATATCCATAGTTAACCTTTCGCCTTTGTGAGCGCAGATGCTAACGATTGCACAAATGCTTGACTTGTATATGTTGCACCCGAAACTATATTTACTTGTGCACTTTGCGCCTGGAGCGCTTCTGATTTTAACAGTGGCATAGCATATTGACTTATTTGCCTCGACTGTGACCTGTCAGATGGGTACTGCAAAAATTGAATATCGGCAATTTTTCCATTTTGTATGACTGCCTGAACTTGTATATTGCCGTAAAATGCATCCGCAACGTCACCAGTATAGGACCCGTCTGCATATATTGAGCCTTGCATCATCATTGGTTTTGCTGACATTCCACGCCTATTACCAGCTATCGGACTTGGCTGTATAGTAAATGCTTGCTGTTTTGAAGCGGTACTTACTACGGGCGCATTCCCATTCAGCCGATAATAGAGAGAGAAAGTAAAGAACGATAAAATAACAAAGGTAGATAATATAAATTGTTTCATATTGTTTGGTTGATACGAGACGATGCGTGGCTCGTTTTTTTTACGTACTGTTCAAATCCACTTGTATATGTGGCATTCTTTTTACTATCAACTACATATGCTTCAAATTCACTTAACTGTTCAATAAAATAGATACCCCTCTTCCCCATTGCAAATGCTGCGGTTGCGTACCGATCTGCCTCATACACGTTTGGACCTATAACAGTGAGGCTTACTATGTCAAATATTGTACTGTCGTCCAAAGGGTTATATATGTGGTTTCCTCGAATATACGTACCAGACGTGGCTATACCACAGTCGGTCAGTGAAAGAATTTTCACATTTTCAGCACAGTTGAATGGATTTCTTATACCTACTGACCACAAATCGCCAGAATCAGTACGCCCTTGTGTTTGGATATCGCCACCCGCATCAATATAGAAATTCTTGTACCCCTTTTTTATTAATGAATCAGCAGCTTGCTGCATGGCCCATCCCTTCACAATACCTAAAGGGTCAATATACGTGCCCTTCCTATGATTGAAATATCCGCGAGTATTCTGTTTTGTTTGTTCACAAAGCTTTATGACTTCTTTCACCTCTTGGCTCCATTTTTCTTCTTGAATCTCACCTCTATTAATTCTGCTAATTTCGCTTGACGCATTGAATGTATTAAACAAAGTGTCGACATGTTTAAAGTAATCAAACACAGATTGGAACGCCTTCTTATCTACCGATTCGTCTACTATTTCAATAGTGATTGGCATATCCCACAGAAGCCTTGTTTCTTTCATATGGATATATAATATGAATAATTTCTGAAAAAAAGCTTAATTGAATTTCTTCCACGTACCCTCTGAAACAACACGTACTTTCTCTCTGTCGACTACCACAGCTGATGCGTCGTCTATAGCATAGAATGGCCGGTTATGTTTTTTGGCAAGATCACTCAAATAGGGAATGTTTACTTTTGGAAACCACTTTGAGTTAAGGTGAGGACGTATCTCAAAATCCACATACCCTAAACCATCAATATCTTCAAATCTCCCTTCTTTTTCATAATACAATATATTTGTATAAGAAAGCGTAATGCTCTGCGCCGTTACCATACTACCTGCGCTTATACCTACGTATACTTTCGATTGAAGCATTGTTTGTAACTCATTCTCTAAGCCTGATTCTCGCATTTGAGTAAGTAGATACTTCTGGTCGCCTCCACCAAAAACAAGTACATCTGCATTTTTAAAACGTGGTAACCAAATATTCTGAGGAACAACAGCAATATCTATAATTTCAAACGATTTAAATCCCAATATTCTAAAATTATTCATATCGTTCACCAACCACGATTTATCTCCTGCTTCACCATTTGCTGCAGTTGGAACAAATACAACACAAGCTTCTTTGAAAGACTTATCCAAAAGCTCACGGAGCGCCTTCTCTATCGATTTGTTTGTAATTCCCGATGACGTTAAAAGTAATTTCATTTTGTATGTAAGCATTCATAATTCTTTAGCGCATAGTTACACATGCTGCAATTATACGGCAATTTATATTATAAAAGTTAAAACTGCTTGAAAGTATGAGTGGTGAAAGCCTCGTTCGGTTTGTTATAATAACACTAATCCAGGGGTGCCGGAGCGGCCAATCGGAACAGACTGTAAATCTGTCGGGAATTTCCCTACGGAGGTTCGAATCCTCCCCCCTGGACTCGTAATCTACGTTAGAACCTTCTTGATATAATAGAAATTATGTTTAGCAATCTAAGCACAAATAAAATTCTCTGGAGTATCACAACAGGATTAACATTTATTGCTGCTAGTATTGGAATTGCTGCTCCTCACATATACGATGGAGTATTTGCTAAAGAATTTATCCCTGGCGCTCTACCTCAAGATGTACTAACTATGATACTATGCATATTTTTGTTTTATCTCATTATAAAAACAAAAGAAAATTCATTAAAAACACAAATCTTCATCTTCGGAATTATGGGGTCGTTTTTCTATCTTTATGGAATATTTACTATTGAACGTGTGTACAACTTTTTATACATATTATATTGCGCAATTTTTGCATCATCATTCTGGAGTATATTATATAGCTTGATGCGTGTAAAAAGTGATTTTTTGGGTAAATTAAAATATTCAAACAAACTTGTCACTTTGTCAGCGGTTATTGGAATATTAATCGCTTCACTTTTTACATTTCTTTGGATATCAGCACTTATTCCCCTCATGAGGGATAGAAATAGAATTGAATATCTCTACTCGATTTATCTCTTAGATCTTTGTTTTGTTATGCCGGCTTTTTTTATTACATCCATCTTGAGTTTGCGAAAGAATATTGTTGGAATACTATTTTTGCCCGCTGTTTTTATAGTTGGGTTTTTTGTTATCTTTCCTTTGGGTCTGGGGGAAATTGCCAAGCCATTTTATGGGCAGACTATAAATGTGGGCTCTATGATTATGTCCTTTCTATTCTCTTTTCTTATGATTGTTGTTGGAATTGGTCACCTAAATAACATTCATATTAAAGATACGAGTTCTTAGAGTTTTTTATGAATAAATAGCAATATATGAAAAAAATAATCAATTGGAAAATCTTTTTTGTTTTACTCAGCTTAAGTCTTATGAGTGTAGTTTGTGTCTTTCCATACGTTGTTACTGTTCAAGCGGAATTATTGAATGCTATAGATGTACCGATTACTACTATTTTCCTTGCCCAATTTATTCAGAGTATTATCCTTTTCTCCGTAGTAATATTTTTTGGATTGATTTTTACAAAAAAAATCAATTTTCAACTCCCACTTCTTGAATTAATGGTTAAAAAAGGAGATTATATGATCGTTCTAAAAAATATCGCAGGAAAATCAATTTTTTTTGGAATAGCTGTTGCCGTTTCCATTTATGGTTTAGATATTCTTTTTACCATTCTTGGAGCGGGGCTTACCACTCACCAAAACTATGCACCTATTTGGCAAACTCTACTCGCTTCTTTTTATGGGGGGATTACCGAAGAGGTCCTAATGAGATTATTTATGATGACACTTTTTATCTTCCTCGGAATGAAGCTGCTGAGACAAAAAAAACCATCAGTAATGATTATTCTCATCTCTATTGTTCTCGCTGCAATCATTTTTGGTTTAGGACACCTCCCTATTACATCATCTTTAACAAAAATAACTCCCCTTGTTGTGAGCCGCGCAGTTGTTTTGAATGGAGTTGGAGGGGTAGTTTTTGGCTGGCTGTTTTGGAAAAAAGGACTTGAATCGGCAATGATAGCTCATTTTACTGCTGATATTTTTCTGCTTACAATTCTCCCTTCTTTACTTAGGTAAGTTGCCGTATTTATATACTGGAATGAATAATTCTCATTTACCATACTAAATTTGAGCATAAAAGGTTCTAACGCCCTCAATTGCTCTGAACACTTCGACAAGCTCAGTGCTAGCACCGAATAGCATTGAGGTGCAAGCTCAAGTTAAATATATAATAAAATTATAAGGTTCTAACATCGTCCACTCGCCTAAACTAGGGATAGGTGAATCACGAAAACGCTCCTTTAACTCTTCACAGCTTTGCTTAAAGATTCGAAGCTGTTTATGGTGTATAATATAGCTATTAGCATCATATATTAGTAAATATGGATAAGACGAAGGAATTCGAAGTTTTTTATAAGCAGTTCTCTACCCGTGTATACAAGAAGGGCGAAAATCTTATTCGTGCCGACGACAATCCTCAAGGCATTTTTTGTTTAACAAAAGGATATGTGCGACAATATACCATTTCCAAAACCGGGATTGAATTGACCCTTCAAATTCTCAAGCCTATTACCTACTTTCCTCTTATCTGGGCAATTAATGGTGCCCCAAACATATATTTTTATGAAGCCTTAACATCAGTTGAGGTAGGACGTGCACCAAAAGAACAGGTGGTCTCTTTTATTGAAGATAAACCAGCGATCATTCTTGAACTCATGAGTAAACTCTTAGGAGATTATGCTGAGATATTATCGAGGATCGAGCATCTTGTTTTTAGTGATGCATACCGAAGAGTCATTTCTGTACTTTTATATATAGCTAAACATTTTGGAATGGAAAATGGACAAGGTACGATTGTTAACCATCGTTTTACCCAACAAGATGTTGCAACGTTAGTTGGTATCGCTCGGGAAACGGCAAGTATTGAAATGGGTCGATTGGAAAAAAAAGGGCTTGTTAAGTATGTTGATCGTTCAATGATATTTAAAAATATCAAGGATCTTGAACTCGAATTAATCGCTTAGGACGCAAGAGTGTAATCTCGCTCACACTCGCAGTTTAATCTCTCTTAATAGCTAGTCGTCTTTTACGTTACAGATTAACTTGTTAAGTCGACATATACTAACGCTATGACAACACAAGAAGAAGTAACGATAGTTGAAAATCAAAATCCAACTCAGGTAGTAAGAAAAACAACGAAACAGGTTGAGCCAAGCGTAAGAGGCGAAACTCCTCAAGTCGTCTTCGAAAAGAAGAAAACTATTTTGCGATTCAATCAAATTATTTGGTATATCTTAGGGTTTATTGAAGTATTGCTACTCTTTAGACTGGCATTAAAAATGTTGGGGGCTAATCCTTCTGTCGGGTTTACCAATTTGATTTATTCAATCACTTCTCCGCTTGCGGCCCCTTTCAATGGTATTTTAGGATTGTCTATACAAGGAAGTTCGATGATTGAATGGTCAACAATAATTGCCGTGATAGTGTATCTCTGTGTTGCGTGGGGATTAGTATATCTACTTGAGATTATTTACCCAATCACGCCAAAAGATATAGAAACAGAATAAGGGTTATATATTTACAAATTAATTAATAAACAATATGAGTGATCAAAAGATGGGTAAGCAAAGTGAAGTGAAAGGAAAAGCCAATCCAGTGGCAGTTGCCGTCGCAGGAGCGGCTATAGGAGCTGGAATTGCTGTTGCTGGAGTAGTACTTTCTGATGAAATAAATAGAGAGAAAATTGTAAAAATTGCATCTACCGTAAAAGGTAATGTAAAAAAGTATGTTGATAAAACACAAAAAAAAATGGAGGTAGAGAAAAAAATACTTGGGCAAAGAATTTCGGCTGACAAGTTGAAAGTAAAAAAAGTAGTCGCTTCAGCAAAAAATTCACTTGATAAAACAACCAAAGAAGTTAATAACGCAATTAAATCATTATGACCACTATAGTAAACAGCACAACGCCAGCAACTGATTCGGGAGGAACAAATTTTTTGATAGGTGCATTCATAGTTTTAGGTTTTATCGGAATATTGATATTTTTTGGTATTCCTGCAATAAAACGAATGGGGGTATTCCAAATAAACGTTCCTACCCCTCAGGTAGTTGTACCGAATAAGATAGACGTAAATGTTCAACAGACAAAATAAGAAAATATTAATAATTAAATATATCTAAATATGGGGATACTACTTTGGATCATTTTTGGGGCTTTAGCAGGATGGATTGCATCGATAATTATGAAGACTAATTCAGGACAAGGGACAGTCTCTGACATAATCATGGGGATAATAGGTTCCGTGGTTGGAGGGTTTATTATGAATCTGTTCGGACAATCTGGAGTAACAGGTTTCAACCTTTATAGCTTCATCGTTGCAGTTATAGGAGCTGTTGTCGTTATCTACATTGGCCGAATGGCCCGAAATAAATAAATATATGAGTATTTCATTTTCAAACTTAACCCCATTTACTTCAATTATATTTGGCTTATTGATTCTTATATTTCCTAGATTTCTTAATTATTTAATTGCGGGATATCTTATTCTTACAGGAGTTATCGCACTTGGAATATTGAGATAAAAAGGACTTAGATTAAATAAATTAAATAACCATATGTTAGTACTTATTTTTTCTTTAGTAGTGGGATCGATGCTTGTTTATATTTCTAGATTTAATTTTCAGCCAGTTTCAGTTAATCTGGGATTTTACGTACTCAATACAATCCCACTTTTTTATGTCATAATCGGTTCATTACTTATCGGTTTGGTTCTATCCTATCTAGCTTACCTTGTTAATTCTATTTCAAACTCGTTTGTGCTTCGTGGTAAGGATGGTGAGATCAGAAAAAATAAAGCAGAAGTACTTGAACTAACAAAGAGAGTTCATCAACTTGAAATAAAAAATGAAAAGTTAGGAAAAGACTCTGGCTTGGTATCGAGTGACAGAAATGCATTATGAAAACTCTATTAGCTAAATTGTGGAAAGCCTTACACCTTCCTAAAAATACTCAGCTATTTGCGATGCGTATCTTTCAAGATCAATTCCTTGTTGGTGTTACCGGTATTATTTTGAATGAAAAAAAAGAAGTTCTTCTATTTAAGCATATCTACCGAACACATTCGTGGAGCTTGCCAGGTGGATATTTAAAATCTGGTGAGCATCCCCGAGAGGCTCTTGAGAGAGAAATAAAAGAAGAATCTGGATTGGTAGTTAGTGTAGATGAATCACTCAGGGCACGTACTGACCGAGAAACAGCTCGTATTGATCTTTGCTATACAGGCATATTAATCGGGGGCGATTTCATCCCCACCCATGAAGTATCGGAATATGGCTTTTATTCTCAAGATAAGCTTCCCCTCCTTCGAACTAATGAGGTTTTTTTAATAAATGAAGTATTAGAGAAAACTGCGAAAAGCCATTAATGATACCAAACGGAGCATAAAAAGTTCTAACATCTTATTTCAGCCTGGACCAGTTTTTTAGCAAGATCAAAATATAGATACTACTTTCACTGAAAATACGATTCGGACTTCTTTGTATACTATACATACATGCTGATCAGAAATATTACAAGAGAAGACATTGTTTCGATTAAGAAAATTAAGACATCTTTAAGCGATGTTGTTATCTATGATAGATTTAATTTACAGGAAAAGGGTTTGGTTGATTTTATAATATTACTCCATACAAACAAACCAGTAGGCTTTGTCCTACTAAGATGGCAGGGAAAAGAAACTCATCTAGAATACCCCGATATAGAAGATTTATATATTGCTGAAAACCACCGGGGCAAAAAATTTGGTACTTTACTTATCAAGGAATGTGAAAAAAGAGTGAAAGAGAGTGGTTTTTCTAAAATTGGCTTGGCAGTGAATCCAAAACTTAATTTTCAAGCAAAAAAGCTTTATGAAAAATTGGGCTATTATCACGATGGAAAGAAATCGTATGTAGATGGTATTTATAATGGAACCGAAGATCGGGTGGTTGATTTAGAAAAAGAATTATAATAAATCCTCCACCATCAACTAGCCTGAGCTATCAAGACAGTCTAAAATCACTTATTACAACAGTATTCTAGTGATATTGCTTTTTTCAACTAGACTTATGTACCTTTTTTTATATTCCTGTAAATCTAGCACTGTCTAGCTATCCGCATTCGCTATACGCACAAGAGTAGCATTTTTTGCACCCCTCCTCGTATGCAAATGACACGTCGCCACATTTCGGGCAAATGTCAAAATTCGACTTGCGCTCCGAAGGTTCAGCAACTACGGGCGCTGCAATTTGTACTGGTTCACCTACCGCTTCTTGCACAGCCTGTGTCGCAAAGTGCCGAATTAACACTTTCGCAACAGCGTCTGGCAGGCTTCGTATCTTTGAATCTCCAAAACCAAGCGTTTTTGCACCACCGATGCTTTCAAGTTGTTCAATAACCCTTTCAAGTTTTTCCTTACCCGTTAGTGTTGCGTTCATGCGAAGCACGAGGGTTATCATCCTCCCTAAGCCTTCTGCCATAGCGCCCACGTCACTCCCTGCCTTCCCGATGTTGATAAAAAGCTCAAATGGGTCACCGGTTTGATCCGCATTCACGGTAATAAATGCGGTACCCACTGGGGTATCTATCTTATAGGTCGATCCGTTCACCAACATGGGTCGTGGTTTTACTTTATAGACAGGAGCTTTCACTTCTTCTTTTTTCTCTTCTTTAATACGCTCAAGCACTCCAGGTCGTGAGCCGTCGCGCATATACGTGACTCCCTTCAAACCCAAATCGTACGCCATCATATAGGCTTTGCGTACTTCCTCTACTGTGTGATGATTGGGAGCATTAATCGTTTTTGAAATAGACGCGTCGACATATTTCTGAATAGCCGCTTGTACTTTTACATGATCTTCTGGTGTTAGATCGTTTGCAGTAACAAAAAAGTCTGGTTTGATAGCATTTTTTGCTGCGCCGTTTACTATTCCTTGATCTTGCAACCACGCTTCATAGAGAGGATGGCGGATAGTATGCTCACCGAGCCTGTCGCGCCTTGTAAATTCAAATTCATACACCGGCTCAATCCCAGAAGTAACACCGACCATAAGAGATGTCGAACCTGTCGGCGCCTGCATAAGTATGATTGAGTTTCGTACGCCATACTTTGCAATTTTATCTCGTATCTGTTTCGGAAGTTCTTTTATGAACTTGCCTTTCACATACAATTTCTTGTCAAATTTTGGAAACGCACCCTTTTCTTTTGCAATATTTGCAGACTCATCAAAGGCCTCATCTCGAATCGTCTTGTATACCTTTTCTATAAATACGAGCGATTCTTCAGAACCGTAACGCAAATGCATCTTGATAAGCGCGTCTCCTAATCCCATAGTCCCCAATCCTATTCGCCTTTCCCCTCCGAGCTGCATTTTGCGAATACCATCAAAAATGTATTTATCTGCATCTATCACGTCGTCTTGAAAACGGACACCAATACGCACCGTTTCTTTCAACTTTTCAAAATCAAACGTTCCTGGCTTTCGGAAACCATCTTCTTGACGCACAAATGCCGCAACGTTTATAGAACCCAGATTACACACACCCCATGGTGGTAAACCCTCTTCTCCACAAGGATTGACACAGTTAATACGATTCCAATACCAGTTATTATTCCATTTGTTATAACGTTCCATAAAAACTAAACCTGGCTCAGCTGAGCGCCATGTTGCTTGGGTAATATCTTCCCACAACTTTCTTGCAGATATTGACTTTACCACCTCAACTTTTTTACCGAGTTTTTTCCACGCAGTCAGATCACCATCCCAAAGTGTATCGTACTCAGGATCGTGAACATCGGGAAACAACAGGTCCCATTGCTTGTCTAGTTTTACTGCTTCCATAAATGAATCAGAAACAGCTACTGACAAATTCGCACCATTGATACGTGTCAGATCTTGTTTTACCGTCACAAATTCCAATATGTCTGGATGCCAGTCCCACAACATGAGCATGAGAGCTCCTCGACGACTACCGCCCTGTTGAATAATATCTTTCGTTGCAAGAGAGAAAAGTTCTGCCCAATTACAAGGCCCAGAAGAGAAACCATTTACTTTCGAAACACGAGCACCTCGTGGACGCAGGGATGACAAGTTGATGCCAACTCCACCACCATGGGCCATGATCTCTATCATCTGTTTAAGCGTATCCACTATTCCTCCTCTGGAATCTTTTGGGCTGGGGATAACAAAACAGTTATAAAAAGTTACATCATATCCTGTGCCGGCACCAGCCAGTACTCGACCACCGGGAACATACTGAAAATTTTCCATGGATTGCGCAAATTTTTCTTCCCAATTTTTACGTACCCCTGGCTTTTCTATTTTCGCAACACCCTTCGCTACACGGCGCAACATTTCTTCAGGTTCTTTCTCAAGAGGATTACCCATTTTATCTTTCAACGAATACCGATCTAAAAAAACCTTTTGTGCAATACCTTGTAGCTTCATGCGAAATATATTTGGGGCACACCTTGCACCCCAACTTTTAATTATAGTAACTTCTTTAATTCCTTCTCAAACTCCTCGACGTCAACAAACCGTTTAAATACCGATGCAAAGCGAATATATGCTACTTTGTCTATATTCTTTATTTTCTTTGCAATCAAATTTCCTATAAATGCACTTTGTATCTCTGTCTCTTTTTGCCGCCTCAACTGTTCTTCTACTTCATCGACCAGTTTTTGTATTGTTTCTCCACTTACTTTTGTCTTTTCAAACGATTTTATTATCCCAGACTGTAACTTTGATCGATCATATAGATCTCGCCTCCCATCTCTTTTGATGACAACGATAGGTATTCTATCTATTCTCTCATACGTTGTATACCTCTTTTTACAACTCGCACACATTCGTCTTCTACGCAGGGCAGAATTATCTTCTGCGATACGCGTTTCGACGACGTCACTTTGTTTTTTGCCACAAAAAGGACACTTCATAATTATATCTGTAGACTACGCTCATGTAATTTCACCGAGCGTAACAAATAAATACACTAACTTCAGTTAAAAAACACTATGACTAGTGTATACAAATACAAAGATACACTAATTAAAACACATGTCAATCCGTTCTTTTCGGATCAAACGCTATCATTTGTACTGTATATATTTTTGCTACGGGCTAAAGTATTTAGTCAAAATTTCTTTCGCAATCGGTGCAGCAATGGAAGATCCTTCTCCACCATTTTCAACCAGTACAGTTATAACTATACTTGGATTGTTATATGGCGCAAAAGCACTGAACCATGCGTGTGGATCACTGCCATTTCCCTGTGATTCTGCCGTTCCCGTCTTACACCCAACAGAGATACGTTTACCCTTCGCGGAAAAATCAAAAAATGGCCATGCCGTACCTCCGGTCTCACATGCTTGCCGCATACCCTCTCGCACCTCTTGTATATTCTTTGTAGAAAAAGACATACGTGTGCAGTCGCGTCTTTGTCCAAGTTCTACTTGGAAAGCACATCGTAAACCGTTTGAGGCAATAATCGATAGTGCTTCATGCATCTGTACTGGATTGACTAAAATATATCCCTGCCCTATCGAGATATTGATTGTGTCACCAAGAAACCACGGCTGTGCATACTGTTTTTGTTTCCAGGTATCATTTGGTAATATTCCTACTTGTTGTGGAAAGAAATTAGACATGTCTGTATCTGCCAAACCAAATTGGGTAAACCATGAATGCATCCGTTCAATTCCACTCTTTTTACCTATTTGATAGAAAAATATATCATTCGAACGAGCAAGTGCTTTGCGAACATTTACCATTCCCTCTTTCTTTCCATATTGAAGAAAATACCAGTTACCAAAAGATGTATCTCCTATTCGCAGTACCCCCGTGTCTTCAAATTCTGTACTTGTATCTATAATGCCATCTTCAAGTGCTCCTAACGCTATGAGTGGTTTTATAACTGACCCCGGCGGGTATGTTCCCAGTAGTGCTCTGTTAAGCAATGGTTTTTTTATATCTGAAGATAGAGAAGCATACTCATTTGCATTGCTCAAAAGGGTATTTGGATCAAATGAAGGAGAAGAATACAACATATATACTTCTCCAGTATTTGGATTGCTCGCTATTGCTGCGCCAATTAAACTACCAAATGCTTTTCTTGCCACTTTTTGTAAATCAGTATCAAATGTGAGGTGAATATCCGAACCAGCAGTGGGTGGATCTTTTGCAAGCTCTGCTTGTTGTACGCCTCGGGCATCTGTTTCTACATATTGCCAACCAGGCTTTCCACGTAATTTACATTCGAACGTTTTTTCAAGTCCATATACCCCAACAAATTGTGTACTCGATGCCTTTGTGCCGCATGAAATATCTTTTAGTGATTTTTCATCTGGCAAGCCCACATATCCCAGAATATGGGCATATTCGTTTCCATATATATAAGTACGAGTGTTTTTATTTGACTTTTTTTCGTTCTTTACTAACGGTAGGCCATTTTTATCATAAAAAATACCTCGTGGTGCGCTTATAGGGACTGACTGAACCGAGTTGTCCGAAGATAGTCTTCTATAATAGTTCCCAGCAACAATGCTTTTTTTAAATAACTCGACTACGAAAAGCGAGTAAAGAATAAATAAGAAAAAAATAAGCATTTTTCGATACGCATCGACCATGAATGAAAGTATAGCACGTGCTTAAAGCAAAAGAAGGGAGTCGGAGATCATGATGACAAATTAAAGTTCGTTTAGCTTTACTTGCGAGGCTGGTTGTTCTGACTTCACCAAATCTAAAAATGATTCCGTAGAAGATAAACGTTTATGACCAACTACTTTTGATACATAGGCAATAGGAACCCCTGCGGCAAGTTGATGAGCAATAAAGGTATTGCGAAGATCATTTACCTTCGCTCCCTCTATACCTACTTCTCTAAAACAACGATCCACCAAATTCCTGATGTTCCTAATTAATAAGGGTTTTTTATTTTTTGTAATAAAGAGATGATCTTCTCCTGTAGCTTCTGGACGTACTTTAATGTATTCAGCGATGGCTCTTTTTGCTAATTTATTTAACTGTATGCTTCTATTTTCATTTTTCCCATATTCACCGACAATCAAAGTATCTACCTGCACGTTGGCGATTCGAATATCGGCAAGTTCACCTATGCGAAGACCCGTCTGTAAAAATAGTTCAATGATAGCATACGTTCTTTTATCGCCTCGTGCGTAGTCACGTAAAGCACGATATTCAAGCTTACTCAAAATTCGTGGAGCACTGCTTTCAAATCGAGGATGTGCTACATCAAGTGCCGGATTAATAGTGATAACATTCTCATTCTTCAAAAACCGATAGAATGTCCTTATTGAATTAAGTTTACGTGATGCAGATTTCTTTGTGTACCCATCTTTCATAAGCCCTTCTATAAAAAGCTGTATTTCCTCTTTTCTTACCTCTGTAATCACAGTTACTTGTTTTTTAGCCAAAAAACCCAAGAACTGCTCAATATCTTTTTTATACGCCACGACTGTGTAGGCAGATTTGCCTTTCTCCTTCAGGTGTGCTATAAATTTTTCCAGGTACTCACTGAAAACGATACTCTCATTATGCATATGTCCTATAATAACAAACATTTACATAAAAGGCAATACAATAAAGGGAACCTCTTGTTCTTTATTATATTTTCCTTTTTCACCATTACTCTTATTGTTGGAATAGTCAGATTGACCATTCAGTACCACAACAGAACTCAGGCACTTGCAAAATTACACATACAAGAACTTGAAAGTCAGAAAGAAAAAAATAGGTTATTGCTCAAATTAAAACAGGCTAAAACACCAGAATATATAGAAAAACACGCACGAGAATTAACGCTCGCAAAAAAGGGAGAAATTATTGTGGTGGGCTCATTTCCTACTCCTACCGAAGCTCCAAAACAAACTTCACACGTTCAGCCAACCTATATTCAATGGTACAATATATTTTTTAACCAATGAAAGTCACAACAAAAAAAGGAGATGCGGGAGTAACAACATTGTTCAATAGAGCTCGCGTAGATAAATCTGAGCCGACAATTGGTTTGTTGGGTGAAAATGACGAAATACAGTCATTGTTGGGTATTTTAAAAACTATGCGCACTGAATCGAAAGAAAAAGATATCCTTACAACAATCCAAAAAAACATATATCGTATCATGGGAGAATTATCTGGTGCATCACTCATTCCTGAGCACGAGATACAAAAATGGACAAATGAACTTGAATTGGAAGATGAAAAAATAATGAAACAGACACCTATCGAAAATTCATTCATTATTCCTGGCGAAAACGAGATAGAGGCATGGTGTCAGTTTGTGCGAACAAAAGTACGTTCGTTAGAGCGCTCTTATTGCAGCTTTGCAAAAACAAATAGAAACATTGAAAAATTCATTCCATTTTTTAATAGATTATCTGATTATCTTTTTATTCTTGGCAGAAAATATGCAACACACCATGAAATATGAAATTTCAGCAGGCGGCATTGTCTATAGGCAAAGTGAAAACAATCGTTTATGGCTGCTTATACAACAAGCAAATACAGGGCATTGGGGTTTTCCAAAAGGTTTAGTTGGAGATAATAATCCAGAAGAAACACTTGAAGAAGCAGCCGCGCGCGAAGTACAAGAAGAAGGTGGTGTTTACGCACAAATTAAAAGTAAAATTTTGACACCTTCCCGTTATTATTATACTTGGCGAGGTGAAAAGGTTCAAAAGACAGTGTGGTATTTTGTTATGGAGTACGAGAGCGGATCTGTCGACGATCACGATATTGAAGTAGAAGATGCACAATTCATCGAAGAATCGCTCGTCCCCGCGCGATTGACATACCAAAATGATAAAGAACAGTTTGGATTGTCGCTGAAGACTTTACTATAAATCTATAGATTCAATAATCTTTATCTTATTATTCCCATCGAGAGTAACCATTCTCAATTCATTATTCTTTTGGAAATCTAATATCTGACCAGTTTTGAAATCCCTTACTTGCTGATTACCAATCGATCCATACTGCATATATTCCAATATATACTGATTTATTATTGAGCTACCTATTAGCAGTATATAATAAGCCGTTGATTTATATATCTGTATCATCAATTTTTCAACTCGTGTTTGTACATTTTGTAAAGTTTCATTATTGGGAAATCTTCCTGTCAGAATAGACTTATCAGTGCCTTCAAAATACAGCTCCCATGAAAGCCTATCTTTTATAACCCCAACTAAAGCACTTACGTTATCTTTGTTCTTTCCAACTAGCTCTTTGTGAAATCGCTCATTTAGGAACTGTGTAATATGGATACTATTGTTTTTAGTTACATTTGGTAAATCTATATCAGTAAGGGTCTCCTTCGTTCTCGTTGTATCTGCACAAAAGACGCTATCAAATTGCCATCCTTGTTCTTTTATTTTTTTTCCAACAGACTGAGCTTGCATATGCCCTTTTGTAGTTAAATAAGGCTCTATAGGGTCTTGTATTTGCTTATTGATATTAAAATTTGTTTCACCATGTCTTGCAAAAATTATCGTCTTATCGTGTTGCATACTACTATTTTATCATGAGTATCTCTTTCGACTTACAGTTTGATACAACAGAAACAGTTTGCGTTATAATACAACCCATTGTGCCCCCTTAGCTTAATGGATAGAGTGATGGTTTCCGGAACCATAGATGAGCGTCCGATTCGCTCAGGGGGCACAGATACACAGATTTTTCAGTACTTTGGAATTTCCATGGTAAAATAAAACGTGTACGCACCCGTAGCTCAGTGGTAGAGCATCACTCTTATAAAGTGGGGGTCCTTGGTTCGATCCCAAGCGGGTGCACAACGTACCGCCTAATGCCAACTCTCCCCCCTTTAATACTAATTATTGGCTTGCCCGCCGAATCTGGAAAGTGTGCGAAGCCCGCTTTCGATCGTCTTTGACGACCTTCAGCGAGGCGAAGACGGGTTATTTGATATTGGATATTCCAGTGTGGTATCCTATACCCATAGCTCTTTGATGTGGAAGAATTTAAAAAATTAAATTTCGGCGTGTGGTCCCACATTCAGTGATAGTACATGAACGTGGGAATACGAGGAAAGGGCTTGTCACGTTCAGCAAAATAACATGAACGTGGTGAGAATCGGACTCATGTTCAATAATTTGAATGTGAAGAATCTGCGGAAACCCTTAGGCATTTTGCTGTTTGTCTTTATGTGTTTCTCAAAACCGTTTAGTAATAGACGGGACAAAGGAAACTCAAAACAGTTTCTTCCCTATCATGCGGAGCGTGCGCATACATGCGCACCATTACTAATTTAAAAATTTATATGTGTGGAATATTTGGTTATATTGGGGATAGTAACGCTTCTGAAATGATAGTTCGCGGACTCAAACGACTTGAATATCGAGGATACGATTCATGGGGAATTGCAGTCGCAGCGAAACATACGCTTACAGTAGTAAAACAAGTGGGACCAATTGGAGACGTAGAAAAAGCGCTCACATTACCGTCGTCTCACGCTGGACTAGGACATACTCGTTGGGCTACGCATGGACGAGTGACACAACGCAACGCACACCCACATTTTTCGACCGATAAATCATTTGCACTTGCCCAAAATGGTATTGTCGAAAATTATAAAGAATTACAAAAACAATTGTTTCAGCTTGGTTACACATTTCATACAGAAACAGATACAGAAGTTATCGTGAGATTGATCGAATACGAACAAACGAAGACTACATCACTACTTGATGCAGTAAAACAAGCTTTTAAGCAGCTTTCTGGTAGAAATACCATAGCTCTTATTACTACAGAAGGAGAAATAATCGCTGCACGAAATGGTTCACCTTTGGTAGTTGGCAGAAACACAAAAAATGGGACTCTGTATATATCATCTGATACATTATCCTTTGCACCATACGTCGATGGCATGTATATGGTAGACAATGGACAACTCATACGTGCTACTAAGTCAGAGGTTAGCTGTCAGGATATACAAACAGGAAAATCTATTTCTATGCACTATGAACATGTTTCGACTCGTCATAGCGAAGTAGACAAAGCGGGTTATGAGCATTATATGCTCAAAGAAATTCATGAAAATCCGCAGGTCATAGCGGCACTCCTCAAACAACCAGCAAAAGAATATGAACGACTAGCACAAGCTATAAAACGCGCTCGAAGAGTGTATGCAGTTGGATCTGGCACTGCAGGAATTGCAGCGGCTCAGATAGCATTTTATTTACGTGAATACGCACATATAGATGCCGTTGGTTTAGTAGGTGCAGACGCAAAAGAATACTACGACTATTTTACACCAGATGACCTTATCATTGCCCCATCTCAAAGCGGTGAAACCGCAGATGTACTTGAGGTAATCGAGCATGCACGAATCAAGAAAGCAGTCATAGCATCATTTGTGAATATGCCAGGGTCCATGATGAGTAGGCTCTCTGATTTTGCATTTATGGCACAGGCGGGGCCTGAAATCTGCGTAATGTCTACCAAGATATTTGTATCACAGATTGCGTGGGGATACTTACTTGCGAAAACAGTTGCAAATAAACGGACTGACGCACTTAAACAGCTAGAAAAGTTGTCACACGACATGGGTGATTACTTACAAAAACCAGAGACACATAAACAGCTGAAGGAAGTAGCACGTATACTTGTAAAAAAACACGATATCTTTCTCATGGGTAAATATCAAAATCTGCAAATCGTGAGGGAAGGTATGGTGAAATTTATAGAGGGTACCTATAAACACGCACACGCTATTGCTGCAGGTGATCTAAAGCACTACGCTATTACGCTCATGGAAAAAGGAGTTATCGTAGTTACCGCTCTCTCTCGCGACTCTGTATACAGCGATATGATGAACGCGATGCATGAGGTAAAAGCTCGTGGCGCAACGGTCATAGGCATCTCCGCTGATAAAGAAGAAGGGATGGACATACATATACCTGTACCAAAAGAGGCTGAAACAAGCGCAATTATGCACGTGGTACCTCTACAGCTTCTTGCCTATTATATGGCTAAAAAGTTGGGAAATAACATAGATCGACCACGTAATATTGCAAAAAGTGTAACGGTAAAGTGATATTATCTAAACCGTTCTGATTAGTAACCGATAGGTATATCGTAATCAATAATCGAGAAGCTCGTACAGGCTTACATCAAGCGCATTTGCTAGTCTGCGCAACGAGTTTAAACTTGGGTTTGCTGAGCCGTTTTCAATTTGGCTAATATATGTTCTATCTAAATCACAAAGCAGAGCTAACTGTATCTGCGACATGCCTTTTTGTCTTCGAATAAGTCGAACATTTTCTTTTAGTATTCTGAATGGTCTACTTATTGCCATATATGTAATAAACCATATCTATCCTATAAATGCTATGGATTATATGCTACATTATGGACCTAATGATCTATTGCAAAGCCTTTTTATAGACTCAAATTAACTAAAAATAACCCCTGATTTAACTACCTATAATAATGCATACTGGATATGTATATATTCTTTGAATATCTGCTTTATACTTCCTGGTAATACAAAAAAACCCACGATCTCAGTTTTTGAATAAATACCTATCTACCGAACTTCCTATTCAAGTCGCGTGAGCGGGGTACGAGAATCGAACTCGCTCTTTCACCTTGGCAAGGTGACGTACTACCGGTATACTAACCCCGCATGTTTAGCTATTAGCGATTTGCTTTTAGCTGTCAGACATTATAACTACAAAACAAAATTATTCTCGAGATCAACTCTTTATCTTTCGTATCAAGCCGCTCAATATTTTACCAACTTTCTCTGTCTGTAGCTTTATCTCTTGTTCATTAATATTATGTATAACTTCTACTATTTTTAGTATAGCGACTACTTCATATAATGATTTTCTTGCGATGTACAAATAACGACCAAATTCTCTATCATTCTCTGATCCACTACCTTCTGCTATATTCAAATTTATAGACGTTGCGCTTCTTCTTAATTGATCTATCAAATTGCCATACTCTTGCTTTGGCAATTTGCTACAGAGCGCATACGCCAACCGCATTAATATAAGAGATTCTTGCCACACCACCAATTTCTCAAATTTATACATACTGTTTTGTCTAATAGCTAATTGCTAAAAGCTAATAGCTTATTTGGTGCCGAGGGTGTGAGTCGAACACACATCTGAGGTTTTTCAGACCACCGCCGTGACCACCTTGGCTACCTCGGCAAACTTAGCTATCAGCTATTTGCTCTTCACTATCAGCAAAAACTCTTACCCTTCACAATCTTTCTTGATAGCTATTGTACCATGAGAACAGTCATGTTTAAACAATTTACTTTTCATTATCACGCCAGTTGCATATAAAAATAAACCGGCTGACCATGCAAATGGCTCTTCGGCTTTATATAACAGTCTTCGTACTGGTTCGCCAGATTTTTCATAAACTTCGTAGACGCCATCATAATGATTAATATGCTCCGCAATCACCCGCATCATTCGTTGTGCACGTCGCGCCTCTCCAAGAGTATAGAGAGCAAGAGCATAGTGTATTCCTGGTTGTAACCAGCGCAACCCATTGTGATAATCACCAATACCTGCTATATGGTTGTAGGGTGGTATCCTCCACCATGGATAACGAGGAGTAGAGCTCTCTAAAGTAAAGTCGACAACGCATTTATGGAGCGCGTACGTACATATAGATTTTGCTTGTACAGGCGTGGCTATTTTAAAATTCACCGCCAACATATTCGCATGTGAGTTAAAAAAGGCATGTTTTTTTTGAAAGCGAGAAATCCAATCGACATAATAGGTGCCATTCCAAAAAAGCAGATTAAGTTTTTTTTCTATGAAATTCGCTTTCCCTTCGAATATATACGCATCTCTCTTTTTGCCAACTGTCTGGGCTAAATATGACATATCATGTAAAGCTTTAGCGTAAAGAGTGTTTGTGTATAGTGTAGATCCTCTTTTGTATACTGCATCCATCCATTCACACAAATACCATTCTGAAAGGACATCTCCTTTAAATCGTTTCAAATGCCATTCTATTGCATGAAAGAGTGAGTTATATCTATTTTTAACATACCGTATATCGTTCGTAGCACGTACATATCGAGCAACAGCAATAATAGTCAGTAAACCACCATCCAATACGAGCCCGCCCGATTGGTATGACCGAAAATTGGCAACTGGATTTTTGTAATAAGAGATTACACCAAAGTATCGCAGCGGAGATACTCGCGCACGCAGTATGCGGTGTGCAATCAAGCCATCTGATCTTTGTGTATGTAAAAATGCATCTATAGTATTGCGCACTGCGCTATACTCACCAATTTCTAGAGCACCCCACACTGCAAACAAGCTGTCACGCGCCCACAGGTCGACAAAGTGGTGTGTACCTGCGATAATACCCTGTGGAGTCACGCATGCTCGAAGAGAGCGAGAGGCAATAGAAACGGCTTTTGTATAATCAGTTGTAATAGGCATGCAATACCAATACTAAACGATCCTATGGAAAAAAAACTTACTATTCATAAATTGTCAGAAAAAATCCATACGCTCACTGAAGAATCTTCCCTTTATATACCTCTGCCCAAGAGTGTTGAAAAATCTTTTAGAAAATTGAGTGAGCTATTTCTGCACAATCGTATTTTTTTCGGCAAAATTTTACAGACTAGTACTGTAATGAGTGTCCTCCACTATTTGCCATACCAGCTCGTCATAGGTCTTACGGTGGCGTTAGGAGCCTCTCTTGCACCACTCCGTGCATTGTTTGCATATCGCTTTGCACAGAAAAAAATCAACCCTGCAGACGTCTACTCTCAGACGTATGCATTTTTTCCCTCTTCTGTGCATACGGTTGTGTACCGAAACCATATCCCTATACCGTTCATGCCATTTCAGATAGATAAAAAAACGATAGCCACATCTATGCAAGACACGCATTTTGCAAAAAAGGCGCTTCGTACACTGTCAATAAGCGGGTTTCGAACTATGGCATGGGCTTCTAATTACCTCTTGGGGTATCAAAAAAAAATCACTACCCACCGCAGTGTTTCTCAAAAACAGCTACAAACTCTTTTAATAACAACCACTGCCTCTGTCCCCGGCTTCAATCAAGGGTTAAAAAATACCTCCTTCTTCCGTAACGCTTTGCAAAAAAAATATGCAGAGGAGTCTTTTCGTGAAAATGTAAAAAGCATTCACTTTGCAAAAAATAATTCCTCGCCCATTGTCCGCTCTGTGGTAGTTGAAAATACAAACAACACACTGCACATGAAAATCGTACAACCAAAAACAACGCTTTCTTATCTTGAAAAAGCGACAACTATAGGGGTGATATATCCAATAGCACTACTCACCGCAAAAAATGCTACTCATGCCCATTGGAACGATACGCCAGCCAAAAACATCAGCGGATTTATACTTGCCTTTGATAAGAAAAAGCCTGTTTGTATTGCTCTTGGCAGTGGCAGCTTAATTCGCATAAAAGTACACGAGCTACTTCCCCTCATACAAACAATATGTGAAAAAGAAAAGGTAGCCTTTTACTGTTATGTACATACCGACGATGGAGGAGCTGTGGGCGATTTTTATCAAGAAAATACAGTATTAAAACGATACAAACCATTATATGGACATGGCATTTCTTCTTTGGTTGGTTTCACACCTCTTGCGAATTATAGAAAAACACAAACAGCCCTCAAAAACTGGGCTAGTACCAAAGTCCAAAAACACGCATAGCATATACACCCATACCCAACGCTATGCGATACCAGGCAAATAACTCGAGCGTATTCTGTTGAATATAACCAATAAACCACTTTACCACTATATAAGCGGTGATAAACGCAACAACAAGCCCAATAACACTTGTGCCACTATTTGAAAAAATAATACTCGTATCTGTTTTTAATAGATCATATCCTGCCGCAGCTATGATAGTCGGCACAGCAAGCAGAAATGAATACAGAGCAGCTGATTTTCTGCGATAACCCAATAATAGTGCCGCAACAATTACTGCGCCCGCACGAGAAACCCCTGGGACTACCGCTATAGATTGCGCGAGGCCTATGATAACCGCATCGCGCCACGTGAGAGATATTATGTCTTTTGTAAGACGAATCCTTTTTGTGCGAATTGCCCACTCCACAAGCAAAAATATAAAACCAACCGCAATGAGCATAAAGGCAATTAATCCTGTGCTTTCAAAAAAAATGGTTTTGATTACCTTATACAGCACAAAGCCAACGACAGCTGTTGGAAAAAAACTAGCAGCAAGCTTCATGAGTAGTTTTTTATCGATGAGCGACTTGAAAAATGACACACCGACAGCACATATAGCCCCTCCTTGTATAAATACCTCAAAGAATTTCCAGTACTCGCTTTGCGTTATATGAACAATGTGTGCAACTATAATAAGGTGCGCTGTTGAAGACACTGGTAAAAATTCTGTTAATCCCTCAACAATACCCAATAAAATTGCCTGCATCATGGACTTGAGTATACCGCTGGCACTTGAATGTTACAATATAGATATGGAAATAGTAAATCGTTTAGCCTTTCGTGAATATGACATTTTAGACAAATATGAAGCTGGTATTGTTTTAACCGGGCCGGAGGTGAAGTCGGTAAAAAATGGTCGCCTTAATTTTATGGGGTCGTATGTTAAGTTTTTGGGTGATGAGCTGTTTTTAATTAACACAAATATTCCTCTCTATGCGTATACAAAGGATGATCTCTATGAACCAGATAGGAGCCGCAAGCTGCTTTTATCCCGAAAAGAACTTTCACGGCTCAGAACCAAGCTTACGGAGCGCCAGAACTTGACAATCGTCCCATTAAAATGCTATACTAGTCACAGTTTTATAAAGGTTCAGATAGCTCTTTCAAAGGGTAGAAAACAGTATCAAATAAAAAGTGTTGAAAAAACACGTACCATAAAACGTCGTGAAAAAGAACAATTGAAAGAATACCTAAAACGGTAGGTGTTGGATATTTGACATTGGATATTGGAGTTTCATACATTATTGGGGATGTCGGGCATCGACATGGAAGAATACGTTCGGACTGCAAGTCGAATCTATTGCGTTAAATAGTACAACAACTGCAAATAATGAAGCAGAAGAGGCAGCAGCAGCTAGAGAATACTTCTCTGGTATGCAATTCGCTTACGCAACAGCGTAAACGAAGTTGTCTTTCTTAGCTTGCTAAGACGTCACACTGTTTACGCCGATACACAAGCTGTGGCGAAAACCTTCGGCTTTCGGACTTGCAAGAGAAGAAATCTATCGTGCAAGCACCAAGATAAAATGATTTCACCTGTTTTGAGTAATCGAAACTGAAACTTGCTCAATAAAAGTCTGTTCGCTTTTCTTTTATGCACCCCGGTTCAACTCCGGGCATCTCCACCACTTCGTCCCGATTAATATCGGGACTACGTTAGGTGCACAGCACCTTTTATTTTTCTAGACTAGAAAAATATTCTAGAAGTGGTGTCCCTAACGAAGCTCGATAGAGCGAAGTGGGGCTCAATCTATGAACAAGTATCGAATATATTCCGTTGTTTTCTATACTTAATCTTCTACCTTTCCCTTTATGCATTACGTGTACATTTTGCGCTTGAAAAATATCTCAAAACCTCTTCTGGCTTTGCGTTCAGGAACAAGAGATTGGCATAATATATCGTTTGTTATACTTTATGATATACTATAAGTCTTATGCCACATTTAGAATTAGAAGAGAATCTCAAGTCAAACGAAACGGCAGTGGAAAACCTTGTACGCACATATGAAAAGAGAATGACGCGAACACATTCCCCTTCTTCAGGAGCGGATATAGCTGTAGACATGATGAACCATGCATGGCACACAGCAAATAACGGTTGGCTTGATGGAACAACTTCTTTTGGACCAGACCCCACTTTACTTACCCCTTTAGAGACGGTGGCAGATGTATTCGCTGCTATGGCTATTCTCGGTGAAAAAATTGCGGAAATTCACGAACCCCAGCTCTTAGTGCAGCTTGATTTGTCCAGTTTTGCAGCCATTCAACATATAAATAACTGTATTGGTCATTTAGTAGATCCCCTAAGTGCAGATGATGAGTTTTCTCCATTATCCACTGCAAAGGACTCAATCGGAAATGCTAGCTTATTAGCACACCTTCGTTTCATGTCCCATATCCCAGAGGTACACATTTATACAGGATTAAAACCACAAGTCTCCGCAGATAATTCAGAAGAGTTTGAACGGCAAAGGACTTATATAGCAACCCTTCCTCCTATACAACAGGCAAGATATTTACTCGATGGGCTCATTAAAAACGCAACTTTTGGTGCTATCGATGATGTGGCAACAGAAAGCATGGTAACATATCTGCAACTTGTAGATGAACACCCTGATTTATTCCCTACTTCATTAAAGCTCGACATACTTGAACTTGGTTATGTACATCAGACATTAATAAATGTCAATTTTGAAACAACTCAGTACCCAGCACGTAGAGACGAGGAAGTCATGCATCATGTGCGCTCAACACTTGAAAGAGCTATTGGATTCTTGAAAGATAAAATTACTGCAACAATATTGCCAGAGGATCCAAATGCCTCCATATTGGAACTCGCTTGATGTTTCTACGAGCGATATTATATTTAAATTCCTGTATACACAAGGTCTACGACGGTTTTTCTTCGCTGATCGATGGAATCGTTCTTCACACTGTCAAGGTCCAGCGTCGCATAGTATATTTTTTGGGTATTTTCGGTTTGAAGAACTATTTTGCCCTGTGGCGATACGATATAGCTAAACAATTTTTGTCCCGCATGAGAAGGGTTGACACTCACAATAAAGTACTGATTTTCATACGCCCTCGCTTTATACAAATTTTCCCAATATGAATCTCCATCTTGGTTATTGTTCAGGTGAAAAATAACGCGAGCGCCCTGTAATTTTAAATACAACCACTGTTCTGGATATTTTATTTCCCGACACATTTGTATCGCAGTGCTTACTCCCTCTACTACATACGTTTCTAGTTTATTTCCGGGTAAAAAATAGTTGCGGTCCAAATTTGAAAGATTGCATTTTTTATATACATGTTTTACTCTTCCGTTTGTATCAAACCACAAAGAAACATTAAACCATTTCCCATCTTCAGATAAAGCCGTAGGAATAATCGCGTTAACATGTTTTTCTTGAATTACGCTGCCAATTTTTTGGATTGCTTCGTCTAGTACGTCTTTATTCAAATTCTTTAAATAGTTTGGGTTTTTCGGATAGTACCCAGAGATCATGCCTTCCGGGAAAAGCAGAACTTGTGTTTTATTGCTCTGTACAATGAATTTACAGACACTAGCCACATTTTCTGAAATATTTTCGGAGATGAAAGTCTGTACAATTCCTATACTCAACTGCATGCATCAATTATAGTAAAATATGTTCCGATGATGCGTATAAAATATGTTTTGTTTGTTCTAGTTTTTTTATTTATGACCACTTCCGTTTATGCATCAGATATATCAATAAACTGTAATAGTAATGCCTGCTCCAATGAAAAGCTAGGACTTTTTGGATCAACGAAGAACTGGTATCCGGGTATGTGGGTGAAAAAGACACTTGAAGTAAAAAATACCAATAGTAAAGATAGTATCTTTGTAAAAATTAAACCAATAGAACAGGAGCTCGACACATCGAGCTGTCAACTTGAAAAACAGATGATTCTCTCTGTGTTTAACTCATCAAGTAAAACTGTTCTGTGGGGTGGTAGCTTGCGCGACTTTTACTCAAATGTCAATGCAGTACCTCTGTCCTTGATTTCTGCAAAAAATACACAAGAATATTCATTTATAATCTCCTTCAATCAAGAGAGCCCGGACGAATGCCAAAACTCATCAACTTCTTTTGGACTCGATATTTATCTAGAAACCTCAGAAGGATCTCAAATGAGTACACTTTGTGAAGATATAGCGCCACAGAAGGCTCCAGAATTAGTTTCGGTAATGCAGGACGCATATGGATTTACTCTCAATTGGCAACCTGCACAAGACCCAGTGAGTTACTATTCCATAGCGTATGGATCAACTACTGGCTCCTATACAGCGTTCAACACTAACGCAGGAGGACACGACACCACCTCGTATGCCTTGAGTGGGCTTGATAAGGATAAACAGTACTACTTTGCAATTCAAGCGGGTAACGGATGTTCAGTATCCTCATATTCAAATGAAGTATCTATCAACGTGCCAACACCTCAAAGTTCGATAAGTACAGATCAGATTACTAAAACATTGAGTACAAGCGAACAAACGGATTCCGTAGACAATGTATCAACAGTTTCTGACCAATCACCAAAATATGATAACTCACAACCTACGCCTACAGGCTCAGTCTTGGGAGAATCAGTATCAAAAACACCTCAAAAAAAAGAAGGTTTCTTAAAAAATATTCTCCAAAATAATAACTCTAACTTATCAAATCAAACAAAAAAGAATAAATATATACTACTACTAATCCCTATTTTTCTGCTATTCCTGTTCTTGATACCTAAAAGACTTAAAAAATAGGATTAGCTATCTTTCGTAAAGACGCCGCCCGCTATTACCGGCAACACGAATGGTTCTTTAATATAGTCTTTATAAAGACTAATGGTTTCTGCGTGATCAAAGGCAATCTCGTCGCTATTAAGCTCACTATTTAGCTTGTGCCATACGAGCTCGCTCACTTCATCATCTGGGTTTGATTCTTTGTTTAGTATCTGTCCAATAAAAATAAAGTCGACATTCTGCCGGTCTTCACGTGGACGATTGGGGTTATCATTAATACGAAACAGGTTATGTATTTCAACGTTAAATCCAGTCTCTTCTTGAGCTTCCCTCAGTGCCGTTTGTACGAGCGTCTCATTTCTTTCCATATAGCCACCTGGAAAAGCAAGTTTGCCGCCTTCTGAAAGCTCTTTTGCTCTCCTCACTAAAAGTATAGCATCTTTATCTTGGTTTAAAAGAATGCTACCGACCGTACAATGACGAAGAAATCCTTTCCCACCGTCTTCAAATAAACAAGTGAGCATTAATATTAGTACGAAGCGCCTTCAAAAGCTGGACAATTGGCTTTTGCCCATGTCAGAAATTGTGGATTGCACATTTCTTTGTTCTCTTCGGCTACTGGAACAGCACAGTCAACTTTTTGAACGGCTGGACATACATACTGAGGTTGTTCCATTATTTGCTCTCTCTCTACAACGCTCATTTTTTGGAAGTATTGTGCTCCAAGCGCAAAAGCAATAAGCGGAAAAACTATAAAAAGGGCAAAGGCAATTCCCTTTGAAACAGGAGTTACGCTAAACAAAACACTATCACTTCCCTTACCGTGAACCACTCTCGACTTTCTTGAAACAAGTTTTTTCTTTGCCATAGTATAAGTATGGAGAAAAATAAAAAAATGTCAAGCCGATTCAATGTGGATCATAATGTTACACTTTTTTGCCGTATTATATTCATCTTGTGCGCCTCTGGACCTCTCCCATCCTTCCATCATAAAAATATCTGTGACAAGTCTTGATTTTAATATTCTGCGCCAGAAAAACATAAAGTCTTCATACACTGCTCCTTGCTGCTTAAAACAAGAATAAACTGCATCGTCAAAAAAATTTGACGCACAAAATACAGGGAAAAGTACTCTCTGTTGTACTGTTTGTGAATACACCATAAGCCTTCTTATATTTCTTTGCTTATAGACTGCTCCGTCGGAATTTATACTACCTGATGCCATCCCAATTTTATGCTGTGTCTCTTCCTTCACACAACTTGACACTGTTTTTCGTATGTATTCGAACATACAATCAAACGTCATATTACTAAAGACTGTGGGCGGATAAAATAGTTGTGTATACCTATTCACATGTTCAGCTTACCATACTAGTCTATTTGTAGATTGACTATGATGGAAATATATATACAATCATACACTATATGCATGTAACAAAAGACTATCGAACGTATGGCATTTATTTTGTATTCCTGTTGGTAGGTTTCTTAATAGGATTGGGTATATCTTATCAAAAAAAAATACCAACTATAAATCTATCAGAAACACGACTCAAAGGTAGAGCATTTACAAGCCCTCTGCTCGAATGCGAACCAGAAAACGCTTCATCGTTGCTGTCAGTGCTCAGCGTGAAAAACAATGTTCAAAAAGTGATAGACAAACAAATAAAAACATCTGGAGTAATACGTGTTGGTGTCTATTTTAGAGATATGAATAATGGTCCGTGGTTTGGAATAAATAAAGATGTGGATTTTGCACCAGCAAGCATGCTAAAAGTGCCAATTCTAATGTACTATCTCAAAAAAGCAGAAACTAATCCTTCAATACTCAATACAGTATATGCCGTAAAAGTCGCTGACGAAGGAGTAAGTCCAAATTTTAAACCTACTTTTGCAGTTAAAAATAACGAAGTGCTCACCGTAAAACAATTACTTGATTATATGATTCTTTACTCAGACAACAATGCAAAAAACACGCTCTTAGAACATCTTGATGACGTCAAGTATACAAACATGCTCAAAGAAATAGGGGTTGAAATAGCTTCTAATCCAGATGGTACAAATTTCATGACCGTGCAAGAATATGCATCGTTCTTCCGGGTACTCTACAATGCATCATATATTGATAAAGACTCATCGGAAAAGGCACTGACTTTATTAAGCAAAACCGATTTTAAATCCGGGCTAGTTGCTGGAATCCCCAAATCGGTACCCATCGCACACAAGTTTGGCGAGAGAAGATATACAGATATGTATGGAAATGTCGTAACCCAACTTCACGACTGTGGCATAGTCTATTACCCAAACAAGCCTTACTTAATTTGCATTATGACTCAAGGGTCTGATTTTCCGTCACTAAAAAAAACCATACAAGAGGTGTCGACGGCAGTGTATAAGAGTATAAAAGAATTCTAATCAAAACTTTTTTCCGTTTCATGTTTTTTTCTCTATTTTTGAAAAAAGTGGTGCAATATCCTGCAGATCAACCTGTTTTAATAAACTGCTGATTAATGAGTCGGTATCGATGCCCCATTGGCGAATTGAGATTCCTAACATATGCGCCACGGTATTGGCTGCGTGAGGAATAATAGGTGATATAGCTATGGTAATGGCAACAACTTTGGCTATACCGTTTGTAACTACCTGTGCATATTGCGCACTTGTCTTTTCTAATTTCCACGGAGAGGTAGTATCTATATATTTATTGCCCTCTTGAGAAAATTCGATGATGCGCTGTGCGTATAGTTTAAATTCACATTTCTCTATATGCAAAGCCGCTGACGACAAAAATACGTCTATAGAACGAGCTGTTTCTTCGTCTGCTGTTCCAATAGTTACGCCTTTCGCCAATGTAAGTACTCTGTTTATAAAGTTCGCGAACGTGCCAATAAGTACTGTATTGTGAAAACGGAAATAGTCTTCCCACGAAAAGCTTGAATCTGCATGCTCAGGCATAATATACGCAAGATAAAACCGCACTGAGTCTACGCCATATTTCTTGCCTATTTCTGCAGAGTCAATAACCACATTTCTGCTCTTAGAAAATTTTTCCCCGCCAAGATTAAGAAATTGATTTATAGATACTACGTCTGGTAAATGGATACTTTTATCAAAACCGTGTAGTTGACCTGGCCAAAACAATGCGTGGAATACTAAGTTATCTTTGCCCATAAAATAATAATGAGAAACGCTGTCAGATTTATCTGGATACCAATACTTCTTCCACTTTTCAGAACCATTAGCCCATTCTATCGAAGCAGACAAATAGCCAACTACTGCATCAAACCACACGTAGATTCGTTTCGATTCAGATTCGTCTAACTGTATTTCTTTTGGCAAACGATCATTCGGAATTGGAACTCCCCACTGTATATCTCTCGTTATAGCCCTTGGCTTCAAGCCTTTTGTTAACCACCCCTGTGTTTCGCGATTGATCCAGTTCTTCCAGTTTTTACCCGTTTTTGTTGTATATTCCTTTAAGAACTGTTCTAATTTTGGCCAATCCACAAATAAATGATCTGTATTTTTCAATACAACCGCTGACCCACTTAATTTACTTTTTGGACTTTTCAATTGTCCAGATTCAAGGACTCTACCACAGCTATCGCACTGATCACCACGAGCACCCTCGTATTCACAGTAAGGACAGATACCCTCGACATAACGATCTGGTAAAAACTTGTGCTCTTTTTCTCCATAGTATTGTTGAGTCGTGTCTTTATAGATAAAGCCATTTTTTGCCATTGCAACGAGCATATCTTGGACAATAGAATTATGATTTTCAGTGGCTGTCTTTGTAAACAAATCGAATGATATCCCATATTGTTCAAACAATTTCAGATGGTGTGGATGATACAGATCTACCACTTCTTGAGGAGTGATAGTACGCTTCTCTGCTTCTACGGTAATAGGGGTGCCATAACAGTCTGAACCAGATACCATGAGTACTTCATTGCCTTTCAATCTTTGGAAACGAGCAAAAATATCAGCTGGAAGCAAGTAGCCTGCCAAATGCCCTATATGTAAGTCACCATTCACATATGGCCACGCAACAGCAACCAAAATCTTCTTACTCATACATATATTGTACCACGCTCATTTAAACTCATTAGGCAGGATGATCGACAATTGTTGAAGAGTACTCTTTATGTTGGCTCGCTTCGTTTTGTTTCGCCAAACATAATTTAACTCGTACCACCCCGCATCGTAAAATTCTCCCTTATCGTATGAAAAATCTAATTTTTCTGTTGCGACCGCATACCAAAAGTCGTAATGCTTTGTGCAAAATCCTTGAGGTTGAGTTATGTCAGTGATTGAAGCGTTAATTAACCGAATAGGCTCTTTTTCAAGAGTAACACTAAGTTCTTCTTTACATTCACGCACTACCGTCTGTAGAGGTGATTCTCCTGGATCTAAATGACCACCTGGGGGTATCCAATCATTAGCTTTTTTATGATGAACGACATAGACAGAATGTGTGAGCGCGTTATATGGTAAAAAAAATGAGCAAAAATGTGTAGAGGTATATTCTTCTTTCGTAAATGGAGCGCCATGTTCTATTCGTTTTGAAAATTCCTCAAGTGTTTCTTTCTTCACGTGCGGCATGGCATATAAATCTGTGATCGCTTTTTCGAGTTCTTTTTTCATGTTCGCAGACATCTCACAAGTATATACGATATACTCTTGTATAGAAATGCGTATATATATTGCAGCAGACCACAGAGGGTTTTCGTTAAAAAATGATCTTGTACACTATCTCGTTTCTAAAAAATACGACGTAAAAGACGAGAGCAACAAAGAGCTTGATATACACGATGATTATCCAGATTTTGTGTTCTCTCTTTCAGAAAATATGACGCAAGTCACCGATAGGGGTATCGTTATCTGCGGGTCTGGCGTAGGAGTAAGTATTTCTGCAAATAGATATTCACACATTCGTTGCGCCCTTGGGTTTGATGTAACACAAATAAAAGATGCGCGCCAAGACGAGGATGTAAATGTGCTCGCTATTGCTTCAGATTTCGCATCGTTTGAACTATCCAAAAGTCTGGTCGATATATTCCTTACGACACAATTCAAAAATGAGGGAAAATACATACGTCGACTTGAGAAGTTAAACGAACATTCACATGATGATTGTGCCGGCTGTTCTTGCGACCACTGAACAACAATTCCGCGAGCAGTGCAATATATTACTGCCTCTGTCCCCTCGTATTCAAATAGATATTGCAGATGGACTACTCGTACCCAATACAACTGTCTCAACAGATTACATAGTAAAATATCTCAAGAATAATAAAACTCTCTTTCAAAATCACACGATTGATTTTCACCTCATGGTACAAGACTGGGAAAGCGTGCAAAAGAAAATAATTGCTATCCGAGATCTAGTTACTATTGGCCTCATCCTCATACATAAACTCGTCTGGCCAGTCGATGAAGAGCCTAAGAGTTATCAATGCATCGTTTATAACCCAAGTGAAAATATAGATTTCATGCTTGCAAAAAAATTTCATACAGTGCAAATTATGACGATAATACCTGGAGAACAAGGAGGCACATTTCTACCAGATAACCTTCCAAAAATAGCACAACTAAAGAAGAAAGGATTCCAAGGAAAAATTCTTCTCGACGGAGGGATTAATAGTAAGACACTTCCTACAGTCTTGTCGCAACAGTGTTTACCCGATATGATTGCAGTAGGAAGCTACCTCACAACTGCACATGATCCCAAAACGCGGTTTGCAAGGTTAGAAAAAATCATGCAACAGAACCCTCTATTGCCTCGCTAATCCATTGATCAAGTAGTGACGCGAATTTTATATTTGCAGTAGCAATCGTCTTAGGGGTTAGCGATTGAGCGGTAAGTCCAGGAATAGTATTTATCTCCAAAAAGTACAGTGCTCCTTTTTCGTCAACTATACAGTCGGTTCTACTGATATGACGAGCTCCAATAGCTCGGTGCATTGTTGTTGCAACTAACTTAAGTTTCTCTGCCAAACTATTGTCTATTGGAGCCGGACAGATTTCCTTCGTTGTCCCATTATACTTATTGTTGTAATCAAAAAAACCCGAAGTGGGTACTATATAAATAACAGGAAGTGCCTGCGTCTTCCTGTTACGACCATCGGTAACAGCTATTGTGTATTCTCTTCCTTTTATATACTGTTCGATCAATATTTCCGACGTGAATTTACTAGCAAACTTCATTGCAGAGATGTATTGCTCAATGGTATGTACTATTGAGACACCGATCGAACTGCCGTTATCTATTGGTTTTATTACCGCGGGTAAGAAAGGTGGTTTTGCAGGATATTCACTTGTCAAACAGCGAATCCATCGTGCTGTTTTAATAGCGTTATAAATTGCAATAATCTTACAAAGCTCTTTATTCATTCCAACAGCGTGAGCTTCTGTGTTTGAAAAAACATATGGAATTTTGAGCGTTTGCAAAAAACCTTGCACGGTCCCATCTTCTCCACCTTTTCCGTGAAAAACTGGGATGGCAACATCTATACTTCTGTGTTCTTGAATGAATAAATCTCTATCTCTTGGAAAATCATAGATTGAATAATTGTAGCGGCCGTGTAAACAATCCTTTATGTAGAGACTTGACTTGAGTGCGATACTTCTCTCTTCGTTATCTCCTCCAGTAAGAATTGCAACACGTATTTTTGAGCTTGTTGTGGGCATTGTTTTATTATACACACTCTACTCGTGTATAATGTCGCATATGAAAACCTTTGATGAGGCCGTCGAGTACATGTACTCGACGATACCACAAACACGCAAGACAAAATTTCCAGCACACCTAGGTCTGCTTCGCATGAAGCGCATAATGGAACTTCTAGGAAATCCACAGAATAAGCTGCGCATAATTCATATTGCCGGAACTTCAGGAAAGGGATCGACCGCAACTTTTGTAAGCTCGCTTTTATCAGCACATGGTAAAAAAACTGGTTTGCATGTAAAACCACATTTTGTAGATATACGTGAGCGCCTACAAATAAATGGACAAATGATAGCGAAAAAAAGTTTTGTTGCTATCTTACAGTCGGTAAGAGATGCCCTTAAACACCTGGAAACAGCTAGGTACGGTTCGGCAACCTATTTTGAGATATTAGTCGCAATAGCATACGTGTGGTTTTATGAAGAACGGGTTGATTATGCTGTCATCGAAACAGGAGTCGGAGGTTTGTTTGATGGAACTAACGTTGTCGAGAGAACTGATAAAGTATGTCTCTTAACAAAAATTGGCCTTGACCATACCTCGGTACTTGGAAAAACTACAAAGGCAATTGCTGCACAAAAGACTGGTATAATTTACGCAAAAAACGTTGTATTTTCTTGTGATCAGAGCCCTACAGTACAAGCTGTGTTTACTCGTGCCGCACAAAAAAATAAAGCCTCATTGTCTTTTGTCACAAACCCTACTTCATATAACACTATACAGGTGTCACCGCTCGGTACTTTTTTCAGATATATGCTCTCAGACTCGTACGTACAGTACGCCCTTAAAACAATCGGCTATTACCAAGCTCAAAATGCGAGCTTAGCGCTCGCTGGAGTAGAGTATGTCAGTAAGCGAGATGCATGGACATTTTCTCACAAAACTGCACAAAATATATTTGCACATACAACTATTCCTGGGAGGTTTGAAACTATAAACTACAAGAAAAAATTACTGATACTAGACAGCGCACATAATCCACAAAAAATGAAGGCATTCGTGCAAACACTAAGTAAGGTTTACCAAAATAAGAAAATTACCTATTGTATTGCAGTGAAGAATGACAAAAATTCAAAAATAATGTTGCGGTATTGCTTAATAAATGCACAGCATATAGTGTTAACGGAATTTGCATTCGAAACAATGGATATTCCACAAATTTCAAGCTCTGCAAATGACCTATACCTAAAAATATCTGACGAGATGAAAAGCATATGCATCAAAGAACCTAATCAAAAAAAGGCTCTTGAAAAAGCTATTGCGCTCTCAAGTGATATCGTAGTGGTCACCGGATCTATGTACTTATTGGCTGCAATAAAACGGCTATTGCTACATTAAATTTTCTGCTCTGCTCCAAATTTACCACTAATGTTATTATTTTCTCATGTCGAAATTGACAACTTGGTTTTATATCGTAGCCATTATGTGTTTAGGTTTATTTTTATACAGATTTAACTTAGATACGGGCTATATTTTTAAAGAAGATACTGCCCGAGATATGTTGGCAGTTTTACGACTCTATCAGAACAAGAAGCTCACTCTCATTGGTCCTCCTATCTCGCTTGGTCAGTATGGAACCCATGTTTTGTATTTCGGGTCATTACACTACTATATAGGGATGGCAGGATTGTTATTGCAAAAATTTCAAGTGACAGCAGCCACCATACCGAACGCACTCCTTATGCTCATTGCCATACCTATGTTTTATGCACTTACTGCTTCAGCTACTAAAAAATCGTGGCAACGGTTACTTGCTACTGCCATTTTTGCAGCCTCGCCAGTTTCGGTCATCTATACCAGGATTTTCTGGAACCCCAGCCCCATTCTTTCGCTCTCTGTATTCTTTTGGCTCTGCTTTTATTACACCTATAGCAAGAAGCGTCAATCGCTGTGGATATTTTTAGCAGGTATGCTTGTAGGGATTATTTTTAATCTTCACTATTTTGCGGCGTTACCATTACTACTTATTCCTATACTTCGTATAAAGTCGTGGAGGCTGTCCGCCCTTTGGTTTGTTGGTGGATTCATCTTGGCAAGTATGCCCCTCATACTTTTTGAATTTCGACACTCGTGGTATCTTACGCAAGGATTTATTCAACATCTTACAAATGGCACAACAACAGGATATCGCACCATACTGAACAGATTATCAAGGCTTGACCATGGGCTTCTCGTACCTTTTGGAATATATGACGCTGAATTTCACTATAAAAAGTTATTGCAATTACCACGTGTTTTTACGGCAAGTATGGGCACTCTTTTATGTATTTCTATTACACTATGGCTCCATACAACAAGAAACAAAATATTACATACATCTTTTATTTACGCAGGAATTATTGTGACTACTTTTGCTTTTATTATGACGGCACTCGCCTCGGGATTCTCTGAATATTTTATGCGTTATTTATTTGCGATATATCCTTTCTTACTTTTTTTAGTAATTTTTGCCTTTTTGAACTATAAGTCAACAACGGTACTATTACTGTTTTTAACAGTATACGCTCTCGTAAGCAGCTTGAGTATAATTGTCACTCCGGCTCGGTCGCCGTATGGATATATACCCATACGTGAAATAGAAAAAATTAGCACATTAATACGAAAGGATAACCCCAAACCTCCCTATAACATTACTGAGAATATTATTGGTGATGCGCAAGCTACCGCATTTCGATACTTTTTAGAACGAGACACAGCTGTAAAACCAGCCTCAGAAAAAGAGTATGAAAATTTAAACACGCTTTACGTCATTACCCAATCTGAGCAGAAAACACTTAAAGAACAGCGCTGGGAATTCACTGCAACAAAAGGGTTACACATGGTTAAAAAAATACGTATCGACAACGAATGGCTACTTGTGTATAGAAAATGATTGGGGTAATCTGTATTTCAATATCTTAAAAAATTGAAGCAGATAACAATTCCATGAGGCTTTCAGTAATGGGTACTATATTGTTTGTAACAATGTCTTTTCTCGTCACCCACCTGTACTCGGTTATCTTTTCGTCTGCTGGATTTTGAGTGATATCAATAACACAATTTTCTTTCACAGTGCATAAAAAAGTGCTACAGATAACTTCGTGTTTGTTATGTTCTGAATAAAACCAATACAAGCCAAGAGGTTTTTTGATTTCAATTTCAATCCTCAGCTCTTCATGAATTTCCCGCTTCAATGCCTGGTAAGGAGTCTCTCCGTATTCTATCTTGCCACCGGGTAAATCCCACGTGCCATTTTTACGTAACTTTTCATATACCATAAGTACTTTCTCTTTGTGTAATATGAAGGCTTTAACTGATGCAATAACGTTTGGCATTGATGTATTTACTTATTATATAAAAACCGTCGAACTTCATAGAGTGCCGCTATCATGCGCGCTTCTGTAAGCATCTTATCGTCGATAAGTTTTTCGAACTCTTTTAGAGGGTGTAGAAACATGGGTAATTCCCACTGTTCGTCACCCTTCTTCTCGCTTTTAATAAGGTTCTGGGCCAGATATACGTGCGTTAATCCAGAAATATATCCAGGGATTACGCTAAACGTAGCTATGTGAGTTAATGTGCCGGCACCATAGCCAACTTCCTCCTGTAATTCTTTATTTGCTGCCTCAAGTGCTAAATCTCCACTCTCTACCCTTCCCTTTGGCAAAGCAACAATCGTAGAATCCAGTGCGGCATGATACTCACGTATGAATATACAATCTCCGTTCTCAGTAATAGGCACTATCATTGCGGTATCAGGTTTGTCCCACATTTGATAGGTCACTGTCTTATCTGAATCAAGTTGGATAGTAATGTCCTTCAACAAAAAACGACCTTTTTCAAAAATGGTTTTTTCAGAGATACGTTTGGGCATTAAATGGTTTTTTCCAGTTTTTTTATATTTAACAAACGCTTACTGTTTCCAACTCCCATATAGAGCGTGTATCCGATCGCAATTAGCAGTAGTAATATATTCACAGTATCTCTTAGCGGATTGTGAAAGTATTGGTTCGAAAATAAAAAACCAAAAAGACAGATTGTATTAGTGGCGCAGGACTCAATCGCATAAATAATCTTATCTTTTCGTAATTGATCCAACTTAAACCGAACATTCTCCTTTTCTATGCTCATGCGCATAGTATACATAAGTCACCACTCCTATTCCATTACACAAACGTCACCGCAATACCCAGTTTATCTGCTCTTCCCGTTCTTCCGATACGATGTACATAGTCTTCAAATGTCTCGGGCGCATCAAAGTTTATGACATGGGTAATATTTGCAATATCTAAGCCCCGTGCTGCAACATCGGTTGCTACCAAGATCTTCACCTCGTCTTGCTTAAACATCTGTATTGCACGTTGGCGATTAGCTTGTGGCTTGTCTCCGTGAATAGAGGCAGTTTTATACCCCTTCTCAAACAGTGCTTTTGTAAGCTTGTCTACATTGCGTTTCGTTCTTCCGAATACCAACACTTTGCCAAATTCTTCTTTTGACAATAGTGAATGTAAAAGCTCTATTTTTGCTGACTCTCCACTCGCACGCATCACTTTTTGTTCGATATTACTCGTTGTCTCATGTGTCTTTACTGAAATAGACACTGGATTTCTCACAAAGCTTTGAATGAGGCTATTTATTTCTGCAGAAACTGTCGCTGAAAAAAACAGAGATTGTCGCACAGGAGGCAAAAACCCAATGATATGTCGAACATCTTGTACGAAACCCATATCTAACATACGATCAACTTCATCTAGTACAACAACGCGGAACATACTTAAATTTAAATCTTTGCGCTCTATAAGATCTTTCAATCTTCCTGGTGTGCCTATAACCACATGAGGATTACGGCGTAGTTGCTGTTTTTGGCTGTACATAGATGATTTTCCTATGCATACGGTGCTATAAATAGACATATTCGCTGAAAAATGTTGAAGCTCATCGCGAATTTGTATAGCAAGTTCTCTCGTCGGCACTATGACAAGTGCTTTATAGCTAGAATCTTTTGTTATTCGCTCTATTATGGGAATCAAAAAGGCTCCTGTTTTACCTGTGCCAGTATTGGCTATACCAATAACGTCACGATTCTCTAGAATTTGGGAAATGGCCTTATCTTGAATAGGTGTCATTTTTTCGTATCCTCTTGCCTTAATGTTCTCTTTCAGCCTGCTTTGCAAAGTCAACACAGAAAACGGTCTTGTCTCCTCTTCTTCTGCAACAGCAGTATTTTTTGTTGCCGATGCGCGTTCTATGTAACGCTGGACCATGTCGTATGAAACAAACTTATTACCATACCGACCTCCACCGCGTGAAGATTGTCTAAAACGACTCCCATTACTACCAAACTTCGACGGACCTGACGAACCGAACCTACGTGGGCCAACTGGCCTTCTGTTTCTATTAAACATACAATATGTATAAATATATAATTGAGAGTAAGAGCTTATATAAGCTCTATTTATTGAAAAAAAGAGAGCTCAGTTGATCGTGTAGTTACTACGATTATCAGAAGTTTCTTACTATCTTAAGATATAGTATAGCATATTTAAAATAGTTTTGCAGATAACGAACTTTCTACCTATGTTCCCTCTTGCCAGCTGTTTAAATACTTCTTTTGTTCTTGGGTTAGCGTATCATACTGGATATGCATAGCCTTCAACTTAAGCTTTGCAACCGTAGTATCTAATTTTTCAGGTAATTTATAGACACGAGGCGACAGTGTACCACGACTCTTGTATAACCATTCCGCGGCCAACGCTTGATTGGCAAAACTCAGATCCATCACTTCTGCAGGATGACCTTCTGCGGCGGCTAAGTTGATCAATCTTCCTTCACCTAAAACATATATCTTTTTACCATTTAGTACATATTCCACCATGTTTTCACGGATTTCTCTCTTAGATTGAGCAGCTTTCTCTAGTTTATCTACCTCAATTTCAACATTGAAATGACCGGAATTTGCAACAATTGCACCATTTGTCATCGAACGCAAATGCGAAAGGGTGATAACTGATTTATCACCCGTTAGAGTTACAAATAAATCACCTATCTTTGCCGCCTTATTCATGGGCATTACTTGAAAGCCGTCCATTACGGCTTCCAGTGCCCGAACTGGATCTACTTCAGTTACAATGACGTGTGAACCCATACCTCTCACCCTTGTGGCAAAGCCCCTTCCACACCAACCGTACCCAGCAACGACAACCTTTTTTCCAGCGAGTAAAATATTTGTAGCACGTAAAATACCATCGATGGTTGATTGCCCCGTCCCATAACGGTTATCGAATAAATACTTTGTATACGAATCGTTCACCGCAAGTACCGGTATTTTAAGCGCACCATCTTTTTCCATAGCCTTCAGACGAATAACGCCAGTCGTTGTCTCTTCGCTACTACCGTAGAAATTCCAAGATTTGTTGCTCTTGTTTTTTATCGTATACCGTTTATTCTCTTCAGCTATGGAATAAGTGCTCAATAACGAAACCAGATCAGCACCGTCATCCATAGTAATATGTGGTTGTACATTTAAAACGTGTTCCAAATGACGGTAGTAGGTTTTCTTATCTTCGCCGTATATAGCAAAAACTGGAATATTGAAATAACGGACAAGTGCTGCGGCAGTATCGTCTTGTGTAGACAGCGGATTGGATGCACACAAATACACCGATGCCCCTGCGCTTTTTAGGACGATCATCAAGTTGGCCGTCTCTGTGGTTACATGGAGACATGCTCCTATACGCAAACCCTTCAGCGGTTTTGTTTTGGAAAAACGGGCAGCGATAGTTGCCAGAACTGGCATTCGTAGATTTGCCCAATCTATCCTTTTTTTCCCTTTAGGAGCTAGTTTTAAGTCGGCTATGCTATAGTTCATAGTGTGTTTTAGGATGTAATTCTAACATATCCGCATAGTTATCTTTCAACCTTTTATTAAATTGCGTGTGTGTAAACGTATGGTTAATCGTTCCATAGTGTTCAACAGCGTAGCTTGCGGCAACAGATCCCATGCACCCGCACCGGGTTAAGCTCCTGTGATTTAAATAACCAGTAATAAATCCAGATCTGTATGCATCTCCGGCTCCCGTAGGATCCACAACCTTCGCAATACGTACTGCTGGAATTCGGTATTCTTTCTTGTGTATAAGATCGTAGACAATAGAACCGTTTGGACCGAGTGTTTTTACGACAACTTTCGTCTTTGCGTTTTTACGAAAAATATCAAATAGAGTGGCCAGTTTGAGTTTTGAAGATATCAAGGCGAGCTCATAGTCATTGCCAAATAGCAGTTCCGCTCCGGCAATTGCTCGTTCTAACTGCGTATTGGAAATCTGTGGAATCTGAAATGCAGGATCAAACATATAGCGGATATTATTTGTGCGGCAATACGTCGCCCAACGAATCATCGCGTCTTGATGCTGTGGAGCGAGTATGACGAAGAGATTTTTTTTATCCGTAAATGTGTGTAAAAAATGATCCGGTTTGTATTTAGTTATCTCGCCAGATGCCGCAGATCCAAATCCCCATATTTGATTATCATTGAGGTCGGTCATCGCAAACCCTACCGCGCAGGGCATGGCTCTTTGTATCTCAACCTGATCGGTATTTACCCCAACGTTCTGTAGATATGTGTTATATGACGTAAAATCATTTCCGGCAGTTGTAAGAAGATGAGGATGCTCTCCCAGCAACGCAAGAGAATAGGCCTGGTTTCCTCCTGTGCCACCAAATTCCTTTTTGACCGTATCCATGAGAAAAGAAACGTTCAGTTTGTGTATCTGATCGGGCAAAATATAATCAGCAAATTTCCCTTTGAGATTCATTATATGATCAAAGGCTATGCTGCCACTAACGACAATTGTTGTTTTGTTGCTGTGCATAGTAATTAGTTACAAAGCATACATCGAGTATGGTGCTAAATCAAATGGCGTTTCAATCTCTCAATAAAGGGGTTCTAAGTTGGTATAATTACCCCCATTAGCAACTTATCTTTGGAGGAGTCGGATAGCGGTTTATTCCACACGCTTGGAAAGCGTGCGCTCGCAAGAGCTCGCGGGTTCGAATCCCGCCTCCTCCGCCAGAAGTGATGCTATCATCCTCAAACATACGAATAGATTGATATAATGGGCTAATTGAGGTGTTCGAATAGCCCGGATAGCTCCATACCATCCCAGATGGAAATATCGAACACAAGAGAACTCTAATCTGGCTCAAGTTAGACATTTGATACGTTCTACCTAAATTATTAAATTTCTCCTGCATAAACTTAACAATCGATTCAAGATTATATTTTGCTAACGATTCGTCACTTTTTGCTATTTGTAAAGATAGTATCTGTTCCTCAATAAGTTTATTTTGATCTTTAAATATTTCATCAGAATAGACACCAGTTAGATTTTTCTGAATCAATGATTGCCGAAGGGTTTGAAGTTTTTTTAGTTCACTATCAGCTTCTTCTTTTCGTTTCTGTAATTGTTTAATCCGCTGGTAATAAGTCCTTCTTAACAGTGCAATAAAAGCATCTAAACAACCTTTTGTAGGAGTAATTGTCGATAAAAAATGAATCATGGCATTATTCATATCATCCATTGGAATAGATGACATACCGCACCTTTTCCGACAAAAATAATATCCATACTTTTGGCGTTTCCCTTTACTCCATGCTCCAGTTAATGGCGTTCCACAGTTACGACAGAGTACTATCCTTCGTAGTGGAAACTCTGTATTATCTCTGTTTTTCCTTGCTAAAGGCACATTAATATTGGTATTCCTACCATCAAGAGCAGCTTGAACTCGATAAAAGATAGCTTCAGAAATCATGGGTAAATGTTGTCCTTTTACTTCTTCAGGATGACGTTTAGAAGTTAATATACCTATGTAAAATTTATTCCGAAATATACGATTAATAGTTTGTGGTAATAATGGTCGTTCTTTACTCCTAGAAGTTTGGCATAAACCCCATTCATTCATAATACGTGCCATTTCTGATAGCGTTTTTGTTCCAGTTGCCATAAGTTCCCATGCTGTCTTTACTTTGTCCCATGTTTTGGGATCTTTAACAGCATACCCATTCTCGTTTATATAACCAAAAGGTGGTGTTCCACATGGAAGTCCAGCGAAAAAACGTGCTCGTAACCCATTCCGTGCACGTTCACCTCGCACGTCATTATCAAGTTGAGCAAATCCAGCTAAGATAGTCTCTACTAATTTTTCTGTAGGACTATTTCCGGTTGGTTCTGTAACAGATATTAGCGAAATTCCAGATTCAGATAGTTTTTTACGGATAGCAAGATAATCTGAAGTCTGTCGGGATATGCGGTCAAGCCTATATGCAATTACAGCATCTAATGTTTTTTTATTTTTCCTGCAGAATTCTAATAATTCAATAAGTACAGGTCTACCAGTAATTGTTTTTGCCGATCTTCCTTCTTCTCTAAAGACTTTGATTATCTCAATACCTCGCCTTTGAGCTTCTTTAGTACAGATATCTGCCTGTGTATCTAAAGAGAAATTATCTACTTGTTCCTCAGTAGATACCCGAAGGTAAATTACTGCTGTCTTAATATCATTATGGTTCTTTTCTAATTGCATAGTCATGGTTCATTTATTACTTCTTTTAAAGTTAGCCCTTTAAATACATCTTTCTCATACTCATCAAGCCATGTATCAATAAGAAATTGAAATTCTGTCACGATAGTTTCTATTTGTTCATTAGGAAGTGTCTTAGCTGTTTCTCCCAGCAGCTGTCTTGTTCGAGTAAATTTATTTTCTTCACTTTGCTTTGGGAAGGCTCTATTCAGAACGTTTTGTAGGGAAATTTCAGATGTAGGTTTATAGACAGGGATTTGATAAGAAGGCTGAGTTTCAGTAGTAACTTCTTGTTCTAGTGTTAATTCTCTTGTATTAAAAAGTGGTCGTTCCATAAGTTTAAAACTATCGATATATAGATAGTATATATCTAAATAACGATAGTTGTCAAGTGTATTTATTCATGGAATTAGATCATAGTAAAAAAATCGAAAAGTTACGCAGTTCTAAGGAAGAAGTAGCCAAAGCTAGTGGTATATCTGTAACTTATTATGCAGGTATAGAACGTGGAGAAGAAAACCCAACCTTTGCGGTTATAGAGAATATTTGCAAAGCACTAAAAGTAAAATCGTCAGAAGTGCTGCCGTTTTAAAACTTCACAAAAACTCCAAGCAAAGTAAAACAGCGAAAAATTACATACTCAGGACGATCTACTTTGTTGATACACACTACTTTTCGGCCCACTTTTGATTAGACTGCAAGTAATCAGTGACAAGGTTTCAATAAGCAAATCACAAATCTGATAAAACTGGTCTTGACAATATTCGACGAGATTCTGTGAGTTTAGGATATTTGAATGTTGAATAGGAGAATTTGGATTTAATGCTTTTGATCTGAGCAAAACACCCTTAGGATTATTAATTGGTATATTTATTGTTCCTATTGGTAGAGAACCCTTGTGAGTCGCATAGTTGCGTTTTGACTTTTGATCCTTATCTATGTTCCTATATTCTAGGAATAAAGCTGAAAACTTATTATTTTGCAACAATTTACAAACCTTCTCTTCTAGGGAGCCTAAGGTGTAGTTTGCTGATTGGACTTCATTAAGAAGTGAAATAATATTATCTTCGGCTCTACCAAAACCTTTTGCTATTAGGATTGCTATGAAATCTAAAGTTGACTTAGATGTTACTAGAAATGATTCGTATTCGTATCCAATAGGCTCATATGGAGAAGCAACAATGCCAACCATTCCCTCAGTACCAGGCATGTGAACTTTTTCGAGTTCCGTACCTATCTTAATAGCGATTTCTTCATTTTCTTTTAAGCGTTCTAGATGATAAAAGCTTGCGTTGATCTTATCAAAAATGTCAAAATATATTTTTTCAAAGTCAGCCTCTGATATCTTGAATTCATTAGACAACTTACCCTTAATAGAAGATGCATATGATGTTTGTACTTTCCAGGTATAGGCTGGCCAGTAAATACTTCTTTGGCTATACATTATTTGCATTTCCTAAATAATTAATGTATTCATACCCAAATTCAGATATTGAATATCCAGATCCAACAGAACCGCCCCAAGTGGCAACCCCATTTTTCCTTATAAGCAAATCTAGATTTGCCAACTCTGGAAGTGGGCCCATTAATTCAATCTCTTTTAGGTGTTCTTTATATACAATCTCATTTCTCAGCTCTTTAGAAGATCCACTTGTTAAATTGTATTTTTTCTTGACGATTTCGCTATTACTGTTATACCGTTCATGTATCCATTTACTGATATAATCAGAAACAATTATCCGTTTTCGAGTTATATCTTCAAGCCTTACACCCTCAACTCCCTCTTTGTCTTTATAATCTTTTAACTGTTCTTGTACACCCTCTTCAATTTTTTTCAGAAGTTTTGATCTGATAAAAATTAAAACATTTAACGCCTCGAGAGAAATTTGGTTAGTTACCATTAGCATCCGTTCAAGTTGATATTTCTCAAGCTCCTCAGGGGTGAGTTTTGCTATTCCTAATAATATTTGTTGATGTAGCTTACGTTTTCTCTCAGCCCTCTCTTTAACATAACCCTCTATCAGCAGAACAAAGCAGTCTTGAAACTGCTCATTATCAAAAAGTTGCTTGCTAAACTCACCGAGATTATCTCTAACAAACTCAACCCACTCGAGCACTCTCTGTTGACGTAGCTTCATTCCCCGCCCCATATATGCCTTTGCAAGTTTGTAAGCGATATCGATTCCTGGGATGGAGGTGGCAATTGCATCAACAACTTCATCAGCTGCTAATCCGCGTACATCCTCCACAAGAAGCTCATCGCTAGTTTTTGCTATCAATTTTTTCACATTCCAATTGTACCAAGAAAGTACTGAGTAGATTAGAAATTGTATTTCCCTTCCCATTCTCTATAGGCTTTGATATACTCCAAGCATAAATTGCCCTGATTTATATGAAAAATATAAACTGGTCTGATGTAATCCCACCAACCCTTACCCAACTAATTTTAATAGGAACCAATATTTCATGGGTTACTGTACTTTTATTCGCCACTTTATTCTTTTTTATCGGTCTTATTGTTATTAAATATGTACAGTTTAAAAAATCACTTCAAGGCTCGTATGTGTTATTAGAAATAAAACCTCCATCTATATCGTTACAAACGGCATTTACTACTAAACAGCTATTTACTATTCTCCATTCTTTTGATTCAAAACCGACACTTTTAGATCGACTACTTAAAAACAAAAAACGAATCAGTTATGAAATAGCTTCAAGCAGAAATGAAGGAATTCGCTACTTAATTTACACTTCAAAAGAGGATGTTTCGATTATTCGCAAAAATCTACTTTCGTATTTGCCTGGCATTGAAATAAAAGAAACGCCTGACTATTTACCAAACTCAATAGAAACTTTATCAAATAAAAAATACTCACTTTCAGAATTTAAATTTAAAAACTCCTATGTTTTGCCTTTAAAGGAACAGGGCGTTCTTGGAGAACACGATCCTATTGCATATATCACAGGGCAAATGACTAAACTTGAGCCCTCCGAGCTCATTTCTTTGCAACTGGTAACATCTCCAATAACTCCAACTTTTCATGCTCATATAACAGATTATTTATTTAGATTGCAAAAACGAATTTATGAAGGCAAAGAAATTGTTTCATATCTTCAGAATACTCAACTAGATAATGTCCTGCATTTATTACAGGCAGGGTTTTTATTTATCTTTAACCTTTTGGGCACCATACTTAAAGACCTTGGAAAGTGGGTAATGGATTTTACAATGGCATCGCCAAAATATCCAAGCAAATATATTCTTGAACAAGAAAAGAGTACAACTGATCAAATAATTGAACTAACTCCAAAACAAAGCCAGATACAAGAAGTTGTAGAGTCAAAAATTAATCAAGATTTATTTGAAGTAACTATGCGACTTTTAGTTGTTGGAACTTCTGAAAAGAATATTGAGCTTAGAAAAAAAGGAATTATAGGAAACTTTGCAACATATACCAATCTTAGCTATCAGGCTCTAAAGGTTAAGTCAACATATTTTAATTCACTCTTTACCAAATTAAACTTTTTACGTCTTAAGTATCGATTGTTCTCGTTTACTTCTAATCCAATCTTTTCAGTATCAGAACTTTCAACTATTTATCACTTTCCATTTACACTAACTACACAAACTGAAGATTTACAGTCAATAAAGTCGTCCCACCTACCAGCACCACTTTCTCTCAAAAACCCCACAAACCTAGATATTATGTTTGCTCACAATATACATGGCGAAAGTATTACTCCAATAGGGCTAACACTTGACGAAAGACGCAGACACATGTATCTGATTGGTGCTACTGGAATGGGTAAAACAACGCTACTTTTGCAAATGATTTATCAAGATATAAAAAACGGAAAAGGTGTTGCAGTTATGGATCCACATGGAGACCTAGCCACCCGACTTATTGGCGTTATCCCAAAAGATAGAATTGATGACGTAGTTTACTTTAATCCGTATGACCTTGAGCATCCATTTGGTCTAAATGTCTTGCAAATGACAAAAGGCTTATCAGATATTGAAATGGAAAGAGAAAAGGATCTTATTGTTTCAAGCCTTATTTCAGTATTTTTAAAACTTTACCCATCTAATACCGCTCGCCCTCGAATGGAACATGTACTTCGAAATACTATTTTAGCTATTCTTTCAACAGAAAATCCCACATTACTTACTGCATACAAAATGCTAGTCGATAAGAATTTGAGAGATAAAATTGTTTCTAACCTTACAGACCCTCTGCTTAAAGAGTTTTGGGAGAAAGAGTTTAAAGGTTTTGGAAGCTTTCAACGAGCTGAGCTTATTTCTCCTATTACCAATAAATTAGGCAGGTTTTTTACTACTAAAACAACTAGAAACATTCTCACTCAAGAAAAAAGCAAACTTGATTTTGACGATATTATGAATAATAAAAAGATACTCATTTGCGATCTATCAAAAGGGAAAATAGGTGAGGATATTTCTTCGTTTTTGGGAAGTCTCTTAATACTAAAACTTCAACTTGCAGCTTTAAATAGAGTCCATATATCCCAAGAAAAACGAGAAGACTTTTTCTTATACATAGATGAGTTTCAAAACTTTGCCACTATGACTTTTGCTCAAATATTATCTGAAGCACGAAAATACAGGCTTGATACTATTCTTGCTCACCAAACTATTTCACAGATTGAAGATAAGGATCTACTAAAGGTAATTTTAGCTAATGTAGGTACTGTTATTTCGTATAGAACAAGTAACCCAACAGATGAAGATTTTATTTTGCCCTTATTTGCTCCGCATGTTAAAGAGCACCAAATAGCCAACTTACCTTCGTTTAACTTTTACATAAAAATCAATGGCGTAATTCCACAAGATGCCTTTACTGGTAGTACATACGATTTTACTTTTCCTAAAGATGATAAAACCAAACAATTAGTTATTGAAAATTCAAGAGCTAAATACGGAGCAGATCAAGAAACTTTAAAAAAGTTAGATGAGAAGTTGAAAATAGTTGAACCTGCGGCAAAGATTCAAAAGTCAAAACATAAGAAAAAAGACAGTAGTAAGCAGGGTGAATCGAGAAGAAAATCAATCTAATTTTGTGTCAGCAGCTGACACAAAATATTTTGAGTATTGGTTGCTACAACAAGGAAAGTAAAAAATATTTTGTATTCTTTATTCCTTATGAATAAGGAAAAGAAAAATTCGTACTAACAAAATGAACGAATCATTAAATAAAAAAATGAATCTACCTACAATAACAAATAAACAAAAAACTATACTTTACTTACTCTATAAATTCAGATTCCTAAATAGAACCCAGATACAAACATTACTTAACCACAAAAGACATAACAGAATAAATGCATGGCTAAAAGATCTTACAGATAAAAACTACATAGGACAAAAACTAGATACAGAATCGAAAATAAATAATCAACCTGCGGTTTACTATCTTAAAACAAATGGAATGAAGTTTATTAAAACGCAAGATTATGCAGAAAAATCATATATTGCAAAGCTATATCAAGAAGATACAAGGTCAGTTAAATTTATTGAAAACTGTGTTCTAATTGCAGATATTTATATCGACTTACTAAAAAAATACGGCACAAAAGAAGGATTTACCTTTTACACAAGATCAGAATATTCACTAGACGGAATCATCAAGGAAATTTTTCCCTTCTTCGTCTTCCGCAAGGGGAAGACGAAACCATACTTAGTAACAGAGATATTTCCAGAAAAACCTCGTTTTTTCATTCTCAACCGGATAAACCAATATATAGCCTTCTTTACAAAAGGAGACTGGGTCAATCAAGAACAGTCACCAATAATCCTATTCATCTGCCCAAACAATGAAATTGAAGAGTATGTTACTAAAAAGGTAAAACTAGTCTGTAGAAACGAACAAATAGATAATCTAACATTTCAAATAACTACTAAAGAACAAATTAGACAACTAGGCGCAACTGGAGATGTATGGAGTGAGGTGAACTTAGACTTATAGTACTCTAGTGTTTCAAAAAAATTTGCTATAATAGCACAAATTAGATCATACTATGTTTAAAGAAGGTCCACCAATACCAATCGATCGAGGGGGAGGAAAATTAGAGGGTATTCGGGCTCTCGAAGAAGCTGGATTTCCCGTTCCTAAGTCTCGGTACTTATATTATCCAGATCTTGGAAGACCAAATATTCTTGGAGCAGCATTTAGAGATTTACCAAAGCCACTAATCGTTCGCGGATCACACGAAAACGATATGCATGGTTATATTGATGTTTTGCCTACTGTTCGAGATGTCACAACAGAAGAAGATCTTGCTAGTGCGATTCGATTGATTAAAGAAACTGCCTCGAGTAAAGAGTTGCAAATGCATGCTGCAGACTGGGGTCAGTCATTTACCCCAGAAGTGCATGTTCTTCTACAAGAGCAATCTAAAAGCAACATAGCTGGAAGCATGCTAAGGCATCCTCACGTTATGGATAGAGTTGATATGCAATATATAGATAGAAAAGAATATAGAGAGTCAGACTGGAAACCCGTGCATACACTTGCCCGATATACTGATGACCAAGGATTGTGGCAGACCCACGAAGATTGGGGAATAACTAGAGATCAAATTTCTGATGCAATGAAAATTTATCGAGAGGTAGAAGCTAGTGGAATAATTGACCCTGATTGGGTTTATCAAATGGAAATTGGTTTAAATCCATTTCTAATTTATCAACTCAGACCATTCAAGCGCAGAGAGCCTGCAAAACGATTTCCAATACCACAATCTTATAAGACCACAGACCCAATAATCACGTCAAACCTTGTTTTTGGCATTACACCCGAAGAAGGATTAGCGTTAAATTTCGTTTCAATGGATAGCGTGAGTCTTTACCATGGGTATGAACTTCCGGATCCTAATCCATATGGCTTGATTCTTGCGGGAAGAATGTACGAAAGTTTACCAGCACGTGTACAATACAGAAACCTCAAGGCATATGCAACCACAGGTCATGAGCACGATTATCTTGAACATGGAGAATATAGATTATTAAAACGTGCTGATATCGCAATGGTAAATTACCATGCCTTTAATTTGGGTGAATCTAGAAGGTCGTATCATCAACCAGAAAATTTTAAGCCCTTTGAACGTGCTAGGATTTGGTCAAATGGAGATGATGCTTCAATACTTCCTGAATAACTGAACATAAAAAAATCCGCAGGTAGCTGTTTCCAACTACCCACGGATTAATCTAACCTACTCTGATTCTTTAAGTATCTCGTGCCCTCGCTCCATGATCTTGTTTACCAGTACCGTTACAACACCCTGCAGATCACTGGTCGTAAACTCGTCTCTATTTTCAATCAGTTCTAAAATCTCACTTTCAAACGGTTCGGTTAGTAATGGGTTTATCATAATTTTTGTATCCTTTAACTACTAATTATACTTTGTAAAACAATCCGCAGGTAACTTTCGCTACCCACGGATTAATTTTAACTTACTCTAATATCGCACTTGGCATTACTTTGCTCATTCTTTGCTCGGCAAAATGCAGATCTCTCTCAATGCCTAAGCCAAATCTACCAACATAGCTTTCTAGCTCATCAAGAGAAAAGTATCCCCACTCATCATTGTAATCACCAAATATCGATACAAATCCAAAAAATTCTTTTGAATTAGGATCATATTCGGTTGCAAGCCAAGTACCTGCTCCTGTTGGATTAAAGAACTTTGCAATAACAATCGGATCTTTATCATCCTCTTGTCTACCAACCTTCTCAAATCTCAGTAACAACTCCTTTGTTAATAATTTCATAACTTTCACCTCCTTTAAGGGAATAAATTAATAACTACTACCTCTAAATCAGCTCATGCTCTTTAAAGCTATAGAACTCTTTATCAGTAAAAATGATGTGATCTATTACATCTGTTGAGAGTATCTTTCCAGCTTCACACAAGCGTTTAGTTATGCTTATGTCCTCATAAGACGGACTTGTTTCACCTGATGGATGATTATGGGCAAGTATTATCGCTGGTGTTCTCTTATGAATAACTCTTGTAAATACCTCTCTTGGATGCGCTAACGACTGTGTCAGAGTCCCAACGCTAACCAAATCCATAATTTTGATTTTGTTTCTAATATCCAGATGAAAAACAAAAAAGTGTTCTTTATCTTGATCAAAATCATCAAGTGTCTTAAAGTAAGCTTTTAACAGCTCAAATACACACTTAGGACTCGCTACTGATACTTTGGCATCTTGCAGTTTGATAATCATCTCGATCTCACCCCCTTTCTTTAATAAATTAATAATGTGCAGATAAGATTTTTATTCCTATCATGCAAAAAAAGGGGCATGGGGTGAAAATCAAACGAAAGTGGTCTGTCAAAAGTTTTTGCGGAGCAAAGCAGAGTCAAAAAGGATTTTTAGTGAGGAACGAGCTAAAAACCCACCTTTTGACAGATGATTTTAACCCCATA
>JANLHL010000034.1 GCA_024654535.1 Candidatus Roizmanbacteria bacterium | reverse complement strand
TCTGTCAAAAGTTTTTGCGGAGCAAAGCAGAGTCAAAAAGGATTTTTAGTGAGGAACGAGCTAAAAACCCACCTTTTGACAGATGATTTTAACCCCATAAAATGAAGAAGCATGATAGGAAGAAAAGGGAAAACAGATAGTTTATTAAAACGAGTTGGAAACCATTGCAAAATGAGAGGTAAGACCCCTTAAATTAATATTTGGAAAAACAAACTAACTAAGATTTCAAGAAATTCTAAGAATAAAAGGCCTAGTAGGTGTAAAATATAGTCAATATTAAAAAATAGAGAAAGATTATATTTATGTTAGGCAATGTAAGTACAAAAGGCAGACCACTTAGGTTTGCTTTTCTCATTAAGCCCAATGACAAAAAAGCACTGCTATCAGCTATAGAACTGAATAGTGTTCTGTGGGGCGGTACCTATAACCCGATAATTCCACTCTTCAAGCGAAAGATAAAACGTTGGAGGCGTGATACCTTCAGAAAAACAGTTGAAGATATAACTATAGGCTACATTAAAGCATTTGATCCCGATTATCTTGTATGCGACTTTGAACCACCTGTTTATGTCAAAGACCTTGGCATAGACATTTTAAGAACTCATCAAATTCTCCCCAGTAAAGAAGACCCTGAGAAACTTTCTTTTGGTATTGGACTCTGGGAGATTTTACAGTGGGTATACCATGACCATTTCCGTTTTATTCAGCGGTTCCCCACAAAAGTTGTCATTCCCAAAATTCCAAGTAGAGATGCTACTTTTTGGGCAAGTTGGTTTGGTAAGTTGCCTGACAAATTTCACAAAGACTTTATGGCATCTGGTTACGTAGAAGCAATGAGTGTTACAACACCTAGAGCAAATCAATTGGATAAACTTTTGAGTGAAAAGGTAATTTTTCCACGCAGGTTGATGCAACACGGAATAGAAACTCTCAGTAGAGGGAATTTTTCTCGGGATAATATTCTTTTTTATTTGAATCCGTCTGATTTTATTGATGTGATTGATTTTTGGAACTTGCGTGCTGTCGGACGGGCAGTATTACCAATTCCCGCCCCATTAAAGGATGACCCTTCTCTAAAAAAGATTGCAAAGGAGTACATTGAGGGTAGCCGTGGAACTCATCGCTATAATCCCGTTATTAAATTCAGAGCGACAATTATCCCCGCATCGAGTAAGACCATGGATGACACTAAGTCGTTCGTTGACTCCCTTAATTTAGAAAAAGATGACGACGGAACTAATCCAGTTCTCATGCAGCACTGGTATCCTCGTGTCTGGGATGATTGGGCTCGAGAAAAAGACAGCGCATCACCACATGATATTTATTTTGAAGGTGAAAGCGAAGCTGAGATTAATGATGGAAAAGGTAGACTAACACTTCCTATCAGTAAGCCAGAAGGAATAGAAGACCCTTTGATAGGAAACCCTAAATTTGCAAATGAAATTAGTTTTAATGTTTATGGAGATTTAGAAAAATATGCAGAAGTATTCCCTCAAGATCATGGTGAAAAATTATCAAGGCAACTTGATAGTGTCAGAGCTTTTGGTGAGTGGCGTATCGGAAGAAACGGTTTAGTGAGGTTAGCAAGTTCGTTTCGACCAATATCTTGGGAACTCCCAAAGGCTGAGGATATTTTCTCTGCTTGGATTGAGGATCGAGGTTGGAGTTTTGAATTGTCAACGGCTGGAAAACTTGCCAAAGTGCTTTATAAACAAATCGAAGGTTGGACTCATGGATTTGCTCACAAAGAGATTCTGACTTTAATTGAAGAAATGGCAAAAAGTATTGATGGCGAAGGGCGAGATAAGTCAGTTGCTTACATCAAAGACAGATTAAAACAAATAACTGGTTCTAACAGAAGGTTCGAGAAATTCCTCGAAATGAACATATTCACACTTGGGATTAACACCAAGTGTCCTAATTGTCAGAGAGGATCTTGGTTTGAAGTTGATAAACTCAATAAAAATTTGAACTGTCCCAAATGTTTGCAGGATTTCAAGGCGATTGATACTGTAAGCGATGGGAGCTGGTCATATAAAACGGTTGGCCCACTAAGCGTACCGCACCATGCCGATGGTGCCACGTGTGTTGTTCTATCCGTTGATTTTTTCTCTGAAATGAGAATGGGTTCTATCCAAACTACACCTGTTTATTCGTTCAACAGTCAAAAGAAGAGTTCCAAAAAGAAACTGGAAGCCGATTTTGCATTTCTGTGGAGAGAAAACGCATGGGGTGAAAAAGCTGAGGGAATCGCTTTTGGCGAAGCGAAAACTTTCAATGAGTTTAAAAAAGCGGACTTCCAACGAATGAAGACGATGGGCAAGGAGTTTCCAGGGGCAGTATTAATTTTCTCAACCCTGAGAGAAGAACTTACTCCTTTTGAAGTAGAAGAGCTGAAAAAATTGACTAGATTTGGGAATAAACATTGGAAGAGTGATAGACCATTAAATCCCGTTCTCATACTCACTGGCAATGAACTGATGTCACAGTTTAGACCACCATATTGTTGGCCAGATGATGAACAAAAAAAGTATCGTGATTGTAGTGGTGTTTTGGGTCTAGCAAAAGCCACCCAACAAAAATATTTAGATATCAAACCTTGGGACCAAACTTGGCATGAGGAATGGGATAAAAAGAGGCAGCAGCGACAAGAAAAGAAGGAACAGGAAATAAAATGATTCAAATATGGACTGTAGTCGATACATTCAATGGCAGAGAGAAAGCACTCGTAGCTTGGATTATTATCATCCTTGCTTACTGCCTGGTGAATAAGAAACTTCGATCTTCAATAAAGCCAAGGAAAATATTATATTTGATACATAATCGATCCTCCACAACTGCTGCACAGTGAGCCGACTACCACTCAAACTTATCAACTATACTCTCAATTGCATTTCTTACACGGTCTATAATGCCTTGTCTCTCCATAATTTTTGGTCTCTGAGGCAACATTTCTACAATATCTTCTCCGTGGGGAAGTCTCTGTGTATAAACATATTCACCAATAATCTTTTCAAACTTTTCAAGCGGGATACTCTCTGCTTGGGCTATCTCTTTCAAAGCAAGAGACCGTTCACTTGCCCAAAATTCTCCAAATGCTTTCTCTACGTCATCTGACTTACTAATCCTTGGCAAGTTCTCCTCAATAAATTTTCTAATCAAATCTTTCTTTTTACGCAGTTTTACATCGCGGTCAAAAAGCTTCAAAATTTCCTCGGTCTTCTTTTCGCGTACTGCGGTTGAACTGATATTCTTAAGTCCTGCAATGAGGCGAATAATATAGTCAAAATCAATAACATCACGAATTGTTAGTTCCAGTTCAAAGTCAATTTGATCAAGTATAGATTCTGCATCGGGGTCGTGATTTTTGCGCTCCTCATGGATATCCAAATACTTGCTTTGGTAATCGTAAAACTCTTGCTCTGATATGCCTAAATCTTGAAAGGAAAATTCGGCAAAAGTCTCAAGCGATGATTTAATCCTGAGTAAATCTCGGAATGTTTTCACAAACACTGCTTTTTCCTCATCGCCCTGCAAAGCGTCTATAGCTTCGACTGTCGGCACTTTCTTGCGAAGCTCGGCAAGTTTATTTTCAAAATCTTTCTTCTGCTCTTCGTATGGTTTTTTGAAGACTATCTCTTTAGCATTTTCATCACCAAAAAGGGCGAGAGCCTTATCTGTAGCTAGTTTTAAATTTCTAAAAGAAATAATATTGCCGTGTGGCTTATCAGAGTTTAGTAGTCTGTTGGTTCTCGAGTATGCCTGTATCAATCCGTGATATCTCAGGTTTTTATCTACATACAATGTATTAAGTCTGGGACTATCAAACCCTGTTAAAAACATATTGACCACCAAAACAAGGTCTACCTGTTTGTCTTTTATGCGCTGTTGGAGATTGCGGTAATAGTCGTAAAACCGATCAGTCGAGTAATTTGTGCCATAAAGACCGTTATAGTCTTTGATACAATCTTCCAGAAAATCCCGCGAGTGCTTGTTTCCCGCAGTTCCCTCACCTGCAAATACGTCTACATCGAGCATATCAGAAGAGTCGTCCTCATTAGCTCGATAGGTAAATATAGTCGCGATTTTAAAGTCGTCTGGTTTTTTCTTTTTAAATAATGTGTAGTACTTTTTAAGCACTTCAATACTGGTTGTGGCAAAAATAGCATTAAACTTTCCTTTTTTGGTTTTGCGCTTCCAATCTACCAACACATAATCGGCAATCTTGTTCAAGCGATCCTCACTTTCAAGGACTTCCCGTGTGTCAATCCCCTCAACCAATGCATCGGCAAAAATGTCCGCGTCCAAAGTGTCACGATCTTTCTGTTTATATCTACCCACATACTCCACCGCAAAACCAAGCACATTATTGTCATCGATTGCGTGGGTGATAATGTATTTATGTAAGCACTTGCCAAACACGTCGGCAGTCGTAACGCCACCTACACTATTGTCAGCGAAAATCGGCGTGCCTGTAAATCCAAATAACTGTGCTTTCTCAAAGAATGCCTTGATCCGAGCATGGGTTAGCCCGAACTGACTGCGGTGGCATTCGTCAAAAATAACAACTACTTTTTGATCTTTTAGATACTCGAATTGTCTTAGATACGACTCTCTGCCGATTGCGATATCGAGCTTTTGAATAGTGGTGACAATGAGTTTTCGTTTTGGGTCTTTGAGTTGCTTGACCAAGTGATGGGTATTATCAGTGCCATCCACAGACCCATCAGAGAACGAATTAAATTCCCTTGTGGTTTGAATATCCAAATCTTTTCTGTCTACTACAAACAACACTTTTTTTACTTCTGGTATGAGTGAAAGTACTTGGCTGGCTTTGAATGAAGTGAGGGTTTTACCAGATCCGGTGGTGTGCCAAATGTAGCCGTTTTTGTTTGATTCGCGCACGCGCTTTTCTATGGCTTTGACTGCATAGTATTGATACGGGCGCAAGACCATAGGGATCATTTGTGACTCGGCGAGTACTGTGTACTCGGCTATCATTTCCGATATGCTGCATTTTTCCAGGAAAACTTCTGCAAAATCAGAGAGCTGTGTGACTTTTCGGTTTTCACGATCTGTCCAGAAAAAGGTTTGCTCAAATGTCTGCATGGGGTTATTGGCAAAGTATTTGGTATTCACTCCATTGCTGATTACAAATATCTGGATATACTCAAAGAGCGTGCCGGTAAATGAATGCCTGTGATAGCGGCTTATCTGGTTAAACGCTTCTTTCATTTCCATGCCACGACGTTTTAGTTCAATCTGCACCAGCGGTAAACCGTTAATCAGAAGTGTTACGTCATAACGATTTTTGTAATGTTCCGTCTGGGTAATTTGGTGAGTAACCTGGTATTCGTTCTTACACCACTTGTCCATGTTAAAAAAACGGATATATTTTGTGGTGTCGTCGTCGCAATTAAGCAAAAATCTATCCCGCAGAGTCTTGGCTTTTTGGAATCTATCACCTTTGTTGAGATGATTTAAGATCTTCGCAAACTCGTTGTTTGAAAACTGTGTCTGGTTAAACTTTTCAAGCTGAATCCTCAAGTTGGCAACCAAAGCATCGCTGTCGGGGATGGTAACACTCGCAAACCCCAACCGATTAAGCTGTTCGATGAGTTCATTTTCTAGTTGTAGTTCAGATTGTGTGGTCATGTGATATTTAAAGTAAAACTACTCATACATTTTTCCTTCTAATAACTTACTTGCGTTTATATAAATATTTCCACCCTTAGATTGTGCATATCTAATTTTGTGATGCAACAAGTCCGATAAAGAAATTCTTTCCTCAAGGACTGCAATCAAATCAAGCGAATCAAACAAGAGTAAATTTGGTTTTTTGTTCTTTGTAATTATTTCTACTGCCTCACTGGAGTAGCCGTTAATAGAAAGAAATATTCCTCTAGGATAAAGATTGTTTGTCTCAATCTTCATAGTGAATGCATATAGAGAATTGACTGCCGACACTTGATCTTGCCACTTCGCTTCAAAAGTGTAATTTTGTCCATCAAATTTGAAGCTTCCATCTATTTGCTCACCCAGTAGTTTAAAAGATTTATAGACTTCAATGTCAAAATAATCAAAGAGAGCCACAAGTAATTTCTCAAGTTTATACCCACGTTTTTGAGTATGCTCCGCCATTTTACACAATTCAACAAAATCATTGTTCAGTGATTGAAATGCTAATTTTTTATCCTGTTGTTTCTTAAGCCTAAGCTGTCTTTCTTTAATTTCCTGAATTTCAAGATCTTTTTCTGTTTTTTCCCCAAGAATTTTTTTCAATCTTTCTATACTTGTTTTTGCTTCTTTAGGATCAAGGCTACCATTTTGGAACCAATGTGAACCAAAATCTGTCCAGTCTACAATGTTTTCAATTACTGACTTAAACTGCGTAGCACCGTTATCAGAACGTTTTGACAAATTTAGAAACATCACATCAATCATTCTCGATTTTGTATCGTTAACATCTACATCTCTCAGATCACTTTGCGTCAAATTTGAAGATTTAAAAAAATCTAAAAGATCCTGTTTTCTGTACAACAGGTTCATCAAACAATCTTTGACCCCGTTCTTTACGTCTGCTGTAACTTTTCTGATTAGTAGAGTTTTCATAAATTCCTATACAAACATCATTTGCATTAACCCTTTTTTCCACTTTTCGGCCTGGGAAATTTTTATTAGCTTGGATTTTATGAGGTCGTCAAGAGAGGTCAAGAAATCGGCTATTTTTTGTTGTTCTTCAGGTTTTGGGAGCTTTATTTCCAGTCTAGACATATCGGATCCATAAAGGTGGTAAACAGTTACCCCATTCACTAATCTCATAACTTCTTTTTTGTTTGCTTTAATCCAATAACAGAAAAATATGTTGTTAATAAATTTTGATCTGATAATAAGTATGTCTCCTCCAAGGATTATTCCAGATTCGTTCAATGCACTTGCGGTGGCCAAGCCAGAGGGGGTGACATCTGAAGTTGGCATCAAAATATCATTGGCTTTACTTAATTTGGAAGTGTTCAGATCAACATCAGTCCTTGAAACAACTTCTTTAATTTGCTCGTTGTATTCAGTATAAAGTTCACCATATCTAATGCATTTATTCTTGCCATTGATAGAAATATCTTCCTTTGAAATTCCTTTGCCTTTCAAGAATGTCACAATCTCTCCCAGTTTTTTCTCCTCCCACTTAGAAAAATCTTTGCCATTGTCGTCTTTGAATCGAGTCTGTTGAGAAAAGATTTTTTGCATCATGCCTTTTTTGTATCGCTCAAGAGACTTTTCTTGTGCTTTTAGGTTTGAGATCCAACCATCGACAGCTATGAAGAGTGAAGCGATTTTTTGTTGTTCATCCAGACTTGGTGATTTTATCTTTAATGTTTTCAAATGCGACGCGTATAAGTGAACTACAGAATTACCTTGTGCTAGTTTGGCAATCCGTAAATTGATCCCGTTAGATAAATAATAGGAAAAGAAGTCCCCACTCTGATACTTATTTAGACGAATAACATTTAAATCTCCACCCAACAAAACCCCAGCTTCCTTTACGCAACACGTAGTTGCAATATCAAGCGAGGTTTCTCCTGAAGAGGGGATTAACACATCATTCTCCTCACTTGCTAAAGCGCCCGAACTTGAGAAATTTGTTTTTGATTTTACCTCTGTAATAATCTCATTATATTGAGTGTAAAGCTCACCATATCTAATGCATTTATTCTTGCCATTGATAGAAATATCTTCCTTTGAAATTCCTTTGCCTTTCAAGAATGTCGCAATCTCTCCCAATTTTTTCTCCTCCCACACCCCACTAAATTCAGGAAAGCGCAATCTTGAGGTGGTTTTTGGTGAAAAATTTACTACCATTTTATTTTTGCCTCAACTTTTTCAAAAAAATTAATTACTTCCTCTTTAACATCCTTTTCGATCTCTAAAATTCCGATAGTTCCGCAAACCCTAAACGACTCATCCGCTGTTTCTTCTCGGAGTTTTTCTAATATGAAGTCTGTATCGAAAAAAGCTACATGAAAATCAACAATATATTTATGGATCAAGTTCATTGAAATAATCGAGTCTTCCCAGTTATGAGTAGCTCCTTTAGAGTATTCGTAATGAGCAAGTTGCGTATCTCTATGTGCTTTTAATCTTTCATAGACTGGTTCGATACTCTTTGACAAAATTGGCGTATTTCCAGGCTTCTTCTTCAGTTGATCTACATTTGATATCAATTTGCGTAGGTTTTTGTAATTAATTTTTTTATCTTTGTCCAGAAGACCGCATACATACATTACTCCAGAGTCATAGAGAGAGCTTGCCGTTATGCTCCAAAAATGAGTTGCCTTGTTGTTTTTAAAATATTTAACTGATGTTGGCTGGTAAAGAACATAGGCCTTGGAAAGATGCACTAATGCCGAAAGATATAAGCCTTCAATTTCTTGAAGGCATTTAATTATGGCCTTTGACTTCTCCCTGCTTCCAAACTTTAATAATACGTTTAGCATTTTTTGCCGTTGCTCTTTATTAGCTTTTATCGTTGTTTGAATCATAAGTTTTTAAAATGGAGCTTCAATTCCCAACTCCTTTGTAAACTTTCTAATTTTTTCAGTAATTATTTTCATATCACTATCAATTTTCTTTATTTCCACTGTTACTTCATTGAGATCAATCGGCACTTCTTCTTCAAACGTATCTACATACCGCGGGATATTGAGATTGAATTCGTTTTCACGGATTTCTTCGAGAGTTGCTAGGTGGGAATATTTTTCTAGTTCTTTACGATCTTTGTAGGTACTGAATATTTTGGCAATATTTTCATCTGTGAGCCTGTTTTGGTTTTTTCCTTTTTCAAACTCTTTTGACGCATCAATAAAAAGAATGTCTTGGTCTTCTTCTCTGCATTTTTTGAAAACTAAAACAGTAGCCGGAATTGACGTGCCATAGAAAAGGTTGGCAGGCAAGCCAATTACGGCGTCCAGGTAGTTTTGCTTTTCTATAATGTATTTGCGAATTTGCCCCTCAGCACCAGAACGAAAGAGAGCACCATGCGGGAGAACTACTGCCATCACACCATTGTCTGCCAAGTGATACAGCATGTGGGTAACAAAAGCGTAATCAGCGGCACCTTTGGGAGCAAGTCTGCCGTATTGAGAAAAACGTTCGTCAGCTGCAAGGAGAGGATCGCTATCGCTTTTCCATTTAGCTGAAAAAGGAGGATTTGCAACAATCGCTTGTGCCTGTAAGTCTATGTGCATATCATCGGCTAAAGTATCTCCTTGTCGAATGCTAAAGTGGTCGAAATGTACGCCATGAAGGATCATGTTCATACGGGCAAGGTTGTAAGTGGTTTGGTTTAGTTCTTGACCATAGTAGTCGACAACTTGTGTGTAGTCTCCAACGCGAAGAAGAAGAGAACCTGAGCCACAGGTCGGGTCGTAAACTGATTTAACTCGCTTTTTGTCTTCGGTGACAACCTGGGCAAGGAGCCTGGATACTTGAGCAGGGGTATAGAACTCTCCACCTTTCTTGCCTGCACCCGCTGCAAACTCACCAATGAGGTACTCATAGGCATCTCCAAGCAGATCACTTTTTGAGTCCTCCAGTTTAAAGTCTATGGCAGATAACAGTGTGAGCACTTCAACAATAACCTCGTTTTTCTTGTTTTCGGATTTGCCAAGTTTTGAGGAAGTTAGATCAACATCATCAAAAAGACCTTTGAAGTCGTCTTCGCTAGCCGTACCCATAGAAGTTTGCTCAATTGCATTGAGAATGTTTTTTAAGTCCTCCAGTATGAAATTTTGTGGATTCTTGATCTCGCCATTACCTTTTTTGACTAGATATGAAAACAGGTCTGTCGGATTGAGGAAAAAGCCTAAGTGCCCAAGGCAGGCTTTTTTTATTTCTTCCAAAGTTGCTTTGCCTTGCTTGGTGTCTGCTTTAATATCCGAGAAAGTGAAGTTGTCACGAGCCAAAAGCTTTTCGTCAATATATAGGGCTAGTTTTTCCGAAAGATATTTGTAGAAAATAAAGCCAAGAATGTAATTTTTGTACTCATCGGCGTTCATTTTGCCACGAAGTACATTGGCAACTGCCCAAAGTTGTTTTTCAAGAATTCTTTTTTGATCGTCAGACATATAGCTTATTCCTCAAAGTTAGTAAAACTCACTCTTACACACCTTGTATATTTTATCTCAATTTCCAATTTATTACTTGTCTTATTATTATAGTCAAAAAATCACCTTTAAACATAAAACACCCCGATGTTTTGAATTAGGCCAGTAAATCAACAAATTATAGTTGACATTTACTATATGTACAATTATAATTCGCTTGCTGATCTCATAGTAACGTTATAAGTTCTGCCCCCAAAGAAAAAAAGCATTATGGCTAACCAAATACCGGGGTACGATTCTGCACAACCAATTCAATTCACGAATTTAGACAGTCTGCTATGGGGTATAGTTAAGACTCTTCAATGGTATTCTCTTCCTGTTATGGCTATCGCCATCGCTACACTTGGTATCTTTTTAGTTATGAGCGGAGATGATACTGAGCGTAAATCAACACTTAGAGGTTGGATCATCAATATTCTAATCGGTGGTTTACTTGTATTTGGTGCCGCAACATTGGCTGGAATTATTAAGCAATTTGTTGGTGGAACCGTATAACTTTGATATGCATGAAAGCATCAAAACTAATTATCTTTTTGTGCATTCTCACATTCGCTAATATTTCTCCCGCTTTTGCACAAGAGCCCGCACCAACACCAACTCCTCCACCACAAGTACAATGGGTAAACAACTTTACGGTTGAAGACAAGCCCTCATCAATCATTACTTTACTTCAAGATTTTATCGCTGGATTTGACTCATTTATGGGAGGATTCATTTTTTATACTCCAAACCCATTTGGAGAAACTATAAAACTAAAAGATAACACAGAAATTCCCGGAGTTACAAAATACCGAGATATTTTTAACCAACTTGCCATACCTATTATTGCTATATCAATTGCAGTAATAGCCGTCTCAAAAATAGGATCAGATAACCTTCAAGAGCTAAAATCATTTGGAATTCGTTTTCTTATTACCGTAGTTTTGTTTTTAACTGTCCCTTCAATCTTGTCTTACAGTATTCAGTTTAATAACTTATTGGTAGATAAAATCACAACAACTCAACAATTTACTGGGTTTTTAAATGATTATCTTGATTCATCAGAAGAAAAAATTCAGGCAGGTAATGAATCAGAACAATATGGTATTCCAAGCTACGATGTTTCGATGAATGGCGGAGTGCTTAAGTCGTTTGGCAAATTTATTGTACAAACATTTTTATTCATCCTTACATTTTTATTTTTACTCGGAGGATTTGTATACATTGGTTTTCAGTTTGTTATTCGGTTTGCTTCACTATTATTTTTAGGGGTCTTGTATCCAATCATTATTCCATTTGCTTTGTCTGAAAGAACTCAGGGAATAGTAAACACCTTTTTTAAAACGTGGTTTACCTTTTTAATTCAGCAACCAGCATTTGTACTTGGTTTTGCAATTGCCAATGATATCTTTAGCAGTATTTTAAGTTCAAAAGGGCCAACAGTTGGAATGCTCTTTTTTTACACTGGCTTTTTATTCTTCCTCGGAGGAGTCAATATGCTTGTTGGAAGAATATTTGGTGATACTTGGGGATCATTTGCAACCAACATGCAATCTGCGATGGCTACAAGAGCAGTAACTGGACCAGTACAATCTCAAGTCAAAGATTTTCAAAGAGGTTTGATCGGTGGAAGCTTAGGTACAGTTGCAGGACACTTTGTTCGAGACCAAATACTAAAAAATAGATCGGATTCTAAAGAAAACGAATTTTACGGTGGGGGTGGATCAACAAACAAGAATGCATACTCAAATGAAACCTCAAGCCATACAGTAAGTGAAGTCACACCAAGTAGTCAAAAAACAAGATTCTCAAGAGATCTTGAAGGAAAGGGACTAAATATACAAACCGAAAATGCAAAACAAGGGATAGTTGCAATTAGTGGCGAAGCATACAAACACGAAGACAAACAAACAGGTCTTACCTCGTACTATCCAACGCGAATGGAAGCCGTTCAAGATGGTGTATCAGAAGATAAGCTTGAAACGGTTCAACTTGAAGAAGATCGCTTTATTGATCTTTCAACCTTTAGCAAGAAAAATCCAAACCCTCATCATTACAACGCTATGCAAGAATCACAAAAACAAGGAAAAGCAATTAGCTATGCCTATGTTACAAAATCAAGCCCTCCTGAAAAGGTTAGAAACTTTTTAGATGTTTCGCAAAAAAGAAATAGTGCGCTTGGAATTAAAGGAGTAATTATCGAACGACACGGAAAAGAAACGTCCGATTCTATCATTCGAATGTATTCATATAACAAAAATGAAAAACGTAAGAATATATAAAGACGATATTCGTCAACACATTTTAAGAAGCTTGTTTTTTACAGACAGCACGATCTTTTTGGTCGGAGGGGTGTTTATTGCTGGCAGTTTGTACTTTTTACTCAATAATATATTTCATGCCTTTAATTGGAATATGTATCTGGCTTCACTCATTGTTCTTGAGATAGCATTTGTAGGATTTATTACTCAAAGAATTGATAATCAGCCAATTTATAAGATTTTTCCAAGAGCAATTATGTTTAAAAAGGGCAAGAAAACATTTAGACAAAAAGAACTAGAACCATACTTTGTTGATTTTACTATTCAAGACAACTTGATTATTCGAAAAAACAGCATTATTCAACTCTTAGAAGTTGAGCCTTTTGATATATCGCTTTTAAATGATCAAGACCGAGAACACTTCTTTTTAAAGTTAAAACAAATGCTTCATGTTTTGCCAGATCAAGTGCAGTTTATTGTGAAAAAAGAACAGGCTAAAACACAAGACTACTCAAAACATTTCTTTTCGCTCTATGCAAAATCAAATACTAAGCGTGAGCCCTTGATTGCACAGTACATTGAAAACTTAACCGATATGATAAATGAAAGTAACTTTACAGCAACAAAGCATTATGCCGTTTTTACGGTATCTTGTAATCCGACAAAACCCAATGAAAAGCTGGGGAGTATGAAAAAGCTACATGATATGACTATGCGTTTTTCATCTGCTCTTTTTGCTTGCAACATACAAGTACGAGCTTTGGGGGTTGACGAGTTAATAAGTTTTGCAAAACAAACACTCCGATGAAACTACAAACTATACCCACCAGCATAAAGAATAGTTTTAAAAACGCATATAACGATGTTCGTACCTTTAATTTAAGTCAAAGACTTCAAAATCGCTTGGAACACCTTTCGTATGAGAAAGAAAAACAAGATGAAGAGCTTAAAAAGCTAAAACGACAATATGCTCTTTATAAAACAAAAAGCAAAGGTATTTCAGAAATTGAAGAAAGTTTTTTTAATGGAGAACCTAAAATAAATGATAGCAAACTAAAATTAGCCTTACGAGATGAGATAAAACGCTTAATGGATGTTATTGAAAAACAACAAGAACTTATTGAGCAAACTCCGTTTATTCATAATCAGTTGCCACTTGTTCATAAACCATCAATTGTAAAAACAAAAAATCCAATTTGGTTTGTCCGCAATTACTTTAAGTATAGGAAAGACTTGAAACTATACTACAAAGCTTTGGAAACTTCTCGGAAAGCCGAAGTACACCTGAATATTGAAAATGATGCAAACGGTCTAAAGGTCGAACGAAATGGTCATAAAATATACAAGAGTGAGTATATTCAAGAACATGATAGCCATGTTCAAGTTGGGGAAAAGTTAAAACGATACTACTACCTTGCGGATATTCCGGCTTATTTAAGTCCCTATGTATTTTTTAGGCTTTTAAGCTCCGCGTTGCCATTTACCATAAGTATTTTTATTCAACCATCTCCAAGTAGTGAACTTTTGAAAAAAGCACGACAAAGATTATCTGTTTTAGAGATGCAACAAAATGAGAGGTTAAAACAAGGAAAACTTCGTGATCAACAGGTTGATAAAAATATTGAAGAGGTTATGAGCTTTATTGATGAATTAGTCCATGAGGCTGAAAAAGGCGTTTTATATTCACTTTACTTACAACTTGAAGCCAAAGATACAAAACAGCTTTCAGATCTTCATAAACAGCTTCAGAACATCACTGGAACAATGGATATGACTTTTAATCAATATACCTACGGTCAAAAACAGGCATTTAAAAACTTTTTACCATTTAATATTGATCATGTACAAGAAAATAGAATTTTGCAGTCAACGGCCGCTTCATATTTATTACCGTTTGTTTCAAAGCAGTTAAATGATCCCGATGGGGTGTTTGTCGGAGTCAATGCGTATAACAATAGTTTGGCATTTGTAAATCCGTTTACATCAAGAAATAATAATATAAATATCTTTGGTGTTTCTGGTTCTGGGAAAAGTGTAACTTCAAAAATACTCTTGAACAGGCTCTATATGCGAGGCGTACAAATTATTGTAATAGATCCAGAAGGTGAGTATGTAAATATTGCAAAGTCTTTAGGTGGCGAGGTGATTTCGTTCTCTAGAGAAAATGGAATAAACCCATTTTATGTATCAAGCCTTCAAGAAAACGATATTCTTGATCATATTTCAACACTCAAGACATTTTTTAAGTTTTTTATTCCTCCAGTACATTATGACGGTGCATTTTTAGACGAGGCACTTATAAAATTATACGATCAAGGAACGCCAACATTTGAGAATTTACTCGAACTACTAAAAAATAATCCCATGCAAAAAGATTTAAGTGTGCTTTCTACCGGAAGTTTGCGCGGAGTATTTAACTCGTCTCGAAAGCTTGAACTTAACAACGATATTATCGTTCTTGATTTGCATGATCTAAAAAAGGATGAAAAACGAGACCCTGCAATGTATTTGTTGACTTCACTAATCTGGAACTTAGTAAACAAATACAATGGCAAAAAGAGAATGCTTTTTATTGATGAAGCTCACAAACTATTAATTGACCCTGAAGTGACAATATTTTTTAGAGAGCTTGTAAAACAAGCTAGAAAGCGAAATATTGGAGTTGTTTCTATTACTCAAGATGTTGAGGACTTTTTAGATAATGAGTACGGCAAGGCTATTGTTACAAACTCAGAAACAAAAATCCTACTCAAGCAGTCATACGCAACACTTGGCGATATCGGAACCATTTACCCGATGACTGATGAGGAAAAACAGCAACTTGGGCATTTAGGAATAGGTGAGGTGGTACTTTTCAGAGAAAATGAGCATGTTCGAGTAAATATAATTGTTTTACCGTTTGAACAGCCATTGGTATTTACTTCTTAATATTTTATGAAGGCATTAAGCGTAGCGAGAAATCTTCGAAATGCTAAAAATGATCCATTCGGATTTATTGTTGATTCACTTATCAAGATAGTAGTTAATCTAATAATTCCCATACCCCTTGCAGGTGATGTTGTTGCTAAATTCAAAGGCCCAATTCTTGGGTTTATCGCTTCAATTGTGATGTTGACTTTAATGTTGTTTGTGACTTTTATAGCAATATTTTCAACAATATTTTTATCTCCAACTGGATTTTTTAAGTATGTTGCTGCAAGTGTCGGAGATAATTTAAACGGAATAAATGAGGAATTTGCTCAATCCACGATACCAAGTCAAAATCCATTTGGAGGATCGGGCATGTCTTACACATCTGTTACCGCAGGTTTTATGGATCCAGCTTACTTTCTTCAATTTGGCAGAAATCATACAGGAATAGATATTATTCCCAATTCAAACTATTACTCGGGGAGCAATTCATACAAAGAAAACCATAAAGTGATTATTTACGCCACTCATTCTGGCACGGTCTCAACCTATGTAGATGGTGAAGGAGGAAAAACAGTTGATATTATTAATGACGGTGGAGATCTAAAAACAAAGTATATTCATTTCAAAGAAATTTATGTTAACTCCGGTAAAATACAAGCAGGGACGCCACTTGGTGAAATGGGTGGGACTGGCTTTGCCACAGGCGAACATTTGCATTATGAGATACAAATAAAGGATAGTAATGTATGGAAGTTGGTAAATCCGTTAAGTTATATAAAATAGAACTATGAAAGATATTAAACTAAATAATCTTGATGCAAATCAACGAAGATTACTCCAAATTGGAGTAATCTTAATTCTTGTATTGTTTTTAGGTCTTTTCTATTTATTTAGTAGAAAAAGCACTCCTGTGGTTGAGAGTAATGGAGTATATCTTGAGGATTCTAAACTACAAGTATTTAACGACACATACGAATTTACAGGATACCCGGATAAAATATTATTTCACTACCCATATTTTATTTTGGTGCAAGGAAATAAGCCATTAACAACAATTTATAATCTTGAAACAAGGGAAAAGGTTAAAGAAATTCAAGATGTAATACTAGATTATTACGATGAAAATGTAGTCTATAATCGAAAAGAAACTTTTTATAATGATAAAAGCTTAGGCGAGTTTTGTGATTCTGCTTTTATTAAATCTACTTCTGAGATTCTTTGTATTACGAAACAATCCCAAAACTATGCGGATAACAGACTCATTAGCATAAATCCAGAAACTCCAAACTTGTGGAAACGCCTGTACCAATCAGACAATATTTTAACTACCATAGCAGTAATAAATGATGATTTGTATATTGGTGAGATTAACTTTGAATCCAAGCAGAATTACTTAACTGTAAATGAGAATACCATTACCGTTGATACCCCTGTAAATATGATTTATGAAATGGGAGGAAAACCCTATTTTGGTTCATTTAGGAGTGAGTTGAATAACAACACAGTGAGTAGTTATTTAATTGAGAGTAATCATATTAAGAAACAAGCAGTAAATAAAATTTATATCTCTAAGTAACTTATTTTTTAGATCTTTCCGATAACATTTTTCGTGCTAATTCTTGCATGCCATCAGCTACTTTTTTCACGTATTCATTAGTAAGTTTGTCTGGTTCAAAGTCTTTAATAGCTTTTCTAGCTTGTTCAAGTGCCCTATCTCGTTCATCAGCTAATATTCTAAAGGTCTCAGTCGTAAACTTACGAATTTGCCTACTGTAATAGCCATGGAGAAGCATTTTTTGTACTGCTTCATGTGGATCAATTGTTGATTTTTTTGCTCCCATAGGTGAATTATAACGGAAAAGTACTCAAAAATGATATACTATCGATATATGGTGGATAATCCCAAAACAAGAAAAGCAGTCGGTCTCAAGCTAAAAGCAGCCCGTAAAAAAAAGAAAATGACTCAAGCTGAAGTAGCAGAAATGTCAGATTTGAATACTAATTATTATGCTTGTATTGAACGTGGCGAAGTAAATCCTTCTCTTGAAAAACTTCAGGCGATTATCAAAACATTAGGGGTAAAATCTTCAACAATTCTACCTTTTTAACGACTACTCAGACTTTTAAGTCTTAAAAAATCAATCATCTGAATTGCCCATTCTTTTCCTTCAATTCTCCTCATAACTTCTTGACTATTGCTATATGAAAGCACATTTAAACTTCCTTCCCATAAGATAGAACGGTCAACAATTACGAGTTTTCTATGGTGATAGCCTCTTAACAAGACTATATTGATTCCGAGCTCATTACAAATGAGTATTTCATTTGTTGATTGATGCCTAATATTCTCAGCATGATCAATGGGATCTCTTGTGACAATATGAATATGGATTCTACGGGCTAGTAACTCTTTAAACACTGGATATAATGTTTCCATCCTTGAAGAAGTTATATAAGGACTTTCAATAATCACTTCATTATTAGAGTTATTTAAGTCTTGTATAAATTGTCTATAAAAGTCCTTTTGATTAAATAAATTTGATTTGAATTCGCTCTTCTTTTGAAAAAACATATTTCTATCTTTAAACTAGTTGATTTTTTTCTTATAATAACCTTCGGAGAAGCCATTGTGTTTCGAAGGTAGATAACTGTTCTTGTCGTATTTTTGCTCAGGGTATGCAATCATTATTTTGTAGATCCAAGGTAGGAAGTGTTCGAAACAACGTGCATCCTCTCCGCTTTCACCCACCGAAGCTCGAAGAGCGAAGGAGGGTCTCGTCGGGTTTCAGCAGTCACAGCCTGCGATTAGTCATCTTGTGTCAGTATGCGTTACGAGTTATAGTATTTGAAAATTGATTATGATACTAAATAACTACAAACAATTTATTAAAGAGGTACTACAGAAGATTGATACATTAGGAATCGATGTCTCAACTCTCCATATGGACCACATTGGCTACCAAGCCTCTTCCGACGAAAATTATGACACACTAAAAAAACTATTCGAAAAATTTGGAACCATTGTTTCGGAAGAATTAGTGGGTAATCGTAGAGTAGGAATTTATAAACTCAAATCACCCCTTTTATACCAACCGTACATTATTTCTGCAATTGAACTTATAGCTCCTAAAGAGGGTCAACGATGTATATCGGGACTAGAACATGTTGAATTCGTACTTAATGAGTCATTTTCATCGTTTATGAAGAGGTATCCAGATATTCCTTGGGATACGAGCGCAATGAATCGGGTTGACTTTCCGATGATAAAAGTACAATTAGATACGTATCTTCAGGCTAAATTTCATCATAAGTCAGTGCTAGAAATGATGAGCGCTAACAACAAAAGTATATGATCCCACCAGAAATATTTAAATATACTGGCCTCATTTCAACCCCTCTATTTTCTTTGGTAGCGTTGTTGCTCATCAAAAAAACGCGAGGCTTTACGTTTTCTAAAAGTACTATTTCAAAATCTATTCTTCTTCTTGAAAAAAGTACACATAGGGCTATATTCCAACTTAATTTTCTAGTAAAAGCAGCTTTAGATTTAGGCTTTTTGTGGTATCTAATGTACTGTTTGCAAATACCAGTCATTTCTTTTCTTGGACTTACTTTAATCCTATCTGTATTTTTTTTTGGGCTGCTCGCCTATTTTACAGAGGGAAAGTACAGAATTCCTCATCTCGTTCTTGTATATAGCTACGGATCTCTTTGGGGAATTGATCAAGTTTTATTGGCGTTACTGACAAAAGACACGCTCTTTATAGTATGTACAAGTTTGATTTCAGCCACTTCGATAGTTATAGCTTTTTGGTATTTATTTATGAAAAAGTTGAACGTTTTTGTACAGATACTGTGCGTATCGCTTTTGTATTTTTGGCAAATTGTATTCATATTAGAATACCTAAAATAATATTCACATGCTACAATGACAGTATGTTCTTAAAATTATATTTCACTACCTTTCTCGTTTTCTTTGGTATAGACATGTTGTGGTTGGGGTTAATTGCACGTAAATTTTATGCTCAACAACTCGGTTTTTTAATGAAGGATCCAATAAGTTGGACCCCAGCAATTCTGTTTTACCTTCTTTTTGTTGGTGGACTCGTTATCTTTATTATTGCTCCAGCCATGGAAAAAAAGTCCATATTTTATGCTCTTGCGTATGGTGCTCTATTTGGTCTCATTACCTATGCTACGTATGACTTAACAAACCTAGCAACACTGAAGCAGTGGCCACTTTTAGTAACGGTAGTCGACCTTGTATGGGGCACAACCTTAGCAGCGTCTGTTTCTGCTATTACTTACTGGATTGCACAAACTATGCATCTATGAGTTATGTGAGTGTTCTCATCATTTCATTATTTCTGTATATGAACGCGTGGTTCATGCTATCTCTCTATTTAAAACGGAATGATGTAGCAGATATTGCATGGGGAATTGGCTTCATTTTTTTGTCTTGGCTCTCACTAACTCAAACTACGATTTCACTACGTGGTTTAATACTCTGTATTTTGGTAAGTATATGGGGAATTCGATTAGCTGGGCATATTTTATTAAGAAATAGAAATAAACCCGAAGACTTTCGATATAAAAATTGGCGTACAGATTGGGGAAGGTTGGTATTCATACGCTCTTACCTTCAGGTATATATCCTACAAGGAATATTCATGTTTATTATTGCACTACCTATACTACTTTCGAACAACGGCGCACAAACAGCCCTCTCCTTTGTGAATATAATCGGGATAGTTGTTTGGGGTATCGGTTTTTTCTTTGAGTCTACGGCCGACAACCAACTGAAGGTTTTTCGACAAAATGTGAAAAATAAGGGTAAAATTTTACAATCAGGTCTGTGGAAGTATAGCCGTCACCCAAACTATTTTGGCGAAGTTACACAGTGGTGGGGTATTTGGCTCGTGTCACTCAACGGACAATATTTAGTATTAGGTTTATTAGGTCCTCTGACAATTACCTTCCTGATTTTGTTTGTATCTGGTGTTCCACTACTCGAAAAGAAATATTCAAAACGCGCAGATTTTCAGAAGTATAAAACGAAAACAAGTATATTTTTTCCACTTCCTCCGCTGAAAGAACAATAGTAGCGTATATGCTCTGTTTTTCGTATACTACATTTATATGGAAACATATTCATGGTATGCACAGCTTATAAAGCCTTCCTGGGCCCCACCGAATTGGCTTTTTGGGCCAGTTTGGAGCGTATTGTATGCAATAATCATTACTACGTTTGGCACAGTATTCTATAAAGCGTTTACTGGAAAACTGTCGTGGATTATCGCCTTACCGTTTGTGCTCAACGTACTTTTCAACATTGCCTTTACGCCACTACAGTTTGGTTTGAGAAGTAACGCACTTGCCGCCCTAGATATTGTGTTGGTATTGATAACAATAGTGTGGAGTTTTATCGCTGTCTGGCCTCATATGCGCTGGGTCGTCTATGCCAATATTCCCTATCTGCTGTGGGTTTCGTTCGCAACCGTGTTGCAGCTGACTATTACGTACTTAAATCGATAAATACGCGTTACGTTTTGCCGCATAATTTTTTTATCACGTCTGTATACAGTTGCTTTGCTCTCTGATAAGCGCTGGTCGATAAGCGCATGTAGTTTTCTAACCCAGGACTACCGTTCACCTCTAAGACGACATACTCTCTCGCTGATTTTGTCATATCTTTTGCCAAAATATCTATACCCGCAATCCGCAAATTTAAATTTTTTGCAGCCTCAACGGCAATATCGCAAAAACTCCTATGAATGGTTTCGGTTACGTCAATCGCTTCTCCACCTGCCGATAAATTGGCGTTTTCCAAGAGAATTATTTTTTCATTTACCTTTGGAATAGAATATATACTCCTATTGTCGTGTTTCAGCTTTTCTAAAAGACGTACGTCTTCCCATAGCTTGGGAATACTTTGCAAATTCTTTTCTTCAAGTATTGCACGAGCCTTTTTCTCTAATAATACCTGAAGCGAGTCTATCCCATTCCCTACCACAGAAAGTGGTTTTCTCATATAGGCAGCATACATTTTTCCATCAAAAACAACTATTCGTACATCATGATACGGGTACCATCGTTCAACTACTGCAACCGAGGTCTTTGTCAGTATGAGTTGGGAATACATATAAAATTCTTGCTTTGTATACGCCTTAAACACATATCTTCCCTGGCTACTACTATTAGGCTTCACGACGACGGGAAATCCGATTTTTCGTGCAAAGTCATAACCGTAATCTACGGTACGTTTTTCGCTCAAAACACTATTTAATCGCTCATTGAAAAAACTTGTACCATGAGCAGTTGTGAAGCCAAACTTTCGTAAAAAATATCGACAATATTCTTTATCTTTCGCTATTCTTATAGCACCATAGGTATTAACATCGAGTGTATTATTTCGAAAATATATTCGTCTTTTTTGCGCATTCTCGATATAACCAGCTTGGTTGTAATGTGGTTCCAAAACAAATGTATGCCCTAGTTCTTTTGCGATTTTTTTAAACAATAAGACCGCTGCTGTTTCCATAGATAGGGATTATACCAATATGGAAAGAGAGGTATAGAAATTTCGCTCTAATACGTGATACAATGCCCTTTATGACATCAGAAGAGATATTACAACGATACATACGTTTCTATGTTAAGCGAGGACATGCAATAATTCCAAATATTTCTTTGGTGCCAGAAAATGACCCTAGTTTGTTATTCGTGAATTCGGGCATGTTTCCGCTTGTTCCATATCTTTCTGGTGAGCCTCATCCATTGGGAAATAGACTTGTGAGTATTCAGCGTGCTGTTCGATTTTTTGACTTAGAAGAAGTTGGTGATAACCGTCATACTACGGTTTTCCACATGATTGGCAACTGGAGCTTGGGAGACTACTTTAAACAAGAACAGTTGCCTTGGATATATGAATTTTTTATAGAAGAACTTGGGCTTGATCCATACAGATTGTTTGCCACCGTGTTTGAAGGTGACAAAGATTCGCCAAGAGATACAGAGTCCATAACCATAATCAAAAAAGTGTTTAAAAAATATGGTATAGAGGCACGTGAAAATGAACGGATCTTTGCTTATGGCAAAGATGGCAACTGGTGGCAGCGGGGAGATGCGATTGGTGAACTAGGTGGGACCGATAGTGAAATATTTTACTATATAGGAAAAGTCGGACAAGAAAAAGGAAAAAATCCTAAAGATAATGAAGATGACTTTCTTGAGATTGGAAACTCGGTATTTCTGCAATTTAAACGCATCAAAGATGGATGGGAAGAGCTATCACAAAAAAACGTAGACTTTGGAGGAGGGTTTGAACGGATTGCGATGGTTATTCAGAATAAAAACGATATATTCGAAACGGACAATTTCTGGCCCCTTATACAACGAATTCAAGATGCTAGTGGAATAAGATATCTTGAATCGAAAAAAGTTACAACCTCTATGCGTGTGCTTGCCGATCATATTCGTGCGGCAACGTTCCTTGCTATGGATGGTGTAATTGCTTCAAACAAAGATCAAGGATATGTATTGCGACGATACCTACGACGGATTGTTCGTTTTGGACGGAATCTTAAGATAACCCACGATGTATCTGTACAGCTAGTTCAAACCGTTGCTGATATGTTCTCTTGGATGTACTCAGGACTTCCTGCACAAGTGGCTTCAATTCAAAAGATGTTTGCACTGGAGGAAGCAAAATTTGCAACCGTGTTAGATCAATCAGAAAAACAACTACAAAAAATGTTCCAGGATGGCAACATCCCTAAAGATGAGATAACTGCATCTCAGATTGCATTCGACCTCTATCAATCTATAGGAACGCCTCCAGAAATGACACAAGAATTTTTTCAAGAACAGAATGTTCTAAGCACAGCACAAGTAAAGAAATTTCATGTACTCTATGATGAAAAAATAAAAGAGCATCAAACATTATCTCGCAAAGGGGCAGAGGCCAAATTTAAGGGTGGACTCGCAGATCATAGTGAACAAGTTGTACAGTATCATACCACCACTCACCTGCTTCATGAAGCACTTCGTCGAACACTTGGTACACACGTTCAACAATATGGAAGCAATATCACAAAAGACCGTCTACGGTTTGACTTTTCCCACACAGACAAACTAACTGATAAACAACTGCTTCAAACAGAACAATTGATAAATACCACCATTGCACAAGTACTTCCAGTTCAATTCGTTATGATGCCAAAAGAAAAAGCAGAAAAAAGCGGTGCACTCCATTTTTTCAAAGAAAAATATACTGATACGGTCAAGGTATATTTTATTGGAAACGACATCGACCACGCATTCAGTAAAGAATTTTGTGGGGGACCTCATATTTCGAACTTATCCGAACTACCTCCCAAGCTCCACATCTATAAACAAGAGTCTGTGGGAAAAGGTATTCGTAGAATATACGCTCGATTTGAATAAATACGTTTCAGGATTATATATTTTCCCTTATGGCAGAGCCGCCATTTCACGTTGTGCTTGAAGTATGCGCGCATCGAATGTACCTTTGCTATTTTCTGACGTAAATACATCTATCGAGAGCTTATAATTCTTCCGTGCCTCGCTATACAGCTTCATATTTCGATATGCCTGCGCAAGACTCAAATAAGCAAAACCAGATTTTTTTGTAAGACGTAAACTCTTTTGTAATTGCAGTACCGCCTCTTCGTTTTTGCCCATAAGTATCAACATATCGCCAACACCGTTTATATATGGAACATTTTTCGGCTCCAGCTTTTCAGCTTTTCTATATGCAGCTAGTCCATCTTCTAAAGTCCCACTATTACTTCTCCACGTGTGTGCATTTCCCAATTGGTACCATATTTTTGCACTCTTAGGATATTTCTTCACACCTTCCTTAAGTACCGCAATATTCTTGTCGTTCAACGCACTGACCTTTGCAATAATTTCATCATCACTCAAACCTGTACTCTTTTCGTCGGCGATACGCATTTCATCAAATAGTTTTTGCGACTCGTCTATATATTTTTGCTCTCCTAAGGTAGCAGTTTGTGCAGCTGTGGTCCCAGAATTCATTTTTTCTTGTATCGTTTTACCAAATACTTTATAGCCAAGCATGCTAACAACAAACAGAATAAGCCAACCTAAAAAGCTAATTATATATACCCACGCCGTACTCACCTCTTCTTGCTGATCCTTGATATGCATGTACATCTTCACAAAATAAAGTAAGGCATACCAACTAAGAACTAACCCTACAAATAGCGAATATACAGCAACGTACATGCCCGTTGCCGGCTCTGCTTTGAGTAATATTCTTGGAATAAATACGTTTAAAAAAATCATAATAACTAGATAGATAAATACACGAGTGAATACGTAACCAAAATTTCTTGCGACCAAAGATACGCTTCTTTTTATTGCACCACCCAGATTCTTGCCATTCAATATAACCTCAAATTGTACAAATATGAAAAAAAAGCCAATTATGAATACTGGAATCATAAATACGAAAAAAGAACCGAACAAAAGCAGACTCGTACATATCCCAGTCACTATTAATGGAACTATTCTGCCAAGGCCTTTTTTCATAGCTTCAGACACGCTCGATGCCTGGTCTCCTGCGACTATGACCATGCCAATGCGCGAAACTGCACTAACGACGACAAACGCTATCATACTAAACAACGATATGCTTCCTGCAAGAACCCACTGCCATGCTTTTATAGACTGAAGTGCTGAGTCAGAATTGAGCATCGAGCGGAAAAATTCGAAATTAAAACCTATGCTATACAATAGTATGAATACTACTATACTCAACCCAACAAACGACGCTACTGGAATAAGACTTAAAAGCACAAATGAAAGTGCGTGCTTAGATAAAGATTCCCAAGATTCTTTAAAAAGTTCCATCACCGCTTGCTCCTTACGGAGAGGGGTTGTGTTTGATGTGTTCATGTTTGTATGGGTTTGTAATACTTGATTATAACATAGAATAATTAGTGTCAAGACATTTTGCTACAATGGCGCTATGTTCACTCGTTATAAAAAGAGCGTGCGCATTTTACTATTTATACTATTTGGACTACTTTTACCAACTCAACTCGGGAAACACTTTTGGCCAGCTTTTTCTTTCGTCAACGGCATACGAGTCGATTACTTTTCACCTACTTTTTACGTGACTGACGCACTACTGCTTTTGCTTATTGTACTTTTATGGAAAAATATAGGAAACCAAACAAAAAAATACTCGAAAGGAATAGTCGTTTTATTATTAATACTTGGTGTTTCGTGGTTGTCGCGTGATTTTTCGCTGCTCTTCGGATATCGCGTTCTTCAATACGGAAAGATAGTATTTGTAGCACTCATATTTAGTCAAGCTTCAAGTAGGGAGAGGCGTGCTTTTCTGACCGGACTCGCATTAAGTGCCATCTATATGTGTACACTTTCGATAGTGCAACTATATTATGGCGAAAGCATGCAAGGTCTGTGGTGGTTATTTGGTGAACGTCTGTACACTAGTGCTACCCCCGGCATTTCTTCTATAAGCGCTCAGGGATTAAAAATAATCAGACCGTATGGTACATTTTCACATCCAAATACCATGGGAGGATTTTATCTTATGTCACTCGCTGTTCTTTTCCTTGAGGGTTTTTATTGGGGAGTGATCCCATCCTCTGCATTAGTACTACTCTCTTTTTCCCGCATCGCAACTATTGGTCTCGGCATTTTTATGCTCTATGCTGCGCTTCGTACAACTTGTCTGCGATGTAAATTCGTAAAGATAGGCATATTCATACTTCTTGTTGTTATCACATTCGTATGGAAAGGCAGTGAAACAAGTATTACAGAACGTCTGTACACGTGGAGATATGGAGTTGAGCACATTACACAAACACTGTTTCAGCTACCTCTGCTCGGTGACTATCTTATTCCTCGCTCCTCCCTACCTTTCCCTGGTTTGTTCAATCAACCTATTCATAATGCACTATTATTGTTTCTGTCTGAATGGAAAATTGTTGGAGTATTTATGCTTTATGCAATAACTCGCATCTTCTCCTCAATACCACGAATTCTCGTATTGCTTCTTATTTTTGTTTCCCTATTCGATCATTACCTCCTCACTCAGCAGCAAGGGTTATTGCTTTTAGGTGTTATTGCTGGATGGAGTGTTCCCTCAAAAACCAGTCTTCATAAGTCTTATTCTCAGTCATAGCACGCCTCAAGCTGTCATTATTTCCGCATCTCTTTTTTATGTTCGTTAGCACTACTCTATGTTCGGCCAGTGCTTGCTTGCTTTTCATAATATAGCCAACCTCTGGCTCACTCCCCATACTGCTGCCCTTCTCTAATGACCTCTTTACATCCCCCAATTCCTCCTCTGCCCGCAAAGCAACCGAGGTAGCCTTGTCGCAATTATCCATCATCCCCGCAGAAGCAATACGCTTATCTGACAAGTGCTGCAGTAGCTGTGCCTTCTTCATTGCATCGCGCGTAGTGTAGACCAACAACTTATCACGGAAAGCCTTAAGAGGATAAAGTTTGTTGTCTGGAAGAATTCCCGGGAATGGTAATTTTTGCGATATTGTGCCAAAAACACTCTGCTGTGCTAAATCACGAACAAAAAGTATAGAAAAGAATAATAAAAGAACGATAACAATCAGTGGTAGAATTTTGAACCTATGCAATACTGACTGAATTAGTTCTTCTTCTTTTTCTGACAAAACAGTGGGCATGCATTCTATTGTAACATACTAAATAGCGTGTCGTTATTTATTTCCTGTGGTGAAAAAATGTGGACACGTATATCTTTTACTATGGCAGTCTTCTGTCTTTTTGCATATTGTCGTTCTTTTACTATCCATTGCTCTAGCGCTTCGTTGAGAGAGAGATCAGTACAGATATGTGCTAATAGTTGCTGATATCCGATGCTCATCATTCCTGGATCATTTCTCACATAGCCCATATTCATAAGGAGTGAAACCTCCTCGAGTGCACTTTGTTTCATTCTCTCAACAACCCTCAAATCTATTGCTTTCTGTAGTGCGCTGTCTGTTGAATGCATTAATCCAACCCACCGAATTGCATATCCTTGTAGTGGGTCAAGTGGATTCCCTTGGTCCGGTATTACGACCTGCTCTAATTTCCGTATTAAACGACGCTTGTTGTATCTATCAGACGAATTCATTGTTACGTAAATCTCAGGTTGCGCTTCATTTAATTTTTTTTGTAAATCATAGACTGCCATGTTTTCTAACTCTCTTCGTAACTGCCAATTAGGTGCCGAAGCACTTGTTAGCCCATCTATAAGCGTTTTTATATAAAAATATGAGCCCCCAACTATAATGGGTGTTTTTTTTCGCTTACGAAGCATGGGTAATACTACCCGTGCGCACAGAGCCCAATCGTACGAAGAAAAGTGTTGTTTTGGATCGACAACATCATAAAGCCATACCCGTATATTCTGAACTGTATAGTACCCAATTGTGAAATTGCCAATCTGTGTTACTTTCGTGAAGTTGTCTGCTTCAATATCTTTACCGCTTATAATATCCAAATACTTATACGACTGTCGTGAGTCTGCAGATACTATTTCTCCATCTATTTTCTTTGCAAGTGATAGTGCACGGTTGGTTTTCCCAGTTGCAGTTTGGCCTGTTATTATTAAGAGGGGTTGCGAGTTCGTATCCATTGTCCCATTTCATTTCGACTTATAATGCCCTCTAGCTCGAGAGTTGATAGGTAAGTGCTTACTTTTTCGAGCGATAAACCACTTGTGCGTACAATATAGTCTGTAGAACTTCCCACTTCGAGAGATGTTAATATCTGCTTTTCATATTCGGTATATTTCCTCTCTAATGCTTCCGCCCCTTCGTATAGAAGCTCTGATTTACCAAATAGCTCTAGAATATCTTCTGCTTTTGATAAAAGCGATGCCCCCTCTCGTAAAAGTATGTGTGGCGCTTTCGAGAGATTGCTATAAACAGAGCCTGGTACCGCAGCAACATCTCTACCCTGTTCGGCCGCATAGCGAGCAGTGATAAGTGCTCCCGAGTGTTCGTTCCCTTCAACACACACAACGACTTTAGATAAGGCTGCAACAATACGATTCCTCGCAATAAACATTCCCTTTTTTGCAAACATTCCTGGAGGAAATTCTGAAATGACCGTTCCTTTTTCTACGATTCGATCATAGAGAGATTTGTTTTGTTGCGGATATACAATATCGACACCGCACCCTAAAACTGCAATTGTTTTACCCTGAAGATCGAGAGTGGCGCGGTGAGCTTGTGCGTCAATACCAAGCGCCATCCCAGATACAACGCCGATACCCGACTTAACGGCAGTTTTTACAATGTCGGTAGTTACATGCATTCCATAATCAGTAGGCAATCTACTTCCAACGATCGCACAATACGGTACCTCATTCCACATATACACATTTCCCTTACAAAACAAGCCAATCGGGGGATCCGCAATCGTCGTCAGTTGGGTTGGATAAAGGTCGCTGGCGCGAGCTATATACTTTATATCCTTAGCATTAAGTTCGCTTATCGTTTTTGCGCTATCAAAGGTGTCTCGAAACCGCATAAAAGAATTTGTACGCCCAGCAAGAATCGGCTCAAGGTCTTTTCTTTTTGCAACAAATACATTACGCGGCTCACCGAACATACGTATAAATTCATCGTATAAGTGCGGACCTATCCCCGGAAAATAGGATAAAAGTAGACACGCGGCATTGTTCTTATCAAATGCGTCAGACATGACTTCAAGTATACCTCAAATTACGTAAGAAAGCATACCGACCATCTCACGTAAGTATTTTTTGTGATTACTCTTTGTTTACAGGAAAGGATAGGAGCGGTATACTGTATCGTATGCACATAGCTTTCTTTGAAATAGAACCATGGGAAAAAAGATATTTTGAAAAGCATCTAGCAAACCACACGCTATCCTTTTTTTCAGAACCACTACGATGTGAGAACGCGAAAAAAGCAGTGAATGCAGATGCAATCAGTGTGTTTATCTACTCAAAACTGGATGCAGAAACGCTCGCACAGCTTCCTAAAGTACGCACCGTCACAACACGCTCAACAGGTATGGACCACATAGATACTGATTTTTGTAATAATCATAAAATTCGCGTTTTCAACGTACCAACCTATGGCATAAACACCGTTGCAGAACATGCCTTTGCACTCATACTTGCACTATCACGCAGAATTCCTGAGTCGATTGAACGAACGAAAAAAAGTGATTTTTCAAACGAAGGACTCGTTGGTTTTGAGCTTTACGGCAAGACGCTTGGCATATTGGGTATAGGCAATATTGGGGTTCGGGTATCGGAAATAGCACATGGCTTTGGAATGAATGTCCTTGCATTTAATAGAAAACCAAAAGATATACAGAACATTACATTCGCCCCTTTAGAACAGGTGCTACAAAAAGCAGATATTATAACCATCCACTTACCGTTGACGCCAGAAACACATCACCTCATCAACAAAGATAATATTTCCCTCATGAAAAAAGGATCGTTTCTTATAAATACCGCTCGTGGCCCAATTGTAGAAACGGAAGCTCTTGTTTATGCCCTTCAAAACAACCTTATCGGTGGTGCTGGCGTTGATGTACTTGAAGAAGAGGGTATTATTAAAGAAGAGCGAGAACTTCTCAGTAGCCAGTTCATAGATTTAATATCTGCAAAAAAAATGCTCCTTGGACACGTACTTCAAGATATGCCCAATGTCATCATAACACCCCATAATGCATTTCATAGCAAAGAAGCGCTGCGTGAGATAAACGAAATCACTGTCAAGAATCTCCAATAATTAAGTAACAACAGGACCTAGGGGGATACCGTGACCACCAGTTGGTGTTGGTGTTGGTGTTGGAATATTCGTAGGTGTCGCGGCTGGGATTGGTGTGGATGTTGGCGGTTGCCCAGTATTAGCTCCCTGATCAAATAAATAGGGTAGTTCAAATCGTATTCCTCCATCTGGAGACCGTCTAAAGATTCCTAAGATATCGCCGGTAATAAGTAAGAAAATTGTCCATACCGAAAACAAAATGATAAGCCCTATCAGAGAATTCGTCATCATCTGACGTGCCTTTGTGAGTTTTTCTTTGTCACCTCCAGACAGCACCCACTGCAACGCCCCATTAAAAAGCTGGTAGGCAACAAAAAAACCTCCTATAAGAAGAGCATAGCGTACAAACGTACTTATGATACTCCCTAAGGTAAGTTGAAAATCTGACCCTACGTTGCCAGGGAGGCCGCTTCCTATTTGTGCAAGGTATTTCATATTTTTATTTATGGACAAGTAACGCTATTTAATGCCGGCATCGTGCAAGATGGAACTTTCGTTTTCAAGTCTTCATCAGTGCAGTCTTTAATTTTAAGTATAACATCAGAGCAGGTAAACCCTGCTGTTTTATCTTGAATAGCTTTGAGTCCAGTCTTAATATCAGTGTCCGTACAACCCAGCATTCGCGCTCTTTTTTCAACTATGGTACAGTTTATTGTTTCTGCTGGATCGAGTATAAAATCCCATCGACCGAAAAAAACTGTCCCTATGATCGCACCAAAAATAAACGTCATAGTAAGAAATATCAGCCCAATAGCACTATTGGTTATCATTTTTCTTGCCTTTTCAAGATTTTTGCTATCTCCTTGAGAATTGATCATATGATACGCTGCAAGCACAAACTCTAAGAGTGCAAAAAGCCCCAGGCCAACAAACACCAATCGAATTCCACCATTAATAAACGGGACCAAACCCGTGCTATAATCTCCTCCACCGGTCGGAGGGTTTATCGTTCCTACCCATGCAGGAACTTCAGCTAAAAAATGTTCCATATTAAAAAACAAGGCCCATGTATCGGGCTATGATTTGCACAGCCCAATAGGCAACAACTACTAATATCATCCCAATACTACTGCTCACAAAGGCTTTTTTGGCTTTATTGATCTTCTCTTCTTCTCCATCCGACGTAATATATTGATAGGATGCGTAAACCATAGTAAACATAAACATCGCACCAGCGCCCAAACTAATCAACCGTATGACAAGATTAATGAGGCTCCCGACAGAAGTAAAGTTTGCAGCGGGTGCAAATACTTTATTTATTTCTACTTGGGCAAGGTACATGTCATTACTCTAGTACAAACAGCGCTTAGTGTCAACGCGAAAGTGAGTAAAAAAGAGACAAAAGAAGCTTAGCGGTACATGAGGGGCTTGTCAGAATTGGTACTTGCAGGTACCAAGCTCATCTTTCTGTTTTTTTTATCTATTCGTTCAATGTAGACCGCGATGTTTTTATTTACATCTATAGTCGTATCTGTGTTTATTTTTGAATTATGAATAAGTCCTTCTATTCCCGGCTCAAGTCGTACAAAATATCCATATGCCTCTTTTCGCGTTACCATACCTTTAAACTCGACATCTTTAGGATACTTCGTCTCAATCTCATCCCACGGATCCTGTTCCAATCTTTTAAGCGAAAGCGTCAGTTTATAGTCGTGCTCATTCTTTTTGAGAACCATTGCTTTTATGGTACTGCCCTCTTTTGCGTATGTTTTTGGATCACTTACTTTTTTCCACGATATTTCAGATATATGAATAAGTCCTTCTATTCCATTCACCTCGCAAAAGATGCCGAAATCAGAAAAGCCTATAACCTTACAGTCGTAGGTTTCACCCTCTTTTACTTGCTCAAATAGTTTTTTTAGTTTCGATTGTGTTAACCCAAGAGCAGCAGCTTTCTGAGAAACAACAAGTCTGTTTTTTTCTTTGTCTACTTCGAGAATTTTTACGTTTACTTTTTTGCTGTAGAGCGAATCTGGATTTTGCATAAATTCTCGGGTAAGTTGAATCTTTGGAATAACACCCCTAATTCCCATTACCTCTATAAACAATCCGCCCTTGCCTTTTGTTTTTACTTCAACCTCAATTGTTTTCTCATTTTTGTAATGATCTGCCAAAATATCCCACTTACCTTGCTCAAAAAAGTGTTGAAGTGACACGACTGGGAAACCGCCTTTTGCCTCAAGTGTTATTATCTTTACTGGGACTTTTTGACCAACCGAAAGATATTTTTGAAACGTGGAGAGCTCTTTTGTTTCTGGTTGTACTAAAATTCCTTGCGTTTTCCAACCTATATTAAACAACACTTCTTTTTTAGACAGGGACACAATAGTACCCGTCATAACGTCGCCTCTTTTTACTTGCGGGAGAGTGGGACCGAGCCTGAGCAATTCCTCCATGGAGGAAGGTTTACTGTGTGTAGGTGTGGTAGGCATTTGTCATATGTTCTCCTTTTCTGTATCCGTAGTATAGCAGCTGAAATATAAAAAATCAAAGCAAAAAAATCCGATCCTCCCCAAACGCACTGAGCGTCTGCGTAGGATCGGAATAGTTTCGATTATTTCACCATTCTCTTCAGGCTTTTACCTGCGGTAAAGCCAGGAGTTTGGGTTGCTGGAATTTGGATTTCCGCCCCTGTTTGCGGATTTCTTCCTTTTCTCGCAGCTCTTTTTCGGACTACAAAAGTTCCGAATCCGGTTACGACCACTTTGTCGCCACGTTTCATTGCGTCAGCAATAGCACCAAATACGGTATCTACTGCCATCTTTGCTGCTCTCATCGAGAGACCAGCCTTCTTCGCTACTTGCGCGACTAAATCTTGTTTTGTCATTATTCCCCACCTCCTTTCTGAGGTCATTATAGACGTTTGTCTTTTTGTGTCAACCCGTATTTATTAGAGCCTATCATAACAATCTATACCCAACTATGTCTATAAGTTCGTTAAAAAGAAGTTATGTTGTTCTGGTTTTTGTGACAGTGCGAAATTCACGAATTGCAGTAATTTTGAGCTGTCCAGGAATCATGGCAAAATGTTTCGCCAATTCATCTCGAATTTTGTCGTTTAATATAACCGTTTCGTCGTCGGTTAGTTTTTCTGGATTGACGATAACACGTACTTCGCGCCCAGCCTGAAGGACATAGACATCGCGAACCCCTTCTTGTTTTTTTATCATATCTTCCATTGCCTGCATGCGCTGAATATACGCAGTGACATCCTCACGACGTGCACCTGGACGGCCACCCGATATGGCATCTGCCAGATATACAATAACCGCTTCTACCGAATCAAACTCGGTGTCTTCGTGATGAGAGGCAACCGCGTTTATTATTTTCTCAGGGAATCCATAGCGTTTTAACAAGTCAACACCAAGTTGAATATGAGATCCTTCTTTATCGTTAATAACCTTACCAATATCGTGTAATAGACACGCGAGCCGAACAATATTGACATCTGCCTTCAGTTCATGTGCAAGCGCAACACCAATTTGTGTTTCCTCAAGTGTGTGCTGAATCATGTTTTGTCCAAAGGAAAAACGGTATTTATATCGTCCAAGAAGTCCAATTATCTCTGTAGGTAAATTGTACACGTTTAAATCTTGACATAGTTTCTCCCCAGCTTTATAAATAAGCTTGTCAACTTCTTCTTGGGTTTTCTTAACAACCTCTTCTATACGAGAAGGTTGAATTCTTCCATCTTTAATTAATTTTTCGAGAGATACACGCGCAACCTCTCTTTTGACCGAGTCAAATGAAGAAAGCTTCACAACGCCGTCTTCATCCAAATCAACCTCAACCCCCGTCGCGAGTTCAAACGAACGAATATTCCGACCTTCTTTTCCGATAATACGACCTTTATAATCGTCTCCTGGCAAAAGTACCGTTGATAGTGTATATTCGCTAACATAATCGGTCACGCCGTAACGCATCGCTTGTACCAATATTTCTTTTGCCTTTTCTTCTGATTCTTTTTGTATTTGTTCCTCCGCTTCCCTAATACGTCGAGAAATGTCAGCCTGAAGTTTCTTTTCCCAAAAACTCAATAGCGTACTTCGCGCTTCATCAGCAGTCATGTGGGTTAATTTTTCAAATCGAACCACTAACTCATCACGCTTTTTATCAATCGAGGTTTTTTCAAGAAGTATTTCTTCTTGCAGTTTTGCTATCTGTGCCTTTTTCTCTTCTATCTGTCGCTCTTTTTCTTTATGCTCGTCCTTTTCGAGCATTACTTTTTTTTCAAGTTCAAGCGTCTGCTTAGTGAGGCTAGCAAGACGTTCTTCCTCTTTTTCTCTCCAAACCACCGCATCTTTCCTTGCACGCGAAGTAATCTCCTGCGCTTGTGCACGAGCATCATCTAGAATCTGGTCTCTTGTTTTATATAACTGGGGAAATAATTTTGTTAGTACCTGTAACATGTGTTAAGTGTGGTGCAGTCAGAGTTTATTCACTACTTTGCCCCACAAAAGAAAGGCGAAACATACATTCCCGGTAAAAAATTGGGTTATCAATATGCTCCATAAATAGTATTAAATTTTCTGTTGCTCTGTTCTGCAACTAGTAATAGATATGTTTCATATTGTACGACACCCTGCTCTCCATGTCAACATGGGGGGGTTTTTTGACATTCTCTGTACAATAATACTGTATACTACTCGTATGGATAGTCGTCGTCAGACATTTTATCTCAATTCGCTCAGCCTCAATCCTGATTTCCGCTTTTCTACACAGGAAAACAAAGAAGTTGTGCACCTTATAGTGAGAGAGCATCCCATAACACAATTTCCATGGCTTTTAAGCACGCTGGTTCTTATTATAACTCCCTTCTTTCTCGTACCGTTTCTAGCTTCGCTCCCTTTTTCTTCAACACAAATTACATTCATTATATTAGCTTGGTATGGCTTTACGTTTTCATTTCTTATAACAAAATTCTTTATTTGGTATTTTAACATTGGAGTAATTACCAATTTTAAGGCAATGGATGTTGATACGCACGGGATTCTCACCAGCGAGTCATCTACGGCTTTTTTGCGCAATATAGAAGAAATCAAGAAAACAACCTCTGGCATATGGAGCGCGGTGTTTGACTATGGTAATATTTTTGTACAAACCGCAGGAGAAGAACTAAATATAGAGTTCATGAATACACCAAAACCGGAACTCGTAGTTCAGATTATTAATACACTCATTCAAGAACATGGAAGAATTACGTAACGTGCTCGCTTCAATTGATTTTATCGGTTTATCCATAAAAATAGTTGGTGTGCTTTTTTCGGTGGGGTATCTTGGCTTTTCTATTATATTTTTACAGCGCTTAACAAAACTAGACCGCACATACACCGCCCCTTCTACTCGTACTCTTTTTGCTTTTGCTTGGGTCCAGATTGCAATTGGTACAATATTAATACTGTACGCACTATTTTTACTCTAATATGCATCACATAAAACATGCAATTTTCTTAGGAAAAAATGGCGAAGGTTCTGTCACCTTCTTTATCGCACAACAACAAGTCTATATAGTTGGTGAAGTTGTTGGAGAAAACGCAACAGAACAAGCTAAGTCAATATCAGAGAAGGTTCGTTCTGAACTACTGTATTTAACCATTTCAAACTCACAAACATTAGTAGAACTTATAGAAAAGGCCGTCGGGGAGGAACAAGATATTTCTGTTTCCTGGTCAGCTCTCTCATTATCACAAGACGTGTCTTACGTAGCAACCAATATGGGAAGTGTTCTCATGCATGACAAAAATGTGCTCTACTGCGCGTGCTCTCAAAACGAGCATAAACAAGGACCAATAAAACCCAACACCACTTTTTTTCTTATCACTCCGCAGCTCACCAAAATGCTCACCACAATAGAAACTCACTTAAAAAATGCACCTCATCCAAAGCTCATTACAGATGCCCTCTATGAAAACATACCAGAAGATCAACAGGTTGGTGCCGCCTGTATCGTCTTGTATATTGAGAAAGAAGAACAGAGCGTTTCACAAAACGAGCCTGAAATAGAACCGGTTACGACTCGATTTTCTATCCAGCCACGATACCTCAAAGGCGCTATTGCGCTCGTTGTACTTATTGCAATTGTCTTTGTAGCTGGTAAATTTGTGTTCGGCATGATAGAGACAAAAAGAAACGAATCAATAAACCTTGCAATTACCACCATTGGGAAAAGTGTCGATGCCCTGTCGGCAAGCTCAACAAAAGATCCACAAAAACTTGCCGGAGACATAACCAAACTTGAAACACAGATAAAACAATTGACGAGTAAAAAACTAAACCCTTCCCAAGCCTCAAGCGTACAGACGCTGAACACAAAAATAAAGGACGCAAAAAGCACCGTTGGAAATGTTCAAATATCAAAAGAGGAATTATTCTTTGATATTAAACTGATACATAAAGATGCGCAAATCTCCACTATGACCATAGTAAATGGCACTGCGGTCATGCTTGATAAGAAGCGTAATAAAATATATACGCTTGAGCTTGCTACGAAGAATAAAAATGAATTTACGCCAAAGACAGGGACAACGCCACTTTTTGCCTCTCTGGTACAAGACAGTGTTGTTTATATAGATATAAAAAACGGCATATATAAAGAAACGGGGGGGGCATTTGAAAAAATAGTATCAAAAGAAGATTGGGGCACTCTTAAGGGCTTAGAAACGTTTAACAGCAATATCTATACCCTCGATGCGACTCGTGATGAAATTTACAAATATACCCCAGTCGAGGACGGATACAGTTCAAAACTCAGTTACTTTCAACCCGGATCGGCGCTCGACCTTGCTCGCGCAAAACAGATGGCAATAGACTACTATGTATATTTACTAACAAACGACGCCCTCTACAAGTTCAACGGTGGAGTACGTGAGGATTTTTCTATAAGCGGAAAAATTCAACTCTCCGATGTACAATCAATATATACTGACTCTGATAGCTCATTCCTTTATCTACTTGACCCTACCCACACAAGAGTTATTGTTCTAGACAAAAAGGGAGCTACGGTACGCTCCATATTCAATCCCCTTTTGAAGGATGCTCGGTATTTTGGTGTCCATAAAGACACGCGACTCGTTTTTCTGTATAACAATAAGCTATATATGCTTGACAATTTATAAAATATAGTGTTGTATATACATATACATTTGTATTAACAATTAATTTAATTAAAACAATAATGATACACACACTACTTGCTCAAAGCTCGGTTAGCGTTGGAACCATTGCGGGTATTCCAACAGATCTTGGTTCTCTTTTAACATGGGCAATTCGCACAATCTTCCTCCTTGCTGGATTCATTGTTGGTTATTATGTCTTGACCGGCGCACTTGACTGGGTGCAAAGTGGTGGTGACAAAGAA
>JANLHL010000001.1 GCA_024654535.1 Candidatus Roizmanbacteria bacterium | reverse complement strand
TATCACAACCCAGCCAAATGTCAAGGCAATTATTGATATAATTCATTATTTTATAAGCACTTAAGTGCTTATAAATAATAAATCAACAGAGTCATATATTTCATGTAGCTTAATATCTCAATATTCTGGAGTAATATCCCTGAAATTTTTATAATTATTACTTACTCAATAAAAGTTTGTCAACCTGAGTCACTCTATTCAGTTTTTAAAAGCCAAACATTTGAAACCCCTTTTAAATATTCACGGTTACGCATAAAAACAGACGATAACCACAATATTTTTTTCCCAATATATCCCTTCAAAGATGAATGAACACTAAGTGGATCAATGTCAAATGTATGCTTAATAATTCGAAAACCGCACTCATTACATAGTTTATGCATAGATTGAGGAAAAATGGGCGTTCGATGATCCTCATGATCAAGTATGTTGATTTTTCCTTGCAATAAAAATTGTAAGCGTTCCAAAGTATTTAAGGGGTTTGGAGAAGTAACAATCATCTTGCCAATTCCGTTTGCTTTGAGTTTTGCTCGTGCTTGTCGAATAAAATGAAAAGGATTTTCCACATACTCAATAATTTCTATTCCTACAACAACATCGAAGGGTTCACCTATATTTTGTGGCCATTCCTCATTCAGATTTATTCGCCAACATTCAACTGATGGAACTTTGAATTCAGCAAATTTCTCAATAGCCACTACATCATATCCCGCTTCAGCAAGTCTTTTCGAGAAAGCACCCTGCCCAGCACCAACATCTAATACTTTTGCCGGAGGAGGATACGCATCATAAAGAACCTGAAACGCGGCTGCATGAATTGCTTCAGACCAATAGCCTGCCATCATATTAACGCCACTAAAATCGCGATTGCCAAGCGGTAATTTTTTATATTTATTAATCTGCATTTATTCCTTTCATTTATATAGATGTTTAACTTACAAAATTTTATACATTTAAACACATTTTCCCATTGCCTTTAGTACAGGCATGACGGTAGTAGACCAAGTAAATTCCCGTTGAACTTGTTGTTTCCATTTTTGTCCCATCTCCTTAACGAAGACCCGATTGTCTGCTAACCAACAAAGCTTATTTGCCAAGGAGGTTTCGCTACCAACGTCAAATAAAAGATGGTCTGCACCTTCAAATCTAAAAAGTTTCTTAAAGACCGGATAATTGGGTGCTAATGGGCAAAGGCCAACTATCCCATATTCCGGAATTTTTATTGGATACATATGAGGTATAGTATCTGGGGTTATTCCAAGATCAAATATACTTAAATAATTAGCAACCATATCTTTCGGAACAAGTGGGTGGAAAATAATATTTGATAGTTTTTTTTTATTTGCTTCTCTTTCGTAAACTTGTGCCAAATTACCACCAGCAACTACAAAAAAAATAATATCTGTTCTTATTTCTTGTAGTTGTTTTGCAACATTTAATAATAATGACATTCCATGATATTCTTGAAGTTGACCTGCCACAAAACCAACAACAAAGTGTTCTTTTAGTCCAAACCTAGTACAAAGTTGATCCGTATATAAAATATCAGAAACAAACGCTGACTCATCCACTCCTAGTTTCTTTACTGAAAATTTACTAATAGGCTCTTGGTACTTTTTTGCAATACTAGTAATTGCATTTTCGCTCATAACCACTATCTTATCAGCCCCCGAAAGTTTCTTTTTCTCAATATACTCTGCAAACTTTTTGCTGAATACCCCATAGAGTTGTGCATAAGTATCAACAATATGTCCATCAGATTCGAAAAACAACGGAACATTCAACTTTTTCGACAAACACAAACCAAGCGTATTCATATAAGCAGAACGTTCATAAATAAAATCGGGTTTAAAGGCTCGTATTTTTTTTAAAATTATCCGCTCAAGTTTCCTACCCCGATAATAATACCTGATATCACGCATTAATAAGCGAATGATGGTGGGAATGATTTTTTTTACATAATTTCTGACTAAATTCTTGTGTGTAGCAGATGATTCAGATGATAGAGAACCTTGTTTTTTGAACACAATGTCACCACCAATCAATGGCAAAACGTCATGACCATGCGATAGGAAACCTGCTACTGTTCCACGCATGTGGGTACCTGCACCGCCTGTCATATTTAAGTTAAGCCCCCAATCAGGTGCCAAATAAAGTATTTTCATGTTTTCATTTTTCATTTGAAGGGTTAATCAAGGCGTTAAGGCCGAACAGCACGTTTTTCACCTTTAAAAAATCTATGAACTGTCTACAGCTTCTTATAAAGAAGGCTTTTAAAGAACCGAGCGTCCGATATGTCATCCAATAAATTTGGTAAATGTAATATTTTTTAATCCTTTTTCCTCAACTATTCTCTGGAAGTGTTCAAATTGTTCGCCACCGCCAACAACAAGAATATGTATATTTTCGTAGTCCTTCAAATATAGGGTTGTGTCGAACAGGATTGGTATATTTTGATATTCTCTAAAGTAACCTACATATGAGAAGAAATTCCTTTAAAAAGCCTTATTTTTTGCGTACTCGATTCCATATACAGATAGGGAGGAAATGATACTACTTCTGTTAACGGATGAAAATTCTTAACAGATTGTTATTAAACAATTTTTGAGTTATAGGTGTTTTTTAAAAGACTAAATAAATTAAAAAAAACTGACTCGAAATCACTGTGGAAATGTCTGATTTTAGAAATCAGATTACCGACTTTTGTTGAAGTACATTTAAGCTAACAACATCACTCTCATTTGGGTTTACGAAACCGCCTGTATTCAAGCTCTGTTAAATACCCATGGTATTTATATTTAACTTCATACTTTACACATTCATATGGTAAAAGTTTCTTCAGCACTCGAGCAGGGTTCCCGCCGATAACACAGTACCCGTCCTCAAATGAACGTGTAACTACTGCCCCGGCGCCAACAACTGTGAAATCACCGAGCACAACGCCAGGTAAAATAATGGCATTCATACCAACCCAACAGTACTTACCTATTTTTACTTCTCCTACATTATGTTGCCTTGCGTCATGTAAATCATGATTTGTACTTATAATTCCAACATTAGCAGAAAATACCGAATGATCGCCAATTGTGATACGACCAATCGCTTGGATATAACATCCCGGCATATAGCCAGGAAATGTTTCAACACCGAGATAAACATTTTCGGAGCAAGCCACTTGACTCATAGGATGTAAGGGCCAATAGCAATACCTATGAGTTCCCTTGATTTTCTGCTTATACCAAATATCAAAAGTTATTGGAGACTTATAGTCTACAGTCTCACGTATAAACTTAAAAAAGGGGAGATGCTTTACTAACACATTAATAATGGCATTTTTTGTTCTTAGCCATATCTTTACTACAAGTGGTACTTTATCCCATGAATTCATTAGTACTAATCAATTTTAATTTGAATTATAACCAACAGAGCTATCATCAAGTAATGTAAACTATCAATAGTAATTTAGTCGTAATACGCTTAACCATGAGCTAATGACAATTGATAGGAACGAACTAAGAAAACTATATACGCAATTGAATATGCGATTGAAAAAGAGACAATAATTCCTAATGTCCCATAGTCAAGTAAGTATGAGCAAAGTGAAATTGTTATAATCAGAAATGCCGTACTGATAGTTAAAAACAGGCTTTCTCTCTGAGAGTTCGTAATAAAAAATACGGTCGATAGTGGATTACATATCAGTCGTAACAAAAGCATCGGAGCTAAAATCCTTGCAATATCGCCTGCATCACGCCAATTCGAACCAAGAATTAGTTCAAAAATATCTGGTGCCCAAATTGTTAATAGTACTACTGGTACTAGGCCCACACCGCTAAGCATAAGAAACGTTTTTTTATACAAAGAACGACAAGTTCCTTCACGGGCATAATCAGCAGCAGCCCGTTGCTGAAACACTTGCGCGATTGAACCACCCAATAGTGTAAGTGGCATTGTCATCAGTTGGCGAGCACGACAAAAAAAGCCAACCACATCCACGGCACCTAATAAGCCTAATACATATATCGGAAACTGCATTGCAAAAATATTAACAAAAGCTGATGGAGTTGTGAAAAGAGCGAAACCCTTGTGTTTCCGACCCATTGCTAACAATTGGCTTTTTCCTATATCTTGTTTTTTTTGCCGTCTTTTGTACATCAAGTATCCATACGCGAAAAATGTGGTGATCTGACCCAAAAAATAGGAAACCATCAATCCCACATGCCCATACTCCATAACACCCATGGCTATTGAGATTGCTACCGTTAGGCTTACTGACGCGACCTGGATGGCTGCCATGGCACGATACATCTTTTTACGATTAGCCATGGCTGACCACGCTGTGACAACACCACCAAGCAAAGTTGAAATAGGTAACATAACAAACCAAATACGCACCTGCTGCCAAGCGTGCGACGTATTTGGATAAAGCATAATCCCCGCAGCTAATATCGTTGCAACGGCAACGGTAATTGCAGTGGTGACCAAGCATAAACGCAATAGCACTTCAGCCTTGTTATCCCGGCTTTCAACAATAATGCCTTGAGCATACTGCCAGTTACCAATCCCTGCTAATACGCTCGCGATACTCATATAAATGGCCAGCGCACCGTATTCAGCTGGCAGATAAAGCCGCCCCAATATTGGTGCGGCGAGTAATGAGATCGCTGCTGCTATTCCCTGCCCACTGGATAAAACCATTATATTGCACACAAATTCTGAGGAAGGAAGCCTCTTGAAAGCCGGTCCAATGGCTGAAGTCACAGAAAGAAAAGATTTTTTAAGCGTCTGAAACCGATCGGGGGTCAGGTCTTTATTCTTGACAATCATATTTTCGATTTCTTTACTGCCATTTTCCTCACGCAAAGCCCCGCTAAGCGTGGCAAAGCAAAGGGGTCAGACAAGGGGTCTGCCGTTGACCTTTCTTTGCCAATTTGGACTATAATTGATTGGCAAATCTCCCCTTAACCACACACCATAGTTAACAGTTTTTTTATTCATTTGCAAAAAAACAGATATCATTAAGGTATTTAGGAATTAAAAACAACTACTTTATTAGCCGCTAAAATCGTTATGCCAAGGATAAGACTTCCCCTATACGCTACTGAAGGTTTTTGTTTTCCCGCACTTATATGATACGTCGTTGAACTTGTGATACCTAGCGTAAATAGAATAATCGCTAAGTTTGGTATTAGTAAGGCACTTGTGTATAACCCTTTTCCCTCTGGTCCAAGTAGACGTGCAGAGACTACAGAAAGAATCACAGCAACGACAACACCTGCAGTTGTAAAAGAAAAGGTGGACAGTATATTACGAATAAATAGGTGCAATCTAGTATTTACCAGTTTTTGTTGCGAAATTTGGAAGATGTTTCCGACAAGATTTAGGCTTGAGTGAAAATGAGACAATTATAATTATTGGATTTCTATCAATAGCTTGACAATTTTGTCAGCAGCCTTTCCGTCACCATAAGGTTGCATTGTCGGGTCACACAATTGATCATTTATATGTTCCCACTTATCAATAATGGTATGCTGATTTGCGCCACACAATTGATTCCATCCTAATTCCACAGTTTCAGTCCATTCAGTTTCATCACGAAGTGTCAAACAAGGTATTTTATGAAAAAAAGCCTCTTTTTGGACTCCTCCTGAATCAGTAAGTATTGCTTTGGCTGACATCTCCAACTGAAGCATTTCCAAGTATGATACCGGCTCAATCACGTTCAGAGAGTCTGAACATTGCAACGCATCATGTTCTTTAAGCAGATGATGAGTACGTGGATGTATAGGAAAAATTACCGGCAATGTAGAAGATATTTTTCTAAGAGCGGTCATTATGTTCTGAAGTCTATCGATATCATCTGTATTTTCCGCTCTATGGATAGTACAAAGTACATACCCATTTTCTTCAATCCCCAATTTCTCTAAAATTACTTTTTGCCTAGCTCGCTGTTTATAATAGAGGGTCGTGTCATACATCACATCACCAACATTATATACACCCTCGGTTATTCCTTCATTGGTAAGGTTAGCACTAGCGGTATCCGTAGGACATAGCAATAAATTGGATACGCGATCCGCAACAATTCGGTTGACTTCTTCAGGCATACGCATATTAAAGGAACGTAGCCCGGCTTCAACATGCGCTATTGGAATGTGTAGTTTAACCGCTGCTAGTGCTCCGGCCAGGGTAGAATTGGTATCTCCATAGATTAGTACCACATCAGGCTGTTCATGTTTAAGAACTTTTTCTATTTTTTCTAACATTTGCCCGGTCATTGCGCCGTGACTACAATTAGAAATTTCTAAATTGTAGTTAGGCGTTTGAAGACTTAATTCATCAAAGAACACTTTCGACATATTGGTGTCGTAGTGTTGTCCAGTGTGAACAATTACTTCATGGATAATATTGCAGTTGTTCCGATTATAATTGTTAATTGCTCTGGAAACAGCTGATGCCTTGATAAATTGTGGGCGTGCTCCAATTATGGTAACAATTTTCATATACAATGTGGTTAAGTCTTTTTGTAAATATAAAAATCTGCATAAGATGTGTTTTCAGAATCCGTAGCATCATAGGGATATAAATTATCAATTTTATCAATTAACTGCCAATTCGTACAATGTATGTCAATCCACGGTACAAAAGCTCTATGTCTTTCATAGGAGCTGAACTTTTTATCGAAATTACTGGAGTAAATTATGACATAACTCTTAGCCGCTTTGAATAAATGAGTCATATATGCTTCATAAACTTGATCCTCAACCAAATGAAAAATAACGTCTAAAGAAAGACTCAGATCTGCTGATAATTTATCTTTATTAAAATTTGAGAGCGAATTATAGACATAAAATTTTTTGGTGTTATCTCCTATTAATCGTTTACTACAAATTGCAATCGCTTTTTTTGATATATCCAAACCTATATAGCTAGGATAGTCAGCCAGAGATAACTGGTTACCATCACCGCAACCAAACTCAATAACAGACTCAATTCCACGGTTTTTGACAAATTCATTTAATACATTTGCTTTAAATTCAGCTAATCGCCCATACGAACCCGTACCTGACGTTTCACCACTTGAATATCTCAATTCCCAATAATGCCCAGTCTTTGTAAAGTGTGACAATTTTTTATAAAGTGTTTAAACGGATTTTACGAGTATTCCAATAATCGGTGTTTGTTTAATAAGATTTTTCATGTTCATAATACAATCAAAGTAAATTGATAAAAATAATAATTCCTATATAGCTACGCAAGTCACCGGCAGTGTCGTTGGTACTGACTTTGATTTTGTCTTTAAATAACCAAAAGTGCTTCTAAGAAGGAAGTACTTGGGCGCACATAATTTATTAACAACCTGCGCACTCATATTAGCTTTTCAATTTCTTCCATACTCTTTGTCATCGCGCTAACTGAGTTGTCCTTCATGAGGCGACACCGACCTTAGTCATTTGTTCGCTATCATTGAGTATCTGTCCTTAAAATGCTCAATCGTCTTCATCAAACCCTCTTCCAGTGTAATTTTCGGTTCCCATCCAAGCCGCTCTTTTGCTAGTGCTATATCAGGTTGCCTTTGGAGCGGGTCATCTTGAGGCAAAGCCTCGAATACAACCTTTGATCTACTCCCCGTCATTTTGATTATCATCTCAGCAAGTTCCAATATGCTGAATTCCCCAGGATTTCCCAGATTGACATTAAAATAAAGGGGTCAAGTCTGCCATTGACCTTTCTTTGACAAATTGGGCTATAGTTGAGTATCATATGTCCACTTAACCGCACACCATAGTTAACAAATTTTAAAAAGGATATTTTTTAACCACGGATGGACACCGACAAACACGGATAACATCAAATAACAAAAGACAACCTCCAAAACTCAAATAATAACCAAGCTTCAATTTTCAAAGAATTCACAAATACAATTTATGACAGAAAATGTATCGGCCTCAGTCTGCAGAGGTTCAATGGGTAAACTTAATACATCAAATGACGCACTTTCACTTTCTTCCAAACCATCATGTACTCTACTCCTATCAGCAAAAACTTTCATTTTGTGAAGCGGTATAGGATAGTAGATCATAGTGCTTACACCATTTTCTTCTAAATGTTTTTTGACTTCGTCTCTCTTTCCATCATTAACCTTGATAGTATATTGATGATATACGTGGTATAGTCCCTCGCTCTTAGTTAATAGCTCATTGCTCAGAGGCAAGAC
>JANLHL010000033.1 GCA_024654535.1 Candidatus Roizmanbacteria bacterium | reverse complement strand
CGTTATCTTTTGCCATGTGCGTATTAAATATGTATAAACAAGTCTACCCCCTTTTTTATTCTCTGTATAATCTCTTTTAAAAAGTTTTTCATCAAATAGCTTGTAATTTTGTAATTACGTCTTTTACCACTTGGCGGAGTCGTGCTATCTCTGCTAATTTACTGTCGTTATCGCTTTGGAGCGCACCATTAGCCTGTTTAAGCTCTGCTATTTGTCTTGTTGCATTAGCAAGCTCTATCTCACAGACTGATGGTTGTGGCGGCTGGGGTGGTTGTGGTGTCACAATAGTTGAAAATGCCCTTTGTATCCCTTTGAGAATTGCTTTCGCTGGAATTGTTATATCGTTTAAGATTACTGAGTCATGCGGATCAATTGACTCGCCCATCTCTAATATCACACAAGGGGTTTTGCTAGAAGCATAACTCCACGCATAATAGAACTTTGTGTTAGGGTTACTTCGTGAAGGCACATTTCTAATTCCTGAGTTTGCAAAGTATTCAGCTTCTATTGCCTCTTTAATTCGCTTACTTTCTGCATTACTATCGTCAACCGATGGGTCTGGATAATCTACAAAACCACCGCCCTGATCTCCTGTATAGTTTGAGTCACAGTGTAGTGAGATAAAGAGGTCATAGTCTTTCGCCATAACAGAGGCGTTACTTGGACAGTTAGAGTTAGCGTCTGTTACAGAAGCGTTAAATCCATTCTCATTCAGGAGTGTTGCTAACTTTGTTCCAATTTCTCTGTTGTGTCGTTGCTCATCGGGTGCACCTGTTAATCCACGAAAGGAAGGATCACAATTGTTTGTGATGTTGTGATGTCCAAATTGTATAAGTATGTTTTTTTGTGCCATGTTTTCATTTTAGCATAAATTAAAGTTCTTATTTTATACGTTACTAACGCCCATGAATTTTTTGATTTGAGTTGAATATACGCTTGATATTTCCGTTATACTTACCTCTTTTTCAAAAATAGCAAACTCATCTAAATAACAGGCAATCCCGCCACTACCAGCATCACGATCATTCATTACTGATACTGAATACGTACCATTATTTTCTGTTCTATTATTTCCTACTCCATTTGAGCTTGTTCCAAGTAATACTCCATCTTTATATAATTTAACAACTGTTGTGCTTGATTTTGTAACAACGATATGATGCCATTCTCCTGCCGTTAATCCACCTGCTATTGATAAACTTCCTCCTGTTGTGGTCAGTGCCGTTGCTGGTTTTAATGTACCGTCTGTTCCTAAATCCATATACAGTTTTGTTCCTGTTGTTAGTATATTCGTTTGTATTTCAAAAAAACGATACTGTGATGCTGGATTTCCTGCTCGCATATTTATCCAAAACATAACTGACATATTTGCTATGTTTATAGTACTCATTGGGTTGGTCGCTGCTGGCATAGTTAGTGCCTTTGTGTGTCCATGTGAAGCT
>JANLHL010000032.1 GCA_024654535.1 Candidatus Roizmanbacteria bacterium | reverse complement strand
CGTTATCTTTTGCCATGTGCGTATTAAATATGTATAAACAAGTCTACCCCCTTTTTTATTCTCTGTATAATCTCTTTTAAAAAGTTTTTCATCAAATAGTTTGTAGCTTCGTAATAATGTCTTTTATTGCTTGGCGGAGTCGTGCTATCTCTGCTATTTTTTCTGCTATCTTCTCGTTCGCTTCTCGAAGCTCTACTTCGTTACACAATTTGAGGTCTTGTATCTTATCAAACAGTTCTTGTTCTGTTACAACATTGGTATCGCCCTCTATCCCTGCAAGTTTACACACCTGATCCCACAATCCTGAACGCAGTAATTGACTTGGATACTCGGTAACAAACTTCTCAACCTCTGAGTCTGTTATCTCCTCGTGTGGTTTCATAAAGGTAACGCTGTCCATGCGATCGAACCAGTAGTCACGACGGTCTGTTGTGGGAGGGGCTGGCTCAACACTATCTATGAACGGAGTTTGATCGATAAAACCTAAGTACCCATTTTGCCTATTGCGTGGGATACGATAATATCCCCAATGTAGGTGTGGTCCCGTTGAAAATCCTGTATTATCTGAATAGCCAATAAGCTGACCCTCTTTCACTTCTTGCCCGACTGATACTACTTGCTTTAATAGATGAGCAACAACTGAACCCTCTATATCGGATTCTATTTTAATATAATTACCATATCCTGTAGAATCAAAGGCCGCCTCAATTACTTTACCGTTGTGTGGAGCAATGACTTCGGTATTGTTCGGTAATTCATAATCTAGGCCATTATGACCTTTCAACCCGAACTGTGCATATGTATCGGGATTTCCCCCGAACCCCTGCGTTTGTTTGTAGTTACCATTAAATGGTTTTATCATGTTGTGTAAATTATTGATTCTGTGACTGTAACATATTCTTGAAATGGCAAATTGGTATATTTACGTTTCATAGTAAGAGTATAAGTAATAGAAATACTTTTAGACAAGGTGATATCATTTGTACCTCTTAATTAAGTTGTTGCTCATCGGGCGCACCTGTTAATCCTCTATATGATTGGATACAATTATTAGTGATATTGTAATGCCCGAATTGTATGAGAATGTGTTTTTGTGCCATATTTTCATTTTAGCATAAATTAAAGTTCTTATTTTATACGTTAGCAATACCCATGAATTTTTTGATTTGGGTTGAGTAGACACTTGAAATTTCCGTTATACTTACCTCTTTTTCAAAGATAGCAAACTCATCTAAATAACAGGCAATCCCAGAACTCCCAGCATCACGATCATTCATTATTGCAACTGAATACGTACCATTATTTTCTGTTCTGTTATTTCCCACTCCATTTGAGCTTGTTCCAAGTAATACTCCATCTTTATATAGTTTAACAACTGTTGTGCTAGATTTTGTAACAACGATATGATGCCATTCTCCTGCCGTTAATCCGCCCGCTACTGATAAACTTCCTGCTGTTGTGGTCAATGCAGTTGCTGGTTTCAGCGCTCCATCTGTTCCAAAATCCATATACAGTTTCGTGCCTGTTGTTAGTATATTGGTCTGTATCTCAAAAAAACGATACTGTGCTGCTGGATTTCCTGCTCGCATGTTTATCCAAAACATAACTGACATATTTGCTATGTTTATAGTACTCATTGGGTTGGTCGCTGCTGGCATAGTTAGTGCCTTTGTGTGTCCATGTGAAGCT
>JANLHL010000029.1 GCA_024654535.1 Candidatus Roizmanbacteria bacterium | reverse complement strand
GAAGAAGAGCTCGCGCAAATCCTCGCACAAAAGTATGGGCTCCCCTACATTGACCTCTCAAAACTCTCGGTAAGTACTGACGCCCTTCGTATGGTCCCTGAGAGTGAGTCACGAGCAGCACACCTTGCAGCATTTAAACTCATTGGGAAAGAATTACATATAGTAGCAACCTCTCCTACCAATGAAAAAGTAATCGCTATCCTTGAAGACCTCCGTGCAAAAAATTATGGAGCAATTCTTTATCTTGGTTCAAAAGCAAGTTTAGAGCGTGCGTGGGAGCGTTATCAAGAGGTTGCTGACTCATCACGAACGACCGCTGGTGTTATTGATATCTCCGATGAGGAGTTGTCAAAGTTCTTTGACAAACTCAGTTCCGTCGCCAGCATTAAGGAGACTATTGAGAACGAGCAATCAGAGGTTCGTGCTGGTAAGGGTATTTCCAATATTGTTGAGGTGATTCTTGCCGGTGCCGTAGCAATTGAGTCATCCGATATTCACATTGAGCCCCAAGAAGGCCAAATACGTTTACGCTATCGACTTGATGGAGTACTCCAAGATATAGCGTTCCTCACCTCTAACACCTACCACCCCATCCTCTCTCGCATTAAGTTGGTTTCAGGAATGAAACTCAACGTTAAAGAGATGTCTCAAGATGGACGTTTTAGTATAAAAATCAAAGGACTCGAAATTGAAATTCGTACTTCCGTTATTCCCGGAGCCTATGGCGAATCTGTCGTAATGCGTGTTTTGAACCCAAAAACTATTGCGCTTACTTTTGAGAATCTTGGGGTAGAGCCGCAGCTTTTTTCTATCCTCTCACGTGAAATAGAAAAACCAAACGGGATGATTCTCTTAACGGGCCCTACTGGGTCAGGTAAAACAACAACACTCTATGCATTCCTTCGGCGTGTATCAAATACAGGAAATAAAATTATTACTATTGAGGACCCAATTGAATACCATTTGGAGGGCATCAATCAAACACAAGTAAATGATAAAGAAGGATATAGTTTCCTTGAGGGGCTCCGCTCAGCACTCCGCCAAGATCCAGATATTATTATGGTTGGTGAGATTCGTGATAAAGAAACAGCAAAAATTGCTATTAACGCCGCACTCACCGGACACTTAGTTTTCTCTACCCTTCACACTAACAATGCAGCGGGCACCATTCCACGTTTAATAGATCTGGATATTAATCCTAAAGTTATTAGCTCAGCACTCAATGTCGCTATCGCACAGCGACTCCTCCGTAAACTTTGTGTTAAATGTAAAAAAGAAGCGGTACCCACTCCCGAAGAGCGCACGCTTATGGATACCGTTATTGAGCGAATTAAGAAGAAGAAGCCCGACCTCACACTCCCCTCAGGAGACCACTATTATGTTGAGGTAGGGTGTCCTGATTGTAATGGCACAGGGTTTCATGGACGAGAAGGTATTTATGAAGCAGTGCTCTCAGATCCATTAGTTACTGAAGTAACACTTAAGAACCCGAGTGAGCGAGAGATTAAAATAGCTGCGCTCCCTCAACGTATTCTCAATATGCGTGAAGATGGTATGGTAAAGGTGCTTGAGGGGAGCACTTCCCTCTCCGAGCTTGGCCGAGTAATCGACTTAAACGAAGAGATCATTTAAAAAAGGCTACGAATCTCTAAACAATCCTTTTCGACGGATCGAAAAGTCAGGCGCGTTGCTAAGGATAACCCCAGCCATTCCTACCGTAAAGCAGGAGAACCAGAGTGTCCTCGTCAACGTACCCACGGAGCAAGCTCCTCGATTGCTTAGAGATTCCTAGCCTCTTCCTAACAACAACTACAAAAGAGACTAGCATATAATAAATATAATGTCAATAGAGCCTGAAAACACGGGAGAAACTGGAACTGAGCGCTACCTTGATAGTGCCTTACGACCAACACGATGGGATGAGTACATTGGGCAAGAGCATATCAAACAAAACCTACAAATTTTACTCGCAGCAGCGAAAGAACGTAGTCACCCTCCAGAGCACCTTCTCTTCTATGGACCACCAGGGCTAGGTAAAACAACACTCGCTCACCTTATTGCCAAAGAAACAGGTTCACAAATGAAAGCGAGTTCTGGACCTGCTATAGAAAAAGTTGGAGACCTTGCTTCTATCCTTACTAACCTGTCTGCTGGCGACATTCTTTTTATCGACGAGGCACATCGCTTAAATAAAATGATTGAGGAAATCCTCTACCCTGCCATGGAGTCAGGAATGCTTAATATCATTATTGGGAAAGGACCAGGAGCACGTACGATACAAATTGATCTACCCCCCTTTACGCTTATTGCGGCAACCACTCGTATTGCCCTACTCTCCGCCCCACTTCGTTCTCGTTTTGGAGGTGGCACCTTCCGTTTAGAATTTTATACCGAGGAAGAAATCGCACGTATTATACGGCGTTCAGCAACACTCTTACAGATGGACCCACAAGAAGAAGCATTAATGGAAATAGCACATCGCAGTCGACTTACCCCCCGTATCGCAAACCAATATTTAAAACGTGTTCGCGACTACGTACAAGTAAAAAAAGTACCCATTTCCCAAAAAACAGTCGTGGAGGCTCTTTCACTCCTCGAGATAGACGAAATCGGACTCTCCGCGGTTGACCGTAAAATACTCTCCTGCATTATTGAAACATTCCACGGAGGTCCAGTAGGACTCTCAACTATCGCAAGTGCACTTTCGGAGGAAGAAGCAACTATTGAGGATGTGTACGAGCCCTACTTAATGCGTTTGGGACTTATCACCCGTACTCCCCGTGGACGTGTAGCAACAGAGCGTGCGTATGAGCACCTTGGGCACGACATACCTAAGGAGGCGCAAGGCACACTTCTTTAAATTAATTAAAACAGTATGTCTGGACATAATAAGTGGTCAAAAATAAAAAATAAAAAAGCCGTTGAAGATGCAAAACGAAGTAAACTCTTCTCTATGCTTGTACGAACCATTACTATGGAATCTCGTGCTACACAAGGAGACATAAATCATCCCCATCTTCGCACTGCTATAGAAAAAGCACGCGGAGCAAATATGCCGATGGAAAATATTGAACGTGCAGTTGCGCGTGGAATAGGTGTTGGTGAAAATTCTTATACTGAAGTGCTCTACGAAACCTATGGCCCAGGAGGAAGCGCTATTATCATTGAAGCAATTACTGATAATAAAAATCGTACTGCTGCAGAATTACGACACCTACTTTCACAAGAGGGTACTGAACTTGCACGTCCGGGGAGCGCACTATGGGCATTCCATAAAGAAGCGGGTATATGGAGCTCTCACACTACTAGTACTATTACTGATACTGAAGGAAAGAAACTTTCTTTATTAGTAGAAAAGTTGGAAGAACATCCTGATGTTAATAATGTCTACACCAATGCGCAGTGAGACGATTCGAGTAATTGGTATTGACCCTGGATTTGATCGCATGGGTATTGCTATTATTGAGCGCTCGAAAGAAAAAAAAGAAAAACTTCTTTGGAGTGCCTGTGTAGAGTCCTCACGCACACTCTCCTTTGAAGACCGTCTGGTAGTACTTGCAAATGAATTTGAACGTGTACTACAAGAATATGTACCAAGTATTCTCTCTATTGAAAAAATATTCTTCACAAAAAACCAGCGTACAGGAATTGCTGTTGCAGAAGCGCGAGGGATGCTTCGTTACTTAGCACGTAAACATACACTCTCAATAATGGAGTATACTCCGCAAGAAATTAAACAATCAGTGACTGGATATGGGAACGCTGATAAGAAGCAGGTGGCCCACATGGTCTCACTTTTACTTACACTCCCCCCAGCCCGCCGCCACGATGATGAATATGACGCTATTGCGGCGGGCTTGACGGCACTAGGTCATTTGCGCTAAAACTTATCCACACAACATATGGCATCCTATTTCTAAATGCCTACTGGTGTGGTACAACAAAATGGTCTCGCGAGGGATACCATAATTACTAATAAATTTTGTCACATGGACCAAGATTTTGACTTCGCTCGGGCTGGAGATGTAGACCTGCCAGAAGAGGAGGAGGAAGGAAAGGAATTCGACGACGAGGAAGAGGAGGAAAAGGAAGAAGAAGGTTTCTAAATAAAAAACCCCGCCGTACTGGCGGGGTTTTTTATTTAACACTCTATACGTAAAAAACGTGACTTTCCAATACGAATTGTCATTGTATGTTCCACGCGAACAAGAGGGTCACGTATAAGTATTCCGCCCACCTCTTCCACGGCGCGCTCCTCTACTAACCGTCGCCACTCTGAACGTGAAGATACTAACCCCGCGTCATTTACTACATCAACTAAGAGGGTACCGAGAGAACAGGTACGTAAAGGTATATCGTCACTAATTTCTTTAGCAACAAATTTTTGTACAAAATTTTCTTCAGCGCGAGTTGCTGAGGCATCTCCATAGATAAGTCCCGTAACACTCCGTGCAAGTCGTTTTTTTACCTCAAAGGGCTGTTCTGTGAGTTCCTCATTAGTAGGAAGTGGATCACGAGTTAAAATTTCAAATGCGAGAGGCAAGAGAGAATCTGGCCAACTCAAAATTTTACCATACATAATACTTGGTTCATCTGTAAGAAAAACCATATTCCCTTCTGTTTTCCCCATTTTCTTACCTGATGGATCAACAAGAAGTTTTGTAGTAAACACTACCTTTTCCTTACCACGTCGCTTAAGCAATGTCCGGCCAGCAAGCATGTTAAATGTTTGATCATTACCTCCCACTTCACCATCAGCTTCAAGCGCAACTGAGTCATACCCCTGAAGAAGTGGGTAGAGAAATTCGTGAAGGTAAATTGGTGCACCCACCCTCATTCTCTCTTGAAACATGTCGCGTTCTATCATTTGCCCCACAGTAAACTCTGAAGCAATATTAAGTAGGGACTCTGAGCTAAGAACCCCTAGCCACTCACTATTATGCCTCACTTCACATAGAGATACATCGAGGACTGATTGAATTTGTGAGAGATATTGTTCCTCATTTTTTTGTACCTCTTCAGCAGTAAGCGCAACACGGGAAGTACTCTTACCAGTAGGATCACCGATGCGTGCAGTAAAATCTCCTATGAGGAGAATAATTGTGTGTCCAAGGTTTTGAAGATCACGAAGCTTAAGGAGGATAGATAGGTGGCCTAAATGGAGGGTGGGGCCAGTAGGGTCAATTCCGGCATAGATACGACGTGGCTGTTCTAAAAATGTTATCACTTCCTTTTCGTTGGGGAACATCCGCTCTAAGCCACGGAGGAGATACCTTCCTTCTTTCATTTGATCCATAACCCCTTCAAAATACCATAGAAATATGCTATGATGAAACACTTATGGGGAGAATGGCCAATACTCGTAAGGTACGGGGAATTTCATTCTTTGCCGCTCGCACAGCGGCCCTTTTTCTGATTGCTTTATTTATTTTAGGTGGTGGCATAGTACTTTGGGCAGTAAATCTTGATATCCCTGATCTAAACAATTTCCAAGAGAGAGATATCGTTGAATCCACAAAAATATACGATCGCACAGGAAAAGTTGTCTTGTATGACGTACATGGGAATGTAAAGCGAACAATTATCCCTTTTATTGACATATCTGACTACACAAAAAAGGCAACTGTTGCCATAGAAGACGCTCGTTTTTATCAACACAACGGTATTGACCCGCAAGGTATTGCTCGCGCACTCATTGTTGATATTGGCTCAGGGCAACTTCTCCAAGGAGGATCTACTATTACCCAACAAGTGATGAAGAATGCACTCCTTTCCCAAGATAAAAATGTGACTAGAAAAATAAAAGAAATTATTCTTGCTATTAAACTTGAGAAAGTCATGACTAAAGACGAGATACTTTCTGCATATTTAAACGAGGAACCTTTTGGAGGAAGTATTTATGGTGTTGAGGAGGCATCAGAATCATTTTTTGGAATACCAGCAAAAGAAGTTACTTTGGCGCAAGCAGCATATCTCGCAGCACTCCCAAAAGCACCAACTTATTTTTCTCCGTATGGTCAACATAGAGACAAACTTGAGGAAAGGAAGAATCTTGTTTTAACTAAAATGGCTGAGCTTAAAATGATTAGCTTAGAAGACGCAGCTGTAGCAAAAAAAGAGAAGGTTGAATTCCTTCAACGTACCGATGGTGGTATTAAAGCAGCACATTTTGTTGATTTTGTACGCTCATACCTTGAGGAAAAGTATGGTCGGGATGCGATAGAGCAAGATGGGTACCGCGTTATTACCACAATAGATTGGAAGATGCAGGCACAAGCACAGGAAATCGTTGCTCAGTACGCCAAGGAGAACGAAACAAAATTTAATGCAGGGAATGCTGCATTAGTGGCAATAGACCCTAAGACGGGGCAAATCCTCACAATGGTGGGCTCTCGTGACTATTTTGACAGAGACAACGAGGGTAATTTTAACGTAGCGACAGCATCACGCCAACCAGGGTCAGCTTTTAAACCCTTTGCCTATGCAACTGCATTTATGAAAGGGTATACACCAGACACAGTATTGTTTGATGTCTCAACAGAATTTGATACGTCATGCACACCATTTGGAACACCTATTAGGGCTGGCGCATCTTGTTATCATCCTGAAAATTATGATGGTATTTTTCGTGGCCCAATGAGTATGCGTAATGCACTTGCTCAGTCAGTAAATATTCCTTCGGTAAAAGTGATGTATCTTGCGGGTATTTCAAATTCAATTAAAACAGCTCGAAGTATGGGAATAACCACACTCACAAACTCAAATCAATATGGTCTCTCTCTCGCTCTTGGTGGTGGCGAAGTTTCACTCCTTGATATGGTGAGTGCATACGGAGTCTTTGCAAACGAAGGAGTCCGCAACCCATACTCATTCATACTAAAAGTTGAAGATTCTACAGGAAAAACTCTTGAGGAATATACTCAACATCCTGAGCGAGTTATCCCAGAGCAAACAGCTCGACAAATTTCTGATGTACTCTCAGATAATAGTGCTCGCGCACCAGCATTTGGTGACAGTTCTTACTTATACCTTCCAGGATATTCCGTGGCAGTAAAAACAGGTACTACAAACGACTATCGTGACGCGTGGATTGTTGGATACACACCAGAGCTCGCGGTTGGGGCATGGGCAGGAAACAACAATAACACTCCAATGGAGAAAAAGGTTGCGGGATTTATTATTGCACCACTTTGGAACGCTTTTATGAAGGAAGCTCTTCCTTTATTCACAAACGAATCTTTTACTCCACCAACACCAACACAACCAGATAGTAAACCAATCCTCCGTGGTATGTGGCAAGGAAACATACACTCAATACTCTATTTTGTAGATCCAAACAATCCACTTGGTAATCCACCACTCCATCCAGAGAATGATTATCAGTTTAACCTCTGGGAAACTCCAGTATTATTATGGGGACTCCAACATGGTGGTGGAGTTTTATAGATGTAAATGTTCTGCATCAGGGAGTGTTTTGAGAAAACTATTTATTTCCATACTATGAATTGCTAGATACGAGCGCAGGGTTGTTGATACTCCTCGTAAATAAATTTTCTTTCCTGAAATAGTTATTTGATTTTTTAAAACTGTTTCTCCTGTTGTTTTTGATAAATATTCAGCAAGTGTACTTCGCAATACTCCCCACAGAGGCTGGGCACTGCGATATTTATCTAAATACAACTCTAGGTGTTTCATCTTATCTATTAACAGGCATAACTAAATAAGTAAATGTAGTATCCCCTTCACCTTTAAGTACTCCTGGTTTTGTTTTTGAATTAAAACCAAAAACAACACGGGGTGTAGTAATTGATTGAAAAAATTCATTAAGATAACGAATATTATAAAAAACATCTATATCTTCTCCTTTTATTGTTCCATCAATAGTAATAATATTTTCACCAATAGAGCTATTGCGTGCTCCAATCTCAACAAGAGAATCTGTTGGGTGAATAGAAATCATAATCTGATTTGATGAATCGCAAAAAAGATTAGTAACTTTTAATGCTGAGAGAATTTCTTCTTTTGAAACAGATACTTCCGTTAAAAACGAGTGTGGAATAAGTTGTGGGTAATCAGGATACACTCCAGTAATAAGTCTGGAGGATATTGTTATTGAGGAGGAGTGAAAAATACACTGTGTTGTAGTAATAGTAATAGAAAGCTGATCATACTCAGTGTTATCAAGTAATCGTATAATCTCTAATGCATTTTTATACGGGATAATTGCTTGTATTTCATCAAGGGAGGTAAAAAGTATCTTTTTTTCAGCAAGACGGAATCCGTCTGTTGAAACAAAAATGAGATGTTCTTTTGTTGTATAGAAATATACACTCGCTATCTCTGGTTTAATTTCAGTTGGAGCAGCAGCATAGAGTACACTTTTCATACCATTAATAAATTGTTTTGTTTGTATCTCTAATGTCACTCCTTTTTCAATTTTTGGAAGCTCTGGAAAATCATCAGTCCCAACAAAACCTTTTACTATAATATTATGTTTTGGGGTGGTAATAAAAATTTGATCATTCTCTGAACTTAAAATAATGTTTTCAAATGATATAGGAGAAAGAGTATTACTTATTAGTTGTGCTGGTAATAAACAAGAACCTTCTTGTGTAGTTTTTGTTGGAATCTGAATTTCAACACCAAGATCTAAATTAGTTGCTCGTAGTATGAGTGTATTTTTTTTTGCTTCACAATATACAAAGGAAAGTATAGGAAGACTTAATTGTTTCCCAGTAATCCTATCTAGGAGAGAGAGTATATTTTTTATTTTTTCTTTTACACACTCTATTTTCATATATGTTTTTTTATTTTCTGCTGAAGAAAGAAATTTATTATTAGTCTTGTTGATAAGTGGAAAGGTGTTTTTTATGGTTCTATAAAAAAAGATTTTTAAACTCTAACCTGTTGATAACTATAGAAATATTTTTTATAAAATAATTTTTAAAGTTTTTTATAAAAGTAATACTCATAATAATCCACAACTTACCCACTAGTTATTATAAAGAAGCGCTCTAATTTGCTCGACCTCTTGAATGAGTAAATTATTAGTTTTTACTTCGTTTTTTATTTTTTCGTACGCATGCATAACTGTTGTGTGATCTCTCCCGCCTAGTTTTTGTCCAATATACGGGTATGAAATATTAAAGTCTTCCCGAAGAATATACATAATAATTTGTCGAGGTTTTACCACCTCCTTCCTCCGTGTTTTTTCACACAATATTTTTTCCTCTATATTGTAAAAATTAGCAATAGTATGCAGAACATCTTTAATAGAGATTGTTTTCTGTGGTTTAATAGTGTTTTTAATCAAATTTTTAACCTCAGTAAGGTTGATGTCCCTATTTTTAAGCTGACACTGGCAGATAATTGTGTTAAGCGCTCCTTCAAGTTCTCTAATATTTCCCTTTACAACAGAGGCGACATACTCAACAGTTTCGTTAGATGGTGTAAAATCACTCGTTTTAAGTTTAGAGTTAAGTATTGCAAGTCGAGACTCATAATCAGGGAGTGAGATATCTACAATCATTCCTCCCTCAAAACGGGATCGTAATCGCTCCTCAAGATTGGGAATATATTTTGGTATTTTATCGGATGAAAAAATAATTTGCTTGTTTTGATCGTGGAGACTATTAAAAAGATGAAATAATTCTTCTTGAGTGCGATCTTTGTTCGCAATAAACTGAACATCATCCATAATAAAGAGATCATATTTTCGATACTTCTCTTTAAACGCATTTGCACGGTTATTTTGAATAGAATTAACAACCTCAATAACAAATTTTTCTGAGGTCATGTAATAGACTTTTTTATCAGGAAAGTCTTTTTTAATTTGGTTCCCAACCGCTTGAATTAAGTGTGTTTTTCCTAATCCTGTTCCTCCATAAATGAAAAGTGGGTTGTATATGGTACCGAGATTTTTAAGGATTGCTTGTACTGCTGCGTGTGCAGTCTCGTTGAATGATCCAACAACAAAGGTGTCAAAGGTATATTTTGGATTAAGATTGTCTTCTTTATTAACATACAACTCAGAAAACTCTAACTGGTTCTTAAAAATTGGTTTTGAGCGCTCTTCCACTTTTATTTTGTCGCCCTTTGTTATTACATACTCTATATTCTTTATATATTCAGCACGATTTCTTAGAGCTTTTAAGATAAAAATATGATATTTATTTTGCAACCAGTCTTTTACAAATGCATTTGGAACACCTAAAAATACCGTTCCCCCATCCTCTTTTATAATAATTGTATTTCTAAACCAGGTCCCAAAGTTAGCTTTAGATACATAGAGTTCTATCTCAGATAGTGCGTGTTCCCATAATTCTCTATTTTCAGTCATAGTGTGTAAGTAACACGATTATATCCTCCCCTCTTTGAGAGTAAACATTCTCTCTTTGTGCACAAGTTGTGGATGAATGTGTTTAATGGCGCTTATATTGAACTTTAAACAACTTTAGTATACACTTTTCCCATATGTCGCAAACATACCAACCTAAAAAGCGAAAACGCAGTAAAACGCATGGATTTTTGGTGAGGAAACGCACTCCCTCAGGGCGTGCTGTTGTGGCCCGCCGGCGACATAAAGGGCGCGCACGGCTCGCTGTATAATATGCCTAAGGAAGGGGTGAGGGTGCCACACGCGCTCTTCCCCCATTTTCGCTCAGGAAAACGCCTAAAAAGTGAAATAGGGGTACTCCAAATCACTCCCCACACACAACAACCCAATAGAGCACGATTTACTGTTGTTGTGCCGCGAAAGGTGGCGCCATCGGCGGTTGATAGAAATCGTATCAAACGTAGGATTCGTGGCTTATTTACTACACAAACAGTCCCGCCAGGTTTTATTTATATTTTTTATCCCACAGTTCGAGTCCTCTCTCTACCCCATCGTTCTCTCAAAACAGCTTTTGTGCAATTAGTAACACAAAACAGTTAATATGTTCCATACTTTCATTTTCCAACCTCTCTATAATGCCTTAGTGGCACTTACTGCCTTTTTACCAGGACATAATTTAGGTGTAGCTATTATTATACTTACTTTTGGTGTCCGTTTAATTTTAGTACCACTCCAAAAGAAAGCACTGGGGACACAGAGAAAGTTAAAAGAGCTTGAACCACGTATTGCAAAGATAAAAGAAGAAGCTAAGGGAGATAAACAACAAGAGTCACTTAAGATTATGCAACTCTATAAAGAGCAGCATATTAATCCATTTGCAGGAATTGGGCTCATGATTCCACAGATTATTGTGCTCATTGCTCTTTTTTGGGTATTTCGTGAGGGGGCAACAATTCAAACAAAAGAACTCTATTCTTTTATAATTCCCCCAACAACCATCGGCACTATGTTGCTCGGTATCGATTTAGCTGTTCGTAGCTACTTATTTGCGGTTCTTATTGCTGTTACACAATATTTTCATATGCGCCTTACTCTTACTCCTCCCGCGGCTATTATTAAAGAAGGCCCATCAAGTTTTAGTACAGACTTAAATCGTAGTATGTATTATCAAATGAAGTATATTATGCCAGCGTTTATTGCGTTTATATCACTCTCCTTCCCTGCTGCGGTGGCCCTGTATTGGCTGAGCGGTAATGTGTTTGCTATTGCATATGAGGGCTTTATCAATAAAGCCCACTAATGAATCTAGTCAGAGGTCTCTTGTGGAATAGGGATAGAAAGAATTATCCCACTCACTCTATTTTTTAGAATCAAAACTGTTTCCTTTGGATTTAAACTCAATTGTGAAGCATCAAGCGCTTGAGAGAATCCCATAAGCACATCAGCGGTGCC
>JANLHL010000028.1 GCA_024654535.1 Candidatus Roizmanbacteria bacterium | reverse complement strand
ATGGCATCCGTTTGTTTTTATTTTCAGGTTCATCAGCCATGGCGTATTAAACGCTTTCGAGTTTTTGATATTGGGAAGGGTGGGCGCTATTTTGATGATCGTTCAGTAACTAATCTTAATAATGAACGTATTTTTCGTAAGGTAGCAGAGAAGTGTTATCTTCCGACAAACAAATTGATGCTCAAAATGTTGCGTGCCGAGCCACGATTTCGTGTGAGCTATTCGCTCTCGGGAGTATTTATGGAGCAAATGGAGACCTTCGGTGAGGATGTGCTGGAGTCTTTCCGTCAACTGGTAAAAACAGGGCAAGTTGAATTCCTTGCCGAGACGTACTATCACTCGCTCTCTTTTCTCTACTCACCGGAGGAATTTGATGAACAGGTGCATATGCATAGTGAAAAACTTCACTCGCTTTTTGGTGTTATCCCGCAAATTTTCCGTAATACAGAGCTTATTTACAATAATGATTTAGCTCTAGCCGCTGAACGACTTGGGTTTAAAGGTGTTATTGCTGAGGGCGCGGACCATGTACTCGATTGGAAAAGTCCCAATTTTGTATACCAACCTCATGGCACTAAACTCTCTCTACTGCTAAAAAATTATAAACTTTCCGATGACATCGCGTTCCGTTTTGGTTCGCGCGCGTGGGAGGAGTATCCTCTTACTGCGCGTAAGTTTGCCCAGTGGGTGAACGCAGTAAATGGGAATGGGCATACAGTAAATCTCTTTATGGATTACGAGACCTTTGGAGAACACCAGTGGAAAGATACTGGCATTTTTACCTTCCTTGAGTCATTACCGCGCGAGATACTGAAGCATACGGATAATGATTTTGTAACTGTGTCAGAGGCTGTAGAGCGATACACACCAGTGGGGGAATTAGATGTAAAAAATTTTGTATCGTGGGCGGACACGGAGCGTGACCTCTCCGCGTGGCTCTCTAATGAGATACAGCACGATGCGATTACACGCCTTTATGAGTTAGAGCCAGCAATACGTGCCTCAAATGATCGTCGACTTACAGAGGACTGGCGACGACTCACTACCTCTGACCACTTTTATTATATGTGTACTAAATGGTGGAACGATGGCGATGTGCATAAATATTTTAATCCCTACGAGTCACCTTATGATGCGTTCATCTCGTATATGAATGTGTTAGAAGATTTAAAGCTACGCCTAAATAAATAAACGTGATGTAATTTCTTGTTTCCTGTACAAGTTATTAGAGCTGTGCTAAAAGGAGGGGCATGCAAACAAAAGATAAGGTACTTAGCGCGGTTGTTGTGGTGCTTAATGCGCTCTATTTACCTTGGTTAGCTACTCACATAGAAGGGGTTGGGGGAGGGCTTCTTTTTTTTGCCGAAGCACTTATAGCCTCACTCAGTCTTCTTTTTATCATTAATCACTGGTCACAATTTCATGTGCACCATAGTCGACGTCCTGCGTATGGATCAGTAGATATTTTTCTACCAGTTGTTAATGAGCCAATAACTATCTTTGAGCGTACTCTTAAAGCAGCTACAGAAGTTAACTACACATCAAAAACAATTTATATTCTTGATGATGGATCACGTGAAGTAATAAAAAAATTAGCAGAAAAATATGGAGTAGTGTACTTGGCACGTAGTACCCATCATCATCGTAAGGCGGGTAACTTAAACTTTGGCATAGAACATTCCCACGGAGATTTTATATTGGTATTGGATGCGGATCAGGTTGCAAAGCCAAATATTATTACGGATGTTCTCGGATATTTCCAAGAGGACGTACATATCGCTATTGTTACTCTCCGCCAAAACTTTGATGTTCCTTATAATGATTTTAATCACGACACACTTTTTTATGAACATATGCAAGCAGGGAAAAATGAGGATAATGCTGCTATCTCTTGTGGCTCAGGTGTGTTCTATCGTCGAACTGCACTAGAGTCTATTAACGGCTTCCAAACCTGGAATGTTGTTGAAGATCTCTACACTTCATACGTTCTGCATGCGCGCGGCTTCTACAGTGTGTATATTAACAAGTCCTACACTACCGGATTAGCACCCTTAGACCTTGCGGGTATTTACCAGCAACGGGGGACGTGGGCAGTTGATACTCTGCGGCTTTTCTTTAGGCGTTCCCCACTATTTTTTAAAGGGTTTACCTTTCGTCAACGTCTTCATTATGTTGAAATAGGGTGGTCATACATTGTGTCAGCTATTGCTATCCCTATTGTTTTTATATTGCCTATTGTCACTAT
>JANLHL010000024.1 GCA_024654535.1 Candidatus Roizmanbacteria bacterium | reverse complement strand
ACTTCCTACGGAATTAAGATTGACGACCAAGCAACCGCAGGAGCTTTTTCAATTTACACCGGTACTGGACTGGTTCAGTTTGGAGACGATGTAACGATGACTGATGACCTACATGTTGAAAGCGTAATCACTTCAAACTATCAGATTGACCTAAATCCTGTTACAAAAATAGCTACAACTGGAGAAGTCACAGTTGCTCTTGCAGGAGTAGGAGCTGGAAACGTCGATGTTGGACTTCATTATTACAATGTAACTTACTACACAGCACTTGGAGAGACTGAGTTTCATACAAAAAGTTCAAACTCAAACGCCACAACTACCGCAGGTAACGGGCAGGTGGATATAACTTTTCCAGTTTCATCAGACCCTAGAGTTATCGGTAGAAAGATTTACAGAACTGCCGCAGGGGCTAACTACTACACAGGGAACCTTCTCTTGGCTACGATTGCAGATAACACGACTACAACTTATCGGGACAATATCGCTGACTCTGGTAGAACAGGGACAACAAAGTATTTCCACGAAAATACCACGCACAAAGCTATCTCTTACGACGGTGTAACAATGATGTCCGCCACTGCTGATAACACAGTTTTTGGTGCTAACAATGCTACTACCTTATTTGCAGAAACAGCCGAAACCGCGAAGTTGACCTGTTTTGGTCAAGGAAATTTGGGTAAACTTACTACAGGAACAAATCCAACCGCACTTGGTTATTCTTGTTTTGCAAACCTTACAAGTGGAGGGGACAACATTGGAATTGGAAATACTGTTGGCAACGCCATTACTACTGGTGCATACAATGTTCTCATTGGTAGAAACGTATTGAATGGACAAAATGCAGGTAGTGCCATTGCGATTGGTTATATGGTGGGTGGTGCTTCAACGACTGGTGTTGCGTCTGGCAATGTATTTATAGGTACAACCTCTGCTTATTTAACAAACGGAGCAACATACTGCACATTTATAGGTCATCGGACTGGTTATAACGTCACTACTTCAGATTACAGCATAATCATAGGTGCTTGGTGCGACCTACCTTCCGCTACCGCAAACGGTCAGTTGAACATCGGTTGCGTGATATTCGGAACAGGAATGTATGACACTAATGCCGACAGTTCCGCTCCGCATACAGTTGGTAAGATTGGTATACTAAACAATGCACCGCTATCTACACTAGATATTGGAGGTTCAACTGGACTGCTAATTTCAAATAAGACTGCAACATTTACGGCAGACGTAGCGGCAACAGTCTATATCTGCGACGCAACTGGTGGTGCAATAATAGCGAATCTTCCGACAGTAGCTAGTGCAGCAAATAGAATCTACACGTTTAAGCGAATCAACGCTGGTGCAAACAACATTACAGTTACTCCGAATGGAGCTCAAACGATTGACGGAGCGGCAGCTTTAGCAACAGTTAATCAGTACGACACGATAAGAATAATCGCTGGAGCTACTGAATGGCACGTAATATAATTAACTAATAACATATATCTATGCCAAAGTTCGATCTAACAAAGCAGACAGTAGAAGTAATAATTCAGAGTCTTAACGCAGTTCAGATTCAAGGCTCACAAGCTGAGTTTATTATAAGAGCTAAACAGGAGCTTTCCGTTCCACTAGAAGAGGAGTCTAAACAAGCAACACCTAAAAAATAAGTATGGCAGAAACATATACAAAAGGTGAGAGAGGTGAGTACCAAATCACATCCACTGTTACTAGCGAACGAGTGGAAACAATAACTCTCGAGGAGATTGATGCTGATATAGCTACCTATACAGCACTACTAGAGGGGTTACAAGCTAAAAGAGCTAATTGCTTAAAAGCAAAATAGTATGAATGTTTTAATAGTAGAGGACGACGTAAGTTTAACATCAGTCTATAAATCTATGTTTAGAGATAAAATGTTTAATTTACGCTTTGCTATTAACGGCATTGATGGACTAGAAAAGATTGAAGAAGAAACACCCGATGTTGTCTTATTAGATATTTTAATGCCAAAGATGAATGGTATAGCTATGTTAAAGAAAATTAGAAAAGATAAGATTCTAAAAGATTTGCCAGTAATAATTACGACTAATTTGGATAGTAGAAATACAGAAGAAGAAGTAAGGAAATTGGGTATTAGTTCATTCTTCGTTAAAGCGTCAACATCGTCACATGATATAGTTGATGCTGTAAAGAAATTTGCTTATGGACGACTACAAGAAAACTGATAGAGAATTATTATTAGTTCTTAGCCAAGCATTCGATTCTTATAGAGAAAGTTTTGTAGAGCACAAGGTAGATTTCAAAACTTTTGAGAACAATATAATGAGAATGTTTGAGGAGATGAAAAAAGATAAAGTATATTTTGTAGAACTATTGAATGAAAAGGCAAGTATCGCTTCCTTAGAAGAGATACGAATAAGAATTAGAAAATTGGAGGACTGGAGAATATGGACTGTTGGACTTGTGACAGGAGCAGGTGCAGTCGGGGGATTTGTAGGAAACATTCTAGCTAAACTATTCCTAAAATAAATATGAATGATAAATACTCAATCATTATCTACACTATATGCTTGCTAGTAATAGTATTCGTAATTATTTATTCATCCGTAATATGTAAAATATAATATGGCCTATCATCACATGGCACATCTAGATTCCTTCGATAAGCACATCAAGAAAGGAGTGAAGATTAAAAGAGGAGATCCTGTCGGTAAAGTTGGTAATACTAGCACTCGTTATGCTCATCTACATTACGAGGTAATGAGAATAAAGCCAGACAAGTGGATACAATACACAGCAGGTCTAAGTAAAGAACAAGTGGAAACACGTTATGCCGATCCAAATAAGTGGATAGATAAAGGGAAGAAGATACCAGCACCTTATACAACTTATGAAGGTTGGGAATATCTCGACGTTATCAATAGATCAGGACAACTTCATCCAGGTGTTGATATAAATGATAAGTATGGCAATGACGACAAAGGAAATCAAATATTGTCTCCATGTCTTGGGGAAGTGGTACATATTGGAGAAGACAATGGATGGGGTAAACATATCTGGATATACGAAGATGAGAATGATGAACACCCTCTCATTGATTGGGACTTTGCAAGAAGCGTTGCTGGAAGAATGTTTCTACAGGTCGAAGCTCATGGAGAGGCGTGGTATGTAGACACAGAAGCAAAGCGTCACTATATAGGTGCAAATGCAGAAGATATGCTGGATTTCGTGAGAAAGCAGGCA
>JANLHL010000036.1 GCA_024654535.1 Candidatus Roizmanbacteria bacterium | reverse complement strand
GCTGATCGGGAAGCGAAGAAAAAGAAGGAACAGGAAGAGAGAAGATTGGAAAGAGAAGAAATAGGTGGTGGCAGTTGTCCTGGAGGATATGTAACTTGTGAAGTTACGGATACCGGTGGGAAAGGCCATCGTTTTTGCTTGGATGAAACTAAAAATACCGGATGTAGTAATGAAGCGGTCGATAGAGGGATCACTATGAAAACGGGAATAGGAGTCGGATCGGGTCTTACTGAACAGGGAGGTTGGATCTGTGAATTTGGTAAAAATGGTTATAGCGGGGGACCGTGTCTACAAAATAATTCCGTTAAAACCATTGGGAATCAAAAACCTCCAGCCTGTTTTTGTGGAATTATCCAAATTGATGGAGGTCAGTGGGATGGTACTTACCAAAGTTCGTGTGGTTGTGGTAGTAAAGAACAGGAAGCACAAACAACTACAACGCTAGTAGGAACCATTATTCCAACTCCTACCGGTGAAGAAGGTATCCCCACCTCAACCCCGACATCAACGATAGTTCCAACTGTACCAGAAGCAACCCCAACGGAAGTTATATTTGTAATCACTCCGACCATAACTCCAACACCAACAATTGCTAAATTAGTTTGTGCAACAAAGGATTGTAATGAAACCACCAGACCATGCGAAGCCGGAAATATCTGTATAAAAGCTAATAATGGAAGTAATTATTGCTCAAATATCAGCCTTGTAGACGCTTGTAAATCTAATCCTACAGAAGATGTTTGTTGTAAGATTTTATCTCCAACTGCAACCCCAACTGAAATAATTGTAGCCAAAACTACAACCTCTCCAACAGTAGCTGTAAAATTATTACAGACGGGTGTTGCAAAATCGTTTATGTTCTTGATTCCAGCAGCAATAATGTTGATCGGGTTAATATTATAATTTTAAATAAATTTATGTCTAAAACAACTGGTGAGAAGGCTGATTTCGGCGGAGCGTTTAAAAATTTAGAGGTGACTTTGGAAGAATACTTAGTAGGTAAAGCACCTTCTATTCCAAAAGAGTGGAAAGAGATTATTGTTAAATTTTCTCCATACTTAGCCATACTTGGAGTAGTTATGGGTGTGCCAGGGGTTTTGGCTCTACTTGGAGCCGGAACAGTATTAGCGCCTCTTGGATTTGTGGGCGGAATGATGACGGGTCGACCATTTTTAGGACTAGGATTTATTATAAATGTTCTATTTATGGGAGTGATGATCTTACTTCAAGGTCTTGCTATTCCTGGATTATTTTCCCGATCAAAAAAGGCATGGACACTCCTATATTGGAGTGCACTACTCGGTATCGTTCAAAATGTCATAAGCTTTAACGTCGGTGGGCTAATAATTGGAGGATTAGTATCAATGTATGTTCTTTT
>JANLHL010000035.1 GCA_024654535.1 Candidatus Roizmanbacteria bacterium | reverse complement strand
ATAGGGTTATTATACCACCTTAAATGCAAAAAGTCCCTTGCGAGACCTCGTGCCGATCGGGGACACCCCGGTCCATAACTCATTATACCATAAAAAAAGAGGTTACCCTTTGTGGATAACCCCTCTCTATTTAACTGTCGCGTACATTGACGCATTCGTGCGCTAAATTACAATCGGCGCAACGATTTTGTTTGAAGTATATCCATACCAGAGGTTGTTTCCGAAGCTCCTCTACTTCTTGTGCTACTGCGTTAGTAAGTGTATACCACTCACCGTATATCTTTACCTTCAAGAAAGGCAAACAAACTGTTACGAGGTGCTTAATCTCGGTAGACATAGTGCCTCCTACATCCATTCTTTGCGTATGAGTTCTATCGCCTCCTCTGGTAGCATATTTGAAAATAAAGCGTGCCACGCTCGGTGTTTTAGAACGCACACTGTTTTTAGATTACTTGGGCTATCTGTACCTCCTCTACTCGTGGGAATGATGTGGTGGGTTGAGAGCATTTGATTTCTCTCTCGCCTTTCTTTCTTTCTTCTTTCAAGCTCTTTTCGTTTCTTTCCCATAGCACTCCTTTGTGTACATTCAATCCGTCAATGTACACTAACTCTGAAGTTTGTATCTATAAGTCCCTCCCCATTCTCTCTCTAAAACATTCTCTGCAAACCCCAGTGGTTTCGTCTATCTCCTTATTGTCGGGGATCTGACAGAACCTTTCGCTGGAACAGCGAGAACATTCACATTCAAACTCGTCGCTCCAGCAACCGAAATGCTTTTTACAGATAAGACACACTCTTCGTAATTCCATCACTCGCCTCCTTTGGTTGGGGTTGTTTTCCTAATACTCATTACACAATGCAATGAGTTCATTAGAATAAAGTGAGTATATCTGTCAATCTCGATATAAGCTCTGATCTATTTTTTGTGCCAAACTTTCCGCGCATAACACCATCAAGTATGTCTTGTAATAGAAATCTACGACCATTTTTTTTAGGGGTACTAAAAATCTTGTCTAATGACCATCCTTTTTCTATTCTTTGTGCAAGAGCTTGGCGACTTATACCAAGTTTTCTTGCCCAGTCAGAAATTGATTTTGTTTCCCCGTTATAAAAAATATATACATTACTACTTCTATTATTTGCTTGTACTTTTTGTGTTGCCCATACACAATTTTCCTTGCAATAATTTCCATTTCTATCAATTCTTTCTATAGTGGTATGTTTCTCTCCATACTTATTGACATGCTCACAATAAGAATTGAACATATCATCAAAGAACGCTTGAAACTCTCTCCATTCATCTGAGATGATAATGTTCCTATAATTTTTCTGTTTCCCAACCCTACGATTTACACCAACCCAAAGTTTGTAAAACTTACTTCTTGATTTATATATTTTGTTCATATATAAATCATAACATCTGTGTCAATTAGTTGTCAATGAGCATTCTCATCTCTACTCGCAACGCCTTTAAGATTACGAGCAGGGATAAAAAAACAACGCTCAAGGGCGTTATTTTGATTTATCTAATAGTTTGTCTTGGTTTCGCATTATTCTTTCGTGTTCGCTTGTCGAAATCTCTCGCCATTGTTCAAATCCTTTTATCATTA
>JANLHL010000031.1 GCA_024654535.1 Candidatus Roizmanbacteria bacterium | reverse complement strand
GTCGCTTTGCTTCTAAGAAAACAATGTCGCTTACAGCGAGAGGGGGTGGTGCACTAAAGTATGAGATTCGTGCAAGAACACAATCAACCTATACTGGATCAACCGACAAGGATGTTCTTTTTTATAATGGTGCTTACTTCCCCTCTATATGAAACTTTCCGGATACGGGAAATATAGTACACCGTTTTTTGGATCAATCCCGTTTCCCCTCGGAAGTGATCATTATTTTTTAGTAAAAACCGATGTATGAGTGATAAATTTCATGGTATACCTTGTGCAAAAGTTGTCAACGTCAGAACGTGCGTATTTTTTTTACGATATAATATTTATAAATAGTCAAGTTACTAATACTGTTACTGTAACGAAAAGACCATTTTACGACATACTCTTAAAAGAACCCTTGGGAGTAGGGTGAGAAAGGGTGAGAAGAAGAAATAGAGAAAGGGGTACTCAATCGGGGAAAGAGATTATGCGAAGCACAATCTTGATTGAGTACCCTTTTCTGTATTTTCCAATTACTCTTCACGTAACACGTTCAAGTAATTTTCGAAGGACGTTCGCCTCTCTCCACTCTACCCAATCAAAGCTTAGTTACGTCCGAATATTATGTCCTTTATACACCAGTGTCAAGTGTCTTTAATAGATTTGTTATTTTTATATAAAGATCAATTGGTAATGTCCATTAAAACAAAATGCCCCATTATATTAGGGGCATTTTACTACGGGGCTGTTTAAAGTGTCCTGCTTAAGCAGTATGATAGCGTTCAATGAGTGCGCGTATAGTAAGCAAATCGGCTTGATTGTCCTCGCTTACCAACTCTTGAAAAGAAACGTTTCTCATCTCGTCACTCACCCAAAGATACGTGATGTACTCAGAGACATATCCTAACTGTGCTTGGTGTACTAGAATTGCCAATACCTGTATTTTTGATTTTTTTGTCTTATATGATCGTATCTGCTCAAGTGCTTGTTGTACATCCGCCAGATGCATCACATCGGCTAGACTCACACTGATGCACAGCGAACTGGTGGTAATAGGAATTTCTATTTCATCTATCTTTTTTCCTTTATAGTTATGATGCTGTCCCACCAGTTTTCCTTCAATATCCATCTGTGCCCCAAGTAAGATACGCTCTGAAGCTTCTTCGTGTGCCTCAAGTATTTTCCCTAGCGACATATCGGGAGAAAACCCGCGCTCTTTCAGTTCTTCAATCTCTTCAGCGGTAAGCGCTTCTTTGACCGGTACTAATTTTACGGCCCGAATATGCTTTTCCGCCAATACCGCCCGTAAATGTTCTTCGTCGGAGAGAGCACCCGACGAAAGACCTGTTTTCTTCATTACCGCATGTGATAATTCTTCGTTATGTTCATCACAGACCATTCGGCAAAGAATATCCACCCAATCCCGATCG
>JANLHL010000003.1 GCA_024654535.1 Candidatus Roizmanbacteria bacterium | reverse complement strand
ACCACCCTCCAATACGCACTACATTTTTCTAGAATACTTTATTAGCAAACCAAAGCCTTGTCTGCTAATAACACCTCCGAGGGCACAGAGGGGAGAAAGAGGTGCGTGTGGAGGTGTTAACAGTTTTCTCTCTGTATCCTCGTAGTTTACTAATTGTCCAAAAACCCTACTGATAGGGACAAAGAGGGTGTGCCCTTAGTGCGAAAGGCTTACCACCGCCATCTTTTTCTCTTTTATTACCTCCAGGGACGTCGGGTTGTAAAAGTTCTCCCACTTATCTGTCATCCGATCTGGGAGTATTTAGGTGCAATCGGCTTAAAGGAGGGAGGGTATATGGTATGTTTGTTTGCATCAATAGAAAGAGAATATAAAATCGGCAAAAATTTTGCAATATTATTTTTTTTGCGTTTTCTTTGATTATCCATAGATATAGGTATATCATAAAAATAGGAATTTATTCCCGCATATTTTGCGGGAATTATTGAGTCTTTTGGGTGTATACTACATGTATGAAATTTATATATCTTACAAACCATCCTGACATGGTTATTGTAGATGATGAGGATTTTGAATACTTAAATCAATGGAAGTGGTGTTCAAGTATCGGACGACTAAAACAAAACCACTATGCAATAAGAACCACGCATACAAAAGAAATATATACGATAGCTATGCATAGACTTCTGTGTAAAGCTCCAAAAGGAATGTATGTTGATCACATAAATAATAATACTTTAGATAATAGAAGGTCTAATCTTCGGATAGTAACTGCTTCTGAAAACCAAAGAAACTTAAAGAAAAAGAAAGTAATAACCTCATATTTCCCGCACGTTGGAGGATACGACAAGTGGTCTATAGTTTACAAAACGATACAAAAAGTAAAAAATCTTATTTTTGAGATTCTACTATTGGCGATAACACGATTGATTCTTCAAGGCTCAGTTGGCTGTTATCTACCGTGTTATTTTTTTTACAATAATCTTGATAGAGGGTTGGAGCGTTCTTTTCTAGAAGCTCTACAAAATCGGCGGCCATTTTTTTACGGCGCTCTATACTTGATTGGTAATGCATATAAGATAGCGGATACGTTTTTTACACCTATCCGCCCTCTCCTACACACTACCTCTTTGTTTCTGTATCCGCCGTCTAATTCGTAGCATACACCGTGCACAATTTCCATGAGATTCATGCCGTACCTGGTGGCCGTTCATTATTCTTTTACATACCTGACAGGGTTTCCCCTGATATTGTCCTGGTTTCCTCAAATTCACAAAGTTTGGATTGTTTCTTTTAATTCCTTCCCAAACTGCTTGCCGACTGACCCCAAACTTTTCTCCAACTTTTTCATACGTTTTCAATGCGAAATACGCGTCTTCATAGTCTTTTCCAACAGTCATTCGGGGATTATAGCACAAACAGTTGTTATTGTCAAGTCCATGTATATATTTTATTTGCTTTTCAAAGTTTATG
>JANLHL010000025.1 GCA_024654535.1 Candidatus Roizmanbacteria bacterium | reverse complement strand
GTCGGCGCGAAGCGCCGACACTAATGGATACACATTTAGGTAACATTGGTAAAAAAATAATCTCATGAATGCTCGAAAAAATATAACTATTGATTTTCCTCTTCGCGGAGAGTGGGTTTTTCTTAATCCACCAGGCCATCATCCGTATGCTTTTGATTTTATGAAAATCGACAAAGGCAAGAAAAATTATTCTGACGGAAGTTTTTTGAATTTTATTTTTGGCAGAATTCCTGTAGAAAGTTTTTATGGCTGGTCACAGCCAATCCTTGCTCCAATCGAAGGGGTAGTAATACAGGCAAGTGATGATTGGCCAGATAATACTATGGTAAATCTTATCAATACAGTTTTTATTTGGTTAAGAGCAACCTTTCTTTTTCGTCCAAAAATTAATGGTTCTAAAATTGATATTCGTCCTAATGTTGGTAATTACGTGATGATACAATCTGAAACAGGTGAAATCGTTTTTCTGGCACATATGCGCTCTGGATCAGTAAAAGTTGTCGTTGGTCAACGGGTTGCCGTAGGTCAAATTATTGGCGAGGTCGGTAATTCAGGTAATACCACGGCTCCACATCTCCATATTAATTTGTTTGACCAGATGGACAATCCATTACAAGTACAAGTGCTTCCATTTGTTTTTCGTTATTATGAGCGAAAGAACGGTAGTGCTTGGGGAGCTATCCAGCACGGCATTCCACAAAAGGGAGAGATCGTAAGATTATAGTTAACGGGATATTTCGTATTCACGGGAGTAACCCCCGCCGTTTTATAATGTTCCTCAAAGCGGCGGGGGTTGTTGTGCGCGCACTGGGTGGGCGGGGCAAGCACATACAGATTTGTTTGTGCCTTAGCGCAAATGGTATAATAAAAAAATGAATATGAATTTTCAAGATAACATTGTTAGGATTTTAAGATCAGAATCCTTGATGTTTTTTGTGGCTACAGTTTGGGCATACTACCTCATTGGTGCAAGTTGGTGGATGTTTGTCGTTCTTATTCTTGCGCCAGACATTTTTATGGTTGGTTATCTGAAAAATTTGAAACTTGGAGCAATGGTATACAACATCGGGCATACATACACAATTCCATTTGTGCTATTTGGTCTTTATATGCTGGTTTATACTCCTATACTCTTACCAGTTTCAATTATTTGGATAGCACACATTAGTATGGATCGCATGCTTGGATTTGGATTGAAACTAGATTCGGGATTCAAGCATACTCACTTGGGAGAAATTGGTAAAAAGCAATAATTACGAGCTAACACGCACAACGCCGAAGCAGCCAGCGCGAACGAAGTGAGCGGGCTATGCGTAGGCGGTTGTGTGTGGTTCGCGGAGGTTATAGATACCACAGAACGCGGATACGGGAGCGTCTCGGTCGCCGTGAGGACGGAGAAAAGAGCAATCGAGATGTAATAAAATAAGATTGCTCTTTTCGGAGACTGAAACGGCGAAGCAAAACCAAAAAATTCCTTTCCATTTCTTTTTCCGCTTCGCGGTGGCACCTTGGATTACCAAGTGCACTTGGATTTTTATAGTCGCGTATACGCTCCTTAAAAATCTCGGCG
>JANLHL010000022.1 GCA_024654535.1 Candidatus Roizmanbacteria bacterium | reverse complement strand
ACCCAAAATCAAGTCCATAGCGTTCAAGACGGGCTTCATGTGGTATTTCATCAATAAGTAGCCATCCTGTGTATATACGCTCATCAACCTCTCCAAGTAGACCCTCACCATATACTCGCCACCACGCTTTATTGGGTTTGCGGGCTTCTATTGCATGAACTATCTCTGGCTCTAATGCTTCATTGTCTTTGTAAGTTAAAGTAATGAAATCATATTCAAAGTTTGGTACAACCTCACTATACCACCAGAATTCAGATACGGGATTCCAATCAAGCCATATAATACTTTTAGTCCTAACCTCAAGTTGAGTATAGGTCTCATAAGATATGTTATTTGCCTCGTTAATGAACAGAATATCACGTCTTGGCCCTCTTACCTTACCTGGTTGGTCTGCTGAGAAGAACTCTATAAACGAGCCGTTTTTAAATGTATATATATAGTCTGTCTTATTCCATTGTTGATCTACCCAGAACTTATGAGACTGCATAATGTTGATGAAATCACGGATAGAACCTCGTTTTAAGTGCGGAAAGGTCTCTGAGACTACCGAAATACGTAAGGATTTGTTAGTTTGAGCATGGTCTATTAACCACAGAAGAATTGATATAGTTTTAGAGGCAGAAGTACCACCTGACACTCCTCTTATACGTTTTGTTAGTTCAGCTATCTTTTGAGTCGCTGTTGTTTTTTGAAACATTTGAAAGCCCACCAAGTATTGCAATAGGTTCACCACCTGAGGTAACATCTATTTTACTTCCAAAGTGGTCATTCATTACTCTTTCCATAAGCCATTCTTTGCTTCTTACTTTCTTAGAATTGTTTAATGCCCAATTAGATTTAGCTGTGGTAACTTGGTTAAGAAATTCTGGATCATCTTTCTTCCATTGAATTACTGTTTCCTCTGTTCTTCCTATAAAATCACATGCTAATTTTTGAACAGGAAGTTGAGAATAGTATTGTATAAAGTCGGATTTTAGTTTTGCGTTTTTATCAGGTTTCATTTTAATAGACTTTTTAAATACTTTTTAGTAATACAAACATATATTTTTTGTGGCGCTTCAAATATAAGGCTTCCTTCCCATTCCCCTATTAAACTCAATGCTTCTAACCATATTGGCTTTGGTGGATATGACCTATTTTCTTTCATCCATTCGGTTGTTAGTTTAGTAATTTTAAGTTTTTTCATTTGTTATTACTACTTTAAATAATGTATCTGCTGGTAATTTCCCTAAATCAAGTATCCCGCTGTTATCTGTTGTTAAT
>JANLHL010000013.1 GCA_024654535.1 Candidatus Roizmanbacteria bacterium | reverse complement strand
GCAAGAGCAGTTACGGTAAGTGTTGCAGTATACGCACCTGCCGCTTGATTAGCAGAGGAACCTGTTTCGGCCTTTACTGTTACTGTTGTTGCGATTCCGCTTGGGCTGTTACCTGAGGTCGCACTCGCGATAGTTACATTAGAGGTAGAGAGGCCATCCCAACATGTACTTGCGGTTGCGCCTCCTCCGGAGGCATTACATGAAGCTCCATTATCTAAAAAACGTGTTGCGGTGTCAGTGCCATCTACTGTATACCCAAAGGCAGCAGTAGAGGCAGAGACTGACCATGCATAATCTGGAGCTGAAGTTGCGGGAGTGTAGTCAGTAAAATTTCCTCCTGATGCTTGAAGTGCTGGATTGGTAGATGCTTTAACCGCGAGAGTGTAGCCACCCGTACTATCAGTTATTACTGTCCATACAGCAGAACCACTTGATGTTTCTGATGAGCCACTAATTGAACCAAGGGCAATGTCGCTTGGTGACGATATTGAAATAGAACTTGCCGTCATTTGTTGATACCCTGCTTTTAAGTTATAGGTAGTACCGGTAAGTTCCCCCGAGCTGAGTTCCCCAAATGTACTCTCTTGATTATATACTGCTGAAGAACTTAACCCTCCACCAAAATTAATACTATCAAATTGTAATCGGTAGCTTGTTCCTGCTGAAACATACGCTTGCGCGCATGAAGCTCCTAAAAACAAATAAAGGACACTGAGAGATACATACTTCATCATAGTAAACTCATTCTAACAAAGTATTGCCACAATCCGAGTAACATAAAGAGAAGTACCGCACCAACTATCCACTGCCAAGGAAGTATCCACACAGAAATTGTTTGTGTATCAAGGATATCACCATACCCTCGATTGAGTTGTAGGGTGAGGAGGTAACGTCCCGGAATAACAATTCGAGGTAAAAATATATCACGTGAACGAGCGCCCCCGGGGAGGACATACCACGGATCAACGGCAAAAGTTCGCTCGCTCCTCCCCCACCACGGAGTAAGGGTTACTACTCCATAGGGATTGAGATGCACATTACCGATATTTTTATACTCAAGGACAAGCGGAAGCTCAGTAGAAAAAGAAACTTTTTTCCCACTACGAGTACCAAAACGCATTAAAAGACCCTCTTCTCGTACATCTCCGGCGACTCGAACAAAAAGGAGTCCTCCAATGCGCGTTACCACTCGTGTAGTCCCCGTCGTAGCCTGTGGATAGGTTGAAAACATAAGGGCTCCATAGTGCCCACCGGGTGTCACTGTTGGTGGAAGTGCAATTTGCGCTTCTACCGTTCTCTGCACACCAGGAGGGAGGACGAGTGATGTTTCTGAAAGTAAGGTGTATGCAGCAAGTGAGTATTCTCCAGGGATCCGCTCACCAAGGGGAACAACGGCTGTTTTTGAATCAGCCCCTGCACCAACATCTTCAACATCAACTGAGAGTGAAAGGGTCGTACTGCTCCGATTTTCAACAGTAACAACAACACTCCGTTGTTCACCAGGATTCATTACAAACTCCTGTTTAGCAGGAGCGAGATAGAGAGCATCCCCTGCTGCCAACGCAGGGAGCGCGACAAGCAAGAAACTACAACAAATACTACTGATTAGAAACCGGAACCATAACATAGAGATAGTCTTCCCCCACACCACTTCGAAAAATAGGTCGAATAACACCAGAGCGTCCTGTCTCATCACTTGTGACCATTACTTTATCGGAAAAAACCCCTTGGACTGCCTCCTGTCGTATACGATTTGCTTCAGCTGCGCTTGTCTTAGGGAGTACAATAATTCCCTCTTGTCCAAATGATGATGCAGATCCTCCTCCTTGGAGTGCGCTACTACTTGCCTGGAGCGAACTCAGGATCTCTGCTCGTAATTGTGCCTTTAACTCTTCTTTTGCGTCAGTGAGTGCTTGCGCGTTACTGTCGGAGCCAGAGAGAAAGAGGTTCCATTTAGCGGAGATACTATTCCACACGTTTCGTAACCAGAGCAAAATTGTATCAAAAAACGAAGAAACCCCAGCGGTTACACTATGAACCCCCGATGAAAGTGAAGCGAGCTGAGTATCTACGTCTTCCCCCACCGAAGAAACAGATGTTTGTGTATGCACCACTAAGGAATGTGTTTTTTCACTCAGAGATGCAATTCGTTCTGAAAGTACAGCGTCTTGTTGATGGATGAGATGTGTTGCTCCCTCTATACTGGTAGTAACAAGTGCAAGTTCTTGACGAGCTAATGACGGGAGTAGACGAGCTGTCGAGAGCAGTACAGTGCCAAAGGCAGATAGTGGACGCCACCCAAAAAGGAGAACTACCACCGTGAGCATCGCTAGTAACTGGCGTGGAGGAATATCCTTCTCCACACTTGGATGTATATCGGGAACTATTTCTAAAGGGAAGTGTGAACCAGCCTGCGGCACATCCGCTGGCGGTGGCGGAAGTATCTCGCCAACGTGCGGATACTCGCCGGGCACGTGCTCGGAATCCATATACCTACAGTATACGTCTCTCTTTATTTTTTTGCGAGCAAACTGTCAATAATTTGCTTCACATCCTCAAAAGGATAGGCTCCAACAAGAGGGATGACGTCTCCTTTTTTTGAAATAATGATACTAAATGGGGTTCCATCACCACCAGCGTTGACAGCGTCTTGAGTACTCGCATCAATTTTTTGCTTGTATGTCGCTGCCTTCATACAGGCATCAAATTTTGTAGGATCAACACCCACTTCTTTTGCGAGTTTGGGTAACTCTGCTAGATCAAGTTGATTATTAGAAGGAGTAATTTCAAAAATACGATTTGTGTATTGCCAAAAGGCATCATTTCCAGCAAGAGATGCAACACATTCGGTGGCAAGCGCTTCGGTAGCTGCTTTGGGGTGAATATTGAGCGGGAAATGACGATACACCCACGCTACCTTTCCACCGTCCTTATACGTATCCATAAGTTTCTGCATAGTCGTATGGAACGTCTTACAGAAGGGACATTCTAAGTCAGAGTATTCAATAATAACAACAGAAGCCGTGGCAGGATTACCAATGCTATGATCATCACTGCTGATCGGTTTAGCATTTTTTGCTAACTCCTCAGCAGAAGGGCCATTTGGACCTTGCGCCTGATTACTAGTACCACGTGCACCACCACCGAAGTAGATACCTCCAGCAATAAGTGCTCCAGCAATAATAATAGCGGCAGGGACGAGAAAATTGTTTTTTGTATCTTTCATAGCACTAGTATACAGGTGGATATGATGAGCGCAACTAGACTAAGCTCCGTGGCATTTTTTATATTTTTTACCTGAGCCACAAGGACAAGGATCGTTTCGTCCCACTTTAGGAAATTCGGACGCCTTTGAAGAATGCTGATCCTCAACAGGACCAGACTCTATTGTTGGACCAATAGTTTGCAGTGTTGATTCTTGTGCAGGAGCAACATGGGGAAGAAGATTTAAAATATTATTAAACACAGCTTCTTCCAAATCCTTAAAAAGTTTCAGGCCCTCACGCTTATACTCAACGAGTGGATCGCGTTGACCATACGCACGCAAAGAGACTGAGCCACGTAAGTAATCCATCGCCTCCAAGTGTTCTACCCACAACGTATCAATCGTTTGGAGTCCTAATTGACGTACCGCCTGCAAAAAGATTGGGTGACCCAACTCAGCATCCTTTGTTTCTATTATCTTACTAGTACGTTCTGCTTCCCCCGTACTGCCTGCATGCATAGAGAGTCGCTCAACAAAAGTATTAAGATCTTCCTCTTTCCCTACTAAGAGTGCACGACGACGTTCGTACATCGTTGTGCGCTGATGATTCATCACATCGTCATACTCCAATACGTGTTTACGCGCATCAAAGTTAAGTCCTTCAATTTTGCTTTGCGCATTTTCAATAATGCGCGAGATAATAGAAGCTTCTATTGGTTCGTCCTCAGCAACACCAAAACGATCATAAATAGCACTAATACGCTCCCTCCCCGGACCAAAGACACGAGCAAGATCATCCTCAAGGGAAATATAAAATTGTGTTATACCCGGATCGCCCTGTCGTCCCGATCGTCCACGGAGCTGGTTGTCAATACGTCGTGCCTCATGTCGTTCGGTACCAATCACACAGAGTCCACCGAGAGCACGCACTGCTTCACGTTCTTCCGTCTCAGCAAGCGCTCCACCAAGTTTAATATCCACACCGCGCCCGGCAAGGTTCGTCGCAATAACAACACTTCCTCGTTTACCAGCATCAGCGATAATTTCTCCCTCTCGTTCATGATTTTTCGCATTAAGAACCTGATGAGGAACTCCCGCACGAGTAAAGTAGGCTGAAAGTACTTCATTTTTCTCAATGGAAGCTGTCCCAATAAGCACCGGTTGCCCAGTCTCATGAAATTCCTTTACCGTGCGGGCAACTGCAGTAAATTTACCTGCTTCTGTTTTAAAAATGAGGTCTGACTTATCACTACGTCGACTCGGTACATTAGACGGGATTGCCGTCACTTCAAGTCCATACACCGTACGAAACTCTTCCGCACTCGTAAGAGCTGTTCCCGTCATACCTGAGAGTTTATCGTACATACGGAAGTAATTTTGGAAGGTAATAGAAGCTACCGTACGACTTTCTCGCTCCACAGTCACTCCCTCTTTTGCCTCGATTGCTTGATGGAGACCCTCCGACCATCGTCGCCCCGGCTGGAGACGTCCAGTAAACTCGTCAACAATAATAGCTTGTCCATCTTTTACCACATACTCCTTATCTCGCACATATAATGCTTTGGCACGAAGTGCTGTTTCGAGGTGATGCACATACTTCATCCCTTTTTCCGTATAAATATTCCCTACTCCAAGAATTTTTTCTGCCTTTGTAATACCAGCGTCAGTAGTAAAAATAGCTTTTGCCTTTTCATCTATTGTGTAATCCTCATCAGGTATAAACTCACGTGCCATACGTGCAAACGTATGATACAACTCCTCTGATTCTGTTGTCTGTGAAGAAATAATGAGTGGTGTCCGTGCCTCATCAATAAGGATGGAGTCTATCTCGTCTACAATTGCATACGCATATCCACGTTGTACGAGCTGATCTGGCCGATATGCAATGTTATCGCGCAGATAGTCAAATCCAAACTCGTTATTAGTACCGTACGTAATGTCGCACGCATAGGCCTCACGTTTATCACACGGTGTTAAAAAGTCATGGACAACATGGAAGGCACCACGCTCGTCTCGCGTTGTGTCACCAGCAGCCTGTGGATTATAACGGAATGATGCGTTGTGATTTAAAATACCGACGCTCATTCCAAGGAGTGCATATATTTGACCCATCCATACGGCATCACGACGGGAAAGATAATCATTTACTGTTATAACGTGAACACCACGCCCAGTAAGTGCATTTAAAAATACGGGAAGTGTCGCAACAAGTGTTTTACCCTCTCCTGTCTTCATTTCTGCGATACCTCGACGGTGTAAAATGATACCTCCCAACAGTTGTACATCGTAATGTCTTTCACCAAGCGTACGACGAGCAGCCTCACGAACAAGCGCATAACTCTCAGGGAGAAGTGTATCCAACGACTCTCCTGCCCCAACTTTAGCACGCAATTGAAGAGCTTTTTGGGTAAGCTCTTCATCAGATATTGTCAGCAACTCAGCCTCTAAATCGTTAATTTGAGCCACCACTGGGGACAGGGTACTCACCACACGCTCAGAGCGAGATCCAAATACTCGATCAAGTATACTCATGGCACCCTATACTAGCACTCTCAAAGACAAAAATAAAATTCCTTCCACCGAGATGGAAAGAATCTTATTTGTAGTGATAGAAATACCGTTAACTATTTCTTCTTGCGCTTTACGGTCTTCTTCTTTGCTACCTTCTTTGTTGTCTTCTTCTTTGCTACTTTTTTTGTTGTTTTCTTAACAGCTTTCTTTTTCTTTGCCATAATATTTTTCTATTTTAATAACGATGGTTGATACGGTTCGACCTTCTTCCGCTCTCTTGATTAATTATAGTGCGTGTGTAGATGCAAAAAAATTTTTTTTACGTAATTGTGTGGATAACTTTTTGAAAAAAGTTTTTAAAAAAATAAAAACTTATAAATAAAAAATACACACACATGGTCGGCGAGGGCGAACTCCAACAAACATCTTTGTGAGTGCTGTCGCCGACCACGTGTGTGTATTTATAAAAGTAAGTATAACAAAATCTATCGACTCATAAAAGAAACGTAAAACCCCTGCCTACCGAAGTAGAAGGGGTTTTACGCAGATGTTCGTTTGGTACTCACCTCTTTCCGCCAGCCGGCGGATGAGCACTCACATAGATAAGTATACTTTTTTATTCTTTACCAGTCAATTGTTGCAAAAGAGACTATTGAGATATCTGCATACGATAAGGATCTCTACCAGCACGTATTTCAGCTATAAGTGCATCAGCGTTGGGAATAAGGCCTGGACTATTCTTTTTCAGAAATTCTACTTGAGCAATCGCATCATCGCGCCTCCCCGCACGTACATACAGACTAGAGAGAAGTAAGCGATCCCTATCTTCCAGAGTTATTTCTGGATCTTTCTCCATCGCTTCTAATGATTGAATTGCTAGGGGAAAATTACCTTCGCGTGTGTAAAAAGCAGCAAAACGACTATCAGGGACAGCAATACTGCCATACACAGGAACAAGAAGAGATTGAGTTATATCTTTATGCCCAGTAAGAAAAGCTGTTAAGGCATAAATTTTCCGCGCCTCAGGAAAACTTTGGTCAAGATCAAAAGCCTGCTTTTCCATTGCGAGAGCTTCTTCTTTTCGGCCACTTTCTAAATATAAAGAACCGAGCTGGAAGAGTATCTGTTGTTTCCGAGGAGCCAGAACCAATGCCTCTTTTAAATATTTTTCTGCGACATTTGTTTGATTAAGGCTCTGAAGAAAAGAGCCATAAAACAATCTAAGTCTTGCGTCATATGGGGTACGAGCAATTTGTTCTTGTAATGTTTTTGTAGCAAAAGTAACTGTTTCCTGTTTTAGCTCCTGAGTCGCCTGCGTATCAGAAACAAGACCTTGGGTAAATTGGATTAACTGTTCAGACGCCTCCCCAACGGCAAACGTATGACGAGAAAAAACGGATTGAAATGCTTTAAGATTTTCAGTAAGACCTTTCTCTTGTGGCTGTAATCCTTGTATGAGCTCAACACTTGCGATAAGTGGCTGGAGGTTAATAAAATAAAGGCTCGAACCAAGAAGGAGGATGATGGCAGTAGAGCCCACCCAACGAAGACGACCAAGAGATGCAGTAGCAAAAAGGAACTCACTGTTTTCAGATGAACGAACGTGGATATAGGCAAGAAGGGAGATGAAGAGTATGAGACTGACGATGTTGTCAAAAATAAACAAGTTTTGGAAGAGATAGGCCGCTATCAAAGCCGTTAACAACACCCGCTCCTTTACTTCAAAGGTTGAACTACGCCGCCATAGAAGATATAAAGACGAGCAATAGAGTCCCACGTAAAAAATAAATCCAACAACTCCAGTAAGAGTGAGCCAATCAAGAAATACGTTGTGCGAACGATCAAACCACGGCTCTTGACGCCATAACTCTGGCTCATAATATTTATTAAAAACTGCTCCAAAATTCTCAAGGCCCCAGCCAAAGACCGGGCGCTCGGTAAAACCTTCCCAGCTCATCTTCCATATCGTCAAACGGGAAGTGACCGTCCTGTCACTCAGTGAAATGCTCGCAAAACGAGAGAGTACCGGGCTGGTTTGGATAAAAGATGTATTTCTCGCTACAAACAAAGCACCAGTAATCAACACAACACCAGCGAGTGCACCCAAAGCATATCGTCTAGCGCGAACATATGCTTTCCCACGGATTAGGAAAAAGAGACTTGCAATACATACACCAAATATAAGGCCGAGTATTGCGCCACGCGTACCTGTTTTATAGAGTACAAAGATTTGAATAATGGTAATTAACGGATACCCATACCGCCGTGCATTATGATTGTTACTCTGAAGCCATAAGAGTCCAGTAATAAAGATACTGAAAAGCATATACACTGCAAGGTATGAGGCATTCCCTAATGTTGCATCGAGGCGAGTGGACCCTTGATGTACTGCGTACAAACCAAAAATCTGCATAAAGGCCATACCAGAAACAACAAGACTCACACCAGTGCTCATAGCCCAGAATCTCCACCAATCTTTTGTGCGAGTAAAAACACTTGTCGCTATCAAAAAGAGGAGGAATAAGTGGATGTATGTAATTGCTCCTTCCATACGCTCAAAGTTAGACCAAAAGCTCCTGTACGGATCTACACTAAAAATAGTTGAGAGAAGCACGATAAGTAAAAGTCCTGAGAGAGAAGCAAGGAGTATCCCCTTCCGTGGACGCCACGAGGTATCTACCAAGCATTTAGAAAGCCAGAGTGCAGTAATTATCTCAACAACAATCCGAAAGAAGAAGTTTTTACCTGTGATAAAAGGAAAAAATAAAAAACTCGCAACGAGAAGTGGCGTTACGAGAAGTAGTGACAATCCCCAAAAAACGAGCTGCTTTTGTAGAGTGGTATTAGACATACGCCCTACTGTATCCTATTTTGTAGCAAAAAGGTAGTACCCACTTGTTGTAGTACGACGCTCTGTACGGAAAAGCGTATCTAGTGATTGAGCAAGAGGGTCAAGTACCCAACGAAGCCGATGTTGAAAAGGTATAAAGAAAAAGAGTGCCTTAAAATAACCCCCACGTTTAACCATTTCAATATGAGAAAAGTCTTTAAAGAGCATCTCGAGTGTCTCATCAAAAAAACGCCAATAATCAGGGTAATGTCCTTTTCGTGCGTGATATGGATAAATTGACGGAACATGAACAAAGACGTGTCCTCCCGACTTCAGTATACGCAGCAGCTCTTCTACTGCGCGTATCGGATCTCGGACATGCTCCAACACGCAATGACAAATGATTGAATCAACACTGTTATCATCAAGGGGAATATTATGGATGTCTCCGATGACATTCGCTCCCGAGTTAACATCATAATCCATGGTCTCATACCGACAATGAGTAAAGAGCTCTTTGTATTTTGCAAGCCACTTTTGAAATCGTTCACCTCCACCAATATCTAATACATAGCTACCCTGGCTAAGTACTTTCATTTTCTCATCTATAAATTGTGTGTAAAAATTTGCCATAGTAAATTTATTGCATATGTGCCGTAATACTCATAACGCTGCTTTTTTTAAGGGTAGCGAGTAGTATTCCCACTGGACTAAGTAGTGCCCTCGCTATATGCCATAGAATAAAGGGTATTCGCATATCAGTGCGTTCAAAAAGATAGTTTATACTCCGTATTTCTACTCCCATATCTCGTGTACATTGTATATCTCTAACAGTAAATCCTACTTCCCGTAAAAGGCGCGAGAGTGTCGCTGGAGAAAAAAGAAAGAGGTGTCGCGGAGTATCCAGCGCAAACCAGTAACTCTTACAGAGCTTCGCGGCAAGACTATCTACGTTAGGGGTAGATAGAGAGAGCTCCCCATTCGGCTTAAGAAGTGTGCGAAGGAATGAGAGTGTTGCCCGTGGATCAGGCAGATGTTCCACAACGTGACCAAGGTGAATGTAATCAAACTCTCCAGTAAATTGCGCGAGCGCAATTTCTGCAGTACCAGTATTAATGGCAAATCCTTTCTCTCGAGCAAAAGTAGCTGCATGCTCGCTCGTATCAAATCCAAAAAGCTCCCAGTGGGGATGTTCTTTTTTTATACGCTCTAAGTAGGCTCCCCCACCACATCCAAAATCAAGGAGTCGGGCTGTGCTCGTGTCCAAAGATGTCTCATTATTTTTTGAAGATGTAGGGGAAAGCATTTTCTTAAACATTCGAGAAAGTGCTCCATATTTTAAGATCACAGATTCCGTATGATAAGGACCATACGTTTCAGGATAATATTTCTCTAATTCCGCTCCGGTCAGCTGTGGAAACAAAAAGACAAGTCCGCATTTTTTACACTGATAAATCTGAAAGAGCGTTGCATCTACTTTATGGAGACGATCTTTTCCAAAAAAAAGAGGTTGGATGTCTGTTGACCCACATACATAACATAAAGTTTTAATTTTTTGAATCATGGAGTAACGTTTTAATAACTGAGAATAACTCTTGGCCAAGAATACTGGGGGTCACTGAGGACATAAATAACTCATATCCTCGTGCGGCAACATTCACTCGTAACATTTTATCTTGTTTAAACTCTTGTATCTTTCTTGCTAAATCTTCTGCATTCCCCATTTCACAGAGTAAGACATTTTCTCTATCTATAAGTAATTCTGCGATTGCTATAGTTCTCCCAGTGACAATTGGGGAACGAACTGCTAATGCCTCATAGACCTTATTTGGTATAACTCGTCGCGCTTTAGCCGTAGTACCAAAAATACCCAACGATACGTCAGCTTTTGCGATGTACTCTTTTAATTGCTCGTAGGGAACACGTTCTATAAAAGTAATATTACGTAGCCCAAGGCTTGTAGAGAGAGTAGAAACTACTCCGAAAGTTTGACCAGTACCAATGAGTGTAAAATGAATAGACTCATTTTCAAGAATTTTAGCTGCTTTAACAATAATGTCGACTCCCTGTAAAGGATTAAAACATCCATGAAAATGTACTTTAAAGATAAGGCTCTCTGGATGAGTAGGTAGTGGATACATCTCCTCATCATCAGAGCCAATAAAAATTCGCTTAACATTCTCTTTTGGAAGATAGAAGGTCTTTACAAAATATTCTTTGTGCGCGTTCGTATCTACAATAACCCTAGTAGCACAATGACATGAAAGATAGTCAATACACCAGTAGTAATATGCACGAATACTCATTGCTGAGATAACAGCACGATCATCAACCATTGAATCGTATAAAGATACTAAGGCATCAAAAACGATGGGCTTTCGAGTTAAGAGACGAGCTAAAATAGCTGACTGTTGCCCGGGGTAGCCAACAACCATAACATCATAGTCATGTCGTATATGCCAGTGGTTTTTTATGAGCTCAAAATACTTACGTACCCCCCGTCGAGAACTCGTGCAAAGAAGAACTTCTACCCCTTGTTTTTTGAGTCCTTTAATAAAAATTCTATTGCGACTGTATTCTGGATTAAAAATACCAAAGTAACAGATAGCAATAATATGTTTGTTGATTGTGTTCATTTAGTGTCCCTCGTCCTTGATATAGAGAGTACGTACACCTGATTATAGACCTCATTGATCGGCTTTTGGTAGCGAACAAGTATTAAAATGTTCTCTTCTGTATTCTCAACAAAAATTGTCCGGTTAAGCCCCAAGAGTGGCTCAAGAACTTTATTTTGGAAAAAACTTGCTTTTGTCCAATAGAATAGGTGTTCTTTAAAAAATGGGTATCGGTCTGTCTCGTAGTAGATGGGGAGATCGCGATTATTAAGAAAGGAGACGCGATAATTATGCGAGTGATAGGAGATGAACGCATTTTCAACTAACTCAAAACCAGAGAAGCCAAAGATGATGTCACTGGGATCGGTTTTAATCTTGCGTATTCGAAGTGCAAGCTTAATGGTATTGAATAAACGCGCTGGTCGGAGTGAATAAAAAAAGCGTGGTAAAGTAATAATCTCATTAAAATGCGAGGTCAGGAAGTCAACGTCAATAAGATTCCATCTCAGATGTTTAGAGATAACGAGTGCAAGATGTTGTGAGGGATTCTCTTTTTTGATCTGTTTTGCAAGAGCTACCGCGGTGGCGGAAAAACTAATATCACTCATAATAAACCAGATTTTTTTTGGTTTCCGTGCAAGGAGCGCACGGAAACTCTCTGGAATCTTGGTAGCAATTGGAGCTTGAACATTCTCTGTAAACTCTTGATCAAAGGAATCAATAAAAAAACTTTCCGGTAGTTCTGAAAAATATAGTTTCCTATAAAAATCCGTGGATACTGTCCCCATGCAAATGCGGAAAAGCTCTAGAAAAATGTACGACGAGATGCCAAAGCTATATGCAGCAGCAGACGCCCATGAGCTTGCTGAAAAAATATACTTGATGTCATCACGGTTTTGATACAAAAAAATTTCTGCATTATTGCGCTCTTGAATAATCGTAAACCCTTGTAAATCAATGAGATTAAACTCGTCTGTCTCTGCTGGATGAGGCTTATAATACAACTCTAATCCCGAGCAATGGGTACGTACATACTCAAGACAAAGATTCGTAAGTCGTGTATACTCGTCAAGATTAGCAAAGGGAAGATTCCGATAGTCATTCCCAAAAAAAATAACTTTTCTTTTTTCTTTTAGAGTAGGTTGGAGGGCCCAATTATATGGAAACTCAATGTTTTCAAAATTATGTTTTTGTCTATTGAGGCCAGGGAACTTGGTAATATTCATACAATATTAAAAGTTCGAATTAAACTCTCTTAATTTCTTTACTGCCTTGAGATACCCTTCTCCTCCAAATTTATGTCCTTGCCAAATCTCCGGTAAATACCACGCATCAGTACTTTCTATTTTCTTAAGAAGAGAGCTGAAGTCTATTCCCCCGTCACCAATCTGTAAACCCTCCCCATTAAGATGCGCTGCATCAGAGATATGCAGGTATCGTACGAGCGGGAGAATGGTTTCCGCGTATTCAAGTAAATCCTTTTTAAAATAGTTACAATACAGAGCTGCGTGAGAAGTATCAAACGTGAGACTGTAACCATGTGCACGAGCAAAATTAACAATCTCTTTCGCATCCATAAAGTTAGACTGATACTGTTGACCTCCAAAATACCAAGCACAGGTTGGCATATTCTCTAAAAGAAGTTCAAAACCATCAGAATTGAGTTGTTTAAGTGAATCGAGGAAGTTCTTGTTATGAACTTCAATAAGATCAACGCGAGGTTTATTAATATCCATCCCCCCAGGATGAACAATAAATTTTACCCGATCGTTCTTATTACGAAATAATCGCTTGAGGTTACGCGCATGGGCAAGAGCTTTGTTAAAAAACTCTATGGATTTTTTCCTTGTTATTGGGTCCGTACTAGAAAGATTAAGAAGAAGATCTCCATTATATTCTGGACCATGGACAACCAGATCTGTTGCATATTCTTTTGAGTATTCCTTATTTTCATTAATATCCGAGTCTGTTAGATGAATTTCAATAAAATCAGATCCGCATTTTATCATTGTATCAATGTCGCCCATACGTGCCACAACCCCCCATTTACGCTTCCCAGAAGAGATTATTGGTACATCGTGTTTGCTTAAGTGAACATCCGATTCTAATAAGTAATCATCTCTCTTGAGATCCCTTTCTGCTAAAGTCTTACCTACAAAGAGGTCGAGTTTGAGCGGACTAGTTCCCTTCCCTGGGCTCTTGAGATCAATATCATCATATGTAAGCACTGTACCTTTTTTAAGATCACGTGCTGCAACTAAACTCTTTGAGAGCGTCTCGCGATTAAGGTATTCACCACGAGATGGGAAGCGGGTGGTGTCTCCTAAACTCATTTCTATGATGCGAATTTGACGAACAAGCTCAATAAACTCTTCGGGTAGTAAACTTGCTCGATGATCAGGACCTTCTTGCTGTCGATCAAGGGTGATATGTTTTTCTATAATTCGTGCACCAAGAGCAACTGCTGCGAGCGACACGGAAGTACCAGCCTCATGCCCAGAGTACCCTATGGGGCAGTTAAACTTTTCACGAAGTGTCTTAATGAAATTGAGGTTGATATCGTTGTAGGGTGCCGGGTAGGTACTATTGCAGTGCAAGAGCGCATACGAGGCGTTTATTTTATTTAGAAAATCAACTACCTGTTCAATCTCTGATACAAACGACATACCAGTTGAAATAATAAGTGGCTTTTTAAAGCCCGCCGCCTGACCAATGAGTCTAAGATTAAAGAGATCAGCAGAGGCTATCTTAAAAGCGTGCACACCAAGCTTCTCTAAAAAGAAAAGACTTTCTATATCCCATGGGGTACAAAGAAAATCGACATTTTTAGACTTTGAGTACTCATACAGAAATGCCATATCCACGTCTGAAAGTTCGGTCTTTTGTATATGGTGTAAAGAATAATGTATTCCATGCTCTTGCTGTGAGAGAGTATTGAGCACTATTGATGAATAGAGATTTTTCAGCGAGCGTTTTTGAAATTTTACACAATCAACGCCAGCTTCAACAGCCTTATCAATAAGTATTTTCGCGATATTTATGTCCCCTTGATGATTGAGTCCGATCTCTGCGATAACATAAACCGGGTGATTATCACCAACAATTCTATCGTCAATTTTGATTTCTCGCATCGCAAAGATATCCTACCACGCAGTCCATCCTCCATCAACATATATCTCGGTTCCAGTAATAGCGGTGGATTTTTCGTTCAATAATAATTCAAATACGGGGATTATCTCCCCAATGTCCATGAGTCTTTTGAGTGGAGTATTATCACTATAATTTTTTACAAATGAAGCCTCCTGCTTAGGATCAGCGATGCCCCCAAGAACAACCGTGTTAATCCTAAAGTGAGGTGCATAGTAAGTAGCGAGGTATTTTGACATCATTGTCATCCCCGCTTTAGAAATCGAATATCCTATGTGTTTGACAAAATCTTTATAGATATGGTGTTTTGGTGCACGTGTCCCATAAATTGAGCCAACAGCGATGATAACACCTCCTTTGTTGTTCTTTATAAATTCTCTAGAAATACTGAAAAGACTCACAGTATTTACATTTAAAAATTCTCGTACCTCATCTAAGGGGACTTCAATGGGAGAGACTGGCTTCGTATTTTTTTTGGGTATAGGGTTGTATGCATGACATAAAATCACACCGTATATATGTTTGTTGGTCTTAAACCATTTCTTAACAAATTCTTCATCTGTCAGATCATGACCGAGTTGAATATCCAATGGAATCACCTCATACTTTGTCTTAAAGTATTTTGCTAGTTTCTTCCCAATAAGCCCCTCGCTTCCCGTTATGACTAGTTTCTTTTTCTTCGACATTTTATTTCTTATTAAAAAAAGCAATAGCTTTTTTGAGCGCATAGATTTGTATATTCATATCTTTTTCAATTCCTTGATTTGCAGTGAATTGCATTATTTTAGGTTGAAGTTTTTCTGCATTCGGACAGTGGACACCCTTAAGATACCCCTTGAAGTGTTTTGCTTGATTAGGAAGATCTGGGAAAAATCTGCCCTGTTTATGGATCAATTGCATAATTGGTTCGTTATACACTAAGGCCCACGCTGAATAGATCCCATCTCCGCCATATTCCATAAATTTTTTCCGAAAATCATACCAACTTATTCCTCTCTTCTCTCCCTCGAAACGAACCGCGAATGTCCAGCAAGTATTGCGAGATCCTTTAGGAATCCTCTGTGGAACAAGATAGTCACAGCCAGCAAGAGCTTTTCGATACTTTTCCATTACCTTTATTCTTTTCTTTACAATAAAATCAATTCTCTCAACCTGTGCGAGACCAATAGCAGCTGCCACTTCAGGAAGTCGGTAATTATACCCGAAGGTATCGTGTCGCACATACTTCGGATCCTGAAAGGTGTCCTTGTTCTTCCGCACCTGACCATTAAGCGCACGAATATTTTTAAAGCCCATCCCACCAAATTTTCTCATTCTCTCCGCTAGTACTTCATCATTGGTAATAAGTATCCCACCGTCACCAGTAGAAAGGTGTTTTGAATTTTCGGTACTAAAACTCCCCACGTGCCCAATAGTGCCAGCAAGTCTCCCCTGAGCGTCAGTACCGAGATAGCACTGGGCACAGTCCTCTAGCACATAGAGGTTATGCTTTTTTGCGATCTTCAGTATCTTTTCCATATCACAGACTTGGCCGTACATGTGTACTGCCATGATCGCCTTTGTACGTTTCGTTATTTTCTTTTCGATATCTACTGGATCAATGAGGAAGGTGTCAGAGAGCACATCCGCAAAAACTGGGCGTGCACCAGCGTGCATCACCGCATATCCGCACATCACGACCGTAAGTGCTGGCACAATGACTTCATCTCCGGGACCAACACCGAAGGCCATAAGAGCTTGATGGAGAGTGGAAGTTCCCGAATTCGATGTGACAGCAAATTTCATTCCAAACCTTTTTGCAAACGCTGTCTCATACCGCTGATTCATATTTCCCGAAGTCGAACTCCCAAATCCCGAATTCAAAACTTCACTCACATATTTGATTTCATTTCCCTCAAATCTCCAACTATTTGCTGTTTTTTTTAGGATTTCTTTTTTCATACTTATTTTTTTAGTTCTAGCTTTTCTAGTCGTTTCTGATTTTGCGCAAAGTCTTGTTGTCGAGAAAAGTTGATTGCAACAACATCTGGTCTTGTATTTAAGAAGTGTAAAATATCACGGAGTGGGACAGTGTTACTTTCCATCTTCATTTCCTCAAAAACTTTTTTAAAGAATTCGTAATCCTCAGGGTAATCAAGTGTGAGGCGTACTTTTGGATCCTTAAATACTGAGTCTGTCTCTAAAAGTTCCACTTTAAATAAGCCACTTTCAATAAGGTAGGGTTTTGTCATTTCCGTATCAGAGGTATCTTTTACTTCACAGATTTTTTGAATCGCTTTTGTTGCAATCACATGAGTAAATGCACCACAGACATACTCGGGAGTATCGGCAGTCACGACATCTGCGCCATTTTTTTCTACCTGAGCAATCGCAGTAGCAATCATTTCTGGATCACAGAAAAGGTCATCGCCGTCTATCGTAATGATGTAATCTGCGCCAAACTGCTCCGCCGCACCACGCCAGCGTTCTATCTTATCTAACAGACTCCCACGGAAACAGCCTACCCCGTGTTGCTTTGCTATCTGCTCAAGAGTATCATCCTCTGGTTCAATTGAGGTACACACAACCACATGGGAAAGTCCTTTTGTAAGACTCACTTTCGCGCGCTCTATCACATGATCAATGACGCGCTTGCCAGCAAGCGTTAAGAGAGCCTTTTCCGGTAAACGTGAGGATAAGAGACGAACAGTAATTACTCCTATATATTTGTTTTTCATGGACTTACTATTCTACTCCAAGATACGCTACTGACCAAGACCCTCCAACAAGTAACGTGCCCGGATAAAGATTAAAACGTCGTGCGTCATTTTTAATATGAATTGCCAACACAGTCTCAGTAGACGGATCGTGTGTAAGCCGGAAGTGTAACTGATACCCCCCCTCATTAAGAGACAGGGAGGAGGACGCAGGAAAAGTAAAAGTAGAGCGATATACTCCTACTTCGCGTTTGGTTAAGAAGTCAGAATTACTATATTTATCAACGTCAGCACTACTATAGATAGTAGTACCATCCTCATGGGAACAGGTCATTGAAACCCAACAAGGAGCATTTTCAGTAACGGTTTGATACTCGACCGTAACAGAGAATGGATGCCCTGCGTCTATCTCATTCGTTACCATCCCAGCATCATTGTGTATCTCAATCGAACGAAATGAAGGTTTTATAGATGACGGACGAGGAAAAGTGAGGGTTGCATAGGAGTGAGTATTAGATTGATCTTCGAGGTATGCAGCAACAACCTCAGCCGTTGGCCCAATCATACGGACACGTCCACCCTTAAGATACAAACAACGTGTACATAATGAAGTAACCGCAGAAAGATTATGGCTTACAAAAAGTATGGTGCGCTTATCGCGAGCAGAAACTTCCCGTATTTTTTCCAAACAACGGCGTTGAAAAGACGCATCCCCTACCGCAAGAACTTCATCCACAAGGAGAATATCTGGTTCCATATGTGCAGCAACAGAGAAAGCAAGGCGGACCTGCATACCCGATGAATAACGTTTTACTGGAGTATCCAGAAAGCGTCCAATATCAGCAAAAGCAACAATGTCATTAAATTTACGTATAATCTCCTGACGACGCATCCCCATAATAGCCCCACTAAAAAAAACATTTTCTCGTCCCGTAAGTTCAGGATGGAACCCCGTCCCCACCTCAAGTAAGGATGATAAACTACCTCGCAGTATCGCTTCACCTTCAGTTGGAGGAGTAATACGATTAAGAACTTTGAGAAGGGTTGATTTACCAGCACCGTTAGCTCCGATAACTCCAAATATTTCTCCCTTCTCTACAGAAAATGAGACATCACGAAGCGCCCAAAAATGTTCCTTTTCTTGGTGCGCAAGGACCTGACGTACATACATCCAAGAGGTGCGAAAGGGATGCGTAAAAAACTTACCGAGAATATCCCGCAATGTTTCGTACCCTTCATAGGTATGAGAAACAACGTATGATTTACTAATATTCTTAACTTCAATAGCAGGTTTACTCATATAAGATCCGCAAAAGTTCTCTCAGTCTTCTTAAAATACCAAATACCCACAACAAGAATAATCAACGTAACCCCTCCAGAGAGGGCTAATAATGTCCAGTTTATTGGTGGAGCACCAAAAAGTGCTGAACGAGCGGCCTTGATAATCCCCGTCATTGGATTAAGCGCGAGTATCCACGAGTATGCACCGAGAATACTGGGAGGATAAATAACTGGGGTTAAAAACATGAGCGTTTGGATAAAAAAAGGTAACACATATTTCACATCTCGATACTTAACATTCACTGCAGCAAGAAACAAGCCAGCACCAACAGCAAATGAAAAAGTGAGCAACACGAGTAGCGGAAGGATAAAGATGCTCGTGAGGATAGGTACGAAATTATAGTAGATCATCATCACGATCAAGATAATACTCGCAACAAAAAAATCGACGAGATTTACCGCCACCGCTGAGATGGGCAGCAACAGACGAGGAAAATATACTTTTGTAAGAAGTGCCTGATTCCCAATAAGACTGTTACTCACTTGGGAAAGTGATGAGGAAAAAAACTGCCAGTACAAAAGGCCTGCGTACACAAAAATTGGATAGGGAACACCGTCAGAAGGAACGCCAACTAAAGTTCCAAAAAAAACGCTGAAAACGACCATAGTAACAAAGGGCTGGAAGATTGCCCATGCTACGCCAACAGCCGTCTGTTTATACCGAATCTTGAGCTCCTTCCATATAAAAAAATAGAGAAGTTCGTGGTACTCCCAGAGCTCTCTAAGATCACGAAGAAGGACCGTGTAACGAGGACGTATAACAGTAACCATAAACGTGGCTTAATATAGCACGTTTTGTTCTTATTGTTAAGCTCTTTGGAGGCTTGCTTCCGTCATTAATTTAATGAGAGATGAAAAGTCTATTGAAGGCTCCCAGTTGATGGTTTCTTTCGCTTTACGAATATCCCCCACTCGTGGATAGTGCTCTGCTGGCCTATAAAAATCTGGAGCCACTAGTACCCTCTGTATACCAGACGTATCACACGCATACCTTTCGGGACCTTCACCATGCCAAACAAGCGAGAGCCCAAGCAACCCCGCACTAAGTATTATTGCCTCTTCTATTGAGTGAGTTTTACCTGTAGCAAGAACGAGGTCTTCAGGGGAATCTACTTGGAGCATCTGCCACAAGGCTCGGACATAATCAGGAGCAAACCCCCAATCACGTAGAGCAGCAAGATTCCCAAGATTGAGTGAGGTTTGATGGCCCCGCACAATATCAACAAGTGTGCGAGTAATTTTTTTGAGAGCACGACTCTCACGACAGCGGGGCGACTCGTGGTTAAAAAGTAACGCAGAGCACGCAAAATTACCGTCGTGCTCTCGGGCATGTAAAATAAAATCACGGTCCGCCATCATTTTTGCTTTTGCATATGGATTAGCTGTATCCCAACACCGAAGAGAATCTTCATTGAGTGAAGTTGGTGAAAGTTCAAAAACTTCGCTCGACGACGCCTGAAGAAAACGTGCCTGGGGATTTATTTTAAAAGTTGTATTAAGTAAAAATCCGACAGCTTCATAATTTATTTTAAAAGTAAGTTCTGGATGTTCGAAGGCAATTTTGAGATCAGTAATACTTGCAAGGTTATATACCTCATCGGGTATAGAACGCTTAACTAACGCTTCTACACAAACTTGGTCAGTTAATTCTCCAAAGGTAAGATCCACCTCAGGTGGAACATAGTCGGTCCGTGACCCTACGTGAGCTAAACCAAAAACTTGATACCCCTTAGAAAGAAGAAGTTCTGCAAGATACGAACCATCCTGGCCAGCAACACCAGTAATAAGAGCCTTTTTATGAGGAGGCATTAGTATCAAGCACCTTCACCTCAGGAAGGGGGACAATAAATTTTGTTCCCTGTGCAACTAAGTCAGCCTCTCTTTGTATAAACGCATTTACAAAACTATAAGGTAAGGCGAGTAAGTAGTCTGGTTTTGCCGCATGCATCTCTTCTTCACTTTTAATAAGGACATCTGAGCCAATAACATACTTCCCTATTTTAAAGGCATTCGAGTCAGCAGCAGCATCAATCTCATTACTCCCTAAACCACAGTACTGTAAAATCGTATTACCTTTGGTTGAGGCACCGTAAATCCAAATAGACTTCCCTTCTGCTTTAATACTCTTACAGAGTGCTTGCAGATCAGTTCGTGTTTTTTCAACACGCCCCATAAAAGCCTGATACGTAGCAACGTCAAACACTCCCTCAGATACTTCTTTCTGCAAGAGCTTAGAGAGACGCTCTGTAGGAGTAAAATGGGCCCCTTTTTTCTTTATAAAAATACGAAAACTGCCACCATACACGTCATTCTCTACAACATCAAACACTTCGAGTCCTACCTTTTCCATTATCCATTTTACATGCTGCGTCGCGTAGTAGCCTGCATGCTCATGAACAATATTGTCATACATATTCGTCCGTATCATTGCAGGCAAATATGCCATCTGGATAATTAAAACACCCTCGTCATCAAGGCAGGTGGCAACATCTTGAGCAAAGGTTAGCGGATCATTGAGGTGATAGAACATTGCGATGCTAAAAATGAGTTTTGCTTTTTTGGTAGACACAGAATTAAATGCATCTGCATTAAAAAAACTATGCACTGAACGATATCGAGGAGAGGTAATCGATGCGGTGATGTTCTTGGCAGGATCAATATTAAGGAGTTGGTAGGAGTCATTTTGAAAATATGATAAAAGGGTTCCATCATTACCACCAATATCGAGAATAACATCATCCGAGCTAAGATGTTGGAGTGCACGACCACTCTCTGCAACATCTTTTAAAATTAAACCCATCGATGAGTTTGTTGAACTGGTATACGGATAGGCATCATACATAGGAGTAAGATCTAAGCGATGAGCAAGTTGAAGTAGACCACAGGTTGTCCCATCCTCTTTTTTTCGACACAACACAAGGTCAAGTGGATAACGAATAGCACTCGCACGATACGTAAGATCCTCAGGGAAAACAGAAGACAAATATTGCTCCCCAATATCTATACAAGGAATAAGATCTGTGTTTCCACAGACGCGACATTGGGTTATTTTTTGTGCGACTAATGTTGTTGAGCCCATAACTATCGCTATCTTATAGTTGTTTTCCCCACTTGTCCATAAAACCAAAAACATCACGCGCATCAGGAAAATCTATTTCTGGTGACAGAACCTCTTGATGATCAAGCTCTCCCTCAAAAGATGCTTCTACGCCTAATGTTGAGGCTAATTCCTGAAGAGTGACTGCATTATGTGCACCCACCTCAATAATCCCCCGTCGATCAAGGTGTGTAGCAATCCATTGTGTATTAAATTCAAGTGGAGCAAAGCAATAACGACTCGCACCATCCACAAAGACTTTTTTTCCTTCTCGAATATCCACTAACACACCCTTACTCAATTCAGAGCTATATATCGGCCCCAAACGAACAATGAGGTGTTGGGCAGGATCAATGAGTAACTCTGCGGCAGCCTTATGTCGTCCATAAACTGTATTTAATTGGCTACGCGCCGAAATACTACTAATCTGTACAAATTTTTTAAAATTCCACCCATACAGAAGCTGCGCTGTTTTTTCTACTGTTTCAACATAATCCTTCTCTGGATTATTTTTTGCCCAAAATCGAGCTGAGGGCATAGAACAGTTAATAAGTATATCAAAAGGATCCTCTTTGGTGTCTCTATAATTTTCACGAGTGACGGCTGTTACTTTAATATCTTTATGGCGAAGTAATTCAGAATGTAGAGCATGTCCAACGTACCCCCGAGCTCCTACAACAGCAATATTTTGCATAACTTACTCTACTGATGGCGCCTCTTTGCCTTGCAAAAATTCAACCCGAACAATTGGTTTTTCGCAGTCATCCCAACGCTTTGAGAGCATCGCGACAGCAGTCACCGCAGTAACCGCGTAAAATGTATGAGATATACCTATCGGCGTACGGACACACGAGCCACGACTCATGTGAATCAGCTCCTCAGGAGAATCTTCAGAATCTCTGGTCACCATAACCCCAGATCCTTCCACTACCAAAAAATACTCATTGAACTCTGGGTGATAGTGATGACCTCGTGTTTTCCCTGGCTGGAAATAGAGCACATTAAACTCAACAATATTATCTTCTGGAAGCCATGTAAAAATCCCCCCTCGTCCATCGCGGACCGTGTCAAGATTGCACGAAGGATGTAGGATTTTGATTTTCATGAAATTTTAGTATACCGATACTCTTAATGTGCGTCAAGAGTGTTGATTTAAGAACACCAAGTGTAAAAGTTTTAGCAAATACTTAGGTGCCTGTTTAAAAAAGTTGACTTTTGATTCACCAAAAGTACGTGGAGAAAAAGTAACGGGCAACTCTGTGATACACGCACCAGCTTGTGTAGCACGATAAATAGTCTCAAAAAGGAAAAATTGACGATCTTCCACCGTCTGGATGCTCTTCCATGTAGACGCTCTAATGATTCTAAAATCAGTGTTGTAGTTCTTGAGTTTGATACCACTCATGAGACGGATGATCCCGTTAGAAAGCGGGCTCGTAACATACTCCTCAATCCATCCATGGAACGTCCTTTGTATCTCAGCGTTCTCCTCTCTTTTTCTAGAGATTTTATATCCAAGGACCATATCGTAGCCTGAGCAAATTTTCTCATAAAGGGACCGCATATCCTCTGTAGTAAAAGAAAGATCTGCGTCAGAAGAAAGGATATATTCTCCTTGTGCCTTATTATATCCATCCCGTAGAGCAGACCCAATACCTAACAACCCCGGGCGTTCAAGAAGACTCACATTGTGATACGTTTCGTTAAGTGTAGCTACCAACTGCGACGTACCATCACAAGAGTGATCATCTACGATAATAATCTCAAATGAGCCCCCCTTAAATTCTTCCTCAATCTGCGGTATTAAAACAGCAAGATTTTCTTTCTCTTTGTATGTAGGGAGTATGATTGAGAGATTAACAGCCATAGATTGTTGCGGTTATTTCGCGTGAGCGCGTCTCAAACACTCTAGCACAGGTGTTGAAAAAATCTTCATAATAGCTCCCCGTATAGATACGGGGGATATCAACAATGAGAAAATAGCCGTCAAAAGATGAGAAACGCTCTCGATGAACAGCCTCATACTCCGGTACCGCATAAAAACGATTAGCATATTTATTCGAACGTGAAAGTTCGTAAGCCCCAATGTCATTATAGGTAATAACTGACGTAACAGTTGGATGTTCCTCTATATACGCAAGAGCCTCAGAAAGTACGATAGGAGCGCTCCCATTAATCATCCCCCACTGATACTCCTCTATAAAAACCAGATTGTACATAGTGCCACTTACCAGTAATACAAGCATCACCGCAGAGAAGGGTAAAAAACGTGCCCGAGCAAGCACAGTAAGAAAAATAAAGAAAAGAAACACACTTGCAATAAAGAGAAACGACACATAAAAACCAAGAGGACCCGATCCTCCAGTAAAAGGTACCAGCATATTCCATTGACCATGGAGTGCTCGAGCAAACCACTCTTGTTTAGGATAGAGGGTAAGAACCGTGTGATGAAAAAAATTTAATGAATACAGAACGCCAGAGAGAAGCACCCCAACAATAACTGGGCGGGTAAAAGATTTTCGTACGTTAGCCACATGTGGAGATAAAATCATAGCAACAAGAGCAGAGAGTGGGACGATGCTATACATCAAATACTTATCAAGGGCCCCACGCGAAAAATCAAAAAGAATAAAGTAGAAGATGCCCCCAAGCACTAAGTAGACAATAAAAATTCGTGAGGAACGAATAGTATCTTTCTTTATAAAGAGGAGCGGGACAATAAGTAGTGGTGATAAGTATTCCAAAACCTTAATCGTTTGGACAATAATTTGAATATAATTTCTCCCAGAGAGATGCGCATATAACAATGCGTGAGTTACCATAGCATCAAGTTTAAACGCGGGGTAGAGAAATTTTGTAAGAAAAAAGATACACACTGATACAAAAGAAAATAGTACGAGTCCAAAACTAAGTCTCGTAATTTCTTTTTTAGTTAATCGCCCATATCGTGACAGCGCGTAGTCAACAAGAAAAGCGCCAAGAACAATGATAAAACTGAGTTTAACCATAAAGCCAGCAAGGAGCGCTAACACAAATCCAAGAAGCCAGTAGCCACGGTGACGCTGTGCCACATCATTCCATTGGTCATAACACACAAGTGAGAGAAGAAAAAAGAATGGGAGTAATGCTCCATCAGTGTCAATCATATGGGATGCAAGCACACTATAAAAAGAAATTGTGTATAAAAAGACCGAGAGAAGTGCAGCCTTCTCCCCCGCTCGACGTTTAACAACAAGATACAGAAGAAAGAGGGACAAAAAAGAAAAGAGGAGGGGTAAAAATCTTAAGTGCGCACCACCAACTAGTTTTTCTGCAGCACGATATGAGAGCTGAGTTAATGGAGGGTGATAGAGACTACTTGCCGCTTCCGCACCAATTTCAACTGAACGGGCAGTCTTCCATTCATCCTGATGATACGGGAGAGAAACGCCTGGCAAACGAATAAAAAGAAAAAGGATGGCAATAAAAGCAAGGATGCTAAGATTATTTTTTTTCATAGAGAGTATATTTATCAAATTGTGATTTTTCCTTATAGAGAAGCACGGGAAGAATTCCTACGGGAAACCGGTCATCTACGAGCACAAAATCTGGCTTACCTTGCACCAAGAGCGGTATAAACTCCTTACCACGAACAACAGTATCTGCAAACTGCAGATACTGATAATAATTATCATGGGGCAAAAAAAGTACAGCTTCAGGAACATGATAGAAAAACACGGTTTCCTTTGGAGCAAGGATTCCTAACTCACGAGTAAGAGCTGCGGCACGTGTACTTTGCTCTGAACCTGACACCCATGAATGAAAAATGAGTTCGTAGCTCTGAAGACCCACCAGCAACAAAATACTCACGATAGAAATGAGGAGGGTACGTGCGGCGTGCCAGTGATACTTTAAAAAATAGTATAACGTAGAGGGCAAAAAGAGAAGCGCAAGTGCTTCTGAAGAAAAGAAGTATCGGTAAAAACCACGAGTAGTAAGGAAACTAAAAAGATTGAGGATGGAAAAGAGAAGCGCAATGGACTCAGTTGTAGAGATGTCTACTCCGCGTCTCTTCCTTAAACCAGCCCCCGCCCACCAAAAGAACGTGAGGAATATATAGTATAGTGGTTGAATTTCTGAAAAGAACCGTTTACTATTTGCAATAATAAGTTCGATGAGAGAAGTTTGTTCGGGATTCCCGTATAAAAAGACCGCCCAAAAAGCACCTCCATTCAATTGTATACTTACCCATACCATAAGGGGTATACACACACCAAGTAGGACAAGTAATTTTTCTTTGAACGAAAATGACTTACGTTTGAGTACCACTAATACAAAGAGGAAGGCAGGAAGGACCAAGATAAGATATAACGGCTTCGTTGCCATAGAAAGTCCAGCGAACAAGCCGGAAAGAAAAAGAAGAATTCGTGTGTGAATTTTTTTCTCAAAAAAACTTAGACAAAGTAGGGAAAGCATCAGGAAGGTAAAACCAGGAACTTCGCCAAGAACATTTTTACCATGTCCATAGAGAGGCGCAAAGGTTACCAATAACAATAAAGCGAGGGCAGAGAGAAGAAGACGAGGAGTTTCCTCTAACTCATGTAATCGTATATACCAATACGCAGATATAGCTAATAGAAAAAGAAACAAGACCATCACTACACGCGCTGAAAAAAGACTTTTTCCAAAGAGCAAAAAAGAGAGCGCGACGGGATAAATAACCGGATACCCTGTGGTTAAAAATTCTGTAGAAATAAAATTGCCTGGGGCAATCTGGTACCCATAGACTCCTTTTTGGGCAAGATTCATTGCAACTTGGTCAATCGCTCCCTCATCCATCCACGTTGGCGGGCTCTCAGTAAGATGCCAAAATGAGAACATCCCAAGGATACAAAAAGCCACGACCACAAAAAGAACAGGAAGCCGTGAT
>JANLHL010000047.1 GCA_024654535.1 Candidatus Roizmanbacteria bacterium | reverse complement strand
CTCTGAATCACTGTTCAGAGAAACAGCAGGTTGCTGCATATAGCCAGAGTGTTTGTGGTTCGAGTCCAGCTGGGCGTACCAATATTGACGAAGTATGTGCTTGGGACAAGGAGAGAGATTATGATCGTAAAGATTGGCAGCATTGAGAAAGACTACAGTGCGTGGCAGACAGATGCTCCAGAAGCTTATGATGGGTTTGGAACCTTCACAATTTACAACGGATCAAAAAATAGGTGGGTGTTGATTGAGAGTACCCACGTGGGGTGGCAGACTGAGCGGTATGCTTCTGGACTTCATTTTTACAAGTCTGGAGAAGGAGATGTGACTGATGGATACTTGGAACGGCGACTCTGGGAGATGTTTGTAGCAGGTAGGGAGAGCTTAAAAACCGTTCTTGACAAATAAGCCGGACTATTGTAAGATTAGTTCAGTCGAGGGAATCAGGCTTCTGACTCACTAACAAGGCACTCACGCAGGGGCAAGAAAAGGAAATAAGAAAATGGAGATCAAGATTTTGAACCAGCTAGGAGAAACACTTAACAGAGGAGAAAAGACAATGATTATCATTGAACATGAACGATACGGCTGGACCACGGAGTTTGAGACGATTGAGGAGGCTCAGGCAGGTTTCCGCGCATGTGGTCCTGAGTGGGAGGACACCACTTTTCGACTGAGAATGGACGGCAGCGTAGTTGATGACCGGGGGGAGACTGTAGGCTACGAGACGGTTGAGGGAGAGGGCGAGTACGAGGAGAAGGACAAGACCATGACAACCAAGGAGGGAGACAAGAAAATGACAATCGACTACGGGACAATTGAACACAAGGGCGAGATTATCACAATGGACAAGCGGTGGGCATTATGAGATACTAATAATGTCGAGGTAATCAAGCCTCCGACAACTGAGAATAGAGGGAGAGAGAAAATGGAAAAATTTGCAAACGAGATTGGCTACTCAGATATTCTTCCTTATGAGGTAGTAAAGGTGATTTCGGAAAAGACCTTGGAAGTTCGGTGTATGGGCGCGGTTATAGACCCTAGTTGGAAACCTGAAATGGCAGTTGGAGGTTTTATGGCCCATTGCACCAATCAAAATGAGCAGAAGTGGAGCATCACGTCCCAGCCGTGTAATCCAGTTGTCAGAATTCGACTCCATAAAGATGGTTACTGGAGAAGCAAGGATGGCTCGAAGTTCCGTTTGAGCGACAAACCTTGTATGTACTACGATTACAATTTTTAGACTGACATTACGGAGAAGAAAATGAACACCAACAAAAAAGTACATGAACTAGTACAGAGTAGACGAGATAGAGGAGCATATGCTGTATTGTGGACTGGAAATGGAATACTACACTTCAGCACTGATGACGGCTTCTCAGGCTCAGAACCATTACTAGATATTGTGGTGGAATCTAACAGCACTAAACAGCAGGTCATCAAACTGAAACGAATGCTGTTTGAGTATGGTATCACTGAATTTGAAATGCTAAAGTAAGAAAGTAAAAGGGAGAAGTGGTGGTGATGAAACTTACAGATAAAGTTATAACTGAGTTCCTAAATGTAATGAGATTAGTAGCAGTATTCGCTTTGGTTTATCTTGCGGCTTATACATTGTTATATTGGCTCGGTTAAGAGGAGAAGAGTGATGGCAAATATCGGTGATGATGCTGGCTTAATAATAGAGTTGGAAGCTGAATTGTACCAACTAAGATTGATCGTTTTTGAACTGAAGGCTGAGAATGCTAATCTTCGCAAGTCACTGGAGGCGGCTATTGATGCCATGAAGGAGGACGAGTAATGGAAAATGGAATCGGATGGAGTGATGTTGGCTGGGGCATGTGGAGTGCGGCTAAGCGGAATGATAAACTCAAGGCAGAGGTGGCAGTCCAGCAGGGAAAGGACACGGCGCGATTGGACTATTGCCTTCAGCGCTATCTCATCCGGAATCCTAAAGCAGGGGAGCTGGGAGCGCCGGGATCTCTTCAGCCACATATTTTGTCACGAGAAGAACTAGACTTATTGATGCTAGAATATAAGCTGGGGGTCAAGTGATAGGGACCTCTTGGGTTTTTGAGGAAGTGCCGTATCTAAAACAAGAAAGTAAAATGAGGAAGTGCTATATCTAAAACAAGAAAGTAAAATCCGGAAGTGGTCTATCTAAAACAAGAAAGTAAAATCCGGGAGTGGCATTATTAAAAGGAGGAGTGTTACTTTACAAGTGCACATCCTGTAACATAAACCTAGAACTCACGAAGAAGAATACAGGAGGGGAAGAAAGACATTATGCTCATTTCATGCGTCACAGTTACAGTTATCAGCATTATACTTGGAGTACTGTATATGCACTACATTGTCCAGAATGACACCTCTACGCCCCAAACACCAGCGAGGACACATGAACACCCCACAAAACACACAAAACGCTACACAGGCCATCCTGAGACGATTTTACGACCTTCTGACCTGCCCTCAAGTGAGTGCCCGATAAAAATTAACATTCAGGCAGCTACAGAACTCTATTTTGATGACCTTGAGGCTCGTGTACATGCAGCATTTCAAAAAACAACAAACCACAATAAAGCTTAGAACTTACGGAGAAGAGGAGAGAGGCCATTATGGAATTAGATGACTTAACTATAAAATTAGATATTGAAGATACTTTAGATGAGCTGAGAGATACAGCGCAACGTGTTTTGGACAAGGTTATAGATACGGATAAATATGTAAATGAGTTGTTGGTGGAGTTATCAGATCTTAAAACAGAAAACACATCACTAAGATTGGCATTGTTATATTACACAAATGGTAGACGTGCTTAACTTACGGAAGGAGATGGAGATCATGTTAGAATATAAGCAAATAAGTGATGTGGATATAACTACAGGAGCAGATCTTACGTACATTCAGGAAATTACTGTTGTTTTTGATGGGGGTGGGTTTGATGTCATTCTTACCAGAGAACCTTATAGGGCACCAGAGGGGGAGACTAAGTATTACCCAGATTTTAGATTAAATGGTAAAATACAGGGGAAGGATAGGAGTGTATCAGTTAGATTGTTTTATAGAGGAAACACTCGTAAGATGATAGAAGCTGCAGTGGATATTGCTCGTATTGTTCTGCATAATTTATTAGTAGATTGTGATACAGAAACACAAAAGGAAGTATTAAGATTACAGTCTGGGTCTTGGAGTGGGAAGTGGAAGATGGATTTTTAGTTGCTTAGTTACTATTGAGTTAGCCGTTAGCTTTTGTAAGTCATGGGGCTAGGTAAGTCATGAGTTTTATTGCAGCATTAGAATTTGTGCATATGTTGGACTTAATTTTATTTTTTATAATTGTATAGACCTCTTATAATTCTCCGGAAAAGATTATACTACGAATTAGAGTCCGCACTGAAAGAAGTAAGTGATTTTGTGTAGGAATTAAAAAATAAAAATTGAAATTAGAATTGCTCCGGTTTTTTGAAAAGAGGAACTTATCGGCCCCGGTTTTTTGAAATGAGGAACTTATCGGATTCAAAATTTCCCCCGTATTCATGTATTAGCACACTGACACACGTATTCATGTTGTAATACGTTAAAACAAGGACATAAAAAATTAATTCATTTTCTTCTTGACATTTTAAGCTTTTTCCTGTATTTTACTTTCTTACCTTTTACAGGATTAGAAAAATTTTTCGAGTTTTTTAGTGATTATTTTCTTGACAAAAAAGCCCGCCTCCTGTATGCTTGGTCCAGTTAGAAAAATTCCGGTAAACAAAAGCTAAAGAATGGAAGTGTGCTATGTATCCTAAGATTGAAGACTTCAAAACTATGGTTAACAGACTTCTTGAGGAATACCCTATCATATGGACTAAAGTCACTTGTGACAGAATTGGAGAAACCTCAGAATCCCTAAAAAGAAAGCTACAGGAAGATGAACATCTTAACAATGTACCACTGAAGAAGTGGGATATATTGGCTTTCTCTTTCCTTGCTGGTAAAAGACATACAAGTCTTTCGCTATCGCAAGTGGTTTGCATGTACAAGGAAGCCGCTCGACGTTTTTGTATCAAGTAGAGAAATTCCGGCAAACAAAAGATAAAGAATGGAAGAAATTATGTTAGGAAGAAAAGTAACATTTCTTGATAGTGGTATATTCTTGAAAGCCTGTGTAATATTGAGAAAAGGGGTAATAGTGGGGATTGACATAACTCAAAACACTATGAAGGTTAGGGTTGAAAAGTATTCGAGTGGGAGAAGGAAGACGACTTAATTTTTTACGTGAAGGCCAGTGCATTTCTGACAATTGAATAGCCTAAAGACTATCTCAAATGTATCGGGCTCCCTAACATAAACTGAAAGTGAGAATTATGGATATCTGGAAATTGCAAAGACTTAGAAATACGGACGCTTTTATAAAAAATGGGATATTAAGAATCTACTACTACGGGGAGGAAATAGCAGAAATATCGGGGGATAATGTAATACTCACCCTAGTACAAAAAACTCATATGACGAAAATCAGACTGAATCAAATATCAAAAGTGTTAGAACTAGGTTATCGAGTTTATCAGAAGGGGAAGCACTGGAATATATTGTTAAGTGATGGAAGCAGTTACAGCATGGGGAGCAAAGTAAAATTTGAGCGAGATTGAAAATAAAGCTTGACAAAATAGCCTGTTTGCTGTAAGATGAATTCAGTTAGAAAAATTCCGGTAAACAAAAGCAGAATAAGGGAGAAAATCCAATGAGAGAACTAGAGGAAAATGAAGTTACTTTCACTATTTCAGTGGAGCCAGAAGATATTCCAGTAGTTGGAAATTGCTCCGCCATTGATTCGGAAACAGACAAGGAGATAGAAGATTGGATTTTTTCAGAATTAGAAAATGGGAATATTTGGGCATGGGCATGGGTGACTGTTACCGCTCATTGGAAGGGGTTCTCTGCTTCTGACTATCTCGGAGCTTGTTCCTATGAATCAGAAGAAGCTTTCAGAAAGGGAGGTTATTTTGAGGATATGAAAGCAGAAGCCTTGCATAATTTGAATAGTGAACTGAAGATTGCTTTTGCAGCTATAGAAGAATTGCTCTAAAATAAAGCTTGACAAAATAGCCTGTTTGCTGTAAGATGAATTCAGTTAGAGAAGTTAAGTTCCAGTAAACAAACAAAAGGAAAAACACTAATGTACACAGTAACTAACTACCCCACAAAGAAAGCACTAATCGCAGACGTGAAAGCCGGTAAAGAGGTACGTGTTTATCAACCGGGACCATGGGGACCAGACGTACAAGATGGGAAAGGCTGTATTGAAGGGCCTCATTATCCTAAGCCTCATAAGTGGTACGCGGAAGCTGTTATCAAAGATGGGAGGGTAGTAAAGGCCAAGTAAGGTAAAGCTTGACAAGATAACTGAATTTTACTAGAAAAAGCTATGAGGGGGTAAGCCGGTGTAATAACTGAATAAAGCTAAAATACTTCTTGACAAAATAACTAAATTTTGATAATATGGTTCTAGTCGGGGGCAATCAAGCTCCCGACTTGTCAAAAAAATATTGGGACGGTGGCTGAATTGGATAAAGCATCGGGCTGTAACCCCGTGGTCGGCAAGTTCCGTGGAGGTTCGAATCCTCCCTGTCCCACCAATTTTGATAATATGGTTCTAGTCGGGGGCAATCAAGCTCCCGACTTGCCAAAAGAGGCTGAAATGGATAGATACGAATTCTTGAAAACTCTCCCCTTCAAATATGGGTCAAAGCTTGATACTAAACTCTCTACCACAGAGGAAGCAAAGCTAATTCGAGCGGACATTAAAGAGGCTGTAAAAACAGGATTGCTCCCAAAAGCAAAGTACTCTGTTAGAACTAAGTATTTCAGCGGGGGAAGCTCAATTGACGTAAGAATTTCAGACGTAAAAACTCCAATTATTAACTTAGACTGGATAGAACGGGTTATGACAGAGGCTCATTGGCAGTATAACACTCCTGCTTGTATGAAATACACAGATACAGGACGTTCTATCTTGTGGACTGTGGAAGCAATTGTCAATCAGTACAATTTTGACAAGTCGGAACCTATGGTAGATTATTTCTTTGTCAATTTTTACAGCTCCGTAGAATATAACTGGCAGTGGGAGCGAAGCATAACAGAATCTTTGAAAACGGCCTACACAGGTTGAAAATAAAGCTTGACAAAGTAGCTCGTTTGCTGTAAGATAGATTCAGTCAAAAGTTCAGTGGAGCCAGAAGATATTCCAACCTAGAGCTAGTAAATAAGTGGAGGGTAAGCCAATGGATTAGAGTTAGCCGTTATCGTCTGTAATTGCCTCTTATAGACGATGGATGGGTAAGTGGGTGACGACTGCTAAAAGCCCTGAGTAGTCGTGAGCGGGGAACTGAAATCCCGGATTGTGGCGGGTGTGGTCCATTACATATATTCGATAACGCGCATCTTTGCTAGGTCAAAACAAGCAGGCAAAAAACTTTCATTATGTTCTTGACATTTCAGATCGTTTCCTGTAAGATAGATTCAGTTAGAAAAATTCCGGTAAACAAAAACGCTAACAAAGGAGAATCTACAATGGCCAGAAATATATTCACTCCATTAGATAATGTCAGAATAACTCATAATGGCATAGTAAGATCAGGAATTGTGATTGGAGCAATTTTCTCACCGGGATTCGACAAAGATTCTCGTATTCAGCAAGTGAGAGTAAAATTGAATCTGTCGCGAAATCCTGTGCTCCCAGAAGAAACCGAAAAAGATAGAGTATTCTGGACAACATCAAATTCTCTAATGTATAACACTATCGCTGACAGATTTCCGAATTCTATCTATAACACAATTTGAGATTTATTAACAAAAATTAAAGAGGGGAAGTGGTATTATGGCAGAAGTAGAAGTGTTAGAATGTACTGAAGAACAATTTACAGATATGCTAGACGCGCATCATGGGGAAGTGGTTTGTAACGGCTTACACTTGTCTTATAGTAAATTTTACAAGGCCGCTGATTCTGTAGCTTTCCGGTGTGACTTGGCTTCGCAGCCTATAGCCTACAAGTGTAAGCAGTGCGGAAGAATGCACAATGATGAATATGCGGCTGAACAATGTTGTCCTTTCCAGTGCAAAATATGTGGGGGAGATCATAACTCAAAGAAAGACGCAGAAGATTGTTGTGACTTGATTTATTGTGCAGTATGCGGAACTGAATATGATACGGAACACGAAGCTGACTTGTGTGCTGTACGCGATAGTTACTAAAAAAGAGCTTACGGACAATAAGAACAAAATTTCGAGGAGCAAAATAGTGAAAGAAGAACTGGAATACACTGTTATTATTACTTCGGGGATAGCCCTTCCCCTTGTTGCTCATGTTACCGCTAACGATTTGGAGGGGGCAAAGGAGGCAGGTCGATTTGTCGCCCGACTGGAGGGATTTTCTTACTCAATTAGAATTGTTGCAGTTTTTGAAGGCCATATTACACCTCTATCAATCCATACAATCTGGCCAAGATGAAGTAACTACGACGGTAATTAGATTATAATCGGTCACAGCCTCAATAAACGTATCTGGGTTTATCTAGTAACTTACGGACAATAAAAAGAAAATTAAAAGGGGAAGTGGGGTATTATGAAGAACTTTGACAGGTTTATAAGAGCGTTTACAGCATTTCTACTTTTGACGGGAATTTATATTCTGGCAGATATTCACAGCATATTAACAGATATCTTGAACAAGTAAGATAGAAAATTCCGGTAAACAATAAAAAGAAAATTAAAAGGGGAAGTGGGGTATTATGAAGAACTTAAAAGAAGAAGTGGCATACCTTGTGATAACAACAACATCAAAGAAGTCACTAACTTAGAACTTACGGAAAAGAATAATAGAATAGATTAGAATAACTATGTATACGTCACCAATTGGAGGTAATAACAGGATACTCCATTGTATATTGGCCTGTATAATAGTTCCAACCCGCACAGTGCTCCTACTTTACCAGAAGCCCCTATATACCCCAACAATAACCCACACATTTCAAGAAACTATGCGGGCACTATCAGCAATAACCATGTATGCCCCGTCAATCAATCAGAAAGACACCCACAAGGCAATTACACAAGTAAAAAGGCATATCCCCTCACTAGTATCTATAAAAGACCCCTGTGAGGTAATATAAGAATACACTAACTCAAATAGATTGTAATAACTCACCAGCATATCAGCATAGGGCTATAGCAGCACGTGAATAGAGATATAGCAGCACAGAAGCTGAATTACCCCGCCCCACAATATAACTCAATAGCTTGAAACTTACGGACAAGAAAACGAATAGAAGTGTAACATATAGAGAAAGTAAGATAGGGGAAGACTAGAAGCAAGATAGGGAGGGGGTTAGTAGAATAGAAGAACTATAACTTCAGAATAGAACAGCATAACTGGATTATAGTATGCTCCACTTACTCGATTGTATATCAGCACTGAAGCACGTGAATAGACTTATATCAGTATATCAGCACTGAAGCACGTGAATAGACTTATATCAGTATATCAGCACAGGGTTATTTTATTTAATTATGTTGGGCGCTAAAAAATGAGGAAATTCATACATAGCACTTCTATGTATGGCATATGACACAGTGTGTCATATAACACACCTACTGTTGGATATGCTACACCTGCAATTCAATTTTTTGGATATCTATATTATTGCCGAAAAAGAGGAATTGGCAGGGATTATATTATCTTTGCCAGAATTGAAGCAGGAATATTGGTGAGCACTATAATCATTTTATGGCAGGAATATTGGTGTATTGAGGCGGGAAATTATTAGAAATTATGACGTAGGACTCAATAAAAGCGTTGTTGAAAAAAGTAGGACTCAGTAAAAGCGTTGTTGAAAATTTTTGTGGGAATTTAAATAAAGCTCCCCGGTTTTTTGAAAAGAGGAACTATCAGCTAAGTCAATAAAGCTCCCCGGTTTTTTGAAAAGAGGAACTTATAGAATTTCTTGTTTTAGCTTGTTAATACAAAAATAGTATTCCTATCTTTTTAGTATGATATAACTATAGTATTCATATCTTTTTGATATGATATAACTATAGTATTCATATCTTTTTGATATGATATAGTATTCCTATCTTTTTAGTATGATATAAAGCTAATTTACATCTTTAGCAAGCTTCGCCATATCCATCTTTACATGTTAGAATGCAGCATACTTCGCCTGACTCCCCTATATTACTACATGTTAACCGAAACGTCAAGGTGTACATAGAAATCAACCTACATGCAAGAAGTATGCCAGAACAGTAGAAAATCTTATGTTTTTAATCCCCACTAAAATAGTATAGATTCAGCGTTTTAGCACGTTAAAACAAATCCGCTTAAAACGTTCATCCTTTATTTTCTTGAGTAAAATATTTTTTATTTTTTTCTTCCCTTTATTTTCAACAACTTACGGGGATTCGGTTTTCTCGCGTGCCCGTATATATACCTTATGTCAAGAAAACTGAATTTTCCGTGATACAATCCCAGTGTGCGGAAGAGCCAAACGGGCAGACAAAAAAAACAAGGGAGTTAAGAAAATGAAGAACGCAGAAATCGAAGCAAGAATCGAAGCTAGGCTGACTCGGATCGTGGCGGAGGTTAGTCGAGCAAAGAGACAGGCCACAATATTGCCTCTGTCTCAAGCTGCTTTTGTCAGCATGACCGTGCGTCGCATGGTGAGATTAGCCAGAAAACTTCGATAACCGGACAACAAAAGGGAGTTAAGAAAATGAAAACTTACAAATTATCCTATTATCAGATTGAGGGAGATATTCCAGTATCTCCTGCACTCTCCATCAAAACGTCTATCTGTGCGGGAAGTCCGGAAAGTGCGATAAAAAGCATAGTCGGAAAAAGCGCAAAAATAGAATTGTGGAACGTAGACGGAAAAATCGAAATGTATCATGTACAGGTCAATGCATACGTTTATGTATTCTATTGTCACGTAAAATAGTAACGGGCAAAAAACAGGAAGCTAAGAAAATGAAGAAAGAAAAATACACCTGGAACCTTGCAAGTCAAGCTAATGGCTGTTATGGCGTTTCTACTAAAATCTTGACGCCAATTGAAGTTATTATCGGAGCTGGGACTCAAGACACAGTGACAGTTTACTCAGAACTGTTACATGGTAAAAAGATATACATAATTTTTAGCGTCAATTATGCTTTGGATTATTGCGGCATCGAAATCTACTCTGCTACCGGGGGATTCATAGCAGAAGTATTTCTTCAGACCGACACAGAGTTAGAAGATGTACTAGGCGAGCGCGGGCTTGAACTGTCAGAGCTTACTATGGCTGAGAGAATGTATAACTTTTTACTGGAAACTGATCAAATATAAACGCAGAGAAAATGGGAGATAGTATTATGAAGTTATCAGAAGTGAAGAGCTTGAGAGTGGGCGAAATACTACATTGCAATGGCTGCACAGTAACAGTCGGAAAGCGCGGGGGAAGAACAGAGAAGATTGTCAGAGTCAGAGTCAATGGACAAGTGAAGCTCTGGAAGCGTGACAGTGGTAGAGTTAAAGTGCCGATAAAGCACGGATTATGGGATTATGGTTACTTGACCGAGGCTAACATGGGACTGTTCCATAAAGCAGAGGATTGCACTGTACTATAGTTAAAACACTCTATGTACATAGAGTGTTTTAAGGGCACTTTTCACAACCAAAATTTGAATTTTATTTTTAAGGGAAGCAAAGATAATGAAAAGCTTTAGCATTACAGCATTGAGCAACACTGGGGACAAGATCGACTTGGAGCCTATTCCCCACAATGGCGAACAAATTGATTATGAGGGGGAAGCGCGAGAGTTATACCACTTCCTGAAACATCACGTTCCGAGCCGAACATTTGATTTGTTAGCATTTCTGGTGCTGAAGGGCATTGAGGAAGACTTCATTGAGCCTGCTGAGATAGACGAAAGAGACCCGGTTTTCCCTAGTCGATGTTTTGGATAATCAAAAAACTAATCTAATTTAAGGGAAGCAAACTCATGAAAAATGAAAGTATCCAAACCAAAATTAGGAAACTAGAATTGTCACTTGTCTACCTGTATCAAGACGCTAATGATAAAGACAATATTTGGAAGAATTGGGAAAGGAAACAGGCGCTATACGACGCGCTACATGCTATGATGTTCCACGGCCTCATAACAGACGTAGACTTAACTCAAGACCCTAGAAAGATCTGACATCGTAAAAGGAAGCAAAATAATGAAAAGCTATAATTCAGAAAACAACCGAAAATTCAGCATGTTAGCGGAAGCGCGGGCAAGGAAGATTGCAAGGTACACAGGGGGGAGCTTAGCCAATGGAAAGCTTGCAAGCCGATATGTGGAGAATATCAATAGACGGAGCGCATTAGTGTCAGAGCTGATCGAGCTTGGCGCTAATCGAGTCACCCTGTGCGATTGCATCCGCCCGCTTGTTCAAGACGGGATTCGACTTCTGGCGCTGAAAGGAAGTACATTATGTATGTAAAACCTACCAGATCTTATTACACTTCAGACGGAGAACAGCATTCAGCGAGAGGCTTGTTCCTCATTTTAATTCAGCCCGCATCATGGGAACGCAGAAACGAACCCATAAAGGCTCTCATTCGCAAAGTTGCATTGAGACAGTTCGGACACTTCATGATGGGAACGGCGAGAGTTTACGGAGAATCAATATGCATAAGCGGAGCATACGGGGGAAACGGTCTGACTGTGGATGTTCCTGATTCAGTCTATAACAGGGCTTCCGTGGTTCTACCAGACGACCTCAGAGAACAGTGGAATAAAGGCGGAGGCTGGAATTCTTCGGGAAGTGAAGCCCCTGCAATGCGTGAGTGGGCTTTAAAGAACATTATTGCATTACGTCAATAAAATCCTATTGCACAGCTGGAAAGGCACCTTATAGCAAGGTGCCTTTTCTATTTTCGGCACGCAGCCTCAAGCCTCACAGCACGCAGCCTCAAGCCTCACAGCACGCAGCCTCACAGCCTCAAGCCTCACAGCACGCAGCCTCAAGCCTCACAGCACGCAGCCTCAAGCCTCACAGCACGCAGCCTCACAGCCTCAAGCCTCACAGCACGCAGCCTCACAGCACGCAGCCTCACAGCACGCAGCCTCACAGCACGCAGCCTCACAGCACGCAGCCTCACAGCACGCAGCC
>JANLHL010000042.1 GCA_024654535.1 Candidatus Roizmanbacteria bacterium | reverse complement strand
TACGCTGGAGGATGTAGTGCTTGGGAATGGTGTAACCCAGCAAACAGTATGTGCGAATGGGAACAGAGCAAGATAGGCGTTAATCAAAAATGTGAACAGAAACTTGCAGAAGGGCGCATACTGGGACCAAACCAAACTGCTCAAGCACAACCTGCTCAACAACAACAAGCACAACCTACCACATCAAATGCACAAAATACTATGCCTGCAGGTAGCTGTGACCCAAATTGGTATTGTATTAATGAATGTGCAGGTCCGACACCCAGGGCTGCCTTTGGCAATAATGCAGATCAATGGCGGCGAGCAAAGGCTGTAAATGAACATCAACCTGGCGCTTGTGATAACCCAGCAACCTCACAAGGACAAGCACAACCCGCTCAACAACAGCAAACTGCCCAAGCACAACCGACTCAAGCTCCTGCAACCGGTGGTACCACAACAACCGCAGCGGCAACTACCTCGGGCGCATGCCAAGCAAGTGGTCGCTCTTTTCCACTCGGAGAATGTCAAGCTGCAGGGACTCGGAAAGTTGTTTGTGATCCATCAAACTCAAAAGCAGTCAATACTACGTACGGAGGAAACCCGTATACAGGTTGGGTGGCAAGCGATTCCTGCTATCAACCAACGGGGACAACTGGTGGTACCACTACTGTCCAAGCAACTCCTACCCAAACAGGGACTGTCACGCCAATACAAATAACAATCACACCAACACCTACTCTATCATACTCTCAACGACTTACCCCAATAGTAGCTACCCCAACAGCAGCAATCAGCCCAACTATTGAAGCAAGTATTAGCTCATCAAGAGTATCTGTTGGAAGTAGTATCAAACCGAAAATAGTAATGACGAGTAATTTTGTACCTGACAACTATCAAATTCAGTTTAAATTAAGACATATAGATGGGCAATTGGAGTCACTTAAAACTATTTTATTATCAAAAACTGATCTTGAGAAAATAGAGACATCAAACAGTAATCCCACACTTAAAACATATAGCTATGAAGTTGCTTCTGATATCATTACTGAGCTTGCAAATGCATCAAGAACTGCTCTAGATCAAAGAATCACACGTTCGTATCTTATCTATGTTTCATCCTCAAATATTCCTAGTATATCAGGAGGGTCTATTTCAGACGTGCTTGCAAAAGGTACTCTTGTTATCCAAGATTCTAGATCAGCTCCAACGCAAGGTCCTGCCCCACAACCAATAACACCAACGCCTTCACCCACTCCAAGTTCAATATGGAATTTCTTTTCATCTTCTCGACCAACGGCTACGCCAGCTGTGCCTACACCAACAAATGTTCCACCAGCTTCAACATCATGTACCTCATTCACACTGAAAATTTGTCTCAACTCATCTGGTGAATGCTCCCCAGCTCAAGCAACTACACAAGTAATGATAGGTACTGAAGTACAAAGAATACAAGGAGCAGATGGTACTATTACATTCAACAAGCCTACTTTGACGAAAAACCTCAAATATCCAGCGACAGTAATAGTGCCAAATCATCCATATCAGGACAACTTCATACTTGATAATGAATGCAAGGCTACTGTTTACACAGCATCTCAAGTATCTACGTCAACTGCTCTACCTCCAACTCCAACGGCAACACCAACTCCTCGAGCAACAGCAACGCCAATCCCGACAAGAATACCAGTGGTACGCGCAACAACAGCACCGACAGTTGTCCAAGCGACACCAACGAAAGTACCGGCGACACCCACGCCAAAACCTCCCTCACCAACACCTATCCCAACACAAACTGCAAACTTAGCTCAATGGCTTGTACAGATGCTTACAAATGCTTTCCCTGTAAAAACAACACCTACTACTGCACCGTCACCAAGCCCCATCCCAACAGCTATACTAAGCCCAACGCCCATTCCATCTACACCAACACCTACAGCTGTACCAATGGTAACTGTTGCACCAACCCCAACACTACTACCACCAACACCTTCCCCTACCCCGACTTTAACTACACCTACTCTCGCAAGTATAACGAGTGCTCTAACCGCACCTCAACCAAAAAAAATGTGTAGCCTACAGAGAACGCTTAACGTATTTGCGAATAAATCAGTCGATGTTCATAAAGACGAGGAAATCACTGTGTCGTGGGATGGGCTGACTTTTAATAAAAACCTCTCCTGCGATTACCCAACGTCAGATGACCAATTACATCTATCATTAATAGATCCTACAATTAATAATACGGGTTATTCGCTATTCTCAAATCTTAATTTAAGAGCATCAACAAAGACTAGAAACGCATATGTACTAACAGCTACGATCCCAACTAGTTACCTTTTAGAAATTCCACATAAAGGGTTACTTCTACAAACAACTATTGAACTTAATAAACAAGGTAGTGGTGAATCACTGGGACTACTGTACCTTACGATTAAGTACATAAATAATTCACCAACAGTCCTCACCCCAACACCACGACCACCGACACCTACTCCTACCACTGCTCCCTCTGCTACCCCACGGCCGAGCAATACTCCTACACCAACTTTACAGCCTGCAACAAGAACACCACGACCACCGACTCCTACCACTGCTCCCTCTGCTACCCCACGGCCGAGCAATACTGCAACGGCTACAGCTACCAATACGGCAACTACTACTCCTACATCACAGCCAGCTACAAGGACACCTGTACCACCAACACCAATTCCTACCGCTACCCCTACGCCAACAACAGGGTTGGGTGGTGCATGGGATACATTCACTACTACAGTATCCAGTGTCGTGACTGATACAATAGCTCTCTTTACTCCAACCGCAACGAGTACTAAGACACCTGCTTCAACGTCAACACCACGACCACCTACTCCTACACCTACTTTACAGCCTGCAACAAGAACACCACGACCTCCTACTCCTACCACTGCTCCCTCTGCTACCCCAAGGCCGAGCAATACTGCAACAGCAACTGCAACTGCTACAAATACCGTAACTCCACGACCAAGCAATACAGCAACAGCAACTACCACTGCAACCACACCGGCTCAAGAAAATACACTTACTGCAGAAGATAATAAAAACCTATATATAAAACTTGAGCCTTCAAAAGATATAGTAGCTGGCTATTCTACAGATCCAGCAGAAAATACCTTTAATATGGTTGTCGCTTCCAACAACGTTCCATCAGATACGTTTAATTTCACCTATTCTGCACACTATGTAAATACTGATAATCAAAAATATTTTGACGTCACTTCTCCTGAAAATTTTCATAGTTGTAACTTTAGTGGGCATCCAACCTATGGATACTTTCCATTTAAGTATGATGTAAAAACAGTAGATTACTCAGCGGTGAAAGGTTGGTACGAATCGAATAAAAACTCACCTATACAAATTACCTATACATGCAACATACAAAATTCTGATGGACAACCTATTACCCTGAGGAGTAATAGTGAAACCTCAGCTACAGTAACAATAGCGTCTAGTGCATCTACCGCTACTATCACTCCACAAGCCTCTACCAAAACACCAATACCACCAACAGCAACACTCATACCATTGCCAAGCGGTACGGCAACAGCTATTACAGCCAAGAGCTTCGACTGTTCAACAGAAACTGTAGGTATCCCAAAGTCTGAATGTGATGCATTGGTAGATCTATACAATAGTACCGATGGAAACAATTGGAGACATCATGAAAATTGGCTTGTTCCTGGCTCCAATCCCTGCGATTGGGATAAGGTAACGTGCGAAAACAATGCTGAAGGTACCAAGAGCGTGACTTGGCTTGTACTTCAATCTAACAAGCTAGCTGGAACTATCCCTGACAGCATTGGTAACCTAACGAACCTAATAACAGCATATCTTGATATGAATCAGCTCACTGGAACTATCCCATCGAATATAGGAAAACTTACTCACCTCGAGGCCCTTACTCTTAGATACAACCAGCTTACTGGACCTGCTCCAGAAGATATAGGTAAACTAACCGACATGAAATATCTTTATCTTGACACTGCAAACTGTGTACCAGCTTCACAAATGGTTTGGTTTAATAACGTAGAAAGTAAAGGAAATAATACCAATCTTTGCCCCGCTGTTGAACGTACTACCCCTACGCCAGCAACAGGGTTGGGTGGTGCATGGAGTACATTCACTACTACAGTATCCAGTGTCGTGACTGATACAATAGCTCTCTTTACTCCGACCGCAACGAGTACTAAGACACCTACTTCAACGTCAACACCACGACCAACGACTCCTACACCTACTTTACAGCCAGCAACAAGAACACCACGACCACCTACTCCTACCACTGCTCCCTCTGCTACCCCACGGCCGAGTAATACCGCAACGGCAACGGCTACAAATACCGTAACTCCACGACCAAGCAATACTGCAACAGCTACCAATACAGCAACTGCTACTCCTACATCACAGCCAGCTACAAGGACACCTGCTCCTGACGCGCAACAGCAAAGTGGTATAAATAACGCAGCACCTATTGCAACAGCTACGTTAGTACCTACAACAGCTCCAACGAGAACACCTCGCCCTTCACCTACACCACGACCACCAACTGCAACTCCAACGAGAACTCCAACCAGTACGCCTACATCATCACCCACTAGTACACCTATACCGCTAGCTGCCGTACCCACAAACACGTTAGAATGTCAAGCCTCAGGAAATACATATGAAGTTGGAAATTGTCAAAAAGCTGGAAATAAATTTGTCTATTGCGATCCATCAAATACGGCTGCAACAAATACATCATACAATGGATATCCCTATACTGGATGGGTCCAAAAAGATAGTTGCCCCTCAGCATCAACAAGTACTCAAACAGCGAGTAATCAAAATACTGAAAACAAAACGGTAACAACAAGTACAACTATAAAAAGTGTGTGCTCAGACGTAGGAAAGAAAAGACACAGTTCTTTAACTTTTCCTCTCGTTGATAGAGAAATATGTGAAGATTCAAGACCTGCAGTACCATTCGATTCGTCTTACGTACCCAGTAACTTGATTAATGTAAAAGATTATTTTCAGCAAAATAACACAATATATTATGGATGGAATAACACCCTCATTCGACCGGAACTCGCCAGTAGCTTACTTGCGTTTGCAAAAGCCCAACAAAATACTAATTGCCCACTATATATAACTTATGGCTATAGATCATATCAACAACAAGAACAAGAATTTAATAAGTGTGTAGCTGGTACACAATGTCAAGCTGCTCCACCCGGATTTTCACTTTATCAAACCGGAATTGCATTAGATCTTTACTGTGCATCCGTTAGTAATGGGACCGTAGATATAGACTGGGAGAAAAGAGTTGCTAATAATGATTTATACAGCCAGTACGGTTTCACACATCCTTTAGATTGGGATCCGCCTCATTTTGTCTATGCAAGTCCTGTTCAAAAAAATGAACTAGCAGTAGCTAATACTGAACAAGAGGTTAAATTTACAGATCCTGTCGATGCAGCAAATTTCCTCGTTTTTAATGCATCAACAGACTTTGTGATAAATACCTTTATTCCCTACCCTGGCACAGATAATGGAATACAGAGGCTGCCTTTTAAACCTAAAATCTGTGTTCCAGCATCCTGCACAGATGAAGAAACCTGTGAACCAATACCAAATAGCCCCTGCTATCAAACTGGCCCTGCAGATACTACCTATAATATTGGTGGTACAACATGCGGATCTAACGGTTGGGGTGCAATATGTGCAGACTTAATTATTTCGTCTTTTTCGCTTACTGGAACAGAGCTATATGATATTACGCCGAATGCAGCAAACAGATGGACTGTATTAATGAAGAAAGCATTCTCTTCAGGAGTCTCTGATAAGTTGGGATATTACAACAACGGTACCACTTCGAAACCCAAAAGAGGGGATATAATTTTCTTTGGGAAAGATGACAATACTATATACCACGTCGCAATGGTAAGCGAAGTTAGAGACCAGGCGGTTAAACTTCTTCAATATAATTCACGTAAATGTGTTTGGTTAGGTTTAACAACTTCAAAAGATGAGAATACTGGCGAAACAATATATACTGTAGACAACGTTAACAGTACAGATCATAAGACGATCGGATTTGGATATGTTTTATAAATATTTACCATTAAGCAAAAGGATTGTTATATTTTTATTAATTAGTGTTTTTTTTGCAACAGGAATTTTTTTACTTATCCGACGTAATGATAAAAAATTAATAACAAATATAAACACCTCGCCCACGTTAATTCCTACACTTCCACAGGAAATAATCACAAATGCTACAAAACAAGGTAAGCTCGATATAGAATATGAAAAATCTCTAATAGACTATAAAAAACAGACTCCTCTTCTTTACCTAATGCCACATAAAGAACCGTCTTTTATGATTAACTATGCAGGAGACTATGTATATACCATCACTCTCTACGGTGAAAATAAAGAAGAGGCAAAAAAAAATGCCTTAGACTGGTGGATAGGTAAAAAAATAGACCCTTCAACCCTAAACATTGTGTGGGAATAGTAGTACCTAATTAAATTTTATTACTACCTTCTCCATGATGAGAGGATGCTCGATAAGCCAGCCCAAACCTTTTACCACACTATCTGCAGGATCATCGCTTAAAACAACACTCATACCTAAATCACGTGATAAATATTTCGCTAAATCTATGAATTTTGCTGACATTCCAGAGAGGATGATTCCTTTCTTAGTAATGTCGGTTATAAGCTCGGGTGGCGTTTCTTCTATAATCTCGCGTATGGCGTCTTGAATCTGACCAAAGTAAGGATACAGTGGCTCATACAGCAAATGGTTTTTTACCTTTACCGTTTTTGGCATGCCAGTTTCTATGCTTCGACCACTAATATCCAAGGAAAAGTCTTGATTTTCCAACACAGAGCCCAATGACAGCTTTATTTCTTCAGCCGAAGGATTGCCAATAAGTATGCCGTAGCGCATACGCAAATAATTAATGATAGCCTCGTTAAAATCGATGCCACCAATTTTTAATACTCGAGATACGACAATTCCACCAAGCGACAGTACGCTTATTTCAGTTGTTCCACCTCCAATATCTACTATACAATTACCCATATTTTCCATTATAGGTAAGCGTAATCCAAATCCTGCTGCAAGAGGTGTTTCTACTATTAGTACCTTTCTACCACCTACTTTTTTACCAACTTCAACGAGCGCCATTTCCTCTACTTCTGTCAATCCTATAGGGACGGATATAATCATGTTGAATGCATTTGGGGAAAACTGAGGATATGGCGCAAAAGCGCGCTCTAGTACATGTCGCAAAAAATAAACAAGTCCATCGAAGTCACTTACCCTTCCCCTGTCAATAGGTGCAAAAACGGTAAGATCGGGAGGTGTTTTGCCAACCATATCGTATGCTTCATTCCCAAACGCTATAAATGTGGAACTTTTCTGATTACGAACCGCATATGTTTTCTCTCGCACTACTATTCCTTTTTCCTGTAAATAGACACGCGTTGACACGCTCGCCAAATCAACACCAACAAAAGGAACATTTGCAAACAGCGTAGAAAACCAATCGAATACACGAGTTAGTGTATACATCCCAAACACAGTTTTACGTCTTCGCATGGGTACAGTATAGTATACATTCGCACTTTCTCAAAGCGAGGACGAATTGGATATTTATATTTGCTCTGTCCCAGGTTTCGGCTTCGTCGAAAACAGTATGGGGTTATGTTATCATGATTGCATGAATGTATACGCCCACATTATCGGCAGTATGTTTTTTATAATTCCTCTGATTTTTTCTATCCAATCGAACGAGTTATTTGAATTTCCTAAAATGCTTAGTATTTATCTCTATGCACTTGGACTCATACCGATAACTGCATACCGCATTTATTATTATTCCAAGCAACGTTTGCCACTTCCAATGCGTTTAAAAATACTGTTGGGAAGCCTTGGTTTATTTATTCTCTCTCAAATAGCTTCAACATACTTTTCTATAGATAAACATGTTTCTCTCTACGGATACTATTCGCGATTCAACGGTGGACTCATGTCTTTGCTTGCGTATAACGCACTCGGTATAAGCACATATGTCCTACTTTTACGAAAGGATATCCACACAGTATTTCGCTGGGGAATTTTCGGCGGAATAGTAACTGCACTGTGGGCACTTCCCTCTCATTTTGGCTATGACATTATTTGCTTTATTACATCAAAACAGTTCAATGCAGCGTGCTGGACAAATTCATTTGATCCAACTCAGCGTATTTTTGGTACACTGGGACAACCCAATTGGTTTGCTGCTTACCTGTTGATACAGCTCTCACTTGTACTCTACTTTGTTGTTACGGAACAAAAATTGGCTACCAAATTCTCAGCACTCATAAATACTATCTTCTTAACGACGTGTGCCATATTGTACAGTCTTGAAATGGTATGGACGCGGTCTCGTTCTGCATATATCGCGTTTGGTATCATCGCTGCTTTATGGCTCGCGTATAGTATAAAACTGCGAAAAAAAGTAGCTCTTGTTGTGTTTATTATTGCAAGCATGGCACTCTTTAGCATTGGACCAATGATACGCAACGAATTCGAATTCGTACCAACAACTGAACAACAAGCAAGTCAGGAAAAAATAACAACGGCGAATAATGAAGTAATAACCCCCTCCTCTGTCATTCGTCTCATCGTATGGAGAGGTGCATTAGACGTTGCACAACGCTACCCTCTTTTAGGTAGTGGTGTTGAAACATTTGCTTACTCATACTATTTCACTCGCCCCTTAGCCCATAATGCCACATCAGAATGGAATTACGTATATAACAAAGCGCATAACGAAGTGCTTAATTATGCAGCTACGAGCGGTTTTGTTGGGGTCAGCACGTATTTACTTTTTTTTGGTGCTGTCGTATGGCTCGCGCTGTACACTCTACGACATGATTCTCGCTATAAACATACTGGGATACTCGCACTCAGCATATTGAGCGCCATATTTGTGACGAATTTCTTTGGCTTTTCAACAACGACCATCAACTTATATTTTTATCTCATTCCTTTTTTGATTCTTCTTATTACAAAGCCACAGTTTAAAACTGTTCCACGCCCACCAAAATGGTTATATATATTCTTTCTCATGCTTCTTACCTATGCAGTTGCCTCTGTTGCCGACTACTACAATGCGGACAAATACTATGCGCTTTCAAAAAAATACAGCCAACAGGATGATATTTCAAATGCCTATACGATGATACAAAAAGCGATCGATACACGATATGAACCAAGTTATGCCGACGAACAGGCCTATTTATCGGCTCAAATTGCTCTTTATTCTTCAACTAGTGGAGATAAAAAGAATGCCCAAAACTTTGCGAAACAAGCACAAAATGCACGAAAAGAAATTTTATCAGTATCACCGTTCAATGTGAATTACTGGAGAACTGCTGGAAAAACAGATTACCTTTTAAGCCTTGTGTTTGCCGACGATGACAAGAAAAGCAAATCTTTTTTTCAAACAGCCCTCAAAGATTTTGAACAAGCTCAAAAAATAGCACCTACAGATCCGAGAAACTTTTATGCTGAGGCGCTCATACAGTCTGAATCTGACAAAGAAAAAGCTGTGCAATTACTGAATAAAACGTTACAATTAAAGAGAGATTATCCCGATGCAAAAAAGTATTTACAACAGTTACAAAAAAGTGTTAAATAAATGTAGTATGAAAATAAATACGGTGGTTTTTATGTCGTTAGCAATTGCTCTATGTGCATATGTATTTGTTCTTGTTTTTCCACGTAGTTATATCTACGCAAGCTGCTATTCTGGTCAAACACTATGCTCTGATGGCGTTACATGCGTTGATTTTCAATCTGATTGCCCACCCTTGTCAACTAACACCCCAATCCCTCCCACGATCACGCCAACACCCCAACCACAGTGCAGCGCAAGTTGCCGACGAACAGAAACAATAAATGGGACATGTGGTGCGGGTTCATGTTCTATCGGTGATAGACGTACAGGGATTGTATACGACTATAAACAAACGTGGAATGGTACTTGTACCGATACAAAGTGCCCCGATGCGGTCGCAGATGTGTGTACAGCCGACACAAGTTGTGGAAATGGCGGAGGAAATACACCCACACCAACGGGCACTGGAAATCCACCGACTGCGACCCCTACGAGCGCTCAAAACCCGCCAACTCCAACGTCTGTTCCTCCTACCCCAACTCCAACTATTGTGCTTTTACCTCCTGCCAAGCTTACGGAACCACCCGTGTGTAGTAATGACGGCTGGACAGCAACGTTTCAATGGTCAAAATCTCCTTCAGTAGAAACGACAGATTACGTTTTTCGATCAGAATACCCTGATATACCCTCACCACTATGGCTCGTAGCAGACTCAACAGATATTTGGAAAAGCACAAAATCTATCCAACATGCCTATACTGGCTCTCAGACAGACTTAGTAGTTTCTCGAAATATTTTCCCTAATAATAGATATCTAAACTGGAGTATAGAGAGTGTTGCCAACGACTATACAGCAAATGCTGCACACAGGACAACCAGTACTCAGGGGTACATGTGCAAACCACTGAGAGTTGCAAACCCTGCAAATTGCACAACTGCGTGTGAACCAAATATTGGAGTTTGGAAAGAAGAATTTACCTATGCAAGCACATACAAATCACAAGATTTAAATGGTGATGAAATTGTAGATATCGTCGATTTTGAGAAAATTCGCGCACTCAAATATGTCCCAACAAGCACACCCACGCCGATACCACCTACGCCAACCCCTGTATCGCAAGTACAAATAAATATAAAAAATCAACAAGGTGAGCCAGTTGCCGCGAACGTGTATAGACTGCAGTGTCTTACGAGTTCTGGGCAATGCAGTACTAGCTTTCTTCAATCTCAGGGAGTAAATTCTTGTCGACATGATAATCGAAACACAAACACAACAACTCTCACAACAGATATTCAAAGTGGTGTTTGTAAGGCAGGAGCAGGCATTCAATACAACCCTTCTAGCTATATAGTAGTCGGCGTTACAGGAGTACCTGAAAGGGCACAAGAGTTTACATACACATCAACTACTGCTCAAGAAAAAAATGTGGTATGGGATACTGATGAATGGACTACTGGAAAAAGAACAATCGATATTATTGTTGCAACACCAACACCGGTAGCTCAGTGAAAGTTATAAACAAACATATATAATGAATACGATACAAAAATGGCACAAACAGAGTCACATTTCCACTGTAGTACTATTGGTAATAGTTGGTTTAGCCCTCAGCCTTGTAAGTCTTTTACTACAGATTGGGATAAAACAAACTTATAAAAGCAAAGCGGCAGCACAAACCGGACCGTCGGTGAACGTGTCTATGAGCGTCGGTGATTGTGTAACAACGTCCACTAATCGATCATGTACTATTACTGGAAACCCTGGAGATGTTATTACTGTTAAGGTTTCCGCAGTTGCTACAGAAAAGCTTTCTGCCACAAATTTTTTCTTCAATTACAATCAAGTAGGTATTAATAGTATCGCGTATGAAGCGGTGACCGTTCTCACAAAGGATACAAATAATACACCTATGTTTACTCCTGTATTTGAGAAAGTAAGAGACTTTAATGAAGGTAAATTACTACAACTCACTTTAGTATCCGACCGCTCTACAAATGAACTATCAAATCAAGTTTTATTTACACTTACCTTTCGACTTCTCACCGCCGATCCAGCAAATATTATTTTCGTCTCAGCACCAAGTAGTGCCGTTGGACCCATAGCAAACTACAAATTCGCGCTTTTGCCCCAAAACGAATTGGGTACTGATAATGATCGTTTGCTAAAAACACTCCATATAGCAGTTAATCATCAGGGTTCAGGAGGGAACGGAAAAACGGTAGAACTAAAAACAAAAGTTCGATTCAATCCATTCACAAATTCAGTGCCACAAGCATGTAGCACAATAAAGGGCAAGGTTCAACTAGTATCACAGTCTACGAACACACGTCTCAGCAAATCCAATGTTTCGTTTACAGCAAATACTGATGGTACTTTCTCTGCAACAACTCAATTTGACAATGTGGTAGCAGCTCCTGATTATCAAATACTGATAAAAGGTCCACATCATACGCAAAAAAGATTTTGTGTGCTCAACCCACAAAATGGTACAAATGGTCGATATAACTGTAGTAGCGGCTCAATTACTATAGGCACAACAACTACTTCACTCGATGCTAACTTAAGTGCAGTTGCTGTGCCGCTTGGTGACATTGCAGTTCAGAATGGTATAGCAGATATGCGTGATCTTTTAACTGTTAAGAATTTATTTTACAAAACTACCTCAGCCGATCTTACAGTTGGAGATCTTAACTGCGACGGTGTTATAAATGGCGCAGATTATTCATTACTACTTGGCGAGCTACAGAAAGGATATGCAGATGAAAATTAATAAACATATTTTTACAGCAATTGTTGTACTAATAACTACCTTGTTCCTTTTTGGTTTAGTTATCAGCATACGATACGTTCAACAAAAAGAACCTGTACAATCAGAGAGTAAACAAATAAATCGCACAGGGACAACATTGAAGGTCACTATACCTTCGGCAAAATTGCAGGTAGGTACTACCATCAAAGTAACGGTAAGCACCGATGCAACGTACGACATTAGTGCCACTGACATTGTACTCACCTATGACCCTGTGTTTCTTGCCTTTAATCAAGATGGACTTGTTTCAGCTGACTATACGGTGGTACGAGTTTTACCCGGTAGCGACACTCTTGTTATTTCCTTGCTTAACAAAGACGATGCGGCTACCACTAAATCCCAAAATAATAACATAGTTACCATCCCGTTTACTCTTCTCAAAAAAGGCGTAACATCGATTAAGCCATTGCTCTCAGAGACGGGTATGACAAGTACACTTCTGTTTGGTTCAAGCACAAAAAATCAATTATCACGAGTGTTACCATTGCAACTTACAATACAATGAGATTTTATTATTCAAGAATCGTAAAAGTAGTAAGTACTATTATTGTCCTGACTATTTTTACTAGCGCAATTCATGCACAAAGTGTTTTTGCAGGAAAAATGGAATTTAACCCAGCAACTGGAACATATGCAAAAGATGCTACCTTTACCGTAAAGGTGCTCGTTGATACAGAAAGTGTAAATACGACTAGTGCTGATGCAGTTATACAGTTTGACAATACCCTCCTCGCAGTTGACAGCGTCGCAGACGGTACATTTTATCCAACAGTCCTCCATTCAGACAACAATGGAACTCTCGTAATATCTGGAATTGTTAATAGTGTTGACGCCGTGGTGAGTGGTAAAGGCGAGCTCGCTACCATTACCTTCAAGGCACTGACGGCCGGAACCGCAAGCGTAAAGTTCGACTGTACACAAGGACAGTTAAACGATTCGAACATTTCAAAGTCAGAGACAAGTAGTCAGTCAGATATAGATGTATTAACCTGTAGCTCTCTCGTAGCTGGTTCCTATACTATAACCTCAAATGGATCAACTACACCTACCCCAACTGGAACAACGGCTACGCCAACGACTGCAGGAACTGTTACAGCAACTCCGACGAGCATACCCAATACAGGCGGTTTTAATATGGTTGCACTGATTCCTCAGCTTATGTTGGCAAGTCTATTTATCCTCATCGGTGCTATTCCTTTGTTACTCTAACATATCAACAAAACTCTATTGCATGTTATAATGCAACACATGAAGTTGCGACTCATTTACACACCAGACGTTATTCTCAATACAAAGACGCGTAAAGTCACCGCATTTAATAGCAAATTGCGTACTATTGTTGAAGAAATGAAAGAGATTTTACTACATTGCAAAGATCCTGAAGGGGTTGGACTTGCAGCACCACAAGTAGGACTTGCACTTCAGATTTTTATTATGAAAAGCGATACAAATGAACCAGTACGAACCTTCATTAATCCAATCATACTCAAAAAATCAAAATCCGTACACGAAGCAAAAAAAGCGAAGAAAGATATATTAGAGGGATGTCTATCGGTAAAAAATGTATGGTCAGCGGTCAATAGGTATAAGTCTGTTACTATTCGGTATCAAGATGTCGACGGCACGGTTTTAACTTACGAAGGACGTGGATTTGAATCACACATCATACAGCATGAACTCGACCATCTACAGGGTAAATTATTTACGCAACGAGCACTTGAACAAAATAAAACACTCTATAGAATAGTCAAAAAAGGAAAAACAGAAGAATTCGAACCCATTGAGCTTTAACCATTAATTCCACGCAACACTATTCGGATTAGAGTTCACTTTTCATACCTAAAAAGCGCAAAACCTCTTCTTTTTTGTAGCGCCTATCGCCGCGTGAATTTATACGAATAGCAGGTAATTTTCCTTTTTTACCCCATCTCTTGAGCGTGATTTTAGAGACGCGCAACAAGCGAGCGACTTCGTCTATAGTGAGTAAGTCTGGCATCTCTTGCAAAGATAGTGATCCTTTTGCGTTATCTGACATACCTGTATTATATAGGGCATAGCATAAAAAAACAAGTCAAACTACTACATATTTGGATGAGTGTTTAAAAAAACACCAGGAGATTGTGAAACCAAATCTCCTGGTGGAATAATTACATTATTTCTTATTTCAGCTCTACTTTTGCTCCCGCTGCTTCTAGTTTCTTTTTTGCTTCTTCTGCATCCTCTTTCTTAGCACCCTTAAGTATCTCTTTTGGTGCTGACTCTACCAATTTCTTTGCGTCGATGAGACCAAGATTTTGATCAACTTCGCGAACTGCTTTAATTACTTGCAGTTTATTTGCTCCAGCATCGGTTAATACAACATTAAACGTAGTTTTTTCCTCTACTGGCTCTGCTGCACCAGCGGCTTGTGCTTGTGTGGCAACCGCTACTGGCATTGCAGATACGCCAAACTTATCTTCAATGGCTTTTACAAGCTCATTAAGATCTACTACTTTCATTTCTTCTATTTCTTTGATTATTTTTTCAACTTTTTCAGACATAGTCTCATCTCCCCTCATTCGTATAATTTATGATGTAGATTTCTGGTTCACTACCTGTTTCAATCCTCTGACAAGTCGGGTTGTGTCAAAGGTAAGCGCTCTATGCAAACGCATAAGTGGGTTCTTCAATACCATCGCTAGCTGTGCAATCAACTGATCACGAGAAGGTATACTTGCAAAAGCTATTATTTTTTCACCCTCATACAACGTATTTTCTATATATCCTATTTTATATTCTATACGCTCATCATCTTTAAACGCCTCGACAAATGCTTTTAGCGCAGGAATAAAATCATCGGAATAAATAACAATAGCACCGGTTGGGCCAAAAAGTATCTTATCGCTATAAAGTCCTTCCGGTAATTTTTTACCTTTTGCCGCAATTTTGAAAAGAGTATTTTTTAGAAATCGTAGTTTTGCGCTATGCTGATCTAATGTGGCACGCAATTGCTCAAACATTGTGTGAGGAACGCCTAAGCTCTTGAACAAAATAATAGATTTCGCATTCTCCAAATCGGCATCAATGCCTTGAACTCGTTTAACGCGAAGTTCACGAGGTATGTGTTGTAGTCTAAATTTAAGTTTCATATATTCTCCTCCGAAAGTCTTATATCCAACTTATGGAATGCTCTCTTCTTAGGAAGCTCTAGTATTATATACAGAACGCCTTCATTATGCAAGCAGTCAGATTTTCAGTTCTGCTACTGCATCTTCAAATGCATTTTTACTTTGTACACCGACAAATTGCTTGGCGACTTTTCCATCATTAAACAACAATACTGTCGGAATACTCATAACGCGATATTGCATAGCAAGATCTTGTGCTTCGTCAACATTCACTTTCACAACCAGAATGTCTTTTCGTGCCTTATCTAGTTCCTCTATTGTTGGAGCGAGCACACGACACGGTCCACACCAGTCTGCATAAAAATCCACGATAACAGGTTTCTCCGATTTCAAAACTTCTTTTTCAAACACTTTCGGATCTGTTATATGTTGCATGTTCTGTATATTGACTTATAATAGAGTATTCACTCTATCAGATGAAAAAACCCATGTCAATGGAAACAAGAAACGCCATACCACTTCTCATACAAAGTGGAGATAAAGATAAAGTAATCAAATACATTGAAAATACTTTTAAAGAGGCTCGGGTTGTAGAAACAAACACAGAAGGTGACCTTACCATTGAGAAGCTTCGTACTATTATGCGCCTGTCATCAATACAACAGACACAATCTATTGTATGCGTCGTGTGGGGATTTGATACTGCAACTATTCAAACACAAAACGCTTTCCTTAAGACGCTTGAAGAACAACCACCGTATCTTCTGTACTGCCTTATCTGTACAAATGAACAACAAATTGTGCAGACAATACTATCACGCTGCCAAAGCATACACCTTACACGAGTGATTTCAGAAGAAATACTTGACGATATACCTCTTGTCGTTCGTACATGGACACGTGAAAAAGCAAAGCGAACCCGCGAAGATGGATTGGCATTTATAGATACACTACTTCTAAAGAGCACGAACACTATGTACAAAAATCCTGCGTCTGCTCGTCACTGTAAAAATCTCCTTACAGCACGGCAATCTATTGACGCATATAACATAGATCCAATAACTGCGCTTGAGTGTACACTTCTTCTTGAAAAGTAAATTATTTGCTATCATTACTCTATGGCATTAAAAGAAAAACAGATTAGAGTTGCAACCATCACATTAGGTGTTGTCGGAATTGTACTTGTTGGTGTTATTCTGTTTAATTTACTCAAAGACAAATTTGTTTCTGCTTCAAATATTGCACCAAAAGACGTGGCGATAAGTAAAATTACACAAACCAGTGCAAAAGTAACGTGGACTACCGATAGCGAATCGCAAAGTGTCATTGAATATGGAACATCCCCGACGTCTCTGACTTTTTTTGCTCCAGAATCTACCAAAACAAAAAATCATGAGGTGGAGTTGAATTTACTTACCCCTGAAACTACCTATTATTTCCAGATTAGCACTGCAGATAAAAAATTCTCAAACGGTGGTGTCCCATGGACACTTACTACCCTTGGTGAAAGTTCTCTATCACCAACACCACCCCAAACAACCATTTCCCCTAGTCCAGATACATCAGTAACGCCAACCCTTGCGAATTCAACTCCTACCAATTCGATAACGTCTACTCCAAGCTCTACCCCTTCACCGAGCGAACCGGTGGTAAAAGATACTGTGTGTAATATCGAAGATTATAAGACGAATTTCAACACTAACAATGCAAAGTACGACCAAAATGACGACGGTATCGTTCGCAGCAACGATTGGTCTATCTGTGCCGCAAACAAAAAGACAACTCCTACTCCAACCAACAACCCATAAATTATATATAGTATACTAAGTACTATATATGCACCGTATTATTTATATTATATTAAGCGTTCTTGTTGTAACTTCCCTTTTAGGTGGAATACGTATTGGGAAAAAACTCCAAATGATTGATACTCCAACAAAGACGATCGAAAGAAAGATACTGGTGACAACCGTTCCACAAGCACTAATACGCTATACACTCCCCTGCGGATTTTTTTTCTCTGTACCAAATAATATATCTACACGAATAGCAAGTACAAGCGCAACCGTCACACTTGGAAAGAAAACGTTAGATATTACGTGCATATCTACAAATGCAAAAACTTCATCTACGTCGGCCATCTTCACAAACTCATCTAAAAATGTAGCGGTAAAAGTACAGGGAGAAAAATCATTACTTAATCTTATAGAATCTGGATTTGACCCACGCTACGTCAAGAATACTCGTTAGTCAAGTTTCTTTTTCTCTTTATGAGGAGTGTGTTTTTGACACTTGAGGCAGTATTTATTTAATCCCAATGCAGACTGCGTATTTTGTTTGTTTCGTTCTGTCACATAATTTTGTCGTTTACAAACAGTGCAAGTTAATCCAAATTGTTGACGTTGTCCTTTTTTTTTAGCCATGTCTTAATATTAACTTGTGGATACTGCTGGTTTTTGAGGAGCTTTCTCTTTTAAACCTTTTTGATGTACAAATGAAAGAGGGGTAAAAGTAAGCGGCTTCCCTTCCCAAAATATATTTTTCATTCGCTTATAACATTTAGAACACACTGTTCTTTTTACTACTCCCGTACCATACTGCATACGTAGTTTGTGCAAATTAGCTTTAAAAACACGCTTCGTCTTTATCGCAGAGTGCGAAACGCGATACCCTGTTTGATTGGTTTTCAGACATAAAAAACATCGTGCCATAGCTGGTATGATAGCAAAATTTAAAATAAAAAGCAATCACAGTGAGCCTGGGGCGGGAATTGAACCCGCGACCTTCCCCTTACCAAGGGGATGCTCTACCACTGAGCCACCCAGGCAAAATTAGCAGTTAACTTTCGGCTATAAGCGACTGTCTCTCTTATCTGCATTAAAACACTAGTTATTGTAACACGATGTATAAAAGCTTGGAAGAGACAGAAGATGTATTACTAGCCCTCTATAGCAATACAGTTGTATGGAGCAAAAAAACGAAAACTGGTCTCCTTGATAAATAATAGAGCCCACATATACCCAGGATCTGCCATAGTTAATGCACGTCGAGCTTGTTCGGGCGATGTATTTTCCCATATTGCTATGGTGCCAACTTGTAGAGTCCCTTTCTCTGTTGAAACATCTTGACTCAGTACTACCCGAGCACACTCTGAAAAGCATAAAACTTCAGGTCCTCCGCCACACCCTACTCCTTGCATTGTATATTCTACTCCTTTACTCATAGTATGAACTATACTATACCACGTCTAATACAAAATTAATTGTACTTGGTATATACTATCCCTATGTTGGCATTATTATTTCAATCACCTATTACTTTTGTTATTCTTGCACTCATACTGATTTTTTCTATAGGTGTCCATGAGTTTAGTCACGCACTAATTGCCGATCGTTTAGGTGATCCGACACCGCGTGCACAAGGACGTCTCACGATAAATCCATTAGCACATTTGGATCCCATCGGTATGCTTCTTATTGTAATGATTGGTTTTGGCTGGGGCAAACCAGTCGTGTACGACCCCTACAATCTGAAAAATCCTCACAGAGATAGTGCCTACATAGCACTTGCTGGACCGGTGAGTAGCCTACTTACCGCTATTGTGTTCGCCCTTCTCGTTGGAGTCATTGCTTCTAATACACCAATCATACAGCTATTTATGTATGCGGTGCGTTTAAACGTAATGTTGGCAATTTTCAACCTCATCCCTGTCTATCCACTCGATGGATTTCGTATAGTCAGCGGGCTCTTACCTGCTCAATCTCGCGAAGAATGGAACCAACTGAGCAATTATGGCATAATCATACTTATCCTCTTGATATTCCCGCTCTTTGGTAATAATTCTGTCTTATCATTATTAATCAGTCCTTCGATATCATTTGTCACATCACTCATGCTTCCACACGCAGTAGGAGGGATTTTATAATCAACAAAACACTTTACGCTTTACGTTTTGACTTTCTATTCGTACCGTATATCAAAACCCGCACTGTTTTCGGGTGTTATTCCGATAGATTTTAGCCATATAACAACGTCATTGCGCACTTTTTTCACGTCCGTTATTTTTGATTTCACGTGATAAATATATGCACCATTATCTGGAACTTCCAGTGTCATGATAAAAGAATCAGTTGCGTACGGTAATTTATTTGCCAGATAAATATCTGGTCGTTCTTTTAAATCTTTCTGTTCTGTATAAGTGTCAAATCCTGTTGGAAATGTATCCACAGCAAGAACATCGACCGTTGTAAACGACAGTGAATATACAAAGGTATCGCTACTAGCACTACGGATAGTAAGAGTAAACTCGGTTTTTGGGGTAAGCGTCATGAGCGGCTGAATAACCAGCTGATTTCCTTCGGATGTAACATTAGTACCAATACTTGTTTTTGCATTCTTAGCACCAAAATACACTTGGAATTGCTCTATTTTTTGCGGAGCGTTGAACAATATACGTATTGCATCGAGAGTGACAGCTACATTAGTTTCTCCATCCACTGGCTTACTCGATAGTACACGCAGTGCAGTTGAAAGAGTAGGAACAGGGGTTGTGTACTGTACAGGAACAGTTGGCGTTGGTAAAACGGGTTGGATACTCGTTTTTCGCAATGTTGAAACGACAAGTATAAGTACACTAACAACAAAGATAAATGATATGCCTACCAGTACTATTAATTTTTTACGTATGGTATCCATAGATTATTTGCTGCGTAAATAACAATCAACTTGTAATGCTACGGTTTGGCGGGAGTGCACTACCCCTTTTCCTCCCCAATTTGCTTCGTACACAGATATCGTTTTATTTTTCGGGTTCACGTTTCCCACAACCGCTATATGTCCCCATGGTGCATACGTCCATACTACCAAATCGCCTACTCGTATGCCTCCCGTACTGTCTTTAGGGTCTGGCACAAAACGTGCATACCCTTTTGGAGCATTGTACGAACAGTAATCTTTTGCATTTCGTCCCTCTATCGCAAGATTCGGGTCTATAAAATCACTATGAATCCATGTATTTCCCGATAAGCCCGTTGCCGAATCTTGTGCTGCGGGTAAAATGATTTTCTCTTTTTGTGTCGCCATAGCAAATCCGACACATTGTAGATATTTATATGATTGTGCAGACGCTTTAAGCAGTTCATACGCTCCGGTCGACATTAGAAACGGTTTTCCGCTTTCGTCTTTAAGGGGTTTCTGCAAACATGTATAATTATCTTTTGTAATAGGTATTGTTAGTTTTTCCGTCAATACAACCCCTTCGATACGTGCCCACCCACATCCATAGCCAGTTATCAAAAACAGTTTGCGTGCCGCATCTGACGAGGTCTGTGACGGCACTACGTCAGATGTTGTCCCTGTCTCTGGAACAACATCTGCTGAGCTACCAGCTATTACTACCTGAGTGTTATTGAGAGGTGCTGAACGCACTACAGTAGTATGCATAGAATATGGCGTATACCATGCCAAAAGCTTACTGTGAACGCTTTCACTTTCACCAGATAGATCGACTACGCCAGCCCCTCTTCCGCTAAACGCTGTGTGCGCAAGCTGTGGAGATAAAGAAAGCGCATATCCTACATTCTTGCTGGTAGCAGAGTCTAAAATAAATCCAAACGCTGCCGAAAGATCTGTGACTGCATCTTGGATCTTTTGCCAAAAACCCTGTTTTTCTTCTATCGTCTCAGCTGTTGCTGAAACGTGCCCACTACGAGCAAAATCTGCATTCTCTACCGCTTTTTTTTGAGAAAAAACTTTGTGTGTATCTGTATCTTGCATTACTAGTGCGGCGGGTTTTGCACCACCCGCATTCATTAAAAATGTATCTGTTGCTAAACTAAACAGATTTTTTTCTGTCTGTGTACCTGTTGTAATGCCACTACCTGTTTGTGAATTAAAAACTGTATTTGTCCCATGTTCTGTCGCATAGACAACATCCTCTGTACTCCCTATGCTCTCGCCAAGAGTATTCATATCTTGAATGCCATTCTCGCTCAGCCAACTCGATCGTCCAAAGTCAACCGGATCATACGAAAGCACATCAAACGTACGCACCTGAGCATTTCCCCAATCTTGTTTATTCTTAACGTACGTGAGAAAATTAGCATATATCTTTTGGTACGATGCTCCATACGGATATTTTACTTTATCCTTACCTCCAACGTCTGGAGTGGTGCACGAAAAACAACGAACTCCTGTTTCATCAATAAAAACCGGCATATTTTCTAGCTTCATATCCGCTAGTATCTTCTTCCAATTTCCCATTTTATAAGGGTGTACCGACTCATCTACGATTCCTTGAGGTGTCATTTCTACATATAAATGTAAAGGGATTCCATCAAACTGACTAAAAAACGTTGGGCCACCCATTTGGGTATATATTGCACTATTGGTATCGGCAAGTTGATATATATCGAGCGCAGGAGCAAGTATATAGACACTTGTTTTTCGCAAACCCTGTGCAGATACTTGATCGAGTAAATATTGTGTGTATGTTTTTACAGAGTCGATAGATCCAGTATTTTCTTGTGTATTATTTGGTTCATTGGCTGGTATAAAATACACTCTATTTGGAAAGTTGTGCGTGGCGAAAAAATTCACCCACTGTTGTGCGTATTGAGTCGTTAATGCAATACCTGGATAATGTCCGCGTATAATAACGTGAATCTTTTTTTCTTGAGCACCTAATATAAAACTCGACAGTCTTTCTGTTGGCTCTGAAGCAATTACTATCCATCCGTTTTCACCCGCAAATGAAAGTGCTTGTTCAAAATCTGTATACCGACCGGCAATGTTGACACCAAGTTTGCCATTCGCAAAAGCCGACGGCACAACAATAATCAAAACTATAAGTGCAATACAAAATCGTCGCATATAAACAGTATACAGAGAAATATTCAATATCCAATAAAAAATAAATTTCAAAAACAAAGAATCAAAGATCGAAAGTGTACGCGCATTTTCTGACTAGCTTATTTCTGTGGGAAATCTGGGATACTTGGAGTTTGATCAGCAACGACAGGCGTTTCCTGATTCATTACTGGTTGTGATTGCTGCTCAGGTGCTTCTGGGGTTGATGTTGGAGCCGTCACTGGTTGTTGAGAAATAGGATCTTGAGTAGCTTGTACAGCTGATTGCTCTACAGGTGCCTCAGTGGTCGAAATGGGCTGAACTTCAGAAGCTTCGGGAGCTTCCTCTGGTTTCAAAAATCCCACGTCTATTAATTCTTGTGTAAATTCCGTCTCTGTAAAGCCTTTTACAACGCGCTGACTACTTACACCTTTTAGGTGCGTAACTGGAACTCCAGCAAAATTATCGCTCAGTGCCAACATTTCTTTCAGATTTTCTTCACTAGAATCAACTCTTTTTTCTTCAAAAGCTATCGAATGTGCAGTCAAATAATCTTTCTCAGCCTTACAGAATGGGCAATTATCAATGGTATACACTATAACAGATGCTCCTGTAGGCTCGGGTTGTTTTTCCTCAGTATGCTGTTCGGAAACTACATCGCTTGTCTGGCTCGATGACTCTTGTGCCGGAGTCTGCACTGTAGTTGGTTCGACAGGTGCTTGTGCTACTGGTTCTTTTGATGATACTTGAGACATAGGATCTGTCGTCGGTGCTACGGGTGGTTGTAATGTTTCGTTGAGTTTATTTCGAAGATCGTCTGGATTAATATCTTGTTGTGAGCTCAAATCTATTTTATCTAGACTACCAACATCCTGCATCAAAGGCGCTACTGGCTGAACAGGTGACGGCACGACAGGGTCAGAAGCGAGAGGTTGTACAGCAGGAACGGTTGGCGTACCCTGGTTTTGATTTGTGACTTGTTGATCGTCTGTTTGATCCATAAAACCATTATGGGGAAAATATTATTTTTTGTCAAATGTTTGTGAAAACTCAGGCAGAATTTCTTCTCATATGCTCTAGTATCAGGTTACGTATAAAGACAGACTTAGTAATTCCATCTGTCTTACTTACTTTATCCAGATACCGTAAAAGTTTTGGCGTAATAAAAAAATTAAACCGTTTATCTCTCAGATCACTCGCTTTTCTTATAGATTTTTTAAGTACTTCTTTCAGATTATTTTTGTCATAAGGAATAAGAAAAAAACGCTCATCTTCGATTCCCTCCAAGAAAATAGGATTATTATCCTTATGAAAGAGCGCGATCGTTGGCTTTCCCTCCTCTAATGAACGCTGAATCATATACCCTATCCCGAGGCTATGATAGCTTACGTCGAATATACAAATATCCGCTTTCTTTAGATTTTCAATCTTATATGAATAATAGTCATTCTGTTTTTTTCTGTCACTCCCAAGTTCCTTTTTATAGACTTCTTCGGTCATGCGAATTGCATCATTAATAAGATGCGTATGACCTATCTTTGCAATTTCGTTATAAATTTCCTCATAGAAATCACCGAAAAACTGGTGACCTTGATATGTTGCATCGAAAAAAACCTTCATATAGAATAAAGGTAGCAAATGCTCTACACAATGTCAATATGTGCTTATACGGAATATCTTTCTTGGTGCGGATATACTCCACCTTTAAAAACATAGAGCAGTAGTTTTTCGATTATTGGAAATACTTTTTGACATGTTTTTGTTATTTTCTCTTCTTTTTCTTTTATACTTCCCTTCTCTTGCTCAATAACGGTAAGTTCAATATAGGCAGTTCGAATACTGGGGACAAACAAAAACTGCTGCATAAAAGAAACAAAATAATTATCGGCTAAGGGTAAGATATGTACCGGCTCTTTATTTGAGAGCAGTTCCAGCTGAGGAACAGAAATCTCAATTTTTGTTACAATTGAATTTATACTATTGCGCACATCAGCTAACTCACCTTTCAGTTTGTTGAGATAGTCTTTATCTATAACAAACTCTTTACGTACAAGATCATAAAGTTTATCTCCAAATACGTCGTCGTCAGTATTGAACATCATGGAAAACTCTATTTTGGCCTGATTTTCATGAGTGATTGTTATTTTTGATAAAAATGAACCAAGTGATGACTCTGCTTTTCTTCTCCACTCGTCGTCTTTATTTTTTCCCGATGGAATTAATAAATGATCATACTTATATCGACGAACGAGGGAACGAAATAATTCAGAGCCATGTATATTTTTATAGTAAAAGGTATTTATCGTTACCTGTTTTACTAATTGATTTTTTCCATTTACTCGCTCTCTATAGCGCATCCACAACCTGTTATACAGTTCAAAATCGAAAAGTAATAGATTGAGGTTATTGATCTTATTAAGCAGTTTCTTTTCTTGGCTGATAAGTCTATCAATATTACTAAGCGTATCTTTAGACACTGTTAACTTTGGTGTATATGTGTATTTTTTTAGGAAAAGGATAACTTTTTTTATATTGGCTGCATTTGGTCGAAACACAGAGTCGGTAAGCGATTGCAGGGGTGCTTTGCCTTGAAGGACATCTTCTAACAGAGTTTTCCTTGGGTACTCGTGCACCATACTTCCCTCGTATACAAAATCGAGCATCCCAGCAAACCCTACTGGTACAGTGCTGTAGTTATCCTTGAACCACATCAGAAGTCCAAGTCCGTGTACCTTGTTGTACATTTTTAATAAATGTGTAATCTTGCGGTTCTTCATCTGATTATTTGTACTACTACCATTCAAGACTATGTCACACAGCCATGAATCTTGTCGCTCTATTGTTAAATGGTCAATTTGTTTTGAGCGAATATGTAGCGCAGCCTTGTTAATGTTGTATGTATCAAATACCTTGGGATATTTTTTTTGCAGAACGCCTTTAAGCTTTTCTAAAATACGTGGACCTCTATAGGTATACTCTACCCACATTTTCTTATTCAAATCGGAATTATAGATAAAGACGCTCTTATTTTTTTTGTCTAACCCTATTGAACGTATATTTTCCTTATAAAGCTCATACAATTCCCTCAAACTGCCATCATTCTCTAAGTTCAAATCAGTAAAAGGGATACGAATAACAGTGCTTTCTGGATTCTGCAGCTTTGCATAACGTACAACCGCAGAATATATTCCATCATATATTTGCTTTACAAGTTTTTCTGCTCCAGTGATGCCATATTGTTCAAATCTCAAATACCAAGGATACGTTTCGTCATACATCACATTTACTCCTCTCATTGCAACGAGTGCCCCGGTGATCTGAGACCATGTAGGGGTTGCCTTAGCTATTTCTTTTATATAGGGAATGATAAGGTCAGGCCTTTTCTTATTTCTAAAGGTATTGAGTATCTTTGTATCTGTGCTTTCAATCGCACAGGCACCTCCTGTATTCAGGACGTTCTCTAATGTGGCATTTTTCAAGTGTTTAAAAAAATTATCATCTATCAATCTAAGTCTTGTGAGAGCGTCCCCATATAATCCACGGAGTGCCTTGAACTGTTCTATCGACATATCTGAAATGTCTGTGGGTAATATGGCACAACTCAAATATCCTTTCGTAAGAAGTTTAGGAACAAGTTTTCTCTTTTTGTACAGTTTGTATGCTTTTCGTGCCAAATCGGTACGTGTGTAATCAAAAAAAGCACAATTATTCGGATAATGACTTAACACAGTAAGATTTGCAGAAACAAGCTTCTTATACTCTTCAAACGTGAGAGCAGAATCTGTTATTTTTTTAGTCATAATCGGTGATTTCAATTGTATAATCTTTCGTACGTTGTCTGAAGTATGCAATTATTCGCAATACCTCAATACTGGAAAAAAATAGCCCTGGGAAAACGATACTGAGAAGTTGACCCATAGGACTTTTTAAAAAAACTACAATATGTCCCACGCTTCGTATAACAGTAATTACTTTCCCGATGATAAGTCGTGGCCTGAGCTTTTGCTCATCAATCGCTTCATTGTGGTCGCCTTTCGTTATGTATACGTTTCCTGAAACCGAATAAATCCGGTGTGTTACTATTTCCTCTGTGCCATCTGGCTTCTGTGCATAAAACGTTACAATATCACCTTTTTCATACCAATTGTATTCATCCTTAACAACCATGAGATCACCTTTCGTAATTGCCGGAATCATAGAGTCAGATTTTGCTGTCATAATTCGCAACCCCCCCGGTAGTTCACGTGAGAAAATAAAAAGACTAAAACAAAATACAATAAACAATAGAACCACGAAATAGTAGTAAGGACTATCTATAAACGACAGTAGCTTCGGCATACTGTTAGTTTGCAGTAATGGTGTTTTGAAGTATTTTTTTGTCATAAAAGCCTCCTTTCTCGTCAGCAGATACACGATAGGTCTTAATAACTATATCAAAATTACACAGGTGCGAGCTACCGGTCAAGTCAGTATTGAGTGCCAATAATACTATCCATTCGTCTAAACCAGACGAATCTATGTCTCTATCCATTTGAAAACTCGTCAATCCCCCACTGTATATTTGATGAAATGTTTTGTCATATAAAGATACTGTTAGGACGTGACAAAGGTTCCCTGATTCACTATTTGTGTGCGAGCTCAAATGATAGTGAAAATTCATTTTTCCATCTTTCTTTATACGCAAGCCTCGGACAGCAAAACCTCCATTTTTCATACCGCTCAGCTGAAAAAAGGAAGTTTCTTTATCAAAAGTTGCACTATTTCGCGTAGATATCTCAAGTGTTGTTGCCGCAAATTTGTTGCCGCTTATTGTTTCTTCATCAAATATGTCTGCAGATGTTCTTTGTGTACGCATAAGAAATATACCCATCACTAAAATAAGGACAAGAGCAACTTTGGTATGCACATTACCCATGCAAACGGTCGAGTATTTCTCCAACCAAGAGCAAGAATGCAGGGATGGCGATAAACACTATGAATCCGGGTACCGTTTTACTGAATGCTACAAGATATCCCAACTTGGGAATAACTAATACAACCTTACCCAATATTTGGTCTGGCTGGATAAGATCCTCATCTTCAGATCTATTTGCATCTCCTTTTGTCTCAAAGCGCACTGTTTTTCCCTCTTCGACTTTTTTGATCAGTCTGTGCGTTACGATTCTTTCATCAACATTCTTGAACGTTACCACATCGCGCTGTGTATAGGTTGGTTGTGAACTAATTATTATAATATCCCCAGTCATAATGGTCGGTTCCATTGAACCAGAAAGTACAAGAAATGAATGCATATTAAATAACCCCACATTTTGATTTGAGAGATACGTAATACCCAATAGCAAGGCGAATACTGCTATAAAAATCCACGATAGTATTGAAAATGCACGTGATAATAATTTCATGTTTGTTTATTGTTAGGAGCCCGCTCGCCAAAGCGGGCAGGCTCCTACTATTTCCAGCGCGTACTCTATCCGATTAGTTCGTCGGTGTTGGTCCGCTTATTTGCTGGATTAGTCGAAACTCGATATCAAACCCTACGCTATCACTCTGTACCTCATTACCGTAGGCTGCCTCATCGGTCGCCCAATTCATGCCCACAGTTCTTTCTTCTCCTGGTTGCATGATGATAGGTGTCAGCGCGTTCCAATCTGTACCCACCTTACCCTGTTGCGCAGTTGCAAGCGTCGTTGATACCACATCTGTTCCATCAAGCGAAACATTTGCGTTCACTACTGCTCCAAGCTCGCCCAAGTTATCTGAAGCACAGTTCGGTTCTGCTTCCGTTTCAGGATCGTTACAACCATTCTCGTCGTTTACTACGTTCTTTAGACGAACGAGTAGGCGAGCAGGAAGTGTACCGACGTTCTTCACCGTCCACACTTTGCTCCCACCGATGTTGCCATTTTCTCCTAGGACCTCAAGTACAAAAGATTCTGCTGCTGCCCCATTGCTGAGGACGTTTAGGTCTATCGTACCTGCGGCAAATCGGTTTGCCGACGTCGTACGAGTCGCTGTGAAGTACGCATATGTTCCTGCGGCTACTCCTCCAACGAGACCAAGCAAAAGCAATATACTTATGAGAACTCTTTTTTTGCTCATGTTCTTCATGGTTTTCGAGTTTAACTTATAATGTATATATTAAATGTATATACTTTCAGGAATTTGTCAATAGTTACTTATTCAAATACATCTAGGTCGTCACGATAGTATATATCGCCAATAGTGCATACCCTATAACTGTAATTTTATATATAATAAGTGTATCTATATATGTACTATATATGTAATATATATACATACTGTTGCTGCATAATTAACAGCTACACTAATATATGCTACACTTCGGTATGCAGTATACACGTGCTCCAGAAATCAAAAAAACCATCGTATACCTGGTACAAAAACTCGCTATGGATTATATTTCCGTTGATCAGATATATTGCATCCGAAGCACCGGTAGCAAAACACGCGCAATTGCTCGCATATGGGGTATGCCAAAGCTCTTTAACGAAGTGGTTGGTATAAAACCGAGCTATATAATAGAGGTCATATCTGAACGCTTTGATCGGCAATCAGATGAAGATCAAATAAAAACACTCATCCACGAACTTATGCATATACCAAAAACGTTTTCAGGAAGCTTACTTTCACATAGAGGCAGATATCATAGAATAAATGATACAGAAGTGAAAAAGCTGTTGAAAAAGCTGAAAATATAGATTTCTTCAATCATTCCTTCCTCGCAATAACAATTTTTTACTACTATATCTTTCTTACCTTATCTTCAAAATCGTCTGGAAAAAACCACAGCTGTGATTTTTCGACACGTTCTTTTGTCCGAGGTTTTTTCATGATTGCCAATTGAACTCTTTGTAACAGCCACTCCCCTATTCGTCCCATTGCTATAAAACTATGCCCTGTCGACACATTCTTTATATCGATATCTTTCATGCTCGTTTGTTCCATAAAAGTGGCTGCTGCATTCGGATAGTAAGAAAATACCCATTTATTTGACGCAATAAAACGTACGTACGTTCTACTTTTTTGAAAAATCACTTTCATCTGTAACACTTCATGCGCCACATAGGCAGTCTGTTTGACAACCGGAATACGCATATCGCTTTCATCAAAAAAAAGGTTCAAACATATCGTATCGGCTGAGCGCTTCACGCTGCGAGGACGCTTCATTCCCAATATCCAGGCTGTAATAACAGCAAAAAAACGTGCTGTCCACATTCTGTGCGATTTAGTGATAATAAATACATCTATATCATCACTCTCTACTGCATTATCCATAGACACAGAACCAGAATAGCCAGCGAGGTGTATCCACGGAAAATACGATAGCAAATGAATAAATAATTCTGCTTTTTTCTTTTTCAGCTCTGAAATCTTACTTCTTCGGTTATGTATGGAAAAAAAAGACGAATACCCTGGCAACGTCACACGAGTACCGTACACGTCCGTTATTAGCCTTTTGCCCGTTATAAGCTTTGAAAAGAGCTGTTTTGCACTTTTTTTCGATATTTTCTTACTTAGGAACATCCATGATTCCTCCAAAGTCGGAGGGTAATCAAACAGAGCAAAATAGTGTAATGTCTTATAAATAGCTTCTTCCACTCATTCATTTTCTCATGAATATAGTTTTTTTAATATCTTGTTTAACCAAAGATAACTACGGTATACTTAATTTCATATGAAAAAATTACCTTTGATTATACTTGCACTTGCAGTCGTTATAGCGGTAATATTTACACAGCCTCGTATCAAGCAACTATTCCTTGGATATTTCCAACAAAATAGACTTGCAGCTCCTGCTAGTGTTTTGGGTGTATTTACAAAAAACATTAAACAAAAAGCATCAAATAGTATACAAAATGAATCTAATAGCATCAAGACAGAGACAAAGAATTCGTTACAGAAAGTTGTACAAGATACAACAAATGCTGTTACCACATTCGTAGAAACAAAAACACAGTCCGCACTAGATTCCGCATTCAATAATGACAATCCCCAAATAGTTACGACAAATGATACGCCAACGCACATAATAAATTTTCTCTCGGATAACAATCAAAGTATCACTATACGTAAGGGTAATAAATTTATACTCGCTGTGAAAAATGTCCCTGCCCATTTTTGCCTATTCATCTCCACTTCAAAATTTACCCTACAGGACAATGTGAATCTCGCAATAACAATAAAAAATACTGGTTCATACCCATTACGTTTTGATTATTGCGATACAAAACAGAGTCAATTTGGCAGTATTGTGGTAGAATAAAAAATATGAAATCTTCACTTACCGTACAGGAACGAATAAACCTCATCGATACTGTTGGTGAGGAAATAATTCAACCAGATGAGCTTAAAAAGCTCTTAGAATCTGGAGAAGAACTTGTTGCCTACGATGGTTTTGAGCCCTCTGGACAGATCCATATTGCACAAGGAATACTCAAAGCCGTAAATGTAAATAAAATGACCCGATCAGGCATAAAGTTCAAGATGTGGGTCGCCGACTGGCACGCTATGGCAAATAACAAAATGGGAGGCGATTTAGAAAAAATAAAAATTGTTGGAAAGTACTTCATTGAAGTTTGGAAGGCCTGTGGAATGAATATGGACATGGTCGAGTTTCACTGGGCCTCAGATATGGCTAAGAATCCCGAGTACTGGAAACTGGTGCTCCAAGTAGGCAAATCAAATGCACTCAGGCGATTTGTACGAACGGCAGAAATGATGGGACGAGATGAATCGCTCGATAACCTCACCGGTGCACACATCATATACTCGTGTATGCAGGTAGCAGATATATTTATGCTCGGTGCAAAAATTACGCAACTAGGCATGGACCAGCGTAAAGTGAATATGCTCGCCCGCGAAGTAGGCCCACAACTTGGGTACTGGAAACCGGTGGTCGTCAGCCACCATATGCTCATGGGCTTAGGTAAGCCCGTTTCAACGAAACAGAATAAAATCGATCAAACAATCGAACTAAAAATGTCTAAATCAAAACCAGATACTGCAATCTTTATGACCGATACAACAGAAGACGTTAGTCGAAAAATAACGAAAGCATACTGTCCTGAAGGAATTGTTGAAAATAACCCAATTCTCGAATACTGTAAATATATACTCTTTGAATCTTTTGATGAAATAGTAATAGAACGACCAGAAAAATTCGGCGGAACACGACGGTTTTCAACACACAACGAGCTGGAACAGACATTTAGAAATAAAGAGCTTCACCCTTCAGACCTAAAACAGGCAGTCATTTTATATTTAGACAAGTTACTCGCTCCAGTACGGCACCATTTTGAAACAGATAAAAACGCAAAAGAATTACTTGAAAAAGTCCAAAGCTATCAGGTTACTCGATGAAAAACGTACATAATATACCCTCTGCTCATGATAAGAGAATAATAGCTCTTCAGGAAATTTTAGAAAAGAAAAAAATAGGGTCAATCATTATTGAAAGATCATCTAATATTTTTTATCTCACCGGATACACAATAACCTCAGAGACAGAACGGGAAGCACTACTATTGGTCACTCAAAAGAAAGCATATTTAGCAATGAGCCCGCTAAACACATACGATTCCCCCACTGCTATTTGTAATGTGCTACAAGCCGAAAAAGGAAATTACTATAAAACGTTATTGGCAAAATTATTGACGCCCACAAAAGTATATTTTGAAAACAGTATGCGTCACAACGAATATCTCTACTTAAAAAAACATGCGAACAGTATAGACTTACAACCTATCGGTGGACTCGTCGAAAGTCTGAGAACAATAAAAGATATGTTCGAACTTTCTGCGTTAAAAAGGGCTGACAAAGCAACTAGAGCTGTACTACACACATTTCTCGACAAACTGCCGATGTACAAAACAGAACGAAGCGCTGCGTTTGCGCTACAACAAATGCTCGAAAAAAAAACACTGGAAAGAGTTGCTTTTACGCCAATCGTTGCTTCTGGTATTCACTCTGCAACCCCACACCACACCCCCAACACCAGTAAACTTTCAGACATATCAATTGTCGATTGTGGCGCACGTTTTGACCATTACTGCGCAGATATTACACGTACTGAGTATAAAAATACACGAAATACCGATAGACAACGAGCAGTCGACGCGGTTCAAGAGGCATACATCGCTTCACTTTCTCAGATTAAGGTTGGAATGATATCAAAAGATGCGTTTTCGATAGCATTTGATGTATTAAAAAAATACAATTTGCACACCTATTTTATCCATTCATTGGGACATGGTGTGGGCATAGATATTCACGAACTTCCCCACCTTTCGCCCCATTCAAATGAAGTACTTCAGAATGGCATGGTTTTTTCTATAGAACCCGGAGTATATATACCTGGGAAATTTGGTGTCCGATATGAGAATACGGTAGTACTTACTGAGAAAGGCTGCCGAGAGTTAGTATAAGTGCACAGATATATGTAATTTACGAGAGATCACTACTCTTCTTCTGCCACATCCAAATGTACTTAATATGTGGCAGAAGGGTTTGATCACGAGTAAATTACATATATCTGCATAATTACACTTATGTGAGGTTAAAAAGCTTCATTGCATTTTCAGTCGTATATTTTTCTACTTCAGACGCGTCAACGTTATGAATGCGAGCAACCACATCACGTACGTACGTGATATTTTTTGGCTCATTTGGAAATACCTGTTTCACCCGAGCTTCTTCTGGTGTTAAATATGGTGAGTCTGTTTCTAATGCCAGCCTTTCTAACGGCACCGTAGCGATGAATCGCTGCTTCTTCTTAGACCACGTAATGTCTCCATCCACTCCTATATATATTCCTTTATCCAAAGCAACCGTAAGCAAACGTTCGTCTGCTTCACAACAATGAAATACTGTTCTTCCACGTAATTTTTGATCCCAACTCTTAGTCAGAATATTGAGCAAATCATCAACCGCTTTACGATTATGTAGTATAAGTGATTTTCCATGCTTGATTGCCAATTGTATTTGGTTAGTAAGTAAGCTTTTTTGCATAGCGACAAATTCTTCATCGACCGCGTAATTCTGGTATTTTGTAGAGGTATATTCATACCTATCTACGCCCACCTCACCTACCGCAACGGTTTTCTTTTCCACAAGTAACGTTTCTAACTTTTCCAATTCTTCTTCTATTCTAAGCTTTGCCTGGCCCGCTGAAGCTATAGCGAAAGCGGGGCTTTTACTTTTTAATTCGTAAACGTGGTGAGGATGAATGCCAACGGCCGCATATAGCCCACTCGTTGTTTTAACAATAGTAACTGCCTTTTGGGAAGTTTCCACATCTGTTCCTGGTATAACTATATTTTGTACACCTGCCTTTTTCGCACTATCAATAACTGTTAATAGTGAAGTGTCAAATGCTTTAAAATTGAGGTGACAATGTGTATCAAATAGCATAAATATATACGCTCGTTATTTTTTTTGCGTCTTTAACTCTTTTAATTTCCACATAAATAGCGCTCCTTTATTTTTCGCGCGCGCATCCATAACAAATGCAAGCGCCTGGTCTAATATATACCGAGCCTCCTTTTTTGCAAGTTTTATATAGAGCGTCTTATGCTTCTCGTCTTCAAGCTTCTGAGATAGATACAACCCATAGGCTTGAAATTCGCGACTCACATATTTCCCCGATGTGGGATCGAAGCGCTTTAGTATGTCTTTAATGCTATCCATGCAATAAGTATACAATGTTGCACAAACACTTTGCTATAATTCATGTGAAATGTCATACACACTACTCAGTTCTGGCTCTTTTGGTGCACAGTTCCTTGAGTATGTAGAAATAAAGCCGAATCTCGTTATTACATCATCCGACACTTTTGGTGGGCGCGGTATGACAACCCGTATTCCAACCCCAATAAAAACACTGTCACAGCAGCTCAAAATACCCATTCAGGAAATCGACGAAGGAGACTCCTTTAGAAGGAGACTCCTTACAGGAAAGAACCAAGTAGTGATAGTTGTTGATTTCGGAATGATACTACCAAAGACTATTGTAGAAGTATGCCGCTATGGTATATGGAATATCCACCCTTCCCTACTTCCACACTACCGGGGACCAACACCTATTCAATCTGCACTCATTAATGGAGAAAAAATAACGGGCGTAAGTATTATATCGATTGATGAGCTTATAGACCATGGACCGCTCTTAAACTTACCTGATACTACTCCCGCATGTCATACCGTAAGTATTGGTTTGAATGACACGAACACAACGCTTATAACAAAACTTGCGAAAGAAGCGGGTAAATTAATCACGCTACTTATGTCAAATCCTGTATCTTCGACCATGCATATGCATCAGCAGGAACACAACAAAGCAACCTATACGCACCGTTTTGAAAAAAAAGATGGTTATTTGCCATTTGAAGAACTTTCACCATATCTGCAGACGTTATTTGACCGTTATAATCTAACTCATCTGCTAGCTCCACATAGTAACTATGCACCCTTCTGCACCATGCAAAAGGCATATGCGCTCCACGATAAAATTCGCGCCCTGAACCCTTGGCCAGGAGTTTTCAGCACATTACCAAATGGCAAACATATCAAAATTATTTCCTCAAAGAGAATGGAAGGTAATATGGCAATCACTCAGGTACAAATTGAAGGAAAAATCTATCGATAAAAGATATACAATGCGTACATGAAATCTCAAGCAGTAGTAGTGTTATCCGGAGGCATTACGCCCAAAGGAATATTGCCCTCTTTTGTGAAAGCCCGTCTTGATGCTGCGTATCGTCTATACAGTGCTCATATAGTAAAGCAAATTTATGTATCAGGTAAATATGCTTCAACTATAGAAACCCCACCCCGTTTCACAGAATCTGAAGCTATGAAGGCATATTTAATTCGTTTGGGTGTCGTTGAAAAAAAGGTTATCACTGAAAATCAATCTCAAGATATGATTAGTGCTTTGTATTTTCTTAAAACAGAGCACTTCATAAAAAATGATATTCATTCTTTCATTATTATCGTATCTGATTTCCAAAAAGATCGAACCAAATACGTCGCAGAAAAAATATTCGGACCTGAATATGACATTCAATATTCTGTCATAGAATCAAAGCTCCCTGCAAATTTAGCATGGGATATTTTTGTTTATGAAAAACATATACTACTGCGAACGCGAATTTTCCTGCGCAAGACGAAAACAGAGAATGACGAATATCTAAAAACCAAATTTTTTTCAGCTGGGTTTTATAAAGAACGAAATGTTGGTTATATCAAGCAACGTATCTTTGATGGTCGATTACAAGAAAAAAAAGATGTAAGGCCACATTATTCGCTAACAAAAATAAATAGAATAAAAAAAAGGATATTTGAAAAATATGATCTCACTGATATCGATATGGCAAAAAATCTTGAGGCAGACTTTTGGTCAGGCTCATTTTTAAACTTCATAGGCAGAGATAAAAACGACGATATATTCATTATGAAATTTGCATTATTTCGCAAAAAAAACAAGGATCTTTCAAATGAAATAGTAACAGCACAAACACTTAATAATCAAAAATATGATTTTACTCCTCACATTGTTGAACAAAATTTGATCAATAAACCAGCTTGGTATTTTTATAAAATAGTACAGGGAAGAATAGCAGGAAAATTTTCGGTACAGTATTCCTTTAGTAAACAATACTATCACGGTTATATTCGCACACAATTTATTGATTACCTAGAAAAAATTAGATCAATTCCAATCAATGGATCATCTATCCCTAGATGGAACAGTGTATATTACGCAAGACGATTTGATCATTTTTATAAAATAATCTTAACATATCCCGAATTGGCTTCATCCTCATTATTGTTTAAAGCGAGAGATTATTTTTCCAAAAAAAACGGCACATTTGACAGGGTTAAGCTCTATCCAACACATAACGATCTCCATCCTGCAAATCAAATCGTTTCAATAAGTGAAAAGAGGCTTTATTTCATAGATTTTGGACACGTCTCAAAGAATAATATTGCTGCCGATTTTTGCTTCGCTTATATTTTCTCTTGGGATAATCCGCAATTTCAAAAAAAACTTTATGATGAATTTGTTAGCACCTTGTCTGGTAGTGAAAAAAGTGAGTTTCTTAAAATTTTTCCTCTCACCTATATGTACTTTTTAGTATGGCTACTATCCTTTGTGCGGACTTGGAAAGGAAGAGCAGGCAATGCCCGCTATACGCAAGCAAAAAGCTATATATTTACAGAACTCAAATCTTTGCTTGTTCACTTAAAACTTTAATATACTTTTCTATACATACATCTCACATACCCATGTTATAATATGACTATGCGCGTACTCTATCTCTATTTATTCCCTCTCTGGGGTAATGGTTCAGGAGCGTGGCTTCGTCGACTGACACTTCGTATGAAAGAGATGTACCCCGATGACTATGAAGGATATATACTTGCTCCTGAAACACGAAAACTCCCTCATATTAAAATACGTGCGTTGAAACCCCCTCACTACGGCGTTTTTGTCGGTAATCCAGAACTCCCCAATGCTAAAAAATTTTCAAAATGGAGCAATCTTGAACACCTCGAGGTCTATCAGTACTATCTTACTCAAACAGCGAAAGCGGTAAAAAAATTCAAACCAGATGTAATTCACGTTTTTCATACAGCGTGGCTACCCGCAGTTGCACGTATTATCCAAAATATATACAAAATCCCCTATGTTATAACAACACATGGAAGTGATTTATATTACTTGGAAGAAGATAAACGTTGGTTTTCATCTGTCAAGGAATCATCCAAAATAGCAAAATATATAACAGCAAATAGCACGTTCACCCGAGAATGGTACCTCCGGATCTTCGGAAAAGAACTTTCGGATAAACTAAGAACAGTCCCGTCTGGTATCGGAAATCAAATAGATTTTACTCGTGACGTGTCGTGGATAGATAAAAAATACAACTTCAAGTATGAAAAAATGGTGCTATTTACAGGAAGGCTTATACGACACAAAGGGGTTGACTATCTTATTAAAGCGGCTCAAAAAATAAAAGCAGAAATAGTAATATTAGGTGACGGACCAGAACGCCCCTACTTGGAAAGTTTGATTCTAAAATACAAACTTACTAACGTACATATGCTCGGTTACTTCTCTCAACGGCTCGGTAAAATTGATGATTTCTATTTGCGCTCAGACGTATACGTTGCACCTTCGGTATGGGACGAACCCTTAGGTCTTGTAATACTAGAGGCTATGGTGCATAAAACCCCTGTTATCGTTACTCGAAAAGGTGGTGTAACCTCTATAGTTCGGGACGGATTTAACGGCTTCTTAGTCCCTGCAAAAAATGCTTCTGTTATAGCAAAACAGGTAAATTCTCTCATTGAGAATGATGCTAAACGTGAAAAAATGGGAGAAAATGCCTATAGCACCGTTATCAAAAAATTCAACTGGGAAAAAGTCACAACCAAATTCTTCAATATATACAAAAAAAGTATATAAATTTTTATATGGTATGCTATAGAAATGGCATCATTATTCAAACACATTTCTATCATTATTCCCTCATACAATAGAGTCGATCAGACCATACGCACGATAAAACTATTGCAGAAATCACAAGGAATCGGTAAAGATTTTCAACTTGAAATTATTGTTTCAGACTCTTCTCCAAATACAAAGATAAGTAGTGCAATTACTAACTTGTTTGGAAAATCAATACGATATACAAGACCAAAAAAACCTGGAATAGCATCGAACAAAAATGCAGGCGCTCAAATAGCAAGTAGTCCGGTTCTTATTTTCTGCGACTCAGATATGGAAGTAGAAAAAGATACTGTCAAAAATGCCATATATGCTCTTATGAAAAATCCAAGCGGAGCTGCCGCAACAGGACAAATTATATGGCGTGGAGGACCAAAAGCAGATACTCTCGATAGACCCAGACCAGAAGATAGGATGTTGACATATAAGAATGCACACTATGTAGAAGCAATATATTCCCGCTTTATTATAACCTATACAAAGATTTTCCATTCGGTCGGGGGGTATGATGAAACGTTTTTTAATATGAGAGGAGAAGGTTCTGATTTATCAGTCCGTTATTGGAGAGCTGGATTCCCTTTAATATATGATGAAAAAATTCGAGTTCATCACGTATATGAAGTTGAAGGAGGTATTATTCGTGGTATTGATCACCCTGAATGGGGTATAGCTAAAGACTTATTTTTACTTGGATGCAAATACGATATGTTTCAGCATGACTGGAAAAACTTTAGCGATACTATTGAGGCTAATTTTAAAGCATCTGGAACTTTTGGTTACTTCCGAATCTTACAAGGTATAGCCTCATATTATGATTTTATAGTACAAATGAATCCATTACTTAAGAGTGAAAAGCTCAAGAAACCTTTGTACGACTTCAAGTTTTTAGAAGTATTTTCAGATAAAGAAAATGTTAAAAATTGTATACAAAGTGCTTCAAAACATATTGCAAAAACGGTGAAAGGATTAAAATAACAATTGCAATAAATGATATTGTGCATCAAAGCGAAACAAGTAATCTGATATAATCAACCTATGAATATAGCAATAGCTGGCGTTATTTCAAAACCCATTGTAGAAAGTCCTTTTGGAGGTACGGAGGCATTTACATATCTGCTCATCAAGGGTTTGGTTGAACTTGGGCATAATGTTACTTTATATTGTGGTAAGGGCAGTAAGACTTACGCTCAAAATCATATATTCATTTGCGATCCCAAATCGGCAACTATCGTATCGTCTAATGTCGAATTTATTTATCCTTATACCTTACTTGAAATCAAGAAAATCCTAATCGACACAAAAACTAACAGATACGATATTCTTCATGTAAATTTTCTCAAAACTTTCATGTTGTCTTATTTTTCAAGCGAAATTCCATTGCCAATACTGCATACAATACATAGAGATTTTTTTGAACTGCAGGAATTTTGCGATTTATATAATACAATAGGTATTGGAAAAAATGAAAACTTTTGCTTCGTGTCAAAAAACGCACTCAGAAAGAGTCTTTTTAAAAAAAATGTACACGTCGTTTACAATGGAATAGATATTGATAAATACTATCCTTCAAATAAAAAGGCTTATCCCAATTATCTATGGCTTAGTCGCATAGACCCACTCAAAGGACCACACGTTGCAATACAGGCAGCAAGCAAACTTGGAATTAAACTCATATTGAGTGGAGATATTGATAGAGCTAAGTATCAAACCTTCTTTGATTCTTCGATTAAGCCACTTTTAAATAATCGTATGCAATATGAAGCAGCGTTAGGATTTGATAGAAAATTAGAGCTATACCAAACTGCCAAGGCCTTTATTTTCCCAATACAGTGGGAAGAGCCTTTTGGACTTGTTATAGTAGAGGCATTAAGTTGTGGTACACCAGTCATCACATTTAGACGAGGTGCGATGTCAGAATTAATTACTGACGGCGAGAACGGTTTTCTTGTTGATCCAGAAAGAGGTGAACTTGGAATTATTGATGCAATAAAAAAAATCGAGTCACTTCCTGAGAAAGAATATGAGCAGATGCGTCAAAATTGTCGAGCATCAGTTGTTAAGAAATTTTCATATAAAACAATGGCAGCAAATTATATCTCGCTCTACGAAAAATTAATCAAAGAAAGTCGTGTCAGCACCAAAACCTAAGATAGGCATTATTCACTATACCTACCCGCCGGTAATTGGCGGTGTTGAAAATTTGATTTTAACCCATGCAAACTATTTTGCAAACCATGGATATTCTGTTACTGTGTTTGTTTCAGAAGGTGAATCTAATAATAAAAACGTTCATCTAAACTTTATTCCAGAACTTGCTTCGCTGGCAAAATCAAATTCGGCTCTCCGACAAAAAATTATCTCAGACAATACATACCCAACTGAATTTTATACATTAAGTAAAAGTATTCTTGCATCGCTTGAAAAGTATAAAGACACGTTTGATATTCTCTTTGCGCATAATATATTTTCATTAACTTTTAACCCTGCTATTGCACATGCACTTATTACATTTCAATCTCTACACCCTGAAAAAAAAATCGTCGCCTGGACTCATGACGTGCTCCTTAATGACAGAGAAACAAACCCTAAGAAAAGGACATATCCAAATAAAGAATTCGAAAATATGTTGAATTCCCCTATTGAGGGAATACACTACGTATGCATATCGTCGTTTCTGAAAAATACTTTCACTAATCTTCTCGGTTTCTCTGAAAACAGGTTGACCGTTATTCCGAACGCAATAGATATACATTCCTTTCTACAGCTCCATCCATTAACTCAAAAAATAATAGCCGATAACAATCTCCTTGAATCAGATGCAGTTCTTTTTTTTCCATCAAAAATCATGCCACACAAAAATATTGAGTTATGCTTAGATGCACTCTTTGAACTAAAGAAAAAACTTACACACCCGATTATGATTATTTCAGCAAAAAAGTTTCCTCACGTCGCCACATCATCGACCTATGTACAAGAAATTGAAGAAAGGATTAAGAAATTAGATCTCTCTAACAACGTATTATTTATTAGCGATGAATTGAAAGCCTTGACGCCCGATGAAGTAATGCATGTCATCTCTGACATTTACAAACTATCCGATATTGCACTCTATCCAAGCAAGTATGAAAATTTTGGCTTACCAATTTTAGAAAGTGCTATTACAAAAACGCCTATTATATGTTCCCAGCTTGAAGTTTTCCAAGAAGTTTCAGACGATAAAATATATGTTATTGATAATACTACGACAACTTCTACTGAGCTATCGCATATCATGATTACCATACTCACTAATGATAAAGAAATTAGTTTGTTTAGAAGAGTTAAGAATCAGTTTGATATAAGTCAGGTTTTTCGCAAAAAAATTGTGCCCTATATAGACTCTCTAAACAAAGCTTTTTAGCTGATCTGATTTACTTATACTTTCAATGCAATCGATAAAAGTTTTTTTCTCGATAGTATCCCACTCTTGCAAAACATAGCTTTCACCCGAAATATGACTATCTTTACTCCTTCCGTCTATCCCAACCCGTATCCGCCAGAAGCCTTTCCCTATTGCATTCTCGACGCTTGATACGCCATTGTGTATTTTGGGGCCTTTCCCCTTCTGTATTTTATAGCTGCTCAATACAAGATCGAGATCATCATGCACAATACAAACATCAGCCAAATCTTTGATACCATATTTACTGAGTAACATCTTTACACTTTTCCCAGATTCATTCATAAATGTTGTTGGTTTGGCAACAAGGATTTTCTTACCAAATACTGTAATATGGGCAATTATTGCAAACGATTTTTTTTCTGTTTGTGCCGGCGTTTCAGAGGTACTAATAAGCGCATCGATAAAAAGATAACCCGCATTATGTCGGGTTTTTGCATACTGCTTTCCAGGATTTCCCAGGCCAATAATTACTTTCATATCTCTGGAGTGAAGATGTGTTCAACTGGCATACGAAATAAACCCTCATTCAAACGTCGCTGATCAAAGTAGTGCGCTATAAATCCAACTGTACGTGACAAAATAAATAATCCATCCATAAACTGTGCATTGAGTAATGCTGCTATTTGTTCGTTCGTCAATTTTTCTTCTTTTTCAAGAATATCTAGCATTATTGCAGCAATTGCCCCATCTATATTGAGGATCAAATTCGGCTTTTTTTTTGTCGTAATAGCTTCTATCTTTCGTGCATAGTCAAGGTATACACCCGATTCGTACAGCTTCGTAAGATCTCTCACGCGAGGATCTGGTATGTCTATACGGTATTGTTTATGGCCTATTCCAGGGATATATTTCTTTGCCTTTGCATGCTCTTCAACAACCGCTACAGGGTTTTTACTCTCTTGTACACTATTAAACCATACCTCGGCAGCAGCATTGGTTGCCCCGCCAAAACGTGGACCTATGGTTAAAAGTCCTGAACAGAGTGCAGAAACTAGGTCTTTACCAGCCCGGGCTGCAATAATGGTGTTTATAGCGCCAGACACATACGGTCCATGATCCACACCCAAGCGTACGATAATATCCATAACTTCCTCTGTTTTTTTAGAAGTTATTTCTTTACCCAGCCATAATGACCCAACAACCCAGGTAAAACTATGCTGTGCAATAAACTTTTCTAATGGTTTACCCAAAAGCATCGTTTCTCCGTTTTTTTGGGAAGAAATAGTGCTGGTGAATAGAGAGTGTGTCCGTAAATTTGAAATTGTATCTGCCATGACGTAAGTATACCAAAGTTAACAGGTTACTTATAGCTTGCTCAAGTATTCACTCACATCGCTAAATCTTTCAGTAACCATAAAACCCACTTCTTTTAACGCACTACGCTTTGATACGGCTGTTTCTCGTTGTACAGAAGCCTTCGCTTTTGCGTGGCCAAATTGCGGATTTTGTGGAAATAGGTGTGCGACAGTACCAGAGATGTGCATAATGACCGGTTTCGTTAACTCTCCCCGTTTCTTTAATGCAGCTATTTCATATTCATCTTCTCCTCCGAGCTCTCCGTAGTAAACGATTGCGCGAGTTTGAGGATCATTTTGCGCTAATAAAAACGCTTGCTGCGGTGTCGTAAGTGGAAATCTATCACCACCGAAAGAGAGTGCAAACGAAATACCAAATTTCTGTTTTGAAACAAGATGAATGAGTTCATTCGTCATACCACCTGAACCACAGAGTATGGCAATTTCCCCGTTACTATTCTTTGCAATTGGCTCAACTTGCTCTGGAGTTATTCCGCCTATTGGTCCAAGTTTCAGATACCCAGGAACAAGAAGCCCAACACTCGAGGGACCGATACATAACTTTTCATATTTTTGGGCATCTCGAAATAATGTTAAGGCATGCTGTTCTGGGACGTTCTCTGCAAAAAAAACCCCACCATAAACACTCGGTATCTGCATAAGCTTTGATCCAATAGAAAGAGCCCTTCTTCCCGATAATACATTCAAGAACCATCCATGAGTAGCTTTCGAAATATACTTGGTCGTTTCAATAAGACGTTCAGTATTACCCCAAAAAAATTTCTCGTACCCATTATTTCCTGTGACTATAAAGGTAATACTTGGTTCTTTTTTTCCTGCATAATAATCAAAGTCGAGAATGGACTGAATGATAGGTTGATGCATACCTATTACTACAACCGTGTTTATTTGATTTCGTAGAGAAGTTAAAGATATCATTTCCCAAGTATACGCTCAATCAAGTTCAGAAACCACTTATTTATCTTTTGTTCTATTACAGCGTCAAATTTTTTTACTGTTAAAATTGATTGTCTTTGCTTATCTAAAGTATTCTTTATATCCTCATTAATCTGTCTAATATTTACCAACTTATTTACTTTGATTTCTACTATTGCAGGATCGCCACTCGTTATAATACACGTATCTCTTTTTGAAGAGTTATTACACGTCCCTGACTGACGATACATGACACCATCGTGAGATTTTGCAGTGACGACGAGTTTGTATTCCCCCTGTGGCACTGGTAATAATATAAAATGTATCGGGGTGCCGTATGGATTATTGGTGTAATTGACTGCTTGTACTATTGTATTAGTTTCTTGAGACGTAAGGGTTAGTTGAATATCGTCGAGCAACAAACCTTGATTATTGATTATAAATATTATGCCCTTTGGTATATATGTCCTTTGTTGCGGCACGGGCGTAATATATGAAGTAATAGCTGGAGTAGGGGTTGCTGTTGGAATAGCGGTAGGTATTGGCGTTAATGTAGGCGTTACTACGGGTGTTGTAGTTGGGGTGATCCCTGGTTGTGAAGTTGGAGCAACTGTTACGGTAGGAGTAGGGCTTGGGGTTGCACCTCCGATCCGCTGCTCTACTGACACTACAGGAACATTTCCACAATACTCTCCATAAGCATGTCCACATTGGCAACTTCCACCACATTGACTATCTGAAGCGCCTTTTTGTTTTGCAGTTTCACACTGGCTAGGTGCACACCACAACCGTTCCCAATACCCAATACACTTAGTATAGTCCCCTGTTCGTGCTACTTCATAACAACATGCTGGTACATAGCCCGCACATCCCGATTGCGCTCTGCCATTTGCACCATCACCCATACATGCTTGAGGGTTGGGCATTTTATCTGCCGTATTTAGTTCATCATACCCATACCCACCACAATTTGGTGCTCTACTACAACTAGTTGTTTCACCTGGAAAATAGTAATACCCATCTCGACAGTAACTTTCAAGTGACGTCTCTGCTCGAGTTACGTATGGATTTACGAATAAAAACGATAATACTAATAATGGAAAATATAGAAAGATAAATAAGCGCGAATTCATATTTCAATAGTAGCAAAAAAATATATATTTCACTATAATCACAGTATGATGTTTATTTCTATTCGCCGCATGAGCCCTGTTGTTTTTTTATGCCTTGCTGGTGGCGTAGTCTTCTATTTTTTTGATCAGTACTACGTACACAACACACTCTGGGGAATGCAGCCGATATTAAAAATAGTTGCCGCACTTGAAACGCGGATACGATTGATTTTACACTAATGTACTTTACCTTTAAAAATAAAACGTTCGACGAAAAAGATGTATTTATATTGTTACTAGGGGTATTTCTTATACTCTCTTATGTTCTTCATATTCCACTTAAACCCTTTCGTTTCAGCTCATTTGTTGCCGTTTACATAATGCTTTCACTTGCACGAATTACCAATATTTACCTACAATCACTCACTTTTATGATTTTTCTTGTAAGTTCCGTTGTATTCTCTCTCATCTTTTCTCCCTACACTCTTGCAGTATATATGGGAGTCATGCTCATTGTGCTCAGGGTGTTTAAAAAAATCTAGTGCAAATCTATTGCTTTATGTACCACGTCGGTCAATGGCATTTCTGGACCGTCAACAGAACCAAGTAATCCTTTTTGAATAAGAAATTCTTTCATTTCTGCAAGGCCTTTTGTTTGATTTGGTCCTCCACGTCGAACAAACACACGTACGTTCTGTTTTTTGAGTTCATCTGAAACTTCTTTCAATGCTTGGATAATTCCCTTAAACGTTTTTGAAACGTCTGTAAAATTTGCCACACCTCCAGCAATAAGAAGGACCTTTTTTGGCGCCTTTGATTCACACAAAGCAGAAAGAACGGCTTTCGTGTATAAATAGGTATCTTCGCTCGTTGGACTACCACTATACTCACCATAATTTGCAAGTAAATTGCCTTTTTTCATATCGGCAACTTCGTCTGCTAATACTAAACTCGCACCTCCACCCGACAACAACACCCATATACTTCCATCCTTATTAAGCAATGTAAACTTAAGTGATGCTGGGGTATTCTCATCTAATGCTGAAATTGTTTCTTCTACTTTATGCCTCGTTTTCTCATGAACGACTCCGCTCATAACGTCTTCCATTCCTTGAGAGCCAGAAGCAGCATCATCAACTTCCATCGCACAATCTAGAATCTGTATCGAGCTACTAATCACAAGTGGGTTTATCTCGAAAAATGATATATGGTACATATTCATGTATGCGATAAGTTTTTCAATCAGACCGATAAGCCCACTTGGTACCGAAAACTTGGAAAGAGGCTTTTCTTCTGAAACCACGTACGTTTTTACCCTATCCCACACATTTTCCACATCAATACCCCCTTCTTCTCCATAGAGTATCTTCATACCTCCTCGTACACGTTCTAAAGAAAGATAGCGCTCATCTTTTACCTCATGCTTGATAAAAGGTTCTATCAAAAATTGAGAATATCCCCTTTTTTGGATTTTCTCTATAAATGAAACTATGTCATCTGCTGTCCCGTTGATAAAAACCAGTCCCTGCTTTCCTCTCTTTTTAATACCTTCATCAACTTTAACCACTAATGGTAGGTCTCCAAAAAAGGAAACAATATCATGAACGTTCGTATTAACTGTTGCTTTCATACCCTTCCAACAGGGCATAATGCCATTTTTAGCAAGTGTCTTTTTTGCACTATATTCTGTTATTCGTACACGCGCCATGTTTCTATTGTAACAAATGGAATAGAGAAGATTCTCTGCAAGAATGGTAATAAAATCGGTATAATAGTGATTATATAATAGGGCTGTGATGAAATGGTATCATGGCGGTCTCCAAAACCGCTCTTTCAGGTTCGAATCCTGACAGCCCTGCACACATTATTTATAAATGTGTATACTATTACACATGGCAAAATATATTCCAGACAGTAAAAGTAACCGGTGGGTCATATTGGCACCGAGTAGACTAAATAAACCACACGCAACTGAAGCTGAATACAAACTTACGCAAAAAGATGGCATGAAGATAGCTAAGAACTGCCCATTTTGTCCAGGAAATGAAGAAAAAACGCCGTGCGAAATAGAAAGAATGCGTGGACCACACAGTTGGCAGATCCGAGTATTTGCAAATAAATTCCCTATCACTGATGTTCATGAAGTTATAGTTCATAGTCCAGACCACACAAAAGAAATAGAACAAATGACTGAGGAGGAATTAAAACTACTTTTTATTGTCTATCAGCATCGTATTATAAAATTGAGCCAAGAAGGAGTACCTATTTTATTCCGTAATAAAGGTGCAGATGCGGGTACAAGCTTGCCCCATCCACACTCACAAATAATATTACTTCCTCGACAAATTAATCTCGAAGCACTATCGCTTGAGCCTATAAAAAATATAGTCGTTGAAAATAGTATGTTTGTGTCGTTTTGCCCAGATTTTTCTCAATACCCCTACGAGGTATGGATAGCGCACAAAAGTTGCATGAATCAAGAAGTAACTGCTCCAGCACTTGAATCTGTCGACTTTGCACGTTTTTCAGAAGAAGAGCTAACGCATGTTTCTCGAATGTTAAAAACTACCCTTGTGGCACTTGAAAAATTACTGGACGGGTTTTCATACAATTATTACATTAGTCCTACTCCGCCATTTTATTTACGCATCATTCCACGAGTTCTCATACGGGGAGGATTCGAACTTGGAACTGGTTTGTCAACAAACACTGTCGACCCAACAATGGCAGCGTTTGAAATAAAAAAGTACACGACCGAACTATAACTCTATGCATCAGCCATTACTGGCAATTCTATAGATATTGCATCGTTTGTTTCGTCAGAGTACCTGGCCGGTGGAGTGTTTTTATTTTGTATACCTGCAGCACGAGCAGTGAGCACAATACATTCACTCGCTTCCCCACTGGGCACTTTTGCACCACAGCTCCAACATGCTATCCCATGAGCAATGTGACTGCTATCCAACGCATTTTCATGCTGACATAATGGGCATGTGGCAACTCGTTTTTCAGAACCAAACAGTACTACCTTTACAGTGTCAATACCCCACGAATATGCACTGCCACTTTTCAGAGTAGAGCCACATACGACATATTCAACAGGATTGCGAGCTATAAACGCGCGCAATTCATCTTGGTTAATGTCTTGTTGTGCTACAAGTCTCTCAAAACCACGCAGATTGTCCGTATTTCCTGTTTTTATCGCAAGTTCAACAAGAGCGGTAATAATACTCAATTCTTTAATTCTTGCCGCTAACTGACGGGTAAAATGCTCAGACGAATGTCCACCTAATTGACCTAATGCGCGATAATCTTGTATAAGCGCTTGTACAATCGGACTCGGCTGACCACTCTTGAGCGACTCAGCAAGTTCTTTATCCAACATTGTCAGTTGTTCTGCCAATGGAGATGCTGTTTGAATCATTCTCTTCGCTCTTTCAACAATAACATCTGGTTCATTTACAGTATGTAAAAATGGAGCTATATGGTTAAAAAATGACTGCCAATTTTGATACTCCTCTTTTTCTTTCAAAAAAGGACAGTATAGTATGTCATTTGTATGCCGAGCTGGTAGATTAATATGGAAGGCGTCTTTCAAAAACTGATTTATTTTTTCAAGTGAACTATTCTTCGCTAAAAATTCAACGGTCGTCATTTTTTTTGATTTTCCATCATACCAACGCCCTCTAACCTTCCATGTTTTCTTTTCTAAATCATAACCAAGTGCTTTGACAGCCTGAGGATCAATTCGCGCGGCCTCTTCTGGGAATGGAGATACAATAATCTGCACATGATCTTCAGCACGGCCCTCCCTTACAAGATCTACAAATCTTTCATGCTCCTCTTGCTCATACTTACGTCTTTCTACTTCAATACCTAATACTTTTTTCCTACTCCCGGTAGCGGTTCTTTCTTCATTCATACAGTATTCAATTCCATCACCCAATATCCTTCCCATAACTTGTCCTCCAACTACAAAATCACATAGTTGTTCATCTAATAGGCTTGTGTATAACAACATTCCTTCCTTATCTATTCCTTCTACTAAACCGCAAAGTTCATTTGCATATATACCCTCTGTAACAATCTCTTCTTCCCACGTATTGTCAGCATCCATAAGAAGATCCACCTCAGCCAATAATGGTACATACTCATGAATATTTCGCTCCCGCGAACCTATTATAGCTCCGGTTGGGTTAGTATTTACTGCAATTGATTGATCTACTGTCATATGTTCCTGCTCGGGCTACGTTCGTCTAAATAACTCGAACGTAGTACACCAGGTTCAGTTCTCATGAACGTGGTGGATGGCTTGTTTTCGGACTTATCATCCCAACAGTTGTCGGGGTGAATTACCGCTGCGGCACAGTCACGGAGTTTCACCGTGTTCCAAGAAAGTACGTTCATTTACACGAACGTACGAGCCTTCCCCTACGTTCATGCACTTTCACTGAACGTAGAGTGGCTCATGCCATCTTCTCCAACTTGCTGCAACTATACTGCGATGCAGCAAAAAATACAAGCGTTACTATAAAGTTGTTGCAAAAAACGTCCTCATTTGACAGAATGAACATAATGAAATGTCCACAATGTAATTCACACTACGAACCCACTTCAATCGGCAGTATAGTTTATTGGCAGTGCCACACGTGTAATAGTTTATGGTTTGATAATCAAGAAGCACAATACGTTTCGCTACAAGAGGCCGAAAACATAGCTCGCACGTCCACTACTGCCCGACTTGTCAATAAAAAAAATATTTGTCCACGATGTCAAGCTGTGCTAGAGAAAAATGAACTAGGATTTCAATGTGCGCGTTGCGGGGGTCAACTCACCGATAGTAAACGTCTCGTAGAAATAAAAAAAACTTCGGTTGAAACTTATCACAAAACCCATACACTATTTTCTTTCTCTCAATTAAAATCGAGTGTCATTTTATCGTTGGTAGCAGTATTCTTATTCGTTAATTATCTCATTATTCATTCTTTTCAGACACGAAATACCCTTCGGTCAGAAGCATCAAGTCAGATACAAAATATACGTATTGAAAACACATCAGATCACAAGATAGCAATTGTTTTTACAACAAAGAAAGCCTATAGTTCAGAAGCTGTTGTCGTAACTGGAAAACAACAAAAAACATATACCATTAATGAGACGCCCCGTTTTAGTCATCTTCTCATTATCGATACCCCATCAGATCATTCAGTCCTCACAGTTGTTCTAAAAGATAAAAACGGGCAAAAAGCAATAACACAACAAGTAAGACTTCCTTAATTGTCCCAGAGCCTCATTCTCGTAATACACTCTTGAATTACATATTTAATGTATACTACCAATTGAAGCTGTCTTCTAAAACGATGTGGTTCTTGAATAAGTCGAAATAGCCACTCAAGTCCAAACTTCTGTAGTAAGATAGGTGCACGAACGAGAGACTTGCTCAGTAGATCAAAACTACCACCTACTCCCATGACAACACTACCGGTAAATTGGGTTCTATGATCATCAATCCACTTTTCTTGCCACGGTGATCCAAAAGCAACGAACACCAAGTGGGGCTTCGCAGTGCTCACTATATGAAAGATGCCCTCTGTTTCTGCATTCTTGCACTTTCGAATATCCTTATAGCCTTCTATTCCAGTAATTTCGAAGCCGGGATACCTCTTTTTATAGCAATTAGCTATGCTTTCTGCTAATTTACTTCTCCCACCTATCAACACTGCTCTCATGCGTTGATTTCCGGCTACGGTAAGGAGGTACTCCATAGTGTCTACACCAGTTAACCTTGATACATTCCGTCCATAGAGTATCTGGGCTGCTATGACAATCCCTATACCATCTGGAATATGACCTTGGGCCTTTGTGACAACCCTTTCAAATACCTTGTCTTGCTTCATGCACACAACATTCTCAGGATTTATAGAAACAATGTGCACCATTTCTTGAACCTGTTGCTTGTTTTTCAAAAATAACTCTAGGATATCCTTCTTATCAAGGAAAATTAAGTTGCTTCCTAAAAAATTTAATGCCTTCCTATGGTCTTTATTACTATACATAGTATTTTTTTTATATTTTTTTTGATATTTTATACAAACGATCAATTATATTGTACAATAATTAACTATAGAAAAACCTTTTATATAAACCATTTGTTCACACAAGCATATTTTCATACATTATTAGCTATTTATATTTAAAATTAACTATAAGATGCCTATTTTATCTGCAATAATAAATGCTCTTTTACGCATATCTATTCATTCATTTCTATCTAGAATACTATGAGCTTTCATATATTTGATTAATTCCCAGATGCTGCCTTATATAAGGAAAAATTTTCTGCGATCATCCCAAGCCCTCGGATTACACAAGAGAGTGGATCTTCTGCAAGGAAACATGGAATATTTAACTCGTCTGACAAAAACATATCAATCCCTTTCAAGAGTGCTGTACCTCCAGAAAGGATTGCGCCTTTCTCAACTATGTCTGCCGATAATTCTGGCGGAATATCTTCGAGTACTTTTTTAGCTGTATATAGTATTCCTCGAAGAGGGCGTTGAATACTTTGTGATAGTTCGCGTTCGTTCAGTTCAATGCTTCTCGGTAATCCCGTTCGCATATCTCTTCCCTTGACCTCAACAGTAGCATCCTCAGGTGATTCTTTGAGAAACGCATGTGCATGATTGATCTTCAAATCCTCAGCTGTCCGCTCTCCAACAATAAGAGAGTGTTTTTTACGTAAATATATATTTATGGCCTCGTCGATTTTATTACCTCCAATACGCTCACTTTTGTAGGATACCAACTCTCCAAGTGATATAACGGCCGCCTCAGTCGTCCCACCTCCAATATTTATTATCATACTACCTGATGGGGCTGCTATGGACAATCGCGCACCTATAGCAGCTGCTAGCGGCTCTTCGATGAGGTATGTTGCACGGGCACCTGCAGCCATACAAGCATTAAAAACAGCACGCCTCTCTACCTGTGTTGCTCCTCCTGGTATTGAAATTAATACATCAGGTTTTACGAGTGAAAAGCCCACCGCCTTCGTAAGAAAGTATTTTATCATCGCTCTCGTAACTGTATATTGTGCTATTACACCATCTTTCATGGGTCGCGACGCGACGATAGTTCCTGGGGTCCTGCCAATCATATCGCGCGCTTCAGTACCAACCGCGACTATCTTCTTATCCATAAGCGAGTACGCAACCACTGTTGGCTCAGTTAACACAATGCCTTTTTTCTCCACATACACAAGAGAGTTGGCTGTTCCAAGATCTATACAAATGCGCTTGCTCCACATACGGGTATTATAATACATTTTGATCTAGTTTCTGTGGTATACTTAGAGTATATGCATAATGTGAAAAAAACTGTATATCTCGGACTTATAGCAGGCTCCGTAATAGTTATTTCATATGGAGTACTTATGTTTGCAAAAGGTTACCGATTCAACACGCAAACTCGAGAAGTCCATGCTCAAGGCGTTCTCGTCGCAAATTCTTACCCGAATAACTCTCAATTATTTATTAATGGAAAATATGCAGACCTAACTCCACATACTATCTACCTCAATCCAGGTACATATACTGTCAGAATAGAAAAAGAAGGCTATACACCGTGGGAAAAAACATATACTGTAGAGCGCGAAAGTGTCTATCGTACCGATGCGCTACTGTTTCTTAAGAACGCTTCCCTTTCGCCACTCACCGATAGAGGACTTATTAGCCCTGCTCTCTCGCCAGACGACACATCAGTCGTCTATATCAGTAATGACACCTCACTCAATACACAAATTTTGCCCAACGATGAAGAAAAGAATGGTATTTTTTATGCAACAATTAACTCAAAAACACTCAGTATTTTTAAAAATAAAAAGCTTTTACTACCAAGCTCATTATTCCCACCAAATATTGACATAACAAAAACTATGTTCATATACTCTCCAACAGGCAAAAACATTCTCACATTTCTAAAAAATGCAGATAATGAAATAATCTCTGTACGAATGCTTTCTCTCACCGATCCCGGATCGTCCCTCGACGTTACCTATTCATACCAAACGTTGTTAGAAAGTTGGTATGAACAAAATACAGAGTTGGAACTAAAACTAGTAGATTCTCGACCAAAAGCGATTCGACAACTTCTTTCTGAAAAAGCCAAGCTTATTGATATTTCGCCAGATAAAAAGAAAATTCTTTATATTGCAAAAACTACCTATACCATACCAATCACTATCAAACCACCGCTGAAAGGATCAAGTCCAATTGCGGAAAAACGGACTATAGAAACAGGAGATCTTTACGTTTACAATAGTAAAGAAGATAAAAATTACCTTCTCGCGGTTTTGGATTCTACGACACAAAAAAAAATGCTAAACAATTTACAGCAAGTAGAAAATCCTGGACAAATTACGCCAGAGATACTCATTATGTCAAGTAAATTATTCGATCAAATTTTTTGGTATAGTGATTCAGAACATGTCATTATAGTACATAATGATACAATAGAAGCATTAGAATACGATGGAACCAATAAGATTATTATTTATTCTGGACCATTCGAAAAAGAGCTTTATACAACCACATCAGATGGGAAAATAGTAATACTCACCAACTTTAATCCGAAACGAAACGAACTTCCCGACGCCTACGCAGTGAGTATTAAGTAAAAAATAGACATGTCATACAAAAAGGAATACGCACGACTTTTACTATTTCGTACTGTTGGCAACTTTTTAGTATTATTGAGTCTCCTTATGGTAGCAAAAATTTTTGGTCCAATAGCAGGACAAGAAATAGTTTATGCGTATAAGCAGTATCGAGGCGTTTCTACCGTTGTAGTATTTAAACAACCAACTGTCGAAGTCAAAAAAAACTCTCATATTGTAACCCCGACACCAAAGCCCAACGCATTCGCCTCTGTAATACAGAAACTACAAACAAAAGAAGAAGTAATAGTACCGGCTGATACAGAATTTTCAATAGTTATCCCAAAGATATCTGCAAATAGCTTAGTGGAGGCGAATGTTGATCCAAGTAACTACGATGAATATATAGGAGCACTCAAAAAAGGCGTTGCACACGCACGAGGAACGGCACTACCAGGAGATTCTGGACATATGTACCTATTTGCCCACTCCACAGACAACATGCTAAACGTCAGTAGCTATAACGCTGTATTCTACTTACTTTACAAACTTGAACCAAATGATCGTATATATATTTTCTACAAAAATAAAAAATACGCATATAAAGTCATAGATAAATCAATCGTTGACCCAACACAGGTGGAATATATAACGAAACAATCGAGTAAACCTTTTTTAACGCTACAAACATGTTGGCCACCGGGAACGACACTGAAGCGATTGCTTGTTTTCGCAACCCCCGTGGTACAATAAACGAGAGAATATGTCCTTGTAGTTCAAAGGATAGAACAGAGGTTTCCTAAACCTCCGATCCCAGTTCGATTCTGGGCAAGGACACTTCTTGCTGTATATGCAGCAAGAAGAAATCAAAGAACCAATATCCAATGTCAAATAAATGACCAATTCCCAATAGCAAAGCCAGACATTAAAATGTTGGCATTTAGATTCAAAATAAAAGTCAACATTTGATGTTTGTCATTTGACATTTTTTGGCTATTTGAACTTGGATATTGGATATTACATGCACCCTGTAGGGTGCATGGCTCTATCCCATTACCTTTTCTTCCACTCGCGTGTAGGAAAAAATCTGATCTTTTGCAAACCACAGCGGAATTTCATACTGCGCTTCTTCGACAGATCCAGATGCATGTACCATATTTTTTATGGCACGCTTAGCCGTATTCGCTAAGTATGAAGAATCAAAACAAAAATCGCCCCGAATAGTACCGGGAGGAGACAAAAGAGGCAGCGTATGACCACACACTTTTCTTACCAATTCCACTACGTGTGGACCTTCGAGCACAAAGGCAAAAACAGGACTCTCCTGCATATATTGAATAAGCCATTCTCGTATCATCTTGCCTATCTCAAGCGTATCAGCCGTTCCAAGCTTATCAACAGGATCTACGCCCATTTTTGTATAGTTTTCGAGTGTTTTCTCACCCATTCCACGCAAAAAAGATTCTCGATCAATTGGATAATGCTTCTCTGCTAGCTCAGATGTAACCATAACAAATCGAGCTGCAACCATTTTCAATCCGATACGTTCAAAACGACTAATGATCTCACCCATGAGTCCACGCTGCACAGCGTCCGGCTTTAGTATTACCAATGTTTGTTCCATAGTTTATATAGTAACTGAATAATATTCTTAGTATAACAGGTGAGATGAGAATTGTGTCCACTAAATAGCGAACTCTACTCATGGTATACTGAGTACTATCATGAAAGCTTACTTTACTGCATCAATTGTTGGAAAAAAATTATATTATGCCGATTATATTGCCATAGTACAAGCACTAAAAAAACTCAACTATACTGTCACCGCAGACCACATTCTTAAAACTAAACCCGAGGATATGGGTTTTGAAACAAGTAAAGAACGCCAAATATTTCATAAGAAATTGGAAGCATGGATTCGTACGTCTGACATATTTGTTGCAAATACGTCGTTCCCCAGTATTAGCGTAGGCTATGAAATATCTATGGCCTTGCACTTTAACAAACCCATATTATTACTACACCATACTAGCGTAGGGGCTCCTAGTCTGCTAATAGACTACAAAGCAGATGAAGTCATATGCGAGGCCTATACTCGTGAATCTTTACCTGAAATTATTGCTGACTTTGTTAACTATGCTAAATCGAAAGCCGAAAGTCGCTTTACGTTCTTTATTACTCCTGAAATCAGCTTATACTTAAACAAGGTTGCAAAAAAAAACAAGACACCAAAATCGGTGTATTTACGACACCTCATAGAAGAAGATATGAAAAAGTAGCTTGTCAAGACATATCCGCTACGCATATCTAGTTACTTCAGTTTTTGCAATACTATATTTGTTATAAGGAGTTATATTTAATATGAAAATAAATGATGAATCTACACGAGAGTTAGGTTGGATGTTTAAAGAAGATGAGTCAAAACTTCCTCCTGGATTATACCATCGCCTTGAAGTACGTTTAAGTAATAAAGCGACTGGGGATCATTTTGATCCAAATTTAATGACTTTACCTGTTACTGCAGATGGATATAAATCAGGACAATTAAAAATTACGCCAGCAACAGATAGAGTAAGCCCAAAAAGTGCACTGCCCGGCATAGTAAGATTAACTGATGCTATTGGTAAAAATGTTGATATTTTCACTTTTGGCACAGCTATTGCGTTAGAAAAAATAGATTTAGCAGATGAGAATGAAACTAAGAATAGGCGTGTAACACTATCTTCTTGTGCTCCAATGTTCGAAGTTGTTCCCCACACTCCAGAGCAATTCTTTGCTACTCATTTTGCACTAATGGTAGCAAGAAAAAGTCCTGAATTTGGTTTAACAAATCATGATCCGCGATGCTATGTACTTAATCCTCAAGAAGCGTGTGCAGGAGCAATCAAATCACTTATGCAACATGGTTTGGTGTACGGAATTGATGAAGCACGTCTGCTTTCATTTATTCATAAATTAATTGATGCAAATGGAATACCCATTGAAAAGAGTTTCGAAACGATGGTAGATGATAGGTGGATAAATTCATAACCAATACAAAAAGACTAGCTGAACGATTTTAGCACATCATCTTTAAACGGCCCTATGAGCGCTATGTGCATTTTCTCTTCTCGTAAAATTTCCTTTGCCATTTCTCTCACCCCTACCTTTGTGACTGCGTCTATTTTTTGTAGTATTTCCTCTGGGGTGCGTATCTCTTTTTCAAACAGTTGACGCTTGCCCATAAAATATGCCATGTCAAATGAGTCTTCAAGTGACAGTAAAAAATGTCCTTTCATTAACTCTTTTGCTCTCTTTAGTTCATCTTCTGATATATTTAGAGCTACTTTTTTCTGTTCTTCAATGGTTATCGTTAGCGCATCAATAACTTTTGTTGGGTCGGTTGGCACACCTGCTCGCGTATAGTATGTACCCGTATCTAAATATAGATCGGTACCAGAAGAGATGTAATAACAAAGTCCCCTTTTCTCTCGGAGTTCACTAAATAATCGTGAAGACATACCTCCACCCAATATCGTTGCTAAAACATTCAGTGCGTACCGTCTGTCATCAAATATTGAAAATGATGGGTAACCTAATATCCAATGCGCTTGTTCGGTTTTCTTGTAAAATACTTTCACATTCTTTTCTTGCTTCGTCTTGAAGGAAGGATATGTAGATACAGCCGCTTTCCTCCAACTGCCAAATTTGTTATTGATCTCTTGTTCATATCCATTTTTACCAATACCACCGGCTACTATGAGCACTGCATTATTTGCCGCATAGTAATCGTGCAGAAAATCTTGAAATGTCTTACGAGTAAACGAACGTACCGTTTCTTTTGTACCGGTAATATCGTACCCTAATGAACTGTTTGGAAAAAGCATTTGCTCGTATAATTCTGCTATTCGACGCTGTGGCTGGTCTTCATACATATTTATCTCTTCTACAATGACCCCTTTTTCCCGCTCAATCTCTTCAGATGCCAATGTCGGGGACTGAATCATGTCGCTCAACACATCTAGCATTGTATTAACATGTCCAACAGGACCTTTTATCCAGTATCCCGTATACTCCTTGCTTGTAAATGCATTAAACACTCCCCCGAAACCTTCAACAGTCTGAGCAAGATCCATCGAAGTAGGATATTTTTTACTACCCTTAAAAGCCATATGCTCAAAAAAATGAGCGATACCATTATTTTTTTCATTTTCATAGCGGGAACCAGTACCGACTAATAGCAAGGCTGTGCATGATGGAAAAGCTCCAGTATCAACTGTAATTGTACGCAGGCCATTTGCAAGTGTATTTATAGCGTGTTTCATACAATGAGTATACCACGCACAGACAAAAAAGTTAGAATAGTACATTGAAAAAAGACATACTCAATGTTGGGTATTTGATACATCTTTTTCAACGGTCGTACTATGCCAACAAAAAACTTAAATCGTTTCTAGGGCTTTGAAACAATGAAAGGTATGTATCAAAAAATGTGTTTAGCTAGCCTAGCAGACAGAATCAAATAGTGCTAACACTACTCCACAGTAACAATATTAATTACTTTACCAGGTACATATATCAGCCTTGTCTTTATGTTCTGTACCAACTTCTGTATTTTTTCAATAGAAAGAGCTTTATGACAAGCTTCTTCTTCTGTAACAGTACTCTCCACTTGCATCGTTGCTCTCAACTTGCCATTTATTTGTATTGCAAGAACCGACGTACTATTTTTTGTTTTTTCTTCATCAAACGGTGGCCAACTTTGACTGTGTATAGAATAAGGCCCCCCAATAGTCTCCCAGAGTTCTTCTGTAATATAAGGAGCAAACGGTGCTAAAAGCAAGAGAAATATTTGTGCGCTTGATTTATCCAATTGATTCGCTGAGTTATTGACAAATTCCATAAGAGCAGCGAGTGCGGTGTTAAATTTTAATGCAGCAATATCTTTTGTCATTTTTTGTATAAGCTTATGTAAAAGCTTCTCTATACGCTCGGGGCTTTTTTTAACAAATGCTTGATTACTATAGATATTCCATACTTTCTTTAAAAATCTATATAACCCTTGCCCCCCCGAAGTACTCCACGGCTTCATATCTTTGAATGGTCCCATAAACAACTCGTACATACGAACAGTATCAGCGCCAAATTTACTTACTTCATCGTCAGGATTAATGACATTCCCTCTGCTTTTACTCATACGAACTCCATCTGGACCAAGGATGGTACCAGGATGACGCAAAGATACAAAAGGTTCATCAAATGTCACATACCCTTCGTCATATAAGACCTTTGTTATAAAACGTGAATACAATAAATGAAGTACCGTATGCTCAGCGCCGCCAACATACATATCAACCGGTAGCCACTGACGTAATTTTTCTTTGTCTGCGAAATGTTCTGCATTGTTTGGATCAGCAAAACGCATATAGTACCACGATGAATCGACAAACGTGTCCATAGTATCTGCTTCACGTCGCGCTTTTCCACCACACTGTGGACATATAATGCCTTTGTTAAATTCTTGAGAATGCACTAAAGGTGATTCGCCAGTTGGCTTAAAATCAACGTCATTGGGCAACTTCACTGGCAAATCAGAGTCCGCAACCGACTGCCAGCCACACTTGTCACAAAAGAGCATCGGAATGGGGGCTCCCCAATACCGTTGGCGGGAAACAAGCCAATCGCGCAGTTTGTAGTTCACAACGAGCTTTCCCCAACCCTTTTCTACAAAATATTCTTTCGTTTTTTGAATACCTGCGCTATATTCCATACCGTCCAAAAAGTCTGAATTCATCATTTTTCCCGTTTGTCCTTTTTCAAGTACTTGCTCTGGGCTCTCTATCTCTGAAGTATCTCCATCTTCTCCGACGACGACACGGGGTATTGGAAGATTAAATTTTTTCGCAAACTCAAAGTCGCGCATATCATGACCCGGACACCCCTGAATTGCACCCGTACCAACATGTGCTATGACAAAATCGCTTACCCAAATTGGAATTTTTTTACCGGTAACTTGATTCAGTGCATATGAACCGGTAAACACCCCCGTTTTCTCTCTTGATTTTATTCTCTGTGATTCTGAACGCATTTGGACTTCGCTTAAATATGCATCGACTGCTTTTTTTTCAGACTGAGTGGTAATTTTCTGCACCAAATGATGTTCTGGAGCAAGGACAAGAAAACTAGCCCCCCAGTTGGTCGGCCATGTGGTAAAACATTCTATTGTCTGGTCACTCCCGTCTATCGTATAGGTAATAGTAATTCCCTCTGATTTGCCTATCCAGTGTATCTGACCCAACTTCGTGCTATTTGGCCAATCCAGTTTCTCAAGATCCTGTAACAATCTTTCTGCATACGCTGTAATGCGAAAAAACCACTGCTCCATATCCTTTTGAATGACGAGCGAATGACACCGTTCACATTCACCATTCACTACTTGTTCATTCGCAAGGACTGTTTTGCATGACGGACACCAATTTACCTGTGCTTTAGCGCGATATGCCAGCCCTTTCTTATATAAAATCAGAAAGAGCCATTGTGTCCAACGGTAATAAGCAGGGGTATGTGTCCCTAATTCTTTAGACCAATCATATGAAAAACCCATTGCCTGCATTTGTTTTGTGAACGTAACAATTGCCTTTTGTGTCGTCTCACTCGGATGTATGCCTGTTTTGACTGCATAGTTTTCTGCTGGTAATCCAAAGGCATCCCAGCCCATAGGATGGAGCACTGTAAATCCACGCATACGATAGAATCGAGAAAGCACATCTGTACCAGTATAGCCTTCTACGTGCCCTACGTGCAATCCTGCTCCCGACGGATAAGGAAACATATCCAAAATATATTTTTTATCGCCTTTTAGATGAGATACCGTATACAAATGATCTTTTTTCCAACGCGTACGCCATTTCTCTTCTATCGTAGCTGGAGCGTATTCTTTCATGATGAGAGTATAGCAAAGGAATATCCAATAACCAATACCCAATAACAACAAAACCCGCACGCCTTACGGCGAGCGGGTTTTTTTACTAACAACTATCGATTATTATCGATCTTGTCTCGGTTGGCTAGGTTTTGCTTCCGCTACTATTAAGTTACGAGAAACGTCACCAGTCTCCAACGGTTGTTCGTGCAATTTTTCAATTGCAATTTTTGCCGTTGCGGCGTCCTTTACAGTAATAAAAGCAAATCCACGTGATTTACCAGTATCTTTGTATCGAATTATACGTACTTCAAGCACGCTTCCTTCGCCAAGGGTTTTTTCAAAATGAGCCTTTATATCTTCTTCGGTAGCTCCAAAAGGAACGTTACCAATAAAAAGTCTATTATTATTTGTATCCAATGTGAGTCATCCCCTTTCAAAAACAGATGAATGCATAATATCGAGTAAAGTTCTCTGAAGTTTGCCTCTCGGCTTTAATTGAGGTTATTTATAAACAGAAACAAGTATAACGTACCATCTAAAATTATGCAAGCGCATATTAATGGCGCTTTGTAAACTTCAATATGAGGAGAATAACCATTCCGGTACCAATCGCTATGGCAACATACATAATGAGCGAGACTGGCAGGACCCAAAACTGTGTTTGCGCGTACAACTTTTTATCACTTCCCTCAATATTTATTTCGGCTATTGCCACATACTTCCCCCACCCACTCCCTCTCAATACAACGCTTGGGTTATTTGTACAATTCTGACAATTTACATTTTCTGCAAAAAGTTGCCGCTGCGTGTGAGCCAATAAAAATACTGGAATCATTTCAACATTACGCTCCAAACCAAACGGTCCTTGAAGTGTCACTTTAACCGTTGGCGAAAACAGGTTTTTACCTATATTAGCAACACTGAATATGACTGGAATTGTCTGTGATTGAGTAAGAATAGTGTATGTTGTTCCAAAAAGATTGATCTGATAATCTGGAACCACTTGAAATTGAGCTACTTTAATCTGATTATCTAAAAAGCCATCATGAGTAACAGTAATGAGTATGTTCGCTGTAATGACACCAACGCCACGAGCCGAAGTCCTCTGAGAAACGGGTGCCTGAGAAATAAGCATGATTGAATAGTAATAATCACCCTCTGGCGCTCCTGGAGTGACTCTCACTGAAAGAAGTGCTTGTATTTGCTCTTTTGAACTCAATGCAAACGGCTCATCCATATGAATCGTGGGATTTGCCAATGAAAAGCGTATTGGACCCTCAGCTTTATCTTTCATTATTCTTCCTCCATTTATCGTTGGTTCGAAGGACACAACCCGAATGCTAAAAATTCCTTCATCTCCATCATTCACGAACGTGAATCCTTGTGTAAGGCTTTTGTCCGGTTTTGTTATTATCTGCACTTGCGGTGGGTTTACAGAAAGACTTATCTGCTGGGCCATAACAGGGAAATAGAATGGTAAAAATAATGTAACGACAAATGACAAAATCCAAATGACAAATGAATGACAAAATATCAATGACAAATTCTTATTGCCTACCTTTGACATTGGAGCTTTGGCATTTACCTGCCTCGCCGGCTCGCCTCGCGTCGAAGCGGGCAGGCGGGTTGGATATTGGATATTTGGCATTGTATATTTAATACTTTGGTATTGCTATAAAACTCAAGATTGTCTGATAATTACCCGCAGTTTGTGTTCCCTGTATATTTGCTTTGACCGTCACCGTTGCAGTCCGGGCTACCGCCGTTGCATTTGAGCTCATAAACGTTGCTGCCGACTCAGCATCAGTCCTTGTAGGGAATGGTCTAAAATAACTACTCGTTATAAAGTCACCACTGATATCATCGCCACTAGCATTATATCCAAACCCATAGGTTCCTGTAGAATTCCACAGTGCAGCAGTAGTTTCTGTACAAGTCGATGGTCCACCATTACAACTTGTGTCTGGAATTTCTGCTGATCCAAAAAGTTGTTTTAGTCGAGTATCTGCTATAGTTGCCACCTGATACCCAACTCCTCTATGATTGACAGTTGCATTAAGCTGTTGCGTTGAAAATGTATTCGGCAATAGTGTACCTAAATCAAGTGACGTATCAGAGAGCGTAAAAGAAAACGGCGTCAGCGTACGTACATATTGGAAACCTGCCTTAATCACGTAGCCCGATGAATTAAATTGTGCTGCAGCAACTTGACCTAAGCTTATATCCAATTTATACCCCGATGAAGTGGTTCTACTCCCACCACTATTGAGTGTGCCAAAAATAATACGGTAACTCGACGAGCTCATGTCAATCGCTCTTACAGTAGAAGCTGAGGTAAAAATGAGGAACAAAAGAATTCCGACTAATATTACTATGGTTGAATATTTGAGCAGATGTATGCGATTTGTGCAGTGATCGCTGCTCTTTACTCCGATGGCAATCGGAGTGGTTCGATCGCAAACAAATTGCATCATCTGCGAAAAAAGTGTTTTCATTTTCTACAATATTTGAACTTGGATATTGCCTTTATATCTTTTCGATATACTCTCTAAATTCATGTATTAACTTCTGTACTTGTTTTATTTTTGTACGTAAGTAGTCTAAGTCTGCGTCTCCCATAAAGTTAGTGATGCGTTCGTTCATATCTTCTATTTGTCTATACAACGCTGTTGTTAAGAAAATAAGCGTCTGTTCTTTTTCATAAGTTTTAGACTTTTCTATCCTCGCTTTCTTCTTCTCAATTTGTCCTAATAATTCACGCTGACGAGTATATTTCGTTTTTAGAAAACCCAAATATTGCGCAAACGGCGCAATAAAGGGTAATGAAAAGACAGGCATAAATGTCATGACACTTCCCGAGGGAGAGGAAAATAAAAATAATACAACCAGTAGTAATGTCAGTATCAGACTTATCGAACCTGTTAGGAGTAGAGAAACAGCAAACAACAAAAAATACAGTAAAAAGAAAAAAGGCGAAGACATTCCTCCCGTTTCAAAAACCGTCATAAGAACGATAAATATAAATATGAGCGCTTCAATAAGATATAAAAAAGGACTCATAGAAAACTGTTTTCGTAGAAAAAAATAAGCGATAAATAATACCGCTACAACCTGTAAATCATAGTTTGCAAAAGGTGAATAGACAAAAAAAAGCGCTGCAAATGTGGTTATAACAACGCCAAACAATTCTAAAGGGTAAGAAAGCTTATTTTGCATATAAAAAGAATAACATAGAACAGAGAAAGAATGTCAAAATCCCAATATCCAATGTCAAATAAATGACAAAGTTCCAACGTCAAAAATCGAACCTTGTCTTATTTTGACATTTGGATTTGTGATTTCATTTGTAATTTGGACTTTGTCATTTGACATTACTTGGGTATTGGGTATTTGACATTGGATATTATTGTTATTACCTTCTACTTCTCCTATTTTGTCGTATGTAATCCATTGCAACTCGCTTACAGACACTGTATGAAAGTACTATGGAAAAAATACACAAATTTTTAAAAAGGCCGAACATCCCTCTTATAGGATTAGTTATTTCAATCCTGTGCATTATAGTAACACTCATTATATTAAGACAAGGTATGTCGTCACAGCCAGAAATAGAACCCCCTCATATAGAGAATGTTCAAAAATCTGTTGTTGTTGTGGATATCGAAGGTGCCGTACAAAAACCCGGGGTATATGAACTTCAAGAAAATGCACGATTAGTACACGCGCTTACAAATGCAGGAGGTTTGATCGAACAGGCAGATCGATATTACGTTGCTAAAAATATGAACTTATCCAAGAACGTCATAGATGAAGAAAAAATTTATATATCTTTCCTAATAGAGCGCACAGAAAGTGTAGAAGCAACACTATCGTCCGTACGTATTAATACCGCCACCACTTCTCAACTTGAACTCCTACCAGGGGTTGGGCCTGTCACAGCAAGCAAAATTGTTAAAAATAGGCCGTACGAAAGTATTGATGAATTAGTCGGTAAAAAAGTACTGGGACAAAAGACATTCGAAAATATTAAAGCCTTAATAGAATTATAGCTGTTAGTAGCAATATCCAATACCCAATTTCAAATATCCAATAAAGTTCAAATGGCAAATATCAAATTAAAACAGTTTCCAATCAATCCAAATGTATTTTTTGAAAATTGGGGTTTTGACGTTCTCCCGCCTACCGGAGAGTCAAGTTGGAAATTTGATATTGGTCATTGGTTATTATCATTTCGCAGAAATGATTGACGCACTCATCCGTCCGTATTTTCTACTACTCCCCCATGATATAGCTTCTGTTGCCGCAGCAATGGTATGGGGACAAAAGACTGCGCTGACACAGGATATGTATGATGTGTTCAAAGTGACGGGCTTAGTACACCTCTTGGTTTTATCTGGACAAAATATCACACTATTACTTGGTTTTTTTGCTGGACTCGAAAAAAAAATAGGCTACAAAATAAAAGCAATTCTCACCATTATCATTGCAGCTTTCTACCTCGCCCTATTTAGAGATCCTCCTATTTTGCGTGCTGTATGTATGGCAAGTATCGCCTCTCTAGCGCTCATTTTTAACGCCCCCATTTCGGGCCTGTGGGCATTTATCATCACAGTAACTGGCTTACTTATCGTATACCCGCAATGGATAACTTCTGTCTCATTTTTACTGTCAGCAGGGGCCACGTTGGGTATCTTACTTTTCTACCTACCCATCCGTTCATGGCTACTTCACATTATTACGCTCCGTAAAGATATCGTCGTCTATTGTATAGATGCGGGAGCTCTCACTCTCAGCGCTCAAATTTTTACAACTCCCCTGCTTTTAGCTTATTTTAGAGAGTTATCCTTATTTAGCATTCCTATGAACATAGCGGTCGGATGGCTCATCGAGCCAATAATGGTCTTTGGGGTAATAGAAAGTGTACTCTACCACGTATATGCTCCATTGGCGATGGTGGGTGCATATATTCTCTTTGGGCTCATTAATGCACTCCTCATAATCGTTCGAGTAGGATCTGTTGTAGCCAGTTTATGTGTGATTCATATATGAAGCACACGCTTTACATACTTATCGGTTCGGGATTGCTATCACTATTTCTCTTTGTTTCTACACTATCACGATATACACCAAGGGTCGTATTCTGCGATGTTGGGCAAGGTGATGCAATATATTTTCGACTTCCGAATGGATCTGATGTCTTAGTAGACACGGGAAAAGGTTCATATGTTACAAATTGTCTGAACAGGAACATGCCGCTTTTTGATCGAACCATTGAAGCCATTTTCATTACCCACGCTCAATCAGACCATGCGTCGGGACTACTTAACCTCATTCAATCGTATACCATTAAGTCTATCTATACATCAAGTGCAGGGCTTTTACCATTATCGACGACAGCATATCCGCAATTTTGGCACGATATACGAGCTTCACTAGTGAAAAAACATATACTTTTACAGCCATTATTTAAAGGAGATCGTGCTCATTTTGGATCTTCCCTTTTTACTGTTGTTTGGCCAGAGAAAAATATGTATACAAATACAAATCTTAACCTTTCCGACTCAAACAATACTGCGCTCGGCATATATACAACAATGTACGGTGATCACGGCACAAAGACAGTTCTTTTACTATCCGATATGGATAGTGCTGTTGCAGAAAAAGCATTGCAAGGATACGTACTTAAAAACACTATTTGGAAAGTGAATCATCATGGCTCTCGATACGGCATATCGAAAAAACTCGTACGCATGAGCCAACCTGCAGTTGCTGTGATAAGTTCAGGTAAAGGCAATATCTATGGACATCCACACAAAGAAACCATAGACCTATTGGAAGCCTTACACATTCCAAAACGAAGAACAGATACGGAGGGAGACGTGGTAATTACTTTGTGAGCAAAATCCCACGCATTTCGACAAAAATATCGTATGCTTCTCGGCCAATCCACTTTTCTCCGACAAGTGCAGAAGGTAATCCCGGATCTATTTTGAGCATATCGGTATACAGAGAAAAAATCTTACTCAGTTTTTCACTACCGTTTAAATCTTCTTTCGACAAAACTTCATGCCATTGCCGAAACAATATCTTATAGCCCTCCTCTATTTTAGGAGTGTTCCATACCTTCTCAAGCAGTATTTTTTCATCGCCAACAACTGTTTTACCCTCAAACATCTGTACAAAGGGCTCATAGGGCGTGTTCGTTATAAGTGCTTTCAAATCAGCTACAATAGGATGCGGTGTCACCCAAAATGATCTATGCCACGGACCAAACCCCCATCCACTTATTTCCCTGCGCAAACTATCACGCAATTTCCTTTTATGTTCTGGCACTTCATACGACAAAATTCTATACAAGCCGTCCCACTGCATCTCCATGAAACGAACGAACGGGAAGGATAAAGCAAGCTCTGAAAGACCCACGTTCGTTATTCTATAAAGTTTTTCTTCTTTTTTTATTACTTCATCTGCAAGCATCTGACGGAGCGTTCCTCGAGTCCTTGGCGAGTCCGATGGTAGTGAAAATACTTTTTTTATCGTATCATCAAATATATTGTGCGGACGTGTTTTATCAAGTAAAAATAGTGTTAAGAGTATGCGTATACGCCTTTCTTTGATGTTCGGTGTTTTTGTTGCCATGACATAAAAGTAACACTCGTTAACATTTTTGTCAATACGTTTATCGAACATTGATGATTTACGCTCAGTTTGAACAAATTGAATAGTATGTATTATGTTTTGAATTCACCACTCCTCTGTGGTATCCTATAATATATAAGTTTGCAGCTTTTATAAGCTTTACACTGCATATATATGGCATTAGAACATGAAGCCGCTTTGCGTGAGCAATATATTTCGGGAGGCTTGAGCCTTCCCGACTTTCTACATAATTCAGCACGGCTTACCGGAAAAGATCTGCCCCTATATATGCTTACCCACATTTTCAAAGACGAGAATGATACTGGCTTTGTTAGAAATTTTGCAGCAGTTGCAGCTCACTATATGTTTAATCGCCAAGATACAGGTGAAAACCCATTATTACTCATGATGATGATGCATGCACAGAATGCACAAATTTCTAATCCTCAAAGTATGTGCTTTGCACCAGAATTAGAGAGGTATATGAAACGCGCGTTTACCGCCAAACAAAGAGCCGCAGCACAGAATCTCTCCTATTATAACGATTTAGCTGATGATACGTTCATCGGTGCTGCCCTGCAAGTCAAGCTTATTGGCGAGGCTTCTCTGCAATACGGCCCTGGTGTGGGAGCAGTCATTGCCAGCATAATGAGAATGGAAATTGAAGACAGTTTCACAATGCCCAACTTAACTGGATTAGAAATTGATATACGAGTGGGTTATCTTGAACCATTTGGTAGAACTGTTCAGAGACATACTCCGCAAGGTATTGCAGAATATTATCCACCTCAAATACTGAAACCCCCAACTGCACCTACTACATACTACGACGTCAACTATTTCGAAGAGCTAACCAGTTTGAATAGAGAGAATCTTCTCATTCCTAGGCAGAGGTTGAGTACATTAATACGATTCTTACCAAAGCTAATCGTTCATTCACCTGAAGTAGCGCTTCAATGCCTTAGGGCATTGAATTTGCCCACAAGACGTATGGGTCATTACGAAGTAGAGAATTTTGCAAGAAGACTTATGAAAGCAGGTATTTCAATGAATGATATTGAACGTGTACGAGAAACGTCACCAGAGCTATATACAATACTTACAGATGTTATGGGCGCACTTGATCAAGATGTTATAAAGGCCGTTTTAAGCGACAGATTCACAAGTTTGGAAATAGATCCTGCCATAGGGCTACTTTAACTACTAAGCACGCAAGTGAAATTTGCATCACTTTCCAAAACGCATTCTTATTAAGAATCAACTACATAACACAATATTCACTTGACATTAATCGAAGAGAATATAATACTGTACCTATCTCGTGGGTAGTGAAGTTAAAGTATATCGACAAATTAATGCTTAACGCACAAATAAGAAGTGAAAACGAAATTAAATAACACCGTACAAATGCCTTTACTCATTAAAGGATCATTGTTTTTCTTTGGTTTTTTCGCTATTTTTGCGTTTTCGGCCACCCCTGCTCATGCTCAGGTATTGAACTTCACACAAGCCTATACAACATTGACCAATTCTCGCCTATCATATTATGCAAAAGTTGGCACAACAACTGGAGCTAATGCAACAAATGTAATAATAGCTAACTCGGGCAACCCGGATAATAATACGTACAATATATGGCCAAACGATGTTCTTTGTTTTAACAATCCTGCTTCAAATGGGTGTAGCAGCCAAGCAACCTATACTGTTGCTTCTACCCCCACATCTACGCAAATTGCTGTTACTTCTGCCATAGCCAATGCGCTTACTGCAGGAACAGCGGTTGTTTCAACGCAGTCTGCGCGACTCACCGTAACATTCACGCCGAGAACGGCGATAGCATCTGGTGGATATATACGATTATCCGTAGCTTCAGCAACAAGCAACTATAATGACGGCATACCAGATAACTCTGGTTTCGACGTCAATAAACTAACAACAGGGAACATAAATACCTACGTGACACCAACCGGTTTCACAAAGTCTGCAGCAACTCTCACTTATGGTGCTGGATATAATGTCATACTCATGACACTGTCATCAGCACTCAATGCGGGTAGCTCATATTCATTTGTTGTTGGAGACGTATCTGATACGACACTGCGCTTTATCAACCCTGCTCCATCAGGAACAACACATACTCGCGGAATTGCCGATAGTTATTCAATCATTCTACAAACCGAAGATTCAAGCAATAATCCTCAGGATAAAACGATCACAAAGGTGGCTCCAGTCGATGGGGTTTTTGTAAGCGCTACTGTAGAAGAAACGATTTCATATACGATAGCTGGAGTAAATGTGAGCACCTCGGCTTGTGGCACAACAACATCGGTAACATCAACAGCGTCGAGCGTACCATTTGGCTCAATAATAAATACGAATACGTTTTATGACGCTGCACAAACACACGCGATTACTACGAACTCTGCGAATGGATATGTATTAACTGCTCAATATGACCAAGCATTGAGCTTAAATGGAGCTGGCGTTACTACAATACCAGATACATCGTGTGATACAAGCTGTACCACCGGGACACCAGCAGCATGGGCTACCGCAACGAATAACGGTTTCGGTTATACGCTTGCAAACATTACTGGAACCGAGGCGGCATTTACCAATGCAAGCGGCTACAAACCATTTTCCTCGAGTGCAGTTACTATAATGACTAAGTCTAGCTCAACAAGCGGGTCTCAAATCTATTCATGCCCACGGTTATCGGTGAGCACATCGCAACAAACCGGAACGTACTTTAATAAACTTACCTATGTTGCAACACCGAAATTCTAATATACCTATGAAAAATAAAATAACTCAAACAACTATTGCACTAGCGTGCGCAGGTGTAGTAATGTTCGTAGTCTTTGCAATTCGTTCTACAGTATTCGCACAAGCTAAAGATTTTTCAATAACAGCATATCCAGCAGTCATTGAAAAAGAAGTTAAACCCAACGAAGAAACCCGTCTACTTGTACAATTCAGAAACAATACCGATCAGTTTGTTACAGGTTCAGTCAAAGCAGCAAATTACACTATCAAAGACAAAACAGGAACACCTGACATAATCGACAGCGCAGATCTTACTCCTAAATATGGTGCTGCTTCGTGGATAAGACCAGAATATGACGCGTTAACAATACCGCCGAACGACTACGTAGCTGTGAATTTGTATGTGACTGTGCCCCCAGAGACATCCACCTGTGGTAACTATGCACTTGTTTACTTTGACTTCGACCCAAACAACCAACCAGAAGGGGCAGCAGTTCGTAATTCTTCCACTGCTGTGAAAGCAAAAGTTGGAAGCCTAATAAATTTCAGTGTGCAAAAAACAAATTGTAAAGAATCGTTACAGGTACTTAATTTTTCTACTCCGAAATTTATGGAATACGGACCTATACCAGTTACGTTCGATTTACTAAACGGTGGAGATATCCACTTCACACCAAAAGGCACTGTTACGATAACAAACGCGTTTAATAAAGTTGCCGCACGTGAAACAATTAAAGATCAGCGCGTATTCCCAGAGTCTGCAAAGTCTTATAACGTATCTGCAGGTAAACACTGGATGATTGGACCATACACAGTATCACTTTCAGGAACCTACGGGACTGCCGATAAGCCATTTGCTTACACGACATCTGTATGGGTATTTCCATGGAGGACAGCACTTATAATCATACTTTTGCTCGCAATACTGTCCCTGGTACTTCATAGATACTTCAACGGCATTACTGCAAGAGAACAAGACTTGGAAGAAGAAATAAAACACGAAAGAAGTGAGATCGAAGAGCTGAAGGATATGCTGAAGAAAAAGCAGGAATAAGAACCATGGATACAGTAGTGCCTATGAATAGAATAGGACCTATAGGACAAATAAGACGTATACGACAATTAAAAATTGTAATCCTTACTTTTCCAATCCTACTCGTCCTAGCTGTCTTGTTCGTCCAATTCTTAACACGTCAACAAACACCCAACTCCCCTACTGTCCTCTCTGATCACGACGTAAGTGTATCTGCCACTATCGGAACAACACAAAGCTATTCACTTTTTGGCTATACGTCAGCACGCGCTACGGTATCGTTGAACGGTATTGGCCTGCTCAAAGAAGTGAAAGCAGATGAAAAAGGTAAATTCATTTTTGAAAATTTTTTAGCACCAAGTTCAATTCAAGAATTTTGTCTGACCGCTATCGATACAGAAAATAGAATGAGCACACCACTCTGCGTACCTGCACCCCAGAAATATACCTCTCACGATGCTCTCGGACCTTATCTCCTCCCACCATCTATAGAAGTTTCAAACGGACAAGCGCTGACTGGTGAGCACATTACCATTACAGGAAAGACGATACCAGGCACCGATGTATCTATAGCGCTCTTTCACGAAACAAATCAAACGGTAGCATTCGTTAAAAGCGTGTATGCAGCACAAGCATTAGAGAAAAAAACTGTATCTGCTAGTTCTGACGGTTCATATACAGCACAGGTAACTTCAACTAACCAAGAAACTATACGTCTGTTTGCTCAAGCTCAATTTAATAAACAAAAGACTCCAAAGAGTAACACTTTGTCCATAAAACTCATAAGTGTCATTATGAATTACTTTGAGCGTTTCTTAAGTTACCTACGCCTGCTTCTCAACCCAAATGTCATATTACTACTCGAAGTTTGTCTTGTTCTATTTCTTATCTATTCTAGATTTCGATGGGGCACGTTTTTTCACAAAAAGAAAAGTTATGCCATTATAGAAGTTAAAAACCAACTCCCCTTGCGCCTCAACTACACTGCCCTCCCCCCGAGCGTGTTCGAATAGCGTTTTACGCATAAATATGTGTCATTGCGAGCACACCCGCCTGTCATTGCGAGCGTAGCGAAGCAATCTCTCTTTTAATTATATTATTTCGCCGGCTGGCAGAAAAAAGTCAAAGGACAAAGTCCAAATGACAAATGAAGTTCCAAATCCCAATCTCAAATTCTTACCAACTAGCTTTGACATTTGAGCTTTGGCATTCATTTGTTATTGGATATTTGTTATTGGGATTTCAATGGATATTGGATATTGGATATTTCTCTGTATACTATATCTATGAGTGAAGTTTTCCATCGCTTAAAAAAAAATAATCTCCTTTCTTTAAGTATCTTACTGGTGTTACTTCTCTTGCTCAGTATTGGGGTCAATATCCGTTTTTTGTATTCAAGCAAGGCTGCAGAACCAAACCAAGTACAACTTGTATCTACTACTAACTCATATATGTTTTTAAGCCCTGTAACTGCCCAGGCAAATGATACCGAACGGATACGCGTGAGCGTGTTTGTATTGAATGAAAGAGGTATCGGAGTATCCAACCAGGAGGTAACACTTAAAACCATGCCAGAGGTCAAAATAGAGGCTATACAGAGTGTTTCGGACAACTATGGGCGTGCAATATTCGATACCTATACCAACTCACCGGGTAGCTACACCATAACCGCACAAGTCAGTGGCCATACCGTAGGAGAAGCAGTCACCGCTATCTTTAAATAATATTGTTTGTTATTACTGTCCTATTTGTCCTATAAGTGCAATTTGTCTTATATTATCAACTGCACAAACCACACGCCTATGGTAAAAATAGGACCTATATGACGAATAAGACAAATATGAAAGAAGAAAAACTAGAAAACAAAAACAAGCCCATTGCTCCGCACGGCGGATACCGCAGGCTCATCTCATTCCAAATGGCGACACTTGTATACGATCTTACTGTTGAATTTGTTGAACGGTATGTTGAGAAAAAATCTAGAACGAGAGATCAAATGGTACAAGCAGCCCGAAGCGGAAGACAAAATATTGCAGAAGGTAGCCAAGCTTCAGGCACATCTAAAAAAACAGAAATAAAGCTTACGAGTGTAGCTAGAGCAAGTTTGGAAGAACTACTACTCGACTATGAAGACTACCTACGGCAACACAAACTATTTCTATGGCCTCAAAACAATCCAGAAATACAAGCGATAAAAAAACTGTCCCGCTCCTCCAATAAGTCATATCTGTCCTATAGGTCCTATCTTACCCGAGCAGAACCAGCTTCAAACATGCTTATTACCCTCATACACCAAGCTAATTACCTTCTAGATAAGCAACTTTTGAGCTTAGAACACTCTTTTATACAACATGGCGGTTTTACAGAAAGATTGTATACTGCTCGAGTAAAAAATCGAACTTAAAATACACATATAGCTCCGTCCGTACTAATATATACCAGAACATAAGCACAAGCAAAAAGGCTTTATAGCATGCTAAACCCATATTTTTAATAACTTAGCAGAAATCCATATTTAGTGCTTATTATAAGCTCAGATAAGCATGTTTTAGGTCAAATTATCTTAGATTAGAATAAGACCAATAGGACGTATAGGACTAATATGAGAAAACAAAGGCTAAAATATTTCAAAAAATGTCCTATAAGTCCTATTGGGCATACCAGTTCTATTTCAATCACTGGCCATAAGCTCAAAGTGACTTAATATAGGCTATTCTACTATAGGTCGTTATTATTACTAAGGTTACCTGTGACAGTCTAGGATGACTGCGGGAATTAGTGTAAATGCGTGTAAATGCATATATGGGCCATTTATTGATGCTGTTAGTAAGTACTTCTAAATATATCAATCTACTTTAAAATGCCTCTTGACAACTACTTTTTTAAAGCTGATAATGTATTCATGACACATAATCAGTATAATTCGTATAATCTTGAGGTCGAATTTAAAATGTATCTTGAAAGCAAGAACTATGGCTCTGCGACTGTGAAAAACTACCTTGCAGACCTAAAAAGCTTTTTCTTGTGGGATGCTGAAAACTTCGAAACTACCCAGGGAATGAATTCGATAGAAAAGTCGATGGAAATACTCCTGAGTAATGAGCATCTTGAAGAATATATTGACTCACTTAGGTCGTCTGGAAAGCCTATATCTAGTATTAATCGCTCTATGTCTACCTTGAGGAAATTTTCAAGCTTCTGTATATCTCAAGGTTGGATAACCACAAATTCGGCAAAACAGGTAGATAATTTAAGCAAGTTACCTACAGATGCAGCAGTTAAAGAAGCCCTAATCGCCTCTTTCCAGAAAGAATTAGTTCATCAAAAAATGTCGACATCAAGCCGAAAGAATTACCTGATGGATGCACGCGAATATTTACATATTACAAGTTCACTTACGTAACATGAAAAGTAAAATAATGCTACTCAAAGCTATGTGGAACTATGTAGATCCTTCGTTTGAAGGTTCCGCATATATGCCAATGAGAAGAAGCAAAAAAAGGTCGCCCCTTGTTTTGTTTTCTTTAAGAAGACGACTCGGCTTTATTGGAAAAACAATCTAACCGTTATATGTCTCGTTCGTCCTATTGGTCCTATTTATAACATGAACACCGAAAGATTTTTACCACATGCCACTCGCCCACTTATAACCGCATTAGCGGAAATAGAAGATATCGACAGCGTAATGTACACAAAATTCACGTCTGTATTGAATACTAATTCTCCCCTATATATGTTTCACGCACGCGCACGTCGCGCCTGTACGCGCACGCGTATGTATATATATACAAGCTCAAAAAACTACATCGTATGAAACTCATTCAATTAGCACTACAGCTAAAAGACCGCTTATTTCATGCCAAGCACGCACATAGTGCTCTTAAGCCATATATGCAGAGCAACTCTATAAATAAAGCCTTACAACAGCGTGAACGTGTTTTTTTCTTGTTGGCATTTGCATTTTTTCTAATAGCAGCGTTTGCCTATTTCAGCATGCAAAAGAGCAACGAGGTACTCGCCGCATGGTACGACGGGGCTTTCCAATACCGACAAAGAGTAAACATAACAAATGCAGGCAGTGCCCAAACCGACTACCAAGTAGCTATAACACTCGACACAGCAACGCTCATAACCGCCGGAAAAATGCAAAGCAACTGTGCGGATATACGAATAACGAGCACAAATGGTAAACAACTTCCCTACTGGATAGAAACAGGTGCAAACGGCTGTAATACCGCAGCAACCGCTATATGGACAAAAATACCTACTCTGCACACTTCAGGGAACACGGTTTACGTGTATTATGGCAATTCTTCTGCAATAAGCGCACAAGATGGCGACAAAGTATTTACGTTCTTTGATGATTTTTCAGGATCGACGATCGATTCAACCAAGTGGACACAAGGAACTATCGCTGCAACATCTGGTACAGATTTTGCCCAAACAGGTGGAAATTTGACGGGAGGCAACACCAATCGGTATATCCAGTCAGTTAGTGCATATACTGGCGATTATATTGCTGAATCGAGAGTGTATGAAACGACAGCTGTTGTAAACGGATTTTCTCCGATAGGTTTTTATTCTTCAAGTGGAAATAGCTTTGGAATACTTTCGCATAACGGAACAAGTTATTATCGAAACGATGCTGGTTGGACAAATTTTGCATTCAATGGAATAGGCCAGTGGAGCAGAGATAAGGTAAAAGTTGTAGGGACCAGTGCAACTTATTGGCGCACTGGTGAAACCACCGGTTCTCCAACTGCATCTACCACCAACAGCGGAATAAGTGCAGAATATGTTCGACTTTCTAGTAGATACGATAACAGCGCAAATAATCAAAATTATGTTGCCTCATGGGACTGGATTTTGGTACGCAAAGCTGCAGCTACAGAACCTACAGTGGGTTCACCAACTGCAGAAGAACAAGCCCCTGGCCCCGTGGCATATTGGAAATTCGATGAAGGCTATGGAACAAGTGCAAAAGATTCTACAGGAAAAGGTAAAACAGGCACATTTTTAAGCGCTCCTATTTGGAAAACTGAAGATCTCTGCGTTTCTGGCAAATGCCTAGCCTTTGACAATGTGGACGATGGTGTGAGCATCGCCAATGAAAATTTCACTTCACTTTCTAACTACACCATGTGCGCTTGGGTTAATCCTAAGGGTAATCACAAAAATTATACCGGAACAATTATGTCATCTGGCGATTGGAACAACACCCATTGGGCTTTTGGGATAAGTCAAACAAATACCACTATCCAAACTAGAAAAACAGACGGAGTCAATTCCCCATCGTGGAGCTATGCTGTTCCACTTAGTAAATGGACATATATTTGCATTACGCGATCTAATACTACAATCACTGCCTATGCGAACGGCACTCAAATAGGTTCTCCTTATACCGGTACTACTGGAAATCTCATAAGTAATGCAACGAATACCACTATTGGAAGAGAAACATATGCCGGAGGCTATTTTGCCTTCAATGGCTTAATTGACGAACCACAAATTTACCCCTATGCACGAAGTGCAGCACAAATAAAACAAGATTTCATATCTGTTGGTTCTGCCAAAGGTGCCTCGGCCGTGCTTGGCGCAAGTACCAACCAAGGTGTAAGCCAACAACAACTTTCCAACGGGCTCGTTGGGTACTGGAAAATGGATGAAGCAAGCTGGACAAATGATTGTTCTACCGCATCGGTACTTGACGCAAGCGGAAACGGCAACAACGGAAAAGCGTGCCCTGCTTCAACAGGTTCAACAGGCGGAACAGTTGGTAAATTTGGCAATGGCGGAAGTTTTGATGGAAGCGATGATTATGCAGATATAGCAGACTCTGCAAGCTTGGACATCGTTGGAGACATGACCATAGGTATGTGGGTAAAGCCAGGCGCTACTCAAAAAACATATGCAGATATCTTAAGTAAACACAGTAATGGCGGATATGTCGTAGAGCAGTATTCCACCAATACTAATCAATTTGGTTTGGGCTGGGATACGACAGGAAGTGGAAACTGGACTGGAGGTTCTACTGTTCTCACCACTTTAACTGCTAATACATGGCAATACTTTCTTATTGTTAAGAAGGGGGCACAAATCACCAATTACTTAAACGGAGTACAAACGGCCACAGGCACAGGCTCAAGCGCTACTGTTTCTACCAACAATTTACCGTTGAGAATTGGTAACTGGGCAAGTACCGGTGGTAGACAGTTCAACGGCTCTATAGACGAAGTGCGGATTTACAACCGTGCACTCTCCCCTACCGAGGTTCGTGCACTCTATAGTTGGGCGCCAGGACCAGTAGCATACTATAATTTCGACGAAGGTACAGGAACCACGACAACATATGATCGTTCTGGTAATGGCAACAATGGAACTATGAATGGAAGTATGACCACATCAGACTGGGTACAGGGTAAATATGGAAAAGCACTCGATTTTGATGGAACTGATGATTATGTAAGCGGTGCATCAAACTTAGGTATTACTGGTAACGCACAATTCACTATGTGTGCGTGGATAAAATGGACTGGATCATCTTGGTCTGCTAATTATCCATCAATCATGGGAAATAATAGCACAGGAACAGTTAACCAAGGTCTATCTTTCACCATAAAAGATGGAAAACCATCAGTAGATTTTTGGAATAATCGCTGGAGAGCTAATAATGCTCTCAATGTTAAAACATGGTACTACCTCTGCGGCACAAAAACGCCAGGAATTATTTCTTCAACAACAAATTTATACGTAAATGGCACGCTCGTTGCTGGCACTATTGAAAATATAGATTCAACTCCAAGTATTTCTGATGCAATTCCGATTGTCGGTCGTCTCGATGGCACCAGATGGTTTCAGGGGATCATTGATGACGCAAAATTTTACAACTATGCCAGAACCCCCGGCCAAATTATAGAAGATATGAACGCGGGCCACCCCATAGGCGGCTCGCCAGTAGGTTCTGAAATTGGCTACTGGAAATTCGACGAAGGAACTGATAACACATGTTTAGGTGGAACAAACGATGTATGTAATTCTGGAAGTGGAGGCTCCACATTTGACGGTGCACAAACCGGTATGGCAGTTCCTGCAACCGCAACATCTGGTTGGAGCAATTCTGGTAAATTCGGAAAAGGGTTAAAATTCGATGGTTCGAATGACGCTGTTACTTTAACTCTTCAACCTGCGGCAAACTTAACTTATTCGATATGGATCAAGCCAACGGCGTGGTCTGCTGGAAGTTCATTCATTGGAGCACATGATTCTTCATCGCCCTATAATATAAACCATATTTTCTGGTCAGACGATTCAACAAATCAAATTGCAATTATTTATGACTCCATAACGGCAGGATTTAAGCGTGTTTATAGTACTATGGCATTTAATTCAACAAATTTCCCATCCAACACGTGGACTCATTTAGCAGTAACAATCGATGGAACAAATGTAAAATTTTATAAAAATGGGTCACTTGTGTCTACAGCTGCATACACTACTCCAACTAGTGCAACTTCGTCGCAATTTGCTATAGGTAGGCGCGGAGGATATGCATCTGCAGGATTTTTCAATGGTCAAATTGATGAAGTTAAATATTACAATACTGCTCTTACCGAAGATCAGATAAAAATAGATTACAACCATGGCACACAGTCGAGCTTCGGTAGCGCAAGCACCGAGAGCGACGGTACATCTGCTAGCAACTCTTCCGATCGTGAATATTGCATACCAGGAGATACTAGCACGTGCAGTGCACCAATAGCTGAATGGAAAATGGATGAGGCCACGGGTGGAACTGCAAATGATTCAAGTGGGAATGGAAACACCGGTACATGGAATGGGTCGGGTACACGTTGGACGAATGGGAAAATTGGCAAGGCGGGAACTTTTCAACGTTCAAATTTAGATTATATTAGTGCTGGCACAAACAATATTCCTTCTGGTTCTTCTGCACGAACCTTCGAAGGTTGGATAAACCCACTAAATAACGGAGGTGTTCTTGTTGGGACGAATGCAGCATCAGGACAAAAATACTATTTACAAATGGGTAACGTCTCTGGCACGTGGTATTTATTTACTGATGGCGTAAATGGTGCAAATAATATAACTTTAACAGGTTCTGAAATCCCACCTCTGAGTCAATGGAGCCATATAGCTTTCACGCTTGATGGTTCAAACGGATGGAAATATTATCTAAATGGAACGTATATTAAAGGGGGTACATTTTCGGTCTCTATAAATACAAGTACTCCTACGTCCACATATATTGGAAACCGATCTGACGTAAGTGGTTATTCTTTCGATGGCAAAATCGACCAAGTCCGCATTTACAACTATGCCCGTACACCAGCCCAGGTAGCTTGGGATTACAACAAAGGGGCACCAGTAGCACTATATAAACTCGACGAATGCCAAGGATTAACTGCACACAATGCAGCATTAAACGCAAATGGCACGGCCGCTGGTAATGATGGAACCATAACTATTGGCGGCACAGGCACACAAACCAGTGCCGGTACCTGCAGTACCAACGGTACCGCCTGGGGCAATGGCGCTACCGGTAAATGGAACGCTAGTTTGAATTTCGATGGAACAGATGACTCTATCGGGATAAATGGTATTTCTTCCATGGGCACTTCTGATCTTTCAGTCTCAGCATGGGTAAAAAGCAACAGCCCTGCTGCAAACACAGCGATTATTAGCAATGGTTTATGGGGAGGTGGTAGAGCTACTGGTTATGGAATAATTGCTTCAACAAGCGGTAGTGGAAAATTCACATTTGAAGCTGGTGGATATTCGGCGGAGTCAACAACTTCAATTAATTCAAACTGGCAACATGTTGTCGGAATACGCTCGGGTAATAATATTTACATTTACGTAAACGGTGTCTTGGAAAAAACAACAAATACCGTAACAACTGTTAATTTAACTTTCAGTGCAACGTTAAACATTGCACAAAGAGGTGCAAGCGTAGGTTATTATTCTGGCCAGATTGATGATGCACGTATTTACAACTATGCATTAACCGCATTACAAGTGAAACAGCTATATAACCAGGATAGTGCAGTACGGTTTTAAATAACATGAACATAGCAAGCCTTTTTACCACAGCTAAACTGCAAGAATACATGCACACGATGAGCGCAAAACGTGCTTCGGTGAGTTCTATAAAAAGAAAACTCACGTCTGTATTAAAGCTAGCTCAATGGGCAAAAAAGGCAGGCAACATAACCGCACAAGAATACAGCGCTTTTGAGCAAGAACTATCGGTACAGAGATCCAAGATTTTGGGAAACAACTCTGTCATTGCGAGGAGCGCAGCGACGAAGCAATCTGTTCAAACTCAATCATTGCGAGGGAAGAACGATCGAAGCAATATTTTCCAGAGATTGCTTCGCTACGCTCGCAATGACAATAAGAACAATTTGTCATTCTTTCAGTCTTTCGTCAAAGAACGTTTTTCAAATCTTCTTCCCCTCTTTCTCATAGTTGCATTTGCCGTCGGTGCCGGCATAGGCATTTACAACCAGTTCTTTCAAAAGGCAAAGGTGAACTTGGCATACCCAGCGACTTTCAAAACCTCAAGCAGAAAAATAAACTTTCAAGGGTTACTCACCGATTCTGGCAGCACACCTATAACGAGCGCTATACACATGCGGTTCCAACTGTACGATGCGGCAAGTGGCGGTAACCTTTTGTATGATACCGATACCGACTATACTGGCGACTCACTTTCGTGTAGCGGTGTAAACCAAAACCCCGATCAAGATGGGATAGTAAACGTGTTGGTTGGTCAAGACTGTGGTGATAACATACCCGATTCTGTATTCTCACAGTACGGCGAAGTATGGATGGGGGTTACTGTCGGCGCCGATCCAGAAATGACACCACGCCAACAAATCGCAAACGTACCCTACGCAATAAACTCTGAAACCTTGCAAGGCTTACCACCAGGCACAGGCAAATCAAACATACCCTTTATCAATAGAGATGGTGACTTACTAATAGCAACCGCCTCCCCTGGAGTGCGAAGCACCTACGCATCGACAACCTTCCAGATATCAAGCGCCAACGCGCTCACGTTTGTTTCGGCAGGCTCTGGCGACATAACCTTGAATGCTACACAAAGCGGCACCCTCAAGCTCCAAACTGCAGGTACCGGCGGTAATCAGGTAAGTGCAACGAACGCGAATCTTAATACAGGTAACCTATACTACGGGGCTGTTGCCAATGATGGTACAGTATTCAATTTAATGCAGCTTCAGAGCGGTTCGAGCCTCACCACAAAATTCAGCTTGTCTGCAAGCGGCATAGGCTATTTTGCAAGCAATGTAGGTATCGGAAGTGCAAGCCCAACCGAAGGATTAGACATTGCTACAAACCCACGAATACGCTTAGCACAAGCCTCTGCCCCAGGTACGGTAAACGACAAACTATATAACGTGAGTGGCAATTTATACTGGGCAGGTTCGCAGCTCAACAGCGCTGGAGGAACATTACCAACAGGAACCAATGGGCAAACCTTGAGAAGTAATGGTACCAACTGGTTGGCGAACAGTACTCTTTATAACGATGGAACAAATGTGGGAATCGGAACAACAGTACCTGGATATAAATTGGATATCGCAGGAAATTTAGGTGGGGGTGGAGGAAAAGGCGTACATATTCAAAATACCCTAGCAAGTGGTTACTCAGAATTAGTGTTTAATAACGACAACTCAAGAAGTGATGGAACGTTTGTATTTGGATATGGAGGTTCAACTGCAACATCAGCACAAAATAGTGGATATTTTTGGAATAGATTGAGTGGAAATATCTTATTTGGTACGAACAACACCGAACAAGTTAGAATTGATGCTTCTGGCAATGTTGGTGTTGGTACCACTGCTCCAGTAAACCGACTTTCTGTAATTTCTACAACCTCACCACAATTTAGAATCGGATACGATAACACTACCAATTATTTCACGTCCGCAGTTTCTTCTACTGGCGCAGTGACCTTTGACACCAACGGCAGCGGTGCAGCATTTAGCTTTGCCGACGGTGTAACGGCAAATACGTTTGCTTCAAGTGGCGTTACCATAACTGGTGGAACTATCAATAATACAAGTATCGGTGCAACAACAAAAAGCACCGGTGCATTTACTACTCTCTCATCTACTTTAGGAGCAAGTTTTGCAACAACGAGTGGCAATGTCGGTATTGGTTCAGCATCTCCTGTTGAAGGATTAGATCTTGCAGGGAGCAATCCACGTCTGCGTATTGCGCAAGCGTCTGCACCGGGAACAACCACCGACAAGCTATATAACGTAAGTGGTAACTTGTTTTGGAATGGAACTAACCTCACCGGAGGTGGTTCTTTACCCAGTGGTACCAATGGGCAAACCATCTATAATAATGGCGGCACGTGGGCAACATCGAGCAATCTATATCATAATGGTACGAACGTAGGAATTGGAACAACAAACCCTCTTTTTAAGCTCGATGTTTCAGGCACTGCCCGATTCACCGGCAATGTACGGCTCGATAGCTTAGCAGCTGGTTCTACCGATTCTGTAATAACCGAATCAAGTGGCGTTTTACAAAAAAGGACTATAGATAGTAGAGTTTGGGGGTCGAGCTTGCTCGATTACTCGGGAACCAATACCAACTATGTTCCCTATTTTTCAGATGCAAATACACTTACAAAAAGCAGTATCTACTACGATGGCACCAATGTAGGTATTGGTACCAGTGCACCCAGTAATCAGCTCGATATTTTTGGTACGAGTAGTGCCTTGAGGTTTTCATATAACACCAGTAATTACAGTGTCTTTAATGTAGGGACTGATGGAGGGTTAACCTTAAATAGTGTGACAGCAGGTGGAGCAAGCACACAGCTTGCAAGCTTTGCAACGAGTGGTAATACCTTTGATGTACCAACCAGTTTTACCTCAAGTGGGGATGTTAGTATTGCCAACGATCTTCAGTTTACCAATCAAACAGCTTCATACATAAAGAGTAATGCACCTCTCTATATACAGGTGGGTGAAGCATTTGAAAGTAATGACCTTACCCTTAAAACATATAACAGTGGAAACATAGTACTGGATGCAGGAGATACAACCAGTGGTACCGGAACCGTACAGTTCTCAGACAGTAATGTAAAGGGAGCAACAACCACAACGGCTATCCCCTTTGCATCTGCATCAACCGATGTCAATACCTTCAGAACAAACTACACCAATCAAAACATACTGGGAGCATTGAATGAAGTATATACTGCAGCAACTGGTGGTGGTGGTGGTATATGGACATTAACTGGTCTTAATCTGTATCCTACCTTGACTACGTACAATATAGGGATAGGAACCAGCAGTGCAGGTACCAATAAACTGAGGGTTGTTGGTGGTACCACTTCACTTGAAGGAGCAACCACCGTAACAACGGGAGGCTTAACCGTGTCGTCTGGTGGTGCATCCATAACGGGAGGGATCAATAACAATACTGGTGGGATAACAAACGCTGGTGCAATCAGTGGAGGAACGGCAATAACCTCTTCAGGT
>JANLHL010000037.1 GCA_024654535.1 Candidatus Roizmanbacteria bacterium | reverse complement strand
TTAGTAGCACATTAAAACTCAAAGATTAAAGGCGAGGCTAGTAATACGAAGGTAATTACTTCGTTAGCTGAATGCAGAAAGTGGGTAAAGTAGGTAAGGTCTAGCCAATCTCCCATCCCAGAAAACCTAGAGAGGTGAGAATAGCTAACTCGCCCCTCGGCTTTAGTCTTTGAGGTACAAGCTAGACGATTTAGACCTGCGGAATACTCGAAACGTTGTGAGATTGAAGGTCTCGGGTATATTATCTCACCCGTAGGTTTGAGTTGTTTAGTTGAAAGGAAAGGTGGTGTATGAATATGGCGGGAATTAAGGAAAGAGATTATGAAGGAATGGTAAAAGAGCAGAGAATCGGTGAGTCTACCAGCACACTAAGAGATTCTATCTCTGGACTGGATCGTGTAACTTCTAATTTATATGATCGAATTTTTGGGACAGATAGGGTAGAAGAAGCTCAGGGAAATGTGCCACAAGCTGATGATGTCATTATGGATGTAATCAATGTGATAGATAGGCTTACGGCTAAGTTAAATGAAGTAGCTAATAGCTTAGAGCGTCTTTAGCTGGTTCACCATTGCTTTCGGGCAGTGGTTAGTTAGTTGGAGCGTGAAAAAGTAAAAACACGCTCGAGAGGGAAATATGAAACAAAGTGAGATAAACCTAAGAATATATGAACTGGTTGATGCTTTTTTGGTCGAAGCTAAAGACCAAAACGGCAATGATAGAAGCTTAGACCGTCTTAACATGGACAGACACCTATTTGTCGAACGGATGGCAGAAGTTCTAGCCACAGAACGACGCAAGGCTGTTGAGGAGTTTGCTATTTGGGAATATTCAGAGAAGTTAGCAGGTGGCAATAGTCCTGATTTGAAGTCAGCTAGGCTCGGGCTGGCAAGTCAATATTTAAAAGAAAGCGAGGCAGAAAATGGAAAAACAGGAAATACAATATGAAATATTTAGATTAAAGAATCTTGGTATTTTAATATACAAAAAACATGGTGATTTTATAGATAAAGAAATAGAGTATTGGCGTAGCAAGCTAGAAGCAGCCGACGACGGCAGGTCGGGGAAGGGGATTAAACAAAAGTTTGATATGAAGTTCAAGAATACAACACCTGAGGATCTTGACGGGTTGTTAGGTATTTTGGGGAGGCAAAAATGAACAAATATAAAATAATAAAACCAAACGACAGAACAGACGAAAGATGGTTAGGTTACTATACGAATCAATATTATTGTCCAAACCATGAAGACGCTGACAAGCTAGGGTATGTACATTTCGAGACAGCAGAGGGTATGGGTGACTTCATCATAGACCACAAGGGCTTGAAACGAAGACCTTGGTTTGATGTGTTTAATTTATTTGAAAAGCTACAAGGAGGTAGAAAATGAATTATCAAATAATAAATATTATGGCGTTATGGATAGCCATTGTATTTTTGGTACTTGTGGGATTACAGATTGATTCTGAAAGCGTTGGAAGGGATATAGAGGGGGTTAAACGGGATCTGGAGATTTTGGGAATGATAGACAAGCGTTCAGGGAGTATGGTTTCCGTAATGGAGGCGGTTGTAGAGAACCAAAAAGCCATTTTGGAGTTACAAGGAGGTACGAAATAATGAGCGACTATAAAAATTCAGCAGTGAATCCAAAAACTAACAAAATAGAAGAAGCAGATTTTTGGGATGATTATTACGGCAGGCATAAATATGGGGTAGAGTTTGAGGATGGAGGGATTTATCCATTATCGGAGATTACTGTAAGTGAGGAGCATTTTGCTAACGTCGGGGAAACGATACTAAAGCCAAGCGACAGGGTTTTTCATTTTAGGAAAGTAAACAAAAAAGCCAATAATGTTGACATTGACATGAGTAATGTAAACAAAGTTGAGCAAGTGATTGAGTGGAACAGGTTTAAGAGTGTCGGCGAACTTTTTGGGTGCTTATTGGGAATGTTGGTAGCATATGCAATATTTATGTTGATATTGATAGGTGGTGTATCGAGATGAGTTTTAGAGATTTAGACAAAAAACCATTTATGTTTAGATTGAGGTCGGGAATAAGTGACTTTATCAGATATAAGAAGTTAAGAATTATTGCACTATGGAAGATATGGGGAGCAAGCATAATCGCAATCATCTGGATGTTAGTAGGGGCAGTTATTGTTATTACTGTTTTGAATATTATCGAGTGGGTAAATGTTAGTAAGTTTAGTTTATTTTGTTTTAATTAAAATGAACAAAGAACAAAAAGAGAATTTAAGGGACATTGTAGATTGTGCTGTATGGGACGTTCTAGCCGTAGGATCTGATAGATATTGTGGAGACGAGGCTGAAGTGGCAATCGGCAAACTTCAAAAGCTGTTCGCCACTGCCCTAGAGGAGCAGAGACAGGCTGATGCAAATACAGTCAGAACTCACTTGCTAACTGATTGGTCTGGTGAAACAGAGGTATATGAGGAGCTTGAGAAAATCGCTAAAAAAATTGAATCAACTATTCTCAACGGAAAGGAGACAGAATGAAGGTAAAACAAGAAGGCAACCATCTAATAATAACCAAAGAAAAAAAGGATGTTTGGGAGACTGGAGATAAAATCACAGTTGAGTTAGATAAATTTGTAGCAGACGAACACCGAAGGGTATTATCCGAGGTTGAGGGGTGGTTGGTGGAGATTGGAACTAAAAAGTTTCCAATTGGTGAACGGTCTTGGTGTATTGAGTGTTCAAGCAGGATTACCAAAGAACTCAGAGCCAAACTTGCGGAGTTGAAAGGGAAAGAATGAAAAAATCAGTAAGAACAATAAGAGAACCTGTTGAGCCTATTAGAACGATTTTACCTGTAAGATTAATGCGAGTAGTTAGTTGGAGGATTTGTCATTTGTATGGTTAAAGATAAGAAAGCCGCACAAAACAGAGCAGACGTACTTTTTTCAGAGTATATAAGGCAACGTGATCCAGTGTGCCAGAAGTGCAGTAGTCATGCACCATTGTTGCATTGTGCTCATTACATCGGCAGAGTAAATAAAAGGTTAAGGTACGACGAACAAAACGCATTATCTTTATGTGTTAAATGCCACCTAGAGTGGTCACACAAGAACCCGAAAGAGTTTACTGAATGGTTTAAAGGAAAATATCCTGACAGATACGAGTATTTAATTAAAGCTAAAAACGAAGTAGTTAAATTAGATTACGACGTTGTAGTGAGTGAGTTAAAGGAGAAAATAAATGGCAAAGGCAAGTAATGCAGACAATATTAAGGATTTAATGCTTCACACCACACGAAAGAAACAGTTGGCAAGTGAAGGTTACGAGGAGTCACCGTGCATGAGACACACAAATAAGGTGATATTGCCACCCGTTGGAGCGTCTGATGAGATAACAAGAGTGCAGAATATATACAACTTTGAGAGATGCGAGAAATGTGGATGGTTATTATCGACAGGTAGAAAACTATAGGGGCTAAAATGCCTGAAATGTTGTTATAAGCACGTGGTGTATAATAGTTAGTAGTTAGTTAAAGGGGTAAATCATGACAAGTATAATCTATTATTTCATTCTAGGTCTATTATCTGCAGTCTTGATGTACGGAGTTGCAAGAAGTAAGATGATTTCGGTAATAACCTTTTTCTTTTTCCCTGCTGCACTACCACTTTTTCTTCTGTCTTACGCTTACTTATGGCTTAATTCTGGTGATGATGAATAAACCTAATTTTGCACGTCGTCTTTTTATGGATCGTGAGTGGGAGTTGGTCATGGGATGTTATGCTTTGCCTATTATTATTGTATTTATGGTAATAATCATAGAAGAATTACGTTAAGTCCTTTTGTTTTTTAAGTATTGTATACATTCTGGCGTTGGTCATGTGGTACTTTGTGCAGATATCGGCAATACTCATCCCGTTTTGTTTATCCTTTACTAATTCCTTGTTGCGTTCCTGAAACCATGAGGGGTCTTTTTGATATGTAGGTTTATTTTTCCAGTCTTTCATAATATTTAATAGTATTATAGCATGACACTAGGAGGCAGTCAAACCACCTCCTTTTTTCATGTCGTCTTTTAACTAAATACAAATCCAATCGCAAATCCTATAAATCTTAGAATCCTTTAATTAATTACTTTTGTTTGTATATCCGCACCCGACTCCCCGTATTCTTGGTAATATACAAGCGTTTTGTCGTCTGGTCTTACATGCCAATCTAATATATAAATCGGCTTGTTGGATATGTTAGCAAATACTCTTGCTACTTTATTTTTTATTAACTTCATTTTGTAACTTCCTTTCTCATATTTAACATACTGTCATTGTGTATCCTGTGGCTTGCTTCTATAACTAAATGGTTTTTTCTTAATAGTTCGCTCCAGTCCGTACTGGATAAGTGATATCCATTTATGTATTGTTTATACGCTATATGCCACTCGTTTAATTCTTGTTTAGTCATTTTTTATCCTTTCAACTAAATATTCGGGTCTTTCATTCAATACTTCATTTGTTCGCAAACTCATATCATAGACATACACAAGCCCAAAACTATCAAACAATATATCTCTAATTTTCCTATAATCTTTGTCTGGTACATCTGAATAGCTGTTATGCTCAAAATGATATACGTTTGTTTCGTTCTGGCTATCTGTCCATTCTA
>JANLHL010000019.1 GCA_024654535.1 Candidatus Roizmanbacteria bacterium | reverse complement strand
GTTTTCATCATTATCTACCTCTTTTTGTTTTTTTTCAACTATGGGTTTTTCTATCATTTTCGACCGTTCATACTGATCCACGCTTTTTGCCATAATTTTGAGTAAAAGGTCATGGCGCTCTGCCTCAAAGAGCCTATCTTTATACACACTATATGCCAAGAGCGCAAAAATAACAAGAAGAAACGCAATGGTCATAAGTATCAATTCCATATATCAATAAAATTCTCCCATAACTGGATCATAGTCATCATTTCCTGATTGTAACAAATTTTTAAGATGCCGTTCCATTTTTGTTGTTGGCTCTTTTTGTTCATTTGTCTGTTCACTTCCTGGAGGATACCCGATAAGTTCAATATCTGTAATACTATCAATTATATCATCATGCTTTGCCTTGGGAAATCGTAAAATTTCCTCCTCAAATTCAACCATGTCCCGCCGAGATAATATCTTTCCTTGCTCAAATTTAGGTTGTAGGATTGATCTGATACGCATGGCTTTTGTCACTTGCGGGCGTACCTTAATAGGAAAGAGCGACAGAGAAACATGCTTTTCTAATTCTGCCTGATAAATAACGGGAATAAGCCCCTGTTGCGGGCCAATAACCTCAATTGACATCGTGAGCGGATTCCAAAACTTTTTTACCTCAAATAATTTTTCAATAATTTCATAGACGGTATATTTTTCCCGATAGATTGCCAATATGTACCAATTATTACTATTATCCACGCCAACAACTGTAAGAGAGGTATAGTCCGAGGTTGCTTCCTGACTCATCGCAGGATCACAGACAGAAAATATTGCCAATCCTTTTTTCTGGGCGTATGCTCGTACTTCTTCATCATTCTTTAACTCGTCTCCATAATAAACAATCTGAGACTGTTTTACGATAGCTTTTTCCTCATCAATCGGATCATTCAGATAGAAGCACGAGTAAATGTAGGAACCGTGTAGTTTTTTAAGCTCAACGAGTTTATCGTGATTAAACAACTCAGGGAAATAAAGAGAACCGTCAGGATTGACGCTTGATCGGACGAAAACATCTACTTGATCTCGTAATTCTGGAGTGTCCATAATATAGGAATACAACTCGTAATTACTCCACCGAGTACCAATGAGAAACATCATACCATCAGGGTCAAGGAGGGAAAAGCTCTTTTTCCACCAGTCTACCACCTTGTCTGCCTGTAAGCGTGTTGCGCTGTTTACGTCACTCACAAGATCATCTCCAATAATGAGACTGTAGTGCTGAGAAACGAGATTCCCCCCCACACCGATTCCCGATACGGTTGGCTCCCTAATTCCTGTTGATCTGCCCAAAACCTCAATCTCCTCATCGTTCCACCGCAAAGATTTATCGAACATATTCCCGTACAACATACGGTAGATTTCGTTTTTTTGTATATGGTCTTTAACTTCTCCTAGAAAACGGGTAGCGTTTGATAGCGTAGCGTTTGC
>JANLHL010000017.1 GCA_024654535.1 Candidatus Roizmanbacteria bacterium | reverse complement strand
CACTAGTGTCCGGTTAAAAATCAAATAATGAAGCCATGTTTTCAGAATCACCGTTAGGGTTTTGCAGATCAACAACAGAAAATAGCTTAACTAAAGGGGTTTTATCAAATAACGACACACTTAAAATCTGTAGAATTTCGTAGATATTTCGCTCAATCCCGAGTCTTTTTTTAATGATGGCAACAATTAGATACGCACACAGAGCGATACAAATTTGCGTTTTTACAGCGTTTTTAGATCGTCCCCAGAACACCTTGATCTTTAAATGTTGCTTGATCCACTTAAAAAAGAGCTCCACCTGCCAGCGATGTTTGTAAAGATCGGCGATAGTTTGTGCATCGACGATCATATTGTTAGTAAGAAATATGTATATTTTATCTGTCTCTCCGTCGTAATATCGGATCCTTCTAAGCGTATCAGGATACTTAAGTTTCGTATTGATTCCAGTTAGAAATACAATCTGATCGTATCTAATCGCTTCCGAATTGGTACGATTAGAGTATCGCCGTGCAAGACGTGTATTGTACTTTGTTCTCGTTACAAAAAAAGCTCCTGCCTTATGTAGTGCATAGAGTCGTCCAAAGTCAAGATAGTCACGATCCAACACATAAAATGCGTCTTTTTCAAAAATTATGTTATCAAGAAAGTTCATATCATTTACCTTTCCACTCGTCATGTCAAAAAAGGTTGGAATAGAGCCACGCATGTCCATCACTACATGAAGTTTAACAGCGGCCTTCGTTTCCATATACGGAAAAGATGGAAACATTGACAAACACAACTCTATGCTCGTTGAATCGACAGCATAGCAAGCATTTTCTAGATCAAGGGTAAATGACTGATCATTTGCATAAAGAGTTTTCGCTTCTTTGATGAGATACTGTGCGAAATTCCAATATATATTCCAATCTCTTTTTTCATTCGCATCAGATAGAGTTGATCGTGAGATAGGTTTCTTGAAGCCGAGATGGTATAGTTTTGATTTTTGAGAAAACAGACAAGTAACAATGTCACGAAGTGATTCTCTGTAGGCAAGTTGTCCAAAGGCCATTGCGAGAAACTGTTCTCTGCAAGAGAATTTTTTGACATACTTCTCTCCCCGAAAACGTGCGACGCATTGATCAAACTGATAGTGGTGAACATACTCCATAACTTGAGCAAAAACATATTTTCCATTATTCATGGTGATAATGAGATGAGCTGTTAAATATCCTCTCATTATCACCGATTTAAATTCAAATCGTAAAATCAAAAAGCAAAGAAAAACAG
>JANLHL010000016.1 GCA_024654535.1 Candidatus Roizmanbacteria bacterium | reverse complement strand
CGCTTCAGTAAAAGGTTGTTTTTGATGAACACATCAACTTGTTTCTTAATCTTCTTAATAGTTCTTACCATGCTAATATCATGGTAGCAATCTATATATGGTTGTCAAGTAATAACTGAAGAAAAACTTAACTGAAAAGTGATTTTGTGGAAAAGGGGAGTATATGTTGTAAATTCTTCTCTTTCATAAGGAGCATAAGTAATCGGTCGACACCCATAGCAGCCCCAGCACAGTTAGGTAATCCATTTTTGAGTGCTCGTATGAACCCTATGTCCATTGTTACTTTTTCTTTACCTCTTTTTTCACGTTCGTTGTTTTCTTGTTTCAAATTACGTTCCTGTTTTTTCCAATCGGTTAGCTCAGTCCATCCGTTCACCAGTTCTAAACCATTGAAGTACAATTCAAATCGTTGTGCTATGCCATTTGCTTCTTTTGCAAGGGGCGATTGCCACGTAGGAAAATCGATAAGAAACGTAGGGACACCACGCGTGCCCATATGTGGCTCAATATACTCGACGTACATTTTTTCAAACTGTTCAGGTGAATTATTTTTTCTATATTGAGTTGGTACAAAACGTTCAAATGCCTCGTGAATTGTTATGCGCTCAAACGGTATATCAACTGCAAAAAGAAGATCTTGTTTGACTGCTTTTGCATATGTTTGAACAGTATATTTGAACATATTTTCCAACTCGTCCATAAGGCTACAATAGTCTGCACCGAGTTTATACCATTCAAGAAGTGTAAACTCGTGATTATGCACATTTCCCAAAGGTTCACCATTTCTAAATGCCTTGCCAAGATAAAAAATTGAACTATCCACACCCATAGAAAGTAATCGCTTTAGATATGCCTCTGGTGACGCAGTAAGGTAGGCTGGATATGTATTTTGATTTGGATCGGTTACTGTCGTCTCAAAAACCTCCAAGTAGCTTTCGGGGATAAGCGAAGGAACCAGTACCGGTACATCTGCTTCCACATAGTGCTTTTCCCACAGATATGTACGTAAGGCTTGGGTAACTATTTGACGAGCAAATAGTAGGTCTTTAAGAGATTTTTGCATTTTGCACTTTTCACTATAATCTATAATCGTACGACCTCTTTTTCTATTGTTACTGTCTCTTTTACCAAAAATCCTGTTTTAAAGAGTATAAAAAGAAAGCCAGGCGCTGTCAGAGAAAATAGGAAGGATGCCATATAAAAGAAAGGTTGAAGAATGAGTAAAACAAGCACGGCTAGAATGATGGGAATATAGACAAGGTATCGAGCAAGTTTTTGATCTATATACTGTGCAGACTTTGGAAGCGTTGCTAATACAACAGGTTCCAAATCTACGGTACCATCGGCGTGGACAATTGCTTTATCGATAGGTATATCTTGGGGCTCTACGCCAATATATTTCTTGGTCCATGTAGGATCAAGAAATTCTACTGTTTGTGCGAGCATACTTTTAGTAACCATTTGTTTGCTACTAAACCCAGCAAGCTTTTGAATTTTTTCTGTCTGTTGAGAGGCAATTTGTGTGTTAATTTGTCTGTTGAGTGCATATGACACAGAAGGCGCAAACATTTTCAATAGTGCCTCTGTGCCGCTTGCGCTGCTTTGATGTATAGTTTTTGCTTGTGTATACCCCATTATTGCAAAGAGTATGAGTAAAAAAAACATGCCCTGTTTCACAATGGGAAAGAATATGGAATGAACAGAAAATCGAACATATAATTTTTCTCTTCTCATAGCCAAATGCTGAGTAACGATCAAAAAAGTGAAATATAAACCAATAGTGACGATACTTAACAAAATGTTTGCGTTGTTAACGAAATAGAGGATTCCAAAACTTACGCTGGAAAAGGCGTATATGAGTATGATTTTCTTTTGATTGGCGAAGGAAAATAAGAAATTAATAAATAAGATACAGTACCAAACTGCAAGAGCGACAAAACTCAAAAGCACGTAAGTGTATGTGGGTTGTACTAAAGCCTCATATAGCTTAATTGCGCCGAGTATATAACCCAAGAGTAAGGAAAGTGCTATGTGGAGTGAGGCGAGGGTATATTTTTTGTAATTCACGCGTGCTCTCCTTTGGGTATGGATGAATATACGAGCATACCGAGGAGAAGAGCTACGAGTAAGCTGGCTGTTTTTAGCTTTGTCTTTCTTCTTTTAGCTGTTTCTACTTGCGCTTGAACGGTTTGTTGGATTTCATCTTCTGTATTCAAGACTTGCGCGACTGAATCGGCAATGACGTCGGGGACACTATTATCCCAGTTTGTTTCTGTTCCATTCAGATAGTTACCATATTGTGTCAAAGTCTGTTCTATTCCTGCTCTTAATGATTGCAATTGTTCGTTATTTTGTATCTTCGTTGCCGCTTTTGGTGTGGTGACTCTTGCATCTTCTGCAAGCTTCATTAGATCGGTTAGGTCGTCAGGTGCAAGAATGTGTTTGTTTCCGATAATCGCTTGAAATGGTGCCATTACTTGTTCAGCGAGAGCTCTCTCTTGGTCAGGAGATAACACTCTGTTTTGATTTCGCATAATTTGGGCGGTTTCTTGTATAGCCTCTTGAGCTCTCTGTGCAAATGTCCCTTCAACATTTCTGATAATAGTACCGGTAGCTATAGAATAAGGAGAAATGAGCTGTAGATGACTACATGCTTGGGCTACAGCTTGATCTGTTTGATCGCCAGTCGTTAGCGCTTTTGCTGAGGCGGTAATTATCCCTATCGCATTTTTTGTATGTACTTCGTCAGAAACAGCTGAAAGACTATCAATAAATGTACTCAGCGTATGTTTATTTCCAACATGGGTTGCGTCTTGTGCGCGTACTGCATCGATTGCATTCTGTAGTTTTTCATGCGCCGTGGGATCTCCTAGAGTAGTTGGAGAGTTTATTAATTGTGTGAGTACTTGCAGTGTGCGTGCTTTGACCCCTTGAGCTAATAGTGGATATTCCTGCGGTTGTAGAAGTTCAATTGCATCTTTTGAAGCGTTTTCATTGGATACTTGTTGAACAACAGAGGCGTCTGGTTGTGGGGAATTATCTTCTGCGAGAGCTTCGAGTACAGTTCGGGCAGGCATGCCGCCATCTGTAAGAGGAGTATTGCCTCCAATCGCAGGAAATGTTTGAGCATCAATAATTTCTACAGATGGTACAACCGTACTTTGGTTTGATTCTGTTGTTACTCCTTCATTTGGCATTGTGTGATAAGTATAGTATATAATGAAACACATGGATTGGGAACAATTACTACAAAAGTGGATTGTGTTATTTGAACTAAAGCCAGACGAGAGAAAAGAATTATATGATAGTCTGCATGTGCAAACACAAAAAACGCTTGGTTTAATAGCCGAGAGCGCACAAGAAAAGGCACTTGAATACTGTGCATCGATGCCAAAAGATTCTATTCCAATAGAGTGGTTCATCTCAACTTCTTCTCTACAAACATGGGGTGGATACATGCTATACCTAATGCAACACTATATAGATCCCGTAGAATCGAAGACCAGTGCACGAACTCATGAGCCAACAATAGATAAGCATTGGGTAGCTGAGTATGAAAAAAATATGTGCCATGATTACATCGACGCCATCAATCCAATAATTACGCTATTTCTAGATAAGGCTACAGCAATACGCACCGAGCAATTTTTACTGAGCAACGCTCTTTTTTACAAAAAAGAGTACAAACTTGTTGCAAATATACGAAATTGTCTTGGTTGGGCAGCAGTGCATGGGTATGTAGTCGGATTGCTTGAATTTAGCGATCAAAACAAATGAGCGAACAGACACAAAGTTTCGGATCGGTGCATATGCAGTACAGCGAAAAGCCAGACTGGCTTCTTCGCAATCCAGTGTCGCGGGCTCTCACCGCAGTTTTTAATGGTCCCTTCTATATTGCGTCTGGCACTACTGATAAAATTTATTCGACTGTTTCAAAAAATAGCGCGACACAAGCTAAGAGGATCATGGAAATGTATCCTCCAGAACGAGACGTGTACGTAGACGTAAACAGTACCAGTATATTAGGACAGTATAAGCGCTTATGGGATCTTCGCAGCGAGAAAAGCATGAACCCGCTTTATCGATTATCTGTAGGTTCATTTGCAACGGGTATGGGTTTATTTTTTTCGAAAATTATGAAACGCGACTGGACGAACCCGTTTAACCAAACAATTACATGGATGCACCCAAGTGCGGTTGAGGGAGTCCAGAAGTATGCGCATATGCGATGGCTCTTTTCGAAGCATCCTATTTGGAGCACACTCTGCCTTCAGCCGATAGGTGGTACTATTTCCGAACTACACGCGAATAGAATAGCTCGAAAATACACAAAAGGAACATATCTGGAAGGAACTCAAGAGTCACAGCGCATACTCACTGCAGGTGCAACAGGAGTAGCCTTTAACGACGCGCTACAAACGTTGCCATATATCGAGTCTTTTTTGCGATTTACTCCTATAGGGAACTCTCTTCTAGCACGTTACGGTGGTGCGCTAACCCGTTTTATACCATCGGCTACAGTTGGTGCAATAGCAGGTATCTATGAGTGGAGGAAAAACAAGAAAAACGGCAATGGAGAACTGCGAAAATTTCTTTTTTCTCCTGCCAAGCAAATTGCATAATATATTCGTGCTATTGACAGCTCACGAATAATGTGAAATTATGTATGTATGGATCCATTAATGGACGAAAAACAAAAAGAGCAACTTAAATTCGACCTGGCAGAACTAGTCGTTGATGCGCTCAAAAACAATCAGCTTGATCTTGATACGACGCATGAATTATCGGAATATATCTTAGATACACTCGACTTTCTTGATACACACGTGGATGCACTTGAATTTTTGGTTGAATTACACACCGACTGGAACATTTCGACAGAAAAATTGAGCGTGCTTTTAAAAAAATACGTGAACAATGTTCAAATGGTGTATGCGCAGGTACATTCAGAAGAACCAGCCTCGGTGCCACAGGTAGAAGATAAGCTCGATGTTATTAAAAATAAATTGGCATATAGAGCTCAATAATTATGACAGAATTTAATACGGCAGAAAATATTGCAAAACTAATTGTGCGTCCTCGGGATATAGACCCAACGACTATAGCTCGAGATAGGCTTGTTACACACATGGAAGAAGTGTTGTATAAGCAGAGAACTCCTTTGGAAGCGCTCAAGCTTGCAACACATCCTACTCCAGATCTTCAAGCACTTGAGACGAAATATAGAACGGTTGGTGACGCATTTAAAGTGATAACCCCACATATGGGTGCACCAACCACATACGAAGATCCTACGCCTGGCACGGTACTATTTGCAAAAAAACAGCAGGCTGAGGTATGGGGATCATACCTTACGCAAGTTGTCATGGGTGGTCAGCGGGCATTCGATGCAGACGCACCTTTAAAAACACAGGTACTCGACTCTATCGTTACCACGTTTGATGGTTTACCTTACTATTCAGATATGTTAAGTGGGCTTTCCCAAGCAGCAAAGAGGCAAGTATTCGAAAAGTTTTTTAATTCATCTCAATATTTGGATAAATTAAAAGCAAAATTAGCTGCGGTGCCACCGGGAAGCGTGCAATCGTTAGATCATGAGGCAAAGGCGGTGCAGGTTGCACTTACTAAGGCACAAGCAGAGCTTATAGCAATACCAGCAGCTGATGCTGCAGCAAAAGCTGCAAAGCAAATTGAGGTAAATGACCTCGATACAGAATTGAACAACAAACTATCTGCACGTGATACGTTACCCGGCAGAGTGAGCAATGCACTCATTGGCGCGCCGCGTGAAGCGATCCTCGAGTTTATCAGTGATAACATTGATGGCGTCAACACAACAATCACTACAGAAACTACGGCAGCACTTACCGCCATAGAAGCTGGAGCTCGTTCGGATATGGGAAAGCTTTCCACTATTTGGCGACGTGAAATAGTGAACCCAGAGTCTGGCGTAAGAGAAAAAATTGTAGATCAGAAAATAATGACAAAACTGGTGAGAGCATATACGAAACGAGGTAGCGATGGTTTACTTGAAGCTATGCTCGACAGGAGTAGTGCCGATCTTCAGCGCCTAGCCGACTTTAAAGCATCCAGCCCAGATGAATACCAGAAGCTTGTTGTAGAAACAGAGGCCCTCTTTTTAGCCGATTATTTACGGCCAGTCGCAGGACAGCACGTGGGCACAGAGATGGTTAAAGGATATGGCGGTAAACTAAAGAAGCGAGCAATAAGGAAAATAATGAATTCAACCGACCCACTCAAAACACAAGTTCTGTATATGGCAGTAAACAACGTGAGAAATCCTCAGACTGCAATGTTGGCTCAGGAGCTTGGTATGGAAGACATGGTTGATTACATGAAGAAGACACCGCTCTCAAAACTGAAACTACCCGATAAATTTAAAAAACTCTTTACCACGAAAAAAGGCCTTGTACTTCTTGCTTCGGCTTTGGGTATAGCGGGTGGCGTGTGGTATTGGTGGTATCCAATAACGCATGCGTTATCTGCTGCAGGTGGTGCGATTGCTACAGGGTATGGCACAGCGAGTACGTCGGTGGGTGCAATGGCTACGAGCGCAGGGACTTCAATAGATGCGGCAGGGAAGACACTATTTGGCACAACTACAACGATTCCCTTTGGGTCAGTGCATACTCCAGGAGCTATTGAAAATACAGCTGCTGCAACACGCGACTATGTTTTAGGTACGCCCGCCAATCCTGGATTACTTCAAAAGGCGCAGGGTATTATTAGTACAATTCAAACAGGCAGACCTCATTAAGTTAATAGGATAGAAAATGAACACACAATTTGAAGAGCAAAAAGATATAGTCCAAGAGAAAATACTCGGCTGCATGATAAAGGCTTTACGAGATGGAACGCTCAAGGTTGATGAATCGAGGGCCTCGGCGCAGTTTGTTTTGTCGAAAATAGATTCTGTTGGAACATCTCAAGAGTTATTGGCACTGCTTCAGGAACTTTCCACTCGCTGGAAAGTGTATGAAAGTGTCCTTTTAGAAGAAAAAGGTAAACAAATACAATCAGAAGACACCGACCAAATAAAGCAAGTACAACAAAAGTTACAGAAGTTCCTATAAAACAATGGCAATAAACGCGACAGACATACCAGTGCCACAAGTAAATATAGGTGATTTGGCCGTAACTCGGGTTGCCGAAGCTCCTCTGAGGGCAAGAGTTGACGCAGTATTTGCTCCTACTTCGGATAGAGGTAAAGCCATTGCAGAAGCTGACCGTTTACAAAACCTTGGCAAACAAAAACTCACAATGAGGCAGCGACTTGAACAAGCAGCTCACGCACCTGTTCCAGAATCTGCACAGGAGTTTCAGGGTAAGATTAAAAGGTTTGATTCAGTATCTAAGACGTTGGAGACATATGCTACTAAATCACCTCCCGATACAACAGCGGCAGAGGCAAAAAGTAGACTTGATGGTAATGTAACGCTCATGAAATCTGCTGAAATATATCGTATGATGCCACCAGACGGCAATTTGGATGAAACAACACCCGCAGGACAAGTAGAGATAAAAAAGATTGCAGGATATGTTGGCATAGAAGTAGTAGCAGGTGGTACTGCAAGACCTGATGCAGATATAAAAAAAGATATTATGGCGCTTGCAGATGGTGGTATGTCGAACCTACGTGCAAGTGGGATAGGGCAGTTACTGCTCAATGAATATGACGGTGATCAGGATGTGACCGATGCCGTACTTGAGAGCCTTATGCGTGATCCTTCCTTCCGCGAATCTATACATCAGCAAACGGATAGCATACTTTTAAGCACAATAAATCTGGAGGTAAAATCATCGACTGCTAATGCGTCTGGTGTATATCCAATGATATTGGATCAAGTGAAACTTGGTGGTTTAAATGATGGCGCCTATCATGTGGGTAACAATGGGCTGTATAGGGTTCTTGATACACATTTGAAGTCGGCAGATAATGGCATGGCGCGTGAGCTTGCAAAAACAGAAAATGCTGGAAGAGAAACAGTAAATAAGCGTTGGAGAGAAACAGAGACCCTTGACAGTGATGCTGTGCGAGAGAATTTGAGCTTGGATGTTCGTACTGCGACAGACATGAGAGAAGGAGACTTGGGCTTGCGTGTAGTAATAGGAAGATCGCTCGGTATACCAGGTATAAATGCAATAAACTCTCAAGACGCGTACGATGCGCTCGATGATAAATCGAGAGCCCAGATAGAGGGGGTATATAAAACACATGGTGAGCAGATAAAAGCAGACTTATGGGTAAATTTGTCGAAGAACATTGGCTTTAGGGATAGATTTAAACTCTTGGGTAGGGATTTGCATTTTTCAGACAAAGAATGGGAACAGAACGCAGAGTATTTCTCGACCGTAACTGAAAAAATTGTCCAGAATAATCCTCAGGCACGTGCACTATTGAAAAAGGTTGAACAGAGAGGCCAAATGATGCCGAAAAAGAAAAGACTTATGCTCATTGCGCTTATGACAATTCTTGCAATAGGTGGAATAGCAATGACTCCGGTTGGTCTCGGTGCAGCTGCTCTAGGAAGTACTGCCCTTGGAGGCGCTGCTATGGCAGGTGAGGCTGGATATATTTAATCAATTCCGTATGACACTGGAAGTTTACGGAGTTGCAGGAACAGGTGGGTCAGCAACCCATGCGGTAGGGAATAGTTTTGTTGCAAGTGACGACCTCGAAGCCTTTCTATTTTTTAGTTCTTGTTCAGATAGTGTACTGTCTTGTAGGCCAAAGAGTTTTCTAACTCCTGAAAAGAGTATGTTTCTGTATTCTGTATATCTGTTAGATTGGAAATCTGCTCTGGCAGTATCATCTGCATGAGTTTTCGTTTGTGTGTTAAGAAACGCACCAATCCAAGCGATTCCTTCACCGGTAGCCTTTATGGCCACTGCTCCTGCGCCTTTGAGTACGCGGGTAAAGAGTCCATCTTCATCTGATACTATTCTATTTCGTAAATCAGATATACTTGTACTCGTTGCAGCAGATTGGCGAGGATCAACAGTTCTCGACAAATCTCCTATAATATCTTGTGAGTTGGCTGCTATTTGTTCGCGTACATCTTTCAGTGCCTGGGTTACTGCTGGCTTAATATGAGGGGTGACTGCTTGCACTATTTCGGCACGAGTATCTTCATCTGCTAATCGGGTTTCAACTCCATTGATAGCTCCTAGCACAAGTTGGGAACCTCCACTTGCTTCAATTTCATCTCTCACAGCTGAGCCAACAGCATGATATCCTATTTCCGAACCAACCGCATACCATGTTTTCAACTTTTCATCGGTTCGCTTTTGTTTTAGGGAAGCTTTTTGGTCTTTTGTTAATGGAACGCCAATAAGCGCTTGTGCTATAAGTTTAGCAAAGCCAAATATTCCTGGTTTTTCTTTATCTGGTGACATATTTACTATATTAATTTAACTATAATCCTATAGTATATCACTAATACACTATAGAGTCAAATATAGTATTTTATACACTAAACGTGTTGTTCCAACAATCCAGAGGGCGTATTCATAGAAGTAGGCTCCTTTTAAAGGAGGCTACTTAATAACGACCACGTCACCAGGGACGACGTCGGGGAAAAAGAGTTTTCCGCTTTTTAGGGGTAGGTGTTGCCATACCACCGCTTCTAAATAGGGATCGTCTGGCATACCTGACGATCCTGGAGTTATGACAAGCGCGTCTGGTTTATATCCAAACATGTTGTGCGTATACACGGCTTTTTGTGTTTTATTGCCGATAGTTATACTCACTTCATCACCAAACGTGTGTTTACCTTTCATATATGAGTGGGGGATTGTTGTTTTTATGTTACCGTAGTTGTCGACATGTCCTACGTGGAACCCTTCGAGTTCTGGAATATCATTATTTCGTATTTCGTCCAGATCCATTTCATCTTCTTTGCCCTCCATGAGAAGTGCACAAACACGCATATACAGCTCTCGTGAGCGAAACTGCGTGCCTTTGTCGAGCCCTTTGTAATGGTAGACGTATTCGATATTATTGCGTACAAGCGAGAAAGAGTACCCCGCATTGGGTCCGCAGATAAATGCGCCACTTTTCATACGTAGCACTATGAATTCTGCGCCTTTTGCCTTCTCAACTCCTTGCGACGTTTGAATACGTGCATCGGTATTTACAAAAATAACGGTGTTATTTGCGTCTCCCAATCGCTCTTCTGTGAGGAGAATTTGTTTCAGTAAAAAAGTGGTATGAATAGTGTTAGGAGTGGAATGGACGAATGAAATACTTGCATTTGTCTTACCACTCAAGTGGCCAAGAAGTGCGCTCTTAAGTTCTTGAGGGGTAAGGGGATCAATACAATAGTCTGCGATCAAGATACAATTTTTCATTATTTATTTAATGTTAATAACAGAAGAAACAACAGTAACACATTCTTTTTTATATCTCAAGTGAAATTAAACGGTGTCTAAAGGTTCGCTCTGTGTTGATCGTTTTTTTATGTATGTTATAGCCCCTAAAATTGAAGCGACACCAAGCAATAATACAAGCGTTATGAGCAGAGAACGGGTACCATTTTGATCTGCTGCTTTTGCATTAGGAGTTTCTTGATACTGAGGTTTTGCAAACGGGGGAGATGTTTTCAGATTACTGCTCACGACTGGTGAGTCAGGTTTTGATTCTGAAGACGTACTTTTGTCAAAAACATTGACCTTATTGCTTTTCAGATAGTCACTATTTTGCTGGATAAATGTAGCCGTGGTGAGCGTGGTAGTCAGTTTGCCTGTTTTATCGCTTGTTGTGATATCGAATGGCACTGGTGGTAGTAGGATGGAGGGGATTTTCACAAACCCTGTTTCATCCGACTGTACGGTAAAGAGCGTGTGATTCATTCCCGGAATTGAAATACGTACCTTTGCAAATGGTGCGGGAGTACTGCTTTGCATGGCGTACCCTTCGATAAAATCGGGAATAGGATAAATTTGAACTGGGGTACTGCGTAGGTTTTGTTTTTTTGCCATAATTTTATCGAGTATATTCATATCTTTCGAAGCAGAGAAATCTATTTTTTCAGCAATGAGTTCAAGTGGTCTATCTTGATCGAACAGTTGAGGATTGAGGGATACGGAAAATTGTCCATATTTATTTGCAGTAGTATCAGCTATTTGTTTAAGTCCTGAGTAGACATATACGCGAGAAAGTGGATGAGATACTAACCCAGTAATAAGTTGGTTGCTACCCCGATCACTACTGATACGATGGATGCTTACGTCGGTAATTTTAGGAAGAAAAGAAGCGGGAGATTGGCCATTTTCTGGGAACAGGGGAATGTCTCTATGTTCAACAATGCCGTTTATTTGTATTATTGGATCTCCGGTGTAGAGATTAGAATATAGATCGTTCGGTACGCGCGAGCTAAGTTCATTTTTTTCCGTTATGGTAAGTGGAAAGCGATATCCGCTTTTTTGGGCAGAAAGAAAGTACGTGCCATCAGGTACATAGAAAGAAAAATGACCAGAATCTTTTGTGACGAATGGATTGATGATTCCTGGGCTTGTCGGAACAGTATTTTTTACATCATCAAGTAGAGTTACTGAGGAATTTACTATTGGTTCTAGGCTGACTGCATCAAAGACAATTCCTTCTGGATCCCAATAAATAGATGTGCAATTGTTGCCACTCGTTTTTGGTACGAATGTTGATAATTTTAGGGCTTCATTATCGCCATTACCGACAACATCTTGTGAGCTCATTCCTTGTACAGCATAAAAAAAATGATTCACCTCTTGTACCGTGTGGCTCGTGACTTGTGTAATAACTGTGCGACCTCCACCGTCTGTGATGAGTTGGTCTTTCGTAGTATTTTTTAGCTGAAAGCTTGTTGGTGGGCTGGATGTTGGTGCTCCATCGCAAACGACCGAACCTGTTTTGTCGACGGCGCATTCATATTTATTATCTACTTCGCGCCACAGCTCGAACGGCTTATTGGGTTGCAATCCTGTTGCTTCGAGCGTTACTTCGTGTGCTCCTGCATCGGTAACCGTCCAGTTCATACAACTTACCGTAACAGCTTGAGATAGTTGTGCGTGTACCGGCAGCGCAAATAAAAGCGTTGAACAAGCAGTAAGTAGTGAGAGCCAAAGATATTTCATAATTATAGTTCTGTTGTTCTATTTCGTGATTTCATAATGATGAAACCAACACCGATTGGCAAAAGTAAAACGATAATAAGTAAAGCAGCGAGTCGACCAGCGCTTTGCGAAGATGATTTGGATTGAGTTGATACATCAGTTGGCATGGTGGGTTGTATCGAAGCCTTAAGTAGGGGATCGATCTTTCCTTGCAGTACAAGCTCTTTATTCTTTTTACTTTCTTTTTGAATCTGGCTCAGTGTTTGTGCAGATGGTGTTGTCATAGTTTCTTTTTCGTCGTATGGATTTGCTTGTTCATTTGTATAGTATGCTTTGCTGAGTGCAACAAATTCTGCAGGTTTTTGTACGCTAAGAGTTGCGAATGTTTGAGGATTTCGGACACGTATAGTGTATGGGAACGGTGGCATGTTTGCATTTGGAATGCGTGCGAAACCATTCTGATCTGCGTGCGTGGAAACGTAGACAAGATCATTCAGCTCGGGCACAATAACTTCAACGAGAGCTCCTGGTGCAACTGAATAGTCAGAGCTAAATGCAAATCCAGCGACGTACGATGGGAGAAGCTCAATAGTGTACATTTTTGAAAATTGTGTCGACGCGGGCACTGGTAGTTGACCTATCGCCACTTTTTCTACTCGTAGTTGGATATTCTTTGCGTCTTGAGGGATACTTGCACCTTCGAGTACAAGCTTGAATTGTCCGTTCGGTGCGGCTTGAGTTTGTGCGATGAGCCCATTGTTCACAAATGCGCCAACTACTGCTTTTGGATGAGATACAACGCCATAGATTATTTGGCGTGAATCCTGGTCTAATAATTGGTTATAGCTAACTACGGTAGGTTTAGTGCCTTGGTAACCCTGCGGGGGTTCCATAAGCATATTTCTCACTTCTGTGACACCCTCCTTTTCTACAATAGGCTCAGAAGAATCGTTGTACAGTTTTGAAGTATCTATGTATTCTCCTGCTGGATCTTGAGAGAGGAGTTTTTGCTTAGCATCAAGTAATGATTGGGCAGTTATTGGAAAGGTAAAATTCTGTTTCTGAGCACTGAGATAGTACGTCCCGGCAGGTACAAAGAAACTATATGAACCATCTACGCCAGTAGTAAATGGATTTTTGAATAATGCGTTATTCGGTAACGTAAATTGTGCTACATTACCAAGTGCATTTTTATTTTTTAGCGTTACAGAAGCTTTTTCAATTGGCTCCAAGTATTGAGTATCTGCGACTTTTCCCATAGGGTCCCAATAAATACTGACACAATTTGTTGAGTCGCCAGATGCAGCTTGGGTTGGTGCGGGTGTCGGAGTGGGGGTGAATGATGCCAAACGTAAAGCAGGATCATCTGTTTGACCTGTTGTTGGACCACCGGTAACTGTCGGTTGTGGTGTAGCCTGGTTAATCCGCTGCATCGCAAAAAAGTAATGCGAGTCATCAATACCCCATTCGCCAGTGAAACTTCTGACGTGCGAAAGCGCTAAAAAGCCGTCTGCTGAATTTGCAAGTGATGCATTAACTTGTGGGTACTGTAGATCAATTACTTTATAGCTATCCGGAACAAAGCGTGTGCCTGCAGCGGCCTGGTTTAAGATACACGCGGGATTACCGGCACTGTCTGCCGCACAATATGTGGCGGTATGATTCACGTCATTATCGCCTTCAAATCGCAGTGTCGTTCTTCGGAATAATTCTACTGGGAACGTTTTGTTTAATGCAATTTTTGATCGCAATTGAAGAGTATGTGAATAGGTTACATTGCCATAATTCCAATCGTAGCATTGTGCTTGTATGCCGTCTTCCTGCCAATTATTGACAATTCTATGATCTGCTGGGCAGCCTGCAACAGGCTCGTGTATGGTATATGGTTCCAAACACACGCTCGTGACGTATTGTGTAATGCCTGCTGGAAGAGGAGTTGGTGCCGCTTGTGGCTGGGTCGTTGGGGTAGGGGCTGGTGGAGGTATGTCTAGAGTTTTACTTGCATCGCAATTGTTTTTAAGAGTTATAGTATATACAGGCGTGTACGTTGCCGTTTGTGGATCTGCAACTATTTTATATTGGAAATGGCCAGGTGCGACTTTATCTATGCAAACATCGTTATTGTATGGAATTTCACTTTTATTTGTATCACTGTTGCATAGACTTTTGCTTGCTACGCTGATCCAGTTGTTATTGCCGTATTTAAGCTCAATCGTGTTTGCTTCTTCCCCAGAGTGTCCCGCTGATGCTATATCCACTAGTAAATTATTGTTATCCATCCATCGAGTTGCGGATATTCCGGTTATAAAGTTTATTGAACACGTATCATCCGCAAATACTGGAGATACACTGAGAGAAGCAACATAAAAAATACTGAATACCAACAAAACATGTAGAATAAATTTCCTCATATATTTATAGTAACTCTTTACAGTTATTTATACAATATTGTACATTGTTTGTGAAAGTTTAATAGCGTATCTTGTATAAATTTTATTTTCAGTGCATAATGATAAACAGTATGGAATATATCAGACGGAGTTTATGTATATTTGGTTTGTTTATAGCGATTTCGCTCGTATTTTTTTGCACTTCTGCACAGGCTGTGTATTACGGTATCACAGGCCCGTCTGGGCAGGTGGTGAATGGGCAGGAGTATGAATGGACAATTACAGTCGATACACAGGGACAGGCGCTTACCGATGGGGCTGCTGCGGTGACATTTGATACTCAGTATTTGCAGTACGTATCGACGACACCTGGAGATTTTTTCAACAGTGTTTCGGCAAGTCCAAGCGCTACGGTTGTGACACTCACGGGTACGAACCTTTCAGCAAAATCGGGCACTGGTACGTTTGCAAAAGTTAAATTCAAACTGATTGCCTCAGGACCAGGTTCTACTGAGCTTTGTACTGTTGCACCGGTAACTACACCAACGCCTACACCTCCCGTTGCGACCGCTACTCCGGTGCCGACTACTCCGCCTGCAGTAGTTACCAATACTCCTACCCCGACAGCAATTGTACAAACAGGCTTTGGGGGTCAATGGACATTTGGTATTGTAGCGTTCAGCCTTATTGCACTAGGAGTCATAGGGGTTTTGGTACTGTAGAAATATCCAATATCCAATATCCAATGAATATCAAAATTCCAATGTCCAATTCTGCTATTTGACATTTGAACTTGGATATTTCTAATTTAGTATAATACCCAATGATACGGGCCCGTAGCTCATTTGGTAGAGCACTGCCCTCCGTCGTTTTGCATCTGAAGATGCCAAACTATGGCGGGGCAAGCATTCGCACCGCGCCCGCCGTAGCTTGGGCTCGTAGCTCAAATGGTAGAGCGCCGCATTCGCATTGCGGAGGTTAGGGGTTCGATTCCCCTCGAGTCCACTCATAGTGAAGGCGGGTAGCAGGGGTGGGGAGTTCGAATCTCCTCGGGTCCACATTCGTCGAATGACGCGAACGTGGTGACTTCTTTGCAAAAAGAACGCAATCTGATATACAATTCATGTACATGCAAATTCCTAAAGTGATTCTCTGGATAGGTATTGGTGTTATAATACTTATATGTGGCCTATTACTGCAAAGAAACAGGAGCTTTTTAGAAAAGACGGTACTGGTGACATTTTTTAACTACGTAAATCCTCAAAAGCAACTTTCTGAAGAAAAAAGTCTATCAGAGCTTGCAAATAAAGAGAAGATTAGAACTCTTATAAAAGAAAATGCGCAACTGAAAGTTCAGCTCGGATTTATACCTGAAAAAGCGAATCTTATGCCTGTACGAGTGTTGTGGTCAAACGGAACACACTACACGATAACGTTTGATCTTCCTAAGAAAAATACATATAGCATTGTTGGTGTCCCGGTTATTTATAAGGATATATTAGTCGGTACCATATTGAGAGCAAGTGGGGAAGTGGCGGTTTTTCAACAGGTAAGTGATGCATCATTTGAACATAAAGGAGTTACTGATAGGGGAGTGAAAGGCACAATAAAAGGAGGTTTTGGACAGGAGGTAGTATTTGAAGCGCCAGTTGATACTATTATTACGAAAGGGGATCGTCTATTTGCTATAGATGAGAAAAAGGGTTGGCGTTTTTTAGTAGGTACTGTACAGGCTGTTGATGCTACAAAAAATCTTCCGACTCAGTCTGCACGTATAACATATTTTGCTTCTACAGTACCTTCTCATTTATTATATGTGGCTTTATAGCATGTTATATGTACTGGGGGTGGCGGCCATTATACTTTCGATTTTAGTTGACCAGTATTTTTTTCTTGCTCTATTTTTTCTTGCCGCACTACTGGGGAGTGGGATAAAGCACAGGGTTTTCATAGCAATTTGCATAGGTATAGTGATTGGCGTAATAGCCGATATATTTTGGGTTCTACCTTTTGGAACGGGCAGTCTGCTCTATGGAATGTTTGTGATAGTGTACGAACTGTATGGTTTACGATTTAATGTGAGAAGTCCATTATTCCTATTTGTCTACGCGGTACTTTATTCTGTAGGTTTTTATTCTTTGTTGTCTATACATATTTCAAAAGCAGCGCTTATTATTTTTGTATGTGTATATGTTGCCACGAGCGTTTACATGCACAATAGAGAAGTGGGTGAAGTCGGTATTGTCGAAGAAGTATAGTGCGCGAGGATGGACTCGAACCATCGACCCCCGTCTTATCAGGACGGTGCTCTAACCAACTGAGCTACCCGCGCGTTTGCGTGTCAAGAATTATAACATGAAATTGGCTTCGCAATTATATGACTTATAAGACAAGTTTGACACAGTTATGTTTACACAAAATCAGTCTTGTTTTAAGAGCCATTTTTTAAACTCTTCTTGCGGTAATGTGTTTGCAATATTCTTTTTTTCACACCATCCGCGCTGTGCAACAGTAATGCCACAATGCATATTGTCCATGTCGTCACGCGCGTGCGCGTCTGTGTTGATTATACATCGTACACCTGCCTCGATAGCTTGGCGAACTAATGTATAGGGTAAATCGAGACGTTGTGGCCAAGAATTAATTTCTAGTGCAATATCTCGCTGTCTACACGCATGAAATATCTGCTTCCAATCGAGCATTAATCCATTGCGTTCTTCAAGCTTTCTGCCTGTTGGATGGCCAAATATACGCACCTTTGGGTACGATAAAGCTTTCAACACTCGTGCGGTTGCCGTTTTTTGATCCATACGAAATGAGCTGTGTATCGATACTATAATGTAATCAAGTTGCTCTATGCCTTCGTCGCAAAGAGCGAGTGTTCCGTCTGGTCGGATGTCAACTTCTAATCCCAAAAAATAGGTAATAGGTATATTGGTAAGTTCTTTTTGTGCTTGTAAACGTCGTTTTTGCAATAGAGATACAACTTGAAGTGGCGATTCTTTACTGCGTGGATTGTGCTCTGTAAATCCGATATAGGTATATCCAAGTTGTTTTGCTTTGTTTAAAAGCGTGGTGAATGAATGTGCACCAATATCATGAGATGTTTGAATAGGGAAATTCGAGTGTATATGCAGATCTCCCTGTATATCTTTCAATGATACCGACGTGGGAAGCGTGTGTGTTTGGGCATGGGTTATTTCATCTGTTCCTTCTCGGAACAGTGGGGAAATATAGTCGAGCTTTAAAAAAGAATACAACTCTTTTTCTGTTTCAAATGTGTGCTGTTCTCCAGTTTTTTTATTGGTAACACTGTATTCTGATAACGATAGATCATTTTTTTGCGCGTACTCGCGAAGGCGAATATTGTGCATTTTACTTCCCGTAAAATATTGGAGCATAGTTCCAAACGTTTTTGCCGTCGTTAAGCGTACATCTACACGAATGTGAGGCGCCACAATGATAGATATTTTTTTACTTCCTTTGTTATCGACCCTCAGGCAAGATGGATACTGAGCAATATATTCAATAATAGTACTGAAATATTTCTCTTCAGCAACAAGAGCGATATCTATATCTCCGATTGTTTCTACGTGGCGACGCAATGATCCCAACGGTTCGCACCGTATGACATGCAGGTTGAGTGTTAGGTATTGAAGTAATTGATGTGCCACTTTTTGCGCAAATGGTAAAAGCATACGTTTTTCCACAGAGCTTTGTTTTGTGTAAAGTTCAAGGTTTTCCAATAATTGTTGTTGAGATTTTGTTCCAAATCCATCCATGTGGGACATCTCGTCGTTTTCAATGGCCGTCTTAAGATCTGCAAGAGCTGTTGTTGGGTTATCAAGATGTAGGTTCGTGACTAGCTTATATGCTCGTTTTGGGCCAACCCCCGGTATATTGACAAGAATAAATATAGATGGGGAGACTTGTGCAATAGTTTGCATAAAATAGTTTGATTGGTTATTCGTAAAGTAGTCTTGCAAATGATTTGCAATTGTTGTTCCAATGCCGTTTATCTGTTGTATATTTCCTTCTTTCCATACGTCGTATATAGATTGCGTGCACGTGTTTACGACCTCTGCGGCTTGTTGGTAGGCGATAATTTTAAACCTGTTCTCATTTTGAAGTTGGTAGACAATTGCAACTTTATTGAGAACATCTGCGATAGCTTGGTTGGAGAAGGAAGTCATGGGGTATAGTATAAACAAATATCCAATGTCAAATATCCAATATCCAACTAGAATGAAATGTCAAAGTTCCAATATACAGTGTCAAATATATGTCAAAATCCCAATGACAAAAGATAAAATCCTGTCTTATTTTGGCATTTGGATTTGGAACTTCAATTGACATTTGTCCTTTGAACTTTGGCATTTATTGGATATTGGTTATTTGAGTTTATTTGGTATTCTAATATCATGGTATTGCGCAATTTGCTTCTTATATTAGGAGCTACAATCGGTGCAGGTATTTTTTCTCTGCCGTACGTAGTGGTTCGCTCAGGTTATGTTAGCGTTTTTGTATTACTTGTCGTTTTGGGTAGTGCAATGGGAGCGGTAAACTATTTTTATTACAGAATCGTGGTTTCAATAAAAAAATCGCACCAATTTCCAGGTTATGTACTGCGCATACTAGGTAAGCGATACTGGCTTTTGTCACTATTGCTTATATTGGGATCGACATATGGGGCATTATTAGCATATCTTAATCTTGGTGGACATTTTTTTGCACAGTTGTTTCAAGTGTCTGATGGTTATGGATTGGCATGGTTTTATGTGTTAGTTACCGTGCCTTTTTTATTTCTACGCGGTCAGCTGGAGCTTTGGGATCATATTGTCACAATAATAAAGATGGCTCTATTCGCAGCTCTTTCAATCGCAGCCATATCACTTATTATACATAGACCTTCACATATGGTCGTGCCAGCTATAACAAGAGATATATCGATAGCGTATGGAGCGATACTATTTGCTCTCGCTGGATTTTCTATCGTCCCTGAACTAAAAAAAATGCCCACGAAAAGCATACACGTTTTTGCGTACAGCCAAGTAGTGATGGTGGTGTTATATGCACTTTTTTCGTTTGGTTTCGCAGGAAATATAAGCCAAACTGGTGAATTTGTATTTACAGGCTTGTTGGGACGATTACTCGATGGCGCAGGGCTTTTTGCAGTATACACACCGTACTTGCTATTCTCTTGGGTTGCGTATGACATGTACACAAAGGATTTGGGCTTCTCAAGTACCAGTGCTCGACTTATGACCTTACTAGTCCCATTGTTATTATTATTGATTGGAAGTGCAAACTTTGCACAAATCATTGCTGTAACCGGGGGTATATTCTTGGGCGGGATTGGTTATTTAATCGTCAAAATGTATAAAAAGCGTTTTCCACATGAGATACATATATATCTAGACATGCTGCAACTGTTGTTCATAGTGGGAATAGTCGCTGAGGTGATAAAACTAATACGCTAACCTAGTCTTCGTCCTGTATTCTACTTTTTTCAACGCCTTTTTGCTGAGCATACTTTGCATTTTTTTGAAGATGATATGGTCTTTGAGCAGGTTGCGTCAGTTGTTCGAATGAAAGCGAACATACGCGCATCCCGGGGTACAGTGCAACAGGCATACGAGAATGATTACCTAATTCAAGTACGATGTTACCTCTCATTCCCGGATGTATAAGTGCAGCAGTGGAGTGAACTACTATACCAAGCCTGCCTAAAGAAGATCTACCTTCTAATCGTGCCGCAATATTATAAGGGAGTTCGACCCACTCTAACGTTGAGGCAAGCGCAAACTCTCCTGGTTGTAATACAAAGAAATCATCTTTAGAAATGGTGATTCTTTTCATAGCTAATTCCTGTTCAGCATTCTTAGGATCAAAGTAGGGCATTTTTGAATATTCAAAAACCTCAAAAATATTATTCAGCCGTAAATCAAGTGCGCATGCAGAGAGTGCGTGGGAAAGATTGGGCGTGGGCTTTATGACAATACTTTTGTCATTGAGGGCTCGTTCTATATCTATGTCTGAGAGGAGCATATAGATAGTATACCATTAAAAAATATCCAATATCCAATATCCAATGTCAAATAAATGTCAAAATTCAAATGCCCAACTTTGAAATTTGTCATAGGGCTCTGGAACCTTATTTGATATTAGGATTTCCCCGCACACTTTCTTGTATAAGCTCGCTTTAAAAAGTGCACGTGCTGTATACTTATTTTATGCGTGCCTATCTGAGGAGACAACTTATCATCTTAGCTAACCTATTTATCTTTATTCCATACTATTGTAATGTTTCGAATCTCTTAAAAACCTTTTTTTCACCGTGGAAGCGAATAGTGTTTAGCAAACAAACAACAGGATTTTCACTTTCGGAGTGGTTTGAACGTGGTATTACCAATATGGCGTCCCGATGCATAGGTATGGCAATGCGGAGTAGTGTGCTTGTGCTTTGTATTTTTCTATTGCTACTATTCGTAGTAGTCACTCCTGTTTGGGTTCTTATAATCATTTTGTTTTCACCATTAGCAGGTTTATACAGACTATTATTTCCAATCTCACAGCAAAAAAGCAAAGAAAAGGAGCTTTTTATCCATGCCCATACTCTTTCCGAAGAGTTTGTTTCTGAAGTTGGTGAGTGGTGGGATCGCAGAAGAGCGGTACTTGAACAAAGTGATCCATTTTCACTCCACGCGCTTTTGTGTATTCCTCCGATAGGTCGAGATTGGGCATATGGATTCACTCCTCAACTTGATAAGTATACGACAGAACTTGCGACTGCACGTGCATATAATAGACAACTCATAGATAGACAAAATGAAATTACGGATGTAAGTCGTGAACTGGCTCGATCGTATGAGGCAAACTGCATATTGGTAGGTGAAGAGGGAGTTGGTAAACATACCATTGTCGATGGATTTGCTCGTGGTTTGTATGAAGGCACTACTATTCCGCCACTCCAAAACATGCGTATTTTGAACCTTCATATGGAAAAAATACTTTCTCAAAGCGAGGATCAGATAGTTCGATCAGAACTTTTAGCTTCACTTTTAGCAGAAGCGGCACGTGCGAAGAATATTATTCTCGTTATTGATGATTTTCATAGGTATTGTTCGAGTCATCTCGATGGAGATTTTTCTAGTGTATGGGTGGAATTTGGCAAGCTGCCAGTCGTGAAATTTTTAGGTGTAACGACGCCCTATTATTACGAGGAAGTAATAGTTCGAAAAGATAAAATTGTGCCTTTGTTCCAAAAAATTGCCGTTGCAGAGGTAGCGCGCGATAAAGCACTCGTAATACTTGAAGAAAAAACTCTGCTACTTGAGTCAATGTATCATATACGAGTAACGTATGAGGCATTGGAACGCATTCTAGAGCAAGCAGCATACTATATTACCACAATACCTTTTCCAGAAAAAGCTATAAGTTTGCTGCATGACGCCGTTATCACAGCAAAGGATTTGAAAAAAGTGGTAGTAGTTCCTGAAGATATTGACATGCTCCTAACAAAGCAAACCCATATGCCTGTCGGTACGCTAAGCAACGCTTTTAAACAAAAATTGACGCACGTGGAAGATATTTTGAATAGTCAGATCGTGGGGCAAAGTCAGGCCATTCACCAGATAACACTGGGTATGCAAAGGGCGTTTATTGATACGAATAGAACGAAGCCAAAGGCCAGCTTTTTATTCTTAGGTTCAACAGGTGTTGGTAAGACAGAAACAGCAAAAGCGCTTGCCAGTGTTTTTTTTGAGAAGCGCACCAATATGACCCGGTTTGACATGTCATTTTATCAGACACAAGAAGCAGTGGGTGAGCTTATTGGTTCTTCTGAGAGTCGTACCGTTGGCCTATTTGCACAAGCTATTCGAGAGAAGCCGTACGCGGTACTTTTGATAGATGAGATAGAAAAAGCACACACACAAATACAAAACGTGTTGCTCACGTTACTTGATGAAGGATATGTGGTCGATGGGTATGGAAAACGTGTCGATTGTAAGAACTGTATTGTTATAGCTACGTCAAATGCAGGCTCTTCCAAAGCCCTAGAGTGGGCGAATGAACATGACATATCTGACAAAATGCGTGACTATCTAATAGAACAGAGTATATTTACATCTGAATTTTTAAATAGGTTTGATAAGGTTTTGGTTTTTACACCTCTCACACGTGAGTCTGCTTATGTTATCGGGAAGCAAGCGCTTGTTGAGATTGTGAAACAGTATAAAAAATCCTCTCATGTAGATGTTTCAATTTCAGACGAGGAATTGGAGAGTATTGTGAAGAAAGCGTTTCACCCTAAGTACGGTGCGCGGGAAGTGGTACGAGCTGTACATGAATATGCGTCTACAAAAGCTGCAAAGACCTTATTGTAAAAGATACGCCAGTATATATTTATCTAATTTTGGCTTAGAGGGCAGTCTGTGGTATAATACCCAAACGTTTTCATCATATGGTAATGTATGATAAAAGAGTGGAGTACTAATTATATAGTTTAACATTATATGAAATGACTGTAGATGACAGCGCTCAGGTGCTTTTGCCTAACCCAAATAGATTACTTGTCCCGGAACATAAGCTCCCATTATCTTTGACTGATTTTCATGTTATAGATCACCAACAACCCGATATGCATCAAATTAGAGGTGTAACCCGTTTATTAACTCACCCAAGTAGTGTCCACAGATTTGCAAATCCTCCAGAAAGTGATGAAGATATGGTACGAATTGCAACAACTGACAAGATACAAGTAGTTACAGCAACTCACCCAACCACCGGAGAGGTCATTGCAGCAGCTTCTATTACTGACGGCAAAGGGAGTGAGCACGAACATTGGCTAGGGTATTTTGTTACAGATGACGAGCTTAGAAGAATGGGTGTAGGTGAACAACTTATGGCAATGGCTCAAAGTAGGGCTTTCATGACCAGGGCATATGACGGAAGGTTTAGGGAAAGGCTATATATTGGAGTGACGCTAAATGAAGGTCATGCTGCAATGCTTGCATTAGCACAAAAAATGGGGTTTAACTATACATGGGAATTGGGTGGAGGAATGGGCGAACAAGCGCATTATGAAGATTTAGCTGATTTGATAGTTAACTGGCAACCTGAAATGAAGCGTAGATTTGCTACTCAGAGACGTATGATAACGGCAAAAGAGTGGGCACTTAATACGGTTACGGGATTTTATCCGGATTTAGAAAGATGGGGGATAGCAGATACTCTAAAGGATAAACTTGCTGCGAGAGGTTGGAATCTAGGGACAGGTAATGGTAATGGGCATTGATAAAATGTTGCATGCCACCATTTAGATGGTATACTAAACGAAAACATGAAGGTTCATGAATTTATGCAAAAAGATCCGGTGGCACTCAAACCGGAAAGTACGGTGAGAGAAGCAGTTCGTTTATTCTATAATCTCGGTATTTCCTCTGTCCTCGTAGAAAAAGATAAAAAGCTGTACGGTATTTTAACTGAACAAGACATACTGCAAAATATGTTTCCTTCGATACAAGATTTCGTAGAAAGTTTTGTCAGTTCATCGAGAGCTGATATTTTTTCAGAGAACTTGCAAGAGTTACTCGGTCAACAAATAGAAAAGTACGTAGAAACATCTGTGAAGTCTATATCTGAAAATATGCCTTTAATGCGAGCTCAATCCCTAATGTTGGTCAATAGATTTAGCCATCTTCCCGTAGTGAACGATAGTAACGAGATAGTGGGTGTCATTTCTAAAGGAGATATATTTAGAGCTTTGGTAGGTAGTGAGATTCCCTATGATAATGAGGAGGAATATCATGACTGGCTTGCCTATCATTTCGACCTTGTTCAGAATAAGCGAAAAAAATATTCAATTGAGTCTGAAAGTATAGCAAAATTGATCGGTTTAGAAAAAAAAACTCGTATTCTCGATATTGGCTGTGGCACGGGTGGACATGATATTGCGTTAGTAGAAAAAGGATACACTGTGGTTGGGTTAGACAAAAGTTTGCGAATGCACAAAGAGAGCATCCAAAAATGGAATAAGCTGAGCCAATTGCGCAAAGATAAGCTTACCCTTATAAAGGGTAGTACTTATAAGACAATGTTAGTTGAGCAAAAAGGACTTTTTAATGCTGTAATATTTTTAGGAAATGCACTTGCACACAACCCTGAGAATTACAAGGAAAACTTGAAGTACGCTGCAAAAGCACTTGATGTGGGCGGTAAGGTTATCTTGCAGTTAGTAAATTTTGAAAAAGTGCTTACAACACAGAGGCGACTTCAGGACTTTAATATCACTGGTTCACGTTTTTCGAAAAATAGAGAGTATTTATTTATAGAATTTTATGATCCCTCTCGTACAAACAAGAATCTACTTACCTTAAACATGGCGGTGTTAAAGACCAATGGGCGCAGATGGATGCAGTCTAGTATAAATAGTACGCCAATTGCATACATTACCAAAGAGAGCATAACTGCTCTACTTAATTCGATTGGATTGACCAGCATTAAGCATTTCGGTTCAAATCACGGAGAACCACTTTTTGATCAGCCGTTTGATATTCACAAACACGACTGGCTTACAGTGGTGGCAACAAAAAAGTGAGCGGATTGCTTGACATGTGAAAAAATGCGCATAAAATAGGTTTGTGATGCATTTATCCGGTTGTTATCAAAGAAATTTCTATTTGCATGCTTGTTTCCGCGAGGGAACAGAAGAAGAGAACTGGTTGATATTTTTAAAAGTAATGAAAACAGTATTATGACAGCGGAAAGTTGTTTCCCTACCCCTGATGCAATTTTAGCTCACTTATTACGAACAAGTAATGAATTCCAAGCGATATATTTACAATATAAGCTGGGATTAGAGGGAGATATATTAAACAGAGAACTTGAATTACTACGACAAAGAGTGGGAACAAACACACCTCAGAAATCAACAGTAAATAACTTTCAAGGAGAAAAAATTGTAGATACATTTACTAGACAAGGTGATCAACTGACCGCAATGATCCTAATAATGGAATGGTATATGCAGAGACATGGCGAATTACAAGAAATATGGGGTAGGGCTTCACAAGCTACTCAGTGGTTAAATACAGCTTTGCGACATGATTTATTTTTGCCAACTGATTTTATGCATCCTCCAGAAACAGCACATGCTCATTGTTCATTAAGAGGGGCTTATAGAACATCTGGAGAACTAGGTATTGGGGTTCTATTCCCCCATGCGTTACTTGGAGTACAGAATCTTGGCAATGCTGTGTCAATTATGACTGAGAACATAAGTAGAGATTGTGGGATAGAAAATATGGGATATCTCATTCAAGAACAAAGAGACGATCTTTATCCGGAGTATTTTTTACCATACATTCAAATGTTGAAACTTCTAGAATAATTCGCTACACTGCGCATATGATTATCGGACCAAAAAGACTACTTGAACTGGTGAAGGAAATTAAGCTTGTTGATGGTTTGAGCGAGCGCGAATTAACCAACCCAGAGGGTGCTGGTTTTGATCTGCGGGTGGGTGAGTTATACGAAATTTCCGGTGGCACAGCATTTTTGGGTGAAGTAGAGCGTGAGACACCCGACATAAAAAAAATAATCGAATATCGCAAGGGCAAAAAGACTGCCTACATTATTGAACCAGGCAAGTATTTGCTCATGACCACCATAGAGACAGTAAATGTCCCCCAAGATATTACGGTGAATTTTAAACCACGCACGACAACGTTTAGAAGTGGTTTGGTAGTGCGATCAGGTAATGTTGCCCCTGGATACTGTGGCAAGCTAACGTTTGCGGTGAAAAACGAGGGTCCATTGCCAGTGACTATTGAAATGGGCGCGCGTATTATTCATGCGCAGTTTTATTGGGTAGATGGTGGAGGGAGTATGTACCGTGGGCAGTGGCAAGGTGGTAGAGTAACGACAGAAAAAAGAGAGAAACAAGTCTGAGAATTATAAATTCATACCTATGTATACTATGGTTTTTCATCCAGAGCGGCAGTATTTAAATCTTTTACAAGAAGCGCTCGATACAGGTATTCGCAAAGTGGATCGTGGCACAGGGGTTGCTTCATATAGCTTGTTTGGTCGTCAAATCCGCTTTGATTTATCGCAGGGATTTCCATTGCTCACCACAAAAAAAGTGTATTGGAAGGGTGTGTTGTATGAGCTTTTTTGGTTTATGAAAGGATATTCAAATATCAAATATCTTGTCGACCACGATGTACACATTTGGGACGATTATCCCTATAAGATATATCAACAAATACCCAATAACCAATATCCAATATCCAAAGAAGAGTTTGTCGAGAAAATACGAACAGATGATGCTTTTGCTGAAAAATGGGGAGAATTGCCCAGGATTTATGGAGAGTTATGGAGACACTGGCCAACGAAACATGGCAAGACAATAGACCAGCTTTCATGGGCTATAAACGAAATAGTAGAAGACCCAAATGCGCATAACGCTATTGTGAATTCATGGAATCCGGAGTATTTATATACAATGGCCCGCCAAGAAGACACTTCGTACTTTCCCATTTGCCACAATATGTTCCAGCTGAACGTGATGAATGGTAAGGTGTGTTTACAGCTCTATCAGCGCAGCGCAGATTTATTTCTAGGTGTACCGTTTAATATAGCAAGCTATGCACTGTTAACTCACCTAATTGCCTATGTAACCGGGTATGAAGTGGGAGAGTTTGTGCATACGTTCGGTGATGTACATGTATATGAGAATCATATAGAGCAAGTAAAAAAGCAGATTGCACGAAAACCACGCGCATTTCCAAAACTTTCCATAACAGGCACAGCAAAGACAATAGATACTATCAAGCCGGAAGATATAGTCGTTGAAGGATATAACCCGTACCCGCCCATTAAAGCAAAACTTACAGTAGCAGGTGGCTATTACAAAAAGGAATAATAACTAGAAGTTACAAATATCCATTAAACATCAAAGATTAAATGTCCAAGAATAACATTATGAAACCAACGATAAGCGCAGTCGCCGCCATAGGTAAAAATAGGGAACTGGGGAAGAATAATCAACTTATCTGGCGTATATCTTCTGATTTGAAACGTTTTAAAGAAATCACCATGGGTCACCCCATAATCATGGGTAGAAAAACATATGAATCCATAGGAAAACCGCTACCTGGGCGCAAAAATATAGTCATTACCCGAAATGCAGAGTATCACCCAACAGGAGTAGTCGTGGTTCACTCACTCGAGGAAGCCTTAGAGGAGGCGACTTTAGATGAAAAAAAAGAAATTTTCATAATTGGCGGAGCAGCAATTTTCGCAAAGGCGATGCCGATTCTCGATAGATTATACTTAACAATAGTAAATGCAACGGCCGAAGCAGATGTCTATTTCCCAGACTATAGCCAATTCTTGAAAGTCACTCATGTAGAGGAAGGGAAAGAAAGCACTGTCTCGTTCTCCTATTACACAATAGAAAAGTCGTTTTAAATATCGAACTATAGTGACATTATTAAGAGTATATTCTGATTGAGAATAGCCTATAATATTGATATAATTGCACGTAATGAGTATGTATAGACCTGAAATTGAACCTCTTAAACCGCATTACCTGTCAGATCAGGAATTTTCAATGGCAGTTCTAGGTTGTGTTGGATTCCCAGCACTGGTAAATGAAACGCCAGAGCTACGGCGATATTTAGCAGCACAGGCAGACACGGCACCTGGAGCAAGATGCATATCGGGCTATAGCCCTGCTTTTGGAGAACCTCCCAGTTATTTCAGCGTGGATTGGTCGAAAGCTAATAGTGATACACTATTGACCGCACTTCGATTGAGCGAGTCTGTAGTTTTGGATAGGCGAACTGTTCCAAAGAGGCATACAGTAAGTCGCACATTTACAACTCAGTTGCATAGATCAGTAGTGCAGCATCTTGTTGAAGATATTTCTGATAGATCATCAACAGTGTTAGGATTACGTGAACAAGAGAATACTTTAGGGGTGATGGATGGATTTATAGACGGAACATTACAGATCATAAAAAAAGAGAGGGTGCGTGGACTCGTCGGTATGGACGATACTGCGGTTGGTTTTTTTGCTGCACATTCTATAGAAAATAATATAAGAAAAATGCTTGCACAAAAAGCTAAAGAATGCAATTCTGGTAGCAGAATGCAAAATCTACAGTACCAAGAGTATCAGGGGCTTGTTGCCCATGTAGTTGGAAATTTTGATGGAGCCCAGCAACGTAATAGAAGTGAAGCAGATATAGTACAATTTCTCAATTTCGTTGATTATCATCTGCAAGAAGCGAAAATCATGGTCATGCTATCTTCACTATTTCAAAGAAATATGAAATCAAGCACAAGAAATAATCCAGAGCAGGTACTGGGTGATTTGTACGTTTCACACATTCCTGAAGCACTTTTGTAACTTACATAATAATACATGCTTCACCGTATCACAGATATGAGCTGACTCAAAGTGGTATAATATACATATTAAATATGTATAAAGAAGGACAATGTGGGTCAAGGGTGAAGGGATCACTATTACCGCGTTGGTTGCCGGATAGTCTTCGTACCGGCGTTACTCGGTATGGCGCAGCTGCAGCTTTGCTCATGGCACTTACTACAGGGAATTTGGTCGCCTATGCTGCAAATGATATGCAATCTACTCAACCTGAAACACCAGCCTGTAGCGGAGTAATGCTTGGTCATGAATTTATAGAAATGGATCAGTATGAAGACACAGGAGTAAGAAGACCCGACAGTAGTATGCTCATAGATAAACGGATACATTCGGCACAAGGTGATATATACCATTTACTTACTAATTACCACGTTTCAGAAAATGGTGAGTCTTCAAATGCACCAGATGGAGTCGATTATTCTGTATCTATTAACGATAATCCAAATTGTACACAAGAAGTTTCGGTACAAATGAGAAAAAATCCAGATCCATCCATAATTTATTCGTTTGTTTCTGGGTTTTTTAGTGACCCAATTAACGCAACAGATATTTTTAGTATGAAACCATTTACTGTACAGACCGATACGGTTAACGATACAAACTCGGGATATTTGGAATTTGGAATAGTTGTCGCAGTTCCCGGTGCAACCCCAGAAGAAGATACATCATACTGGGCCTCTGTTCCTTTAGAGACAGGGCATGAAACTATTGATATAGCTACTATGACGCAATCTCTTTTGGCCGATTTAAAGTCAGTTGGCATAGTCCCAGGACCAGATGCTGTTTCGGCAATTATGGTTACAATTAGCACTCACAATACGGGTGCTGAATGGAAACTACAAAATCTTGTTATTGATGCACCGCAGCTAGTACCGACTCCTACTGCGACAGCAACGCAATCTCCAACGTTTACAAGTACTATAACTCCTTCAAGAACGCCTACACAAACTGCCGCTACAGCGACTCCGAGGACTCCAACTGTTATTCCAACAAGAACGCCAACGAGCCAGTATACCCCCACGAGAACACCTACTACAACGGTGACACCAGAAATACCAATAAGTACGCCTACCCAAATACCATCAACAGCTACGCCACGGCCAACATCAACAGCCGGAGTTCCTACGGTAACACCCGTTCCTGGATACGACCAGAGCAGCTGTAAAGCTATGAATCTTGGCCCAATTACTTCTAAAGGGAATGTCCAATGGTCTCTTGCTGGAAATCCTGAAACCCAATTTGGTTTTTACTCACCGACAGAACACGGAGATGGCTCTATTACTATAGAAGGTATGTATTTGTATCCAGGTAAACAGTACTATTTATTTGGTCGTTTTGGATTCATAAATGGTGATAACTACCCCTCAAATAGATCCCTTGTGGTACGAGTGTACGATGTGTATAAAAAAATGGTTTTCGAACAGATACACCCATACGATGACCAAGAAGGATGGAATCCGTATGCATTTCCGCTAAACATAGACCAAATATCGCTTGGAAATGGGCCGTATACTATAGATTTAGCATTTTCTGGTAATCAGGGCGATATTACTGGGGTAGATGACCAATTTGACGAATGTACAGGTAATCTTACAATGTATACGCCAACACCTTTACCTTCAGCTACTCCAACTGTTACTGCTACGAGCACAGAAACCCCAACGCCCGTGCCAACTTGTGTTAAAGTTACTCCTGGTCCAACACGAGACTTAAGGAATCTCACGAATAAGGTGTATCTTCCTGCTACGGGTGGGGGAACGTGCCGGTAGTAGCGGTTTTTTTGTGCGACTGCCCAGAGTCGAACTGGGAAAAGTTAAATTTCAAGATAAAAGCAAAGGAGAAGAGGATGTCAGATGCCATCTATTATCTTGGGATACGATACGGTTGAACTGCTTTATATGTAAATTAAATCTGGCATAAAATTTTGCTAATGTATCGGGAATTTCAGTCGTTAAGCACTTCTGAATGCCGTTCACATCAGCTTCCTCAACAACTACGAGTAGGTTGTTTTCATTTTGCTCATAGAGTTGTTTAAGTCCGCATGCGATGGCTGTATGCCGTAAATCTTGTACGTTAGGAGGAAGAGAAATAAGTCCGGAATTCCATTGTGCTGTAAGAAGGCTAGCCGTCAAGAATGCACTGAGTCCAAGAAAATCTCTGCGTCCCATATGTCCTTTTTTTATTGATATACCTACCTTGCTAACAGTTGCACTTGCTGCTGCAACAAATGGTCCATCAGAATATAATAAAAAACTATCATCTGATGCTTGAGGATCAACCACTATCCATGGACGATCAGTAATATAGGTCATTTGTGCTAAACTTGGGTATAAAGTTCCACTTTTACTGTGTGCTTGAGGGGGTGTGTGTGGGAATACAAGTGCATCGATTGCTCCAAAATTCATATTGCTTAACTGGTTCTGACCACTTGTCGTTAGAACGGCAGAATTTGGTAACACCAGAAGATTAACTTGGTTATCTCCAAATGACATCTGTTCAAAACGGAGATCAGGTACAGGTGGTGTAGCAATTCGTTCAGAATTCATTTTTCGGTTTTTTTGTGCGACTGCCCAGAGTCGAACTGGGATCAAAGGTTCCGCAAACCTCCATTCTATCCATTGAACTACAGTCGCATGTTTTGTCATTATATCATGAACACAGGGCTATTTCGTTATTCTAAAAAGTACTATTCCAACGATACAACCAATAACACCCAAGACCGTAAAGCTGCTACTTATGCCGATTGCATCACTTAATAAACCAGCGGCAATTGGTCCGATCATCCATCCCAAATTGTAGAAAAAATCAGCAAGACCCTCAATTTCTTTTTCGTACATTCTTTCATCTGCAATATAGTTACTATAGAGTGCATTCACTGTCGGTAGAGAGAGCGATAGAAAGAATGCAGCCGCAAAAATAAGCGCCATAACCAACAACGGAGCTGCAATTGTCGATAGGAGTACTATAAGTACGGAAGCAATGGAAAAACAGATAAATGCAATGTGCCTATGTTCATAGCGAACGGTAATATGTTTTAAAAATAAACCACCAAAGAGGAATGGAACAGTGTATGCAACAAGGATAAATCCTCCGAACGATCCAAATTTATCTTGAAGTGCCAAAAGCGGACCAAGTGTCCAAAAAAAAGCATCGACAACATAAAGAAAGAAAGTGAGGACTAGAAGGGGTATAAGGCGACGACTAATTTTTTTCCATAAGTGAAATTCTGTGAGCCAATTATTTTTTCGTTCAGATTCAACTGGAACAACCACATGCGCAATCCTTGTACTTGCCAATAGGTTGAGAAAAAACATAAAGCTTATCGTCAACATCCCTAGCGACAGTACAAATGGACCAGTTCCCATAAGTGACCCTATTACTAAACCTGCAAGAAGTGGCGCGATAGTAATCCCGAGTGACTGAAGTACTACAAGTAACCCAAATGAAGATGGCCGTTCGTATTCTGTGACTATCGTACTCATAAAATCAAAATTTGCAAAATGAAACAAATCCCAGTATATTCCCCACAAAAGCATTGCTAAAATAAAGAACCAAATAGAATGAGCTGTGTAAAGAACCACCAAAAATGCGGTTGATAGTACAAACATCGCGATATACAGTGAACGAAAACGCGGGGTTTTAACAAATTTACTAAAAAAAATATCGAATACAGCGCCAAAAAATGACGAACTACCGATAAGTAAACCCATTTGAGTTTTTGAATATGAATGCTGAATAATTAAAATTGGAATGAAATAGCTGAGTACTGCGTCAAATATTGACCAAAAGAATATCATCGTTACTAATGTGTACAGTAGAGAATGTTTCGTTTTGTAATGGCGGACATGAGAGAATACATGATTTAAGTAGTACATACTACTAGCATATCATGTCATTAAATCACAAGCTTTGTGGAGTGGGGGTTATGGAATACGAGGTTAAAAAATGTATCATATATTTGCCACTACCAAGCGAACCTGCTCGTATTCGAGAAAGATAATATTCATTCATAAGTGACTGCTGATTTCCTGGTATCACCGAGACTGCAGCAGAATATGTTGCTTCCTGTGTATCTGCTAAGGCTTGGCCGTCGAACGCACCATAGGGGTATGCAAATGTTTTTACCGAAACGCCCGTAAGGTTTTCGAGCACTTTTTTACTCTCAACAATTTCTGTATTCACAAGCTCGTCTCGTCCTCCCTTGAGATACATATGGTTCAGCGTGTGTGAGCCAATTTCAACCAATGGGCTTTGAGCGAGCTCTTGTATTTGTGCACTCGACAAAAAACCTTTGCGGCCGATGTAGTTTGTAATTACATATACTGTTGCTTTAACGTTATTTTTTTTTAAAATGGGAAAAGCGTCGGTGTAGAAATCTTCATACCCGTCATCAAATGTCAGTACGATATTTTTTGCAGTATAGGGAATGGTTCCATTGAGTATCTTTGGTACATCTGAGACAAAATATGTCGTATAGCCATGTACTAAGAGTGTTGAAAGTTGAGAATCAAATACATTTGGCGTAATACTAAGACTTTTTCGAATAGTATCATTCTGGTCTTTGACATATTCGACATAGTGATACATTATGATGGGAATAGTGTATGACGGTTGGTATACCATCATTTTTTTGTTCTGTTTTGCAATATCGTATGGAACAACAAGATCAGTCTTTTTATAATAGGGTGTGTTGAGTTTCGGCGGTGGCATTATTTTGTTAAAGAAATGTATAGCCATCCAAATGCTGATACTGCCAAATAAAAGCATAATTGAACTTATAAATAACACTCGTGCAAATGACAAACGGCGGGCAGTTACTGTTTTCATATAATCTTAATTATAGTGTATAATAAATCACATGGCAGCAGACGTTTTACTAAAGCAGAAACTATCCACTGTAGTAGAAGAAGCGCGTGAAAGTTTAGGCGCAATTCGTACCGGTCGAGCCTCACCTGCATTAATTGAGAATATAAGTGTCACGACCTACGGTGGCCAAGCAGTTTTACGAGTGTTGGAACTTGCGACCATCGCAAATGAGGGTCCACAGGATTTGCTGGTTGTTCCATTTGATCACACGGTACTGCAAGATATTGAAACAGCTATTCGCAATTCACAAATGGGGTTTAGTGTCGTAACGCAGGGTACTCAAATTCATGTAAAAACGCCGCCATTAACACAAGAGCAGCGAGAAAAATATGTAAAACTTGTATCTAAGCTCGCAGAAGAGAGTAGAGAGAAAGTCAGGAAGTTAAGAGATGATGTTCGTAAGCAGGTAAAGATGCAATTTGAAAGTAAGGCTATAGGTGAAGATGAAAAATTTAGGGAAGAAGAAATGATAGATAAGGTAAGTCGTGAGTATACTCAAAAAATAGAAGATCTAAAATCTGCAAAAGAAAAAGAAGTTATGACAGTCTAATAGTATATGTTTACTGTCATTGTTTTTATTCTCATATTATCTTTCCTCGTGATCATTCATGAATTTGGGCATTTTTGGGTTGCAAAAAGAAGTGGTGTCAAAGTTGAAGAGTTTGGTTTGGGTTTACCTCCACGAATATTTGGTATAAAAAAGGGCGAGACACTGTATTCTTTAAATGCATTGCCATTTGGAGGCTTTGTACGGCTCTTCGGAGAAGAAGAAGAGATTGTGGGAACTTCTATAAGTGAAGCGGAAAAATCGCATGCTTTTTTTTCAAAAAGTCCATTGCAGCGTGCGCTAGTTATATTGGCCGGCCCCATAATGAACTTTGTACTTGCCGTTGTTATTTTATCTACCCTTTTTATAAAGGGAGTATATTTACCCGCAACAACGATACATGTGGTAGAGGTAGCTAAACAGTCTCCCGCCGCAATAGTTGGTCTGAAGTCGAATGATGTGATTAAAGAAGTACGTTACAAAGGAAAATCATATGCAGTGAATTCATCAAACGATGTCATTTCGCTTTCGAAGAAATTTGTAGGAAAAGAAATCGTGTTGGTGGTGAATAGAAATAGTAGTATTCGTACGTTCACCATAACTCCTCGTAGTAACCCACCGAAAGGTCAAGGATCTATGGGTATCGTCATTTCACAATATGAATACAAGAAAGCAGTGTGGTATAGGGCACCTCTTGAAGGTTTGAGTACAGCGCTTGTTATGAGTAAAGAGTTCTATGGCGAGTTGTTTGGCGCGTTTTCAAAACTTGCTCACTTCCAGAATCCGCATATGGCAGTTGCTGGGCCTGTAGGTATAGCCAAAATAAGTGGTGAGGCAGCGAGGAGTGGAGTGCAAACCCTCGCACTGTTTGTGTCGCTTTTATCTTTAAACCTTGCGCTGATTAATATTCTACCTTTTCCAGCTCTCGACGGAGGACAATTATTTATGATTATCCTTGAGGCAATAACACGGAGAAAAATTTCACCCATACTTCGTGCGCGCATCAATACAGTTGGTTTCGCGATCCTCATAGGCCTGATTCTTCTGGTGACAGTGCGTGATATTCAAGGATTATTCTAGGTAAGCAGACCAATTTTATATACCCTATAGTTTACCAACTTGCATAATTAAATATGTACACAATTAATGTACATAATATCTAATATTTACCTTTATCATAATAAACACAGGTATGTCTTTTCGTATTAAAATATAAAAAGTATTGTCGAATTTACTATGGAAGTTTTTATACTATACATAGTAGATTGAATTTTCGATTGAACGCAATCTGAATTCGTGCGCCATGTATTATCATGGTATACTTTTGTATGTCAACAACGATTGTTAGCCATATGCGTCCAGATCTTGATGCTTGTACTGCATCATGGCTCATAAAGAGATTTTATCCTGGATTTTCTCAAGCAGACATTGCATTTGTCCCAGTTGGAAAAACACTAAATGGAGAAGAGGTAGATAGTAAGCCCAACGTCATTCATGTCGATACTGGATTTGGCAGATTTGATCATCATCAATTCAAAGAACGATCGAGCGCTGCTTTAAGAATTTTTGAGTATCTTAAAACGAAACGAACACTCTCGCCGCTCGCAGAAAAAGTACTGGAGCGATTGGTAGAAGTGGTAACGGCTATCGATAATTTTGAGGAATCTTCATATCCGAATCCTACTGCAGATTTTTATGATTGTGCTCTACACCAGCTTATTGAAGGATATAAAGCGTCACAGAAGGAAGACGAAAAGGTGATGGTATATGCTTTTGACGGTCTAGAAAGTTTCTTTACGATTCTAAAACATAAGGTTCGTGCAGAAACGGATATTGCGGAAGGAGTAGACTTTACCATTGGTAAATTTTCGTGTTTGGGTTTGCTTACACGCAATGAAGAAGCGGTTACGCTTGCTCAAAAACAGGGTTTTGCACTTGTTATACGCAAAGATCCAAAAACGCAAAGGGCGCGCATAAAAGTCCGACCAGATGTATCACTAACATTAGAAAAAGTCTATGATGCGATAAGTAAAAAAGATAGAGTTGGCTACTGGTTTTTCCATAAGTCGGGGAAAATGGTATTGAACGGCTCGAGTAAAAATCCCGATAGTAAGCCAACAAGCTTGACATTACAAGAACTCATTCAACTGACGTCTTTGAGTCTTGAAGAGCAGTGAATTCTATACTAATTCATGGTATACTGTCCATTATATTTAACAGTCTATTTTAATAGATAGGAGATGCTTGTTTGTGGTATCAGTAATAAAAACAAAAGGACAAAATAAAGACAGTTTACTTCGTCGTTTTACGAGACTCGTGAATGATGAGGGCTATATTGATCTTCTAAAAAATAAAACGACGTATAAACCACCATCTGAAATAAAGAAAGAGAAAACTAAAGAGTTACAAAAAAGAAAGCGCAGAAATAGAGACTGAGTTTACATAATGCATGTTAAGTATAGATATACACAGCGATTCACGATATAAGGTGGATCGTGGTATGGTGCGTGAGTATGTCAGTGCTCAATGGAAAGAGCGAGAACTCCCAGAAGGAAAACTTGACATTGCGTTTGTAGGCTCTCGAAAGGCCCAATCGCTTTCCAAACAGTATCTTAAAGATGATGCTCCTCATCCTGTATTAACATTCCCGTTTGTGAGTAGGTTTCCACATGAAACAGATGTCGTCGGTGAAATAGTACTCTGTTTTCCACAAGTAGTTTTGTATGCTGCAGATCAAGACAAAGAGATAGATAAAGTCATCAGGCAGTTTCTTGATCACGCAATCACCATATTTTCCAATGAATTTCGTACAATAAATACATAATGTATTACCGCACATATCGTCCGCAAACTATAGCAGATATAGATAACCAAGAGAGGAGAAAATTATTTCAAGATATACTGGAAAATCCTTTGCATTTACCACACGCATTTTTGTTTGTAGGGCCTCGTGGAACAGGCAAAACGTCAAGTGCTCGAATTCTTGCAAAAATAATTAACTGTGAGAATACTGTTTTTGGAGGAAAGAAAGGGATTGAGCCATGTAATGAGTGTGAGACCTGTCGGGCTATTACCGCAGGACGCTATTTAGATGTGCATGAGCTTGATGCAGCTTCGAATAGGGGAGTTGATGATATCAGGGCTCTCAGAGAAAATGTTCGGTTTGCACCCTCGGAAGGTAAGTACAAAGTTTATATTATAGATGAGGTACATATGCTGACGAAAGAAGCTTTTAATGCCCTCTTGAAAACACTTGAAGAGCCACCAAAAAATGTAGTATTTATTCTTGCAACAACAGAAGCAGATAAACTGCCTCAGACAATCGTCTCTCGTTGTATGCGTGTTTCCTTTCAAAAGGCGAAAAAAGATGAATTGCTCCATTCTTTGAAGCGAATCGCTGTTGGAGAAAATATAACTGTTTCTAGTGATGCGCTTGAAATGATAGCTCATGCTGCAAGTGGATCGTTCAGAGATGCAGCAAAATTGTTGGAAATGGCTGTACGAAACACCGATCTTTCGCTAGAGGCGATAAAAATATTTCTAATGGGAAGTACTCAGGATGATCCCGTCACCTTACTTGCACTAATTTTGCATAAGGATGTTCATGGTGCATTGAAATATCTAAGAGAATTTGAGAGCAAGGGTGGTAATGGGCGATATCTTAATGAGGAGTTGCTAAACGGTTTACATGCAGCGGTTCTAACAAAAGGCGGTATAGAAAACACATTTACCGATACTGACTTATTGAAAAGCATAAGCCAAAAAGATCTAGCTTTGTGCATGAAAAAATTGCTCGAAGCGTATGCGATGGCAAAGTATTCCCCGATTGATATCTTACCTCTTATGATAGCCGTTGTTGAATACGGTGAACAGAAAATATAGAAACTATTTTAGTTAAATCTGACTTAAACTCTTAGACACCATGGATCTATATATACCTGTTTTTCAGTTTTAGTAGCTTTAGGGGTATCTAGTATTTCCAAGATCGTTTCATGATTGTCGGGTACAACGAATGAGTATAGTGGATGAGATATGTTAAGCATGCGTGGGCAAGCCCACTGTCTCACTTCAAGTCGTGTTCCGCTGTCAACTGCTGTGTAGATTTTTCCGTACTGTTCTTGTCCCTTTACAATCCACATGAATGGCAATATCTTGTTGTCAGATGTATCTTTTTTTGAAACGTAGAGAAGTCGCATTGTTGAGAGTGAAGGTAAACTGCTTATATCAATATAAGGTTGAGTACTTGCGGTGAATGTAGAGAGAGGTGTACGGCATTGGCAAGTATGAATCTGTCTTCTAACTGCATATATTTCTGGATGTAAAAGTTCGGGTAGTGTATCTATGGAACGTGTAAATAGTTCACCCAACATAGTGCTAGATATGTATCAACGTTCCTACTACATAGGCTATCAAGGCAGCTATACCACCTACCAACACTACTTCGCCGATTGAATTGATGATATTGCGTTTTGTAACACGCCAACGTAAAAAACCGAGCAAAATGAGCGCAAGTAATGTTGCAGTGCTTGAAAAAAGGAATGCGGTATGGACAGAGCGAGAAAAAAAATAGGGAAGAAGTGGAATAATGCCAAATGAAAGAAAAGCCAGAAAAGTTGCGACTGCATTATATAGAGGTATTTCACCTTCGGGGTTTGTCATTTCCAACTCATCCTTCATCATAAAATCGACCCAATATGGTTCATTTTTTTTGTAGAGGTTGGTTATCGTTTGGGCATCTTTTTTACTGAACCCTTTTGTTTGTAAAATATGAATTGTTTCAGACTCTTCCATTTTCGTAGAATTTTTTATTTCATATAACTCTTTTTCTTTTTCAGATCTAAATACATCTTGATCGGCACGAACAGACAAAAAATTTCCCAGTGACATCGATGCACCATCGGCAAAAAGATTGGCAATACCGAATAACAGCACTGTTAAAAAAGGAAGCGTCGTGTTACCACCCATTGCTTGTGCACCAGTGAAGCCTGCAACAACAGCGAATGTAGTGACAATCCCATCATTTGCTCCATAGACGATCTCTTTTAAGTACGTCGAAAATGGCGACAGACGATGTTCTTGTTCTAGATGTTTTTTATATGTGTTTGCTGTGTATTGAGGCATGCGATGTATTATAGCATTCTTAATACTGCAAGAGATTACTGTTATACTTATTGCAATGAAAAATAGTTTTGGGATATCAAGTTCAGAAGCGAAGCAAAGATACTTAGAAAATGGTCCCAATTCTTTACCTCAAAAACCACCTCGATCTGTATGGTTTGCACTATTTGACCAGTTTCGAGATGCACTCGTAGTATTATTGATACTAGCAGCAGTCATAGCGCTCTTTGCTGGTGAGGTAATTGACGCAATTGCAATATTGAGTATCGTTATTTTGAACGCATGTATAGGTTTTATACAAGAGTATAAGGCTGAGCGAGCTATAGAATCGCTGAAGCGTGGAGAACAGCATTCTGTTCGTGTCTTTCGAGATAGTGAGCTTACACAGATACCCGTCGAAGAACTAGTCATAGGAGATGTTGTCTATTTGGAATCAGGAGATAACGTTCCGGCCGATTGTGTGGTTATGACGGAAAGTTATTTGAAGGTTGACGAAAGTATTCTGACAGGCGAATCTATCCCTGTTCAAAAACATAGCGGGGAAGGTTTTATAATAGGCAAACCACTTGCTGAACAGCATACTGTACTTTTTCGAGATACAAAAATACTTGAGGGAAATTGTAAAGCAAACGTATTTGCTATAGGTGGAGAAACACAAGTTGGAAAAATTGCACTTCTTTTGCAAGAACCAAAGCAAAAAGACACACCGCTACAAAATGAGCTGACTCGTATCGGTAGACAGCTGACAGTACTCATCGGTGCTATTGCGATTGTTATTTTTGTGTTGTTATTTATCAGGGGGGTTCCTGTCACCGATGCACTACTGACCGCTGTGTCTTTAGCTGTTGCTGCAATACCCGAAGGCATGCCTGCTGTCGTAACGGTGGTTTTATCTATGGGAGTACTTGCGTTGGCAAAAAGAAATACGGTAGTTCGCAAAATGAAAGCTGTAGAAACGCTGGGTGCCGTGACATATTTACTTACTGATAAAACGGGCACGCTGACGACGAATACCATTTCTGTTACTCGTCTGTATACAAAGCACGGGAATTTTACTATTAAGGGTGATGGATACAATACAGAAGGAGAAACTTTCTATAATGGAGAATCAACAAAAACGTCCGATTTGAACAAAGTTTTGCCACTTTTTGAAGTTTGTGCTGTGTGTAATAGCGCAGCACTAGAATCAACACGTGTTATAGGAGATACGACAGAGGGAGCATTGTTAGTTATGATTGAACGGTTTGGTTTCAGTTATCGAGATATTCGTTCAAGTTATACCGTACTTCATGAAGTCCCTTTTTCGTCAACGACAAAACGGATGATGATGGTAGTAGAAGAAAAATTAAGTAAAAAGAAGTTCATTTTTATGAAAGGTTCACCAGAAACTATAGCTGAATCGCTCAGTGGAAAGACAGCGAATACGCTCCTTGAGATTGCAAGTATGTGGGCAAAAGAAGGCCAACGAGTACTTTCGATGAGTCGTATGGAATTAGATGAAGAGAAATGTATTAAACTTAAAAAGAGTGAATATGTTCATATAGATCAATATACAAAAGACATGCAATTTGTGGGAGTTGTTGGTCAGGAAGATACGGTTCGCCCGAATATTCACCAGACAGTTGAGCAGGCGCGAAGGGCTGGAATACATACGATAATGATAACGGGCGATCATCCATTGGCTGCGTACGCTATTGCACAAAAAACAGGTATTGCTGAGAGTGAAAAACAAGTAGTAGATGCAAAAGAATTGCAGACGATATCTGACGAGGCATTGGTAAGTCGGATTACTCAAAATGCATACCCGCTTCGTGTCTTTGCTCGCGTTTCACCGGAAGAAAAGTTGCGTATAGTCACCCTATTAAAAAAATATACTGGGAAAGTGGTGGCGGTTACTGGGGACGGTGTGAATGATGCGCCTGCAATTCGCAGTGCGCATGTTGGTATTGCGATGGGGCACATAGGCTCAGATGTCGCAAAAGAAGTAGCAGACGTTGTCATAAAAGATGATAACTATCACACAATCATAAACGGTATTTTTCAAGGTCGTATTATTTTTGACAACTTGCTTAAATTTATTAGCTTTCTTTTGTCAAGTAACTTGAGCGAAGTGTTAGTCGTATTTATTGGTACGTTAGCGGGCCAGCTATCTATATTACTCCCAGTCCAAATTTTATTTATTAACTTGATTACAGACAGTGCTCCAGCCCTTGCCTTGGGTTTTGAAAAAGGGGATGCGGATACATTGCGCCAACAACCAAGAGATATTACTTGTCCTATTTTAACAAAGAATAGATGGATATCTCTTGCGAGCGAAGGCGTTGCTATAGCCATAAGTACTCTTACTGTTTATTTTATACTATTACCTCACGGAGTCGACTATGCTCGGTCAGCAGCTTTCCTTGTATTAGTTGCTTCCCAGCTACTTCATTCACTCAATAATCGCAGTAGCAGTTTGAGCATATTTTCTCGGCACCTAGAAGTGAATGGTATTTTATATGCGACGATCTTTGGATCTTTAATAGTTTCCGTTGGTATTATACAGTTACACGCATTCAATGGCATTTTTAGGACAGTGCCCATAACGTCGATTGGGCATTGGGTATTAATATTTGTTATGTCTCTATTTATAGTGTTTTATGTAGAAATGCGAAAACTTCTCATGCGCACAATAATAAAGAAAATATAATCATCAAATTAACCTATGGATAACGAAGGGCAGATTGTTCAAGCATATACTCGATATTTAGCAGATAAGTACAAAGGTAGAATTACTTCTTCAGCCCCGCATCACGGTGAAGCTTACTACGATTATGTTGATAGAATGAAGGGTATATACCAAGCACCTGTCCAAGTTGCATTTTTGGATGCATATCAATGTTATAGTCGATTGTTGGCTACAACCTCTTTGTGTGTAGATGAATATGGAAATTTAAACCCAGAGGGTCGTATACTCTGGATGTTCCCGAGGGATCTAAATTCTGATCGTATAAGCAATCCTGGCGACGAAGCAACGCTACTACATCTTCGGGACCAGGAAGTGGAATATATCATGGGCAAATTTAATAGTGCCTCTTATATGCTAAGAAATAGTGCAGCTAGTATGGACCGCAGTGAAAAGGTAGCGGTGGTAAGTGCATATAAAAAAAAACATATGATTCACTTATTATTATTGCGCTTGAGCGGAATAAGTAAGGAGAAAATCGATCACATGATCCATAACGGAAGTATTTTTTCGTCGAGTTATGCAGTATCACATATAGGAAGTGCCGCAGATGTGTTTCATCATTTTTGTGAAGAACTACCAAATGGTATTACGTATAGTATGTTAAGTGAATATGCTGCTGGGCTCGAAATGGCATTTGACCCTCTTAATATTTATCCAGATATTGGTAAAAATATGAGAGTTAGTGCAAAACGATCATTTGATTTGGAAGTAATAAAGATATAGCCTTGCATCTGTGTAAAAAACTATTTACTATTTTATAGTTGTACTTATATAAGACCTATAGTATAATCAATGTATGAACGTTCGTATTGGTTTAGCAGAAGAAATAAGTACTGGCTGTGTAGATCAACCTATCTCTGATTTGAAACAACTTATACGCCCTACCGTTGATAGTTTGGTGGTTATGCATCCTGGGGATATACTCTATACGATTAACGACCCTCCAACAAATCTATATCTAGTAGAAAGCGGTAGAGTATCTCTGACGAGGGTTACGGATAATGGCGAATACCAGGTTTTAGCAGTAGTTGGCACAGGAAATCCTTCGCATATTTTAGGTGGATACCATATCCTGGGGGATGCAAGTCCAATGACTGAGGGCGATTGGAGTGGTTTAGTACCTCATGTATTCGGAGAGATGGGACCTTTTCCTGCACGAATTTGGCAAATAGGTTCTCGACAGACTACTCTACTTAAACAAGAAACTCATTTAAGTAGACAACTTTTGTTTGGAGAGATAACGCTCATGAAACAAATTCAATATCAACATTCAACGTTAATACCTTACGATGAATATCGTAACAATGTTGGAACAAAAAATGAAAAACTGCGCATTGAAATTACTCGACATATAGCTGAAACGATATATTTCTTATGTGGAAACTGTCAAAAAGACTGTCTGATAAGCACGCCTGAAATAAAAGCTGCTTCAAGATTAAGTAATAGAACGTCAGCAGTTACTACATGGATCAATAATCTACTAGCTGAAAAATGCCCAATTACTTTACTTCATGGTCGGTTAATTGCTAATCGAGATTCTCTCAGAAAATGGCTTAGTTTATATGGTTCAGAAGAAATATTGAAGATAGATACTATATGGGAATAAATTAATTAACGTATCTAGTTTTGACGGGCCAGAGAGGTAACTCTTACTTGACAAAAATAACTATGCGAGAGAGTATTAATAAAGATGACGAAGAAAAAGAGCCGAAAAAAACAAATCGGCTTAGAATTGCACACCCTTTCTAGGGCGTTGATTTTCATTGGTTTACTTTTGTGTCTCATATTGTTTGTAGTACAGATGCGGTTGAGAAGCAGAAATTTGTCTACTTCTTCACAGTATCCGAAATCGCCTGTTACTATAACGAAACCTACAAAAGAACTCGAGAAACTTGTTTTGCCCAAAGTAACGCCTTCGGGAGAGAGTGTTCCTACAGAAGATACACAGCCACCGCTTGTCGTCATAGTGAGTCCAAAACGTAATGAAACCATGGCAGATATGGTGAAGATAGTTGTGAACGCAACTGATAATGTAGGCGTAAATAGAGTAGAGTTCTATGCAGGTAGTGGTAACTATCCACCTATTGGCGTAGTATCAAATCCTCCGTACGAATTATTATGGAATAAGAATGAAAAGTTTGCTGGAGCTAATAATATCCCTTTAACAGTTGTGGCCTATGACAATGCAGGGAATAAGTCATCAGATGGCATACAGATTAACCCTTCTGGAGGAACAGGCGATAGTCAAGCCCCATCTTTAACGGTGAGTGAGCCGTATAACGGTGAGGTAATAGGGCACATGTTACATGTAAAAGTAGATGCTTCGGATTCAAACGGCATTAGTGAAGTCGTTATTTTAGTGGGTTCAGACCAGCGTTTGGTAACCAAATTAACTTCTAGTCCATACGAATTCACCTGGGCTATAGACCCGATATATTATAATCAAGCATCGTTTCCCGTATATATTCGAGCATTTGATGCGTCATATAATCTTAATGAGCAGGTGATTATTGTTTCAACACAATAATAAGGATCTGTAATTCTCATTCCTTGAAGGAATAGCTGATTCTCTACGCTCGGGGGTATGTGTGCTAATCAAAAAATACATACACGTACGCGTGTAAACACTTTGTCCCAATAGTAGTTTATATTATAAAGGCATATTAGAAAATTGTTGCCAACCAGCTAGTGATGCATCTTCTGTAAGCCGCGCCAAGCTTTCTTTAAATCTATATTGACGTAAAGATACATCAAGAAAGGGAAATGTGCGATACATAAGCTCTTTTGCATTTCGGGTTGCTTTAAAAAATGCATCTTGGTTTGTAAGATAATTTGCAATTCTCATACCATGGGCTTTCGGATAGGACACTAAGATTCTACATGGGTCTGAAGGGTCTGTGCTTTTTTGCTGATATTCACTCGCTAATTCTTGTATGCCGAGTGCAACAATAACGCGTCTTGCGTCTTCTAAATCAGGTAATATTTTTTCATACGCATGTATAGTTTTTTTATCAAAATGTCCACGATCCGTGAATTCCTGAAGTCTATTGAAAATCAGCGAGGCCTGACTTGCAGCAGCTAATGGTATTAGAGGGTGAAATACGCTAGAAGCAACAAGCAAGGCAGAAGGAAGGAAACTATAATTGACCATGTATGCGGGTTTGTTTGCTATGTCTGCTACTGCAACAGGTTTGTCATTATGTTGTGCTATGCGTGCTAATATATTTGAAACACTAACTTTGTCTCTTACAATTTTGTTCCTGGTAGCCATTTCTTCTAATTGCTCCCCGATAATTGGAATTCTTCTAGTATTGGCTAATAATTCTGGTTTAAAGTACTCAACCATTATTGCTTTTGTCCCAGATGCGCCAGCTAAATCGCTTAATTCTGGATAAAACCACTGAGGATGTATACGGTCTTCATCTACTATCAAAACATCTGTTGGGCCAATTCTTATACCTATACATTTGTCGTATATAAATTGCTTGAAAGTTAAATCACCATGCATAGATCGCTTACGGTCTGCGTACACATCTGGGATGCTATTCATTATCTCATCTGGAGATAGTAATATAGGTTGTGTAACGTTGAGATTCACTGCGTTTTCTGTTAAGCCCATTAACTTGATTGTAGTAGATAATTTATCGTCTGAAATTCCTGTCCTTCTTCGCCTCGCTTCGTGGCTTCGGCGGAAACCCACGATCCAGTGTCGGGATGGCCAGACTTGAACTGGCGGCCTCTACGTCCCCGCCTGCCAGAGCTTTGGTCGGGGATGCCAGACTTGAACTGGCGGCCTCTACGTCCCGAACGTAGCGCTCTAGCCATCTGAGCTAATCCCCGAATTGCGGTGCGGCGGGCAGGCCGAACGTAGCGCTCTAGCCATCTGAGCTACATCCCGATTACAGACTATTGTATCACGTATATTTCGTAAAAGTAGATTGAGAGGAGGCAATCTGCATAAATGAAATTCAATCTGCATCACTGAATATTGAGTGTGTTATAATTTTATTGTATGAATTATTTTAAAGAAAATATATTCAAAAATGTTGCTACAGTTGTATGCGTTCTTATTTCTATTCCATTCATCGAAAATAGCATAAATATCATTGAGAATAAGAGCATTGAAGCACTTATGGGACTTTTTGGTTTACTCTTAGTGTATAGCGGTGCGGTGAATTTCACCTTTTCTTACGATTCTATTGATTTCAAAGATAATTTTTATAGATATTTAGCTCACGTAACCACGTTTATAGCTCAATTAGTTATGTCAATGCTTTTATTGGCAGTGTATTTCCTTATTACAGAAGTATACCCTGATCTTTCTCAGTTCACACTCCTAATAAGTATACTTTCTATAATATCAATGATTATGTTTGATATTCTCGACTTCTATAAAAATAAGTCAATGCATAGTAAGTAGATTGTTTATTAATTGTCTTTATTTTCGGTATAATCGCTTCATGTCATTATTGCGCTACCTATTTTTTTTTGTGCTTTTACTTTGTTTTATCCCAAAAACAGTGTTTGCCGTTTTAGATCCTGTAAGTGTTCCAAACAATAAATTTGGTATTCATATTGCTGTGGCAAACGAGCAAGATTTGAAAGATGCAGCAGCCTTAGTAAATGCTAATGGAGGCGATTGGGGCTATGTTACGCTTGTCATACAAGAAAACGATAGAGATATAGGGAAGTGGCAAGACATATTTAACACGATGCGCAAGTTACACCTCATACCTATTGTGCGCATTGCTTCTCAGCAGCAAGGCCCTGTATGGAAACGACCATCGGCAGACGATGCACAAGGATGGGCTGATTTTTTGGATTCACTCAATTGGGTAGTTGAAAATAGGTACGTCGTTTTATATAACGAACCAAACCATGCACAAGAGTGGGGCGGAGAAGTGCTTCCTGAAGATTATGCGCATGTGGCGTATTCTTTTGCAGAAACGCTGAAAGAGAAAAACCCAGATTTTTATGTGATGCTTGGGGGTATGGATGAAGCAGCCCCGTCTAGCGGACCAAACTATGAAGATGCGGGAATATTTTTGTCACGCGTTCTTGCAACCAAAGATTCATCTAGCTGGAGTAAAGTACTCGATGGTATTTCTGCACACGCATACCCGAACCCTGGTTTTGTTGGCAGCCCGGACGGTTGGGGAAAAGCGAGCGTTCGCGGGTACCAGTGGCTACAAGATGTATTCGGCCAACAGGGTGTTTCTAAAAAAATGCCAGTGTTTATAACTGAAACGGGGTGGGATCAGTCAAAAGTTGGTGAAGACTTAGCAGCTCAGCATCTTACACAGGCATACCAAAATATATGGTTGCCCGACGAAAATGTTGTTGCCGTAACACCATTTGTATTAAATTATCAATCAGACCCATTTTTGGGTTTTTCATGGAAGAAACAAGAAGCAGATTCTTTTTACTCTATTTATTCTGAAGTACAAAAAATAAAAAAACTAAAGGGAGCGCCAAAGCAAAAAGAAAAAATAGAAATTTTATCTTCACTCCCCACTACCTTTACGGCAGAGTCAAAAATAGGGTTTGCGTTGCGCATAAAAAACAGAGGTCAAAGCATAATAGATGCATTCGATGGCTATAAAATAGCAGTTTCACAGAATAACGAAGGTTTCGAAGAAGTATTCTCACCCATAGTTTCACTTGAGCCTGGTGAAGAAACAAATATATCAGTCTTTATAAAAACCCCAAAGTCAACTGGATATACAAAATCGCACATTATATTGAAAAAAAATGATGAGCAAGTTTCTGTGATTGGCTCTTGGAATAGACGAATAGTTCCGAAGATAAATATGGTAGTTTTTGTGAAACTGCTTCTTGGATTTACCCATGAAGTAGGAGGATATGAGGTACAGGTATATGATCAGCGAGAACACGTAGTCTTTAAGCGTACCGACATGCATGCGACGAATAGTAAAATAGCCCTCAAAGATATTCCAAACGTGATAGTGGGGGAGCGATACAGGGTGGTTATACTTCGGCCATATTACTTACCACGACAGACCTTTGTACAGCTCAAAGAAAAGGGCAACGAGGTACGCGTGAAACCAATGTTACCACTCGATTGGAACAGGGACGGCAAATGGAGCTGGAGTGATTTTCTATGGTTTGTTAAATGAATCATCAGTCATATGCATTGCACAATAGCGAATGATAGATTTTGATGCCATTCGTAGACATACATTTCGTCATCTCAGCGAAGATGAAAAAAGACGAATGCTTGCACAACACAGCGCGGGTCCTTCATTGAGTGCATTAGGAATCGTAACTCCTCACATACCAGAAGTTAATGGAGAATTTATAAGCCAACCAATAACATCTGAACACCCGGTATTTATTATGACAAAAGACATAACTAATACAGGAGCCTATACTACAGCACTCCTTGGAGGATTACCCGGAATCAGTACTGCTGAGGATTTACAACTGATAAAAAGCGCTCATACTTACTCAAGAGCGCAATCATTGCCATTACTATATTCTAGCGGTGCACGAGGTGCAGTAACTGCCTTTTTCCCGTCAGGATACAAAGAAAGATCTATTGGCATATTGTATGGAGGAACTCCTATGAATCCTGCATATATTGCAGGGCAATTAGAAAAAAAGCATAAAGATGTAGATTTTGCTCGAGCAGAAATAGGTGCTCTATTTATGCTTTTTATGAGAGATGCTACTGTGATAGTGGGTGGTGGTCTAAAGTTGCCATTTATAAGACTCGATATTGCCGGTTATGAAAGAGCTATAGCAGATAAAAATTTTACTTATTTTCGCCAAGCTTACAATTTGCAAATCCCAACCGCTGCACAGCTAGAAAGTGGTATAGGTCAATACATCCCAGTTCTTTAGAATCTCCTATATAGGTACACCAAATGACTAATAATCAAAATACAAATATATATTATATATGTTGATATATGCTATAGGCTTTAGTATACTATTTCCTCATAGAAGTTAGAATTTAATAAATAGATCATGACAGCAGATCAAGGAGTAAGTAAAGTAGATTTTAGTTTATTAGATAGTAATGAACGGAGAACATTTTTACTAAGTAATCCAGCAGTTGAGACTTTAGATCCGAAATACAGTTTCCCAGTATACACTTTTGGCGGTGAGCCAAAAGCATTTGGCACTACTCATCCACTCGTTGGCATGCGTAGAGATGGAGAAACTTGGAGCGGCATGGTAGCAGGGAGTGTCCCAGAGTATGATTCAGCAAGAAAAAGAATTATGACTTTCAGTGGAGGGGAAGATAGACCACAAATATATGCATTCAAACAATGGGGTCGCATTGTAGTTAATATTCCAATGGGTGAAGATCAATACTCAGTTTTAGTAAATTATACAGAGAATGGAAGAGGGCCACAAATAATTAATATTGGTCAGGTAGAAGGTATACAAGCAGAAGCATCCAAAGTTGTTTTCGGGAACAATATAACGTTTGGATATGAGAGAAGCCATGGTTTCATAGTAGTAGCAAGTGCAGGTGGAGGGATTGTAGTGCTATGTAGAGATCAGTATGGCATAACGCAGGCCGAAGCTGAAACTTTAGTCGATCCAAAGACGATGAGTTGTTTAGAACCTGCACGACAATTGGCATTAGAGAGAGGTATTCAAATGCCAAAGCCAAGTGAAATTGTTACAGTGTTGGATCGTCAAGGATTGGTATTAAAAAATTCTCATTAAGTAAGTTCAAATAACAATGACAGTAGAGCAAGTCTCCAAGATAAAGGCAGATTTTTCATGCCCATTGCAATTAGACGGTGCTGAGAGAAAACAATGGTTGAAAAGACACTCAGCAGGTGCTGCGATGGCAAATTTCGGTTTTGCTTTACCCATTGGAGGTAATCCAAACAGAGGTATATGGCCAGTTGTAAAAATGGTTCATGGGCCGAATGATGTATTTGCTTCAAGTATTGTGGGGTGTGTACCACCAAATCTGCAGTTTAAACATGTATATATACCAGAACGAACTGCAAAATTAGAATTAAAACCTGTTATCTATACATATAAAGACGAGCTAGGCTTTGCTTTCCCAAAATATCCCATAGGAAATAGTCCAACTATGGCAATTATTACACCGTTTATGCATACCGATGATTTTGCTTTGACTACAGGGGTATCTGAAATAGGAGGTACTGTACCTATGTTGGTTGTTGCTAATGAGTCTTCAACAATGATATTTATTAATGCTCCTACCGCACAAAATCTACCTCTAGCAAAATTGCACTTGATGGATGAAGATGGACTAGCTCAATACAGCAGAGGATCACTTTTAGAACGAAAAATCCATCTTCCAACAGGCGCGCAACTCCTGGAAATGTTTAATACACTGGGTTTGGCATAATGTACACAGTTATCATGTCTTCGTTCCTGATTTAACAGTTGTCTAGTCGTGTAGTGCATGATAAGCTACGCACATGAGTGCAGATCATGGGCAATTTAATAGTATTAGATACTGGGATACAGAAAGTCATAACATATTGCGTGCTCATCCGGCTTCACTCGCAGACTATGGAATAAAAACGTCCTTAGACTTTATAGATAGGACAGAACTACTCGTAAATAGCCACGATCCAGTCTTGCCGATCTATAAATTGGACGCCAATAGTGCAATTTGTTTAGGCTCAGTACCACCACTTCCGAGTATGCTTACGAGAGATATCACTGTTGGAATGGCTAAATCTAGAGAGCCATACATCTACTCACATTCTTCAGAAGATGGTAGATATCTCACTATATTTGGAGCAGACAAGCTCATACATATTGGTCTGTATACTGTTAGTGATACTGGTGCTTATGGTGTGCAGCATATGACAACCGGTGGTAGCAAACTTAGATCGGGTGCAGTTGTCCCTATATTGCCGGAAGAGTATGGTAGAGAAAACGCCCAGAGAATTACTATGTTGAATATCGGAGGCAATAGTTTTTTGATTGTAAATGCGAATAGACAACTTACTCAAGAAGATTTTGAACTGTGGAGAGCAATAGAGCAAGGCAGCTCTGATTCAGGAAGAACTAGTAGAGAAACGATGCAACGAGCAGCAACTGCAGGTATTCAAATACCACCATTAGAAAGAATACAGCAGATATTGGTAAAAACGTAACAACCGCTTGTATCGAATTCAAGCCTGTAATTATATATGTTGTTTAGTCCTATAGAGTGTGATAAAATACACCTATGAGCGCAGATTCAAAATTTCAAATACATACCCCCTTTGATTTCAAAAGCAACGTATTAGCACAAAAAGAGCGAGTCGCATTATTCACTACTCCGTATTCCACAGATAAACCATATACATGGGGCCACTATCATGAAAAGCCATTTTTTCTTGTTTGTAAAACACTTTACCAGTGTCTAGAATTTGTTGGCAAAAGTGATTACGCCGCCGACCAATTTCAAGATTGGTTGATTCGTAATCAAAAAGGTGACGTACGAAGTGCAGTAGAAAAAGATATGCGCGCAGAGCAAAAGCCTGTACATCCAGTTTTTCGATTTAACCACAACGAAATGTTTAGATTTACAGCAAAAAATAATATTTTTGCTAGGATATTTGGTTCGGTGCAAGACATTCCTGAAGATGGAACCGTTATTCCTATTGGCGCTAGCAATTTAACAGCGCGCAGCCTTTCAGCAATGCTTCCAGGTGAGTATGGACAACAGAGCTTAGGCGCTGGTGTAGTTATTGCTACAAATAGAGCACAGCAAGGTTTTGGTGATAATAGTTATGTTTTTGTAGATTTTTCTTTATTTAGACATGGTATGGACGCTTTTGCAGCTATGCAAAATGCAGTACGAGCTATAGAATTTAATCCACATGCTTGTCTTACAAAAAAAGAAGAGCAAGTCTTACTTTCTCTTGGCAGTCCAAATACTAAATACAATTTTAGTTTATAATATACGCTATACTTTCTCTATGAAAATTCTTATTACTGGTGGTGCAGGGTTTTTGGGTTATCATTTGGCACAGTTTTTGAAAAAAAAGGGTCATACGCTCACCCTTCTCGATTTGCATTCATTTGATAAGAAAGAATACCCAGGTAACTACAATCTTGTTATTGGAGACGTTCGTGACAAACGTTTGGTATCTTCTTTAGCAAAGCATACGGATGTTATCATACATGCAGCAGCGGCACTTCCTTTGGAAAAACCCGAGGAAATACGCACAACTACCGTAGACGGTACTAGAATTGTCTTACAAGCTGCATTGAAAAACAAGGTTAAAAGAGTGATCTATATTTCATCAACCGCAGTCTACGGCATACCAAAAGTACACCCTATTTATGAAACAGATACACTTGTCGGTGTTGGGCCATATGGAGAAAGCAAAATCAAAGCCGAACAGCTGTGTCGTCAGCATATAAAAAAGGGGTTAAACGTTACTATTATTCGCCCTAAAACGTTTGTAGGCACGGGGCGTTTGGGAGTGTTTGAGATTCTATTCGATTGGGTACACGATGGCAAAAAAATACCCGCTATTGGAAGTGGGAACAACAAATATCAACTCTTAGAGGTAGACGATTTGGTAGCTGCAATTTATTCTGCGGTCACCTCTCGAAGTAAAAAAATGAACACAGAGTTCAATATTGGAGCAGGGGAATATGGGACCGTCAAAAGCGATCTTGAGGCACTCTTTGCACATGCCAAAAGTGGTTCAAAAATATTTCCAGTGCCATCTCTATTTGTTAAAACACCGCTTCGCATACTTGAGGCTTTGCACCTGTCTCCACTGTATAGGTGGGTGTACGATACAGCAGACAAAGATTCGTTTGTTTCTATTGAAAAAGCGAAAAAAGTGTTGTGCTGGAAACCAAAATATTCCAATGCACAGGCACTTATTCGCTCGTATAGTTGGTACCTAAAACACTATAAAAACATAAAGTCAAAGCGTGCAGGTTTTACGCATACTGTAGGGTGGAAACAGGGGGCACTGGGTATAGTAAAGCGGTTTATGTGATAGTTATTTCTTCTTAAAAATCAGTATTTTTGGGTGATCGTATACGGTAAACGATTCATCTGCACCTTGATCATTCAGTTGTAGTTTAAGTGATCCAATGGTGAATTGGGGATTCTCGCTGAATTCTTTAACTTTCTCGAAACCTCGTTTTTCAGAAAAGAGGTCTGTATAGTATTTTGATGCAAGAGGGAAGCACACGGCATACCTATCGCAGTCAACGAGGTGTGTTATTGGTACGTAAAGCCGGTTAGACGCTATAACTATGTAATCTGCGCTATTGAGCATATCGTTGATCGTTTTCCATTTTGCTTCGCCATCTGGCTGATTGTAAAGAGGCAGAAGCACGAAGTTATAGTATTCAGGCGGTGCACCTAGTGGTACTTGATCATCCCAATGCTCAATGGCTATAGTAGAGCGTGGCGGTATGTGTTTTACTATCCAGCTCGTGGCTTGCAAACGGGTATTTGGCTTCGCATATATGTGCATGAACATAAGGGTATAGGCGAATCCAAATAAGCATAATGCTAAAGCAGCAAAACGCATAAATAATTTAGAATTTAGAATTTCTAATTGAGAATTAAAGATTCTTGAAAGAGTGACACCTGCAAAAACGGCAAAAAATGGGTACAGCGGTAGCATATAGCGCATGAATTTTACTGCCGACTTACCAAGAACAAGAAAATAGAGTACATAAAAAGCGAGAAATAATAGAAGAGGGAGTACATTTTTTGTCTTGGACTTTATCAGAGTCATACATCCCCAGATTGTCAAGAGGCTGAAGATTGGCCCCATTCCCCATAAGAATATATTTTTCAAATAATATATATAGGGCATAGTGCCAACATACTGGAGTGTATAAGGGAATATATAGGCATTTGTATTCATACGCATCTGAAGGGAAATATCTTGAATGAATTGTTGCAAATGTATGTATGTGTACGGCATGAATATAAAGTGAAAAAAGAAAAGTGAAAAGTGAAAGAGCGCTACGTTGCCCAATTGTTGCACAGTTGTTGAAAATAAAATTCGGACTCTGTTTTTACTTTTATCTCTGAGAAGAGCCTGTCTATAGTAGGGCAGGAGCAACCCTAAAATGACTACGGGGTATACAACGAGTGCGCTCGCTTTTGTAGCCAGCGCCATAGCATAGAAAAGTGCAGTCAATAGTAAAGAGCGTTTTGTTGGCGTTTGCATGTGGCGCAAAAGTGAGTATACAGTGGTCGCAAGTAAGAAGGTAACAAATGGATCTACCACAAAAAAATGTGCGTTTTGAATAGGAAAAAATGCCACAGCATAGACAAATAGTGCAAAAAATGCTGCTGTTGTATTAAATAATCGTCGTGCTATTTTGAACACGACAAACAAGGTAAAAATGTCGAATATAGTCGACAAAGTTCTACCTAAAAACAGCAAGCCAGTGTAGTTGAATATGGGTATTTTAAAGACCGATTCAAAAAACTGTGCCAGTGCTGCAAGTATATAAATAGGTAACGATCCATAATTAAAGAATTCGGGATTAAGATTTGTAAAAAAGTGTATGCGTGTCGTTACCATAATAAGCATGCGCTCATCAGGGTGTAAGTGAAAGCCAGAATCCCAATTTTGACCATATATGCGAAGCGCAATAGCAAGGGCAAGAATTAGAAGGAAGGTTATTTTCTCTCGTAAAGTCTTAAGATGCATGTACAAAGTATACAACTTCAATCTATTAATTGAGAACGCTGCAAAAAGAACACTTGCTATTCCATCAATAATAGCCTATAATAATATATTACATATTTAATATGTATATATGAGAATCGAAAGCAAAGAATTTCTAAAAAAAGTAGCTTTAGTTCTATTAATATTAGCTATTCCAACTATGGCTTGTGGCGTTTTACCAGATAGTCCTGCAGTTCAAGCAGTACAAGTAGCGCAAGCAGCACAATCATCGCAAGCTGAACAAAAAGATAGCTATACTGCAATAGCACTAATTCCTAAAGGTGGAAGCCTAAGTAGTGCCTATGAAGCATGTGTCGGTGGTAGTGCTCCTCAAGATTTTATAGATGCGAATGGTGGTAAAGGAGTAATAGTGAAAGAAGGTCAGGAATTCCTTTTACCGTCAGGGACACGCTGCTTTTCCAAAGTTGACTATAAACAAGCTCTTGAACAGTTTTGCATTATTGCGGAAACATCGGGTAACTATAATGCGCTAAGCATAGTTGCAAGTGAGGTTCACACTCCTGTGGCTTCCTTAGTTGCATTAAATGGTGCAAATGGACCAAGTACTGTAGTAAGTGGTTCAGTACGATATCCTGCGAGTTGCACTGGTTTTGATGCGAGCGACACACTTGGATTAAACAGGGCAGGTAGTAGTCTTAATCCAGCGTTAGTGGCTATGCAAACCAATCAAACAAGAAAAGAGCGGGCACAATTAGATAATGCCCAGATGAAGGTGCAGTAAACTATCGCTTCACTTCGCTAAGTAATTTCACTCACTCCTTGCGTCTTTTTTGAATTGTGCGTATAATGAGCCCATCATAAGTTTTATACATTTTTATGTTCAATCCATTTAAGGCCCTCGGAAATATGCAAGCGTTTCAAGAAAAAGCAAAGGCTATGCAACAAGCATTGTCACAAGAAGAGGTTACTATAGAAAAGAACGGTGTTCGTATTGTTATGAGTGGCGATCAGCAAGTGAGAAGCATAGAAGTAGACGGTGCTATGGAAAACCGTATTGCCGAAGCTTTTGCTGAAGCTATAAAGAAAACACAAGAAATCGCTGCGCGAAAACTGTTGGAAATGCAAAGCGAATAATCACTATTGACAGCAGATCAACGAGAAACAGAATCTTTATATACTTACTACGAGCCAATCTCGGGCTTTAAGGATATTCGAGATAAACAAGCTGATTTCAGCTGTAATGTCGCAGACATTATCATAAAACTTGGCCCTGAAGATACCACGGTTGTCGTTCCGCTTATTGGCGGTATGTATCAGTGGTGGCGTTTGGAGGATGTAGCACCAGGTTTAGTAAAAGTGTTGCGGCCGAATGTAGTATTCATGGCAAAAGATCCAAGTGGGGCTGTGCATTTTCGTGGTCAGCCGATGCTCAGACATGTTTTCAAATTAGATGACATAGGAGATGAGCTTAGTGAGCTTGGTAGATTGTTAGCGAGTGATGAGGTTACGAACAGCAAGCATATAGAGACTGTTCATTTTTCCGCTCCAGTACAGAAAACGCACACACAAGCGTTAATGGAAGAGTTAAATCAACATAGACCAGCACTGGGTTTGCCACTAGTCGATTTTTATATACCTCACGTATTACCCAATGATGTGAACGGAGAACCGATATGGGTGTGTAGTGGTTTTGGTATGAATGAGGGGCCAGACCCAGCGAAGCTCTCAGGGGGAAATTTGCCTGGCTCGTTAACATCGCTTGCAGCTTATCAACGAATGGTAAACATTTGTTTGAAAAGGAGAGAGGGAGTCGTACCAAATTATGCTATGGAAATTCAGTACTTAGCATTACTTCTGAGGTCAGAAGCCAATCATCCTGACCAAACAAGGAGGGTAAATAAGCTCATAGATCTTGAAACATATAAAGGCAATTGGCAACGCCAATTCAATATGGTTGATAGGTGGATTGGTGAATAGATCTTGATTAATATGATCTGTAGGTTTATACTATAAGCCTATGAGCGCAGATAGCTTTATTTTAAACTTTGTCAAACCACCAGGTATAGATTTACACTCTGGGGGTTTTGAATCTAGAATGAATCTACTAATTGGCCCTCCGATCCAAGATATGGATGCCTATAGCAGTGCTATGTTAGGCGAGAGTCATAGGTTGCCAGTTGGTTTAGATATGGGCTTAAATTGGCGCTCTAAAACAGATAGACGTCCAGAAGGTTCTATTTGTAAAGATAAGCGCAGACTACAAATAGCTGAAGGACAAGATAAAACTGGCGCATTGAGGTCAATATTTGTAGAACAAAGAGAGAGGCAACATGTTCGCGCTCCTGCGGCTCAAGTATTGACAATAGCTGGCGAATCAGAACAAGGTTATGTTGTAGGATCGCAGTATGTGAGAGATCCTGATACTGGCTTGTGGAGGATAGATTGTACTGCATTAGCAGTAGACCCAGAAACCGATTTGAAAGCAGAATTCACGAGTTCAATTGTATACCCAATGAATGCAGAGGCTTTTGAACAGGTCCCTTTTACGGTTCGACTTATGTACTCGTTACTCGTTAGAAGCGGTCGAATTTCTACGAGAGGTGATATCTTATGGAGTAACTCCTTCGGACCAAGTATAGACTCTGATATTTCCGTTACCGCAGGTAATGAAGATATAGTGTATCCTGCACTTCTTAACAAACCACAGAATTGAGGTTTGTTTCTATCGTCCTACTTGCTTTTTAGCTATTTAGTCTTTTTAGCAAATCTTAAAATCAGTTCTATTGCTTCTTTTACATTGGGCGCTTTGCATGTATCGTGGATGAAAAGTTTATCGACGCGGTTAAAAAGCCACACAACACGTGTTTTTGTCTTGAGTCGTAAATAATTCACAATATCCCAATTGTCTTCTACATAAAAATCTAATTTTAGCTCTTTCGTCATGCGTTCTTTAAATACGTGCGCCTGTTCATCGTGTGTATTACAAAAAATTCTTTCGTGTGGAATGTGCACACCGTACAGCGATAAGAGCCTATAAAGGTCGGGCATCAAAAACTTCTGGCGTGCGGTGACAACAAATACATCATACTCTGGATCACTTAAAAGTTTCAGAAAATCGCCCAATCCCACGTTCGGCATAAAGCTTGAGGCGTGGACTAATCGCATAATAGCGTATGAATTTTTTGTTTTAGCAACGTAAAACGTGGTAGAGGGTACGTGCAAGATATATTTCTTTACTAAATCTAAAACTGGCCGTAGGAGACGTATGGGATTATAAAACAAAACGCCGTCAAAGTCGAAACCTATGCGAATTTTCCCTTTTTTAGTAGCCATGCATGTCATTATAACAAAGGGTGGTTTGTTTTCACTTTTTAATATACAATGCATGCTATGAGAAAAATTGTGTTTGCTGGAAGCGCTTCACCGAACGTAGCACGGGCGATTGTTCAAAAGAATGGATATAGGCTTGGAAAAAGTGAAAAAACCGTATTTTCAAACTCAGAACTCAAAATGACAGTGCTTGAAAAGGTAGAAGATGTACATAGTATAGTGGTGCAGTCGATAGTCAATCCTACCAACGATAATTTGGTAGAACTATTATTTACTATAGATGCGCTGAAAAGAGAAGGCGCGACAAAGGTAACATTGGTAATCCCATATTTTGGTTATGCACGACAAGATATACAGCATCTACCAGGGGAATGTATATCGGTCAACGTTATTATAAAGGCTCTTGAGGCTTTAGGATGTAATAAAGTAATAACGATCGATATTCACGATGAGGCGACAGCTGGAGTATTTACTATTCCATTTCGGAATATATCGGTATTGCCGTTTATGGCAACGCTTATCCGAGAAGATATAAAGCTAGATTTGTCTACCGTTGTGGTAGGATCGCCAGACCAAGGTGGGATAGAGCGTGCACGGATATTTTCGCAAGCGTTGTATGGTGAGAAAAAGGAACATGACGTAATAACGATAGAAAAAAAACGTACATTGACGAAAGTGCATACGTCAAAACCGCTCGAACTTTTTGGTACTGTAAAAAACAAAACGGTTATATTGGTTGATGACGTAGCTACGAGTGGCGGTACTTTGTTGCATGCTGCTGAGGTGTGCTACGAACATGGGGCTAAAGATGTTATCGCAGCTGTCGTTCATGCAGACTTTGCGCTCGGTGTACCAAATCGGATTCAAAATTCACCCATAAGTCACTGGTATACAACGAATACGATCGAATCTACTCTAGAGGATTTATCACAATATTCAAAGATATCAATACTTGATATATCTTCAATAATAAGTGAAAGTTTGTAAAACTTATGCATTTACCACGCTCTCTTCAAGAACTTATTGATCAATTTGAGGCCTTGCCAGGTATAGGAAAGAAAACTGCAGGGAGACTAGCATTCTATTTATTAAACGTTCCACAGGAAAGGTTGAGCCGTTTTGCCAATGCGCTACTCGAGTTAAAGACAACGACGAAAAAATGTCCTCAGTGTTTCAATTTGACAGAGGACGATATGTGCTCAATTTGCGCAGACACACATCGCGATACTCAGGTTATTTGTATCGTTGAAGAAGTGCTCGATCTTATCGGAATAGAACAAACGCGTAAATATAATGGTTTATATCACATACTGTATGGTCGTGTTGACCCCTTAAATGGTATGGGACCGGAAGATATACTTATCCCTCAACTAGTCGCTCGTATAGAAAAACACGAAAAACCCATACGAGAGATTATTATTGCAACGAACCCGAACATGGAAGGCGAGACGACGGCTATGTACTTAAAAAAAATCTTGAGCGAGTTGCAAGTAAAAACAAAACAGACCTTTACCATAAGCCGATTGGCGTATGGATTGCCCATGGGTGCCAGTATAGAGTATGCGGATTATGGTACGCTTGGGAAGGCGCTTGATAACAGAGGAGCGTTTTAATAAAAACTTCGCTATAATAACACTATGAAGAAAGTAATTTTCTCAGGAATACAACCATCTGCCCAGTCTCCACATATTGGCAATTACTTAGGTGCGCTTCGACAGTGGGTGGAGTTGCAGAAAAACTATCAGGCATACTACTGCGTCGTAGATCTACACGCAATTACGGTACCTCAGGAAAAAAAGAAGCTAAATGACTCAATATATGCAACGTATGCAATGTTGTTGGCAATAGGCATAGACCCAAATATGTCCAATATATTTGTACAATCGCATGTTCGTCAACACACAGAACTAACGTGGATATTAAATTGTTTTACGCACTTAGGTGAGTTAAATCGTATGACTCAGTTTAAAGAAAAGAGTGCAAAACAAACAAAAATAGTCTCTGCAGGATTATATGATTACCCTGTGCTCATGGCGGTTGATATATTACTGTATCACACAAATATCATTCCTGTTGGTGAGGATCAAGTGCAGCATATAGAGTTAACACGTGATATTGCAGACCGTTTCAACAATGCGTATGGGGAAGTATTTACATTACCTACTGCGCGTATTGTGAAAGAAACGGCGCGGATCATGAGTCTTTCGGATCCAAAAAATAAGATGAGCAAAAGTGATGCTAACCTGAATGCAACGGTATTTTTAACTGATAAACCAGATGTTATTCGTAAGAAGATTATGTCTGCGGTTACCGATTCGAAGAAGTCGATAGAATTTGATAAAAAACGCTTGGGGCTCTACAACTTGCTGGGAATCTATAAGGCTGTTACCGGAGAAAGCGAAAAAGAGATAGAAAATCATTTTTCTGGTAAAGGATACAAAGAATTCAAAAGTGAATTGGCTGAGGCGTTGATAGAAATAATAAAGCCGATGCAACAGAAGTACACAACGTATATAGCTGACAAAACAACGCTTGAGATTTATATGCGACAAAATGCCCATAAGGCAGCAATTGTTGCAGAACAGACAGTACGACGGGTGAAAGAAAAATTGGGGTTTATAATATAGAAAGAAATATCCAATACTCAATATCAAATATCAAATAAATGACAAATATCCAATATCAAAGTCAAAGTAGAAATAGTTTACACTGAGTAGTGAAGTGCCGAATTGCGGGATTAGTTGAGCGGTTCAACGCTACCTTCCCAAGGTAGAAAGACGGGTTCGACTCCCGTATCCCGCTCATAGGAAAGAGAGTATGGTGAGTTAGGTTATGTTGACTTCTGATGTATTATTTCCTGCAACTGTTTGTGCAGTTGGGGAGCCCCAATGCAAAAGGTATAGTTGGTACTTGTTTTTGTCAGTGGGTTTGAGTAATCTATGGGTTTTCCAAAGAAATCGGTAACTATGCCACCCGCTTCTTCAATAATTATGTGCTGACCCACAATATCCCAAATCTTGCTGGTGCGGTTAAGATACGCACCATACTTGCCCTTTGCTACCATAGTTGCATCTGACACATTTCCCGATGCGCGAATATTCCTTACGCCAAGTACTATACGTGCAAATACTTCGCACTCTTCATACGTTAATGCAGGATTTTCTTGATGGCCATCTATTCCGTACGCTACTAAACTTGACAGTAAGCGTGGTTCTTTAGTTACCTGCATTCTTTTACCATTGCAGAATGCTCCGTTACCTTTTTCAGCGGTGATTATCTCGTCGTAGTAGGGTAGCGCAACGCCCCCTACAACTGGCTTATTATTATGTAAAAGTCCTATGATAATGCCATATTGAGGAGAGCCTACTGCAAAATTGCTTGTACCATCTATAGGATCTATAACCCATGTGTAATCAGAATTTTTGTCGATAATCCCAGCTTCTTCGTCTACTATATTGTGATCGGGATATGCTTTTTGCACTGCGTCGACTATATAGTTACCGACTGTAATATCTGTTTCAGTCAGCACCTGGTTGTTATCGCCAGTTTTTATAACGACAGATGAGACGTTATTGAAATGCTTAGAAGCGATTTTTGAGGAATCATTTAAAGCTTGCTTAATAAATTCTGAATAGCTCATCTTTGTAGTGTAACATAGAACAAGTTTACCACCCACCACCTCCGCCACCACCACCTCCGCCACCAGAAGAGCCTCCAGAAGTTCCTGAGGATGAAGTTGGATTTACTGAAGCAGATGAAATAGAAGAGGTAAGGGAAGAACTAAATGACTGAGAAGAGAATGTAGTAAATGAATCTGAACCACTATACCATATTGGGGTTGTCTGCATGCCAGCCTCTGCCATTTGGGCAAATGTTTGCTTAAACTGTGCACTCCATTGGGTCTCAATACCCAGCGCTATAGCAAAGGGTAGGTATCGTTCATACATAGAAAAGCGAGTAGGGAGGTCCATTTTTACTCCCTGAACATATCGTTCTTGTGACTTGAGAAAAACTTTGAAACCGTCTATACGATTCTGTAGTTCAACTGCTTGTGGAGTACGTCGTGGAAGGGCTTTATAAAAACTGAGCAAAATGACAATAGATGCAAAGATACCTATATACCCGGCAAGTCCGAATGCCATAATTCCGGTGAATATACCTACTCCAACGAAGGGGAGTAGGAAAAATGTAAGAAAGATAGCTGGAAAAAACAGTGTCCAATTGCGTGTTGCAAGAAAGCTTGTCCAGTTAGCGATACATAATAGTACAAAAAAGCTTACAATAACGTTCCAGAAAGTGGCAAATGCCATAAAAAATAATTTTGTTTCAGCGTGTTGTGTAAATGCAGTTACGACATGGTATGCGCCAAACATACCAAGAGGTATGAGCGCATATAGGAGGTTAACGCGATTTGAGACAACAAGTTTCTTACTGATTGTATTGAAGTACTCCATCGTACTTAATGTAATTTTTTGTAGTTTTCTCCAGTTTGTGCGCCGAATAACAAATGTGTTTGGTGTATCTTCTTCTCTGCTAAATAGATTGGCAACCTTTGCCGTTTGTTGTGCGAAAAATCCACTACCTTGAACCTTCGATGTGGTGGAGTTCTTTGGTATCGTTTCAGAAAGTACTTCTTTTGAATTTGACTTTATAGCAAACATACCATCGTACAGTATTCTTTCTTCGTTTATAAGCTCGGACGCGTCTTTCGTTGTTTTACTGACTGCATAGGAACCATTGTCGTTTTTGATTTGTATGTATCCTTGCACTGCCAAGTGTATAAACGTAGTAGACAAGAAGGTATTGTCGAAGACTCCCATATTATTCACAAAGCGCACAGCAGCTGGTGTAAGACCATCTGGCGGCTGTGTTTGCACTACGGCAGGGCCCGAAGTAGTTCGATCTCGTCCAATTTTTCGCCAAAGAAAATAGTAAAAAATAAAAAGCGTAATAGGAAGCCCCAACGCTACAAGAATGTCTAGCCCAAGGTTTTGCGGTAAAAAGGCTGTGTACCACGGCGGTTCAGTAACATATCCTTTGGGCCAGGTTACCACAACTGTCATTCCTTCGGTTGAAGCAAGTGGTCTTTGGGATTGTGCCATGACAACGGTGTGATTGTTTTGTTGAGAGGTATTGAATATAACGCTCTGTTCTTTCGAATTTTTAAATCCAATATATCCTATGGTTTGTTGTACCGGGGCAGTACCTGGTAGATGTATCTCAGCACTCGATTGTTCAATGGGGAAATTCCATCCATTTCCTGTTACGTTCCAATACAACTCGTCATGATCTTTAAAAAATCCGATTTGATTGGTTGTTTCGTACGTTATTTTATACGTATACGTACCTTGAGGAATGAGAATGGTACTATTGCCTACATATACGCGCTTACCATTTATCTGGTCTTCGATTCGGTACGGTTCTTGTACATCATCTTTTGTGACTGATACAACCTTAAATCCCTTTGAAGAGCCCAGAAGCCCACCGTACTGCGTAGGAAAATCGCGGTAAATCCCACGCTTTATCTGTTCACCATTCGCATATACCGTTATTGACTCTGTTACATTGAGCGAGCTATCTGGACCTATATCAACGACACTTTTAAAATCTGTAATGCGCTCAGTGGTGTTTATTTGCGCACCTACGCGAGGAGGTAGTATAAAAAGAAAAAAACTGAATAATACAGTAACCAACAGAGCCAAGTAAGACCGTTTGTACATAGTAATAACTGTAGCAAATTTTAAATAATGGAATATCAGAAAATATTTCCTCCGGAAGGGTGTGAAATTACCAGCAGGGAGGGGAAGAATCAATCATTAGCGTGAATAACTTCAGTTTCGTCATTGAATATATACGTGACTTATAGTATAATGTTTGAATGAGTAAGTCAGAAGTATTTAAGTTTGGTGAATTTGGAATTTCAAGTAAACAAGAAGGTTTGTTAACAACAGGCTTTAATAGAGCAGTTTGCTTACCAAACGAAGATCAGATTAGAAATCATGGCCTTGTTGCTTTACCATACACAGGTGCAAGCGGAAATAATTTCTTTGTAGTTGAGTATAGAAAGACTGGCATTCCTGGAGGAGTGCGCGCTGGGATATCAGGTTATTTAAATTATGAAAATTATCTCTTTAGACCCACAGCAGATGTCTTAGCCAAAATTCTAATGGAATCAAAAGCGCATGTATTGCCGTACATGGTCAATCCACTACATGCTTCACTTTTATCTATTCATGATGGAGGTGATGGGGTAATTGGTGCATTCCAATACAGACCAAACTGTGTATTTGGCCACTTTAGATTGTTTAGTGAACCTGAATCAGGGATTCCATGGGAGCAAGCGTATAAACGGTCAGGTTTAGATCAAGTTGTTGAGATGGGTAAAGTACTTCATGGCTCAGAACCTTTAACTACAGTGGAATCTCCTTATTCTTATCCTGGAAGTGGACTAATTAATACAGCAGCGCTTGGAATAGACAACGCTAGGCAAGCACTACGCTGGTTCTATAAAGACGGTTCGACTGTTACTTTAACTTCTCGTGCAGCAGAAAACCGTTAACAAACGGGAAGCTTGTATTCTTCTATCTCTTATGTTTCGATTAAGTGGTAAAAAGGGTATTTATTGTTTAAACTTGGTTATATGAAATCTTCAATCAAACTCAACAACAATAAGATAATGCCTATACTAGGTCTTGGTACATGGCAGTCTCCAAAAGGTAGTGTGGGAAGAGCCGTTCAATACGCACTTGTGGAGGCAAACTACAAGCATATCGACTGTGCGAGTATTTACAAAAATGAAAAGGAAATCGGCAGTGCGCTTCATGGTGTTTTTTCAAAAAGGAAAATAAAAAGATCCGATATATTTATAACCAGTAAATTATGGAACACTGAACACAATCCAAAAAATGTGGAAAAAGCGTGCAAACAGACATTGAAAGATTTACGTCTTGACTATCTAGATTTATACTTAGTGCACTGGGGCATTGCATTTGTGCACGGTCTACTTCCTGAGCCATTAAATGTACTAGGCCTTGCGAAAACTGAGAATGTTCCCATGCAAGATACGTGGGGTGCAATGGAAAATTTAGTAAAAAAAGGCCTAGTGAAGTCTGTTGGTGTGGCCAATTTTACCGCACCGATGCTGCTTGATCTTTTTACCTATGCACGCATCAAGCCAGCAGTGAATCAGATAGAGATCCACCCCTACAATAGTCAACAGGCGCTAGTTGAGTACTGCAAAAAGATGAAGGTTGCGATTACCGCTTATTCACCGTTGGGTTCGACGGGCAAAATTGCGGAAAAGCCATTAAGTGATCCTACTGTCATAAGAATTGCTCATTCTCATAAAAAGACCCCTGCACAAGTCTTGATCCGTTGGCTTCTTCAAAGAGAAATTATAGCCATACCGAAAAGTACAAAGACGAATCGTATAGACGAAAATAGCGAGGTATTTGATTTTGCACTTTCTGCAAAAGAGATGAAAAGTATATATAGCCTTAATAAAAATAAGCGTTTTGTAGATCCATCAATGTGGTGGGGAGTGCCGTATTTTCAATAGTACTTTACGGAGCAATGACCTATCATCCTACAGTTCAAACTATACTTTTGTTGCTGAAAAACCACAGTCTGTGGTTTGAAACATTTGAGCATGAACCGGTACGTACAAGCTATGAAGCGGCACATATTCGGGAAGGTCACTATACACTCAATCAAGGGGCGAAAGCGCTCATAGTACGGGTTAAAAAATCAGGGACTGAGCCGTTTTTTGTCATGTTGGTGTTATCTGGTGACAGTCGTTTTGATGGGAAAAAAGTAAAAAAACTATTAAATGTGCGAGATATACGTTTTGCAACGACTGAAGAAGTAGCAGATGTTACAAAAGGTATCGAACCAGGCGGTGTGCCACCCTTTGGAAACTTGTTCGGTTTAGATGTGTTGGTAGATCCTCAGCTTTTAAAAAACGAGATGATAATTTTTAATGCAGGAGATCGTAGTTATTCAATCGCAATGAAATCGGATGACTATATAGCTCTTGTACAACCTCGTATCGAGCATCTCTGTCGATAAACGGTTACGCGTGTTATACTTTTTCTCTGTATGTTAGGAAAAAAAGTATTCTTTTTCATTATTTTCTTTTCTCTTATAGCATCTATTTTATGTACAAAAAATGCCGATTATAGTGAGGATTTGGGAAGGCATTTAGCACTGGGTAAGCTCATTGTTCAGACCCATACAATTCCTAAAACTAACCTTTTCTCATATACAAACCCGAGTTTTCCGTTCACCAATCATCACTGGTTGTCAGAAGTCATTTTCTATGGTGTACATGCAGCATTAGGCGATAGTGGTCTTATTCTTTTGAAAATCTTCGTAGTCGGTTTTACGCTTGGTTTACTCGGGTATATGGCAAAGAAAAAATCAAGTTGGGCTGCTGTTACTTTCGTTCTTGGGGCATTGGCTTTTATCCTATGGTCTCGAACTTCGCTGCGGCCAGAAATATTTGGTTACGCGCTCTTTGCGCTTGTTTTATGGATAGTCTTCTTTAAAAGAAGTTCTACTCGTGCATTATTTTTACTTATTCCAATAAATAGTATATGGGTTAACGTGCACATAACATTTGTTTTTGGTATGGCTTTAGAAGGTATACTTATCATGTTTTTGCTCTATAAGCACTTATTTGTAGAGAAGCAAAATAAGATTCATTTCATTGTGCTTCTATTCTCATTTGCAAGTTTTATAGTAAATCCATCACTACTTTCGGGAATGTTGTATCCGTTTAAGATATTTAGTAACTACGGATACACCATAGCAGAAAATCAAGGTATCAGGTTTATGATGAACTATACTAACTGGATTTATTATAGATATGTGTTTATATTTTTAATAATTGGTTTTATTACCTCAATATATTTTCTTTTCCAAAAAAAACTTTTGGAGGGTGCCATTTTATTCCTATTTTCTGCTGCTACCTGTTGGCAGATTAGACATGCGCCATTTTTTGCATTGAGCGCACTGTTTCTTATGCCACAAGCACTCAATAGCGTCATAAAAAGAATACGCATTTTTTTTCCTGTCACCAGTATGTTGTTCACAGTTACTTCGATTGTAATAGGTGTTTTTTCAATATACCTATTGTCATCCAATACATATTCGAATATGTATCTGCAGAGTACTGAACAAGGATTTGGTCAAAAAGATAACTACAAGAGTAGCATATCTTTTGTAGAAAAAAGTAATCTTCCCAATAACATCTTTAACAACTTTGATATAGGTGGGTATTTGATCTACACACTGTATCCGCGCTACAAGGTATTTGTTGATAATAGGCCCGAAGCCTATCCTGCTCATTTTTTTGATATATATAAGAATATACAAGTTGATGCAAAGACGAGAAAAAAAGAGTTTGCAAGGTATGGTATTCATACCGTTATCTTTTCTCACACAGATCAAACTGAATGGGCGCAAATATTTATACGTAATATTTTCCAAGACAAGACGTGGAAGCTAGTTTATTTAGATCCCTATATATTCGTGATGACCGATGCAAGTGTGTTAGATATACGAGGAAAGTTAGAAGCGCAATTTTTCGAACAACGTATCTCAGAAGCAAAAAATAGGCAAGAAGCAGTAAACTATTTTATATTACTCTCCGTACTACAACAAAAAGAATTGTCGGAAATTGCTATGTCAAAATTAGTAACACTTGCGCCAGAATCGTGTACGGTTCAAAAGAATAAAAACTATCAATATTCGCTTATGAATACAGAATACTATCGTGAGAGATCACAATCAATCCGTCATTCATTCTGGTATTGTTTCTAGTTGACAAGTTTTATTAATGTGGTAGTATCACTCAGGATACAGTTTATATATGTATGCAAAAAATAAAAAAAGATCAATTCTCAAATAGAAGCATCCTATCTATCGATCAGTTTACTCCGGATTCCTTTAACCGCGTATTCAATGAGGCGAGCGCTCTTATCAACGAACATGAAAGGGGTGTGATTCACCATGAATTGAATGGCAAAATAGTAACACTTCTTTTTTATGAACCATCATCGCGTACGTTTAGTTCTTTTTCTTCTGCAGCGAAAAGAATGGGTGCACAAACTGTTGAGTATCAGAACCCAACGACAACATCTTCATACGTAAAAGGGGAGACGATGGAAGATACGATACGGGTTTTTGCAAACTACAGTGACTGTATAGTGATGCGGCATTTTACAACAGGAATAGTTAAAAAACTTTCAAGAATGATCGATATTCCTATGATAAATGCAGGGGATGGATCAGGTGAACATCCGACACAAGCCCTTCTTGATATGTTTACATTGCATAGGCGCTTCGGACGTTTGCATAACTTGAAAGGTCTTATTGCGGGAGATTTACTATACGGGAGAACAGTACACTCGCTCATCAAAGGTTTAGGCAAGTATCAAGGTAATACGCTCTATTTACTTGCACCAGAACGACTAAAATTGCCTCCATATGTTGAAAAGGAAATAAAGAAAATGAAAATAAAGATTGAGTACATAAAAGATGAGAAAAGCATTCCCAAAGACTGCAATTTTTGGTACTGGACACGCGTTCAAAAAGAACGATTTTCTGATCCTGAAGAATACGAAAAGCTCAAAAAAAGTTTTGTTATTACTCCGAGTTTGCTGAAACAAAAAGGGAATGCAAACATGGTCATTATGCATCCATTACCTCGCATTGGTGAGATTGATATAAAAATTGATAAAGATCCAAGAGCACTTTATTTGTCGACACAGGTAAAGAACGGTATGTATGTTCGTATGGCATTACTCAAACTTGTACTTGGATAAATGCATGATTAATCAGCCGTCATACTTAGAACTGCAAGACGGATCACGCATTGAGGCAACGTCATTTGGATACCAACAATCTATTTCGGGAGAGCTCGCTTTCTCAACTGGTATGGTGGGTTATCCAGAAAGTCTCACTGATCCATCGTATAGCGGTCAACTTTTAGTACTCTCGTATCCACTCATTGGGAACTATGGCGTTCCTTCTCAGGATTTTTGGGAATCCAGCCGCATACATGTTTCTGGGCTTGTTGTTGCGCAATACGTTGATACACCGTCACATTGGCAGAGCACAATGACTCTTAGTGCATGGCTCATTAAACAAAAGATTCCCGCTCTCATTGTTGAAGATACGCGCTTTCTTGTTCAAAAAATAAGGACGAATGGAGCTATGTTAGGAAAGATTATTATAGGTCCAGATATTAAATTTTCTGATCCAAATAAAGTGAACCTCGTGTCTGCCGTATCATGCAAGAGTGTGCAAACGTATGGCAAAGGAAAAAAAGTAGTAGTACTTATCGATTGTGGCGTAAAGAGAAACATACTACGTTCACTCATAAAAAGAAAAGTAAAAGTTATTAAAGTTCCTTGGAATTACGATCTGGCTGCGAGTTCACTCGTGTACGACGGGATCGTAGTATCGAATGGCCCTGGAGATCCAAAAATGTGCAACGAAACTATTAACGCAATAACGTACGCACTTACGAAAAATAAGCCACTACTTGGGATATGTTTAGGGAATCAGCTTTTAGCGCTCGCTGCTGGAGGTGATACCTATAAACTTAAATTTGGTCACAGAGGACAAAATCAGCCATGTAGGGAAATTGGAACATCTCGTTGTTTTCTGACAACTCAAAACCATGGATATGCAGTCGGTAAAATCCCACGTGGATTTAAACCGTGGTTTGAAAATTTGAACGATAAAACAAATGAGGGGATTATCCATACGTCAAAACCTTTTTTTTCGGTGCAATTTCATCCGGAGGCATGTCCAGGACCAGTGGATACACAGTGGATATTTGATAAATTTATTTCCTGTCTATGAGCTTGAAAATAAAAGTGCAAAAGATGTTAGTATTGGGTTCTGGAGCGCTTAAAATAGGTGAAGCAGGAGAATTCGATTATTCCGGCTCTCAGGCAATAAAAGCATTGAAAGAAGAGGGGATATATACAGTGCTGGTGAATCCAAACATTGCGACTATCCAAACTTCGGATATGCTTGCTGATAAAGTATATTTTTTGGCCATTACGCCATATTTTGTAGAGAGGATAATAGAAAAAGAGAAGCCAGATGGTATCTTTCTTTCTTTCGGAGGCCAAACAGCTCTCAATTGCGGCGTTGAACTTTATAGAAAGAAGATTTTACAAAAACATAACATAACGGTCTATGGTACCCATGTGAGTTCAATAATCAAAACGGAAGATAGGGATAAATTTGCTCATCACCTTAAGAAGATTCAGATAAATACTCCAAAAAGTATAGCTACTACAACCGTTGCACAATCTAAACTAGCTGCAAAAAGGCTCGGATACCCAGTTATGGTAAGAGCAGCATATGCATTAGGAGGTCAAAAATCTGGTCCTGCGTACAATGAGAAGCAGTTACATCAACGCGTCACAGATGCCTTTTCATTCTCATCACAAGTCTTAGTCGAACAATACCTGCATCACTATAAGGAAATTGAGTACGAGGTTGTTCGTGACCGATTTGGTAATTGTGTCACTGTCTGTAATATGGAAAATATGGATCCGCTTGGCATTCACACTGGGGAATCTATTGTTGTTGCACCGAGCCAAACACTTTCAAACCATGAATATCATTTTTTGCGAGAAAAGGCAATTGACATAGTACAATCGTTGAAAATAGTTGGGGAGTGCAATGTACAGTTTGCACTCAATCCACATCCTAAAAAGCAAGATATTGACTACGCAGTTATCGAAGTGAATGCTCGTCTTTCTCGTTCATCCGCTTTGGCATCAAAAGCGACCGGTTATCCACTAGCCTATGTTGCAGCAAAATTAGCTTTAGGTAGAGGATTATTTGAGCTTAAAAATACAGTAACACACACGACTTCTGCGTTTTTTGAACCTGCACTTGATTATATAGTCGTTAAGATGCCACGGTGGGATCTGGATAAATTTAAGGATGTTCATCAGCAAATTGGTAGCAGTATGAAATCGGTTGGTGAAGTAATGGCTATAGGTAGAAATTTTGAAGAGACACTTCAAAAGGCTATACGCATGCTTGATATTGGAGAAGATGGTATAGTTAGTGATACGTATGTAAGTATGAAAGATACAGACATACGCACATTGTTAGAAAATCCTACACCGAAGCGAATTTTTCACTTGTATGAGGCTTTAAGAAGAGGTTTTACGATTCCAGATATTCACGAGATGACTGGTATAGATCCTTGGTTTTTGTACGGGATTTCTAAAATAGTTTCGATAGAAAAGAAGCTAAAACATGAGGCCCACACGTTATCAATACAAGTATTAACAGAAGCAAAGCAAAGTGGATATTCTGATAGTTGTATAGCACAACTGACAAAAAAGAAAGAGGAGGATGTACGAAAGATACGTATTGCAAATGCTATAACCCCCTCATTTTTCCAAATAGACACATTGGCCGGTGAGGTGCCAGCAAAAACTAACTATCTCTACGCAACCTATATAGGTTCGCATCATGATATTCGTCCACTCATGCACAGAGCAATTATTGTACTAGGTTCTGGGCCGTATAGAATTGGTTCATCAGTTGAATTCGATTGGGCTTGTGTCAATACGGCACAGTATTTGCATAAGCATAAGAAGAAGTCGATAATTATAAACTGCAATCCAGAAACTGTTTCTACAGATTATGACATGTCTGATCGTTTGTATTTTGAGGAATTAACACTGGAGAGGATACTCGATATCTATTCTTTTGAAAATCCATATGGTGTAATAGTGTCAGTTGGCGGACAAATTCCAAACAACTTGGCTTTACCTCTCGCCAAAAACGGCGCACACATCTTAGGGACTGATCCATTGGAAATAAGGAAAGCAGAGAACAGAAATACATTTTCTGACACGCTCGACACACTCGACATAAAGCAACCGTCATGGTCACAACTTACTTCAGTTGATAAAGCCGTTTCTTTTGCTGAGAACGTAGGGTATCCAGTGTTGATACGTCCATCATTTGTTCTCTCGGGTGATGCGATGATGGTGTGCTATACAAAGAAAGACCTCGAAGAGTATATGGGAACAGTTGGGTATATTAATAAAAAATATCCCGTGACTGTATCAAAGTTTGTTGAGGGTGCACGGGAGATAGAATATGATGGTGTAGCGCAGTATGGAGAGATTCTTATACAGGCGATTTCAGAACATGTAGAAAGTGCCGGTGTTCACTCTGGAGATGCGACCATTGCGTATCCAGCTCAAAAGGTATATTTGAAGACAGAGAGCCAGATTCAAAATATTGCTCATAAACTCGCAAAGAAATTTTCTATAACTGGTCCGTTCAATATTCAATTTTTAGCGAGAAACAACATTGTCTATGTTATTGAACTAAATCTTCGCGCATCAAGAACATTGCCATTTATATCGAAAGCATCCAACGTAAACTTCACGCGATATATAGCAGATAGCTTTTTTGGAAAAGGAAAAAAACATACATTGGGATATTGCGATTATGTAGTCGTGAAAGCTCCTCAGTTTTCCTTTGCGCGGCTTGAGGGAGCAGATCCGACCTTGCGAGTCGAGATGGCCTCGACTGGGGAAGTGGGTTGTTTTGGGCATACGTTTGAAGAGGCATTGCTAAAAGCTGAGCTCAGCGTTGGTGGAAAAATACCTTCGAAAGGTATCTTTTTATCGCTTGGTGGGGACGAGAATAAAATCCGCTTTTTGCGTACTGCATACCGGATGAGCAAGTTAGGATTACCTATTTACGCGACTGATAAGACGGCAAGATTTTTGAGAAAGAATAAAATTTATGCCCGAAAACTCTATAAGATACATGAAAGAATGAAACCAAATGTCATAGACTTTTTGCATAAAAAGAAAATAGACATCGTCATTAATATCGTCGATTCAAGTTATAAGAAAGATGTTCGTGACGACTACATCATTCGTCGAGCAACGATCGATAGTAATGTCTATTTAATTACTGACAGTAAAAAAGCGATGGCATTTATTAAGGCTTGTTCTGATTACACACTGGAGCAACTGAGTATTAATGCATGGGATGAATACGGTGCCTGATATATGTTTGAAATGCTATATTTTTCTACTCAGCCACTCGACTATAGACGTTGTTTTTGCGTGATAGACAAACAGCAGTGCAGCAATAAAGAACAAGAGTGACAGAACTAAAAATGGGTAGGTGAGGCTATAGGATTGAGCTACGAGTGCGCCTGCAATAAGCGAACCTAAGATATAACCTACGTTCCTAAATAATAGGCTACCGCCCTCGTATTGGGATTGATCTTGAGATTGCTTAGCTTTTTCTTCAAGTAGTGTTGCGACTGTTGGATATGCTATCTGCAAAACAGCTACTGCAACAAATGCACACAGTAGAATGAGAATTGGGTTAGTGACGATAGTAAATAGAAGAAGTGAGAAGCCAGTACAGAGAAAAGAAAGGGCAATTTGATAGGGTGGAGAAATAATGTGCAAGGTTTTGAACCATGAACGTGGTAACATTCTTGGCAGTGAGAATGCACCCATAAGTACGCCAGCCCATGCGCCAAGGTGAAGCGTATCTAACGACAACAGTGGTCCGACAAACCAGACCATCCCCCAAAAGACGCCAAAAAGCAAAAAAGCAAAAAATAACGTTACGTCCCCCCTCAATAAGTGTTTCCATACGTGCCATTCCTTTACCAATGACCATCGTGCAAGTGGCTTCACCAGTTCTAATTGCTGGTTCTGGTTTTGTCGATCGAGCCAAGTGAGAGAAATGCCTACACAAATTAGTGCAATATATCCAATAATATCGAACATAAATCGATAATGAATAGTGAGAACGAATGAGCTTACTATCGGACCGAGCGACATACCAAGCGCACTGAAAAATGAAAATACAGAAAAGAGACGTGAGTACGTTTTGTCATTGCCTTTCTGTGCTATATATTGATATGTGCCAAATTGAAATAACTCTTGTGCAGTCCCAAGCATAAGGAGTGATAGTATGACAAATCGAATATCAACGTGAATGGTATTTACTGAGGCAAACAGTAAAAGTATCAGAAATGAAACTTTAATAATCAGTGAGTATCTACTCTTTTTCCCAAGCTTTGTGAGTAGTAAGTCAACTGCTATATTCCATAGGTATGTGCCACCAATAATAAGTCCAACAAGCGCAGCGGATCCAACAAGTCCTAAAAGGTAGAGAGGAAGTAGATATAAAACTGCTCCTGTTGCTAATGAAAATAGGGCAGTTAGAATTGAAAACAAGAAAGTATCAAACCTATTGGTATCTTCATGAAGAAATGGTGCTCCTATCATATGCTAACTCTACCTGCTCGATGCCAAAAGTTCAAATTTATTTACTGTTGAGTTTTTCGATCAAAGTTTGAGTAAGCGTATCTATCGATTCATCGTCGAGAATAGAAACAAATAAGACATCGGAAGCAAGCGAGCGAATTTTCTTCATAAACTGTTTCTTTTGGGCGTTTGACATTTCCGGTAGTAAATCGCTTTTGGTGCACAGAATAATTTGAGGACGCTCAAGAAGATCTATATCGTATGTTTGTAGCTCTCTTTGCACCGTATCGTAGTCACGCTTAGGATCGGGAGAATCGCACGCTATACAATGCACTAACAGACGAGTTCTCGATATATGTTTCAAGAATTGAAAACCAAGACCTTTTCCATTTGATGCACCCTCTATAAGCCCAGGAATATCCGCAATAATATACTTTTGAAATGTACCTAAGTTTGGTTCCAGTGTTGTAAAGTGATAGTCTGCAACACGTGCATGTGCTTGAGTAAGGACATTCAGCAGACTTGACTTGCCAACATTTGGCAAACCCATTAAGCCAATATCTGCAATAAGACGAAGTTCAAAAACGAGCTGAACCGTCTCACCGAGACGGCCTTTCTCGGCTTCACGAGGGGTTTGATTCGTGGCTGATCTAAATTCCCAGTTTCCCTTTCCACCCTTTCCACCACTCGCAATACGATACGGTTTTTCTTCTTCTACGATATCCAGTACTATATTGTATGGGTGTATTATCACTCGAGTACCTAAAGGTACGAGTAGGGTAGTGTCGCGACCATTCTTACCGGTTTTTTTATTTTCTTGTCCATTATCTCCGTCATCTGCGTCTATTCTAGTTTTTGCGCGGTATTTTTTTAAGAGACGTATATCGTTTCTACCTTGAATATAAACATTGCCACCTTTTCCACCATTACCTCCATCTGGACCTCCTTTTGGAATATATTTTTCTCTACGAAATGATACCCGCCCATCACCACCATCTCCAGCCTTGACGGTGATGTGTGCAGTATCGATAAGCATACACACAGTATACCGTATAAGAGAGGAAACTACCAGTCCGTACGTGATATACTAGCTATAATGCATATTACTATATTAACTCTGTTTCCAGATATGCTGAGTGGTTTTCTAAACGAAAGCATAGTGAAGAGAGCACAAGCGAAAAAGGCAGTTAGTATTGATGTTATAAACATACGCGATTTTGCCATTGATGCATATGGGACAGTGGATGACCATGTGTATGGAGGGGGAGCAGGCATGCTTATGAGGGTTGATGTTTTGAGTAAGGCTATTTCTTCACTTACTCAAAAGAAGCATCACGGGGAAAACACCCATATAGTCCTTACCTCTGCACGAGGAGAAACGTACACACAAAAACACGCAAAGAGATATGCAAAACTCGAACATCTACTGATCATAGCGGGGCATTACGAGGGAGTTGATGAGCGAATAATGCAACACGTAGACGAAGAGATTTCAATTGGCGATTTTGTTTTAACTGGTGGAGAACTTCCGGCAGCTATGCTCATAGATAGCGTTGTCCGTTTGTTACCAGGTGTACTTGAAAAGGAAACAGCTACCACAGAAGAAACATTTCAAGAAGTGTTACTCGATGAAATAAAGCGAGCAGGTATAAACGATGTATTGATTGAAAAACTAGAGCGAAAAGGTATACAAAAAGTGCGTTTGCTTGAGTATCCTCAATATACGCGTCCACAGGAATTTGACAAGCAGGAAGTTCCCGCTATACTTTTATCGGGCGATCATAAAAAAATTGCTGCGTGGCGGCTCAAGCAAGCATGGGTTATTACAAAAAAAAGAAGACCTGATTTATTATGACCATTCCAGCACATGCTCTACTAGCCTATGCAGTATACAAACCTATTCCACGTTTGAATTGGAAGAAGGCTGTGTGGTGGGCTATATTTCCAGATTTTGTGTGGGCAATTCCCTTAGCCATATATCTTATTTTAACGAAAAGTGCAGTTCCGACTGACTATTCAAATGGGCCGCTTTGGATGTATCACCTCTATGCATCGACACACAGTTTTATCATAAGCTTTTCAATCATAGGGGTTGTTTATATTTTGAAAAGGAAATTTCCATTTGAAATGCTTGCGTGGCCACTCATGCACATACTTATGGATTTGCCAGGCCATACACATTTTCAAACGCCATTTTTATACCCTCTATCTCATTATTCTATTCGTGGACTCTTTAGTTGGACAGATCCTGTTTTTGCAGTTGCCTCATATGTGGTCCCGATTGTCATCCTGGCAGTAACATATATCGTAAAAAGGGAAATCCGATCTCGTACTCAAACCCCCTTTAGGAGTGTATGAGCTTGGCTCGCTTGGATGGGCACGTTTAGATGCCTAGTTTTAAGCTGAGAGCTGATATAATGTTCTCATGGAAAAAGTGAAAACGCCTCGAGAAAAAGAAGTGTGGAGGAAGTTGGCAGAAATCCTTGATCCTGAACTCTATATCCCGCTTACCGACATGGGGCTCATCTACAGTGTTTCAGAAAAGAACGGCAGTGTGAACGTAACGATGACGCTTACCACCATAGGGTGTCCGCTTTATTCTCTTATTGAGCAGCAAATTATTGAAAAAGTACAAGAGTTGTCATGGGTAAAAAAAGTATTACCAAACTTAGTATTTGATCCTCCGTGGTCTATGGAAATGCTCAGTGATGACGCAAGGGTAAAACTAGGAATTGTCTAGGGTTAAAAATGAAAAGTAATCATAAAAAATGATACTACGAAATAAAAATAAAAGTGGACTAAGACAAAGTATCGGTTCGTTTTTTTACGACGTGTCACATGAGGTCGGAGCTCAATTTGGTGAAATGGGAAAAGAGATTGTAAAGGGAGTCACTATGCTCCCTGTCGATCTTATCAAGACTGCTCTATTTGGAAGTGTAACGCATGAGGATGGTAATTCATGGGCAAAAGATTGGCTGAAAGGTGAAGAGAGAGTAGGTAAGCCGCCGATAAGTGCGAAGGAAGGAGCGCATAGCGCTCTTAATATACAAGAGCTTTTTGCCAAGAATGATGCAAAAAAACAAGCGCAGGCGAAACAAACGCTTGGAGCTGCACTACGGGGTCAATTTAACGCGACGAATCAGCCTCAAGAGAGTGCGTACGACCGTAGCATGAAGCAGCTGAGTGAGAGAGATCAAGCGCATGCTCCCTTGGAACTGCATATTCCGGTGAGTGGCAAGAAACAACGAGGGAGTTTGTTTGCAACTAAAAAACGTAAATCATCACCACAAGATTTGAATAGGACTGAATACAAGGCGGGGAAGAGTCAGGGATAAAAGAGTCTAAAATTAAGAGTTAAAAATTCAAACTTGTGCTGTGGTATACTGATACTATGCTACAAATCTACGACACACTCACTCGGAAAAAGCATGAATTTAACCCCCTACGAATTGGAAAGGCTTCGTTATATCAATGTGGCCCTACTGTCTATTGGATCCAACATATAGGAAACTTGCGAGCGGTCGTTATGACCGATTTGGTTGTTCGCACGCTTAATTTTGTAGGTTATGGTGTCAATTTTGTTCGGAACTATACCGACGTTGGTCACCTAACGTCAGACAGTGACACCGGTGAAGATAAAATGGAAAAAGGAGCAAAGCGCGAAGGAATGAGTCCAAAACAAATAGCCGAAAAATACATTGCAATTTTCGAAAAAGATTGTCATCTACTACACACGCAAAAACCGACCATTTTGTGTAGAGCAACAGAATATATTTCTGAGATTATACAGCTGACTCAAAAACTACTTGATAGTAAACATGCATATTCTACTGATTTGGCTGTATATTTTGATACGGAAACATTTCCAGCCTATGATACGCTTTCGCGTCAAAACAGAGAAGCGCTTGTTGTCGGAGCTGGAAAAGGAACGGTAGAGGATAGTAATAAAAAAAATCCAGCAGACTTTGCTTTGTGGTTTTTTAAAGCGGGGACACATGCGCATGTACTGCAGTATTGGCCATCACCGTTTCGATCTCGACTTGTTGAAAATGGTGAAGGATTTCCCGGCTGGCACATAGAATGTTCTGCAATGAGTATGAAAAATTTGGGCGAAACATTAGATATTCATATGGGTGGTGTTGAGCATATACCGGTTCACCATACGAATGAAATAGCCCAGAGCGAAGCTGCAACGGGGAAAACGTTTGTACGTTACTGGATGCATTACGAGCATTTATTGGTCAACGGAGAAAAAATGTCGAAATCACTAGGTAATGTGTATAGCATTGATGATTTACAACAAAAAGGATATCACCCATTGGCTCTACGATACTTTTTTTTGCAAGCACACTATCGTTCTCGCCAAAACTTCACGTTTGAGGCTTTGCAGGCGTCTACAAGTGCACTTAACAGTATATTATCTACCGTAATGTTACTTGCTCAAACAAACGTCAAACAGGGGACTATCATAGAAGTACAACAAAAAAAGTTTATACAAGCTATAGAAGACGACGTGAATATACCAAAAGCACTTGCTATTTTATGGGAAGTAATAAACAGTGATGAAGCAGGATCAGATAAATTGGCAACTATACTTAGTTTTGATGAAGTCCTTGGTTTGAGGCTTCGGGATATACTAAAATATAAAGTTCCACAAAAAATCTTCGATATGGCAGACTCGCGAAGTAATTTTCGAAAAGAATCTAAATTTGATGAGGCGGATGCTGCACGTTTAAAAATCGAGCGTGAGGGATATAAAGTCGAGGATACAGAATTTGGTAGCTTTGTTGTTGCACAAAATCCTTTAGACTTACTTACCCCGTAATTATTTTAAAGAACTATTGCATATTTTTTGAAAATCGATAGTCTTTATGTATGACTGTTGGTATTCTCATTGCTGCAATTCTTGCTTTGTCGTTTATACTCTACAAATCCTCTGATTATTTGGTGAAAGCTATACATGATCTTTCTGGGAGAACCATATTCTCAGTTTTTTTTCTCGCCAGTATATTTACCGGCGTGGCGACTTCGATTCCTGAGCTATTTGTTGGGATAATATCTGCAGTAGAGAAGAATTCAGAATTTGGTTTTGGTAATGCTATCGGATCCAACATTGCAAATATTGCACTCATTATGCCTATAGCAATATTGGTTTCTGGCATGGTATTAAATATTAGAAAGGCTCATTTTTCTCGCCAGACTATTTTAATCTTATTGAGTGCGTCACTATTCCCATTTTTACTTGGCGCTGATGGTATTATTTCTCGTTTTGACGGTTTTTTTCTGTTGTTTCTTTTTTTTGTGTACGCAGTCTATATTTTCAACAAGCGACCAACTGGTGTCTATGGGTTTAGAAATGTCCTTTCTCGTATTGTAATGAGCTTTGAAGATAAAAACATTTTGAAGGCTACTATCATTGCGGTTGGGTCAACAATACTTATGATATGTGCAGCACATTTTTTGCTCAAAAGCTCGCTCCTCCTCGCACAGTTACTGGGTATTCAACCATTTCTTGTTGCACTTTTTATCGTTGCTCCAGGCACAAGTTTGCCAGAGTTATTTGTCGCAATGGTAGCTATTCGTAGAAAAGAAATTGACGTACTTTATGGTGATATTTATGGTTCTCTTGTTGCGAACGCAAATCTTGTCGTTGGTTTAACAGCGCTCATAAGACCAATTCGCATATCAATTTTTAGTCATTATTCATTGTCAATCGCTGCGCTCATTATCACTTTTTCTCTTTTTTTTATCTTTTCATTTACAAAACGTCGCTTTGAAAAGTGGGAAGCAGTTGTTTTACTAGGTATTTATATTCTTTTTTTCCTGGCTGAAACGTATATATAGTATGAGAAACTCAAATATCCAATATCAAATATCCAATAAATGACAAAGTTCAAATACCAAAAAGTAAATTATCTGTCATTGCGAACGTAGTGAAGCAATCTCTTTCTTAGTTAGATCGCTTCGGTCGTTCCTCCCTCGCAATGACGATCGTTATTTCCATTGGAATTTAGAGTTAGGTGATATTTAAATTTGGGATAATATTGGATATTCTATTTCTATAGTCTCTGTTGCAAATGCGCAGATGATTTGTTATAGTTTTGCAGTATGACATCCCATTATGAATTTGTTTTTGTAGTGCCATCCGAACCAGAACAGAAGCAGGAGACGATAGATCGTGTCCGTGCTGTTTTTAAGCAAAATAAAGCTCCTATTCTTGAAGAAAAAGATTGGGGGGAAAAGCGTTTAGCTTACCCAATACACAACGAGCGAAAAGGCCATTATTTTATATGGAATGTTGGAATTCCAACAAGTAACATCAAAGAAATACGAAGACTTCTTAATTTTGAGCAAAAATTAATGAGGTATATGTTATTAGAAGTTTCGGCAAAAAAGAAAGCCGCCACCGAATAACTATGTCATCACGATCACTGAATAAAGTAACACTAATCGGTAATTTAACGCGAGATCCAGAGCTTCGCTATACCCCGCAGGGCACTGCAGTCGCACAGTTTGGTTTAGCCACTAATAGAGATTGGGTTACTGCAAACGGTGAAAAGAAAGAAGAAGTACAATATCATAGAATAATTGCTTGGAGTAAATTAGCCGAATTATGTTCTCAACTCTTGTCCAAAGGAAGCAAAGTTTTTGTAGAAGGTCGAATAGTCTATCGTCAGTTCGAAGGGAAAGACGGCACACAAAAGAATATTACTGAAATAGTGATGGACAATATGATAGTGCTCACCCCCAAGTCTACTTCAGGACAGAGTGGTGAACCTAATGAGAGTCAAACTGAAGACGGAAAATCGGAGAATGAATTAAAAGGTAAAAAAGCTGAGGAGTCAGCAGAAGTAGAGGAGAATAAAACAAATGAGGACATCGACGACGAAGAAATTCCATTTTAAATCGACGGCTAAGTGTTCTTTTTGCAAAAAGAAGACAGAGCCAGACTATAAGAACTACGAAGCTATGAGGCAGTTTATGTCTTTTCGTGGTACTATTTTGTCATCAGATAAAACAGGTATTTGCGCAACGCACCAGCGCAAGCTCTCTCGTGAGATACGCCGAGCTCGTGAACTAGCGCTTCTACCGTATGTGGTATATGAAGAATAAGATAAAAAGCCTTCCAACGGCAAAAGATATCCTGAAAATAAAGAGAGTATGGTATGTATCAGAAGATGACACCCTTGCCTCAGCAGAAAGCAAATTTTCTTCAAGTCACGATTCGGTTGTCGTCGTTGATTCAGAGCACAAATTATTAGGTATTGTTAGTCCGTACTATACGGCCATAAAACGTCACTACCCTCCAGCAACGAAAATAAAACGTTGTCTCTTTCATTCCCCAAAAATACAACTTGATACGCCTATTGATAAGATTGCGCATTATTTTCTTGAGACTAAAATACACGATTTGCCCGTTATAGATGAGGCAGGAATGTGTTTGGGTATTGTGACTGCTCGGCGCGCACTTATGCTGTTAAAAAAAACAGAACTCGTTAATATCCCTGTCCGTGAGATGCTGGTCGACAAAGACTATCTTATGACGATAAACATCAATAGTAAGCTCGATGAAGCGATCCGATTTTTCATACGGACAAAACTATCAAAATTAGTCGTTGTAAATGAACATAATAATATACAAGGTATGCTAAGCATATTTGACATATTGCCCATATATAGGGAACCTCGGGTAAAAGAGAATGTATTTGATCGCAAAGGTGACGGGTATAGCTACAATAGTCATCGTGTTCAAGAATATATGATACGCAATGTGGTAACCGTAGAGGAAAACGCTACCATTGGGGATGTTCTGGATGCACTCTTGGATAAACAAATAGGGAGTGTGATTGTTATGAAAAATAAACTTGAACCGCTCAATATAATAACCACGAGTGATCTGTTACGATTTTTTATCAAAAATTAACGGCTATTCTTGATTAAGTTGCCGAATGTGTCCTACTAGAGTGGTTTCTATATCTGGATTTATGAAGTGAACATCTCCCCACGTATCGCTCTTAGGCAAAGGTGCTGAAGACATACCTATGACCGGTGTTCCTGGAAATACTTGTCTAAATCTATCCACAACATTTTTTGTATCAGATGTACGAAAGCCTCCAGTGTCAACTCTATGTACTACGGCGGCAAGTGGAGAAGTGTCAACCACCTCAGGTTTATTTAGATGTGCCAATAACTCATCAACCGTTCCCGTAAGACCAATAGCTACAATACCTGAATCATGAAGAGTATCGTTAAGAAAGTCTACTTCGTAACCAACAAACGTCGTTATCCCTACTGCTTGACCACCGAATATATAAATAGATTTATTTTCTGCCATTCGATAGTATATCACATGAGGCTTGAACTGCACTATTGGATTAACTCTCATATTGTGCTACTATAGCCTCGTGGCAAAGAATCAAACATCATATGTGTGTTCCAATTGCGGAGCATCATTTGCAAGCTGGTACGGTAAATGTCCGGAATGTGGTGAATGGGAAGCTCTGAAACGTTTTACTACTCAAGACGATCCAAAAGAAAGCAGGAGTAATGCTGTACCAGCTCATTTTGCACCACTCGCTGCAGCACAAGTTTCCCATACGGAGCGTATACCGTCTGGCATAACTGAAGTCGATAGGGTTCTCGGAGGTGGATTTTCGCGTTCAGAAGTTGTCATGCTTTCTGGTGAGCCTGGCGTTGGAAAATCGACACTTCTTCTGTCCATCGTCGGAGCTCTCGCAAAGAACAGCAAACAGACAGTTGCGTACTGTTCCGCAGAAGAAGAAGAGAGTCAAATAGCACTGCGAGCAAAACGCATGGGACTGAAAACGGATACAATTCTTTTTTCAGATGAATCCAACATTCATAGTCTACTGCAGGCACTTTCTAGTCAAAAAAATAAGCCGGCACTTGTCGTATTCGATTCTTTGCAGACACTCTATTCGCAGTCGTCAGAATCGCTTCCTGGCTCAGTAGCTCAGGCAAAAGAGATTCTCATGAGTATTGTAGAATTTTCGAAAAAGTACGGTGTCGTATCTATTGTTATTGGTCATATTACGAAGGATGGAGAGATTGCTGGCCCAAAGTTTTTAGAGCATATGGTGGACTGCGTCCTTTTTCTCGAAGGTGAAAAAGGTGGAGGTTTAAGAATTTTGAGAAGTCTCAAAAATAGGTACGGTAGTGTTGAAGAAGTGGGCTTTTTAGAAATGGTAAATTCGGGTATGAAAGAGGTTGGAAATCCTAGTAAGTTTTTTCTCGATATGAATACGTCGGTTGTTGGCAAAACGGCTGTTGGTATACGAGAAGGAGAGCGTATAGTTTTTGCCTCTGTAGAAGCACTTGTTGTTGCAACTTCGATGGCATTTCCAAAAAGAGTAGCAAAAGGTATAGATGCGAAGCGTCTAGAGCTATTATTAGCGATATTGAAGAAGTATCTCAAACTACCCGTTGATAAGTATGATGTTTATGTCAGCGTGTCAGGTGGTTTACAGCTATTTGATCCTATAGCAGATCTAGGTATTATGGCAGCGATATACTCTACTATGACCAACACGGTTTTTTCGTCACATGCTCTTTTTGTAGGAGAGGTTGGTTTACTCGGGCAGGTTCGAAGCTCACGCAATATTACTCGCATTACAAAAGAAGCCCAACGTCTCGGTTTTACCCAATTCTATACAGATCGGAATACGCCTACGGTACTTGCATTGCAGAAGCGGCACGAAAAATGATATAATGATTCGGATGAATAAGGAAGTTCTCATTGCTATTTTTATAGGTATTGCGCTCGGTGTAGGTGGAGCCCTATATATTAATACCCAATCTCATACGTCTAGGACATCTGTCAGTGGAGATAAACAGATTGCAGAGATTAGTGTGTTACCAAGCCCAAAGGTTGTTCAAAATGCAAAATATAGTGGTATTCCTGCGGCTATGTCAGTCGTCAACGATGATACTGTTTCGGTGAAAATCGAAGACCCCAATGGCTCAATATTTGTATTTCAAACCGCACTTACCATTGCAAGCTCGCGTCATGACAAGACATTTACTCAGAAAATCACATTGAAACCTGGCTTTAATCATCTATTGTTTTCTGCCGTTGGAAAAAATAATACTCAAAATAGTATGTTCGATTTCTTCTATTTACCGGTTCAAAAAGATCAATTGACACCGACCGATGAAACCCCGAAAGCTACGTCTGAAGCAGAAGTCTTAAAGGATAAGCTCGAAAAGAAAGTTCTCCAATTGAGATATGAGGCAAAGAAGGCGATACATGGCACGGTAAAGAATATTTCGGATAGTGCAATTCAGATAAATACAGATAGTAAGACAGTATCAATAAAGCTTGAACCCGAAGTTACAAGATTTTACGAGGTAGACGGTGTTGATCTAATAGACAAAGAGGCGAAAGATGTTACCATCGGCGATGAGGTAACCGTTTTCATAAGTAAACTTCCTGATGAGGAGAAAAGTTATACGGTATATATAGATAGTTTACCTTCTGTCATTGCAGGTAAAATTGCAGATATTGATACTCTCGCATTTCGATTGACGGTATTTGATCTTGAACAGAGTAAGCTTTTAGTGGATGTTGAGAATACGACGAATCAGCAAGCATTTAATAAAGAGTCTGGTAAGGTCGAAAAGTATGGTTTTTCAAAACTGCAGATAGGTGAACAGCTTTTCATACTTGCTTCAAAAAACAAAGACATCTATACGGCAACGTCTTATGTTTTGATACCAAACTAATACACACATTCACACTTTTTGCCTCATTTTATGTATACTGTTTGCATGAGTTTTACTATTCGAGTTCCACAGACGCATATTCCCGAAAGTAGTTCGTATAAAAAAGGCGACAAAATAAAAATCCAAGATAGTTATGCTACACAATCAAAGGATTCTGTGACAGTAGACGTCGCTCAAGAACTATCTATACCAGCAAAAGATATTTTTAAGTATCTAACGGTAACGCTCGGCGATATGTTAGAAGAAGGCACAGTAATCGCACAGAAAAAAGGATTATTTCACACTACACGGCTACAATCTCCCTTGAAAGCTGAAGTACGCAGTATAGATCATACGCAAGGTACGGTGACACTGATGCGTTCACTTATGCAGAAAGACGCCTTTTTGCTCGAAGGAGTATTTGAAGGCAAAGAGCATGGAGAAATATTACTCAAGGTAAAAGATGGGCTCGTAAGTGGAGTGGACTTTGCTGTCAATAGAACGTTTGCTGGACCTGTTTCATATGTACACGATGATCCATCTGTTGGGTTGGAGATGTGCAAAGATAGAATAGTTGTGACAGAAACTGATTCTTCGATAGAAATAGCAAAAATAGTTTCTATGGATCCAGTCGCGCTTGTAACGGGTACTGTGGTCTATTATTCATCGGCGGTACCATTGGTAAAGCTGCATTCAGATGCTTTAAAAGAAGCTATGAGACATACTTTTCCAAAATGTATTTATTTTGCCAATGACAAGGTGTTATACTGGTATGCTACAGAAGATGAATCAAAAAAATAAGCTCACAACCATAAATAAAATTGCAAATGCACTGCTGATTTTCTCAGCGATCTTATTCTTGTTTGGGTCTGGCTACAGACTTGGACAATACAGGTCGCAGCAGAATGTAAGTGCCTCAACGGGGATTTCCAAGACTGGAGTTACCACAGATATGTCACTATTCTGGAATGTTTGGAATATTCTTGAGGAAAAGTATGTAAATGAGACAAAGCTGAACAAAGAAAAAATGGTTTTCGGAGCTATTAAGGGTATGGTAGCGTCATTAAATGATCCATATACTTACTTTATGACACCAACAGAAAATAAAGAATCGAAAGATGATTTGGGGGGGCTGTATGAAGGTATCGGTGCACAATTAGGGAAGAAAGACGATGCTATTATTATAGTATCTCCGCTCAAAGGTTCACCTGCAGAAGCGAGTGGCGTGCTCTCTGGAGATGCTATATTAGCAGTAAATAATAAGAGTACAAAAGGGTGGACAATTGGTAAGGCAGTGAATGAAATTCGGGGTAAACGGGGGACTGAAGTGTTGTTAACTCTTGGCAGAGAAAGTGGAACGATTGACCTAAAAATTAAAAGAGAAAGCATAGTTATTGACCCAGTAGAGCTTTCGTATAAAACATCGAAGGATTGTCTCAGTGAAAACTGTCCACAAGTAGCCTATATTCGTATAGTACAGTTTGGTGACCAAACGAATGAAAAATGGGATAAAGTCGTTTCAGAAGTGGCACAGAAGTGGAGTGCACAAAGTATCCGTGGGCTAGTACTTGATGTACGTGGGAACCCAGGAGGATACTTGGAAAGTGCTGTCTATTTAGCTTCAGATTTTTTAAAACCGAACTCGGTGGTTGTTAAACAGGTATATTCTAAAAGTCGTTCTAAAGAATACAAGGTGACACGATCTGGTTTTTTATATGATATCCCGGTTGCTGTACTTGTCGATCAGGGTTCTGCGTCGGCAGCAGAGATACTAGCGGGCGCATTAAAAGACTATGGAAAAGCACAACTGGTTGGAGAAAAAACGTTTGGGAAAGGTTCAGTGCAAGAAGCTATGGACTTAAACCAAGGTACAGGCTTGCATGTGACAGTAGCAAAATGGGTTTTGCCAAAAGGTGCTTGGATCAATGGAACTGGTATTGTGCCAGACATTAAGGTGGATAATAGCACTACTGGAACAGATACGTTAACAGACGTTACAGACAATCAGCTACAAAAAGCAATTGAGACGGTCATAGGTTCATAAGTATGAAAAATAGATCATGAAACGATTAGTAGTATTATTGTCATTCATTTTTTTGCTCGTGGTCTACGCATTGAATAAGGGTTTCATTCCTGCTTCTATACTCACCAATTTTCATATTCCACAGATAAGCAATGAACAGCAGAATGTTCCGGAGGGAAAAGTCATAGTAACATCTGAAGAATCTGCAATAGTCAAAGCAGTCGATCATGCATTACCATCAGTAGTCACCGTTGCTATAAAAAAAACAGTGACACAGAATATATACAGTATTGATCCGTTTAATCCGTTTGCTCAGCCAAATGTGCAACCACAACAGCAAAAAGTCGAGGGCAATATTGGTAGTGGATTTGTCATCGATAAAAATGGAGTGATTATAACGAATAAACACGTAGTGGCAGATACAGAGGCTACATATACTATTATTACAAACGCAAACAAAACGTATGTTGTCGATAAAATATTACGAGATCCGCTCAATGATCTTGCGATTATAAAAATCACACCAAAAGAGCCGCTCGACCCATTGCAGCTCGCTGATTCAGGGGCATTGAAACTTGGTCAATTGGCTATCGCTATTGGAACGCCGTTAGGTGAATTCAAAAATACAGTGACTTCAGGTATCGTATCGGGATTAGGGAGAGGTATTACAGCAGGATCTGCATATGAAGGTTATGTAGAGCGTTTAGATAATGTTATACAGACAGACGCAGCTATAAGTCCAGGTAATTCTGGTGGGCCACTTTTAAATTCGAGTGGCTTGGTTATTGGCATAAATACGGCCGTATCTCAACAAGGGCAGAATATTGGCTTTGCAATTCCCTCAAATGTAATTCGTGAATTATTAAGCAATTATATAGCGTCGGGTGGTACTATCTCGCGACCTTATTTGGGTGTTCAATACAGTATCATTGATCGAGATACCGCTTTGCTCAATAAAGTTCCAGCAGGTGCATTAGTTCGTGACATAGTGAAGGGAAGTGGTGCAGATGATGCGCATATCATTGTTGGAGATATTATTACAGAAATCGATGGAATAGCAGTGACTAAAGAAGACGATATAGCTAAAATGGTAGCTTCACATAAAGTTGGAGATACACTGACTTTGTCTGTATTTCGTGATAAGAAAGTCCAGAAAATACAAATAAAACTAAAAAAAGCGACAGGATAATGAATGGTATATGGATTTGGTAGACGGAATCTCCATTGCTATTCAGTAACATTTTTACTATAATAGTGCAATGAAAGCGAAAATTCATCCACAGTATTTCAGTGATGCGAAAGTTACGTGTGGCTGTGGTAATGTATTCACAGTCGGCTCAACGAAAAAGGAAATTCATGTTGAGATATGTTTCAAATGTCATCCGCTCTATACTGGTGAAGATAGACTTATTGATACAAAAGGTCAGGTAGAAAAGTTTAAGACTCGCCAGAAGAAAGCAGTGTCTATGTCTGTGAAGAAGAAAGAGCATGTGCAGAAGTCAAGAGAGCGGACTAGAACACTCAAAGATCTTCTTGCAGAAGCATAAAAAATACGTATGAATTCAGATATTTGTTACTTAGAAGTACGCGCTGGGGTTGGTGGGGATGAAGCGAAAATATGGGCCGAAAATTTATTGGGTATGTATGCAAAATTTGCACAAAAGATTCAGTGGCGCGTACAAAACATTGATGCTGGTGTTCTCAGAATCCGAGGTCCTCGTGCCTATACTATTTTGAAAAATGAAACGGGTGCGCATAGAGTACAACGGGTTCCCAATACTGAGCGTTATGGCCGCATTCATACATCTATTGCTACCGTTTTAGTGACTCCTGAAATTCCACAACAAGAGATTCATGTAAGTCCTTCAGATTTGGAATGGCAGTTTTTTAGAAGTGGCGGTCATGGAGGTCAGAATGTCAACAAAGTCTCGACGGCTGTTCGACTTACTCATAAGCCAACAGGGCTTGTTGTGACAGCCTCTCAAGAGCGTCAGCAGCTTCAAAATAGGCAAATTGCATTAGCGCTATTAGCAGGGAGGCTTAAACAACTTGATGACGATAAGAAGCGAGGTATTGAATCGTTTTTTATGGATCAAGCGGGCGGTGGCATGCGTGCTGAAAAAATTCGTACCTATAATTTTCCGCAAGACCGTATTACAGACCACAGAGTAAATAAGAGCTTTCATAATATAGAAAAGGTAATTATGGGTGATTTTGATAAAATTGCGAAAGCAATGGAAAAAATAGTATAGTATATATATGAATACTGATAAATTAAGAATCGTTCCATTAGGTGGGCTCGAAGATGTTACGAAGAATATGTATGTGTACGAGTACTGGAAAAATGGGGTCATTGCAGATATTGTAATTATCGATTGTGGCGTTGGGTTCTTGTCTCATCTAGAATCGCTCGGTGTCGATTCGGCAATCCCTGATGTATCCTATTTACTCGATAAAAAACACCTTATTAGAGCTCTTCTTATTACGCATGGTCATGAAGATCATATCGGAGCTATTCCTTATGTCATTGAAAAATTGGGATTTCCTCCTATATTTGCGCCAAAATTAGCTGGGCTTCTTATAAAAGAAAAACTAGAACAAGAGAATATCACTTCTGCAAAAATTGTGTTTATTAAACACCGATACGATTATATTTTTGGCTCTATTAAGGCCAGATATATTCACATGACACATTCTATACCTGATACAACACATATAGTGATTGATACCCCTTCAGCACGTGTTTACCATGGCTCTGATTTTAAAATGGATCTAACGCCAGTGAACGCTGATCCACCGGATTTTGCAGAAATTGTACGAGCAGGAGGGCAAGGGATTGATCTTTTGTTATCTGATGGACTCGGTTCGGAACGTGAAGGATACACATTGTCAGAACAGATAGTAGGAACAACCTTTCGAAGGGAAATGCTCGAAACAAAAGGCAGATTTTTCATGACGACCTTTGCATCTAATATTTCGCGTATACGTCAGTGTGTCACAAGCGCGCTTGAATTTAATAGAAAAATTTGTTTTGTTGGTAGTTCTATGAAGCGAAACACAGCTATTGCAATAGAAGAAGGGTATTTGCCACTGAAGAAAGATCATCTTATTCCCGAGCAAGATTTGAAAAAAATGAGACCAAATGCTGTCTGTGTCATACTGACTGGTTCTCAGGGCGAATTTGGATCTGCACTCGATAAAGTATCGACTGGGAGAAACCGTTTTATAAAAGTGCAGAAGGGTGATCGTATATTTTTCTCATCAGACCCCATACCGGGCAACGAGATGCACATACAAGATGTAATAGAGAACTTAATAGAACAAGGTGCTGACGTCATATACACTGCTATACGAGACGCGCTACATACATCTGGACATGGATCGCAGGGAGATTTGAAATTGCTGGCACGTTTGGTAGGCGCAAAGAATCTTATGCCAATCGGTACAACGATAAAACATAGTAAGGCGTATATGAATCTTATGAAAAAACTAGGTTATCAAGATAGTCAGTTGCATATGTTACATAGTGGTCAACCTATTGCAGTAACACATGCAGGCATCAGTATGGAAGAAAAAATTATATTGAAAGAAATTCTTGTCGACGGTTCTTCTGTAGGAGATGTCGGTGATAGGATATTGGAAGAGCGGGAAAGTTTGGGTAAAGAAGGCATTTTGGTAGTACTGGTAAGCAACGGAAAAGTGAGCTTGGACTCAAAAGGTTTCATGTTTAATGACAGAAAACTTTTTGGAGACATCATACCAAAGGTAGAATCGATGTTGAAACAAACAACGGATAAGCAAAAGCTTGAGAATAGAATAGTTCAGGAAATAGGTGGTTTTATTAGTGCGCAGCACGCACGAAGCCCACTCATCATACCAGTGATAGTGTAACTACAGTAGCGTAGCTACTGTAGAATATCCAATACCTAACCTGCCTGCCGGCGAGGCAGGTAAATGGCAAATGTCAAAGTTCAAATGACAAAATAGAACTGTAAAGTAAGTATTTTCTTTATATGTGAGTAATTCCTACTTTTTGTCATTGGGATTTGGCACTTTATTTGACATTGGATATTGGTTATTTGGGTTTCTTTTTTTATATTTCCATATATAAAAAAAGCCCCGGCTATGACTTATTGTCCCATCCCGAAGGATAGTATCGTAGGCGCTGATCAGTTTCACGGTTCTGTTCGGAATGGGAAGATGTGGTTCCTGATCGCTCAAATAACCGAGACAAGTGTCATTATAACGCACGTATTGCATATGCGCAACAGAATATGCATGTAAGTAGGTAATAATATCATACAAACTTAGTCGTAATAAAGTATACTATAAGATATGGAACAAGGGAAAGGACAAGGTATGGAACATGGTAAGAAACGTCCTTTTATCTCAACTGCAGCAAGTAGAGAAGCGGATGCGTATAATCATGTCTTATTTGAGCAATTGAGGGATCTATATTCTTGTGAAGATCAAAATGTTGCAGTCGGATATCTAATGAGTGCAGATGTTGCTGTAACTCGAGGCAGCCCAATTGAAAGCGCCAGATCTCATCAGAGCGTACAACTTGTGCCATTTATGAAATGGGTACAGGACTACGTAAAAAAGAATGCTCCCGCCTATTGGGTAGATGATATAACAGCTACGGTGTTTCTCAAAATAACAAACGCGATTGATAATAAAAAGCATCCAACTATAAATTTAATGGGTTGGGTATCAAGAACAGCAAAGTTTGCTTGTTTAGATGTACTTAGAAAGGAAGCAAGTATAAAGAGATGGAGAGGGACGGTTATAGACAGTGACACTTTTGATATTGATCAGATACTTTCTTCATCAGCTGATATTGATCCTATGCTGGACACTTTGGATGCGCTATACAATAGTGAACTACTTCGGAAGTATTTATCCAAGCTTAAGGATTTGCCACGGCGTATGATAGTCTTATACTATATTGATGGGTTATCACTAGATGAAATTGCTGCTCTCGAAGAAACCAATGTACCAGCTATTAAAGCTCGACTATACAGAGCGAAAGAGACTATGAAAAGTATTGTTACTTTGGAGGAAAAGGCTGATTTTCTATACTAACTTCCTTTGTGCTATAATTTCGACATGGAGATTACCAGAGCGCGGTCTAAACTGAATATCCCTCCGCATGCTACTCGTGTTTTCAAAGGAAAAATGCTTGATGTATACCATTGGGAGCAGAAAATGTTTGATGGTACTACGGCAATATTTGAGAAAATAAAGCGCGTCGATACGGTCAATGTGTTACCCATTACCAATGATCAAAAAATTGTCATTACTCACCAAGAACAGCCTGGTATAGATCCATTTATAGGAAGCATCGGAGGACGTTTAGACCTTGAAGAAAACCCTTTGGAGGCTGCAAAGCGGGAGTTGTTGGAAGAAGCAGGTATGGTGTCTGATACGTGGCAATTCTGGATGAGTGTACAACCATCAAGTGTTATGGATTGGGCTATCTTTACGTTTATAGCCAAGAAGTGTCGCGTTGTGAAGCCTCAGAATCTTGATAGTGGTGAAAAAATCTCTCTCAAAATGGTAACATTCGATGAATATTTAAAGATCATCCTCGATGATAATTATCGCGACCGAGAGTTGACACTTGCCTTTTTAAAAGCAAAAGAGCAAGGAACGCTTGGGGAAATTAAAAAACTTCTTTTTACCTAACATATACAGACTCTTTCGGTAACAAAGAGAAATCAAAATGTTCTATAGCCTCGGAAGATACTATATGTATTTTTCCGGCATACGCATGTTGTAGATGGTAATACTGAGGATACTTGGAGTAGTGTGTATAGGCATATATTTTTGATCCATCACACAAACCCATATTGAGCGCTTGTACATGGCGTGTGTGCGTAGTTATGATCTTTACTGTTTCTACCAACGCCTTTTTAGGCGGCATTTTACTTAAAAACGTGCGCAGTAGCGAGAATATTTTTTGTGAACCAATGGTACCTTCGAGTGGGTAGGGCAGTGTAACACCCTTTAAAAGTCCATTAAAAACAAATGCATACTTTTGATAGATAAACGGTTGATTATATGCAATTGTATTTTTGTGATTAGTAAACGAGGCGCTGCGTGCATGTACTGCAAAATATTTTGTTTGAGGCGCATAGGAGAACATGTGTGTGTCGTACCATATTGGTTTTATTGATACATACTGTTCCCATGTTCCGTTACCCCACCAACTCATACCCCAACCGTCTTCTTGTCGGTCTCCATCAAAGGCGCGACTCTTTTGAGCCATACGAGAAAAAGATGTGAGTATTTCTTGAGGCTTAAAATTCTCTCTTGATTTTGCTATGAGAAATCGGCACATGTTATTTGTACGAACTGAGTACTATTGAAAATGCATCAAGTGTACTATCTATATCTTTTTTTTGAATGGTGAGCGCCGGTAAGAAACGAATGCGGTTTGTACTGGTCGGTGCAGCTATAATGTGTTGTTCTTGTAGTTTTTTAAGTACTATTATCGGATCTATAGAAAGCCCAATGCCAATCATCAAGCCTGTTCCAGAAATATCGGTAATGGTGGGATATCTTTTTTTGAGAGTCTCAAGATTATTACGAATATAGGCGCCTTTTGCGGTGGCGTTTGTCACAAGACGCGGATGAGTCTCTAAGTACGACAGTACTTCGTAAACTCCAGTCATTGCAAGAGGATTTGCTCCAAACGTGCTGGTATGAATACCTTTTGAAAGGGCACTGTTTATGCGATCTGAAATAACCGTTGCTCCTACAGGAATACCATAGGCAAGGCCTTTTCCGAGGCAGAGCATATCGCAAGTAAAGCCATTTTGTATGTATCGTTGACTATTGTACATAGTACCGGTTCTGCCTAAACCGGTTTGAATTTCATCGATAATAAGTGGCACATTGTATTTTTTGCATAACGTATAGACTTTTGGGAAGTAGTCTGGTGGGGGAGTAATAACACCTCCTTCACCCTGAATTGGCTCCAGAATGACTGCTGCATGATGTGTTGAAATGACCTGTTCTAATGAATGGATATCCCCGAAGCGTATCCAATCAACCGGCAGTAGTACGTTTTTAAATGGTGTTTGATATTTACCGTTGCCTGAGTTATTTATCGACAGTGCTCCAAGTGTTTTGCCATGATAGCTATTTATTGCTGCAATGAGCCTATACTTTTTTGTATACAGCATTGCAAACTTGAGTGCAGCCTCAATGCTTTCTGCACCAGAATTAGACCAAAAAACACGTTTTAAATTGGTGAAACCAGCTTTCGATACATTCTGTATAAGTTTGAAACTTGCAAGCGAACGTTTGTCATTTGAAAATGACGAATGCAACACAAAAAGAGTATTTATTTGGGACTGTAGTGCCTTCGTAATTGAACCAATTCCATATCCTAAAACTCCCACACCATAGCTACCACCGAGCATATCGATGTATTTTTCTCCATTTTCATCAAAGAGATATGAACCCTTTCCTCGTACAAAAGTAACACCCCGATTTGGATATGTTTGTGCTATAAAATTATCTTGTATTGTTTTGTAGTTCATGTGGTTACGCAATAACGGTGCCATTCCCCAAGATGGCACTATCTAATGGATTTTCTATCCGCCCGTCACCAAAATATATGTGTTCAACCCCTCTGTTTAGAGCTTCCATAGCTCCAATAAGTTTTTTTTTCATTCTACCTTGTGCATTCGGTAAGAAACTCTGTAATTCATTTTTACGTATGCGTGGAATAATACTGGAAGGATCATTAAAGTCCTTCAGTAGTCCTGGTGCTTCAAAAAGATAGATAATAGATGTTGCCTTTAGTGCAGCTGCGGTTATAGCCGTTGCCCAATCGTTGTCTGTATTTACTATCGTTCCAGACTCGGTGATTGCAGGTGCGGTTATTACTGGTATGTATCCACCTTTAAGTAAGATATTGAGGAGAACTGTGTTTACTTTCTCAACTCTCCCGGTAAGATTATTTCGTACTAATCGTGTTTTTTCCCCTTCTTTTACAAACAGATTTGGCTTTGCTCGAGCAGTCCACAGCATACCATCCACTCCAGTCATGCCAATTGCAGGAATAGAGTGTTTTAGAAGTTGTGCAACAATCGTTTTATTTGCAACGCCTGCGTATGCCATAAGAAATACTTCGAGTGCTCTCTCGTCGGTGATAACGCTGCTTATACCAGAAGGGGATATTACTGTCTGTGTCGGCACATTCATCTTTTGACCAATAGAATCCCTCAGTGTGCTGGCACCGTGAATGATTACACAGGTATGTTTTTTTATAAATGTTTTTAAATTTTTGGCAATATAGTCCCATCGGATGTCTTTGCCGCCGCCAATTTTAATTATGATCATAGATTTTCAATTCTTCCCGTCATATCTTGCGTAGGGATTTTCGATAACTGATAAGGGGCAATGACGTCCATTAATACCAATTCAGGACTGCGACTTCTGTCAATTCTTCCCGCTTGGTTCTTAAAATCACTTGAGATTTGCTGAGCTTCTTCTTTACTGAGTTCATATCCTTTGATTTCTCGAAGGTAGTAGTAAATGAGATTCCAGCCACTTAGTGGTCCAAGTAGTAATTGGTTTGTTGTTACCCCAAATCGAGCTAAGTCCATCGCTTCATACGTTCCTGCGCTATTTAATACAGCTTTTGTATGGACCCCTGCCGTATGTGTGCGATTGGTTAATGATACCGGTTCAGTGTATGGTACCTGCATACCGAGCATGGTTGCCATTAACGCATTCAGCGGATAACATACTTCAATATTGTATCCATCACAAAGTGTTGGATCTTCTTGGAAAAGATTAAACAGTAAGCCGGTTACTGACGTTATTCCAGATCGTTCAGCCAAGCCCCAAACTGATGTGTCGATATATGACGCCCCACACAATACTGCAGTAACGGCATTCATCAGGGAATATCCACGGTCATTGTGAAAATGGCATTCCAAAGCTATATCAGGGTATCTTTTCCTAAGGGCGTTGACTCTTTTGCGTACAAGTTCTGGTGTTGCAATTCCAACAGTGTCTGGCATACCGAATGTATTGACCAAATCTGAAACACCATCGTAGACTTTGTATATATCTTTCAATTCAGTCCGAAAGCAATCTTCACCGCTGAATCGAATATATAAGTTTGGGTTAGCCCTTCGCAGAGGTTCGATAGTATCTCGTACTCGCTGTGCAATGTCCGATATGGCTAACCCATGACTATGGTGTTGTGCTTCTTGTGAAACACCCATGTATAAATTTAGACCATCAAACCCCGCATTAAGAGCTTTTTCTATATCTGTTGGGTGTGTGCGACAGTGAGCGAGAAGCTGTACATTGGGATTATTTGATTTTATTCTCTGTCTCAGTACAGCAAAATCTTTGCCTTCAGTTTCACTGACAACCGGAGAAAAGAATTCAATATTTTGTACACCGAGCGCTAATAAGCCGTCAACAATTTTTATTTTATCGTCAAGTCCGAATCGATACGTAAAGGTATCGAACATGAGAGGTGATTGTTGGCCATCACGGAGCGTTGTGTCTATGACCCCCTTGAAGTTGTGTTCTTTTGTCATTGTTAAATAGGATGGAGCCCTAAAAATTCTAATCCTGTCGTTTCTTCGAACCCAAACATACAGTTCATATCCTGCATTGCCTGTCCTGCGGTACCTTTCACAAGGTTATCTATTGCGCCAATGACAACAAGTCTTTTTGATCGAGTATCCATCTCAAAACCAATATCACAAAAATTGGTCCCAGCGAGAATTTTTGGTTCTGGATAGCGGTATAATCCACTGCGTTCTTTTACTATTCGGATAAATGGTTCGTTCTCGTATTCTTCTCTATACGCTCGCCAAATATCTTTTTCCGAAACACCTGTGCGTGGGGTAGTATGAATAGTAACTAAGATACCTCGTACCATGTCGAGACTCGTTGCTGATATTGCTACATCAAGCGGCTCGCTGGTATACGGTGTCATTTCTGTTATTATTTCTGCCGTGTGTCGGTGGCCAGTTGGCATGTACGAGCGCACAACTCCAGAGCGTTCTGGATGATGCGATGAGAGCGTAGGAACAAGCCCTGCTTGTGAACTGCTCATCTTGGCATCTATAATAATTTTAGTCTCGATAAGACTATGTTTGATGAGTGGATAGAGTGAAAGTATGCTTACGGTTGCTTCGCAACCACCGCAAGCTACGTAGTTACTCTTTGCAATTTCCGATCTATGGAGTTCAATAACACCATATATAAACTCCTTCATAAGTTTTGGCGCAGTGTGTGGCATATGATACCAATCGGTAAATGCCTGAGCACTGTTTAAGCGAAAATCTGCACCAAGATCAATAATCTTGGAAGCCTTCTTCATTAAGTCGCTCATCGTGTTCATAGAAACACCGTTGGGAAGTGCCACAAAAAGAAGATCATATTTAGAAAGTTCATGTGGGTCTATGAATTGGAGCCGTGTCCGTCCACGCAAATTTGGGTGAGCGCTGTATACAAATTTTCCCTTATATGCGCGTGATGTTACCGCTTCGAGTGATACGTTCGGATGGTTTAAAAGTAAGCGTATGAGCTCACCTCCTGCGTATCCAGATCCTCCTAAAATTGCGACAGATATTTTTTTCATTGGGTCTGTGCTATTTGTAGACAATAATCTACAATATAACCTGAAATACTTGTCTTTGTCGGCATCTCAGAATTTTTAAATTCCATGGTGTGATTGATTTCATTTATTATGTAGCCGTCTTTTGTTTCAACAACATCCATAGCAAGTATTCCACCATCAACCGCTATCGAAGCATTTTTGCAGATGGTTGCAAGCTCGCTATCCACAGTACAATTGCTTGCTACACCGCCCCGCGCAGTATTGGTAATCCAGTGTGGAGAATGTCTGTATATAGCACAAATTGTATGTCCATCTATAACAAATGCACGAATGTCACGGCCTTGTTTTTTCTGAATGTACTTTTGTACATAAAACGCTTTGTGGCTTGGAGTTCCAAGAACATCTTTATGTTCTATGACAGCTTCAAGTGCATCCTTGTCGTTAATTTTTGCCAAAAGTCTGCCCCATGAGCCTTCAGGTGGTTTTATGACAACGGGGTACCCACCGATAGACGCTATTAAAGATTCCAGCTCTACCACTGAAAAAGCCATTCCAAAGGGAATGGTGGGAACACGTGCCTTCATAAGTGCTAACGATGTAAGAAATTTATCTTCACAGATGGCAGCGACAGCAGTCGAATTAACGACTGGAATATTTTTACTTTCATAATAATATGCTGCATACATACCTTTCACCGTCGAGACAGAGCGTTCGAGAGCCACATCTATATGATTCAATGGATTTTCTTCGCAGTATATTGAGCGCCGTATGTCTATCAGCTTAACGGTAACATTTCTCTTTTTTGCTGCCTCTAAAATAAGTTTTTCGTCTCCACGAATAGTAGAGTGAAGTAATCCTATGGTAATCATTTACTCGCCCCAATCTTCTTCAACTTTTGGCGCTTCAGATACTGACACGTGTGAACCCTCAATTTTCTCAACTACTAAACGTGCTGAGCAGTCTGGGCACTGTATAATTTCGCTTTCAATAGTACCTGGCTCTACGGTAACTTCTCCGTCGCATACTGGGCATTTTGTGTTCATATGTCTTTTATGAACTAATAATAGGTGGAGTGTAAAGGGTACGAACAGGCAAGTCAAAAAAAACAGTAAAATTGTATTTTTCTGAATAAAATGTTAAAATTTTAACATGATAACAGTGCCACAGGTAGTCCAGGCGATAGTCATTCGGTCACCATATGTAGGTGAACTTCTCAAAAGGGGAATAGTAAACCATTCTGCATATGCACGAGAAATACGTCACGAAGTAGAAGAAAATACGATGAAGCGTGTTGAGTTGGGTTCTATAGTCATGGCACTCAAACGGTTAGATCTAAATGAAGTACGCACTTCTGCGTTGAGTTCAATATTGACACAATCTCCAGATTTAATTGTTCGATCAAGTTTAATTGAACTTACACTGAAAAATTCAAAAAAAGTTGCCCAGGCGAGGGGAGAATTATTCGAAAAATGCAGCAATGACAACAGAGAATTTATTACTATTACTCAAGGAGTTTTTGAAACAACCATTATTACTGCCAAACAAAATAAGCCTATTTTAGATGAGTTATTTTCGCCGTCTGATGTAATAATGAGAGTTGGTAATTTGTCATCTATAACAGTACGATTTCATGTTGATATACTTGATGCTCCCGGTGTGTACTATATGATTTTGAAAGTACTTGCACTCAATACAATTGCGATAACCGAAGTAGTATCTACGTATACGGAAATAACTATTGTGTTGCCCGAGAAGCAAGTAGAGAGGGCGTTCGCACTAATCAAACAGCTTTTTTCACAAGCTATCGCTAACCAGTAAATAGGAGATTGAAATAGTGTATTGACAATACCCCCCTGGGGGTATAGTATGTGTATATGAAATACATGGAAGATATAACGAAGAAGAAAATTATACAGAGGTTTAAAATTTTAAAAGGTCAGATAGCTGCGCTTGAGAATATGGTTGTTAACGATACCTATTGTATAGACGTCATCACTCAAACATCAGCAGTGAAGCAAGGACTTTCTAATGTTGAGGACCTATTATTGGAAAATCACTTAGGCGGTTGTATTTTAAAACAGGTGCATGCAGGTCAAATAGATAAGGCAAAACAAGAGATTCTTAAAGTCTACAAATTAAAAAGAAAATAGATGAAGACACAGACGTTTGAAGTAAACGGTATGCATTGTGCTTCTTGTTCGTCTATTATTCAAAAGACGTTAAGAAAAGTTGATGGTGTTAACAAACTAGACGTGAACTATGCGACAGAAAAGGTGAAGATAGATTTTGACCCATCTATAGTAAGTCCGAGAAAAATGTCAGATGTTATAGCGCCTCTTGGCTACTCTCTCGTTATTCCACCAGAAGAGAACGCGTTGCCTTCTGATAATAACTCCCATATGAGCCAGTCGAAAAAGGATAAGAAAAGCCACATTGCAGATTTGAGAGATAAAGTACTTATTTCAGTACCGCTTGCACTGTTTAGTGTATTTGTTATGGGATGGGATGTTTTGGCCAGTATGCATATTGTTCCAGAACAGTCGAAAGTAACAATGGAGTTTTTCCATCACCTTTTACCGCTTTTCGCCACATACATGCTTTTTGTTGTTGGCAAGCCCTATCTGAAAGGTTTATATAGATTTTTACGATATGGAAAAGCAAATATGGATACGCTCATAGGTATTGGTACGTCAGTTGCATTCCTGTATAGCTTTGTTGTTACGGCGTTTGAAGAAGTGGTCAAGCAGTACATAACTATTGGATCTACCTACTACGATGTCACTATAATAGTCATAACTTTTATTACACTTGGCAAATACCTAGAGATTAAGGCAAAGGAAAAAACAGCCGATGCTATAAGTAAGTTGCTCAATCTTCGAGCAAAAACGGCACTCGTTGTCAGAAACGGGGCTGAGAAAGAAGTAGCAATAGGCGAACTGGTTCATGGCGATATGATTGTGGTAAAGCCTGGATCTTGCATTCCTGTTGATGGAATAGTTGTAGAAGGCGCTTCCTATGTTGACGAATCTTTAGTAACAGGGGAATCTATGCCTGTTGAGAAAAAAAAGGAAGACACTGTTGTTGCAGGTACTATTAATACAACGGGTCATTTTATCTTTAAAGCAACTAAAATTGGATCAGAGACACTGCTCTCACAGATAATTAGAATGGTTGAAGAAGCTCAAGGTACTCGTGCACCAATTCAGAGCTTAGCAGACTCTATTTCTAGCGTTTTTGTGCCTGTAGTTTTGGTATTAGCGTTCGTTACGCTTGGCACATGGCTCTTGGTAGGCACATCATTCCTTGGTTTTTCAACGGCACTTTCTTACGGGTTAACTTCGTTTGTGGGTGTATTAGTCATAGCTTGTCCTTGTGCGCTTGGACTGGCTACTCCTACCGCGATTATTGTTGGGGTAGGCAAAGGTGCAACAGAAGGAATTTTAATAAAAGACGCCTCTGCACTAGAAACGTTGCACAAAGCTAGTGTCATAGTCGTTGATAAGACAGGAACAATTACCAGAGGTAAACCAGAGCTTGTGCATATTGAAAACATGTCAGATATGAGCGATAAAAAATTACTATCCATCGTGTTTTCTCTTGAAAGCAAATCTGAGCATCCTATAGCGTATGCAATTTCTCATTATGCAAAAGAGAGAAAAATCGAAACCACGCATGTAGAGGGATTTGAGGTTATAAAAGGAAAGGGTTTGAAAGGTACGGTTGCAGATATTCGTTATTTTGTGGGTAACAGTCTCCTTATAAAAGATTTAAAATTGCAGTTCGATTCTAAAAAAATAAACGCACATACTTTACTGGGAAAAACACCTATTATTATTGCCAATCAAAAAAAGGTTTTGGGTTATATTTTAGTTGCGGACACTATTAAACCCGAAGCAAAGAAGGCAGTTTATGATCTCAATAAGCTTGGTATAAAAGTAGTGATGCTTACAGGAGATAATAATAATACAGCCCAGTTTATTGCGCATGAGGCAGGAATTAAAGAGGTGGTGGCGAATGCGTTACCGAGTGATAAATTAAAAAAAGTAAGAGAGCTACAAAGTATGGGAGCAGTTGTTGCCATGGCAGGAGATGGCATAAATGATGCGCCTGCTTTAGCACAGGCAGATGTAGGGATAGCTATGGGGACTGGCACAGACGTTGCTATAGAAACAGCAGGAATCACGCTTTTGCATGGCGATATCTCAAAGGTCGTCAAGGCGGTGCACTTATCTAAGCTCACGATGCGTGGTATAAAGCAGAACTTGTTTTGGGCATTTATTTACAATATTGTTGGTATTCCGCTAGCCGCTGGTTTGTTTTATCCACTATTTGGATGGCTCCTAAATCCTGTATTTGCGGGTTTTGCCATGGCTTTCTCCAGTGTTTCAGTTGTTGCAAATTCATTACGGCTCAAAACTATTAACTTATAACAATGAAAAAACTTACGTTTCATATAAAAGGAATGCATTGTAATGCATGTATATTATTAACCGAGAGTGAGTTAAAAGATATTCCATATATATCAGAGGCAACGGCGTCTTTGACAGAACGCACCATACAGGTAGTAGGGGATTTTGAAAATAAAACGGTGATTGATATCATGAATGAGCTTGACAATGTTTTAAAACCACACGGATACTCACTGTCACTTGAAAAACAAAAAACTGAAATTAAATGGTCAGATTTCACTTATGCATTATTATTTGCTGGGTTATTTATTGGAGGGTATATTCTTGTACAAAAGCTTGGAATAGTAAATGTGATTACCTCTTCAACCGTTAACTTTACGACGGCTTTTCTGATTGGTGTAATAGCTTCAGTTTCTACATGCATGGCAGTGGTAGGTGGTTTGGTTTTATCACTATCTGCAAATTATGCAAAAGGAGGGGAACGAATACGGCCTCAACTCCTTTTTCATGTAGGAAGACTCATCTCATTCTTTCTACTTGGTGGAGTGATTGGTGCCTTAGGAGCGAGGTTTCAATTAGGTATTACAGCAACTTTTATATTGAACATTATTGTTGCGTTTACGCTTCTCATATTAGGGCTTAATTTACTAGATATATTCTCTTGGTCGAAAAAGTTGCAACCGACAATTCCACTTTTTTTTGGCAAAAAAATACATGGTTTAAAAAGTGTCCAGCATACCTTTATGCCAATAGTGATAGGTGCTGCAACGTTTTTTTTGCCGTGTGGATTCACACAGTCTATGCAAGTGTACGCTCTAAGTGTTGGAAGCTTTTGGACAGGGGCGTGGATAATGCTAACCTTTGCACTGGGTACGTTACCAGTACTGCTGTTACTTAGTTTCAGCTCTTTAACAGTTCATAAAAAAGCACAGTCTAGTGTTTTTACTAAAACAGCTGGAATAATAGTGATATTTTTTGGTATTCTCAACTTATTAAATGCGCTTGTCGCAGCAGGCATCATAAAACCAATTTTAAATTTTTAAATGAAGACATTTATAATACCAGCTATCGCTTTTGGTGTAGTTATTTTGATACTAGCTGCTGTAGTTAGTAAAAATCCTAGCGAAAAGAGTGTCGTCACTCAAGCAAAAAATAATGTGAGAATGGAAAAAGGTAAACAAGTGGTAGAGATACGTGCAAAAGGTGGATATTCGCCAAGTATTACCAGCGCAAAAGCAAATATAGATACAATTTTGCTAGTAAGTACAGAGGGCACTTTTGACTGTTCAGCTTCTCTCACTATACCCAGTTTGGGTTATCGAACAATCCTTCCTCCAACAGGGGAAACAAAAATAAAAGTACCTGCTCAGAAAAAAGGATCAACGCTACAGGCACTTTGTTCGATGGGCATGTATAACTTTCAAGTGCAGTTTAATTAAACTGCAATCTATCAAAATGAGGCTAATAATAGGCTTTACCGAAGCGTTTTAAATAGTTTTATTCGAAATACCTACCTTTAAATCTATACAAAATCAGCCAAGCGAAAACCACACCAACACCTCCGATAGCCCATGACTGGTACGATATAGAAATAGATATGAGATAAAAGACAGGTAGAGTAGTAAGGATGTGGGATACGAGATACCCTGTAATAAATGACATGTATTTGAACCCTATCAAGCTTGCTCCCCATGCAAGGCCGTCTGATATAAGCCCACCTGCTGCAAAGCGCAAAAATATAGCCGCTTCTACTTGGTTTTTTTGCTTTAATTTTATAGAAATTATTTTATCTGCAAGCGCGCTCCCAATAACTTTTTCAAGAATTGTGTAGCCGTACTTTTTTCCTAAAAAATAAGATACGGTAGCGCCAAAGTAGCTACCCAAAATATCTGCACTGTAGGCGAGTTTCCAGCCAACAAGCGGTATTGACGCAATGGTAAAAACCACTCCCGGCATTGGCGGATAGACTATGCTAAAGCCTTTGAGTAGAGTGAGTATAAATAAGTAGAGAGCTATGTGTGACTGAACTGCTTTCACAATATCCGAGAGTATTTCAGATTGATAGGCCCACTGGAAGAGAAATGCAGGGAGAAGAAACAGCAAAATAATGCCAAATGTGTTCAGCAATTTTTTTCTCTTTTCCATTGATCCATTATAGCTATAAAAGCGCTCAGATGTTTAGAGTGGTTCTTGAAGATTATTATTTACTGCTCGCTACTGAAAAAAGATATGTAGCCAATAGGGGAGCCACTGTTTTATTGGCATGTACATTTGGATGAGAGTCCCACGGAAGCAAACGGGTATATTCCTGTTTTAAGAAACCGTTATTATTTGCAAGTAGACTAAAGAAGTCGAATATGTGAATATTTGGCACATTTTGAGCAAACTCTTTAGACCGTAGCCAGTGTACCAACAGTTTTGCTCTCTTGGCGTTTTGTGTATTCGTTACCTCTTTACGTACTGGGGGTGGAGTAAAGAGAATAAATTGTTTTTTTGGGTATTTTTTCAGGCTATTTCTTATCGATATATAGAAGCGCTTATCTTCGGCTAGTTGTTTATCAGACACGATTTTAGTTGTTGGATAGCAATTTTTGAAAGCAATAACATCATAATTAAGAATGGCTTTGAGTGTGGGATCTTTCGGATTTCGAGAAAAAATATCAGCGTATTCTTTTGGGCTATTGTTGCTCAGAACGATAGTATAATCTTTTCCTGTAACTGTGCCGTTATTATCTGACAAACCTCGCAAATGTGTGTTGTGTGCAAGTAGTTTTGTAAAGATGGGTGAGAGATTATAATTATGGTCCCAAAGTTGTAAAGACGGATCTATTTTTTTTATTTCTGAACGAAGCTTACCTTCTTTAATTAGGTTGCCACCAGTTGAGTGGTGAATAAAGAGGATCGTTTTTTCTTTTGCAATAATTTTTGTTGGTGTTGTCATAAGTACAAAGAATAAAACTAATAAAGTAATTACTTTAAGCATACTCTAATAGTATATTTTTGCCTGTACACTTTCAGAGCATTTTTTAAGGGCGGGACGTTCCATTTTGCTCTTTCTTTGTCAGTAACGTTAGGGTCTATCGGTTGAGCTAGCTCCCATTCGTTTTGATCATTGAGTTTAAACTGAGTCCCATACTTTTGGGCTTTACCTTCCATCAAAAGCGATCTGTCTAATGATGCTGCAGCAAGCCAACGTGCAGAATCATCTCCTAATTCAACAGCTTTTATAGCAAGTATGTGAGCTTGTTTGTAATGCGCAAGTTTTTCGCCATGTTGGAAAATGAGAGCGGCATGATGATAGTCTAGAGCCGATAAATCGTGCTCGTGGCTGAGAATATTCTCTACTTGAACGATTCTTTGCCTATCGTTTTCGTTCAATATTTCGTCTGCTATTTTACTATTTCTGTCAGCAATATCGTCTTCATATAGTTTGCGTAGCTGTGTATTCATATTATTTGTATAAATTACTACACATTGGAATTTTGTTAGTCTAGTACGATTCTACAATTTTTTTGGCAATCGTGAACATTAAGCTAAATATTGTTACCATAGAGATATGAGTAGCATGAAAATAGCGCACGTTTTTACCAATGAATCTGGTGGTTATGGTAATCCTGTAGGAATAATTGTTGATGAAACTCGGGTATTTAATAATGATGAGCGCCAACGGATGGCATCGGAAAGTGGATTTAGTGAAGTAGTATTTATTAACAATATAAAAGCGCGAAATATAAGCATTTTCTCTCCGAAGAGGCAGATACCATTTGCCGGTCATGCATTGGTAGGGGTGGCACATTTTTTACACAAAGAATACGTGCTACCAGTAACTCATATGGTCAGTATGAATAATATTATAGTAGTGAAATCAGAAAGCGAGCTAACATGGGTAAGGGGGGATTTATCTATACTTCCGCCATGGAATTATGAAGAGCTTGCCAACTCTACATTAGTCGACACAATTTCACGTGAACAAGCGTTGCTAAAAAAGCATACTATGGTATGGTCTTGGATAGATAAAAACGAAGGTACAATCCATGCGCGAACCTTTGCGAACGATTGGGGCATTCCGGAAGATGAAGCTAATGGGTCTGGCTCAATGAAGCTGGCTGCGCATTTAGGAAAAAACTTGATCATTCACCATGGTAAAGGGTCAATAATTTATGCAAAATCATCTACTACTGGCTTTGCTGAAGTTGGGGGTAGGGTACAGGTTTTTGCCGTAAAATGATATCATGACGTATGGTTTTCTGGATAATAACGTGGCTCGCTTTTTGGTTTGGGGGAATGGGTTTGCCCATTTACCTGTATGAGAAATACAAAATTACTTTTTATAAATATCCTTGGCAACACACCCTTTTTTACGTCTTTCTACTAATATTGTTGTATGTTGTGTATCAACAGCACTTTTCGGTATATTTTAACAATCTGTCTTTATCCTATATATCGGTTGTTTTAGTTTTATTTTTACTATGGATTCTTGTACCAATTACCTATCAAAACGATTACTATACCAAGCATGAAAGGCAAGGGTACCAACTGCCAAAGTTTTTTGAGATTCTCTTCCAACAAGTGTGCTTTCTGGGTGGTTTATTAACCTGTGGGCTTGCTCCTACTATTTTTGGTCTCGCATTTTTTGCCGTACACGTACCGTTCTTTCTTTTTATAAGAAAAAAATTTGCATTATTTACCACCTCCTCTTCACTTATTGGTGGTGTTATATTTGCACATTTACAATCTATAGGAATGGTAGGTTTTTTGATTGCGCTATCTATACACGTGTTTTTTTATGTTTCAGCTCACTACGCTCTTTCAAAAAAACAATTTCTAGGGATAGAACCTTTCAAACGGTAATTATATGATACAATTTCATTTGTGTAGTTTATAGTTTTGCGATAATAGTCGAAAACTAATAACTTACAAGCGCGGGTGTAGTTCACCGGTAGAATGACTCCCTTCCAAGGAGTAGAAGAGGGTTCGATTCCCTTCACCCGCTCAAATTTTGTTCCAAAATTTGAGCGAACCTCGCTCCGCTTTACAATTCACTCTCGATTGATTTTTCTGAAGAAAAAAGGTAGACTTCAGTTACTTATGAAAATCCAATATCTTGGCCACTCTTCTTTTATTCTCTCAAATGCAAAAACCAGTGTCGTTGTCGACCCGTTTGATGCAAGCGTTGGTTTTCCTTTTCCAAAAGTTACTGCCGATACAGTTACTATCTCTCACCATCATTCCGATCATGATGCTGTTATAGGCGTTTCGGGAAGCCCCATCGTATTTGATGTTCCTGGTGAATATGAGCGGAAAGGTGTTCGTATATATGGATACTCAACTTTTCATGATGACGCAAAAGGAAGTGAACGAGGCAGAAACACAATGTTTAAATTTGTTATAGACGGTGTGGTGATATTGCACTGCGGTGACCTTGGACACGAGCTATCAGATAACGATTTGGAACTTGTGAAAGATACGAACGTACTCATGATCCCGGTGGGAGGCGTATATACTATCGATGCACATCAGGCACAGAAATTGTCCAAAGCCATAGGTGCGGAGATAATCATACCGATGCATTACAAAACCGAAAAGCATGATCCAAAAGTATTTGGTGCCGTCATGGGACTCGATGAATTTATGAAGCAAACCGACGTGGTGAACCGCAAGTCAGAAAAAGTATTGACTTTAGCTGCTGAGGCTATACCAGAAGAACGTGAAGTTGTGACCTTTATTTAAGATATGGATGGGAGCAATAAACTTCCTCCGCACAGTATTGAATCTGAGCAATCAGTTCTCGGCGCGGTACTTATAGATCCTTCTTCTATTTCCCTCGTTTCAGAGATCCTTAAATCTGCACATTTTTATGATTTGAAAAATAGACTTGTGTTTGAAGCGATGCTGAGCTTATTTGATAAGGCAAAACCGATCGATGTAGTTACCCTTGAGGATCAGCTCAAAAAGCAAAAACAGTTTACTGATGCAGGTGGTAAAGAATATATTACTGGTCTTATCGATTTGGTACCAACCTCTGCGAACATAGAGCACTATGCACTCATAGTGCGCTCAGCTGCTATAAAGCGTGAGATCATCTCTATGGGCTCGCGTATGGTACAGAGTGCATTTGATGAAGGTGGTGATGTAAATGAACTTTTAAATGAGGCTGAAGCGCAATTATTTGCACTATCGCAATCACATACGAGACGTGATTTCCAAGCGTTGCGCGACATTCTTACCGAGAGCTTTGAACGGCTCGAGCAAGTCGTAAAGGGAGGACAGGGCATGCGTGGTGTTGCTACAGGTTTTCATGCACTTGATAACAAACTGGCTGGTATGAACCCTTCTAATATGATAGTTATTGCTGCACGTCCAAGTATAGGAAAAACGACATTTGCCTTAAATATTGCCAATTATTTGGCGGTGAAAGAAAAAAAGAAAGTAGGTTTTTTTTCACTCGAAATGAGTAAAGAAGAGTTGGTCGATAGGTTGTTGGTTATGGAAGCGCAGCTTGATTCGTGGAAGCTGCGAACGGGTAGGCTAGACAGCGATGAAATGAACAGACTGACCTCTGCCATGGGACGTTTAGCCGAAGCCCAAATCTTCATAGACGATACTCCTGCGTTATCAGTAAATGAAATGCGCACAAAAGCACGTAAAATCCACATGGAACACAAAATCGATATACTTATTGTCGACTATTTGCAACTTGCAGTTCCAGGTAGAAATATAGATTCACGTGTACAAGAAGTATCTATTGTGTCGCAAGCGATGAAAAATATTGCACGTGAACTGAAGATACCCGTTATCACACTTTCCCAGCTCTCGCGTGCTGTTGAGCAACGTGGAGGGGATGGGCGGCCACAACTGTCTGATTTGCGAGATTCAGGTTCTATTGAGCAAGATGCAGATGTGGTTATGTTTTTGTACCGCGCAGATGAAGACGACGATATGTTACCAGATGGTAAAAAAGCGATAAAGCTGTATATAGCAAAACATCGTAATGGTCCAACAGGAGAATTAAACTTTATTTTTCAAGGCGAACAATTAAGATTTTATGAAACTGATGAACGAAGTGACGAGACACTATAAAGCAGAGCTTCATATGCATTCATTGCATTCAGCTGAGAAAGATATATTTCTAGGTACGAACGGAACGGTAGAAAATATTGTTCGTACCTGTAAAGCAAAAAATATTCGTATATTTTCTATTACCGATCACGACAATACCGATTCACAAAAAGAGGCGCGTTTTTGGGCTCGTAAATTAGATTTGGTATTTATTCCTGGTTGCGAAGTTTCAACTACGGGTGGAGACGTATTGGCGTATGGAATATCGAAGCCGTTTAAAAAAGGCGTATCTATTCGCGAGGTACTTCGAAGTACGCATAAACAGGGCGGTGTTGCAATAGCGCCACACCCCTTCCAACTGCCTATGGGCTGTACGTATGCCATATGGACAGAAGACTTTGATGCTGTCGAGGCATATCACGCATATGCTATCGGCAATGTGACTACTAGGATTGCAAATCGTTTACGTGCGCACAAACCAGAAGTTGCTGGCAGTGATGCCCATTTTTTAGACGAAATAGGCCTTGTGTATACATTGTTCCCCTCATGGGTACGAGATATGGCGACGTTTAAAAAGGCAATAGTGACGAATGATATATCTGTTGGCGGTACAGGAATAGGATTTTTGCGGGCACTTGTCAGAAGGGTTAAAGAGGGAAGCTATAAGAGTAATACCCGATAAAACTCAAATATCCAATATCTAACTTTAAATCATCCTTTCTTTTTTCCTGTCATTTGAACTTGGGATTTCTGCTTGACTTTAGTATACTCTCCACATGTATATTCCGGATAAACGAATCCTAAAAAACTATGCAAAAGTTCTTGTTGATTTTGCTCTGAACAGTGGCAAAGGTATAAACAAAGGTGAAGTGGTATCTCTGCAGTTTGATACCGTTGCATTACCACTAGCACATGTAGTCTATGCACAGATACTCTCAAGTGGAGGTTTCCCAATAGTTCGTATGTCCGACGATATATTTTCAAAAGAACTGTATACACATGGTTCAAATGAGCAGTTGCTGTTTTTTCCAAAAAAATATATACGATCATTTGTTGATACGGTAGATCATCGTATAGCACTTTTAGCCGAACGGGATCCTCTCTACTTAAAAGATGTTGACCCTAAAAAAATAATGTTATCAAACAAAAATACGAGCTTGGTTCGCAAATGGCTGTTTGACAAAGAAGATAGAGGTCAGATGACTTGGACACTCGCGCTGTTTGGCACTCCAGGAATGGCAGAACAGGCAGGTATTTCCTTAGAAAAATACTGGGAACAAATAATATCAGCATGTTTCCTCGATGCAGAAGACCCACTCGCGAAGTGGCGCACTGTCTTTAAGGGTTTAGAGAAAATACGGACAACATTGAGCGATATGAATATTCAAAAATTACACATAGTAGCGCAAGATACCGATCTATGGATTACGATGGGTAAAGACCGCAAATGGTTGGGCGGTGGCGGTAGGAATATTCCAAGTTTTGAAATCTTTACTTCTCCAGATTGGCGCGGTACAACGGGGCATATTTATTTTGATTATCCACTCTACCGTTATGGCAATATTATCCGCGACATTCACTTAACGTTTGAAAAGGGGAGAGTTATTAAAGCTCGTGCGTCTAAAAATGAATCTCTATTGAAAGCGCTTATAGCGCAGAAGAATGCCGATAAAATAGGTGAGTACTCACTGACCGATATACGCTTTTCTCGTATAAATCATTTTATGGCAAATACTCTGTTCGATGAAAACTTTGGTGGCAAGTGGGGAAATACTCACTTGGCAGTGGGAACGTCATATCATGATACCTATACAAAGGACCCTAAGACTCTAACGGCGAAGAAATTGCACGAACTTGGGTATAATGAGTCACCAGAGCACTGCGATATCATGGCAACACATAACAGAGAGGTCACAGCAACGCTCGGAAATGGGACAACAAAAACAATATATAAAGACGGAAAATTTACTGTCTAAATCAGACTTTCTTTTTCTTCGGCACACGTACGTACTTGCATACTATTATAGCTACGACATACCCCAGTATTGCTCCAGATATAACGTCACCCACATAGTGACACTGCAGATATATCCGTGAAAGACATATAAGAAATGCCAATACGTAATACAGCATGCGTCTTTTTTTGTCGGTTTGTGCCATAACTACCGCAACTCCCACAGCTATCGTAGCGTGGCCGGATGGAAATGAAAAATCGGTTGGGCATGCTAGCGAAAGTTGCTTATTAAAGAGAACGGTGCCTGCTTGAAGAAAGGGGCGCGGCCGAGCGATAAGTATTTTAAGTAGTGTAAATAGTGCATAATTTGTCACAGTCACTATACTCATGCGCACTATAAACATATGATGGTGTACTTCTTCATAGGTAAATACAAACAAGACAGGCAGTGCCCAAAGGTAAGCAAGCGCGCCACGTAGTGCAAAGAGGCTGAAAAACATATCCATAAATGTGTTATGCGGCATAGCACTCGTAATTAACTGAGATATAGACATATCAAAAGCTACCATATAGCTAGTATATAGAATTTTGGGTCATCAGTAGGTATAGGTTTTATGAACACCGTTCAATACTCGTTTTGCTTTTTCATGCAACGGGTACATGTAGCTCACGATATGTGCTTTGGGCATGTGAACGCGAATATTTTGTATTGCCCGCTTCAGCATCCAAGGAGATATATAGACATATATGCATACGCTTTCTTTTTTTGAAACGTATTGACTGAGCTGAAAAGTAAATAGATCTGCTCGTACTATTTGTATGTTTTTTCTATTTGGGTGAAAAAGTCTACGTATGAAGAGCACTGCACATAAGAGGGGATTTATTTCTACTGCGATAAAACGAGTATATGATGTGTGTATTCTTGACTGTGCAGCAGCTGCAAACACTACCCAGCCATCTCCAGCACCAAGGTCTACCACAACGTCTGTCTTTGTACTTTCCAGAGAATCCATGATATGTTTTGCATCTTTATGATTCGATGGAAAATAGGGGACTGGCGACAGCGAAGGTAAAACAAAGAAAAGTAGTGAGATAAAAAATAAGAACAGAAGTATATACATCATGTAGTCCTCAATTGTACACGTTTAACTCTTAATTTTGACTTGTGCCAGAGGTGGGACTTGAACCCACACGTCAATAAAGACACACGGCCCTAAACCGTGCGCGTCTACCAGTTCCGCCACTCTGGCATACATTAGCCTTTAGCTATTGGCTATCAGCTGTCAGTCAACACATTTTAACACACAAACTGAATCTAGCATTTAAATTTTGTGCAAAGCAGTATACAATAGGTACAGATGAATCAATTATCTAAATTTTTTCCCAAGGCGTTTCCTCTCCTTAACACTTTTGGCTACGGTATATTACTTGCTATTTCGTTTGTTGTTGCACTTTTCTTTTTATGGAGAGAATTGCATAGAAGCTCATTTAAGGAAGAGAGATTTTTTGATATGTTGTTTTTATCTTTATGTGCAGGTTTGGCCTTGGGGCGACTGACATTCTTTTTTACTGAAAACCCTGCGTTTGCTCTGAATCCACTTAATTTTTTCATTGTCTATATTTTCCCTGGATTTTCATTATTTGGTACAGTTTTTGGATTTTTCCTCTGTATGTATCTTCTGACAAAGAAATATAAAGAAAATTTTATTGAAGTCCTCCATTTGTTTTTTGTACCTTTTTTTACTTTTTTTACCGTCTATTCGTTTTTAAATATGCTCCATAATCCGTTTTGGCAAGAGTTTGTACGTTTGTTGCTCTTTGTTACCGTCTTGTTTTTTTTGCCCTACATACGCCAAAAAGAACAGTTGAATAAGCTTACACACCGTTGCACAATTACGCTATTGCTAGTGCTGTTTAGCGCTATAGAATTTACTACAAATTTATCGGTAGGACCTGGTTTGCGTATTATCTTTTCGTCTGTAGAAGTATGGTTTTTTCTGTTTGTATGTGTATTGAGTTCAATAAAGCTTGTCTTCTGCTTTATGAAGAAAAAACAGTGATATTATAAATTTATTTGATATACTTAAAATTCATGGCGAAGACACAACAGTATCCAAAGGAATTGTTAACTGATATAAAAGCATTTTTTTTGAGTGAGAAAAAAAATGCTGAAAAAAGACTCTCGCAAATAAGCGAGGAAGATCCATACCATGATAGAGAATCGACGACAAATAGCGCAGATGTTACTGTTGATGCTACCGAAGATATTTTACATGAACACGCAACGGCAAATAAAAGCGCACTTGAGAGAAAAATAAAAGAAATCGATATGGCACTTGAGCGAGTAGATGAAGGAAAATATGGCATGTGCAAAAAATGTGACCAATTAATCAATACTGATAGACTCTCATCCAATCCCTTTGCTCTGTACTGTATAGAATGCGCAAGTAAGTGAAGAGCTCGGGTTTTAGGCGCATATAGGCTATAATAAATATATGCGAAGTTCGAAGTTTTCTTATGTACCTCTATTTTTAATTTTAGCCTTTGTCTTATTGCTAGGCGTTATTCAAACAGTACGACAATCGTTATTTTTCTCTTCTCGTAACCGAATAAGTATTGCGGTGCTTGCACCACATGCTTTTGTCCTTTCCTATGACAAAAAAACAAGCATCGCGAATGTTATCTACTTCAATACCAGTGCTCAAGTGACGGTACCAGGAGGGTATGGGTGGTATAGTTTAAATAGTGTGCCACTCTTGGAAGAAATTGAACATAAAGGATTTGTAATAGCTCGTCATACCTTTGAAGAGCTTGTCGGAGCACCCATTGACGCCGTAATTATGCCAACTCATTCAGATATTATCGATGAATCATCAGATCCATTTATAGAGTGGTTTCTAACAAAGAGGCGTTCGTTTTTGGCACCATTATCAAGACAATACAAAATTTCGACAAGGAATTTGATAGATTGGTATTTTTTTCGTTCCATCCTTGCGACACGGAAAGATAAATTAGTATTTGTTGATGGATCGACTGGTTTAGTTCAGACAAAAAAAAATGGGATGCGCTACAGTGCAGAAAAACTAGATTTAACAGTGAAAGGTTTTTTGTATTGGACATATCCATCTAGCGACGGTGCGGTGAATGTCTACACAACTCAAGAACTCTATAGTGCAGGTACGCGTATAGGGAGAATAATTGAGGGCGCAGGCATGAAGGTATTAGATGTAGAGACGGTCGAGCACACTCCCGATACATGCATACTCATTGGAGCATCTCAGCACAAAAATACATTTAGCTCTCTTGCGAGATATTTTGGTTGTTCTATAAAGCTGAATGAATCAGACCCATACTCTCGAGGTATCATAGATTTTTATATCGATACTAAAATTGGTACAATATATAGATAATGTTTATTATTGGGGTTATTTTTATTACGTCTATTATCTTAGCCGCTTGGTCATTGAGAGATTATAATGGAGAACGTGGTGTGGGCAATATTCACAAAGCACTAAGGCGTGATTCGGTAAAAGGCTCAATCATTTTCCATAAAGGGAAAAAATCGACGCACTATTCTTCGTATTCATTGTAGTCTGCTTCTTCTTCCTCTTCTTCCTCTTCCTCTTCTGTTTTTTTTCTCTTTGTTCTGTCTGAGCTCGTAAGATCTTCTTCGGTATGAATAATAGTGTCTTCAGAATCTAGATCTAATGAATCTTCCTCTTCCTCTTCTTCTTCCTCTTCCTCGTGAAGTAAAGAAACGTCGAGAGGGAAGCTTGAGACTGAGGAGAAAGCATGCGCTTTTTTAATTTCTCGGACAAATATTTTGCATTCATTTTTATCGACGACAAATATGAACGCTTCATATTTGCATTCACCGTTCATTAGTTCCGTTAGACGTTTTGAAATATCATCAGGTAGGTAGCCTACAAAATTGCTGTCTGCATCGCGTACTTCTATCTTTCTTTTTCTAATTTTAAGGAAAACTTCTTCTCCTATGTTCAGGCGAGAAATATCTTCTGTTTTGCCAATTGTAGAAAGCCGTACTATTTTGGCCTTGCCAGGCTCTTCAATAAGATATGTTATCGGTATGATCCTTCCACAATTTCGTTTTACTTTTTGAAGATTCTTTTGAAGAAGGGAAGTAATGACTAATAATTTTTTTTGAGCGAGAAGGTTATTGGGCTCTAGTCTTACTACGAGTTTATAAAGTTTTTGTGCTTCTTTTAAATTGCCGCTCTGCATATTGCAGTGTGCAAGTTGAAGCAGTGCATCGGTATCTTCAGGGGTTCTTTCCAATACATTTCTGAGGATAATAGATGCTTCATCAAACTTACCGTTTAGGCTGAGTTCTACTGCTTTCTCTTTTTCTTTTTCTGTTGCAATGTCATTCATACCTGCCTAGTATAAAGGTAACAAGAAAAAAGTCAATCTATTCTTAATAATGAAGCTTATAAATGAGATTTATGTTTTCGTGGTATACTGTAATTCATGTCAGGACATTCGCACTGGGCAACAATAAAAAGAAAAAAAGAATCGGTTGATCAACAAAAAGGGAAAGCGTTTGCTCGCGCGAGCAAAGATATACTTTTTGCCATTAAAGAGGGTGGGAATGTAGTCGATCCAAATTTAAACGCATACTTGAGAACAGCTATAGAAAAGGCTAAAGCATTTAATTTGCCCAAGGAAAATATACAAAGAATTTTGGATAAATCCACACAAAAAGAGTCTTTAATTGAGGCGATATATGAAGGAATTGGGCCAGGCGGAAGTGCTTTTTTGATACATGTTGCAACTGATAATACAAACCGTACGTTGGGAGAAGTGAGACTTGTATTTACAAAAGCTCAATCAAAACTAGGAGAGAAGGGGGCAATTTCGTACTTATTTAATAAATGTGGAGTTCTCACTACAGCTCGTACAGTAGATGAGAATGGTGCGTTTCGTTTAGCAGATGTAGTTACTGCAAGCGATATAGAAAAAGTGGAGGATGGATATGAACTAGTCATAGCGTATGAAGCTATGTCTGAGGCTCTACGGAGCGCCGATGAATTGAAAATTCCAGTATCTGTTGCTGTAGAATATAGACCCTTGAGCCCATTAACACTTACTGAAAATGACTACGAGCGTGCCTGTGGAATTCTCGAAAGTCTAGAAGAGCTTGATGATGTTCAAGATGTATTTGTGAATTTTACTTTCCACGAATGATACACAAGTTCAGAAATATACTTATAGAAATAGGGAAGCGAAAACGTTTTGCACTATCGTGTGCAATCCTGTCTATATATTTGTTTGCGATAACGTACCTACCTTATCACATGGCGCTATTTCACATATTGCCTCTCTTGCTATTGGCTTATTTTGTAACATATATTGGCATACTTGAGAATATAGAGGGTATAGAGTGGATACAGCTTTTTATATTGCCCCTCAGTCTTACAGCTATTGCCCTCTTGTTTTACTATCTTTTACCCGTCCGATTGTTAACGCGTATACCTTTCGTCGTTCTGTACGGCATTATGTTATATGCCATACTTCTCTCCGAGAACATCTTTAACGTGGGAGTAGAGAAGACGCTTGCTCTTTACAGAGCCGCATACTCAGTAACTAACTTTATTATCCTCCTCATACTACTCCTCATGTTTACTATTCTTTTTTCATTTGGCTTGAACTATCTACTTGCATCTTTTATAGGTATGTTAGCTTCGTTTCCACTCTTTTTTCATAGCCTATGGATAGCAAACCCAATGTCTGTACTTGAGGAGAGAGTGTACAAGATGAGTACGCTGCTTTCAGTGCTTTTGGGGTTTGGCATTATATTTGCGAGCTTCTTGCCCCTTAAAACCACTATATACGCCATTTTGAACGTTGCAATGGCCTATTTCCTTATTGGTGTCGCTCAGGAGATTATACAAGACACGGTATATTTAAATCGTATTAAAGAATATATCGTTGTGTACGGTATTCTTATTGCATTTATAGTTTTATCAATGCAATTTTAAAGAAAAAAAGACTGTTAGAACAACTCGTATAGACCAATGCACGAAGGAGGGAAGAGGGGAAAGTACACGGACGTGAACAATGTCCTATAGTAAATATAGCAGTATCCTATAATATTCACGATCGTACGAAAATAAGAGTGTGGATAACTGGACGAAAAACAGATGTGTAGAGAATATGTTTGCACACAACGCATAAGCTTGCTAGAGACCGTAAAGCACTACCACACCTCTCCATACGGAGGAGTGTCTATTTTACGATTATTTCTACATAATTTTGAATATATCCCATGGAATTGTGTACCTATATCATAGAAAGAGTAATGATATATTCTCCTAAAAGATCTGTAGTCAAAAGAAGTGATTTTGCTATAAATTCCCGCAAAAAGAGAAGTCTACCATACGTCGTAAAATGTATCTTTAACGACGTATAGCCTACGTAGCGGAGGAGGCTATGTGTATTTGTTCTGAACTATTTCTTTGTATTTTCCGCAATTATTTCGCGCCATATCCGTTTTTATTTTGTTCATATTCCTCTATCCATGACATAAGTGCCCTTAAATGACATTTCTAAACAACTTTTCTATAAAAAATAGTACTATGGCCTATCACGACAGGCTAAACTATCCAATCATAAGCACGAATTCCCTATTCTCCACGTGTTTCTATATGTATCTGGTGTAATTTAGCCCTCATATGTCTATGCGATACATACAGAGGCACGTGTAATGGGGATAAGAGCCCGCAATGAAATACCGAAGGGAGATCTATAAGCAATAATTACAATTCTAGCCAAACGTAAATGCAAATACTTCTACGTCTGATGTTATAAATTCTAGTTGTAGTCTATGTTCCTGTACGTCGTTTAGTTTCACGAGTTCGTAGAGGCGTGATGTATCAAGGAGTATATATCCGTCGTGTACGTCTTGTCCCGAATCTACAGCAGTGATAGTCTTTCCATCGAGCAAAACGCGTATTTTTTGGTTCGAAGTGAGGGGAGTCATAACGAGAAACACCTTTTGCGCTCGGAAATGGAGCGTGAGTAAGGCTGTTTTTTGTGGTTGAGCATATTCAGGAGAAAGTTTCCATTGTCCTCTATAGGCAAATGAATGTAGGGGAATCGCTTCTGTGTTTGTGTATGTTCTGGAGCCATCTATGGCGCTTTCATGTGAAGTAAAACGTTCCAAACGTGCCGTTCCCAAATATGTTTCTGGTGTGAGAGCATTTTGTGGGGTATCGTCGGGGGCGCTTTTTTTGGGTTGCGGTAGGGTAGTGGTCCCCTTTTCTTCAAGGAGTGTTCGAATAGCCTGTTCTGTTGTATCATATTCCCCTTCTCCAAAGTGCGTGTAACGGATGTGTCCTTTTGCATCAATTAAATATTTTGCCGGCCAGTAGAGATTGTTGTACGCGTTCCATGTTGTGTAATTATTGTCTTGGGCAACCGGATACTGTATTTTAAATTGTTCGAGTGCTTTCTCTACGTTTTCGGTCTTTTTTTCAAATTCGAACTCAGGTGTATGCACGCCGACTATCACAAGGCCCTTATCGTGGTATTTGTCGTACCATTCCTTTACCTGTGGTAGTGTACGAATACAATTTATACAGGTGTACGTCCAGAAGTCGACAAGCACAACTTTTCCTTTCAACTGACTCATTGTCAGTGGCTTACCGTCGGCATTCAGCCAGTTTGTGATTCCGGTAAATTCAGGAGCTTCACCATAGTCTTTTAATTTTTGCTGTGTACCAAATGAGAACCGCTGCGATGAGGTATCGTCTTGTTTTAGTTCGTTAAGTCCTTTTTGTACTGAGGAATTATTTTCGAGTTTTGTGAGTGCAGTTGAATACGATGGAAATATGTCGAGCAGCTTTGCCTGTAGTACGCGATCGAAGCCAGTAAGTATGAGGAACGCAGTAATGATCATAATCGCACCAAACACTTGTTGCACACGTCCGGTAAATCGGTTTAATTTTACCGTTATTTTGAGAATGCTTCTTCCTGCGAGTGCAAACAGAAAGAGCGGTATGCCCAGGCCGATAACGTAGAAAAAAGTTACCAAAAAAAGTTGAGCACTGAATGTCTGGGTTGAGGCAAGCGCAGCTATAGTGGCTAGTATAGGGCCTGCACACGGTGTCCATACGACACCCAACGATAATCCTGTTATGAAGCCTTTACCAAATCCGTGAGCTGGTGTGCTTTTTTGACTTAGAAATTTTCCACTTATTTTACTAACTGTTGATTCAAGTAAGGCAGACAGTGGCGGCATGAGAAGCGATAATCCCATTATAAAGATTATGATTACCGCTCCGTATCGCAGGACATCTGGGTCGAATGAGAGTATAGATACTAAGTATGAAAGCGAAATGGTAAGTACACCAAAGCTCACAATGATACCCAGTGTAATACCCAGAGGTGTTCGTTTACCTCCCGTTGCAGAAGAAGAGAGTACGACCGGTAGAATGGGCCAAATGCATGGGGCAAGGATAGTGACGAGTCCTGAAAGGAATGCAAAAAATAAAAGCGTCATCGTAGCGCCGCAGTTACATTTTCAACAAGCGTTGTACTATCCCACTGGTTTCCATCTTTTAATACAACAGTACCATTCTTAATTATTACCTTGGTATGTTGGTATGGAATTTTAAATTCCTTCGCTAGTGATTCTTCAGTTTTATCTGTGTCGCTATCTTTAAAGTTGACTCGAAAGGCGACGACATTTTCTGCCGTAAGCATGTCGAAACCCTTATTTAGCTCTGGGGCTTCGGCTCGGCATATTGGGCACCAATTTGCATAAAAACTCAGCAGTATAGTTTTGCCTTCTTTCTTCGCCTTTGTATAGTCAGGCTGATTAAAGACGATATAGGGCGTTGTTGTACCTGCTAAGATTTTACCTGAATATTGTATATCCTCTACATCGTTCTTCATCGTTGTGTCATCGGTCTTTTCCATTGAGGTGTCTTTTGTGTCATCCATCATCGTTTCTGTACCTATTTCCATCATTGCTTCTGAAGACGCTGTTTTTTCATCTTTTGCAATCGCACTTGTCGGTTTTTCCATAACCGCATCTTTATTCATTGCGGTAGTCTTGGCGTTGTTAAGAACTATAAAAATACCTACTGCTATAACGCTTACGACCAATAACCCGTACACTATATATTTTTTCATCATTTGTTTATTAATTATTAATGCGCATACTTGCTATATAAGATTCCAATTATTTTTGCGCTGATCATGCCAGAAAGCGCTCCAAGGAGCCATGGATCAAGCCTATGCTGAAAACTTTGCACTACTATTGCAACAAGTAGTATTGCTGCTCCAGCCAAATACGCAAAACGTCCAGCTATGTTTCTATGTAGCTCTTCACGTTCATCTCGAGCTTTTTCTTTCCAAATGTAGATTGAAAAGAGTCCGAACAATAGAACGAGAATGACAAGTATGATCATGTGAAGTGTGTTTGGCATAAAAAGCATAAATGGATCAGTAAGCAAAAAAAGTAATGCAAGTACGGTGCTTGCTAAAAGTATTTCTGTTTTATTGTTGTGCATGTGTCGTATATTCAAATAGGTAATCAACAGGTTTTTTGAAAAAGTGTGCAATCTTAAGTGCTAATAGTACGCTCGGCATGTAATTGCCTTTCTCTATTGCAATTATAGTTTGTCTTGTTACACCAATATTTTGTGCAAGCTCCTCTTGAGTCAATTTATTTTGTTTACGTATTTTTTGCACGTTGGATGTATTAATTTTTTCGGCTATCACAGTATGTGCATACTACAGAGGAATAAAAAAAATGTCAAGTCTACTTTACATAATATAAAAACTTTTATTTCATTATCCATTCGTATCCAAACGCATTTAGTCGCGATCAAACCATCCCGAAAGTAATCGGGATAAAGAGTAATGATCGCTCTAAATACATTTGGATACTGTAGTCATGCATATCGAGCTTAATTTTTTTAAGCTAAATATAATGAATTCGCGTTCGAACCAACTTAGGATTATCCGCGAACTGAGAGTAGCGATCACTCATAAATTACGTTTGGCATGAGACGCTACTACTTCTACTATTCGTTTCCACTATGGAATTTTTCGTGGATATCGCGCAGGTGTGGGTTGGTGACGTGGGTATAGATTTGTGTAGTTGCAATATTTTTGTGGCCTAACATTTCTTGGACACTTCTTATATCAGCGCCATGCATAAGAAGATCGGTGGCAAACGAATGGCGAAGGACATGGGGAGTTATTCTAGTCGTGATGCCGGCAGCTCTCCGGTATTTTTCTACCATGCGTTCTATGTGGCGCGGGGAGAGGCGCATGTCTTCAAGCGTTTTTACTTTTTTTCCTTTGTATCGGATGAATACTGCCGGTGCTTCATCTTTGCGTTTGGCAATATAATTGCCCAGCCAGAGTGCTGCGCGTTTGGATAGAAATACCACACGTGCCCGACCCCCTTTACCAATCACGTTAAACTCACGTGTTTCAAGATTTATCCGGTCACGATTAAGCCCTGCAAGCTCTGCTACACGAAGACCTGTTGAAAATAAAACCTCTATTATTGCCTTATCTCGAAGACCAGTTTGTGTTTTAATATTTGGCGTTGTACACAATTTTTCAAGATCTTGAGGAGAGAGGAATTTTATCTCGCGATCGCGTACTTTACCCAGTAAAATTTTGTCGGGTGAAAGCACACTCATTTCTTCACGGACAAGATATCGAAGCATAGATCGTAGCGCTATGAGAAAATAATTTTGAGACTGACGCTTCAGCATACCTTTGTAGGGATTTTTATATTGTTGTGCAAGAAAAAGTCGAAATTTACGCACGTGTGTATCGGTGAGTTGTTCAATGTCTTTGGTTATATCTTCAAAGTTGCTTGAAAGCCACGTGTGAAAAAATTCGAGATAGTACGAGTACATGCGAATAGTTTTTTGTGATAAATTGCGATCGAGTTCACAATAGTCGAGAAATTGCTGAATTGCATCTTTTACCGGCATGAATTTAGTATACAGGAAGAGTTGAATATACGGTGTCCAATATCCAAACCGCCCTTCCTGGAGCGGATTTGAAATATACAGTCTGTTATACTTGTAGATATGAAGCGAACCGTGTATATTGCACTGGGCATTTTTCTCTTTGGTATGCTTGCGCGGTGGGTAGTTTTTCATTTTGTTCGTATCCCCTGGATAATTTACGACGAATACATATATTTAGATGGCGCTCGTCAAATACTGCGAGGAGATGTTATGTCACATTTGTACCGCGACCAGGCATATCCACCTGGATGGTCGTTTGTACTGGCGCCGGTTGTGGGCATGTTTCATGATCCGTTTCTACAGTATCGTGCTGCTCTGTTGCTTGTTATGGCGCTGTCTTCATTGATTGGAGTACTCGCATATCTTTTTACTGCGAGCAGTACAATAGGTGTGCTCACTTCCCTCTTCCCTCCCCTTTTTTTATACTCGGGAAGCATCATGTCTGAAACGGTGTATACTCTGTTTCTGTTTTTTTTATTATTTTGTTTGCGAATCTTTATAAAAGAAGATTTAAAAACAGTTAAAAATGCGATTCTTTCTGGTGTTGTTGTGGCAGCACTCATAGTTTTTTTGCAGGAAATTCGTAGTTTTGGCCGTACACTGTTTCCTGCGTTTGTACTCTCTATGGCAAGTATATACGCGCTTCACTATAAAAAACCGCGTGAGTGGATCAAAAAATATGGTTATTTTGCGGTTGCGGCAGTTATTGCCTATGCGCTTTTCTCATTTTTATCGAGAACGTTTTTGCATACAACATTGTATGAGACAGAAGGCTATGTAAGCTCCTTGAAGCGTGTATTTACTCCATTGAGTTTGAAATTAATCTTGAATCAGTTCACTGCAGTTATGATAGAGCTATACGGCGTATTGGGCCTCGTATTTTTATGGGGATCATACCGTGCGTACAAAAAAAAAGATACGTCTGAAATAATAGCTCGCACATTTGTGTGGTTTGTATTTTTATCTTCATTTGCACTAACGCTGCTTCATATGCTCAAGACAGCTCAACATGATAAACAGTACTGGATCTTCACCCGATACCTCGACCCCGCAGTGGTACTCATGTTTGTGTACGGATTGAAAGATGGTCTTACATTTTTGCGAGAAAAAAAACATGCGCTTTTTGTTTGGATACTCCCTCTCTTTTTGTTTGTATTCTATGTGTGGAAATACTTATATATGGAGTCGTATAAATTTGGCAATACCATGGGTATTTTCTTTCTAGCTGACAAGAAAGACACAATCGGTATTGGGTACATAGTGCCACTCATTGTTTTCCTATGCATACTATATATATTCTTTCGTATGCAAAAGCGCCAATGGATAATTGTGGCATTTATTTTGTTTTTTTCATGGCAGTGGTACATGAGCGTTTCTTCTGCGGTTGCAGTGCCGAAATATGTTATTCCCCGCTATGAAAATCAAATAGCGCAGTGGCAACGTTATTTTGAAAACAACTCGCGGTACACCCCATTGTGCCGGTATGATAGCAATGCGAGCGCCGAAGTGTACTATATCTATAGTTTTTTACAGCCATACCAATATATACATACGTGTCAATCGTTTTCGTCCAATCAAAAACCGAAGAATATACTCATGAGTACGCCAAACGTACCGAAGCTTTCATGGCAATGTGAGGAAGAATTTACGTTTGATAAGAGCGATACAATGTACTATTGTCCGTACGGATACTAATAGAAACCCCAATATCCCGCCTTCGCCTCGCTGAATCCCGTAGAGAGAAAGCGGGTTTTGCTAAAGCTACGACGGGCAAAGCCAATATCCAAAAAATGTCAAAGCTCCAATGACAAATATCCAATAAAATTCCAATGACAAATGTCAAAGTTCAAATAAAGTTCCAAATCCCAATGTCCAATAGGAGAATGGTTGCATCTCGAGATTAATATTTTGTCATTGCGAATACGTTCAGTTCTCACGAACGTATGAAGCAATCTCTCAAACAGGATTGTTTCGGTCGTTTCTCCTTCGCAATGATGACTATTTTTGATATTGGGATTTTGACATTTATTTGTCATTTGAACTTGGTCATTTGACATTTCTAAATATTGGGTATTTGAACTTGGACATCCTTATACCCTCATTGGCAAATAGCACCGAGATTTAGCTACGTGCTATAATTACACTATACTTATGAAACTTATTGTTACCATACCTGCGTATAACGAAGAGAAATCTATTGTTGAAGTAGTCAAGAGCATACCGCGCAAAATACCGGGTATTTCCAAAGTTGAAGTACTCGTCTATGATGACGGTTCTACCGATGGAACAGCGAATGCGGCCAAACGGGCTGGGGCAGAGTATGTATTTTCGCACACAGTAAATAAAGGCTTAGCGGTAACGTTTCGTGACGCACTTGAGAAAGCGCTCTCTTTGGGTGCAGACATATTGGTAAATACCGATGCTGATAATCAGTATGACCAAGCAGAAATCCCGCGTCTTATATCCCCTATTCTAGCGAGAAAAGCAGATTTAGTTATTGGTAACAGGCAGGTTGAGAAATTAGCACATATGACATTTGCCAAAAAGTATGGCAATATAGCTGGAAGCTTTGTGATACGCGCGCTTACCGGCATGAAGGTACAAGATGCCTCTTCGGGTTTCCGCGCGCACAGCCGCGAGTGTGCGAGCATGCTGAACGTTGTTTCGCTCCATACCTACACACACGAGACGCTCATAGATGCACATTTTAAAGGCTTAACAGTAATAAATGTACCGGTGACGTTTAAGAAACGGCCACACGGCACTTCAAAGCTCATAAAAGGTGTTGGTTCGCATATAGGCAAATCGGCAGCGACGATAATTCGAAGTGTACTCTTGTATCGTGCATTTGCGCTTCTTACGAAACTCGGTGGGTTTATAACGATCATAGGTCTTGTGTTGTTGGGTAGGTATTTGTACTTTGCGCTTTTACTGGGAAAATCAGAGGGTCATATACAATCGCTCGTGATCTCCTCTATTTTAATTGGTGTTGGGTTAAATGTACTGGTACTTGGTTTTGTAGCCGATCTTGTAGCCTATAATAGAAAACTCATAGAGAGTATAAAATTAAAAGAGCAAAAATAAAAAAGATAGAACAGAGCTTATATTTGACTAGAATTTAAAGCTTTAATCTGTAATTTATACTTTTCTTTTTTAACTTTCCACGAACTCTCATATCCTATAGTACTTGACATATACGTATTTAATATGTACAATTAGTATGTCTCAATTTAAAGGCTAGCGCTAACTGCTAGCTGGCGAAAAGAGACACATCGTTCGTTAAAAGGCCAAGGACATACATCACAGAAAGGAAAAACCATGTCCAAGAAGTTGTCAGTTTCTCTGCTCATTCTGGTTATGCTCGGTCAGTTTCTGTTCACAAGCCAGAACGCCTATGCGGAGCCGCTTTGCGGCGATGCAGGGTATGGATTTAGGATAAGTGGATATTACTATGTTTTCAGCTATGATGGTGATGGGCAACCTCAAGGAGAAATTGTCGCCTATGAACCGGAATTACTGATGGACGGGCTTAGCCCGACAACGTTCCAGATGGTCTGGGACCGCACTTTGTGCGGGTGGGCGGCCAGAATACCTATGGGATTAACACAATATGTAAAGTTTGATATTGATGCCGTGCCTTCTCCCGAGGAAGGGCCTACTAGTCAGTGGATGAATTTTTATCACCAGCTTGTACTGAGAGAATGGGTTCCTGGAATCATCCTGGTCCAGGTGATTCCTCAAGGTATTAACGTTCTGTTTTGCCCAGAGAACGTCGGAGGTACTCCGCCCAGTTACATTTGGGTGGAAGATCCGAAAATAGAGGTCATTGGACCTCGTCTGGCTACGATGGCTTGGCAGTGGTACCCAGATTGGGAGAAAGTCGGGATCTGCAGTCAGGCGATTCTGTCTGAAGAGAAGTCTACAACGGCATCTGCCTTGCAATTTAACTATGCGAAGACCAAAAGCTATGATATTGTTGTCATTCCAGACAGATGGCACGAACGTGCCTATCCAAAGGGATTGATGGTCGAACGCGACTTTATGATTTTTCTCCCGAGCGTAGCTCGATAGGAAGAAGAGTTAAGGTTGGGGACAATGGTTGAAACATATTTCCTAGACTCGGTATTGTCCTTGGCCTTAACTCTTTTTATGGGTTGCCTTCTTGTATTATGTGCTTCATAAATCTTCTTTTTCAATCTTTTTTTCTCGATTTTACAATATAGCCTAACCTTCTGTTCAACCCCCAGGGTTAAACAGACTGACACAATATTCTATAGCTAACAAACGTATTATTTTTGAAGTTTACTATGATATTAAAAGTCCCAAAATTCCTGCTATCACCAGTACTATTCCTCTTATTACTCCCGTCTGTACATTTCCTGTTCGTGGTATACCTGGCGTGTTTGTAGCGGTTACTTGTGTGGTAATCAACAACTTTTTTATACGCATATAGTGGATACTATATATCCTATAGTAATTGACTTTACTGTACGATTTCGGTATAATTACTGTAAGTTAATGTAATAAATGACAACGACAGAATTCTATTCAAAACCTATTGAATCAGCACATGCTGGGCATAGAAGAAAAGATGGCAAGATACGACGAACACTATCAAAACTGCTAGTGCAGGCTTTGCTGTTAAATAGTTTAGTTACAGGAAGTGGTGTGGTCGCACAAGCCGGATCATCACCCGAAACAGCAAACCCGCTGAGCACCGCTTCATTGATAATTGGGCCAGAGACTCCCCTATCCGGTAGTCCTCAACTTATAATTACAACAGGCCAAAGTAGTCGACCAGATCAAAATCAGATTACTCACTTAGGTGCATTGGTCGCAGATGCAGTTATTGCTGATGGGCTTCAACCACAAAACGTTACCCAAATTGGTGTCGGATCAATTCCTACAGACGGCATACGTATAGAACCATTTGGAGATGACCCTTTTGGGAAAACATCTGACTTTATTACACAGTTGATAGCAGAGTCAGGAGGATATGTCATAATAAATCCGATAGGCCACGGAGAAGGAGCGGGAGATTGGCAATTTTCATTGACATCAGAAAGTAAAATGCAAATAGCTGACTTTGGAAAGGCTATAGCAGACGGTCTACTAGCGTGGCATAATTTACACGCCGGCTCAATAGATAAGCCACTTATCACAATGATTATAGAGTCGTGCCAATCAGGATCTATAATGGTTCCCGGACCAAAAGAAGAAACACCCTATACCGATAAAGGTGAAACGACACTCTATTATGAAATTGTTAGAGCATTGGAAGAAAAAGGCGTTGCAAATCCACAAGGTCTTTTTACATTAGAAATTTTCACTCCAACACTTCCAGGGTTTAATACACAAGGTGAACAGTTGACCTTTAATGAATCTGTTGCAAATGCTATCGCTACAGGAGGAACATTTCAGAATATTTTGCCACACTTTATAAGTGTATCCGATGAGATACCCATGGCTCAGCTCGACCAGCACCCGATAAATATAGGCGGTACTATAGCTCCTACCACAAGAATACATACCGTTAGCAATGATGCAGCTCATATAGTAACAGCTGGCAATATTTTAGTAGAAAATGGTTTAGCACAATTACCTATCCGTGTACAAAATTTTGCGCAAGATGGTTTTGATGTTGCTATTAGCGCAGATACATCGCCAAATATCGCTGCGGATGCTCTGAGTCAACATATTATAGTCTCACCAGAGAGTGCCGGAACCGTTACGGTGACATTGCCGACACTGAATACGAGCGGGACGTATACAGCAACTTTGGAGCTTGAAGGTTCTGAGGGTAAATTTGAACTTGATTATGATTCGCGGTGGATAGATGCATCTGAACCAGCAGTAACGATGAATCCTCAAGATCCAATTCATCATACATACTTATATGGAAAACCGTATGAATTAGTTATTCCAGTAGTCTTTCCGAACAAAGGTGATAAAAGCTATACCGCTTGGTTATATCAGGGTAAAGACGTTATCGTTAAAGCACGAGAAGTATTAAATCCTGACGATGCTACTCGATCTGAATTTATTTTTAAACCTAAATTAGACAGAGTATATTCTGGTTTTGAGGGATTTGTCCAAGTAGTTGATGGCGATGGAAACGTCGTGTATGGAAATGAATTCATATCATCAGGAGACAACAATGATACGATAATTGATGCTAACGCAACTCCGCTAGACGCTGGTACAGAGTATGGTGGAAGAATAAGTGAAACGGCTGATAAGGACTATTATACGATCCCAGAAGGAACGAATACAATAAAATTCTCAATGCAAGAATCTCAAAGCACGGAAGTTTCGTATAATGTATCTTTCTTAAATATTAATACCTATTCTATAGGTAGTCTTATACTTCACCCAGGTGAAACAATAAGTAAGGCAATACCAGACGGGGCAACGCATGTTGTTATTTCGAGTCATACTTTTCTTGGGAATATACAACCAGAATACGGGTTAAACTTTTCTGCTTTGGATAATCTTATTTTTCTTCCTCTAGTCCAAAGATAATATTTATTCGTTTAAAACAGATGGCTAAGAATTGGTTACAAAATAAGCATTCCTAAAATTCCAGCTATCAAGAGTACTATTCCCCCTGTTATTACCCCTATTTGCACATTCCCTGTTCGTGGTATCCCTGGCGTATTTGTGGCAATTACTTGCGCAAGAACTGTTTGAGTTGGTGTTGCTGGTTCACTCCCCTGCCCTTGTGTGGGTGGTACGGGTGTTGCGGTTGGTGGTATCGGTGTAAGAGTAGCTGTGGGAATGAGCGTGGGTGTTGCGGTGGGAATACGTGTTGGCGTTGCCGTAGGTACTGGCGTGTTGGTAGGTTCTGGCGTCTCAGTAGGTTCTTCTGGCGTGGGTGTGTTCGTAGCTTCAGGCACAGGAGTGTTTGTCGCATCGGGAACTGGTGTATTGGTAGCGTCTGGACCGGGTGTATTTGTCGGTGCGGGAGTATTTGTTGGCGTTTCTGCACAGCTGACGCCTGTGTCGTACGTATCGCCACCGTATACTCCGGCTCCCTGTTGCGTTGAACCAAGATCTATTTGTACACGACCACAAGTAACGCCAGAATGTTCAAGTGTCATTGTTGCACCCGGTACAGTACTTATGGTTTTTTGCTCTTCCACAATTTTTTGTTTGAAGTCGCTTGAGCTTCCATCACAAGCCCATTTATTGTCTACAAGGTGCACACCTTGCCCTTTTGTGCCAGAGCTTCCCGAACACCAATAAACGCCGTAATCGGCCGTTACAGATCCAGTGGTACAAGAATTATTTCCACCACTTCCTCCCCCATTTTGTGTTGGTATCGGAGTAGTATTTGTACACGAATTATTATAGGCAACATCCGTTGTCCACTTCCATGTTTGTCCATCGGAAATGGAACCACTACCAGGGATAGTGTTGTTGAAAGCTATACCTATGCCGTTTGCTTCTGCGCGCGGAGAAACATTGAGTCGTTCCTTAAGGGTAAGAAGACCGATGATAATACTACCGAGCAAAACGAACACCAGTGCAATGAGCAAAAAGTGCTGTTTTTTTAGAGATGATGGGGCTTTATGAAAAGACATGTCTTATCTAATCTTACACGCCTATCTTGAATTCTACAACATCTCCTTCATGCATAATATAGTCTTTCCCCATACTGTGTACTAATCCTTTTTGACGGCTTCCCAACCACCCATTTTCCTTTACAAAATCTGTGTACTGCACGATATCTGCTTTTATAAATTTCTGTTCAAAATCAGAATGAATGACACCCGCTGCCTGAGGGGCAAACGTTCCTTGTAGTATAGTCCATGCGCGTGCTTCAAGCTCGCCTGCGGTAAGAAATGACATAAGATTGAGGGTTTTGTACGCCTGTGCGCTTAAGCTTTCCAGTGCGGGGCTTTCTATACCGACCGACGCCAAAAGTTCTATTCTTTCCTCGGTACTCGCATCTATAAGCTCAGCTTCTAAGCGTGCGTTCAGGGCTATGGGCTGGGCATTTGTCTTTGTGGTAAGTTCTCGCAGGAGCGTTTCTTTATTGCCAAACTGTGCTTCAGACATATTTGCCACGCACAGGGTAGGTTTTAAAGTAAGGAGCATAAGCTGCTTGGCTTGAGCGGCTTCTTCCTCCGTTAGGGTAACGCGGCGAGCAGGAATAGCTTTTTTGAGCGCGTTTTTGAGCTTCTGTACCGCCTCAGCACGAATTGTATCTTCTTTCGAAGGTTTCCCTTTTGGTGCCTTGTATTTTTCAAGTGTTGCTAAGTCAGCCAACATGAGCTCATCTTCGAGGATGGCAAGATCGTCTGCGGGATCGATGCGATTGGCCACGTGTACTACATTATCATCTTCGAAAAATCGCAGTACATAGCAAATAGCGCTAACCTCTCTTATGTGCGACAGAAACTTGTTCCCAAGCCCCTCACCTTTGTGAGCGCCTTTTACAAGTCCTGCTATATCGACAAATTCTACTGTTGCGGGGACAATGCGGGTAGTATTCACTATCTTTGCCAACACGCTGAGCCGTGCATCGGGCACATTTACTATGCCAGTATTGGGCTCTATAGTGCAGAAAGGGTAATTTTCTGCCATAGCCGTATTCTTCTTCAGGAGCGCATTAAACAGGGTAGATTTACCTGCGTTTGGCAACCCCACGATGCCGATTTTTAGGTTCATGGGGATAGTATAACATTGATCGGTATAATTCACCCCTGTTGTGGAGATACGTACTTCGCTACGTTTTACAAATATTTCTGGCCTAATAGTAAATGAGCACTTCGATTGTTATTTTGTCCTGTCTACGATTACTCTGAGTTTGTAACTTGTGTACAAGATGCTACTATTAGTAGCTATGCGGCTACCCTATTCTAATTAAAACAGCGCCCATTATAGCTAAAATCACCGCCACTAATTTTATTGCCAAATTTTTCTTCTCTTTGAGTACCAAATGTTCACCTACTAAAGTAACTATCAAAAATGACTCTATAATTACAAGAACTCGACTAACCTCACCAATTGATAAAGCATAATTCATCGCTAAATTAGCAAAACCACCTAAAGCACATGCTATAAAAACAAATTTTCCATCAGTTTTCGCTAAAGTGACTATTCTGTTAATAGAATTAGGCATGACTAAAAGATTGATTAACATTGGAAAAAGAAAAATAAAGAAAGTTAGACTTTGAGAATTAAAGGTTTGAAAAAGATACTTGTATAGAATAATAACTATTGCATAAAAAATCGTTGACGAAAAAACCAATAGTAATCCTTTGATAGATCCGATTTTTTTTAGCTTTATTTAATATGATAATTCCCGCCAATACGGCTAACGCTGTTCCGAAAGTCTTTTGCCAAGTTAACGCCTCTTTTAAAATAATTACTCCTAAAATAAAAACCCACACTAATCTGAATTTTGTCATTGCTCCACTGATTGAAGCAGGGAGATGATTTGCCGATTTAAAATTAAGTAAGTTTTGTAACACGACTAATAATCCAACAACTAACATCATTATCCAATAGGGCCAAGTGTGAGCGACTCTGATGTTTGTAAGAAAGAAAGGCAAGCTAATGAAGACCCCGACTGCGGAAAAATAAAAAGAAAAAGCCCATGCATCTTTCTTATTTCCTTTGAGTATATGTCGAGTAATAAGACCTTGAAGGGTGTAAAATAATCCTGATACTATAGCAAATATCGACCACATTATAATAAAATTATATCACTTTTATAGTAACGAAACGAGGCACTACCTTAACAAGGATTGAACTAATAATCACTTAAACAACAGCAACCCTTTATTTTTGCAAAAAGTGATATATAACTTATCCTGTAGTTATATGTAAATCTCTTCTTGTCTCCTTTCTATACCCTTTATTCAAGAAGGTATTAAAAGCGTACGTCTAAATATACTCCTATAGTATTTGACTATTACATATATTTATTGTAGAATTACATTCATGAGTAAGGTAGATATATACACAGGATATCTGAATCAACCCCCTCTTTCAAATGGAGAAAATTATATTATGAAAGCTGCTCGCCCATCGCTTCAGTTTGATCGTAGTCTACTTAATATTTTAGACCAAGACCAAAGAGTTTGTAGTTCTTGTTCAGAAGGAGATATTTCATATTTTAGATATAGAAATCGTGAAGGCAGGAATATTGATTTTCATACTACAGAAATGAAAATAGGCGCAGACGCTCTTGGCGGATCAAGTCAATTAATCATGCCTGACTTTGTAGAGTTGTGTACGCGCCATCCTTATTTATCGCAGAGTAATCAACCTGCCGGGTCTACTGAATATAAATTTATCTACGCTACACCAAATGGTGGTAATGGAAGATTAGAAAGTCAGGTTAAGTTACTCCATTTGCCAGAGGACGTTTCGCCAGTAGTGGAAACTCTCTCGGTAAGTCGCGATGTTCTAAATCGTCGGGACGTAATGGGTGACATATCTTATGGAAGTTTGATAACTCAAGATAATCAGATAGCAAGACGATTAGGGATACAAAGTGGTGACAGTAGCCCACCAATTCTTATTTTTCTCCCAGACAAAGTCGTTCCAATGAATACAGGTTGGGAGGTGGTAGGTGATCCATTTTCATACGAACAATTACAGAGAGCTGGAATTAAAGCAACTTTCACCGATACTGCACAAGCTGCCACTTTGAGATTGGCCGCCGGTGATTTAAGCTTCAATTTATGTTTGGCTAAAGAAGTTAAGCCAAATTATCCAGCGTTGCTTTTTGGAGAACGTGAAGAATGGATAACTGATAGCGGAATCCATGTCTTTTCACTCCCTCACGAAATGTCAAACTAAGATTAGTTTATAGATTTGTATTGATCCTGTTTTGACAATAGAACACAATGAAGTAGACATACTGTTCGGTTTATGATATTATAGGATATGGATATCTTGAAGTATACACCCTTCTCTGCTTTTGGTAACGAACACCACACAATGAGAAATTCTATTGCAACGAGTTTGATACTTGCTATGTTGTTTGTGAGCGGGTGCGATTCAAACGATTCGAAAATACCTGTACCAGTGTATGAAACACCAACTCCTGCAGCAACATTAACAGCCGATCAAGCAAAAGCTGTTGATGAGGAATATAGAGCAGTTGCAACTGAGGCAGCAAGAAAACTTGGAGATGTATATAGTCAGATCGAAGCAATGCAAACTCCTACTCCCTAATTACTATCCTGTTTTGAGCTTCAAGTCCATTAATTATTCTCAAGTGTCTGTGTTCAATATCTAGGGGTTGATTTTTCGTCTAGAAATAACCTTGAGGCGAAAGAGAAAATATACGAGTGAAAAAAGTGAGACAAGATCTGCCAAAAGCATAATAGGCGTTTTCGAGAAGAAAATATGTGTGGTATGTTTGCCTTTGGGTACTATCAATGAGAAAATGCCGTGAACTGTTCTTGGGTGCGCGAGACTCACGGGAGAGTTGTCTACCGTTGCTTTCCATCCGGGAAAATAATATTTATTTACAAAAAGGGTGGCTTTTTGTTTTGAGTCGGTAACTACTGTTATATTGGTGGAATTACCGTGCGATGAGGAAATACTATTTTTTTGATTGTCGAAATAAGCGATTGTGGTAGAGGGATTACTTACGCAATCCTTTACCCATATTGGTAAATACTCATCTCCCCAACTGGTTGCACACGGGCCCGTGTCTTCGGCTTTGTATTCAAAAAAGAATGAGTATTCTTTTGGTTTGAATGCACTTAAGTGATACAGGCTCGTTATGATAAGTACAAATGCCAATACGATTTGTATCGTTCGGCTGGATATTTTTTGTAATACAAAACCTAAAGAAAGTGGCAGGGTAAAAGAAAGGATAATAAGTATTCGCCATGGAAACTGCAAAAGCCGTGTTATGGGCAAAGTAAATTCCCACAATCCTTGCGCAGGTTTAAAGAGTACAACAAATCCAAGAGTGCTTACGACTGCAAAAAATATGAAACCCCTTTTCTGTTTAATAGATAGTGCGTCTTTTTTTATTGTGAGTGCGGTAAATACAACAAGGTAGTAAAGAATAAAAAGTACAGAATACCTATCATCGCCTCTATAGGGCACTGTAACACGAAATAAATTTGAGACTGGTTCTATGAAATTGAGTAGTTGGCCGGTATTCTGATTTGAGTAATTAACTTTTACTATATTAAGATAGAACGCAGAAGGAAGCCAAAAAAAAGCAGACAAGCCGAGGGTGAGGAAAAAATAGAACCAATACTGTTTTTTTGAAAGAAGGAAAACGATGCCGTAGAGAAAGAAAAGGGGTATAAAAAGTATGGTGCTAATATTGTGAGAAATTATTGCGAGAGTTAGAAACAAACTGAACAACAAAAATCCTAATTCATTTGATCGATCTGTACTATGTTTATTTTTCTGTGAAAGGAAAATCCCACCAAACGCTCCAGGTATAAATGCCATAGCCCATGCTTTTCCTACGCCTCCCCGAATATATGAGTCATATCCTCTGAATGGGAATAGTGTGTATAGACAAGCGACAACGAGTGCAGGAAGTGGCTTTAGTATTTGTCGTGCCGCCCAGTAGCATAGTACTGGTCCTACAATAAGGGGGAAAACATAGACTGCCTTTGTTGCTATGATACTATTTACTTTCAAAATGAGCATTATGACAGCGCCTGCATAGTATGTCAACGGTGCATAAAATAGGTAAAGAGGATACCCAAATCCATGAGCTAGTTCGCCAGATAAACGTACTGGAAATTGATTGACCCAATCGATATGCATGAGTTCCCTCGTTAAATACGCTATTCTTACGGGGGTAATATCATCTATAGTGCGAAAAAATCCTGATTTGAACACTGGATATGATGAAAGTACAATAAAAATGAAAAGGATAGAGAGAAAGGGTAAATCAGCGTGTAGTTTTTCTTTCGCTTTTTTTATGAAGTTTTTCATGTGCGAGCTTCAGTATATCAGGTTGTATGTATTAGTTTCCGAAGCTAGAGCCCAGTTTATAACCAATGTATATCCCAGCGATACCACCTACACCGCTAACGAGCACAGAAGTGTACGATAACATACCTGCGCCAAAAAGTGTTGGAATGTATGAACCTAAAAGCGATCCTATGGTAAAGCCTGCCATAGTAAAGGTTTTTTGGGTCATGGTATGAGTATACCTCTTGCGCAAGTTTTGTTACAATGCACCTATGTTTACGCTTGAGAAGTCGTTCGCCATATTGAAAAAAGCTATACCACACTTTCCAGATACCGTGCTTATGCTCGGCAGCGGTTGGAACTCTATAGTCGATGGAAAAACGCGAATCATTGACATAGGTTATAGTGATTTGTTTGGCGCTGCGTCAACCGTTCCGGGTCATGAGGGCCGTTTAGTTATAGTCGATATTGGTGGAAGAAAAGTTGCGTGTATGTCTGGTCGTTTTCATACATACGAAGGTCATTCAGGTATCGATGCTACTCTTCCAATTAAACTATTTCAAAAAGCTTCTGCTAAAACACTCATCATAACGTCTGCGAGTGGCGCTTTAAACGAAAAATATGCTGTCGGTGATATTATAATTCTTTCAGACCTACTCACTCTTTTTCTGGGAAGTTACAACCCTCTTTTCGGAGCGAATTTTGTCGATATGAGCAGCGTTTTTGATGTTGAGCTTGCAAAAAAAGCAAAAGAAGTATGTGTAGAAAATAACTTTTCATTTCACGAAGGCGTGTATAGTTATGTACGCGGTCCTCATTATGAAACTCCTGCCGATAAAATGGCCCTGAAGTTTTTAGGGGCTGACGTTGTTGGTATGAGCACGGTTCCAGAAGTGCTCATGGCGAAATCACTACGCATGAGGGTATTGGGTTTGTCTTTTGTCACTAATCTGGCGTTTGTAAAACACGATCATAAGCAGGTATTATTTCAGGCGACCAAAGCGTCATCTCGCATGAGGCTTTTGCTCGAGGGAGTTTTGCAGAAATAAATAATTATAGTGAGATTCACTCAAGCTCAGACAAGTGTGTGGTATAGTACACTATGTCATCTCCAGATTTACCGTTACCAGTCCAAGGTAAGATTAGTGAGATTTATTGTGCAGAAGAGGGCTGGGTTTTGTTGCGGAGCGATCAATTAACACCTGGTGCGATACAAGTTTTGAAACAGCAGTTTCATAGATGGGCAAGGGAAGAATTTGGTGGTGGAATTTTTCACTCTATCGATTATGGCGTCGATGAAACAGGTACGTATTACCGCCTCGTTGTATAAGGCAGCAGAAAATTTTAGTAGTTTCACCAGTATGGAAACGACAAAGGATCTTGTTGCAACAAGCGATAAGTTGAAGTAGAATAAAAAAAATTGCATTATGAAATTTATTACAGCACTATTGCTCATTATCGCTGCAGTCATTTTGGGTTTGATGATTGCAAGATTAGATATACGATTTTTGTTGCCCAAAAATATTCATAATTCAGATTCCACTTCTTCATCTTCACAAAAAAAACCTGCGCCTATACTAGAAACAGACACGTCTTCATGCAATGAGCAAAATATGCTTACTACAGTAAAACGATGCACGGTCATGGTGTTGCGCGACGATGGTGGTCATGGAACAGGGTTTTCTATTCGTGATGGGTTTGTGGTTACTAATAAACACGTTATTGAAGGTGCGCACAGTCTCTATATAATTACAGCTGGCCAAAAGCAAAAAGTGAGCTTATGGAACTACTCCCCTACATTCGATATTGCTGTTTTGAAATTACCACAATCAGGTTTGATACCAACGTGCACATGGCAAGATTCATCGACCCTTGCGCTAGCCGAAAGCCTATATGCCATAGGATGGCCCAATGAGCCTGGTGGCGACTCAACGATTACAAAAGGAATATTCTCGCGCATAAATCATTATGAAAGTGGGCTTGAATTTATACAAACAGATGCACCTTTGAATCCTGGCAATTCAGGCGGTCCATTAGTCAATAAATGCGGTGTCATTGGAGTGGTGACTGCAAAAGAGAGCTGGTCAAATGAAAAATTACCTCGACCACTCGAAGGCTTGGGAAACGCACTTTCATCTCATTTGGTCGCTCCCTTGGTAAATAACCTTATTGCCGAAGGGAAAGATACCACAATTCCAAATGTTACACAGGTTGCGTCTTCACAAAGCAGTTCACAAAGCCAGGTCGAAAGTATCGATGTTCCTGAAGCAAAAGCACAGTTAGATATTGATGTACTGAAGAAGTATCTTTCTCAAGTCAAGGATGCCAGAACAAGTTGGGAAAAAGGATACGACTACCTTTCGCGTGAAGAAGTTGATCCACTCATAGATTCTTTGAATAGACAAATAGTTTTCTGCGAAACGCTCATTTCTCGTTTAGAAAGTAACTCAACTATGTCTCAAGATGATTTATTCATGTGGGATTCGGTTGTTAGGATGAGTCAGGAAAGCGTAGCGTTGAGCAAAGCGCTCAATGAAAAAATCAATAAGTAAACAATTGAATTAAGTTATTATTACTCGCAGTTATTATAATTTGTTCGTGATCGAACCAACTTAGATTATCCGCAAACGAGAGTAGTGATCACTCACAAATCATACAAACTGCTTATTAGAAAATATTTTTGTTACTTTTTCTCCCTGATACACCAACACCACAAATAACGCTGGCAGAAGCTGAAGTACAAGCCGATCAAATGAAGCGGGTAATTGTATATCGAGAGGGAGTGATGTAACGAGATAAAAATATGTGTATGACCCAAGCTGTAAAAGAAGCAATAGTTGGGGTAAGAGTGTTATATATTGGCGTTTAGCGATAAGTATAGTGGTAAAAATAATGAGTAAAAAGAACGCAAGTATAAGCGTAACGCCTTGTGTGGGTGTGTACTGCAGTGTATTTAAGTAGTGAGAGACTATTAATGTTGTCCGACTACGGATATCTTCAAATCCGATAGGATTGAAATAATAATTGATATTACTTGCCGATTTATAATACTCCCACATGGTCTTAGCTAAAAGAGGATATATGAGTACAGTTCCAGATATAGCTACGGGTTTCATTCTCTTGTATTTGAACAGTGCGGTGAGATACGAAAAAATAATGCTCAGAATAAATAAAGGAACTCCTTCGTTTTTAATCAACATTCCAGCACCAGCGATGAGCGTTATGGGTATAAGGTATTGGGCTATGCGTTGTTTTTTATCTTCGAGAAGAAAAATATAGAGCACAACTACACTTATGAATACGTTGGCAATAACCATATCCATATAGCCATTGTGTGAGAAGAAGATAAACAATGGACTAATGAAAAAGCTAAGGACTATAAGTAGCACGCTTAATAGAGAAATGTTACGAATTCTATCGTTTAGAAAACCGAGTCCAAGTATGACGCTATTTAAGTAGAAAAAAAGCAAGTATAGCTGCACTGTTTGGTCATTTACAAAGCCGACCAATCGGTAAAAAACAGAAATGAGTAAAGAACCTCCTAAGGGATATGAACGCTCTGTATACAGAAAAGCACTGTTTTGAAAAAGTTGATTTCCCCAAATTCCAGGTGAATAGAAAAATGACTGCGCCTTCATAAACCACTCAGCAACAGCATCCCATTCTATGAGAAATGAAAAAACACTATTTTTTATGAGCGGGAAAAAAAACAGCAAGACCACGCTCAGTAGTACAATATGACGTTTAGAAATGTGAACGGCATTTTTGTTAGATACTGTAACGGCTATGGCTACGAAACATGAGAGCGTGAAGACAACTAAGCCAGTAAAGGGGGTAATGTAACCGAGTAAATTATAAAAAGCCAAACAATAGAGTAGCGGTATACTGAGGGCATTCCCGATAACCCACGCAATGGGTACATATATGAGCATACTTATTTTGTAATTTTTCCACAGAAAAGATAAAAAAATATATCCTATGACATATTGAAAAAGGATGAAACAACTAGCGATAAATATCCACTCTCTCATTGTGTTACATTAAATAAATAATATGGCTTTGGAACTTTTTTAATATTCATAATATATTGCTTTGGTCCAGTCGGTATCTGGACAAGTGTGGATTGTATCGGTAAAGAATATCGTAAATCTAGATCTGCTATGACGATTGAATTGGGAATAGGTTTTAGTTTCTTAAATTGACGAAGCGAATAACTGCGTACTACTCTCGGATAGAAGAAGTAGTTTGTCATTAATTTTAATTCAGTGAGGTATACGGGAGTTTTTTTTTGATTACTATTTTGATTTTGATAGTAGGTAGTCACATAATCGAGATATTCCCTTTCCTGGAGAGTTGTTACAAGAAATAATTGAACATTGGTATTTCTATATTTGTTGGCAAGCTGATAGAGCTCTGCGTATTGGTGTTGGTTTTGAATTTGTTCGTACATATTTGGTTTCGACGTATCTGTGTAGTGTGCAATTTCACCGAATTTTTGAGCATAAAATTTATAGTAGTGAAATTGGATAAAAAAAAGTATTAGTAAGCTTGGGAGTATGTATCTTTCTAGTGTTGAGATTGACGGTATGTATGAAAATAGTCGTTTCATTTTTTTTGTAAAATAGTATTGAATGGGGCTTCCGGAAGATCATGATGACTATGACAACGAGCCTGGTATGAATCGAGTGCGCCCACTTTTATGAGCGGATCAGTGTAGGGTGCTGGTTCCCCATTATTTAGTAGTCGTTGCGTACGAGTTGCGTTCCATTCGTGACATACGCTACAGACTGCCTTTAATTTTATGATCTTTTCTGCCATGCATAGTAGCGATCCTATTGGGCCAAAAGGTTCACCGCGAAAGTCGGTATCGAGTCCAGCAGCAATAACATTTATGTTACGGTAGAGCATATGGGAAATAACCATAATAACGTCTTCGTTAAAAAATTGTACCTCGTCTATGACAACGACTTTTGTGTCAGCCGTTATTTGAGAAAGTATTTGTGCCCCTGTTTTTATCGGAATTGAATCCCACGATTCCTTCGAATGTGAAATAATCTTTTTTTTGCCATAGCGTATGTCGAGAGCGTGATTAAATACTTTTGCTGGAATATTTGCAATGGCATATCGCCGCAGATGTCGTACCAACTCTTCGCTTTTCCCGCTAAACATAGGGCCTGTTATTACGGTAAGTGAGGTATTCATACGACCAATTGTAACGTGAACGTACAATATACGCAATATATGTGTGTATCCTATAGAAAGCACTAACGAAGAGAGACTATTTGTACATAAAATATGTACAAATAAAGAATAAAAGTAACGAATAAGCTTTTATTTAAATTGCTTGATCACATGTTTTAATAACAGTAGCTCTGATAGAGTCGTATGGTTCTTGTTGGGGATAAATGAAATAGTGTGCAAGACCTTGATTAAATAACATCAAGTTATTATCTGGATTAACAGCAACTTGTACCCCATCATTTGTTGTCATTACTATATTCCCGTCCTTTACAGTCGGTTGATTTCGTGTATTTGGATCTACAATAAGCTCACCTCCACTATTCATTACTATTACTGAACCTATGTATGTAAAATCTCCCCGAGGGATCAATTGAACCCATTCTACGGGCAAGCAGGGTGGAGTGGCCTCGTCTAATGAATTTTGCCTATCAACGCAACTAGATATGGTCAGCGCGATCATTGCCGATAAAAATATGTGTGTGAAGCGACGTCTTAAGTTATCTACTGACATTATTGATGCACTTCTTCTTTACTTGTATAAAGACAGATATCGTGCTTGTCTATATTCTATCATACAGAGCGAAAATGAGGCCACTAACACCCGATCAAATGTGGCCTCATTTTGATTTTGTGTAGTAATTATTGCATTCCTGAATTTTGAAATGCTGCAGCTATTTGTCTAGGATCGGTACCATACTGTGCATGGACTTGTTCTAATAACAGTCGTTGCGCTTCTACAGCAGATACTGTAGCAGCTGTTCCTATTGCTATGACTGCGGTATCTACTGTTACTGGTAATACATATTCAGTACCTGTTTGTGTATCTATATCTGGCATATATATTCATCTCCATTCCTGTTTTAACTTATAAAAAAATCCGCCCGGCTAGCGGGCGGATATTTTCTGGAAGTCTTGAAAACCATCAAACATCCGCCCTCGCTTTTGCAAGGAGGAGGATGCTGAAAATAACGGTTCTCAAAACGTCTTTATACATATTAGTTATATATTTTACTATTTATACTACTAGAATTGCAAGAGATTACAGTATGGATCATCTCTCAAGGTATTGTCAAGAGGAATGTGGAGGGTAGAAGTATCCAACCTGCTTGCGCAGGTAAGTTTCCAATATCCAATATCCAATGTCAAATGAATGACGAATGACGAATGACAAATGACAAAGTTCCAATGTCCAATTCTGACATTTGTCATTTGACCTTTGACATTGGGAATTGGGACTTTATTTGCTATTGGATATTCCCTGCACCATATGGTCCAGGGCTGTATACTATTTATATGCTTAAGAGCGTATTAAAATATGCCCAGTCGGTTTTTTTTATTGTAACGTGGGCTTTTATAGCATACTTTTTGTATGCAAATAAAAATAGTATCGTCAGCTTTTTTAACGTAAAGAATCCAATGTTGCTTGGCCTATCACTTTTTTTGCTATTTCCGTCCTTTTGGTTTCAATATAAGAGCAGAGAGGTTCTTGTAAAAAGCCTCAAACTTGTAATAGATTCTCCTACTCAATTGTATATTTTGGCACACAACGGACTCTTGAAATATGTACCTGGTGGCATATGGAATCAGTTGGACGCAGTGGTTATGTTAAATAAAAATAGCCAAGCTTCACTACTGCGATCGACAAAGCTTATTTTTGTCGAGATGTTTTGGCGTATAGTGTTTGGTCTTATTTTCTTTGGTCCATTTATGGCTGCACCGCTCGTCGCAATTTTTCTGCCCACTCCTCTTTCGTATGTATGGGCATGTTTGGTAGTTGTTATTGGTGGCGTTCTTTCGTTTTATATATTGCGTCGCTACCCATTTTTCTATGTCTATTCAATTTCATCTTTTGTACGTCTAGCTTTCTACAATCTAGCATTCTGGGTTGTCACCGGTTTTTCTTTTGCGTTGCTTCTCTATGCTTATAATACTGTTCACTTTACTATCGGTCAATTTTTGTACGTAAGCGCAAGCTATGTCATAAGTTGGATTGGTGGTTTTCTATTTTTACCAGCGCCGTCGGGTTTGGGTATACGCGAATATTTACTCGGCATTTTTTTGGAAAATATAGAAAAAGCGTTTATACTAGGATTTTCACTATCACTCGTACAAAGGGTCTTGACGCTTATTCGTGATATTGTGGTTTTTGGAATCAGTTGGTATTTTATGAAGATATATGCAAAAAAACAGAGTAAGTAGTTTTAGTATTGTAACTTTGAGCTCGATATCTATTTTTCGCGTCGTCACCCAAAGGGACCCACGACATATGCTCAAAATAGATATTCTCGCTCAATATGCAACTTATATATGAATATATTATTTCTTACCTCTACCTTTCCCCGCTTTAAGAACGATACACAGTCGCCGTTTGTACTTGAACAGGCAGTGGCGTGGAAGAAAGCTCAACCCACAGATAACGTCCATATCCTTGCGCCACACGACAGAGGAGCAAAAACATTTGAGATAATAGATGGCGTTGTGGTGCACCGTTTCCGTTATATGTTTCCAACGTTTTTTGAAAAGCTTGCCTACCCGGCTCTTTTGCCAAATATTCGTGCAAACTTTTTACTCATCGCACTTATTCCTTTTTATATTGTTTCGCAAATATTCTCCATCTTAAATTTGTTGCGTACTGAACGCATAGATACTCTCTACGCACATTGGTTTGTACCGCAGGGAATAAGCGCATATATAGTGCTAATGATTCACAAGCTATACAGCTCGAAGCGTTTACGATTTGTTATTCATAACCACTCTTCAGACGTTGCGTTGCTCAAAAAAATACCCCTATTTGGCCTAGTCATACTACGCGCGCTGGTAAGCTGCGCAGACATTATTTTTTGTGTTAATACAAAACTTACTGAAGAGATTAATTCTATCGTATTGAATATGAAAGCGAAAAAGCCCGAGGTATATACCATGCCGATGGGTGTCTCGATTGAAGTGCCAATAGGCAGTTCTATTCGTTATGATTTTGCCTTTATTGGCCGCTTTGTTGCTAAAAAAGGGCTCGACTTTTTCCTCGACGCACTTCTTAACTTGAATAAACACGGCCAGTTTCCAACAGTCGCCATCGCTGGAGGGCCTCAGAATGAACACTATGTACGCCGCATCGCCCAAGTAAAAAATGCAGAATACGTAGGGTTTGTTCAATCACGCGAAAAAGAAGTTTTACTAGGCAAGACTCGATATGTGGTACTCCCCTCTTTGGTAGCGAAAGGTGACTTTGAGGGTTTACCGGTGGTATTATTAGAAGCTCTAGTTGCAGGGACAGGCGTAGTTGCAAGCAGGGATACGAATATAGAATTACTTCCTGAATGGAATACAATAAAAAAACAGGTACAGTTAATAAAAAATCCCGCAAATGTTGATGAGTTTGCTACAATACTGCGTGGTTGCTTACATACAACGACTAATAAGCGAATAACACTAGCACGGTATAGATGGGATCGGTTGATCAAAGAATATATTGAATTAATACATTATTAAAAGAGAAAAAGGAAAAATTTAAATTTCTATGAAACGATACTACGAATTTATGAATCCTATCCGTGGGCAGAAATTGAATGTTGCAATAGCGCTAACCTCCCACTGGAAAGAGTACATTCGCTATTTTGACAAAGAGTATTGGTTTGCCAAAAAAAAGGAAAACAATATGCCACTTATTGTCTGTGCTATTGTTGACTCTTTAGGAACGGCAAAACAAAAAGATAGACTTTGTGTCTATAGAAGAGTTCATTTCAAAAAGCTGTTTTGGTTTGAGTACTTGCTCGACTTTGGAGCATATACGAAATCAAATGGGAAAGAACCGGTACGTTTGTACATCAAGCGCCATTTTTTGAGCACTTTCTATATGAATGCAGTGGGCCCTTTTATACAGACGAATGTACTTGAGCCACTACTCTATATTTGTATGGTTTTTTCAAAAAAGTACTTACTCCACGCTTCTTCGATAAGTAAAAAAGGTATTGTAACGGCTTATGCAGGTCATGGAGGTGCAGGAAAAACGACATCTGCACTGAATGCGTGCATAGTCGATGGGTATGAATTTATGGGTGACGATCTTGCATTTATTGATGTTTCTGAACGAACTCTCTCGTGGTTTCCGCGGCCTCTTCACTTATTTTGGTACAACGTATTCAAAATTCCCCGTCCACGAACCGGGGCTTCAAAGTTAGTATTTATGCGTATCCTGTGCTTAATTGCAATTAAGAACTGCATCCGATTTGTGCTTAGTATATTGACTCGTGAGCCTTTATTGATATCTACGCGCATCGACGTGCGCAGTCTGTATCCTCAATTGCAATTGGCTCGTATGGCAAAACTTGGTACAATCAAAACAATTGGGTTAAATGTAGGTAATATAGTAGAATCAGTACGTGATGCATCTGATTTGCGAAAAGATGCTCTTGTTATGATGAGTACGTTGCCTAAGTCGTTTCAGGCACGGTTTTTGAGAAAAGAGTTGGAGGTATTAAAAGCATTACAAATTTATTTTGAATAGTATGAGTAAGTCGGCATTAGTTACCGGAATCATGGGTCAAGATGGACCTTATTTAGCAAAATTGTTGCTCGAAAAAGGCTACAAAGTGTACGGTATGATCCGCAGGCATTCGACACCGGACTACTCCAACATAGAGTATCTTGGGATACATAACGAGATAGAGTATGTTGAAGGTGATATGACCGACGAGGCTTCACTCATAAGTATTATAAAAAATATATATCCGAATGAGGTCTATAATCTAGCTGCACAGTCATTTGTTGGTAACTCATGGGATCAGGCGAAAGTAACAACAGAAATAAATGCACTTGGCGTGCTGAGTTTGTTAACGGCTCTTAAGTTTTTTTCTCCATCAACGCGTTTTTATCAAGCATCAACAAGCGAAATGTATGGTTTGTCACACACGGATGGTTTTCAGGGTGAAGATACTCCTTTTCATCCACGAAGCCCATATGGTATTTCAAAAGTATACGCGTATTGGATGACAGTAAATTTTCGCGAGTCATACAATATGTACGCTTCGAATGGAATATTATTCAACCACGAGTCCCCTATCCGAGGTATACAGTTTGTAACACGAAAAATTGCAGATGGTGTTGCGCGTATAAAACTGGGGATGGCCAAGGAGCTTCGATTGGGAAATTTAGAGAGCAAACGTGACTGGGGATTTGCCGGAGACTATGTTGAGGCAATGTATGCAATGTTGCAGCAGGAAAAGCCGGATGATTATATAGTTGCTACAGGACAAACACATTCTGTTAGAGAGTTTGTTATTGAAGCCTTTAAGACTGTAGGAATTACCGACTGGGAAAAGTATGTGAAGATAGATCCTCGCTTTAAACGCCCAGCAGAAGTACCAGCGCTGAGAGGTAGAGCTGATAAAGCACATACAGTACTCAAGTGGAAACCTAAGACATCTTTTATATCTTTAGTCTCAATAATGGTTGAAGCAGATTTAAAAAGACTCAAAAACATTCAAAAATCAAATGGCTGAAGAAAAATCCTTACGCGGATATAGTCTGAGAGAATTGCAAACCGTATTGAAAAGTAAAGAAAAAGATATGCGTATTACTTTTTCAACGCTAACGAAACGAGAAAAAGATATCTTAGTTAAAACGGTGAAACTTTCAGAAGAGGTCGGAGAATTATCAAACGATATATTGGCTACGCTTTCGTTACAAAGGAAATCAAAATTGAATGCATTCAGCAAGCTCAATATGTATGAGGAGTTTGCCGATGTTTTACTTGCGGTTATGACCCTGGCAAATGTTATGCGTGTCGATTTGGAGCGAGCCTTTAGTGGTAAGCTCGATAAAATACTCAATGTATACGTCAAGGACAGGAAATAGGTTACTATCAAAAACGGCTATAGTACTTGCCATTTGTATTGGTATGTTGGTTTATTTTGTCTTCTCGCGAGTCGTGAAAATTTACTCAAAAGTATATACGTCAAATACCGTTACTCAAGTGCCCCTAAAAAAAACAGAATACAGCATTGCGTTACTTGGGTATGGCGGTGGGGTTCACGAAGGGACGTTTCTCACCGACTCTATAATGATTGTTCATGTTAATACGCTTGAAAAAAGTGCTCAACTTATTTCCATACCCCGCGATCTGTGGGTAAAGGTACCGACGAAATCGAAGAAGCCTTATTATTCTAAAATAAACTCGGTCTATCAAATGGGTTTATACACAAAGAATTATCCCGACGTTGCTTTTGCTCCAAAAGTTGAACAGCCAGGTGCCCAACTCGTGAAACGAATCTTATCTAGTGTGACAGGATTCTCTATTGATAGATATGTAGCAATAGATTTTGATGGTTTTACTAAAGTTGTGGACCTACTTGGCGGTATTGACGTCAACGTTGCCGTGACTTTTGATGATTATGAGTATCCGGTTGATGGTAAAGAGACGGATCTATGCGGTAAACAGCCAGAGGATTTGCCTGAACTAGAAAAAATAGCAACAGAATCGCCCGAGTTGGCTTTTCCCTGTCGATATGAACATTTACACTTCGATAAAGGTTTGACAACGATGAATGGTGAAACTGCTTTAAAATTTGTACGCTCACGTCATTCGTTGCAAGATGGGAGCGATTTTGGAAGGTCGGCACGACAACAACTCTTCATGGAAGCGGTTGCAAAGAAAGCATTAGCTATCGGTTCTGTACCAAAATTGTTGCCTTTATTGGATGAAGTAAGTAACCACGTTAAAACTGATATAGCGTTAACAGAAATGCAGAAGTTTGGTAAAGAATTTTTTTCTATGAGAGATTATTCGACACAAAGAGTAGTTTTATCACTCGATAATGTATTGAAGGATACATATTCCGATGACGGGCAGTATATTCTCGTTCCGAGAAGCGGGATGAATACTTGGTCCGGTGTGCACTCTTTTATCAACAAAGTAGTCGAAACTCCAATAGTAACATCGGAAATAAAAAGTAAAAAGTGATGAGATTGCTTCGCTTGTGCTCGCAATGACAGGAGGGAATGATCGCAATGACAAAAGAGCAATTGATTTTAACAATAGAGCAATGAAACAGTACCTTATCTTATTGATTTCAAAATACCGTATCCAACTTCTTTTCTTCAGCGCGTTTTTTATTCGACTTATCGGACTTAATCAGTCAGTATGGCTGGACGAGGCGACAACTGCTCGAGTCGTAAAAGAGTATACATTGGTTGAGCTCGTTCGACAGTTTGCACCGTTTGATTTTCATCCGCCATTGTATTATTTGTTTATGAAAACATGGACGACAATTGCGGGTTATTCTGAAATTGCGCTTCGATTACCTTCGGTTGTTTTTTCTCTCGTCGCTGGGTATTTTATATATAAAACAGCGCTGTATGTTGTCGATAAAAAAAAGGCACCATTGGCATCTGCGTTATTTTTGTTCAACCCATTAATTGTCTATTACAGTCAGGAAGCACGCATGTATATGTTTGCAGTATGTTTGCTATCGATGGCAACGTATTATTTCTTTGCAGATGAGCGAATGCCACAGCTGAAAACAAAAATATATCTTGGCCTGTTATTATCGGCGAGTTTTGCAGTGTTTTACGGATCTATCTTTTATATGTCTGGCATACTGTTACTTCTTCTATTACGTAGAAGATATAGAGCGCTGTTTGTTGTGTCATTGTGCACTGTAATAATGGTACTGTTGCTTTCACCACTTACTATTTCCCAATTTATACATTCCCGAACTGCACTTTCAAGTGTCTCCACATGGAGCAGTGTGTTGGGGACTGTGACAATTAAAAACATCCTACTTATTCCGCTTAAGTTTATCGTGGGCAGGATAAGTTTTGAACCGAAGTGGTTCTATTGGTTACTAAGTGGCATATGGGGAGTAATAGTATGGTTTATGGTAGTAAAAGGATTTGTAGTACAGAAGAAATTGCTGGTATTAAGTACTATCCCACTATTGTTGGGTATACTATTTTCATTTTTTTCTCCACTTCTGTCTTATTTTCGATTTATATACCTTCTCATTCCAATAAGTATTTCTCTTGCAAGTGGGATATCTGGTAAGAAAAGTGCCTACGGCATTGTGCTTGGATTTATATTTTTTTCAGGGCTGTACGTATGTTTTCCACGCTTTCATCGTGAAGACTGGAAAAGTGCTGCTCAGGCTATCCCAGCGCATACGGTTGTCTATGGCGTTCCTTCATCTATGGATGCACTGACCTATTACAGGCCAGATATTCAGGTGAAAGATATCCGTACACTTCAGAAGCGAACTGCACCAAAGACGTTCATCGTTTTCCCCTATACCACTGATATCTATGGGATTAATACCATGAAAGAGTTTGCCGTTACGCAATACCAAGATTATCGTGGCGTGATAGTTATGTATATTTCGCATTGACTTTTTCTGCAACAACCCTATAATTGCAATGCATACAAATACAATGATAAAAAATCCTCTTAGAGGGAAAACAATCCTCATACTCAATACTGGGTACATTCAAAAACGCTTTGTTTATCAACGTATTAAGAAGCTTGGATTGAAAATCGTCGTTGTCAATGAGGTTAAAAACTGGGCTAATTACTATGTAGATCATTGGATTATTGCAGATACGTATAGACATGCTAATGTACTTTCTGCTATCGAAACTTTTATAGCGGAAAATCCGAGTGTTCATATAGATGGCGCGCTAACTTTTTGGGAAGATAGTATCGAGCTTCTGGCTAAAGTGTGTGCGAAGTTTGGTTTTACTGGAAATTCACTCGAAGCAGCGAGAAATACCCGCAGTAAGTATCTTATGCAAGAGGTTATGAATAGTGCAGGATTACCAGCCATCAGAGAGCATCTCCTCACAAATGAAGAAGATCTTACCGTAGCAATAGATAAGATAGGATTCCCAGCAATAATTAAACCGGTCGGGGGATCGCTCAGTCAATTTGTTGTTCGGGTTAACAATGTTGATGAAGCCAAAAATGCGTACGCATACATAAGAAAAAACTGTACGCCAGAATTTGATCCTATTTATATTTATAACGAGGGAAAGTTTGTGTATCAAAGCTATATAGATGGTCCGGAGTTTAGTGCTGAATGTTACATCCAGCATGGCATACCTCATGTGGTTGGTATTCATGAAAAAACAGCTATGAGCCTTCCCTTCTTTATGGAGACGGGTGACTATTTACCACCACGCATAGATGAAGAAGACATTGACTCTATAGAAGATGCTGTTGAGTCCGCACTCATCGTACTCGGAGTCCGAAATAGTTTGGCGCATGCAGAACTAAAACTTACAGAAGAAGGAGTAAAAATAATAGAAATTGCCTCTCGTATGGGAGGTGATTATACCTTTAGAGCTGTGAAAGAAGTGCATGATTTTGATTTGATTCAAGCGGCGTGCTACATAGCTCTTGGTGTTCACGTACATAATACAGTAAAAAAAACCGACTCGTGTATTGTTGGGAAATTCTTTATTCCAGATGATTCGGGGGTAATCACTAAACTGCGTGGATTCGAAGGCCTAAAAAGCAATCCATCTGTAGTCGATTTTCTCGTTTCAAAGCAGGTCGGTGATAAAATACTCATCCCTCCCGATGGTTACGATTACATAGGGTGGGTTTTGGTAAAGGGTGATACTTATGCCGATGCTGACCGAGCCATTGAAGAGGTGGAGAAAGTAATAGATATTGAGGTGACACCTTTTAAAGCAACTTCTACACTTGGAAAAACGCAGCGTAAAAATAAGTTTTCTTCTGCGTTAATACTCGGGAAGCATCAAGGTAGTGAGAAAATTGAGCGCCTAAGGCGTTTAGATGTAGCCAACATACGAAAACTCAAAATAGGCATTGCCTGCAACGTGTATGAAAGTGAAAAGGAGTCGAATAATGCTGTTGAGAAAGATCTTATGAACGTTGGCAAGAATATAGAGCACGCACTTCAAAGTAGGGGTTATGTAACAGAGTTTTTAGATTTTAATAAGCTCTCCCCTACTCTTTCTCATCTCATGCGATCTGATATAGATTTGGTATTTAATGTTTGCGAGAGAATAAATAACTCAAGCCTACTTGAGCCTCATGCAGCATCGATATTTGATATTATGCGTGTTCCCTATACCGGTTCTAATCCACTCACGCTTGCGCTCTGTATCGATAAAATTAAGGTGAAAAAACTTTTGAATTTCCACAATATTCCTACACCTCGTTGGGATTACGCTTATACACTTGATGATGAGATCAATGAAGACTTACGTTATCCGTTAATTGTGAAACCGGCAAACTCTGACAATTCTATTGGGATTACCAATGACTCTGTTGTAACGAATAAAAAAGATCTTCTTGAGCAAATGGATCGTGTTATCAACGGTTTACATAATCCTGCTTTGGTAGAGGAATATATAGAAGGAGACGAATATGACGTATCTATAATCGGAAGTCAGGATGATGATTTGCGTGTGTTGCCGTTGTCCCGTTCTATTTTTACTAAGATGCCAGAAGGTATGTGGCATGTGTTTGCATATGATGCAAAATGGAATAGAGCAGCATCTGAATATAGCAAAATAATTATCCAGAGACCGCCCAAGAGTGTCAGCCAAAAGTTGCTAACAGTGATTTCAGAAATAGCTTTGGATACGTACAATATACTCAATTGTCATGATTACGGTAGAGTGGAAGTGAGGGTTGACAGTGCTGGGAATCCATATGTGCTTGAATTGAATCCGAACCCATCAATAAATACGATGGATTGTATTCCTAAGGTAGCTGAAATAGAGGGATTTAACTATGGAGACTTTTTGGAGGAAATAATTCGTCTGACAGTAAAACGGTATAAGAACAAACCTGCCTACTACCATCTGCAAAATTCGTTAATATAACTCCACCGCGGTAAGAACGCAGCTGAGAATAACCAATATCCAATATCCAAGTTCAAATACCCAATAAATGACAAAGCTCCAATGTCCAATAACCCTGTCATTGCGAGCGTAGCGAAGCAATCCCCTGTCTTTTGACAAGATTGCTTCGTCACTTCGCTCCTTGCAACGACAAACTAAATTACCACCTCGTAATGACGATCGTTTTTGGCGTTGGGATTTGGAGCTTTACCTGCCTCGCCGGCTCGCCTCGCGCCTGCGTCGACGTAGGCGCGTCGAAGCGGGCAGGCGGGTTTGACATTTGATATTGGATATTTGATTTTCTTACATGCTATACTAGTAAAATGAGCACAATTCTTGTTACTGGGGCCGGTGGATATATTGGATCTGTGGCTACCTATTTACTTCTTGAAAAGGGATATAGGGTGGTTGGAGTGGATAATTTCACAACAGGGTATAAAGCTCCTCTTGAATTCATGCAGAAGAAATTTGGGAAAAGCAAACTTTCATACTATGAGGCAGATTTGCACGACGATTTATCTTCAATATTAAGACGTGAGAGCGGAATAGATGTAGTCATTCATTATGCTGCATCGTGTTTGGTCGATGAATCTATGAAAAATCCCCATAAGTATTTTTACAACAATACTTATGGATCGCTCAACTTTATCGAGCAGTTGAACAAGCACAATATACGCAAAATTGTTTTTTCGTCGACCTGTGCTGTTTATGGCGAGGCTCAGAAATTGCCGATAAATGAAATGCATCCAACGAATCCAACCAACCCCTATGGAGAGTCGAAAAAAATGGTTGAAAAAATTCTTGATTGGTATGCACAAACAAAAGGATTGACTTATGTTGTTTTGCGTTATTTTAATGTGTGTGGCGCGAGTGACGATGGAGTCATTGGTGATTCAAAAAAACCATCAGTCTTACTGGTGCAAAATGCAGTCCGTGGTGCACTGGGAATAGAGCCATTTTATTTAACATGTCCTACAGTAGATACGATAGACAAAACACCTATCCGTGATTATATAAATGTCGTTGATCTCAACGAGGCACACATACAAGCTCTTGAATATTTGATGCACGATGGAAAGCCGGTAACAATTAATCTTGGTACGGGCACGGGAAACTCAGTACTTGAAATAGTCAATGCTGTACAAAAGGAGACAAATGTTCATTTCGATCTAAAAAAAACAACTGCACGTGAAGGTGAATACGCCAAAATGGTTGCGGATATAACACGAGCTCATACGGTTCTTAATTGGAGTCCGAAACGATCTCTTCAACAAAGTATTCATTCATTAACCCTATGGTACAAAGATCATCCGCATGGTTGGGAATCGTAAAACATAAGCGCTACGTCGCTTTATTCATTGCATTATTCATAGCCTTTTTTATGTTGTTCGATGTACACTTTCCTGATTATTTAGCATATTTAAAAACCCCCCCCGGATTTATGTATATGGGTAAGGCTGCGTATTTTGATCCATGGGATATTAATGTCTATGTAACGGCAATACGCTCAGGGCAACAGGGACATTTATTGTTGCAGAATTTTTATACAGTCGATGCTACGAGAGGAGCTTTGCTCTACCCAATTTATACATTTGTCGGGTATAGTTTTCCCCATGTCGATCCATTCGTACTGTTCCATGTGGTCAGTACTGTAGCTGGTTTTTTTCTGTGTATGGCAATATACTGGCTGATTGGTTATTTTATTCAATCGTATAAGGTACGTTTGCTCGCTTTTTTTCTCATACTATTTGGTGGAGGAATGGGTTGGATAGTTTCTGGTGCATTTGGATCCGCCGATATGTTTGTAACCAGTTTTACTTTTCATAGTTCTATCCAAAGGGGTCATGAGGCTATTGGCACTATGCTATATCTTACTTCGCTCGTGTCTCTGTTTGTGTCGCTTACAACAAACAGAAAACGTATATTTCTATTTGCATTATCATCTTTTTTTCTTATGATTTTCTATCCGTACTACCTACTGAGCATAGGCATTATTGGGTTTATATTTATATTATTGCAGAAAAAAGATAAAATATCTGTCGCTTTGTTTTTATTTGGCTATGCAATATTGGGAGTTGTTGATATTTATTATTATCTGTCGCTAAAAAATGCAGGCTTTGCGTCTGTTGCCACACAACAGTTGAGTCAAGTAACCATAGTTCATATTATATTCGGATATGGCATTCTTGGAGTTTTGTATATCCTCCAGCTTTTCAGTAAAAAGGCTTTACGAGATAGTAGGTATATTTTTCTCAATCTATGGGTACTCACGAGTATTGCTTTGAACTTCGCACCATTAGGTATTAATAGATTTTTTTTACGAGGACTTTTCTTCCCGATTGTTGTAAGTGTCCTTATTTTTATATATTCGCAAAAAAAGACATGGGGAATGTCGAGAACTATTGTCACCATATTCTTGTTGTTTTTAGTTCCACTGTCGACGCTGTCTGTATACCAGCGTAGGGTTGATGAAATTCCGGAGGAGAATGTTTGGTATTATCAGCCAAATACAACGCGTGATATGTACGCTTTTCTTTCAAAAAAAACTCCTGCGAATGTGTTAGCTGCCTATGTAACGTCAAGCCATATACCTCCATTTACTGGTTCAAAAGTATATTTTGGTCACATAATTCAGACGCCTCAATTTTATGAAAAGTTTATACTCGTTAGTTCGTTTTATTCTGGTAGTGAAACAAAGGCTAAGGCATTTGAATTTTTGAAGAACAATAACATAGAGTATGTTGTCTATGGATCGGATGAAAAAAAGCTCGGGACATTACCGCACTATTCATTTTTGCACTCTGTATTTAGCAATAGAGATGTAACCGTGTATAGAGTTGCTACACCCTAACGAATAAGCTCAAATATACGTATCCCGCTTATATTTCCTGGCCGAGTATATGCGAATAGCTGTTTTAATGTTGTTGAAGATTTGGGCATATCTTTTAAAGGTAGATTATAGACAACGTATAACGGGGTATCTATATTGCTCATTTCAGATTGTATTGTTTTTGGGTTTTGGGTCCATGTTCCTTTTATGGTTATTTTGGGTTCATGCTCAAATGCAAAATCAAAAATATATGGTAAGTTACCAAAATCTTGAGTAGTGACTATTGTTGCTTCTGTCTGCATTTTTTTAATAAAATCTATCGATTCTGTCATCCCGAAACCAGACGCAGTACTGGTTATGTATTGCCATCGATCTTGTTTGGATAAGAATGCATGAGAAGGGTCTGTCAAAGTCATACTCGATCCATAGGCAAAGTATAGTAGTGTTCCAAATAGGCTAATACCGAGTAGTCCCCTTTTAACCAAACTGTTTTTTGCGTTGGATATATGCATAAGTGTGTATCCTTGAGCAAAAAAGATTAACGGAACGAATGAAAGAAAATAGCGAGAAAAAACTATACGACCAAACACCATGACGATACCAACAGGAATGAGCATATAGAGAAGAATCTGTAGGAGCAATTCATACTGTTTCTCAGTTGTTAGATAATAGAGAGCAAATGGAAAGAGAATAAGAACTGGTAAAAAATAGAGTGCGAATGCAGGGGCTAAAGTTTTGATATTCATAATGAGGTTGTTCAAGAGTATCTGCCAGTCTGTTGTCAGAGGGTATGTAAACTCCATATTCTTAAAGCTGTAAGCACTGAATCCGCTTGAACGAGATAGTAAAAACAAAATAAACAATGTTGGTATTACGAGTAATAACGAATACAAAGCTTTCTTCTTGTCTATAAAAATATATAGAAGCGGAATAAGTGTGCTGGTATAGACAAAAAGCAGAGCTGAAGGTTTTGTCATAAATGCAAGAGATAGAAATAAGCTCGCTAAAAGCACTCTATACATTGAATTTTTCTTGGTTAAAAACAGATAGGTGAAATACAGAAAGCCAGTAGAAAAAAAAGTAAGCAACGAATCCATGAGGCCCATTCGTTCAAAAAAAAGAGTGAAGGGTGACAGTGCATAGAGAAATGTTGGAACTACAATCCAAAAACCCTTCATAGTTTTTTTTGATAGCAAATATATAAAGAGTGCAGTCCCAATGAATCCACATGCCGATAGTATTCTTCCTGCTAACGTGTATGGAATGCCAAGTTTAACGACTGCTGCTATTGCCCAAATAAAAAGTGGTGTTTTACCGTCGGATATTGAAATAAATGGCGAGAGTGTTCCATTGACAAGACCTTGAGCCCAGTGTGCATATATAGCCTCATCGGTAAACACAGGAAAATGAGACAGCCAAAGTATACGAAGTAAAAACCCGGTAAGAAGGGTAAATAGAAATAGCCGAGTAATTGCGGCACTTTTTATCATATAGCAATCCTAGCACATAAGTCGTATTTGTGTGCTAAAATTTTGCTATGCTCAAACAGAGAATACTATCAATAGTTATCCCAGTATATAACGAACATGATTATATTTTGGAAACTCTCATAAGGGTTGTTCAGGCCGATAGTAAAGGAATGTTGAAAGAAATAGTAGTGATTGATGATGGTTCGACCGATGGAACTGTTAATGTCATTCGAAAAGTACCTAAACTTTTTCTGAAAAAATACCCTACTGTAAGCATAATCATAGTGGAGCATGCAAAGAATATGGGAAAAAGTATGGCATTGCGAACAGGTATTCTAAAGACCACGGGAGACATTGTGCTTGTGCAAGACGCGGATCTTGAATATGACCCACACGATTACCCCACTCTTTTGGAGCCATTTTTTGATTATCAAGCAGATGTTGTTTTTGGGTCACGATTTATTTCAAATAGACCACACAGGGTTCTATATTATTGGCACTATACAGTCAACGTAGCACTGACAATGTTTTCAAATATGTTTACTAACCTTAATCTAACCGATATGGAAACCGGTTATAAAGTATTTAAAGGAACACTTATACGCAAAATTGCACCAAAGCTATCGTGCTCACGATTTGGATTTGAGCCAGAAATAACGGGAAGAATTGCGAAGATAAAAAAAGTAAAAATATATGAAGTGGGCATATCGTACCAAGGCAGAACGTATGAAGAAGGAAAGAAAATTGGCTGGAAAGACGGATTATATGCCTTGTGGGTAATTCTTAAAACATCTTTCTCTTCATGAAAATATTGTCATCGATACGAGCAAAGTTTTCTCTTTTGTTCGTTCTCGTGTTTGCATTTTTTTTTCACGCATTTAACACTTTTTATTTTCAAGATGATTTCTTTTTTTTAAGAATTTCTCGTATATCGAATATGCAAGGTTTTATAGATTTTTTTTCCCCTCTAAAGACTTTTTTTTATCGTCCACTCTCATCAGAGGTATTCTATTTTTACACACATATTTTTCACGAGTCTATTTTGTTTGCACACGCTCTTGTTTTTATACTTTTTTTCATAGGAATATATTTTCTGTATAAAGCGATAGTTAAGATGACAAGTAGTAGTACATTATCGTATCTTGCAATACTATTGTATTCTTTACATTTCACCCATGTTTTTCAACTCTATTATCTGGGTACTGCACAGGAAGTATTTGCGTTTACCTTTCTCATCATTTCTTTTTATACATTTCTTAATAAGAGTTATAGAGTAAGTTTTCTATTTTTTGTATGTGCGCTTTTGTCAAAAGAGAGCGCGGTATTATTCCCAATTTTTTTGGTCATTGGCAGTTTTTTTAAAATACCTCAATTTGGTCACCACAGCAAAAAAGTATATATAATGTATATCTTACTTTCCGTTATAGCTCTTATTCTCTATAGATCAGGAAGCTCAAGTGTTGTGATACATGAAGAAACATATGCGTTACAACTGAATCCTCGATTGATAGTGAATAATACAATGTGGTACAGCCTATGGTCGGTCGGTTTACCAAATTTTTTGCCAGATTACTTTACGAGTATTTTGAGACCTCCACTACCTGCGGTCTGGGCATATTTTGAAAGCACAGATGCAAAAATATATATGGGAAGTTTACTTCTGTATAGTGCAACATTTATTGGCATGATAATAGCACAGTATCGTACACTCGTTAGAAAAATGAATATACGAATGTTGTTATTTTTGTTGTTTAGTTTTCTGCTATTTATTTCGCCGACGGTGCTTATTATCCACAAGTGGATGGTACGTTTAACAGTGCCGCTTATTTTTGTATCGTTCATACAAGCGTATGTTCTTTTGAAGGCCATGCAAAATAGTCGATTGCGGATAGCCTCTCTATTCTTGATACTCCTATATATAACGTGGAATTTTTTTGGAGTGCGTGTTCATGAGCGAACGAGTAACTATATGTATGAGAGCTCAATATCGCGAAATGTGGAATCCTATATGAATACGCATAAAATAAATAGTGCTCGTCATTCAAGTATTTACTTTAAAGATCCAGATAGAAAACCCGATGCGTGGGGATGGTCAAGAAAGTTGGAGACAACACTCCACGGACAAGACTTTGTGGATTTTTATTTTCCTGGAAAAAAAATAACCGTGCTCTACGGGTATAAAGATACGCCAAGAGTAGATAGTTACACTATTGATGCTCAGCAGTTCTTACGCTAATTTTTTTGACTCAATATATTTAGACCACAATAGAAACTCGTACCATGCGCGCATCGACGCGGCTACGATTCCGCGCATACCATCGCGGTAGCCGTGGTGCCACAGCAGCCATCGTAAAAATATATATGGTGGCAAAAAAAACATGTGCACATATGCATTGACTACCGAAGTATGTATATTTTTTATTTCGAGGCTCGTGTATGTATTAAATTTTTCTACGGCTACAGCGAGTGTCGGATGGGAATAATGAAGTAGTGTATTTTTTATATACCCTGTCTTTCCGTTCACAGCGAACTGTTCGTGAACACTATTTTTTTCACTGTAGTGAGCTTTCCCCTTTTTGAATAATCGAACTAAACGGTCAAATGCCCAGTCCCCTCCTTTGAGAAAATCTCCCCAAAAAAATTGCTTTCGAGGAATTCCGTATGCATCAAACGTATCGTTTTGTTGTATTATTTTTTGTACTTCATTCGCTAACTCGGGGGTAACTATTTCATCTGAATCGACTCTTAGAAACCAATCTGATTCAACGTTTTTAATAGCCCAGTTTATAGCTTTTTGTACGCGAATAAATGGTGTTCCTTCCCACGCTTTTTCAATAATAGCTATTTTTTTATTTTGTAAAAATAGTGGCTTTTCCCCGCCCATCCACAACACTACGATACTATCGCACCAGCTTAAGCTTTCGATACACTGTTTTAAATACGTATCATCTTGTTTGCGTGCTGGAACGAGGGCTGTTATTGTCATAAAACTAGTCTATCATAGACTGAAAAAAGCTGTGAAAAACAAATAACTTGTTAATGTCAAAGTTCAAATATCCAATATCAAATAAATGACAAAGTTCCAATGCCCAATAACCTTGTCATTGCGAGCGAAACGAAGTTGAGTGTGGCAATCTCTCCAGATTAGATTGCTTCGTCCCCGCCTTAGGCGGGTTCCTCGCAATGACGACTATTTTTGATATTGGGATTTTGAACTTTACCTGCCTCGCCGGCTCGCCTCGCGTCGAAGCGGGCAGGCGGGTTTGTCATTAGGACTTTGTCATTTGACATTTATTGGATATTGGTTATTGGATATTTGGGTTTATCGTATACTTTACTCCTCCATCTTTATTTTCTAGAATCACTGTGTAGACAGCTCTTGTTGGAGGGGTATAGTACTGTGTGTATATCCAGTTGTACATTTCGCTTGAGGATCCTTGTGTAACCGGAATACCTGCTTGTGTAAAGAGAAAATGCCACCCTCCGTCGAATACGTAAGGGCCTTTAGTATTTAAAAGTATAGGCTCATTTTTTGTTATTTTTTTAATTGCTTCAATTACTTTTTCTTTCTGTGAGTAAGCGTTGTAAAGAGGTTTTGTGGTCGCGAGCATAAAAATACTTGAGACGAGAAATATGCTAAGCAAAAAGATGAGTGGTTTCTGTGGAACGAAGCTTTGTAATACATAGGAAAAAAGAACTGCTATGAATGGAAACGTGCCGATAAGATAGTATTCTTCAACTCGCCCTGGGTAGATGAAAAAAAGTACTGTTAACAAACCGAACGTTGCTAGAGAAAGTGCAATAAAGCTGGGTATTTTTTTTCGAAGAGCAAAGACTCCTAGTGCACAAAACAGAACAAGTATCGTTCCCAAAAAGACGGTTGAAGTGGCTGGATCTACTATTTTACTCACAACAATCAACATAGTAGAAAGTCGAGGGACTAGGTTGAGAGAACCACCTGAACTATGAGAAAGCATTAAAAAAGGTGCTCGCAGATTGTCGAAATTGTGGACAAAATCATAGACAATAAGCGGGCTTACTGCCAGTACATAGCTTATGACATATAGTAGTATCGTGCTAAGACGTAGTTGTTTTCTATTTCGTAGAACTACCCATAGTGCGATAGGGGCGCAAACGAAAAGTGATAAATGCAAATGTAAACTTACTCCAAGAACGAAAAAAAATGGTATAAGCCAGCGTGTATCCTTGCGCGCTTCCCATAAAAAATACGCCATCCACAGTAGTGTGAAACTTACGATTGGTGGCCAGAAATGGCGGTCATACAGAGCAATAAAGTATGAAAAACCATAGATCGATGAAGCGATAAGAGCGGCTTTCGGTGTTATAGCTTTTTTCACTATCCACCACATGCTGAAAACCGTTGCAACTCCAATAAACGATACCCAGTATGCAAGTGCGAGTGGATTCCCCCTCCCTATCCACAAGAGAAATGCGGTGACATATATATATCCAGGGCCTAAATAAAAGTTTGTACTGCCTGCGCTCACTCCGATCCAAATAACATGGAAATCGTGCACAATTGTCCAGGCAAGTTGCGACAAGTATTCTTCATCGATGGTGTACGGAAAAAAATCTTTCAAGCGATAAAAGCGCAGAAATGTAGCAGCCAGTAATATTAAGGTTATAGGTAGGTATTTTTTGATTATTTTTGCCATTTGGATTTTCTTATTTATTTGCCATTTGTCACTTGAACTTTGTCATTTATTTGACATTGGATATTTGATATTGGATATTCTTCTCCTCCATGTATTTCCCCTTATTTACCTGCCATACCACAAGTAACAAAACGGTATTGACTCCCAATAAGCTCCCCGTTGCGAGAGCTGCTGTATACACACCGAGTGTTTGCTTGAATAGAAAAATAACTGCGAGTGATATGAGAAAACTGCATGTAGTGGTAAGCGCAACTGGTACATACTTCTTCACTGCAAAAAAAGGAGCGCTTGCAATTTCAAAGAGTCCCCAGCCAAGTGCTGCAGGTATAAACCACGGTATAAGAGTATTCACCTGTATCGCGTCAGCAAAGGTAAACTTACCTCTGACAAAGAGAATTTTAAGAAGCGGCAGTGAGATGATTACCATTGTAACGACAGCAATAATTGTCAGTAGTAGTGCAAAAAGTATTGCTTTTGTATAGAGAGAAGAAAAGCGACTCGTATTGTTATTGCGCACTGTTTCGGCCAAGAGTGGTAGTAAAATAACTTTTATACCCGAGGTTATAAGACCGCTGGGCATGCTCATCATGCGCGCGCTGTAGTTTACCAAGCTCACAGCCCCTGTACCCAAGCCTACGCTTGCGAATCGTAAGAGCAGCGTGTCGGTGCGCATGAGCAAATACGTGCCAAAAAGTATAAAAAGCGGCAATAGTTGAGGAAATGATACGAGGCTTGCTTTTAAATTTGCATAGCGTATGTTACTGACAACGAAGAGAAATTGGAGCACATAGTTGCCAACAAAAGCAAAAGGGAGCGCAAGCCCTCCAACATATGGGAATAAGAACCAAATAAGGGCAATATTTATAGTGGCCCCCACAAGCTGTACGAGAGGAGGTAGTAAGAAATGCTTATGACTGTAGCTAATACTCATAAACAATGCCGTCAGCATGCCAAAGAAACACGCAGGCGCAAGTATCTGAAGGTACTGGTACGATTGCTCTGATACTGTCGAAAATAAGAGGGTCAGTATTTCACGTGGGAAAAGAAAGAAGAGCAAGCTCAAGCTTGCTGCTAGTACGGCTATTGTGCGTACCCATGAACCTGCAACTTTGCGTGCTTCGTCTGTGTGCTTTGCTGTGCTATATTGCGGTAGGAATGTATCGTTTATACTGGCGTATGAAACAGCTATTATCATCGTTGGCAGTGCTACTGCGATTAAAAATGCATCGAGTTCGAGTGAAATACCAAATACGCGCGCAATGACTATTTGTGCAGCAATATTTGCGACAGAGGTAAGGCCAAATATGAGGGTGATAATGAATGCGGAGCGTTTGTGCATAGGGTAATTATAAACTAAATATCCAATAACCAATATCAAATAAATGTCAAATGTCAAAGTTCAAATGTCAAATATCAAATAAATGTCCAAATCCCAATGTCAAATATCAAATATTAATCAGAATACACGAGCGATAAGTCGAACTATTTTCTTGGAGGACGGCTTGGTTTTTGTAGATATGCGCACCATGTACTTGCCTGGGGCATGAGGTTTCGTATTTCGTTATTTTTGGTAATGGGAAACATTTCTGCCACACTGCAATATTGACTAGATTGACCAGCACCTACTAAAAGTGATGTAAAAATCCTCCGCATATCATATTCGACATCACTATCTATAAGATTACCCAGACCAACAGTAATATAGCAGGCACCACCAGGAAGTAGCTTTCGCATGAGATTAGTCACAAGTCTATCTACCGTTATTAGTTCTTCAGAAAATATCGCTCCAAAAAGCGCTGGTGTTGGATTCTTTACAGACAATATTCCAGTTGTTTTTCTACCAAAACTTTCTCCATTAAAAAGTACTGCTGGGTCTGCTCTATTCCAAACAAGGCCGGAAAACCCTGACTTTTGAGAATTGAGAAACCAATTTAACGTTTCACGTTTAAATTCCACTCTTTGGCCAGGTGCAAATTTGCGTCTTAGTTCCCCCACTGTTTGTTGAGATTGACCAGGATCAAATGCAAAAAAATTGAGCCTTCTATTTGTTGTGGCGGTTAAACCAACAGTTTGTGAAACCTCATCAGTCGTTCTAAAAAAGTTTTCGTCAAACAGGTATGCAGGATGAGCATCCCTATATGCTTGTGCGATATTACTGAGAGCGAACTGAAATAGGGATGGATCCCTAACTTGAATTTGTCTTGATAATCCAATAACTTCTGGAATCGCTGTTCCCGAACCTATAAGCCCTATATTTCCTGCTATGGGAAATGGATAGCCACGTAATCTGTACATTTGAGCTGTCGTATACATTTCTGACGATAGTAAATTTATCGAGTCTTCTCCAAAAAATACATCACCTTTCCTTGCTGGCGGCAAAAAGCGAGCAGCTGCTCTATGACACAGCAAAGCTGCATCAAGCTCATGATCTGTAGTAGCATGCGTCAGATCAAAGATATTTAGATTACCTTTTAAAGCTATTGCTGCTTTTTCGAACAATGCGAGTTCATGGCGTGCATATCGAATATAGTCTTTATCTGTGAGATGCGTTACGAGTTCGCTGCCATTATCGGGTGTTGCCATGAGATATTATAACACTATGGGATAGATAGAGAAACCCCAATATCCCGCCTTCGCTCGCCGATGCCTTGTGCGTAGGCGAGATTCGCTTCGTCGAGCTTCGGCGGGCAAAGCCAATATCCAATATCTAATAAATGTCCAAGTTCAAATGACAAATGGCAATTGAATGACAAAATCCCAATGACAAATATCAAGTTAATACCCAATATCCAATATCCAAAGCCCAATAAATATCCAATATCCAATTTCCAATAAAAAGTTACTTTTTAAGAATCGCGGAGAATATGAATATCAATTCTCTAACTTCTTGTATAAGGAGATCTGTCTTATTCTCAAGACCAGGATATGTTGAACATACTACGCGTAGCCAGTAGCGAGTCTCCTTTGCTTCTTTGCGACAGATTGTTATCTTATTTTTAAAATCAGCCTTTGTCATTGCGCCATCTGCTTCACAGTAGTTTGCGCCAATACTAGTTCCTGCACGAATAAGTTGTATCAGTAATGAATCGGTAATCTGATTACGTGGAAGCTTTTTTACGAATGCGACTATATTTTGTCCAAGCGTAGTTGTTCTCGATTCCAGGTCATACATGATTCTTAGTTTACATGTAGTTTAAACACAGACTATCGCATATGCTCTACAAAATTACTCTTCTGCCCTTTTCCAATGACCTTTTATATTATTAGTTTTCTTGGACATTTTAATTTGGTCATTTTGATTTTATTGGATATTGGATATTTGAAATTGGATATTCCCTATTCCTACCTTGTTACATGCCACCAGGGTTGTATCCAAAAATGGCTTACCATAACCGCATATTGAATAAACAGCAGTACTGTTAGCAGCCAGCGAAGCTTCTTATGTGTCGCGGCACCAGCAATACCAAACGCATACACAATTGCAATAGGCATAACGTAGGTTAAGCGAACAGCTGAGTAGTGGCTTCCCCGTGTATTGAAGAGCGTATATATCACCAAGGCAGTTACACCGTAGCTCCCTATCACCAGTGCGGCTGTACGATGTTTTTTCCACAGAACATGCCATCCATAGAGCGACAGTGGAAACAAAATAAAACCAAGACTCCATAACACAAGAACTTTTTTATGAAAAGAAACAAAAGGAGTAATGGCGTTGTGACCGTCTTGCCAAAAGCTGTTCCAGCTCCCTCCTATAAAAGAATAGTATTGCGCGTTGAACATGTCAACGCGTCCTAGCCAGTCCATGCGATAGTAGAAGCTTAGGGGTCTTCGCGATTTTATAGATGCCACATTTGCTACATTGGTCGGAGAATTTTTTGGAGTGCGAAGATAAATCGGGTATGCAATTGCACATACAAAGCTGATACTCAGAATACAGAAGACGATGAATTTTTTCATAGAGTACATTGGTTTTTTATCCCGTGCTTGTATAAAAAGTGCAACAACGAGTGATGGAATTGCCGTGAAAATGCTTATCTTTGTATAAAACCCTAGCGTTGTAATAACTATCCAAAGCATAAGCAGTCGCCAAAAATCTTGTTTACTTTTTGCATGTGCTATGTAGAGTGCTGTTGTGAAACTTGCGGTTATCAAAAGCGCATTTAAAAATTCGTTCGTTACCATGGGGGGAAAGATATTTAACATGGGCAGTGCTACTACGGCAAGTGTACCTATGTATGTTGGCGCAGTCATGCCAAAGGTTTTTTTCAGACCTAAAAAAGAAACGTACACAAGTATGAAAAACAAAAGTGGGTTTACAAATTGCAAGGCTTTTATGTTCATTGCGCCCATGCGCATAAATGCTGCACCTATTATATAGTACAGCGGTGGTTGATGTGTTTCCCAGTGGTTTGGATCGGGTAGTGTGCCGTGTTGTGCTATGTACTGCGCATAGTACACATGCCCTGATCCGTCAAAGCCATGGTTTGGCATATACAGAAGCGCATTGTGGAAATGAAGAATAAGAGATGTTACAAAAATAGCCGACGAAATAATAATCAGAGTGATGCGCAGATGTTTGTGTATTAGTTCAATAAGCCGTTTATAAATGCCATTACTCCCCTACTCCCGCTTTCCCGAAAAGCGCGCATAATTACCACAGGAACTGTATAAAAAAGTAATACATATGAAACATGTTTCTTAACAAATCGCCCGTAAGCCTGATAGTACATTGTAAACACTTTCGAGCTATCTTGCCGTACGCCGCCAGTCTGTTTTTTTAAGTGTATAGCAAGTGCTTCTGGCTCAAAAAGTATTGGAGAGTTTTTACTAATTCGCGCTGATAAGTCTATTTCTTCAAAAAGCGGTGGAAACTTTTCATCAAAGTAACCTGCCTTTTCTATTGCTGTTTTTTTGAATGACATGTTACATCCGTAGACAAACTGTACGTTTTGTTTTTTCGTACTGTAAAAGTTTTGATGAAATATAGTTCCCGAATTGTTCGCTGTGCCAACTGGAGCTATGGGTGAATCTTTTGGATCATTTTCATTCAGTACTCGCCCAGCAACGCCACCTAGTTTATTGTCTTTTTTGTATGCATCTATATGCGCTTGTAGCGCTTGTTTTGATATCTGAACATCATCATCTAAAAAAAGAACAATGTTTGACTTCGCTAAACGCACTCCCCTATTTCGTGCTGCGGGTAGATTGGCTTTTTCTTGATGAACTATACACACATTTTCACTTGATTTTTCTAGGAGCGAATAACTATCACCTACTGGCTGTTCAACAATTATAACTTCACAATTTGGTACTGCATTTATGCATTTTTGGGCAAGAACATATGCATCTTTTCCCCGCCCATAGGTTGCAATGATTATTGATAGTGGTGGTATTTTATTCATAGCCATTCATTTTTAACGTTTCAGGTGACAATGTTTTGAGTTGCTCAAAATAAGCGTCGTCATCTGTATTAATTTTACCAGTACTTTTCAATAATTTAATTGACACTTTTTTGCTCTCTGCATAAGTATTTTTTCTTTCCCAATGTATTTGCTTTCTAATAACTAACGGAATATTTCCCGGCTTCCACCCCAAAGGGACAGTAAAAATTATTTTTGTATCAGTCCAAAGTTCGGTAATAATAGTTTCATTTCCCTTTGTAAGTAAAACATTTTCACCTCCTTTCCAACCAAATCTTTTTCCATAAATAATTACTTTATTTCCAGAATATACCAAATATGGCTCAACTTTGTCTATGTTTGGATTAAGTGATAGCCTGGTATTTCTCTTTTGTTCAGCTCTTTGTATGACAAGTGCATATTTTATGAACCCACTAATTATATTTGCTGAAAAAGATAAAACAAATACTGTTACTGACAGTAACAGTATAATTTTCATCAAGTTTAGTATGTAATCAAGTGCGGTTTGTGGATTTGTATTTAGTAATTTTTTTAAAATTTTGCTAATAATTCTCTGGAGTTTATTATATTCAGCTTTGATAGGTACTAGTGCTTTAGTACTGCGCATAAACTCTGTTATAAGTTCATCATATTCTATAATTTCATTAGTATAAAATAATTGGATTGTCAACGAATAGACAAGTCCGGAGATCAATAAAAGATACGCTAATATTGAGGATTTTTCTGCCGCAACGCTATTCCCAAATAAAAGAAAAATTGGACAAAGAGAAATAAATAGTAATACTGGAGTAAAGGAAATATAATGCGCAACACGATAGTTTGCTATTGAAAGAAACCAAAATAGAAATATCAATAATAGTACTGTATATATTTTTATTGGAGATAAAAAATATATGGGTAATAATAAAATGCAGATAAGTAAGTAATATATTCTGTACTTCCTTATTTGTGCACTGACTAACCGAAACAATGTTACTAGTAATTTAGTCATGTTTTTTTAACTAACTTCAGATAGAAAAGATAACTGGAAGTTAAGATAAATGCCATCAAACCTATCTGTAAGCCTAAATGAAAATACTTTTGTGGAGCGAATTCAACAACCGTAGTGAAATCATAATTCCCATTCTTGTTTTTAGTACACTTAGTTATATTGTTACATATATTATCCGTATCAATAATCCAAGCATTTGCATATCCATTTGCAAGTATATGTCTTGACTCATCTACGGATTGTCTAAATATACTAAAGAAGCTATTATCCGTACTGTCTTTATTCAGTATATATAATTTCCAGTTTACGTCGTAGCTTTCCGAAAATACAATTAAGTGTTTTGATTTTGCGTTTTTTATTTTAAGTATATACTTCGTTTGATTTATTTTGTTTATAGATAAACTGGCAGGAGAATACGATGTCTTTTTATCTATGTACTTATTTTTTGAAATTATCGCGTAGCTATTTATTTTCTCTTTTTGCCTAAAACTATATAATGTCTTTTTTTGGTCCTTTGAATATATAATTTTTTCAGGAATGTAAAAATGATCTAAGTAGTTTAAGTTTGGAACTTTATATAGTTCATAAAATTCTGTAGATATAACTTTTGCATACCCATACTTATCTTCTAGAATCCTGGTATATGATTTATAATCATTCTTTGAGCCTATTTTTAAAGCGTCTCCGGATTTGTTGAATTTGTAGCTTGTCAAGTAGTCTTTATGTAGAAATACGTATTTTATGTTAAATATATTTGAGTATTCAAGGACTTTTGGAAAGCTTTTTATAAATTTTTTTGTTGTCCATGAGTCGCTGGGGCCTAAGCCATTTAAACCTTCTTTGATAAAAAAATATGAATCTAAAACAGGCTTACCTAAAACAAAACTTTCCATTTGAGGGCCAATGTATTTATTTCCGTTTTTCCAGTTAAGAAGTGGACCTCCTCCATTAGGAGTAGGAGGTATACTGAGTATTTTATAATCAGAATTATCACTAATTTGAGACGTGAGATTTTTATATTCTTTTGGAAGCTCAGTTAAAAATAGGTTTGGAATAATACCGCCTAAAAAAAACGGTAGCCCATATAAGACAATAATAATCGGAAGAAAAAGCACTATGTGCTTCCCTTTTCCTGTACGTTGTGAAAATATTCTATGTACATAAAAACCAGAAATACCTATAAGTATCGAATAAGAAAATGCCGAAAGAAACATAAATTTGTTATACACTGCCCGATAAATTCTAAGAAGTGCTATCTTGTCGTACAAGAAGGCATTAATTCCAGAAAGAGGCTCGTGTAATCCTTTTGCGAAAAAGAATGAAATTACTATAATAATCAAGAAGAATAGTTTGAGTTTCATATCCTTTTTGCTTATAAGAGTGGTGAATATTATTAACGTTAATATGTAACCCAAGAAAATGTATACGGGATTGGCAGTATATAGTGTGTAGAACGTGGAATTAGGCCATCCAACAGTACCGCCCAAGATGAACAAGTTGAGTAAGGAAGTATGCATACTGTTAAACTCGAAAGATTGTACGTAATTTCCAAGCAGTGAGGTATCCCCTCCGTATGGATTTGACCCCATCATAATAATAGGTAACGTTAAAAAAAGTGACAGCAATAATACCAAGCTAGCGGAGATAATAATGAATTTATATTTCTGTGCAGTTGATTTTATGAAATCACGAAAAAAGCATATAAAATATCCAGCTAACATTATTGCCGAAAGCAGGGTAGATGCAGGATTGCCACCTATAAATAATAATACAAGGAGTGAAAATATAAGGGTGTCTGTAAAACTCGATTTTATATATAGATTTTTAATGAAATACAGTAGTAACCAAGGTAGTATCATATACGTTATATGAAAAGGAATAATGGGAAAACCTATCATATACCCAACATAATGGTTTAATAAGTAAAGTAAACTTGAGCAAAAAGCACCAAAATAGAGGCTTTCTCTATTTTTTACTTTTCCATGTAACGGTATTAATGTCTTAAATAAATAAAACATGCCAGTGGAAGATACGAAGAGAAAAGAAAAGAAAAGGATTCGTTGTATAAAAAAGTAACTTAATCCAATTCTCTGTAAGCAAAGTAAAATATTTGTCCAAATGAATCCAAACAAAGTTGTGATTGAAATCTTGCCAGGGGCCCACATATTATCCCATGTGTAGTATGCATACTTTGACAGACCATTATGAAAAAAATAAATTAAACCAGAATCCTCACCTATGAAATCCTTTTTAAATCCTAGGTTGATTAAGGTAATAAATAGTGACATAAAAAACAATACCGCTATATATATAGCGGTAGACTTATTTTTTTTTAGTCTATCGAGAAACATATGAAAGAATTTCTTCAAATGAATTCTGAATGGAAACATCAGTTTTAATAATGGGCGCATTAATCGTGCTAGCAATATAACTATAAATTTCTCTATACCTTGTTAGTTCTTTCAGACTATGTTCCTTTTTTCTATTCTTTGCTTTTTCTGGAGGTGCATCTAGGAATAGAGCATATTTCGGTTTGGGTAGTAAGCGAAGGTAAATTTTGGCTAGTGGTTTGCTACAAATTCCGTAGTATATCAGGTGCGCAACCTTATCATAAAAGTATCGGTCGCAAATCAATATTTTATCTACAAATTCTTTCCTATATTTATACCAATAGGTGAATAGATTGTCAAAATATGCAAAAGGAACAAGTAAGGAAAAAAACCATTTGTATTTATCTATGTTTGAGTCGTTTACTGCGAAGCTGTTTGGTGAAATGGTATATGTGTGCGCATGTTTAATATGGACAGCGAATTTTCTATTTTCATAGTACTCAGCCAGTTTTTTTGCAAGAGTACTTTTTCCAGTTCCATCCATCCCGCATAAGACTATCAAGAAATTTTCTTTTGTACTCATATACCTAGTCTGTCTCTAATAATATAACGAGCACCCCATATTTTATACCAAGCTTTTTTTTCTACCATTGCTTTAAAAAGTGTCAGGTACGATAATTTGTAAGGAAACGAGATATATCTACCTGTTTCAGAGTAGAGACTTTTATAAAGAGAATTGATTATAAAGACCATATTATTAAAGGTGTTTATCCAACCCATTTTCTTCGCCTCAACTTTCAACGCTGACATATCTATTTTTGACATCTGTGAAAATATATGTAGCAGCTCGCCCAATCTAATTTCTGCTAGCTCAAAAGGTACATGTCCAATACGAATAAGTGTGTCGAGATTAGGATTCGGAACTAGGTACTTTTCTCCATCGAGATAATGATATTGAATGTTATTCCATATAAATCTTTTACTAATTTCTTGGCTCGGAGTCCAGGATATTACAGAATTAATATCAACTTCAATAGGTAGTTTGAGAAAAGAAATTTTTTTTGATATTTCAAGAACATCTTCTCTCTCTTCCATTACAATATCAATATCACTAGTAATATGTGGATATGAAGAAAGCGTTTTTATTATTATAAATTTTTTTTTGCCTACCATTTTTTTGAATACTTCCAAAACATTCATCAAGTTTTTCATATATTTACTACATTCATTTTTGTAAAGAGGATTAGTCAGAGTTGGTAATAGACATTCAAGTCTATTTTCTTCTACGAAACGTTCAATATACGTTTTTTTTGGATTATTACGTAACAGTGACGCTACGATATTTTTATTATATATTTTATTACATGCCTCATTTATTTCTGAATCTGCAGTTGATAGCTTTAACATGGAATTAAATCGAACTATATATTTTTAAGATTTTAGAATACTCTGTGTTGGAGTATATTTTAAGTATATCTTTCTTTGCCCTCTTGCCTATTTTAAGTCTAAGATGATTATTTTTATGTAAATTATTAATAAGATTTACAACAGATTCAATTTTGTTGAAATCACACAAATATCCATTTTCACCATTACTTACTATTTCATCGTTTCCTTTCATATTTGAAGTTAACGTACACTTGCCAAGTGCCATACTTTCTATAATTGAAATTGGGGGTCTTACACTCATCCATTGGAACGGAAGTAGTATAAGTTTGGCTTGGCTTATCATAGAAATTAAGCTCTTTCTATATGGATAATATAGAGTCGTAATGTTCTGAGATTCTATAGTCGATTTTATAAGAATGTTATTTTTTTCATACTTTCGGAGTAATATCAAAAATTTCATATTTGGCATTATTTTGGAGAGTTGTACAATCTTATCAAAACCTCTCTCCTTGTTTGCATCGCCGAAATACAGTATGTAGTTTCTTTCGTCTTTGCTTTTAAATATGGTAAATTTTTTATCTAAGCCAATTTTTATGATTGTTATTTTATCACTTGAAACCCCATTATTAATTAATTGATTTTTTATAAAATTACTAGTAACAAATATATGTTTCGTTCTATGTATGCAGTAAGTAAATATACGACTAGTGAAAGATCCAAACTGATCTAGGGATTCTGAAATAGTAACATAGTGAGTATAATTATAAAGTCTATTTATAAACCAAATATATAGTGTATATAGAACGCCGTGTGTATTAATTATGTCTGGCTTAATATGAGATAGTTGAAAAACGATTGGAAATAAATTTCTGATGTATGTAATTATATTTCCTTTACCCTCATGAATAACATAGTGCACATTGTTATTCATGAATTCCTTTTTTTCCAAACCGTTTGAGATAACGTAAGTATCGATTGAATTTTTTGCGGTTTCTTGTGCTACTTTATTCATCAAACCTGCTTGACCAGTAATATATGATAAATAGTAGTTAGAGAAAAAGTAACATGCTTTCATAATAATATAACCTCATTATAGTATTTAAAGTCTTGCATTGCTATATTAGCCCAATCATATTTTTCCACACTTATCTTTGCTTCCTTTCCAAATCTTATTCTCTCTGCATCATTTTTTATGAGATGCAATATTTCATCTGAAAATGCTGTTTTGTCGTATTTCTTAATTTTAATTACCCCTTTGTTTAGAATTCTACTGAAAGTACTTAAATCCCATACTACACAAGGCAGCTGAGCTGCCATACATTCAATTATTGCTATTCCCCACCCCTCTTCTTGACTAGGACTTATACATATTTTAGATGACTTAACAAGTTTAATTGCATCATTTTTGTTTATCAAATAATTGGTAAGAATAATATTCTCTGTTAAACTCTCCTTCTTGATTTCTTCAAGTAGTATTCTTTTGTAGCTTTCCATCATTCCCCCAATGATTACTAGTTTTGCATGCGGGCTAAATGCAACAACTTTCTTCCAAATTGGAACTATCTGATGTAAGCCTTTACTTGGTCTTAAATATCCAAAAAAACAAGCATCATATTTTATTGATTGTTTTGGAATGTTTTCGATGCACTTGAAATCTATTCCATTTCTTACTTTGTAAAAAGTACCTCTGTACCCTATTTTTATATATAGTCTACTTATTTCCCCCCCCATATCAGTATCAAGTATGAATATTCCGTCAGCAATTTTTGCAATTAGATATTGACCTATTTTTTGAAGAATGACATTTATGATTGAAGAATAATATCCTGCTAGATTGTCTTTTCTTATAGATATTATGTGGTGATTCATTGAAATAATTTTTACGTTCTTGTTCCGCAACTTATACAATAATCCTGGAATAATATCCCAAATACCATCGCTGTCTAGATAAACAATATCAACGTGTGGTATTTTGCTAATAGCATTTGGGATCTTAATAAACAGAAGTAGATAACTTACAAATAGCTTTAATAAATGGAATTTTTCCCCATCGGACTTGCTAACATTTGTTTTTATTTCAATAAATGATTCAGGCTGTATATATTTTTTTGCTGCCTTCTTACCTCCTGATGTTGTTAGAAGTAGAATATTGCCTTTTATGCTCATTTTTTTAGCAACTTCCACGGTTCTAAGTAAGCTTCCTCCCATTGTAGGATCGCTTCCACTGCCACAAGCTATATATAATATTTTCATACTTTGTTTGTAATTCGAAGAGCTTTGTCGAAGATAGTATCCCAACTGTATTTTTTCCTTAAAGTTTTGGTGTTATTGCGTAAATTTACCAAAAGTTTTTTATTTTTCAGGAGTTTCGTAACTGCTTGAACAAATTGCTTTTTATTGTCCTTTATAACCAAACCACATCTTTCCTTTTCGATTTCACGTGCTATTATAGGTTCGTCGGTAATTATAATTGGTAGACCTACTGAGAGGTAGTTTTTAACTTTTCCAGGATCGCTATATTGAGAAATACCACCGTGTTTGTATGGTGCTACAGCAAATGCGCAGGTTGAGAGTTTTTCATATACGGTTTCTATTTCTCCTACATATCCAATGAATTTAATATTTTTAAATTTTTCTGCCTTTTTCATTAGTACCTTTTCTAAAGGGCCACTGCCTATTATTAATAATTCAGCATTTGGGAAGTTCTTGAGTACTTCAATAAATCCATCAATCATCAGGTTTACTCCCATGTCTTCCTTAATGTGACCTACATAACCAACTAGATTTCTATTTATTTTGCTAAATGGAATCACTGGAAATTTGTCGCAACCGTCGGGCACTTGAATTTGTTTTTTTCTTAAACATATGTTGTAACCTGCTTTTTCTCGAGCTTTCATTATAGGGTCAACTTTCATTATGGATGATGAATTCCAAACGATATCACAATTTTTTACACAAAAATGATCTAACCAATGATAGAATTTATTTAGTAGCTTGTTATTGAAACGCCTAGGGCTATAGTCAACTGTATGGTAGACAGTTTTTTTTACCTTTCCAGTCTTTTGTAAGATAATTCCTGCAAGTGCATTTAGATTGTTAAAGCCAACGAATATATCTGCACTCCTTTTATTTTTAAGCACTCTGTATATTGTATCTATAAATCCAAAACTCCATGAAAAATAATTTCCGAAGAGTCGATGACCAATAAATTGTACATCAATATTGTTATGCTTACAGTAACCATATAGCGCTTGTGAAGTACCAGGAGAAAATACATGTGAAGCTATGATAATCATTTCATTTACGTTGTATTTATTTACTTGCCTCAAAGAAATAGTATTGACAATATCTTTTACTAAATTCAAAAACCTTCACAAAACCATATTTAAAGAATGGAGAACCAAACCAGAATGGTGTTATATTTATTTTCTTAAATCCAACTAATTTTAATATGTTAGATAATTCTTTGTAGTCATATTCGCGGACATGTATCATTTTACCCAGAACTTTATCGTCTCCGATAAGCCATGGATAGGATCTTGGTTTTCCGAATATTTTGAGAATCGTGTTTGCTAATCTGTTTCTATTAGGCGTACCAAACAGGATGTGGCCGCCTTTTTTTAATACTCGATATGCTTCATCAAGCATTTTTTTATCATTTTGAATATGCTCTATCACGTCGAAGGAAATTACCAAATCCATGGAACTTGACTTAAAAGGCAAGTTTGTGACGTCTGCTTTACGATATATAAAATTTTTATATTTTTTTGGAACAATATTTTGCAAATCAATTCCAATGACATTGTTTCGTAATCCAAATAGAGAAGTGAAATATCCTTCACCACAACCTAAGTCAAGAATTCGCTTCTTATTGTAATTCTTACTGTATGTTTTTATGTAATCACTACATGCTTTGTATAGTGTTTTCATAGTTTGATTTATTTTTTTTTGTCATTAATACAATAACTTGGAAAGCTAGAGATGGCCTTTTAGATAGAATCGTATCTAATGGTTTAAGAAATCTAGGTAGTGCATTTTCTTGTGAACCGGTAATTTTTATATTTTCAAAACCATATTTTTGAGCTAGTATTTTAAACGAATTTGAATTGAATAAACGTATAAAACCTGATGAATTACCCTTTTGAGTTGTTCCGAACATTTTTCCAAGCTCAAACTTAGTAGATAATCTGTAGTAAAAAGGTAGATATCCAAAAAGTACTGCAATTCTACTTAACCATGCACTATGATTTGGGAAAGTTACAATGACATAGCCTTTTTTTTTCACTACCCTGTTTAATTCTATAAGTAGTTTATCGGGATTATCAACTATTTCAATTACGCTTCCACAAAATACTAAATCAAAATAGCCAGATTTAAATGGTAATTTATTTTTGTCAGTATCAATTAGATATGTTTCAACGTTATTTTTATTTGACAGTGTAACTGCTTTATTAGATATATCAGTACCATAAAGCGATTTTGTATGTAGCACTTTCCCTAATTCTATTGCAAATAAACCATCGCCACATCCTATGTCTAATACTTTTAGCTTATCGTTCGGTTTGAATAATCCACGCGCAACATTTAGGGTTTTCATAAGCCGTGGATGGTTTTTTATACGCTTCATCTTCGCGTAGCCATTTTCATACACAGCTTTCATGTCACGACTTTAAAACGAAGCCAAAATATCAGAAATTTTTCTAACATCACTTTTGGTTACCCAATAACCTATTGGAATACATAGTTTCTCGTTGTTAAATTTTGTAACTCCATCTAATTTATCCCTTTTTGAGTTCTTAAAGACTGGATACAGGTCATTCCTAATGTGTGCTTCACCGCTATCTATTCCATTTTCACTAAGTTTTTTCCAAAGTTTCAATCTGCTTTCTTTAGACCCACAAAGTACCGTGAACATCCACCAATTTGGTTTTGCTTCAGAAAGGACTTCCACTGTTTTTAAAGTTTTACTTTCATTTATTGCATTTCTATATATAGCAGCCTGTTCCCGTCTTTGTTTAAGGAGTCCATCTAAATAAGGTAGCTGACCTAATCCTATTGCTGCTGTTACATCATTCATATGGAATTTGTAACCCGCAACTTTAATAGGATAATCCCAATATGTATCTTGAACTTTTCTTTTATCTCTGTCGATTCCATACCACCTTAATTCTTTACCTTTCCACCAATCACTTTTATTTCTTGTAATTAGTGCACCTCCATCTACTGTATTAATAATTTTAATTGCCTGGAAGCTGAAAAACACATAGTCAGAATAACTACCAATTGGTTTGCTTTTATAGGTAGACCCGAGCGCTTGCGCTGCGTCTTCAATAATTTTAATACCATATTTTTTACCTATACTATTTATTTTAGTTAAATCACAAGGGTTTCCGCCCCAGTGTACGATCATTATTGCTTTTGTTTTTTTGGTAATCTTTTTTTCTATGTCTGCAGGATCTATACTTCCACTATTCGGATTTATATCTGCCCATACAATATGACCCCCCTCATTAATGATCGGTTCATTAGTCGCAGTGCAAGTCATTGGTGTAGATATTACTTCTCCACCTCGTACATTAGCTAACCGTAGTGCTATGTGGATAGCAGACGTTGCATTGTTTACTGTCAAAACATTGTTTGACCCAACCCAAGGTACTAGTTTTTTTTCAAATTCTTTAACTTTAGGCCCTTCACCAATCCATGGAGTTTGTAAAACTGCGCTTGCATTTTTAACTGCCTCCTTTGACATGAAGGGTAAGAAAAGTGGTATTTTTTTCATAGTGTTATTATATATTAATTATTAATAGCAAATCAAAAAAATAAAAACAATGTCTATATTCGCGTATAATTTTTGTACCAATCTATTGTTTTTTTTAATCCATCTGACATAGATATAAGATTTGTATTCAGGATAGATTTTAATTTTTCTATATTTAGTATTCGCCCATTAGAGTTTAAAACAGGCTTATGAATAATTTTCACTTTTACGTCTTTACCAAATATAAGTCCAATATTTAGCGCAAGTTTTTCTAAAGATATAGGTTCTTCATTTGCTATATTCAAGGTTCGATATTTTCTTGTCTCGACCATTCTTAGAATACTCTCTACTAGATCTGTAATATATATGAAATTAAAATATTTCTTACAGTTACCCCAAATTTCTAGAGGAACACCGTTGTCAATTTTTTTTATAAAGCTAGGAACTACCCTGTTGTTATTTGTCCCAAAGTTGTCCCCTGGTCCATATGTGTTTGTTGGTCTGGGGGTAAAGACTCTCATGTCGCATTGCTTAGAGTAAATTTCTCCATACATTTCAGTCACTATTTTAGAAAGTATATACCCATTTTGAGTAGAGTAATTCACGCTACCATTTCCGTTTTCCGATATTGGGCTTTTTGTATTAGGAGTATATATTTCGGCAGAACTCATAAGGACTACATCGGAAATGTTATTAGTTTTTGCATAATTTAATACGTTAGAAACCATCTTGGTGTTTGAATCGAATATAAGTACCGAATTTTTTTCTTTAAACTCTGAATTTCCATCAATTGCTGCACAGTGGATAATAACATCAATCTTCTCATCGATATTATCAAACGTATGGCAGTTTTCTATATTTACATAATAATTTTTATGAGCAATGGGGCGTCTTATTTTGTGGAGTGAAACATTAATTGTTGTAGCATTCAAATTATTAAGTGTCTTGATGAAATGAGTTCCGATAAATCCATTACCACCTGTAATGAGCACCTTTTTACCACTCCAATAATTAGTCATCATCATATTGTACCAATTTTAAATACGTACCCAGTATAATACTTATTATGCGAAACAAAAAACGGCTTTCTATAGTCATTATTACATGGAACAGTGCAGGGAAACTAGATGAGTGTCTTAGTTATATTTCGAAACAAAATTATCCCACTAACAGTATGGAGATAGTATTTGTTGATGGTGGAAGTAGTGATTACACATTTCAAATTATTGAAAAATATAGAAGGAAGATTCCGTGTTTTCGTATTATTAAAACTAAAATTAAAGATCAGGAGCCTAAAAGAGCTATAGGTATTCAGAATGCAAGAGGTAAATATATTTGTTCTATTGATCCAGACGTCTTTCTTACTGACAAAAACTGGTTGAAAAATATGATTGAACCATTAGAATCAGATACTCGACTGGCGGGGTCTCAAACCCTGCATTACAGTTACGAGAAGAAAACGACGATTTTAAATCGATACTTTGGGCTTTTTGGTTTTAATGATCCAGTTGCTTTTTATTTACATAAAGCCGACAGGATACCGCATTATGAAAATAAATGGATTTTTAATAATCAATTCAAGGATATGGGAAACTATTTTGAAGTAGAATTTAATAGGACTATACCCACAATGGGTTGCAATGGAGTGATTTTTAGAGCAAGTACATATAAACAATACGCGAAAGATGAAAATTCATTTTTTCACATAGATGTTGTTCAGGACATGGTACGGCAGGGCTTTGATAAGTACGCGATCGTCAAAAATTCTGTATTTCATTCAACAGCCTCTAATTTCGCAGAGACGATCATTAAGAGGATTAGATATATGAATTTACATTATGAGACTAGAAAAAATGAAAGGCGTTATCTAGTCTTTGACACAACTTCTAGTGTAGATAAAATTAGTTTAATACTGTTCGTGTTTTATACGATAACGTTTATTCAACCTATATTTTTAAGTATTAAAGGTTATCGCAAAGTGAAAGATATAGCATGGTTTTTACATCCGTTTATGTGCTGGATTTTTTTAGTAGGGTATGGTATTAGTATTTTTACTAAAAATATAAAGAGCATATTTGCTAGCAAATAGTAACTTTATCGATCAGCAACCTACGAAATAATTACTGTAAACTTAACTGAGTTTTTTCTATTTAATCTGCTTGTTATTCAAGTTTTTCTTGCCTTTATAATAAGGAAATGGCTATGCCGAATGTCAATTTTGTTCATTAGTTTTGCAAAATAACCATAAAGTGGGAAATAGCCAACGCCTTTTATGCGTTCGATATTAAAATGAAAATAGGTAAAGGAATCTATTAACATTTGGTAAGCCATTACTTTGTTGTGTTCGAAAATCCCTTGTTTTAGATATTTTTTTTCAAATGCTTTTTCCCCTTTATGTCTGCGTGTGTGTATTGCGAAAGGATTGCCAATTGCATTTGATCCTACACCGTCTGTGGTTGAAAAAGGTTGCCAACCCATAATTAGAGCAAGTATGTTTGGCCAGCATGAAAGATTATCAGTAGCAATAATACAATATCCACCCTTTTTTAACACACGATATATTTCACTTATAAACAATCCAGGGTTATATAAGTGTTCGAAACTATAATGACTTATTACTACATCAAAATGGTTTTTGGGTAAAGGAAATTCATCATTCAGGTTGGCCTGTATTATATTTATTCCTTTTAAATTTCTACTTTTCACACCATCAATACCAACTACTTCTTCCGCATTGCAATAGTCAGCAAATTTTTTTGTAAGTGTACCCTCCGCGCAACCAAGATCTAGTAGTTTAATATTTTTATTTGGTTCTAGATAGCTGTATACACATTCTAGATCGTCCTTTGCCCACTGTCTGAATAGATGAGAAGCATATGCTTTGATGCTCATTTTGTATTGTGTGTATAAAATAAATACTGATAGATATTAATGGAATATAATTATATATTATTTGCGTTTTTCATTCTTTCCAACTTATTTCTCTGAATGCCAACTATATATTTCTACTGGCCAAGGATCATTTACAGCCTGTGATATTGCGCTAGATCTAAATTCTAGTTTGAGATTTGATTTTGCATAGTTTTTTATATCATTTGGTAGTAAACTATCCCAATCTTCAACAATAAGAATGCCACTATCATATTTTGACATCGCATTCAAAAAGTGACTCAATGTATTATAGACAGGCTGTTTATCTATCCAGTGTTCTGAGTTATTTTTCTCGTTTTTAATAAAGTACGCATTTGGAAGCTTGTTAGGTAAGTACCAATACTGAGCTTCATGCCAGTCATTAAATATTGCAACTTTAGAAAGATTTGGATATTTATACCCTATATATTTATATGTGTTTTTGTAATCGGCAAACTGAACGTCTCCATAAAGATCTTCATTTGGACTGTAGTAGTTCTGCGGAATCCGTACTATCTTATTGCCTCCCAAATATATAGCAATTGCGACCAGTAAGCATACTGCCCAACTTTTATTCATCAAAATTTTTTCGCCAATATAACTCCAAAATACAGCGAAATACATAAACATAAGAGCTATTATGGGCAAGACATAGCGTATATTTCCGAACGCGTAGAACACCCAAAAAAATATTAGTATCACGACATAAGTGATAATGGTTGCAGTTAGTACCCTCTTTCTTTTATACGAAAGTATTAATCCAAATAGTGCTGGCAAAGTAATAAATGAATAATTTTTCCACAAAAGTTCTCTTAGTAAAGATATATTGTGCAAAAAGACGGAGTCCTTGATATTTGTTGGATTAAAAAGATTTTCAAACCTACTTTTTCCTGAAGATAAGAAAAAAACAAGCATAAAAAATACGGAAAATAGTAAGAAATATATAATTTTTTTTGAGTCTACAAAAATATTTTTGTAATTTATATTTGTAATTATAAATATAAAATATGGGATAAATACTAAAATACCTATAAAATGAAACAGAGTAGCAATACAAGAGAGTGCAATTATGATGGTATGTAAATATACATTTTTTTTATTTTCATACAAAAGCGATAGCAAATAAATATTAAATATGAATATAGTCTGAATTGCTGTGTTTGGTTTCGCTTGAGTACTATTTGCTAAGTTCAATTGAGAAATTGCGTATAAAAATGCTGCTAATAGTCCCCCATAAGCATTGGATAATTTTTTTGCCAATAAAAATGCTGCAATAATACCAAGCGTTCCAAATAAAACAACTGGGAGTCGTGCTGAAAATTCATTAAATCCGAATAGTTTCATAGATAGTGCTGTTGTAAGCACGTGTAGAGGTTGATAATTTAGTAATTTGATAGCTTCTGGAATAGACCTTTTGCTTGTAACAATGTCTCTACCTAATGTTGCAACATATGCTTCATCTGACCAAAATGAATGGTTGTCAATAATACCCTGAAGGCGAAAGATGAATCCGGCAATGACTATACCGGTTAAGAGTGCGTATACAATCAGGCTTTTATACTTATTTTGCATCTTTTTTCAGCTTATCATGTACTTCACTTCGTTACAATCGAGTTTGCGTGCAATAATACAATGAGAATATATAAAAAATGCATTTGTGGAGGGAAATGATATCTTATAATACCCTATAATATATTTATTTGTCATTATTTTGTATAATACTACATGGGAGTAGACAATAGTTCCGCGTTAGGTCCAAGAATAATTCGTCACATTTTGGATGGTAATTTTGACCCTGCTACTTTACGGCGTGGAGCAGAGCAAATTGCCAAACTAATAGTTACTCCCTCGGTAGAGGTTCCTGAGCTTACTGGTCCGTATGTTCAAGATAATTTCTTAGGTCATGAATCCTTAACGGTAGCTTTATATAGAATGCCCTCTGCACTTGCCAAGATCTCGACTTATAAAATCAATTTTCGTTTTTTTATGTTTCCAGAATCTTGGAAATTTAACATTGGCTTAACTTCTAGTTCGATAAGTACTAAAGAATATATGGGATATAATAAAGGAATTGTTTCAAGTTTCTTCGGCCCAACGCACAGAGAGCATGCACATGATGATCGAGTTCCAAATAATGGGTTTACGTATGAAGGAGATGTATTAAATCCATTCATGGAAACTGACCCTCTTGGTCAAAGAAGAGGCGCAATTGTTGTTTATAAAAATGGTGTCGTACGTTTGGTAAATGATGCAGAAAAATGGCACGCTCTCTCAAACTCGCAAGGTATAAAAGCAATAAGTGGCACATCTGACTATTTTGAAGATACTGATGCACCTACGCATCTAGATCAACATGACAGGCCGAGGCATGCAACCTCGTTCCTCATTCAAGATAAGGGAACAGGTAGACTAGTGTATCTTCCAGTCGTACATCCATTGGAACGTAAAGCAGTATTTAGTGTAGTGAAGACCTTCTCTCTAGATTTTGACATAGATGCATTTACTGCGGTTGAATTAGATCATAACGGAGCTGCTATATATGTACGAGATAACAAATCTTCGGATACATATGTGTATCCAATAGATGTAACTAATCATAGGCGCGATCACTATGGTTTTGAGAAGTAAGTACTACAAGTTTACTGCGCTATCGACTAGTTTTATGGCGTCTTTCTCTGCATCTACCGAGGTTTTTGATTTAAAGAAGTGGCCAAATAGCTTACCGCTTGCATTCTTTATAAAGCCGTATGAAAAATAGTTTACCTTTGTTTGGTTTGGGTCGAAGTCCAATAAATGACCCATAAGTTTTTTACCCATATAAAACAAATACATAAAGTCGTGCACACTTCGTATTCCTAGGATCTTGCGGGTGATGTACTGTGGGGTCATAAATGCCGAATATAAGTCTTGTTCTAGCTCTAAGATTTTTTCTTTTGGAAACGGCGTTTTCATGACAGGCTCGCGCATGTCGTATTTATCGTAATCTTCGGTCAAGAGCCAACCGTTGTCTTTGCACTGTTTCCAGAGTGGGGTTGCAGGGTATGGTATCACTATAGTTGCCTGCATGGTTTCATAGTAGCCTTTTTTAAAAGCGTACTTTGCTATTTCTATCGTGCGCCTGGCGTCTTCATAGCTCTCCCAAGGGTACCCAAGCATAATGGTGATATGTGGGTCAAGTCCGGCGTTTCTGGCCATACGTGGGCCATTTATAGCGTCTGCTTCTTTGGTGCCTTTATCGAGCCTATCAAGCGTTTTTTGATTCCCCGACTCCATACCGTACAGAATGAAGCGAAAACCTGCTTTGCCCATAAGGTCGTAGTATTCTTGGTTTATAGCATTGAAACGCATATTGCAGCCATAGCGTACTTTTTTATTGTAGCCACTATCTATGAGGAGCTGGCAAAATTTCTTTAACTTTGGCCCAATAAACATGGTGCCTGCATCGTCAAATATTTCTTTGATGCCATAGTTATCTACGACGTGTTTTACTTCTGCGAAAAGCCTCTCTGGTGTGAAGCTTCGATAGGATCCAATAGGGTTTATCGTGTGATCCCACACACAAAAAGTGCAGCGATTCCACCAACAGTCGCGCCCACTGTACATGTACGTGCCCGGCGTGTATTTGTAATTGCCGTTTTCATATGCGTAGAGCTGCCATTTGGTAAGGTCGCGATCGACAAATGGGAGGGAGTCTAAATTGTGTTTCAACGATGAGGCGCCGGTAGAATAGACTACTTTTTTATTTTTTAACGTGTGGGTAGTTTTTGGTTTTGCGTTTATGAGTGAGTCCCCTTTTCTAAAGTACACGCCACCCTCTAGTTCTTCGCCTTTATGAATGTGGTTGAGTAAATTGACCACCATAAAGTCGTAGTCGCCACCAGTAATTATGTAGTCAATGTTGCTATTTTCAAATGTTTCAACCGGAAACGCAGTTACGTGGTCACCTACCCAAATAAGTTTTACTTTTGGAAAACGTTTTTTTAGATCATTAATTTGTTTCCAGTGTGTTTTTATAACGGGAGACTTTGTTTCTACGAGTAAATAGTCTGCTTTTGTTTTGGCAAATTCTTCCATCCATTGTTCATATTTTTTTTGCTCAGCAATGCCGTCCATCCAGTACGTTTTGTAGCCATGAAATTGCAAATTTGAAGCTGCATATGCGGGTACCATGGGGTAAATATAAGTAGCAGCATTAAAATATTGAAACTGCCTGTTTTGTGACAAAAGAGGTGTCCCCTTTTTGGATTCTATTGGCAAGTAGCCAACAACGATAGTGGCAGTTTTTGGATTTTTGACAGTCTTTTTCTTTGTTTTAGTCACGGGTTAAGTATGGCAAATGGAGGGTGAAGTGTCAATCTCCTTTATTGCAGCAGTCTGCAATAAAGGAAGATCCAATACCCAATATCAAATATCAGAACTGGACATTTGAACTTTGACATTTACCTGCCTCGCCGGCAGGCGAGTTGGATATTTGAACTTGGATATTACCCTTTGGGGTACACTTTTTTACCCTTCACATATACCTCGATTGCGACAACGGGGCACGACTGCGCAGCTGCAATAATCTTTTCTAAGCTATCCCACTGCCCATTTTTAACTATCGCTATGCTGTCATCATCAAGATCAAACGTGCTGGGTGCGTACACCACACATGTTGCTGCTCCGATACAGGTGCTTCTCAGTACCCGAATCTCCATGTCACCCTTTTTATATAGTGTTGCTTTATCCATGAGCGTATATTCAATCAAACTTATAGCCTATATGCAAATGACAAGTATCTGATTTTGACATTTGACATTTGAACTTTATTGGATATTGGATATTTGATATTGGATATTATTCATTCCCATATATTTTATCCCTTTTTATAAAACCTACAACTAAACCTTTCAGAAAAGACATACCGTAAAGCATGTGAGTAAGAAATAAGACACTCGGAATAGCTACTATATAAAAAATATTTTTGTATTTTAAAAATGCACGCACTGCTATTACAACACTTAACAATAGATATGCAATAAGTGGCGCAAAATATAGTGGGGTAAAAAAGGGTAAAAGTACGAGTAAAGAAAGGCAGTATAATAGAAAAAATAGTGGCAAAAAGTAATTAATCTTAAGTGAATTTTTATCGCCAACAGCAATGAACGCACCTCTATGATATCCATATTGCATATGCTGGCGTAAGTACGGTACGAGGCTATTTCTGCGGTGGTGATAGATGATAACGTTGGGAGAGTAGAGAATTTTTTCGTGTTCTTTATAGACAATATCGTTACAGAGTTTACTATCTTCTCCTGGCCAAAAATTATTATTAAATCCGCCGATACGGGTAAATAATTTTTTGGTTATGAGAAAATTCATCGAAGGGTAATCATCGACAAAGCGTGTCTCTTTTGGGGTAAAGCGATACCCGTATCCCCCACTCCCTACTGGGCTCACAAGAATTTCATCAAATACTTTTTCCCATATGTTTGTATTTTTTGGCAATACCCCTGGCCCACAAACACATGAAACATCTTTTTTAGTAAATAATGTTTCAGCATGTTTGAGCCAGTCGCTTTTCGGATAAGCGTCGTCATCGATAAAGGCCAAAATAGTTCCGTTTGCGTGCTTTGCCCCAATATCTCTTTTTAGTGCAGGGCGCGTTATGTTACCGGTTGGGATGATGCGCAAAAATGGATACTTCGTAAGAAGGGCTTTGTCTTCTTTTCTCAATTCGTTTGGTAGTACTATAACTTCGAAATTCTTGTACGTTTGATGTACAAATGCAGGCAAATTTTCATTTGTAACATAATCATTTATTTCGCGAACCGGTATGATTATTGAAATATGTATTTTCATTTTCTTCTGGCTGCGATAAATAATATTCGTCCGAATCTATGAGCGCCAAATATACTCTTGAGTAGTCTCTCAGTGCTATTTATAAGCGTTGCATACCAATTTGTGTTTTTCAGATGCGGTAGTTCATAAAAAATATCGGGTATCCGTGTAAACGTTTGTATATCGAGTAGTTCTAAATTATTCGTATCGAGAACCGACTGTATTTCTTTATAATCTGATTTATAAAATGGGATTGTGTAGTGTGCAAATTTATTGAGAGACTCGCGATTTGGCATGGTAAAAATCATAACTCCATTTCTATCAAGATTATTTTTAAATGTATGTATGTACTGTTTCCAGTCTGCATTATATTTCAATACTCTGATTGCGGAGATAAGACTGAATTTCACTCCGTTGAATATGTAGCCTTTTTTCTTCGAGAGAGAAATGCGTTTGATCTCTTTTATTTTTTTTTGTTTCCCAAATATAGTTTTGCAATAGTCAACCATTTTTTGTGATACATCAATGCCGTATATGGATGCATCTTTTTTTGATTTATTTATTAGGAAGTTCAGAATTCTTCCGGTACCTACCCCAACATCTAGAATGGTTGCACGTTGTAAATCAGGAATATATTTTTGTATAAATCCGAGTTCTTTTTTTGAAAGCAACGCGCGCGTTTTTACATTCCACGTTTTGCCGTAGCCTTTATTATATTTGTCCCAGTAGTTTTCGTTGATTGTTTGTTTAGTCATTGTTTAATTCAAATATACTACTACTTATAGACACTGATTGAAGATCAGTTTTTTGAATTTTCTGCATACTACTGAGTACCTTATTCGACAAAGAATTCTCTGCTATGTAGGAGCGTATAAATGGATTACTGAGAAATAAAAGTGAATTCATAAATACATAATCGAGGAACGTTTTTGTATTTGCAACTTCCGTGTGACTTTTTTGATAAAAAATTATTGTATTGGCCTTGCTTTTTATTTGAGTCGTTTGATTTACATCTAACGTTTTTAATAAGCTGTCATTTATAGTTCTACCAAAATTTGTTTTTGGTGATGTTGGATAGATGCACTTGTGTGAGAAATCAAATACTGCCAAGTCCTCTGCAACATAGTTTCCATTATTTTGTATAGCAGCATTTACGATACTTGTCTTTCCATTCAGTCCGGGTGCGATGAGTAGGTATGTAATGCCATCTTTAGAAAATGCACAGGCACGAATAATTATGAAACCGGAAAGAAAAAGCTCGAGCCCAATAAGATTGGCAATATGACGGCCAGCAGGAAAAATATTTCCTATTTCAATGGGTATGAATGAGTACAGTTTATTAAAGTAAAATTCTTTTTTATCCGTGTTGTAATGAAACTTTAGCGTTCCAAACGGCGTTCGGCGTTCGTAATACCAACTATTATTGTGGCTCAAATAATAGCCGCTGCGCGTGTCAAATGTTTGTGGGATGATAATTGAATTATCTTGCTTAATGGTATAGTGGAATCTACTTTTTTTCTTAGACTGAGGATAGAAGTGCAGTTTTTCAGATAAATAAAACCCTGGTATTTTGGTGGTATTTGTATCTATAGAAACTAACTCTGGGATAATTGTTGAATACATATTATCATTTTCCGTAGACTGATATTCTTGGTTTTATATTTAAAAATCGTAATGCGTAATAAAATAAAATAAGTATCGCTGTGTAGATTGAAAACAGTATATGGGTTGCATATAAAATATTTTTATTTTTATTCATAAGTATGACAGAAGAATAGATAGGCCAAATAAGAAAAATAGATAGTGGAATAAATAATAATTTTTTGATTCTGAAAAGGAGCGTTTGTGATTTTTCTCTTTCTGAAAATCCGGTAATGTTTTCTTTCGAGTAATGTATATTTCCAATGACTCGCCATCTAATCTTGCTTAAGTATTTTCGTACACTCGTGTTTGAATAGTGCAGCACAAAATCATTTTTCACAATCGCAAAGTGTTTTGTTTTGCCTACCATGCGTTCAAAGATAGTAGAGACAATTTTTTCATTTCGTATATCGAAATTATTTTTTAGGTAAGACAGATCAAAGAAGTGTCCCCCACCGTCGCAGATTGGTAGCGTTTCATTAGTAACTGTATAGAGTATGTACCTGTCGTGCCTCGTCTTTGATTTAAATTTACTTTCTAAACTCTGCCTATAATTTCCAGCGTCGATACCGTACATGAAATATGAAAATGGATCGCCAATATGGCTTGCATACTCATTTATAAATGGATAGTGAGAAGGATTTACAAGCCCACCGATGAGGCAATTTTTTATGGTACTATTTTGCTCCATGAGTTCGTATTTTGTTTTGAGTGACTCTTTGTTTGTCAGCACTTCATCTGAATCGAGAAACACGCAGTACTGTCCACGAGCACGTCGTATGCCAATGTGTTTTGCAAATTCTGGAAGTTTGCGCAAGTTTTTTAGAATGGTGCAGTTATATTTTTTGGCTATTGAAATAGTTGTATCTGTTGAACCACCGTCTACAACGAGTATTTCTATCCGATCTTGTGAGAATGTTTGATTCGTTATCGATATAAGTGACTGTTCCAGAGTTTTCTCAGAATTCAGCGTGGGCATAACTACGCTTATTGTGGGATTTGTCATATGTTTTGTAAGTAGTCAACGATTATTTCACTCGGTTTTGCCGCAGTCACCAGGGGTTTTCTCACATATTTTTTATAGTGAACAAAAAAATCATGAATTGTTTCGAGTTTATTATTGCTCATAACGACGTTCTCTCCTAAGCCTTCGATACGCTCAGTAACTGTTCGCAATACTAAGCATGGCTTTCCCATGTAATACGACTCCTCTTGGTTACTGCCACCGTCGGTGACCATAAACTGGCTGTTTTCAATGATTTTTGAAAATAGGTAATAATCTTGACGAGGGAGAAGAATAACGTTTTTATTTTTCTTCAACGTGTCTAGGAGGTTGTATTGTATAAGTGCTATTTTTGTCGGCTCATGCAGTATGAATACTGCGTTGAGTTGATCAGATTGTTTAACAATTTCAGAGACTAATGAAGTCACCAGTTCCCTGTTATAAAGGTTTTCTTGCCGGTGAATAACGAATAAGAAATAAGGTTTATGTAGGGTAGTATCTAATGCGATTTTTTTCATGGAAGCTTTTTGATATTGTTCCCACAGTGTATTTTGCTCTGTGTCTATTTTTATTCCTCGTGTTTGCTTAAGGTTGTCACATGACCATTTATTTGGGCAGAAATGGTAGGTTGTAAGTTTTGAGATTATAAGGCGATCTATCTCTTCAGGAAATGGAGACGTTAGTTTAAATGATCGGAGACCTGCCTCTATGTGTGCGATTTTAAAGCCGAGTGCCCTACCGAGCAGTGCACCCATAAGGCTTGAAATAGTGTCACCATGGATTAGCATTATGCCGCGTTCAGATCGTTTGATGCGTTTATTAATGATAAAAAAACCTCGCAACATCGTTTGGAAAAACCACACGATTACCCAAATCATGTGGGGAAATAATATTTTTTCGTGAAGCTGTATATCGACGTGTGCGTTACCTAAAAGTTCTTTTGATAGTTCATTTTGCCCTGAAGAAATAAAGGTAAAGGGTATGTTTCTTTTTTCAAATTCACGGATAACGGGGAGAAGTTTTATAAGCTCGGCTTGTGTGCCAACAAAAAAACAATAGCGGGTCTTTTTCACCATGTGAAAAGTATAGCATAGCGGTTATTAGAATAAGGATATGTGTGCTTTTATTTGGTATACCACTTCAGAATAAACACCCTGTACCAAATAGCAAGCGTATCGAGAAGAATTCCTGCTATAGACTGTACCGTTGCTGCGCTCGAGAGCGGGCCAATGGCATAGCTGAGCTTAATAGGTGCTTCGTAGATTCTGTCGAACCCTAAGCTTTTTGCAGCAACGAGCATTTCAAGATCGCCGACGAATTTTTTTTCAACAAGCTTGGGAAGTATTTTTTTGAGTACATTTTTCTTAAATATTTTTATACCAGCCTGCGTATCGGTAACCTTTATACCAAACATGAGTTTCACAATATAGTAATAGCCGTAACTTAATACTTTGCGCTGTCTGGAATACTGCACTTGCGACGCCTGATGACGCTTGCTCCCCACTATAATGTCTGCGTTGTACCACTCCATGTGCTCAAGTAACATAGAAATGCCATTTGGGTCTATCTCCATACCCGAATCCATAAACATTATGTAGTCGCCTTTTGCTTTTTCCATACCGGTGCGTATTGCAAAAGCTTTTCCCTGATTTTTTTTAAAGTAAATGATCCTTGTTTTTGGTATATGAGCTTTTTTTAACAGTTCGTGTGATTGATCGACTAGCCCATCTATTACAATAAGTACTTCGTAGTCGTAGCGGATAGTGTCGAGTACTTTTTGAATTTCCTGAACATTTTTGACAACAGTACTCTCTTGTTTATAGACGGGAATGATGAGGCTTAAAAAATGTCCACTTTGCTTCATAAGTGAAAGTATACACTATGCAAAACACATTTATTCTTTTGATGACGCAAGCAACCATACCCATGTTATTGAGACAACAAACATGCCATAGTAAATATTTACCCAAATTACCTTTTCTAACGTGTGGCCGAATAAGAAGAGTGAAGCTATATAGAGTGGTACAGTGAATGTATTTATGAGAGCCCCTTTGTTATTTTGGGCTATGAAATAGTTGTTATAGATTGTAATAAGCCCATACAATCCGCCAAACAGTGCAGCCATGGGTAAATACGTCAGTACCGGGCTGTATGCCTTACTTGCGATAAGACTAAGAAGAATATTTCCATATAGTTGGTAGACGGCAAATGAACATAGCGTGCCGAGCAAAAAAATCGCCGTGACTGCAACGAGAAGTTTTCCATGCATGCGTTTTTCCTGACTATCTGCAAAAAAGATAAAGAGAACCGATATAAGCGGACCAGCAATATACATAATTATTTTTGCAAACAAACTCCATACACCGTAGAGCCCTGCATCGACAGGATCAAAGAATTTCTTCACAAAAATTATATCTGCATTGCTCAGTAAGGTTATGCTGATGAGTGAACATACGGCTATTATGGTTTGCTTCCTCTGTAGTATATGTACTATGCGATTGTCAAATGTTATGTGTTTAAATGCACTAAACGCGCTTTGTAAACGAGTAATACGCATGCGCGCGAGTACGTACGTCGTGACATTACCAACGACAATAAAAAATATGATTGTCGACAAATTACCAAGTTTCCAAAACACCAAGAGTGCCCCAACAAGTTTTATAAGCGTTTGAGACACCGACAGCAAGCTAAAAGTGGTAAAGAGTTGGAGTCCTTGTATGAGCGCTATGTACACACCGGTGAGCATGGTAATGCTTATGATACTCGATAAGCCAATAGACGCGACAAGGCTGAGGTTAGTAATGCGAGGCACTAGTGGGATAGCCAGTATAGGTAGTAAGAATAGAAACCACCATTTACGGATGCGCGATCGAAACCACAAGTCAAAAGACAGAGCGTATACAGCCCTATTTTCTCCGACACTTCCCAACTTTTGAATAATAAGTGTTGAAATTATTCCCAGTGGAACAGAAACTATTACGAGATAGGCAAAAAAAGCAGCAATTTCGCCATACCCCTGTGGGCCAAGCGCTTTTGCAGAGAGAGAATTGAAAAGGTAGTTGAATAGACTGACGAATATATTTGCGAGAGTAAACACGAGTCCCCCTTTTACAAACTTGTTACCCAGGAAGTTTTTAAAGCGGAGCTTCATGGATACAAGTATATAGGAAAATATCCAATATCCAATATCAAATATCCAATTAATGTCAAATGACAAAGTTCTAATGACAAATAAATGACCAAATCTCAATGTCAAATGCCAATTGAATGTCAAAGTTCAAATGTCAAAAAATACAAATATATTTTTACTACATTACACACTTAGGCTTGTATACATGCTAAAAATATCCTATAATAATTAGTTCAATGAAAACAGATATTTCAAGGAGAGCCTTTTGCCTGATTCCACCCGCTGCGGTATTAGGTCTTGTGCTTGCTGCATGTGCTTCAGGAGAAGGAGCAAACGCTGTTATTCCTGGATACAATCCCGAAGCAGTGTCACACATACCTGGGCTTGTTGGTAAAGATTTCCTTGCCGAAGTAGATTTGGAAAAATACTTAGCCAATCTAAAAGGGAGTAGAGTCCCCTTTTATGGATTTGCAGCTGACCAGATCCAAGCATTAGCAACTGCGCGTTCGCGACCAGCAGATTTTCCAGATTATGTGAACGAGGGATCATTTCCGATGCCTATAATGACAGATAGAAACAATGCGTCTTTGGCTGCACTTGGTATCGAAAGTTGGGAACAAGATCCTAACGCTGGATTTATATACACTATGCCTGATAAGAGTGTCCACACCGGTAAGCCATTTAGCTCACTGTATTTTGGCATAAATCTTGGGCGAACAGAGCAATTAACGTTGAACACGGATTTTATTATTGCACAGTTTTTAGCGAAAGAATATGTATCACACGCGTTTGGTTTTAGAATGCAGAGGGATCTGATAAATATATTACGAGAAGATGGAATGACTTTTCAAAGCTCAGATAATCAAGCAATTACGAACACTTCTGTTCTTCAGAAAATTGGTGCATCAATTGCAATAAATGAAATGACGAATGCAACGAGCGATCTATGGCGCATATTCGATGTATTCCCATTACTTGTTGTTGGTAATTCTTTTGCCAACGCTATATTTGCTAATGAGGCGCCATGGCAGTCTAGTCACGGAGATCAGTATTTATATATGGCTGCCAGTGCAGCTCAGAAAACGCCACAAATAGAGAGAACCATAGATACACTAACGAACAATTGGATGCGCTCTGGCAAGCCAATCATGCCAGAAGGTACGCTACAGTCTGTACTTAAAAACTCAGAATTGATAAGTACCATTCATTCACTCGCCGACACCATGTATGGCGTGCGTTAATACATTTTAATTTTGATTTTTAAACTTCAATATAGTACTATACCTCCAATAATGTATACATCCATTATCGTGACGGGGTCGATTTCGTACGATACTATTATGCACTTCCCTTCTCGATTTAAGAGTGTCATTGATCCACGCCATTTGGATAAGCTAAATACGTCGTTTGTTGCAAACAAGATGGAAAAACGCTTCGGTGGTACTGCCACAAACGTTGCCTATAATTTATCGTTTCTTTGCCCTGAAAAAGTGACTATATTGGGTGCTGTGGGTAAAGACGGTGCTGAGCTTTTACAGTTCTATAAAAAACACAGGCTTTCAACAACGCACATTTTGCGCGATACCACATTATATAGTGCGAATGGCACAGTAGTAACCGATCTCGACGGAAACCAAGTATGGAATTTTTATTACGGTGCATCTGAAAAATCAAGTTCAATTTCACTGAAACCCTGTATAGACGCACACAGTTTAGTAGTTATTTTGGCAAATCACCCCAAAAGTTTTTTACACTTTCAGAACGAGGCTGTTGCACTACATGTCGATTATTTATATGACTCAGGCATGTCTTTGTCGTGGTTGACGGACACAGATTTAAAGCGTGGGGTTTTAAACGCTCGTTACGTCTCTGGTAATGAGTATGAGGTTACCCAAATACTAAAACGTCTTAATACCACTGCCCAAGCATTAGTACACAAAGGCATAGCGCTCATAACGACACTTGGCGCACGCGGCGCTCGATATCAAGATAAAAATAATACATACACGATACCTGCGTATTCGGTCAAGAAGGTTGTAGATCCCAGTGGCGGTGGCGATGCGTGGCGGGCGGGTTTTTTGGCAGGGATAGCCCAAAACATTTCGATTGAGGAAAGTATCATTCAGGCGAATGCGCTCGCTAGCTTTGCAGTAGAGGTATATGGGGCTGCAAACCATGCGCCAACGCACGATATGATACTTAGACGAATAGCAACGATAAGAACAATGGTGACTTAAGTTTTCGTACAAAACCTATATGTTACAATAACAGTATGGATAAAGATAGAGTTGGAATAACGAGACGTGAATTGATAAGAGATACTTCTGTTGGAGCAGCTGCACTTGCAACAATTGCCGCATTCCCTTGGTTAGCTAGATTCTTTAGACCTCCAGTAGCTCAAGCTGCCACTGTTGCTCCTGTTGGGATAGATGCTGATGCTCAATTATATCGTATACCCGATGCGTTGAACTTGCTAGTCCCAACTGATCCAGAATATTTCCATCAGATTCCAGAATTAGCTGCAATAGCAGGTGGAACTGAGCAAGATTACCTTAGTGCCATAGCGAGATACAATGAATTATACGTATTAGCACACCCTGGATACGTGTACGATCCAAACAACCCCAATCCAGACCCACAAAATGCTGTGTTACTACTAGGCGGTGGTATTGGCTATGACCCAAATGATCCTGTAGATATAGATACCATTGTCGTTAGGGGAACTGCGAATCATCCTTATTCACGAGACTGGAATGAAGGTGGAGATAATACCTTTACAGTCTTTGCTGATAATCAAGCTTCTAACGGAATGGTAAGCCCATTTTCATTACCAGATAACGGTATGGGACTTACGGGAATTTCACCAGTCGCCAGTATGGTCATCCCGGGTGTCATAAGAACAAGAAGTGACACGTCTTTACTGGATCAAACTAATGCCGTAGCATCTGCTATGAGTTTGGTTGCAAAAGATTCTAAAGGTATTACGGTGGTAGCTGTAGATGGTGCTTATACAGAGCCCTCAAATTTACTAAAAGCAGATATAGCTAAAGCTGCTGGGAAAGGTGTCACCATCGTGTTTGCTCCAGGAACCACCCTCGCAAACGACCCGGATATTGCTCAACACGTAATTATTGCGGGATCATCTCAAAATCCAGCAGATTCTGGGCATAGCGATGTGCTATTACCAGGGCAAATCTGGGGATATGTAAATCCTAACGACATAAATTATGTGGCTGGTCCGCACATACCGGTTTCTGAAATGGCAGCGATTATGCAAATGGCTCAAGGTTTGCGACCAGATGGCGCTGCAATAATACCAATCGCACGAATGAAAGAGTTAATTGCGCAGTATGGTAATAATGCAGATGGTGAATTTACTAATCTCGAAGGTTTCATGCATATGATTGCTGTAGAATATAGTCTTATTGACCCACCGCCAACACCTACGCCCACAGATACTGCCACTGCAACGGCCACTGCGACAGACACCGAAACGCCAGTACCTCCAACCGATACTGCAACTCCTGTTCCACCGACACCAACCGATACTGCAACTCCTGTTCCACCAACCGATACCCCTGTACCGCCAACTGCTACACCAGTACCAGAATTTAGGGTTTATTTGCCATTCGTACAACGTATGAAAGATATTGCACATGCAGTGTTAGGTGTAGGTCGATAATTTTACTATTCGAACAGCCTAAACCCGTCTATATATAGACTATAATCGACTGAAATATATACTCTGTAACGTATGATTGCTCCATGCGATTGAGTAAGGTGATTGCAGTCACAATCTTTGTATATGTGTTTCTCATGCTTTGTTCAAATATTCTATTTTCGCATTTAGTATTTGACGAAGGGTACAATCTGCAAGTTCCGCTACTCCTTCACACAAAGGGTATGTATGCAACGTTCGATGCCGTTTTCGATAGCCATATAACCACTGGGTGGCCAGTACTATTGCCCGCAGCATTACTTGTACATTTCTCGTGGTGGGCACCTCGTCTTGTCATCCTCATATATACGTTGGTACTCTTTTGGCTACTAGTACGGTATGTGTATACGTCTCTCACTCAATTTATGGTGTTTCTGATTATGTTTAGCCTCATACCGCTATCAAATTTATTTTCGACACATATCCTCGGTGAACTACCAGCATTTGTATGGATGACTGCTGGTTATATTTTACTTGAAAAGAAACGATTTCAACAAGCTGGCATTTGTATTGGCCTCGCTGTCATTACTAAAAATAGTGCCGTATTCGCACTGGTACCACTTGTCTTATCCATGATAATTTCAGATACGTCGAAGCATGTCTCTCTGCGTAGCAGTATCCGTTTTTTCATTTTTTTACTTATTCCTATTGTGCTTGGAGAGATAGTTCGCTTTAGCTCGTTAGGATCTGTACAAGCATATATACAGAATGTGTCAAACTACACGACTTTTGTTCATTCTCAGACGCACGTACACGTAGATCTTATTGTAAGTAGATTTAAAATTCTTGGAGAGATAGTTGGGTTTTCTCCGTTGTTACTGATTCTATTTCTCGTTTTTGCTTTCATAGGAGCACTTCGCTTTGGAACATTAGTTGGTTTCTATATCGCTCTCTACGGCGTTTTCTATGGGTTGTATTATCTATTTCTTGGGCCTAATACCTTTTATCGAACTTTTTTCCCAATTCTCTTAAGTGCAGCCGTTTGTCTCCCCTATTGGAGCAAATCTCGATTTGGGTTTTTCGTGATCGTGTTCTCTATCTTTTTATGGAGTTGTGGGTTGATAGGGCAAAGAAAACTATATAGTAATCCAAGTTTTCTTATTGAGAACAGTTTATTTATTGAATATCGCCGCGTACCCACTTTTTCGAAAGACACACTTTTGAAAGACCAGCTTAATATAGTTCACGTATTGAAGGATAAAACGATATCTGGTATTGGTTGGCATAACGCGCCAGAGCTATCTTATTTACTAAACAAGCGAATCTATCGTGACTACAGCAACAAATCTTCGTGTTATATCATAACTGGTTATATAGAACCAGCAGAGCAAGAAGGAGTATTGCGTTTCATGTCGATGTTGTATTACAAGAACACATATTACAGAGTCTACAAGAAAAACGGCTGTTGAGTTTTTCTGAGTTATGCGCTAGACTCCCAATATGAAGAAAGAATTTATCATAGGTGCAGCGGCTGTCTTTTTGCTGTTAGGTATTACGTATGCGGCATATTCATTCACTGCAAAAGATCAAAGTACTTCTACATCAACAACCACTGTTACTACGCATAATTTGAAAAAGAGTGATTTTATCTACTTTTGGGGTTCGACCTGCTCTCACTGTAAAGAATTAAATGATTGGATTACAAAAAATAAAGTAGATGAAAAATTGACATACAAAAAATTGGAAGTATTTTATAACAAGAAAAACTCAAATCTTATGGAAGAGGCTGCTCAAATATGTAAGATACCGTCCGATCAAGTTGGTGTCCCGTTTGTCTACGATAATGGGAAATGCTACATTGGAACTCCAGATGCTGAAGACCACTTCACAGAAAGAATGAAAAAGTAATATCTCCTTCTTCATGTTATACTGTATGGATGGTTAATTCGCAATCAAAACTTACCAAAATTGTTGCTACAATAGGCCCAGCTTCTGATAGTGTTGAGAAAATTGAAGAGCTTATCAGAGCCGGTGTCAATGTTTTCCGATTTAATTTTAAACACAATACGGTTGAATGGCATGCCGAGAGAATTCATAGAGTGAAATCAGTTGTGCAGAAAATGGGGGCATTTGTAGGGACTCTTATTGATCTACAAGGCCCAGAGATACGTATAAAAATGATTCAAGAGAGTATTAAGGTTACTCATGGGATGCGTATTTTACTCGATGAAATGTCGTATATAGAAAAGAATACACATATCGTTGCATTATCCATTACTCACCCGGGTATTATCAAGCATTTAAAAAAGGGCCAAGAGGTCATAGCAGATGACGGATCTTTTGAATTTGTAATCGATCACGAAAATGGAAAAACATATTTAGTGAGTAAAAGTGAAGGAGTGCTCAAGACGAATAAGACACTCAACATACCGGGAGCAGACTTTCCATTCCCAACACTGATAGAACGCGATTTTGAAGGATTAGAACTTGCCCGTCTGAAGGAGATAGATTATATTGCTCTTTCATTTGTGAGAAGCAAAAAAGATGTTTTGGCGCTTCGAGAAGAAATGAAGAAGCTGGGTATCGATTCTAAGATAGTGTCTAAAATTGAAACAAAAAAAGCGATAGACTTTATTGATGAAATTATCGAAGCGTCTGACGGCATTATGGTTGCGCGTGGTGATTTAGCAGTTGAAGCTGCTTATGAGCAGGTACCCTCATTGCAGAAGAAGATCATTAAAAAGTGTGTCGAGGCAGGAACTTTTGTTATTACTGCAACCCAGATGCTTGAATCGATGATTGAGCATCCCTATCCAACTCGCGCTGAAGTATCAGATATAGCAAACGCAGTGTTTGATAATACCTCTGCTGTCATGTTATCCGGCGAGACTGCGACAGGAAATTATTCGGTTAAGGCAGTTTCAACTATGGCAAAGACTGCAACGTATAACGAAATGGCTTTCGATAATGATCTTCGACTAACGCATAAGTATTCACTTTTGGGCGTAGAAGACATGATGTGCGAAGCTGCGTACGATTTGTATCGATCTTCAAAAGTTTTAAAAGCTCATATAAAGGGTTTTATAGTTTTGACTCATTCTGGAAGAACTCCCCGGCTCCTTTCTTGCTATAGACCACGATTGCCCATTTATACGTTTTGTCCTTCGAAGAAAGTTGCTGATGGCTTAACAATAGAATTCGGAATTATCCCATTAATACAAGATGCAACCCACGTAACGACACAGGAAGTGACCGGAGAAAATGTACGAACAGCTATGCAGTACCTTATAAAAAAAGGGTTCGCTGAAAAAGGTGATTCGTTTATTGTACTTCACGGTGATCGATGGGCTGTGACAGGAGGCACGTCAACGGTAAAAATAGTTACGTGTTAATGCTCATGAACTCTCAAACGATTCGAAATTTTGCAATCATTGCGCATGTTGACCATGGCAAATCAACCTTAGCAGATAGATTCTTAGAGCTTACCCACACCGTCGAAAAAAATAAACACGAGGCGCAAATGTTAGATAGAAATCCTATATCGCGCGAACGAGGAATCACTATTAAGTTAGCTCCAGTTAGCATGCGTTATAAAGACTATCTACTGAATTTGGTTGATACTCCTGGGCATGTAGATTTCTCATACGAAGTTGAGCGTACACTTGCCAGTGTCGAAGGTGTCATTCTGTTGGTAGATGCAACAAAAGGTATACAGGCGCAAACAATAGCGCATGCATATAAAGCACTAGCGCACAATCTTGCAATTATTCCCGTTGTCAACAAAATAGACATGGATAGTGCACTGGTTGAAAAAACGGTTACCGATCTTGCAACTTTTTTGGGTGTTCCAGAAGAATCGGTTTACAAAATTTCAGCGAAATCTGGTATTGGTGTTGAGCAGTTGCTCAACGCGGTTATTGCAAAAATCCCTCCACCAGTAGTAAGCAATGTGGACCATTCTAGGGCCTTAATATTTGATTCATATTATGATCCACACAGGGGTGTCATTGCGTTTGTGAGATTGTTTGAAGGAAGTTTACAAGCAGGCAAGAAGGTTCGATTGTGCCAGGTAGATGTAGATTTTGAAGTTCAGGAAGTTGGCATCTTTACACCAGACCTTTTGACTACTGAAGAGCTTTCTGAAGCCCAAATCGGGTACGTAGTAACAAATATGAAAAATATTCACGACGTTAGAATTGGTGATACTATTGCTGATAAGCAAGGAGTCAGTTTAGAAGGTTATAAAGAGGTAAAGCCCATGGTTTTTGCTTCGGTATTTCCGACTGATCCAGATGATTTCCCAGCGCTTAAGAAGGCACTCGAAAAGCTTTATTTGAATGATGCAGCACTTCAGTTTGAGGCCTTGTATAGCGCTGCATTTGGTGCTGGTTATCGAGTAGGTTTTTTAGGTTTGCTGCATGCAGATGTCTCTCGAGAGCGACTAGAGAGAGAATACGGACAGAGTATCATTCTTACGCCTCCCAAAGTAGATTATAAGAGCGAAAATGGGGCTTTGTATGAACCTATTGTGACTGTTACTATTGTTACGCCTGAAAAGTACATGGGTGTTATTATGAATTTGTGCGAAGAATCAAGAGGTATATTCTTGACTATGGATAATGTGTCACAACTTGTCATGATCTATGAGATTCCTCTTGCAGAAATATTAGCCAATTTTTTTGATCGTCTAAAAACAGTGACATCTGGATATGCAAGCGTTGATTGGGAATTTAAGGAATATAGAAAAGCTGACATTTCAAAACTAGAGATTCTTATCAACTCGGAAGCTATTGAAGAATTTTCAGATTATGTTGTTGATATTCGAGCACCCTATAAAGCACGTGAAATAACATCCCGATTAAAGGATCTTATACCACGTCAGCAATTTGAAGTTCGCATACAAGCGAGATATGATAGCCGCTTTATAGCGAGTGAGCGTATCTCCCCTTTTCGGAAAGATGTGACTGCTAAACTGTATGGAGGTGATAGAACACGGAAGGATAAGCTTCTCAACAAACAAAAGGAAGGAAAAAAGAAAATGAAGCAAATAGGTAAAGTAGAAATCCCCAAGGAAGCTTTTATATCACTTTTTAGCAAAAAATAGAATTTACTGTCCAATATACACTGCTGTGACAGTATATAGGCAAATTTGAATTCATTAGCAGACTACAATACTCTCTGCCAATAGCAATCTATCAGACATAGTGCTAAAAATACACACTCAATAAGTAGAATTTTCTACCTACTTATAATCATGGTATACTAGTTTTATATGAAAAGTCAAATGTATTTTATATTTGCTGCATACTACCGTTTCTTTGCAAAGATAGTATTGAGTAGATGGAAACCGCGCATACTTGCTGTCACAGGAACAGCGGGTAAAACAAGTGCGCTCAACCTTCTTTCCACGGCTCTTAAAACAAAATACAGTGTCTATGTTAGTAAAAAAGCAAATTCAGCAATTGGTATCTCATATAGTATTTTAGGTATCGTACCCGTGAACTATTCAGTTTCAGAATTTATATGGTTTTTTGTCAGTGCACCGTTTCGGTGCATGTACCTCTTAATTGTTAAAAGAGATGAAAACATTTTTGTTGTTGAACTTGATGTCGATAGGCCTGGAGAAATGGCATTCATGAGTGCCTTTATACATCCAGAGGTTGTCTACTGGGTGTCGAGTTATGCAATGCACACGGAGTCATTTGCTCCATTAGTAGCAAAAGGAATGTACCCAGATGAGGTGACTGCTATGTCTCATGAATATTCAAAAATTATGAACAATGCTAGTACTTTGCCACCGAATCTCATCGTAGCAGCAGACAATACATATATTCGAGGAGCTTTAGAAGGCCTTAAACCCAGACCAGTATACATTGATGAAGCTACAATACAATCGTGGACACTTGGTGTAAAACGAACAACATTTGATATTAAGATAAAGCGAGAAAACTTCTCGTTTACGATAGATAGAATCGCGCAGAAAAACTTTGGTTACACTGTCTCGGCTGTGTGTATCATTGGTGAATATTTTGGTATTGATCGTCAAACTATCTTAAATGTGATACGGAGTTATAGTTTCCCTCCTGGAAGAGCGACTATTCTTGCCGGGGTACACAATACGACACTCATAGATTCTTCATATAATTCGAGCTTTGAGGCATGCAAAGGTATGTTGGAGTTACTGGCGACGTATATGCGTCGAAGGAAGATTGCTGTATTGGGTGACATGCGTGAACTGGGACGTTTGAGTCAATCTGAGCATGAGCGCCTAGCGCAGGAAATAGTATCGTATGCAATAAATCAAGTTGTCTTAGTTGGGCCGAATATGCAGAAGTATGTATTTCCATATTTATTGAGTCATGGATATACAAACGAGACGGTACATTATTTTTCTAATTCGTATCAGGCTGGTGTCTTTATAAAAGAGCGACTTTCTCAAGATGGTGATATTATTTTATTGAAGGCATCACAAAACACGTTATTTTTCGAAATAATAGCAGAGATGATGTTGGAGAACAAAGAAGACGTGTCAAAATTGTGTAGGAGGGAAAAGGTATGGGAACTGAAGCGTCAACAGATCATACATGATTTCTATCGCCAAATCCATCAAGTGAAATAGTATTGTAAGTGACAGTCAATCAAGAAGATCTCAATTTCAAAGAAGCAGTATAAGCTGAAACAATATTTTCCATGAGGTAGGCAAGCATAATTGGGCCTGATCCGTTAACTACCGGAGTATAGTAGCCCGCAACATCTCGAACCGCCTTTTCATCATAGTCCCCTTTTGTAACTCCGTCTTCTTTTCTATACCCAAAATTAAGAAGTATAGCACCTTGTTTTATGCAGGATGCATCATTAATAAGTTGAGAACCAGTTGCAGTAATAAGTACATCTGCTTGGCTATAAAACATATCGCAATTATCAGTTGCACTGTGAGTTATTATGGTTGGAATTTTGAACCTTAACAATGTAGAGGCAAGTGGTTTTCCTGCTGTTTCTCCACGTCCTGCAATAACAACAAATTGCCGTTTAAATGTTTTTTTGAAAAACTCAACGTCTGAACTTTTGATACGCCAGTCTTGAGTATGCACATATTTTAACAATGATAGAGCTGCTTTTCCAATGGGCGAGATGTATGGGGATTTATATTTTTGCCCCTCAACTTCCTTAATACGCGGTATAAAGTTATCAAGCGAAATTGAATTAAGCTCTGGTGGTAGTGGTCGTTGCACTAAAACAGCATGAAAATTACGATCGTTTGCGGTAATACGTAACTTTGATGCAAACTGTTGGAAAAGAGGTACGTGTGAGAAATGTATGACTTCAAAACGAATGTTAAGCGCATTTGCGAGTTTTATTTTATTTTGAATAAAAATCTCCGTGAGCGGATCACTACCTACATATACGAGAGCAACCTTCGGGGGTGCTTTTTTATCATACACCTTACCGAGTTGTAATTTTGCCTTGTCAAGTATTTGCTGTGCTATAGAAGCGCAATGTATTTTCATTCTTTTTCTCTGACTAGTGTTGCTGTGGCAACATAATCATTTTTTTCAGAAAATCGCATAATAATCACCCCTTGTGCATTGCGAGACAGTACAGGCATAGTTTTTATAGGTATTTGCACTACTTGTCCACTTCCTGACGTTAAGATGAGCTCGGCGTCTGTTTTGTGGTCTATCATGTCACAATATATTATGGGTCCGGTACGATCTGTGATAGTTGCTGCTTTGATTCCTACCCCTCCCCTATTTTGTGTTCTGAAAGAGTGTGCCTGCACCAGTTTTCCATGTCCTTTTTGAGTGACTATCAACATGGTACTTTTTTTCATCATATCGACCGGAACAACGCTGAGTGTCGTTAATGTTTGTGTTGGAGACAATTTCATGCCACGAACACCTCTTGCAGATCTTCCCATAGGCCTTACTGCACTGTCTGGAAACATTATCGATTTACCATGTGCTCCTATTAAGAATATATTTGATTGTGTTGTTAAGAACTCGATACCTAAAAGCTCATCATCATTTGCCAATGTTATAGCTTTTAGACCGTTTGATCGTATGTTTGCATATTCTTGCAACTTAGTCTTTTTTACATAACCTCGCCTTGTGGCAAAGAAAAGGGTTGTGTTTTTTAATGTTGACGCGTCGTTAAGATCATAGCAATACATAGCACTCACACGCTCATTTTGTTCTATTGGTATGAGATTAATAATTGCCTTTCCCTTCGATTGACGGCTTGACTGTGGAATTTCCCACACTCTAACTTGATACACTTTTCCTTTGTTTGTAAAAAATAGTATTTGTTCATGTGTCGTACATGAAAGGATGTGTGCTACGGAATCACCTTCATTCGTTTTAATGGCACTTATTCCTTTTCCACCTCGTTTTTGTAGTTTAAAGGCTTCTTGTGGAAGTTGTTTAATATACCCATCTTTTGTCAAAAGTACATAGACTTCCTTATTTTCAATCAGTTCTTCGTCTGAAAATTCACCAGGACGAGTGCGAATAATTTTTGTTCGTCGCTTATCACCAAATTTTTCTTTCAGTAGAGAGAGTTCCTTCGACACCTCAATAAGTACATTTTTTATACTCGATAATATAGTTTCGAGTCGGTCTATTTCTTTTTGAAGTGCATCTAGTTCGGCTTGTATCTTGTCTTTCTCAAGTGCGGTTAAGCGCTTAAGCTGCATATCGAGTATTGCTTGAGCCTGCAGATCAGAAAACTTGAAGCGAGTCATGAGGCGTTTTTTTGCCTCTGCCTCAGAAGGTGATTTTTTAATTATATCGACAATCTCATCTATGTTATCGATAGCAATTAATAAGCCGTCTAAGATGTGTGCCCGCGCCTTTGCTTTTGCAAGTTCAAAACGTGTGCGTTTCACAACGACAGTAGCTCTGTGACGTAAATAGTGATCTAGAATTGCTTTTAGTGATAATGTTTGAGGTATCCCATCAACAAGGGCAACCATGTTCACAGGAAATGTTGTTTGCAATTCTGTTTTCAGAAAAAGGTTATTCAGCACTTTCTTTGCAACGGCATCTTTTTTGATTTCAATAACTACACGAATTCCTCGCCTATCTGATTCATCGCGGATAGTTGCGATACCGCCCATCTTTTTGTCTTGTACGAGACCTGCAATTTTTTGGATAAGTGTTGCTTTGTTCACTTGATATGGGAGCTCTGATACTATTATTGCATCACGACCTTTATCGCTTTCCTCAATATTGGCGACTGCTCGAACTATGAGCGATTGCCTACCTGTTTGGTAAGCATTGAGAATGTCTTTTGTGCTGTATAAAATACCTCCTGTTGGGAAATCTGGACCCTTAATATAGGTCATAAGTTCCTCAACGGTTGTTGTAAAGGAGAGAGCGAGAAGTGTTTTATCTAGCTCCTCCTTGGGATCAAAGTTTACTTTTTCAATTGTATAGAGAAGCCCGTCTATGAGCTCTCCCAAGTGGTGAGGTGGAATTTTTGTTGCCATACCGACGGCAATACCTTCGGCTCCATTCAATAATAAGTTTGGTATTTTGCCAGGTAAAAAAACTGGTTCTGTTAATGAATTATCAAAGTTACCTCTGAAATCTACGGTTCCTTTATCATAGTCAGCCATTATTTCTTCAGCTATTTTTTCAAGTTTTACTTCCGTATAACGCATAGCTGCTGGAGGGTCGCCATCTATAGAGCCGAAGTTTCCTTGCCCACGAACGAGAGGGTATCGCATAGAGAACTGCTGTGCCATACGCACGAGCGCGTCATACACGGGAACATCGCCATGAGGATGGTACTTTCCTAGTACTTCTCCGACGACAGTAGCGCTTTTTTTAAATCGCGCTGATGCGTTCAAACCAAGGGTATACATGGTATAGAGTATGCGTCGTTGGACTGGTTTTAAGCCATCTCGAACATCAGGTAATGCACGAGCCACAATGACACTCATTGCATAATCCAGATAGGACTTCTTCATTTCCTCAGTGATTCTGCTTTCTATTATTTTACCCATGGATCAGCGTTATTTTTGTAAACTTTTTTTAACAATTTCTACAGCGTGTTCTTGAGATAAAAATCTTTCAGTTTTAACCCATTTTCCCGGTTCAAGCTCTTTGTAGTGATCAAAAAAATGTTTAATTTTATCTTTCACTGCTGTCGGTATATCATCAATACTTTCATACATACCATAGAGTGGATCGATTTTTTTAATCGGTACTGCTATTAGTTTTGTATCTATACCTTCTTCATCTTTCATTTCAAGCATGCCTATAATTCTGGCTTTTACGACAGCAGATGGAGTGACAACTTCAGAAGCAAGAAGTAGTACGTCGAGAGGGTCCCCGTCTTCACCCTTGGTATTTGGGATAAATCCATAGTTAAAAGGAAACTTCATAGAGGTAAACAAGAATCGATCTGCCATTAGAAAACCTGATTTTTCATCTATTTCATATTTCACTTTACTATCCATTGGAATTTCTACGAAAACAAACACGTTTGGGAGTGAATCTTTTTCTACTTTAAGTTTTGTAAAGTCCATAGTTTGTATTAATTAATAAATTATATGTCTAGATTGGCCATTCGCGCGTGCGTTTGGATGAATTTTTTTCTTGGAGGTACCTCTTCTCCCATAAGCATAGTAAATGTTCGATCAGCTTCATCTGCGTCCTCAACCATTACTCGTCTGAGCACTCTATGGACTGGATTCATTGTTGTTTCCCAAAGCTGATCTGGATTCATTTCTCCTAAACCCTTGTATCTCTGAATACTGTAAGAGTTGTCTGCAAAGTGTTCTTTTATAATTTGACTCTGCTCCTCTTCATTGTAGGCATAAAACAGTTGCTTTCCTCGATATATTTTAAATAGAGGAGGTTGAGCAATATAAATATGTCCCTTCTCTACAATATCTGGTAAGTGGCGGAAAAAAAATGTTAATATGAGCGTCATTATGTGTTCACCGTCAACGTCTGCATCGGTCATGATGATAATTTTCCCATACCGAAGTTTTTCGTAATTATAGAGATCAGCTATTCCAGTACCAAGCGCAACAACTAAATCACGCAGTTCTTTAAATTTCATAACGCGATCTAAATATGACTTCTCTGAATTTAATATCTTTCCTCTTAAAGGTAATATTGCCTGAAATTTTCTGTCTCGGCCGTTCTTTGCAGATCCTCCTGCTGAATCACCTTCGACAATAAATATTTCAGATTTGTCAGGGTCCTTCTCTTGGCAGTCAGCAAGTTTACCTGGTAATGTTGTTCCCTCTAGTGCGCTTTTGCGGATCACCGATTCTCGGGCAGCCTTTGCGGCGAGTCTGGCTTGTTGGGTAACAAACATTTTTCCAATAATTATTTTCGATTCATCGGGATGTTCCTCTAGGTATCGTTCTAAACCTTCTTTAACTATTTGATAGGCTATGGTTTGTACTTCGGTGTTGCCCAACTTTGCCTTTGTTTGACCTTCAAATTGTAGATTCGTTGAAGGCATTTTTACATATATGACTGCACTCATACCATCTTTTGTGTCGTCACCCGTAAGCGTTTCATTCTTCAATATTCCAGATTTTTTTGCGTAGTCATTGACTACTTTTGTCAGTGCGGTTCTAAAACCTGTCACGTGCGTACCGCCCTCTTTTGTATTAATGACGTTGACAAAAGATTGTAGTGTTTCTTTAATTGAATCGTTGTATTGAATGGCAACCTCTATTTCTATATCACCTTTAGCATCCTTAAAATAAATAGGTTGATGAAGAACTTTTTTTCCAAGGTTAACGTCTTCTATAAGAGATACAATTCCACCTTCAAAAAAGTATCCTTTTTTTTCTTCTGTTTTTACATGTTCGAATTCGAGAAGTACTCCGGGAGTAAGATATGCACGTTCTTTGAGCAGTTTAAGTGCTCGTACTGGGTCGAGCGTTGTTCCAGTTGTAAATATTTCGGGATCAGGTAAAAAAGAAATGGCAGTTCCGCTCTCGTTTATAAGGCCAATTTGAGATTTTGGAACAACAGTGACCTTTGTAACAGGAGTACCTTTTCGATATTCCTGACGATATATTTTTCCATCTCTCATAATTTCAGCAATCATATGTATCGAGAGTGCATTGACAACACTACTACCGACACCATGTAATCCTCCGGATATCTTGTATGTTTTAGCGTCGAATTTTGCACCTGCGTGGAGCTTAGTAAGAATTATTTCAAGTGCACTTTTGCCATACTTCGGCATCATTTCGACAGGGATGCCTCGGCCATTATCAATGATGCTGTAATAACCATTTTCTTCAAAACGAACAATGATTTTATTACAGTAGCCAGCGAGTGCCTCGTCAATTGCATTATCGACTATTTCTCGCAAACATTCCTGTACTCCTTCAAGAGACGTTGAACCAATATACATCCCGGGTCTTTTTCGAACAGGTTCGAGTCCTTCAAGAACGACGACTGATTCTGCGTCATATCGAGGAGTGTTTGAATTCATAGACTAGCAGTATAACAGAAAAAGACCCCTTTGGCAATTGATACTGTTCAATTTAGCTTGTCATAAGGCCTCACGCACATTATTATAGGTTTCTTTATTTAAATATATATACAATATATATGAAATATAAGTTCTTGCAGCAACATAGAAACGATATACTTATTATATATAGTATTTAGATATATAACTATGGGCCGATATATAATCGTATTATAAAAGTATCTTTATTTTTTACAGTTTTATATACTTGAGTAATGAAAAAAATACTCCTTATTGTGCTCATTGCGTATATATTCATTGTATTTTATGTGTTGAAGAGTAACATAACGAAATCTATAGAGTCAGATAGTGGTTCGAAGAATGCTATTGTCGTGACGGAGCCGGTTTTGCCAACCGTAATACATGGTGCAATTCAGTATAGTTATATTTTGTTTCATGGTAGCGAAAATGCAGTTGTTATACAGAATACAGAACAAGAAGATTTTGCAGCAATTACAGAACGACTCGCCTGTCAATATGCAATAAATGGGAATTTTTATACGACGGACTATAAACCTATTGGCTTAGTGCAAATCAATGGTACTTTAGTTTCCTCGCAAATAGAAAGTGTTTTTTTTGATGGTTATTTGAGTATCGATACGAAGGCTCATGGAGAAATCGGACTGGAGCCAGATTACGAGATGGCTAACGTATTACAGTCGGGACCACTATTAATCAAAAATGGAGAGATATCTTCACTAACGGTACAAGAAGATAAACAATCGCGTCGTAGTATAGCGCTGACAACTGATACAAAAGACTTATATTTTGTATCCGTATTTAAAAATGATTCCCGATTTTCTGGACCATATCTTGAAGATTTACCAGAAATCATCGCTCAAATTGCTGAGAAAGAACATATTAATGTGGTGTGGGCGCTCAATTTAGACGGAGGTTCAGCATCGGCCATAAAGACACCAAATAGGTTGTTGCCGGAGTTCAAAATAGTCGAAACTGTAATTTGTTTTCAATAATACGTAGTCTTTTTAGTTATTTTTGAGCCAGCTGTCGGATTTGAACCGACGACCATTCGCTTACAAAGCGAGTGCTCTACCACTGAGCTAAGCTGGCGGTACGATTGATTTACAATTATAGCATTAGATAGATGCTTATTTTTTATTTTTTATGGATTCAGGTAAAAAAGTAAGATTTTTATTGACACCAACAAAATCTTCAGACCATACATAGTCTTTACCATAACCTAAATCCTTCATGAGTTTTGTTGGTGCATTGCGCAGATACAGTGGCACGGGCTCATTTGGATACTGCTTCACGAGTGATTGGGCTTGAGAAAGTGCATTTGCGACGTCGCGCGATTTTTTGGCTCGAGTCAAGTAGAGCACTGCATGAGCCAAAATGAGCTGTGCTTCTGGCATACCTATAACAGAGACAGCGCTGAATGCTTGATTGGCGACGATACTTGCGGCTCTATCTGCGAGGCCAATGTCTTCGGATGCGAATATAAGCATGCGACGAGCTATAAATTCTGGTTTTTCCCCACCCTCAAGTATTCGTACCATATAGTAAAGTGCGGCTTCTAGTTCACTTGCACGCATCGATTTAATGAATGCGCTTATAAGGTTATAGTGCATTTCACCTTTTTTGTCGTAGAGCGTATGTTCTCTATTCTGGAAAATTTCAGTGATCATCTGTGCAGTAATTTTTTTCTCAGAATAATTCATGCAGGCAATTTCAAGTGCGTTTAAAAGTACACGCGCGTCACCTGAAGAGTGTGCGTACAGCGCCTGAAATGTCTTTGTGTCCAGAATTTTTCCGTATGTACCAAGACCTCTTTTTGCATCAGCGAGTGCATGAACGGTAATCTTCTTTAGATCTTTTTCCTGTAGAGGATAAAAAACAAATATGCGGCTGCGTGACAGAAGTGGGCTTATTATTTCAAATGAAGGATTTTCGGTAGTGGCGCCAATAAGCGTGACCGTTCCATTTTCAACATAAGGCAACAGTGCATCTTGTTGAGCTTTGTTCCATCGATGAATTTCATCTATAAATAGAATAGTTTTTTTTTGAAAAAGGGTATGTTCTTGGGCCATGCGTACAATTTTAAGCAAATCTTCTTTGCCACTGGTAACGCCTGAAAGCTGATAAAAATGAGCATCAAACTGTTTTGCGAGAAGCTGAGCAAGCGTTGTTTTTCCGCAACCAGGTGGCCCCCAAAAAATCATCGAGGACAAGTTACCACTCTTTATCATCCGTTCTATTACTTTGCCTTTGCCAACAAGGTGTTCTTGACCAATAAATTCTTTCAGTGTTGTGGGGCGTATATCGTGAGCGAGAGTCATGGGCTTAGTGTACCAAATGCAGAACTACAGTGCAGGATGTATAGCCTTTAATTGATAGATGACATAAAGAACATACAGTGCAATAAGTACAAGTCCTGCATTTCTACCAATTTGCCATCGTCGAACTATTAATAGGAACAACAGAGCGATGACGGTAGCGAAAAGGAGAAAAACTGAGGAAAGTAAATTCTCTGTTGCAACATCCAGCATCGGTTTAGTGAGGAGAATACAGAGCCATGGCAAACCCAAGCCTATTGCTATATCAAAAATATTAGAACCAACTGCGTTTGCAATAGCCATGTCTCCCCTCCCTCTTTTTGCAACGTGCATAGAAGATAATAGATCGGGGATAGAGGTGCCAGCGGCAAGAACGGTTAGGCCTATGACTGCCGAAGATATGTTGAGAAATTGTGCAACATGCACTGCGCTTTCTACCATAAAATGGCTGAGGATAGCAATATAGAATACGGAAAGCAAAAAGTTATACAGGTGCTTCTGTGGGATTCCTTTATCATTAAAGAATGCTCGAGATAATAAGCGCTCAATATATTGCAGTACTTTTGGTCGAGACGACATAGTGGAGACTTCGTCTTCAAATGGAGTATCAATAATCTCGTAAGGAAATAAGCGCTTCCATTGCTTAAAAGATAATAAATAGACACCGTATAACGCAACAAATAGTGATGCATCGAGAAACGTAATTCTTCCATCCGAAAATGTGAGTAGGAGAAGCAGTATGGTAAAACTATAAAAAACGAGATCACGAATGACCGGTTGCCATGTAAGTTTTGCTTTTTTATAGAGTGCAGATGCGCCAATAATGACTAATATATTAAAAATTGCAGAGCCTACTATAGTGCCTGCTCCTAGTGCTTGCTCACCAGATGGTCTGAATAAAGCAAAAAAAGAAACAAAAAGTTCTGGCGCACTCGAACCAGCAGCCATTAGCGTTGCGCCAGAAATATCGGAAGAAAGTTTCAATCTCTGCGATATGTTTTCCAAGCTAGGAACAAAGTGATTTTCCACGACTAACGCTAGTATGTAGAATATGGCGATTAGAGAAAAAATTGACAGTACAAAAGTAACCATAGGGTATTATACGGCAGAACGGATAAGCTGTCTATAAACGATCGTATGTAACATTTGAATAGTGAAAATCGTTATTAAATATGGTAATATACACTATAGGATATTTTTATATGAAAGATAGATTATTTCAAAATACAAACTTAAGAAGCATATATGGTGTATCTGCGTTACTATTGTTGCTACTCCTTGCGTCATGTCAAACTGAAACTCAGAAACAGTGTGATTATTCTTCAATACCAGTCCCTGATAAAAACGCTTCTCTGTATGAGCCTCCTCTAATTTTAAAGGAAGATGGGACAATGGTTGGTTCTGGTTTTGTAATCCATGACGGAGAGGTAGTAACCGTTGGACACGTTGCGCGTGGACTTAATCAGTGCGGATACGTATTTTTTGGCGAAACAAGAATTCTTCCTCTTGATATACAAAATGCGACAGTAATAAGTAAAGAACCACAAATACTTGACACTCTAGTAGAAATTCCAGTGATTGGCGAAATGAATGAAGATATAAATTCTATTGCACAGTTTGAACCGCAAATTGGTGATCAATTATCAATTACCGGAAGTGTGGATCAAGGGGAAGTGAAAGGCACTGTTGTTGCAGCGAGACCTATTGAAAGTGTATCTGGTCAAACTTTAACTATGAAATTAATGGGTAAGAAAATTTGTCCAGGTGATTCAGGAGGACCAGTATATAATGATAAAGGGGAAATAGTCGGTGGTTTATTCAGTGGTAGGAGAGCTCCCCCAGACACATTTCTAGATGCACTCTTAGGAAGATGTGCTAGTGGTTTTGGTACTATTATCGAACTGCAACCTGATGCCAGTAATCAGAATTTAGCTCCACTAGAGTAAGCGCTAACTAGCTCGAGTTTCCCATGAAATCTTGAAACGTATTCGAAAATATATCTAATACTGATTTCTTAGGTTGGTATTCATTCGTACATTTGTGCGAACTGAACGTAGCTTTGGCGAGACACAAGTGTCGCTAATTCTCGCTCCTCAAAAAGCTACGCTAATGTTGGGATGGTGGGACTTGCTCAACTGACAGTTTACAATCCTGAGCTTGTCGAAGGAAAGTAATTACTGTCAGTTAGTCCGCCGAAGTCTGAGCGAAGGCGGAAACCCACGATTGTCGGGATGGTGGGACTTGAACCCACGGCCTCACGCTCCCAAAGCGTGCGCTCTAGCCATCTGAGCTACATCCCGAATAATTTCCTGTTACATCAAACCGTTAAATTTATAACTGTACGGTTTCGCTAATCTATACATCTGTTCATTAGACCCTCGCGTCTGGAAAACATCTGTCCTCCTCCGCTCGCTTCGCGGGCTTCGGAAGGACACAAGAGCTTCTAAACTCACATTTGTTCGTTAAGAATCTCTAGTGCCGGGAGAGGGACTCGAACCCTCACTCCTTATACAGAAACAGGATTTTAAGTCCTGCGCGTCTACCATTCCGCCACCCCGGCTACAGTAGCTATTAGCTATTTGCTTTTAGCTATCAGACGCAAACACAAAATATATTAACAAATACTCTCACATATCAATCAAAATTGTACCATATGATGCTACTTGTTATTGGATCAGTGTACACAAGTATTATAAGCTAGTAAAAGAGATAGTATGATATACTAATACAATGACTAATATTGAGGCAATCAACCTATACAGACCAGCTGGTGAATTCTCAATAATAGACGTACCAGAACATGTGCCAATGGTTCAAAGTAGATTTACATATGAAATTGTTCCTGGTAATCCGTTCGACGTTGTTCCATTTCATAATACTGAGGGATCTATTAATCCAGTGCATATGTATAAAGGGAGAATGTACAGAGGCGAGTACGTAACTAAAAAACTTCGTACCTTTCCTGAACACCCAGAGGCAATGCCAGACGAAATTGTTGTAAAGCACAGAATACTACAGATGCTCGGTGTTCCAGTGTGTAGAAATATGTGGCATGATGGAAACGGAATGGTAGTGATGACTGATGTTCGAAGAGGAGGTCTTTATGGAGTTGCCTCTAAACATGCTCCGCTACAGGTTTATACTCCAGAGCAATTAGATTTAGCAAGTTTTTCATACCATGATTTAGCGATAAAAGCGTATGCAGAAGGATCAGGAGTTTTTCTAAATCACGACGCATATACGTTGCTAGTTGTATTGAATGAACCCGTAGAATCGCCTTCACGATATAGGGCAGTTATGCTTGATATTGGTATTGGAACGCATTGTGTGAGAAACAATGTGGTGAGATTTACACCTAATAATGCATTGCAAGAGGCTAATCATGCAATTGCTCAAATATTTATGGATTAGTTATGAAACGGATACCTATAGCGAAAATGTATATGTTTCATTTGCATTTAGTCATATAATTACAAGATGGCTTCAATTGGCGTTTTTGACAGCGGTTTTGGAGGTCTTACGGTACTAAAAAAAATACTTCAAAAACTGCCTCAGTATAACTATGTTTATTTAGCTGACTCCGCTCGTGCGCCCTATGGTAATAGGTCGAAAGAAACAATTTATACTTTTACCAAGCAAGCTGTTGATTTTTTATTTTCAAAAAATTGTGAACTTATAATACTGGCTTGTAATACTGCATCTGCCGATGCATTGCGGCGAATTCAACAGGAATATTTGCCGAAAAAATATCCTGGGAAAAAGGTGCTCGGAGTGCTCATACCAGGTGCACAGGATGCTGTGGCGCTAACAAAAAATGATACAGTTGGGGTTATAGCGACTTATGCTACGGTACAGTCGAATGCATTTGAACGTGAACTTCATAAATTAAATACCAAAATACGCGTAGTACAGAAAGCGTGTCCACTACTAGTTCCGCTCGTTGAATCAAATGAGTATGAGCTACCCTTTGCCAAAACTATACTGAAACAGTACCTTACTCCCCTGTTAAAAAGTAACATAGATACACTTATTTTAGGTTGTACGCATTATGAAATACTTATTCCTACTATACGCAGTGTTATAGGAAAAAACATAGCTATTATTGCAGAAGGGGCAGTTGTTGCTCATCGGTTGTCAGCCTATCTGGACAATCATCCCGAGATAGAAATAAAATTGACAAAAAACAAAAATCGACTATTTTATACCACAGATGTAACATCACAGTTTGAAACAATGGGACAACTATTTCTCGGTTCGAGTTTTTCTGCTATACTTACTCAATGGACAGAAAGTATCCCGAACCAGTCGTAGGAGCATATATAGTAAATCCCAAAGGAGAGCTCTTACTTGTTAAGACGCACAAGTGGGACGGGGCATATTGTTGTCCAGGTGGACATGTAGAATTGGGTGAAACGGTAGAAGAAGCACTCTTGCGAGAAATAAAAGAAGAAACTGGAATAACAGACATCGAAAGCCATAATTTTATCTGTATGTATGACTATCTGAATGGTGCCTACTATAGAAAAAAACATATGATATTTCTTGATTTCAAAGTAGTATCGAAAACATCTGCTGTTACGTTGAACCAAGAAGCTCAGAGTTATGTATGGGTGTTACCGAAAGATTCGCTCAAACTGCCGCTCGAACCATTTACAAAAAAAACTATAGAAGATTATTTTCTATAAGAGTTTTTTCTGACTCTCATTTTTCGGTTCTTTTCTGAGATGGTGATATGCTTTGATAGTTGCTATTCTCCCTTTCGGTGTACGTTTTATTAGACCAAGTTGTAAAAGAAATGGCTCTATAAATTCCTCCAATGTTTGTTTGTCTTCAGCGAGTGAAGTTGCAAGTGTCTCAACGCCGGCCGGTCCTCCGTCGAAAGTATCGATAAGTGTTTCTAAATATTGTTTATCCTGTGAGAACAAGCCATATGAATCAAGCCCAAGTATTGAGAATAACTCTTTAACGAGCGGTAAGCTTATGCTTTTGTGTTTCGTTGTTTCAAGTAGGTCTCGTGATCTTCTCAAAATGCGGTTTGCTACACGCGGTGTGCTTCGTGAACGTTTTGCAATTTCTATTGCTGCATTTTCTTCAAGGGGCATTTTCATAAGTTGTGCATTTCGAATAAGAATACTGGTTATCTCAACCTCGGTGTAATACTCAAGTCTGAGTATCATACCGAATCGGTCGCGCAGCGGTGAAGAAAGCATGGCGATTCGTGTGGTAGCGCCAATGACGGTAATGCGTGGTACAGGCAGGCGTACGGTGCGGGCAGAGGGGCCTTTACCGATGATTATGTCTAGGTGGTATTCTTCAAGTACGGGATAGAGTGCCTCTTCAACCGTTTTTGGTAGCCGGTGAATTTCGTCGATGAAGAGTATGTCGCCATTCTTTAAGTTTGTGAGGATTGCTGCTAAATCCCCTGCTCGTTCTATAGCTGGCCCTGAAGTTATTTTTATTTCGCCATTCAGTTCATTTGCCATTATGTGTGCGAGTGTTGTTTTACCTATCCCAGGAGGGCCATATAAAAGCAAATGATCTGCGCTTTCTTCGCGTTGTTTTGCTGCACTGATAAAAAGCTCTAAACCTTTCTTAGCTTTACCTTGACCAATGTAATCTTTGAGCGATTGAGGGCGAAGTTGCAAATCAGGCGCTGCCATTGTTTTTCGATAAATGTTGTAAGCAGATCGTAATTTTTTCTTCTAGGGAACCGGTCGGTTTTGCAGTATCAATTGCGTCAACAGCCTCTTTTTTTTGGAAGCCTAGGCTCATGAGTGCCTGTACCAGCATTTGGTCAGCTGGTGTTATCTGTACTGCATCCATAGAAAATTCTGCTCCGAATTTAGATGACAATTCAAGCAATATTTTTTGTGATGTTTTTTTACCAACACCGGGAATTTGAGAAAAAAATGAAACGTCCTGAGTTTGTACAGCTTTCACTAATCTTTCAAGCGTTGCGTGACTCAATATGTTCATGGCAGACTTGGGACCGATCGATGATATATCAATGAGAATGGTGAAAATTCTCAATTCTTCTTTCGTGAGGAAGCCATATAGACTCAATTCCTGTTCACGCACATGCAGGTGAGTGTAGAGTTCTATTGGTGTGTCTTTTTCGAGACTAAGTAATACTGGTTCGGCTACACGCACTGCATAGCCCACGCCTCCCTCAGTATCTACTATAAGTGTTTTATCGAGAACTTCACCAACTGTACCTCGTATTTTACCGATCATCATACGAAGTATATCAAATGTAAAATTTGGAGTTACCTATTTAAAGTAGCTTGTAGTGATTCTATAAAAGTGATTGATTGGTAAATAAAAATGCCAAACCACATGCAATAGCGTCGACTGTGTCGTCTGGTTTTGGCATCGTTTCTAGTTTTAAAAGTGTTTGTACCATTTTCTGTACTTGTATTTTTTCCGCTTTCCCATAGCCAGTTAGTGACATTTTTATTTGAAGTGGTGTTAAAAAAAATATCGGTATATTTTTTTGAGCTGCTGTAAGAAGCATAACTCCTTGTGATTGGCTTACTGAAATTACTGTTTTTTGATTTTTATTAAAAAATAGTTGCTCAAGTATAAGCGCTCTAGGTTTATAGCGGGTTATAAATTCCGTAAGCGTTGTATAAATTTGCAAAAAACGCTGTTCAAGCAGTAGATTTCTTTTTGTCGTAATGCATCCGTAATCAATTAGCTGTATTTCACTGCCAAAACTTCCCTGTAAAATTGCGTAGCCAGTCCTTTCTACTCCAGGGTCAATTGCTAAAATAGGTGAATCTATAGTTTGTGTGTTATTGATTGACATACGAAACACTATAGCATAAACTCACAGGCTCATTCAGTTGTAGTATACTTTTTACTATGACACATAGCAGTGATACACGAATCATAATGACTAATCATGCAAGAGCGCGTTTGAATGATAGAAAAGTAAGTGAATATGAGGTTCGCCAAACGATACTGTACCCTGATTCGACGGGGACAAGCCAAAATAATGCAGTTGAGTTTCGAAAAAAAATAGGCGCGGTCTACTTCACTGTGATTGCCCTACACAAGAATGATGGGTGGGTTATTTTGTCGATTTGGCGCAATCCTCCAGCAGTAGGTACTGCTGATGCACGTCATTCTACGTTGTATCAAGCGTATCAAAAGTCAGGATTCTGGGGTAAAATATGGATTATTGTCCGTGAACAATTTGGTTTTTAGTTTCTGTTTAGTGTTACAATGCAGATATGAAGAGAACCCTTACTGAGAAAGTATCTGAATATATTCAATCGAACGAGCCAAAAAAGGCAAAGGGCCTTATGCTCAAGCAGGATTTCCATATTATTGCACGAGTGGTAAACAATTTACATATTGGCCGTGCAAAAGCATTTGCATTGCTTCCTCCCGAAATACAGGCTGAAGTTGTATTGCTTCTTACTCGGACAGCAAAGTTAGAGATTTTTCAGAATTTATCAGCCTATCAAATTGCACGCTTTTTGCATTTCAACGATGAGGATGATGCAACCGACGTAGTCCAGATTTTATCCAAAGACACTCGAGCACAAGTGCTTTCACTATTAATCGAGTCAAAACGTAAACAAATAGAAAAACTATTGAAGTATGGCAAAGACACTGCAGGTGGACTGATGGATTTAAATTTCATTCTCATAAAGCCCGATTTTAGCCTTAAAGACGTCGCAGAAAAAGTACAAAGGCATATTGCAGAAAAAAAGAGCGCGCCACACGTCATAGTAGTCAACGAAAAACTAGAGTTATTGGGATATTTACCATATAAAAGACTCATACTAACTTCTCCGACACACAGCGTAACATCGCTCATGATGACGTTACCCGTAGTATCGGTACATGCAGATCAAGAACAAATAGTGTCTCGAGTTATGCACGAGCACGGTGATGTCGTGGGAGTAGTAGACGAAAATAAAAGAATAGTGGGCATTATCCATCTGCGTGATTTGTTGAAGGTCTCTCAAGTTGAGGCTACTGAAGATATTTTTAAGTTCGCCGGTTTGAATCCCGAAGAAACGGCACTAGGGTCTGTTGGGGTAAAAGTGTCTAAGCGTTATAAGTGGCTTATAATAAATTTAGCCACTGCATTTTTAGCAGCCTCATTTGTAAAAATGTTTGAGAGCACTATTGCTCGAGTCACTATCCTTGCTGTTTTTATGCCTATTGTTGCTGGCGAAGGAGGAAATGCTGCCACACAATCTTTAGCTGTTGTAGTAAGAGGGCTAGCTGTTCATGAGCTTGACTGGCACCAGGCACGAGGAGTTGTTATACGTGAAGCAATAGCGGGGACCATTAATGGTTTAATAGTCGGTGTACTTGCTGGTATTATTGCCCTTCTATTTCATGCCCCTCCGGTGATAGGTTTATTACTTGGTGTTTCGATGGTAATTAACCTTTTCATAGCAGGACTTTTCGGCGCACTTATTCCCTTTATTCTTCAGGCAATGCGAATAGATCCTGCAGTTGCCAGCTCTATCTTTGTCACGACTGCAACTGATATTTTTGGATTTTTGGCGTTCCTAGGATTAGCAACAATCTTTTTGTAGAGTTATCCGTTTCTCTTTGCGACGCGGCGAGCTGCCAGAGTAAGAAGTCTTTTACGTAGTCGCAGGTTGATAGGAGTCACTTCCAATAGTTCATCCTCAGTCATGCTGTCTAAGTATTGCTCTAAGCTTAACTTTACAGGGGTTGTCACTTGAATATTGACACCTTCACCGGAAGATCTATTATTCGTGAGCTGCTTTGATTTGCAAACGTTTACTTCAACATCGAGTGGCTTAAATGCAAACCCGACAACCATACCTTCGTATACTGGATCTTGCGGTGATATAAACAAATTTCCTCTATCTTGCGCATTTGCGAGCCCGTAGCCCATCGCTTTTCCAGCTTGGGTTGCAACAAGGGCTCCATTACGATTGCTAATTGATGCATTTAGTTTCTTCTGAAAATTAAGAAACATAGTAAAAATTAGTGCGGTACCTCGGGTTTTTGTAAGCAGTATATTTCTAAGTCCAAGCAAGTTTCTACTGGCGATGTGATATACCACACGGACTTTGTTTCCCCTCATTTGCTTCATATCGACCATAGTTGCTTTTCGTCTACCCATTTCTTCACTCGTTTCACCAGTATATTCTGTTTCAACTTCTACAGTCACCTCTTCAAACGGCTCACACACTACTCCATCTATTGTTTTGTAGAGGACCTGCGGCTGTGACACTTCAAACTCATATCCCTCACGGCGCATATTTTCTATAAGCACAGCAAGGTGCAGCTCTCCTCGGCCCGCGACGCTGTAGGCGCTTCCTGCATTTTCTTCAATACGCAGGCCTATATTTGTTTCTTTTTCCTTCAGTAATCTCTCTTTAATTTGTCGTGATGTTCCAAACCTTCCTTCTCCAGAAAGTGGGCTGCTATTTGGTCCGATTGTTATCGACAGCGTTGGTTCGCCAACCTCTACGTTTGGCAACGCATCCGGGTGGAGAGGATCTGTAATCGTTTTTCCTATTGTAAGATTATCAATACCTGCTATTGTCGCTATATCACCTGTCGTGACTTCATTTACCTCAATACGATTCAACCCATTTGTAGTGTAGAGTTTTTGTACTTTATACGTACCTTCTTTCCCCTTCTCGCTTACCATCGAAACACTTTGTCCCATGCTTAAGTTTCCACGAGCAATTCTACCAATGCACAGTTTACCAACATAGTCATCATACGCGAGGGAAGAAATAAACATTTGGAATGGTTCGTCTTGGCCTTCTTTTGAGGCATCTGGCAATTCAGTTAATAGCGTCTCAAACAAGACAGTTAAATCTGCAGAGTCTGAACTGCTATAGACTTCTGGTAACTCTTTATATGCTTTACCGTCTCTACCAACACCGTATAAAATAGGCATGTGTAGCTCTTCATCAGTTGTTGCATGTTCGAGTAAAAGGCTTTCAACTTCGCGGACAACTTCCATTGCTCGAGCATCACGTTTGTCTATTTTATTCACAAACAATATAAGTTTTAAGCCTCTTTCTAATGTTTTTTGAAGAACAAACTTTGTTTGCGGTAACACACCCTCTGCAGCATCGACAAGCAGTAAGGCTCCGTCTGCCATATCTATAGTGCGTTCCACCTCACCTGCAAAATCTGCGTGTCCCGGGGTATCAATAATATTTATTTTCGTATCTTTATAGAATACCGAAGTATTTTTTGCAAGTATAGTAATGCCTTTTTCCTTTTCTAAATCATTTGAATCCATGATAAGATCTTGCTGCATTTCTTTTTGATTGTCTCGAAAGGTATGGGTCTGTTTGAGCATCGTATCAACCAGTGTTGTTTTACCGTGGTCAACATGTGCTATTATTGCTACGTTTCGTATATTCATATTTTCCTTAAATCAATAAAGCCCTGAACCGTGTCGGCGCAGGGCACTGTTACATATATGTGCTAAGTATATCACACTTTACAGTTTAAATCGTAATCAAAAGAGTATTCTTCTTTTATTGACGAAGCTCAATAGCTAGTGTAGTACGATATTTTTGCTTTGCCACGAAGCTCAGTCAAATATTTCTGTACTTCTGTAGAAAACTTTTGGTTCTGAAGTTGATCTTTTATTTGTAATTCAAGCTCAGACCCTGTAAGTGTTTCTGGAATAGAATCTTTATTTTGCTCTATGTAATCGGCTATTTCTTTTTTAGTTGGTTCAATCTTCTTACCTAAGATCTTCTTCAATATAAGTTGAAATTTCAACTCTTCTCGTAGGTCTTTTTCTGTCATATTTTGAGCTGTCAACGCATCTGATAATTTTTGATTTGATTTTTTCAAACCATCTTCGATTTTTTTCACTTCTCCATTGAGTTCGCTTTCGCTTGCAGTAACCTTCATTTTTGAAGCGTCCTGCATTATTAGTTCTTTTGATACAAGTGTGTCAAGTGCTTGTTTTCCACCTTGTTTTTCAAGAATTGAAATAACGGCAGTTCGACTCACTGGTTTTCCGTTCACCGATGCAGCGAAAAGTAAATTGCGGAGAAACGGGAGTGCAAATGCAAGAACTGCTACTGTTACGATACCCAATACTATCGAAATGAACTTCTTATCTTTGAAAAACGGCTGCATTGGAGTTACTTCTACTGTAACCTTCTCATTTAATAATGGAGCTTTTTTAGAAACCGAACGAGTTATTTTTTTTACTGACGCTTTTTTTGTTTTTGCCATTTATGTATTATACATAAATATTTTATATTGCAAACACTATTTTTTATTTACGTTATTGAAGGAGTTGGTGACGTAGTGGGATTTGGCGAAATAGTTGGGGTAGGAGTCGAAGTTATTGTTGGGGTGGGGATCTTATTCGATGGTGGGTCATACATAAAATCTCGAGAAAGCACTTTTTCTTCTTTTGAGATAGTGCTTCTTACTTTTACTTCCAATTTCTTCTGCCCAGATTCAAGGTTGTATATATCGATAGATCTATTGGTAAATGTACTCCAGCTGGAGCTATTTATTCGATACGACCATACGACAGGGCAATATTGTGTATTTGTGTACTCAACATCAATACTAAAAGGATTTTGTGTTATTGTTTCGCCATCTTTTGGGCTTGTTATAGATACTATCCCAATTTCTGGTATACATGCACTTGTCGATTCTGAGGTTGGTTCAACTATTTTTGTTATCTCTCGGATAATTATTTCATTCGTAGGAGACGTTGTCGGTGACTCTGTTTTTGTTTGTGGAGTTGTTTCTCTAATACGTGAAACATTGGTTAGTAACACGGTCAATAGCACTGGAATGGTCAAAAATGCAGTAATAAGCTCTAGGTATTTTTTCTTATCGGGTAATTGAGTAAACCAATTTTTTAATCGCTCTATCATAATTATTACTTTAGGTCTTGATTAAGCTCGATAATATTTCCCTCTGGATCGGCGATGTGCAATGCCCTCACTCCCCATTCGTTAAAATCAGATGCAGAAGAGAGTATGATGACATTAGAATTCTTTAATAATTTTTCCATTTCATCAACGCTGTTTACAGAAAAAGTAAGTACGCATGATTGACTTGTGCCAACGTTGTCTTGAAGATGAAGCGTGGTAAATAAATGTTTTTTTTCAAGAAGTGATATCTTTACAGAACCAAAGGAAAATTGGGCATATGGTCCTGTTTTGTTACCACTTTCGAGTGGTAGCTTTAATACGTCAGAATAGAAGTTGTACATTTTTTCAAAATTATCTGCCAGGAGCTTGAAGGAAGATATAGAATCAATAGTCGGTTCAAGTGTAACGTTTGTTAGGGTGTGATCTTCTTTTGTCCAACCAGGTTCGCTGTACACTTCTAACCATGTTTCAGCACCTTCTGCTCTGTGCATTTGGCCCGGTTGTATTACAGCATACTCTCCTTCATGTACTATCTGGCGAGTATTATCAATAAACAATGTTAAATTGCCTTTCGTAACATAATATATTTCTGCCGTGCGAGCGTGGACATGAGCAGGTGTTTTATCTATAACCGCTACAGCCGTACTATACGCGCTATGTTTTTCAGCTGGGTCAATTTCACAGATTATCTCTGTTGGGTCTTGTTCTGGGTTTTTAATAATAGTAGCGCCAGGATATTTCTTTTCAAGTGTAGAGACGACAGTTTGTATATTCATAGTTGTATAGTTTATAACAATTGTTCATCAGTTTCAGTGTCTGTTGACACCAAGCTGTCTTTATTATCATCGGGCAAAATAAAAACATCTCTCTTATAGTCGTTGGTTCCTATGCATTCTGCGCCACCAAGTGCAATTTTCTCATATGGACGGCAGGCTTGACATCCACCATGTTTACATATGAATCTATTCAGCTGTTTTGCAAGTTTAACATCTTTTGCAAGGCTTAAAACAGTTTCTTTTGCACTCTTTTCATCTGGTAAATCCATCGGCGTTGGGCTATTGTTTCTGTCTAAATACCAATAACTGACTCCATCGATATTTCTTTTTTGTACTGCACGAGCGAGTAAATAGTAGATGGGAAGCTGAAGCGAGCCCTCTTCCTCTGATCCTCTGCTCGTTTTAAAATCAATAATGTGTACTGAGTCATGTTTTTGTATATACTCAAGCCAATCGATTTTTCCACAAAGTATGATTTGCTCTTCCTTAGACAGCCAGAAAGAAAGGAGTTCTTTCTTAAGTCGCAGTGTTAAATGTGCAAGTGGGCCAGGATTATTCAGTAGACGTCTCATCATATCCTCTCCCCTTTTTTTATATATATCTTCGTGTTTTTGACTATGAAAGCCTCCCATTTTACCGGCAATTTTTTCCCACTGCTTATCGAGTAAAAGTATGGGTGACTGTTGGAACCTATTACTGGATGGGATGGCAGAAAGTGCGCGAATAACCTCATGTACGGCTTGTCCCAGTGCTAAAGCAGGTGTCATAAGGGCAATTTTATTGCCAGATTGAGGATATCTATAGATATTTTTTAGGTAGTACGCCCTTGGGCAGGTTAGAAAATCGTTCAAAGTCGAATATGAAACCCAAAGCGCACTATATGTGTCATCATTACCCATGTCTATAGTAGTATAGCATATTAGCGCTTCAGATTGACTTGAGAGTCTTTTTCTTTTAACTCAAGTTTCTTAAACCAATTTCTTCGCAACATGACGGCGATGACTGCATATACCCCTATGTCGACCCATGTTTCCTCTATTGATTCATTTACCGGATTTTTACTATTTATTAATAAATGTTTGAGTCTGTTTAACTTATCACTCACACGAAATGCAATGCCAAGCTCTCGAGTATCGAGAATATTGCCTTTCCCATAATCTTTGTGTTTTTTTATAAACATCTCAAGCATCTCTGTGCCTACATATTCAAAAGCGGACTCAAGGTCTTGCGGTTTATTCATAATATGTATATGAACTAATAATAGTACTATAGTATAACGCTATCGACGTACAGTTTGACCTATTTTTTTTAGAACCGCAATAAAAAAGCCTTCAGTCGTACTCGATGGCAATATGCGTTTAGTGTGGGTAAGCGTTGGAGAATACTCTATATTTTGCCAATTCGTTATTCCATTAACTGTTGAGACGAGAGGAATATTTATCGGTAAAAGTTCGACCTTTCCTTCTTCTTTTGTGAGCGCCCAGTTAATAACGGCCTCATTTTCTTCTGGGGAGAACGTGCAAGTAGAATAGACAACAGCTCCACCAACACGAGTGCACGAGAGCGCAGATCGCAATAGATACTTTTGCAATCGAGCGAGGTGTTTTATCTTTTTTACTGACCAATTGAGTGCATCGATTGTTTCATTTGAAAAACGTGCTTCCATCGAGCAGGGCGCATCTAAGAGTACTGCGTCAAATTTTTCAGGATACGTTTGCCATAGGGCCCTCCCATCTCTATGTTCTATGGTAGTATTGGTAACTCCCATGCGTTTTAGTGTGTCGATAAGTTTATAGATACGTACGTTACCCGAGTCATTTGCTACGATTGTACCGGTATTATCCATTAAAGCACCCAGATGTGAAGTCTTTCCACCTGGCGATGCAGTCATGTCGAGTATAGTATCGGTAGGTTGTGGATTGAGAAGTATAGGTGGCAGAAGACTAGATGCAGCTTGGATGTAAAACAATCCTTGAGCATATTCGGGTAAAGCAGTTAATTCGCGAGTACTCTTATGTGATATAACAAGTGCGTATGAACACCATGGAAGTTGTTTTGAGGTAACGTTGGCATTTTTTAATTGAGTGACAAGTGTATCAACATCAGTTTTAAGTGTATTCACCCGTAGAACCACACTCTTTTCTTCGTTGAATGATGACAAAATAGCGTGCGCATTTTCAGAGTTATAAAGTGCATGAATCCTAGCAATAAATTTATCTGGGAGATTAAGTTTTTCTTGCATGTATCTTTAGAATATCTTTTCTAAATTCATTCATTAATAGGTCGATTTCTTTTTTTATGGTTTCTTCTATATTCGCTCTATGTGAACGCAGTAGTAACAAGGCTTTCTTGTGATTTTCATTTTTTACGTGTGATATAAAATCTTTTTTGGCGTGCTGTGGTAAATGTGTCAGTGCAACATCTAATACTACGTGATGAATAGTGGAGTCAATTATCAATAGTAGTTCGTCTTTTTCTGTAGCAGTAATTGTGATGGAATCAAGATGCGTGTAGAGCGTATCTATTTCGATTAGGTGGGTATAAAATTGTTTTTTCATACTGTTATTGTACTTGAATTGGACCAAGGCGTATAGTATCACCGGGGTCATCTATAAAAAAGTAAAGGACTGGTCCACGTTCGGACCCGTCTTGTCGCTCAAGATAGTCCATTACCTCTGGTGAACCACCTAAGTGTTTGCCTGTCCATTCTGCTGGTCCAGCATCTGCAATATCTGCAATTACTGCTTTACCGTTTTGAGGATTGACGACAAGCATTTTTCTATATTTAAAAAAAGCATACAAACTATTCGGGTCTTCTTTCCACCCTGGAGATAAGAAAGTTGGCACTGCAATGTACCATTTTTCGCGCTCAATATCTGCTTCTGTTAACTCTTCTTTCGAGTTAGCAAAATAACCCCACGCTCCCCTACCAGGAGCAACACCTGAAGGTGCAAATCGGGTGTCTGCTTGTGTGTAAAAATGAGTCGTTATAACGTCTCCAGGATATCTCATGAGATGCTGTTCGGCACCGATAAGTCCATACGTGCGGTTGAGGCTTTTGTTTTCGAGTTGTGCAAATAAACGAAGATTAAAGTAGTTAGATAATGTTTGAATAATGGTATCTTCTTGCTTTTGCGTCAATGGGTTCACAATTGCGGGTAGCTGATTTGCAAGCTGTGAAACTAAAGTTTGGCTTGTGTGCTGTGGTTTTTCTAGCGCTTGAGCGGGAGTATTCTGCGCTTGTGTTGCTTGTGCGAGTGTTGACGTTGCAACAGGTTGAGTAAGAAGAAATAGACCAGTAGAACCAACTAATAATTTTTGGGCTGAATTGTTAATCCATACTAAAGAATCACCGTGTTTCGCATACACATTTTTTTGCACCTGTCTTAATCGTTTTGTCCAGAGTTTTTTTAAGTGAGTATACTGTGTAAGCTTCTTACTCGACATGATACAAGTATAAACGAAATTAATATTTTATCGAAATATGTTTGAAATAAATTTCCCAAGTTTAAATTGAATAAGAAAATACAGTACTGTTCCAACAATAAATAAATAGAGAGGGAATGCGTAGTGTTCAAAATTCCAGTTCGAAGTTGCAAGAAGTGCTATCCCTGCGTTAATCACTCCAAGGCCATAAATAAGACTACTTTCAGATGAAGGTTCCTTGAATGATTTTACGATTGTTGGTACAGCTGCTAAGCCATCTGCCAAGATAGCGAACAGAATAGCAATATTTCCAACACGGGTAATTGCCCACATTGCTAATCCGGCGATAGACAAAGTCCCACAAATAATGTCAAATTTCGACAATTGCCATGTTGCTTTCTTGTTCACAAATGATGCGAAAAAGATAATAAGAGGTATAAATCCTACAATAAAGGTTGTGAGGGAATGAATTCCAACTCCCTGGCTCACTTCTGCTGCGAACGCTACTAATGGGGCAATAGCCCACAATAACCACGATACTTTATTTGGCTGAATTTTTCCCTTTATAGTATCCAAAAAATAGCCGACACCTCCAACTGATTGTATTATTACACCGATAATAACAAAGTTTTCGTTTATCATGATCAAACTATACCATATTATTATGTCTTCATTACCAAGCTCTCTTTTCTTGCTTTAGGCCACTGTTTCACCGCATACTCTCTGCGTAGTGCTTCTGATTTCGTAGGGTAGCTCTCAAGATGGACAAGTGTTGCAGGTCTTCGAGCCCATACATATTTAGAGGCTTTCTTTTGATTATCATTATGTTCCAATACCCTACTTTCAATATCAGTTGTTTGTCCGCAGTAAAGTGAATTATCCCTGCAGCGAAGAATATAAAAATAAAATGTACCCATTTTTACAATAAACTTTACTCGGGGATTATTATGCCTCTGAGTAACAACTCTTTTTTTGACTTTTCTGTATTTGGATGGGTTGGTCCTAAGCGCGCTTTTATGGCTAAATATCTATTGAGTAAAAATATATTTGAAATTTCACGTGGTGCATATGATCTTGCGGTAAAATCTACATTTCCATATTGTGTTTGAACGTGCCACTCCTTTGATTGCTCTCTTGTACCTTTTCGTATAGACCGAACAGCAATAAACGAAGCACCAGTATGTTCCCTAAGATACTTTCTAGTAGAAACTATTGAGAGTAGTTCTTTTGGATTATCATCGAACATAACTATTGTATGTGGATATTGGCTTAAGATATACCCACTACCGTAGCTCGGTCCTTCGTCTGAATCTTCAAGCATATTCTGAGGAATATATTCTTGTTCAAGCTGTGCCGTTGCGTTTGTTTCAACAGCTTCTATAATAAAGTCTCCTTTTTGTGTATTTGAAAGCCATATTTGAGATACAGGCAAATCGGGATTCTGCTTAAGAAGCTCCAAAATTTTTGCTAATTGAAAGTGTGGTTCACCCTTGCTAAATATGTTTACGTTTGTTCTATGTATAGAATCACGAGGTGTACCAATATCGGCTGCCGCAGCGACCATTTCATTATATTGAGGAGGAGTTATAGTAGTTTTTTGAAATATGTCTCCAAAGGGTTTTGGCCAAATAGTATTTTTACTTCTTAAAATAAATTTCTTATCACTTTCTCGAAAATAAAAGGGGTCATCTTCTTCGGCTGCGCTTACGTTTGTGTAGGTAGATTTAATTCTGTTAAGATGATCTTGAATTCTCGTTAAAGTTATTTCAGCGCTATCAGTACTATTCTTTAATCCTTTTGTTACCCAATGTAAGGTAGCTATATGCGCTCCAATATGATACAGCTTACCCTCGTTAATTCTCTCTTCCCAACGTGAAAATTCATCTGTTATATGCATCGCGTGTGCAGCTTGCGTATCGGTTATCACTATGCCAGAATTACGTAAATACTGCATATAGAGCTCTTGCCTTTTAATTTTCGCCTCCGTATAGGCAGTAAGAGTGTCGTCGTAATCAAACATGGCCCAGTCATTTCCTGCCATTGGTATATGTGATTGACGCTGCAGAATATATCCAGCATTACCAACAGGCACCATGTCAAATCCACCAAGATCTTCTCTATATCGTTCTAGTAGTACATGTATTTTTCTTTCTTCTACTCGATTATCGGGGATTATTTGTGGTTCAGAGTCCATATTCGTTGCTAATTATATACTAAATCAGTCAGTTAAACGGGGTAAAACGTACCGTCGAATCGTAAAAAGTGACCATTGAATTCTTGTTCCCAGTTCTTACTAATGTCGATTATTTTTTCTGCTTGAACAAGAGGATCACTTTTGCCTCCTGGGTTCATATCTGTTTTTACGTCACCTGGATGAACTGCATATGTTTTAACATTCTTGGGCAAATCAAACGTACTGGCATAGGTCATTATATTCAATGCTGCTTTACTTGCTCTATATCCATAATTTCCATTTGTATTTGCAAATTCATCTTTTATAGAGCTTCTACACGATGAAATATTGACGACAAAGGCCTGTTTGGATTTTGACAGGAGTGGTAAGAATGTTTTCTCCATTATAAGAGGAGCGACTGAATTTATCGAGAACATATCTAAGAGGATTTTCCTATCAAGATAGCGTAGATCGCATACAATTTTTTTATTATTGCCAGTGGCACTATCTTTATTTATTCCGGCATTATTAATAAGGTAATCGAGATGATCACATTCGGCAGATGTTGTATCAAAAGCATTATTAATTGATGAGTCTGAAGAGACGTCCAATTTCACAAGGGTTAGATCTTTATGGTGCAGTGTTACATGTTCTGGATTTCTTACTCCTGCAATAACTTGAAAACCCTGTGACAAAAAATATTCTACAAATCCTTTTCCTAAACCCCTTCCTCCACCAGTAACAAATGCTGTTTTCATAATTGTAGTAAATATTTATTTAGCATATGCAATCATTATTGCCCCTATAGTCATGCAAAGTGCACCTACAACCATCTGTGCGCTTACTTTCTCTTTCAAAATGAGAGCGGCAAATACAATTGTTAATACCAAACTTAACTTATCTATTGGCACTACTTTACTAGCCTCACCTACTTTGAGTGCGTAAAAATAAAAAAGCCAGGAGAATCCCGTAGCAAGTGCGGATAACAGTAGGAATAACCAGCTATGTTTTGATATCTCGGTGATTTTAGAAAGTGTTCCTTGCGAAGCAGCAATACCCCACGTAAAAAAAAGTATAAATGTTGTTCGTATAGCAGTTGCTAAATTACTATCAATATCTTTAATGCCAATTTTGGCAAATATTGAGGTCAGTGCAGCAAAAATTGCAGATAAACCCGCAGCTATATACCATGTCATAGTACTACTATATAATTTTCCAACGTATTATTTGTACTAATTTATTTCAATAGTCGCTGAAATCGGCAAATGGTCAGATGCCTTTGATTTCTCGACCATAAAATCTGAACTTTTGATGTCAGAACTAGTAAAAATATTGTCGAGCTTATACAAAACACCTTGTGGGGAACAAACTCTACACCCCTTCGGATAGATACTCCAGGTGGGAAGCATATTTTTATCTGTATTTTCTAATACTCTACTTACTATATTTATTGGATTACTATTTGGTAGCGCGTTAAAATCTCCCATTAAAATTGTTTTTTTTAAGGGTAGCACCTTTGCTAAATGAGTTGCTTGAAGATTTTGTAGCTCTGAGGGATTTTGATGCGTGTGAATAAGGTGCGTATTAAATACATGAATTATTGAGCTGTTTATTTTGATATCTGCTTGAAGTGCAACTCTATTGATTTCATTTGATAAGTGGTGAATTTTAGAATCTACTATTGGGAACTTGCTGAAAATAGCGTTTCCAACTTTTACTTGTACCCCATCTATTTCATTGTCAAATGATCTTGCGAATACATGCTTATATCCAAGATGTTCAGTAAAATGCTTCGCGAGCTCAATAGTTTTGTTCGCAACTATTACTTCCTGAAGGCCAATAATATCTGCATTTGAGTGTTCTAAAAACGTACTTATTGTATTCAGATTTCCATTAAGCCAAATATTCCAGGATAGTATTTTTAATTTCATTAAAAAATTGTACCAGAAGAATGCAGATATTGTACTACTTTGCTTTTGTCGAAATGCCAAATAGTTTATAGAGAAGACACACTCCGCTTATCCCCGTTCCAACTGCGATGAGTCCAAGAATTAACACTACCACCTGCGTTGGGCCTTGTAGAAAATATGACAAGACTAGCAAAAGTACACCTACTAGAATTCTTATTCTACGATCGAGGACACCCTCATTTTTATTAAACATATGTTTGAATAAATTTATAATTGTTATTGACAATTGCATTTCACTATATTAAACTTACATATAGTTAACAACAGTATAGCATATGAAAAATAATTGTCCACAAGTAGTTGTACAGAACTTTTTTGAGCCGTGTATCTTATTTCTTTTATTAGAAAAGCCAAGTTATGGATACGATATACAAAAGCAGTTGAAAGAAAAGTGTACCTGTGAAGTGAATACCGGCAATCTATATCGTTGTCTTTCACGTATGCAAAAGTTGGGATATATTGAACGCTCAGGTGCAAAGAGTGAATTGGGACCAAAACGGTATATGTATACCATTACAGAAAGCGGGAAAGACTATTTGAATGGATGGATTATTTCGTTGGAAAAGCAGAGAAAGATTATAAGTATATTAATTAATAATTACAAAAAAATACTATGAAAAAAGTAAAAGTCTTTTCAACTCAAACGTGTCCGTATTGCATTATGGCCAAAGAATATTTAACAAACAAGAATATTCAATATGAAGATATTGATGTATCAAAAGATCAGGCTCAGGCAATGCAAATGGTTAAAAAATCTGGCCAAATGGGAGTACCTCAACTCTGGATAGATGATGAGGTTGTTGTAGGATTTAATAAGCCAGTCATCGATCGTCTATTGGGAATATAAAGTCATGTTAGCACGAGAGTTTTGTATAAAGCCTTGAGAATTTCCCTTATTTGTTATCCCAACGTGCATATATAGCAGGTGACAGACTTCGATGTCCGCTTGATTCTGTAATGGTTAGCTCTCCAGACGTTACTGAGCCTTGTAAATTTGGGAAACTGTCACGTAGCGTATAGTTAAGGCTTGTTGACGATAATCGAACGGCATATACCGTGAGAATGATAAATAGCGGATCGGTAAGTAGCTTGGCACATTCTCGTAAAAGTTGCGGCAGCATTGTTTCAAGTTTCCAAAGCTCACCTTTTGGCCCACGACCAAACTTTGGTGGATCTATGATTATTCCTTGATAACTCACTCCCCTTCTTATCTCTCGCTGTATAAAAGTGAGTGCGTCGTCTACAATCCATCGAATAGGTTTATCTTCGAGCTTTGATAATAGCTGATTTTCACGTGCCCAAGCAACAGACTTTTTAGACGCGTCAACATGTGTTACGAGTGCACCTGCCTGTGCTGCAAACAGCGATGCAATACCGGTGTAGCCGAACAAATTTAGTATTCGAGGTTGATTCGTTGCGTGTATTATTTTTTCTACCATCCAGTCCCAGTGTGCAGCTTGCTCTGGAAATACTCCAAAGTGTCGAAAGGAGGTGGGTTCAATCCACATATCTATATTGTTATACGTTATCTTCCACCTTTCTGGTAAGTTCGGTGATAATTTCCACTGAGACTGTTCATTGTTTTGAGTCTCTTGGAAAACACCATCTGCTTTTTCCCATTCGGCACGCGATAGTTTTGGTTGCCACAAGGCTTGAGATTCTGGACGAACAAATCTGAAGGCGCCAAATCGTTCGAGTTTTTTCCCATCACCGCTGTCTAGAAGCTCATAGTCGCTCCAGTGATTATTTTCAGATGTAGTCATTATTGTATCTTGCATAAGTTTTTGAGCACTTGTCATGTATGTCAATAGTATACAACAGTTCCATTGTCATACATATTTTTAGCTGATTTCTATTAAGTGTTCATATGGCAATATGTTAGACTACTAGTATGAATGTTAGAAAAGCTGCACCATATGTACTCATAGCTTTTCTACTTATTGCTCTAACGTTGATACTCTGGATGGTATTTTTCAGAAACAGAATTAATACGAACATTAATCTAAGCAGATCTGCAGTTATTAAAGAAATGCAAAGTTTGCAGAGGATAGAAACAGCCTCTTTCACGGTTGAAAAAATTATTGATGGAGGTACGAGTGGAAATGCACTCAAAGAGTTTCTCTTCGGGGATAAAATATTGCTTATAGCCCATGGGCAATCTATTGCTGGCTTTGACTTGTCGCAAATATCAGAAAAAGATATTAAAATAGTGAAACAATCTATCACCCTTACCCTTCCAAAACCTCAGATTCTCGTTACGACACTAGACAATACACAAACAAGAGTATATGACAGAACGAGAGGTATATTAAATCCCGGCGACGTTAACCTAGAGTCAACGCTTCGTGAAGCTGCACAAAAGTCTATCGAAGATGCATCTTGCCAAGGAGGTATACTGACACAGGCATCCGATAATGCACGAAAACAGCTTACCTCGCTTTTATCAGCATTAGGATTTATAGAAATATCAATACAGATCCCAAATGCTACGTGTGTCGTAAATAACTAATTATTTGGCTTATCATATATTGTTTTTCAGTGTTCATATTGAAAATATGATTTGTAACGGGTACTGTAGAATATAGTATGCCTAAGTTTATAAAACATATTCGGCACTATTGGTCGTTTGTAGTTTGTGGAGTCTTTGTAGCACTACTATTTTATAAGGTATTTATCTACCGATTTGTTCCGTTTCCGGGCGATTTACTTGTTTCTTCATTTTATCCCTATACCCAAGGAGGCTGGGAAGGTTATTCTTCATGGATAACTCATAAGGAGTTTATTTTTGCCGATGTAATTCGACAACTGTACCCATGGAGAATACTTGCAATGGATCTAGTGAAACAAGGTACCATTCCACTTTGGAATGTATATTCGTTTTCTGGAAATCCACTTTTAGCAAATATACAAACAGCGGCATTGTATCCATTAAATATCTTATTTTTTCTAACGAATAATCGGTTAGCCTGGATTTCCTATATACTTCTTCAGCCTGTGTTAGCAATCTTGTTTATGTACATTTTTATTCGAAGTCTCGGACTCTCACGTTTAGCGAGTAGTATAGCGGGTATTGGATTTGCGTGTATGGGTTATATGATGGTGTGGTTTGAAATGGGTATCGTTGGGCATTCGGCGTTGTGGTTACCTCTAGTGCTTTGGGGACTACATCAATATATAAAAACAAAGCGAAATAGTTTTTTGGCAGTAACAGCGGTTTCTATAGGCTGTTCGATTTTGGCAGGGCACATACAAACCACAGTATATGTGCTTATTTTTTCAACAGCATTTTTTGCCTATGAAGGTTGGGGTATTTTAACACGTAAGGATATAGTTAAAGGTTTTGTAGCGATTGCGATAGGTGTTTCGCTTGCTGCCGTGCAAATAGTGCCTAGTATAGAGCTAATGATGCATTCGCCTCGCGATGTTGCATCTTCAGTTGAGACTTTTCATAAATTTATTATTCCAATTCAGTACATAGTTATGTTGTTTGCTCCTGATTTTTTTGGAAATCCTGCCACTGGTAATTACTGGGGTAGAGATTATGGAGAGTTTATGAGTTATACAGGCATAGTACTCTTGTTTTTTGCTGTTATAGCATTTTATACCCAAAGAAGGTATAAAGTAGTACGCTTAGCCCTTATAACGGTAGTTTTATCACTTGCTATAGCGTTTGTTCCATTCATTTCGGAATTGCTTCTACGTTCGGGTATCCCAGTCCTCAATACCGGTATTCCATCTCGTGCACTTTTTTTAACGGGTGTTGGAATAGTCATTGCAGCTGCGTATGGTGTTGAAGCGGTATATCGAGGAAGAGCACATACATTAGTCTATCCCGTTGTGATGCTGTTAGCTGTTTACTGTGTACTTTGGGTTCTGGTACTAAACCTACATTTAGATCCACTTTGGCTTGCCGTAACAAAGCGCAACCTCATTTTACCGACTGGAATTGCCCTGACGATAGGGGTTCTATTGCTTATTAAGGAAAAGGTTAAACACCTGCTTTGGATAGGTGTTTTTATACTTATGAGTATTGAATACCTCTATTTTATAAATAAATATCTTCCCTTCTCTCCTGCGCAGTATATGTTTCCACAACATATATTAATGGAAAATGTATCGAAGCGATCGTTAACAGATAGAGTGTATGGATATGGTGGTGCGGCAATGTGGTCGAATCTGCCTGTGCAGTGGCGTTTGCAGTCTTCTGAGGGATATGATCCACTCTATATAAAAAATTATGCAGAGCTTATGCAAGCGGTTTCAACAGGTAAACTTGAATCCAAACTACCAAGATCAGATGCGGTTTTTCCGCAAACATTGCCAGAGGATGATTCATATTCCAAAAAAATGTTAATGAATCTTCTTGGTGTGAAGAATATTTTTAATAAAGACAGCTTTATGCCACCTGAGCGTTTCCAACAGGTATACAAGAAAGATTCGTGGATGTTATTTGAAAATAAAGAAGCGTTGCCTCGAGCCGCAGTCTTTTATAATTATCGTGTAATAGAGGAAAAAGATAAATCAATAAAAATGCTTTTATCGAAAGAATTTAGGTATAAACAGACTGTTATTCTCGAGAATTTCCCGAAGATGTCTGCCAAACAAATGCCGATCACACCTGCTAATATTACAAGCTACACTTCCTCAAATGTTACAATAACGACTAAAACAAAACGTCCCGGAATATTATTTTTATCAGATAATTATTTTCCTGGCTGGAAGGCGACAATTGACAGTAAGCCTACGAAAATATTTAGAGCTGACTATTCATTTCGCGCTGTCGAAGTACCAGAAGGCAATCATACCGTTATATTTTCTTACCAACCTATTTCATTGTATATTGGGGTAGCTCTTTCAGCTTTGTCTGCCATAGCTTTGGTAGCATTCTTACTACTCTAAGCATGTCTTATTCAATTGGTAAATATATCTCAAAAAATTGCTTCGTTACGTCACTGTTTACTTTGCGATAAATTTCAAAGTCGGCCACATTTTCTCTGATTTTTATAGTATGCAGCTTTGCATACTTTTCAAGTTCTTTCCAAAAGAGTGAAAGTAAATTGCCGGATCCATTGTGGGTATAGGTAAGAAATTTTCCTGGCTTGAACTTCATATAGTTAACGACAGATGTATATTCCTTCTTTACCTTCATGTTTTTTGTTGCTAATGCGCCAATTTTTATTCTGCTTTTCTTTGGGCGATACCCTTGTTCCTCAAAAATTGCTAGGGTTGTAAAGTTCTCACCTCTGTTTTCAAACATGGTATACAGTTCTTCACAATACTCCCCTATCTTTGCATACGATCCAAGTTTATCTATGTAGTAAAGACTAAATGGTTTCAGATTTCTAGTTACAGGCTGTATCATAGTCCCGTTTAATGTTAGGTTCTTTTCGAACATAGTTAGACTATTTAAGTTAAATTGAAGTAATTGTATTTCATTCTGAATAAGACCTTTTTTCTTGTTAAAGAGAGATGATAAATTACCTCTTCTTTTGAGAAACAGTTTCATCTCGTCTAGCGATACGCCGAGGTTAGACAAAAGGAGTATCCGTTGAAAATCGAGGATCTGGTCTTCAAGGTAGTATCTATAGTTCGTTCCATCTCTTTTTATAGGTTTTAGTACTCCTTTTTCGTCATAAAATTGGATAGTTCTCTTTGTTGTTGAAGCAAGTTTTGCAAACTCACCCACTGTTATATAGTTTTTCATATGCGCTTGACAATGACGTAACGTAATAGTTTATTATATGCAACTACATATTAATTGTCAAATTTATGAACACCATTGTCATACGAGGAGCAAAAGAAAATAATCTCAAAAATATAGACTTGGTAATTCCAAGGAACAAAGTAGTCTGCTTTGTTGGTGTCTCTGGTTCTGGTAAGTCGACTATAGCGTTTGATATTATTGCACGAGAGGGTGAGAGGCAGTATTTTGAATCGCTCCCCTCTTATGCTCGACGGTATCTTCATAAAAGCAATCGGCCACTGGTTGATGAAATTAAAGGGGTATCAGCGTCCATAGTGATTAGTCAAGACAGAGTGCGCGGTAATCCGCGTTCAACTGTCGGGACGTTGACAGAGGCGTACACATATTTGCGACTTCTCTACTCGCGTGTTGGCTTGCCTTCTATGGATTCATCATACTACTCATTTAACCATCCCTATGGTGCATGCAAAAAATGTAAAGGCTTAGGGCGTGCGGTAGAAGTAAATGAAAGTAAAGTAATAGATAAGGATAAAAGTCTTAATGAAGGCGCCATACTTCCCAGCGACTGGTATGTGGGTGGCCGACAGTGGAGTATTGTAAAAGCGACAGGATATTTTGATATGAATAAAAAGCTATGCGATTATGATGCTGAAGAAATAGAGAAGATACTATATGCTCCTCCTGAAATGTTGCAGTCAGTAAGTGGCGAGTTCATAGACCGTTGGACGTTTCAGGGCGTGGTACATCGTATCATCCATCGCAACAACAATACTCATCGGAGCTTGTCTGAAAATGATATGCGCTACTTTGACCTTGTTGATTGTTTAGAATGTCACGGAGGTAGGTTGAATAGCAAGTCACTCGATGTTCGTCTACAGGGAAAAAATATAGGGGAAGTTGCCAATATGCCACTTGAACAATGTCTCGCATTCATAAAAAGTATTGATCATAAAAATGCGCAGGCGATAAAGCCTCGACTGATAGATCAACTGCAAGGCTTAATTAATGTTGGTGTGGGATATTTGTCACTAAATAGGTCGGCTGACACTCTTTCGGGCGGTGAAGCACAGAGAGTAAAAATGGCTCGCCAGTTAAGTTGTGATCTTATCGAGACGGTATACGTGCTCGATGAACCGACCGCTGGGCTTCACCCGCGAGACGTTTCGCATGTTGTAGCGAACCTACAGAGACTTCGAAACAATGGCAACACAGTTATTGTTGTTGAACATGATGAGACAGTCATACGCAGTGCAGATCATATCGTAGAGGTAGGACCTGGTGGTGGTAAACATGGTGGACAGATTGTTGCAAGCTGTACCATAGATGAACTTATAGTACATGAACACTCTCTCACTGGTACCTATCTCAACAAAAGTAAGTGTATGGGTACTAAAGAAAAGTATAGGCGCGTGAGCAGTTCGTTGACTGTCACTGGAGCAACGCGACATAATTTAAAGAACATAGATGTGTCGATACCAACGGGAGTATTAGTTGCCCTTACAGGCGTGTCTGGTTCAGGTAAGAGCTCATTGGTTGAAGAGATAAAAAGCCAACATGCAAATAAAATTGTATTGATTGATCAATCAATAATTGGTGCCAACAGGAGGGGTTGTATAGCTACCTATGTTGGTATATTTGACTATATACGTACTCTTTTTGCTCATGAGCATGGGCTACATCCAAGTTTATTTAGTTTCAACAGTCATGGTGGGTGTGAGCTTTGCAAAGGCGTAGGTTATATTGATATGGACATGAATTTTTTGGGAGATGTAAAAATAAAATGTGAAAGTTGTGGCGGCTCTCGATATAAAGAGAAGGTATTGAGATATAGCTACAAAGGTAAGAATATTGTTGAAGTACTTGCTATGACAGCATCGGAAATGAAGCAATTTTTTGATTCAGCTGATATACAGAAGCCAATGAGCCTACTTGAAGAGGTTGGTCTAGACTATATAGAAATGGGACAGACACTCGATACGTTGTCAGGTGGTGAGTCGCAACGACTAAAACTTGCAAGCAAGCTTCAGGCGAAAGGCGAATTTTATATTTTAGATGAGCCAACATCGGGCCTTCACTTTGCGGACATCGAAAAGTTATTGAGACTATTGAATAGGTTGGTCGATAATGGCAACACGGTGCTTATCATTGAACACAACTTAGATCTCATTAAGAATGCTGATTGGGTAATAGACCTTGGCCCGGAGGGAGGAGAAAAAGGTGGAACTATAGTTGCACAAGGAACGCCTATACAAATAGCGCGTACAGCTAGTTCGTACACTGGTGTATACTTAAAACGTACTTTGAATATATAGTGCTTATAATATACATATTACACACTAAGTATGTATAAACCATAGCATTTGTGATATACTATAGTACATTCTATATATTATATAGACAAATATGCATGAAACGTCACAGCTTCTGAACTATTTAAATCAACAGGTACAGATGGGCGAACTGGGATTCTCCGAAAGTGATGTTACTGGCGAGTCTAATGACAAAAATGCATTGCAGTCTCGTGTTTTAGAATTGTTTAAAAATGAATCTGGATCGAGCTATTTAGCAGTGATGCTTGTTATGTTTGGCTCTATTGGAGCCATTCTTGGGATAGCTGCGCTCGTAGGTTTTGCAAGTAAAATAGAAATGCCTACTTTTGATGTTGGGAATCCTCCCTCACGCACTGAAAACTATCCTCAGCAAGATGAACCACAACCGGTGTACCCTACAAATACCCCGCAACCCATGCCTACTCAGGTACCTGTCTTTCAGCAACCTGCAGCATCTCAGCCGAGCTCTTCAGGTGGAAATTCATGTAGGGGTTTACAGCCTAGAGTCCCTATTAATGTTGTAATAGATTGTGGTAGATTGCCGTGGGATATTGGTAATGTTCCAGCGTGTGATGGGGTTAGTACTGCATCAATGCAAACTCAGACATGTGCAGTAGCTGGGTCCACGGGTATAGATATTAGTAATAATGTATTTGGGGCAGATAGTCGTTACTGTCTTAGTGCAGCCAGTAAGGCCGTGCAGAGTTGTAGTCAATAAATAATATTTAAGTACAATTCTAATGTATCAGTGTCACTCCTTTATCAACACTTCTCCATCTCGATAGGCTTTAAACAGAATTTTGCTATCTATACAATGTTGTATTTCTTTATCGGTGCTTGCCGATTCTGGGTGTTCTGATTGGTAATGCGGTTCGAAAGCAAAACTGAGGATATTGAGCCCATCCCACACTTGCTCATTCATCTGCTTATACGGAAAATTGTTAGCGTCATCTGTAATTGCGTATGGTTTTAACGATGGAGTGAGTACGCAGACTCCTGCGCTATATGCAACATAGAGAAAGTTCGATTTGTCTGCAAGTTCCAATAGTATCTTATCGAGACCACTCAACTTCATTGCCTGTCGAAGCACAAACGTATTACCACCGCTCACATAAACCCCACCATAGTTACTGAGTGTGTTTTTCAGTTTATCCATATCTCCAAAGTACTTCTTCAGGTCAAGTAGCTCTATCGATGCGCCATGACTCTCAAAATCGCTCATGTCACTAGAGATATGCTTTTCCCTGCGAATAGGATCTGCACTGGTGAAATCGAGAGCGTTGGGAATGTACGCAAATTTACCAGATGTCTCAGCTATGAGTTTTTCTAACATATTTGTTTCGTTTCCAAGTCTGTATGAAGATAGATAGTATTTCATGATTGGAGCATTTTTGTAAAAACTTATTTAATTGGTTTTAATACATACTGATAGTATTCTATGTCTATTTTGGTAATAATGGAAAGAGGTGTTGGTAATTTATTGAGTGGAAACCACCCTATTCCATCGCATTTATCAGGCTCAAGTATTTTTGGCTTTTGACTATTCTTAAACTGTGCAAGAAAGGTTGTTGGTACCCAATGTTGCTTTTCATTTGGGATCAGATGATTAGCAGCAGGAAATTGTTGAATAAGTTCTATAGCAACGCCATATTCTTCTTGTATTTCTCGTTTGATTGCCTGTTGTAATGTTTCTCCAAACTCGACTTTACCGCCCGGAATTTCCCAACAACCACGCTCATTAGTGACGTGCTCGCCTCTTTTTGTAAGAAAGAGTTCATTCTCATCATTAAATATCATTGCTCCAACCGAAATGCCAATGTAGTCAATTCCTGGTTTCATGAGGAGATTATACCTAATATGTATAAAAGTTTTGTGAATTGCTATACTATCCACCATGATTTTTTGCGCGAATTTTACTTATAAAGTATGCTCATATATTACAAATACATAACATAATGAAAATTAAAAGTTTAGCTATAAATAAGTTAGATTTTCTTATTTCTTTATACATTTTTTGTATTCTTGCGTCTGAGGTTATGGGTGTAAAGACATTCTCATTACTGAACACACCATTTATAAAACTCAACGCGAGCGTATCGATATTTTTACTGCCATTAGTATTTACTATTAATGACGTAATAACTGAGGTATACGGAGCAGAAAAAACAAGAAGTATTGTTAGGTCTGGGTTAGTTATGATTTTCTTGTTATCTCTATTTTCATTTTTTTTTACTACACTTACCCCATCTACTCGTTTTCTAAAGAGTGAAGATGCGTACGATCTCATATTTAAGCAATCGACACGTATCGCCATAGCTAGTCTAACAGCATTTGGGATAGCTGATCTTATGGACGTTTTGATTTTTGTAAAGATTAGAAATAAATTTGGAAGCAAAGCATTGTGGTTTAGAAATAATGTTTCAAATATTATTTCTCAATTTTTAGACACATTTATATTTATGTCTCTCGCTTTCTATGATTTGAGCATTCCTTTCCATTCGAATTCTACTTTTTTAATTGGGCTTATTCTGCCCTACTGGTTTCTTAAATGTATTTTGTCTGTAATAGAAACTCCATTTGTTTATTTAGGAGTTAAATGGTTAAGGAAAGACACATAATATGAAAATAATTATCATGATGGTAAGTACGATGAATGGGAAGATAACGGATACCAATGACCCTGATATATATAAATGGACATCGAAAGAGGATAAATCGGCATTTATGAAATATATCAGTAAAAGTAGTTTAATCGTTATGGGAAGAAAGACATATGAAGCTGCAAAAAATATTATTCGTTTAAACAAAAATCAGCGCAGGATTGTATTGACTAAAGACCCACATAACTATATATCGGACGAAGTGCCAGGGCAGCTAGAATTCATGAGCAAGACTCCAAAAAATCTTGTAAAAGAATTAAACGATGAAGGCTACTCACAGATGTTACTAGTAGGAGGAAGTACAACTAACTTTCAATTCTTACAAGAAGAATTGGTAAATGAAATACACCTTACGGTAGAACCTCTCATCTTTGGTAGTGGAGTTTCGTTTATTGATGAAGCCGAACTTAAAATACAACTACAACTTAAGAGCATGAAAAGACTAAATAGTCGGGGTACAATAGTATTGAAATATAAAGTTCTAAACTAGTATTAAAATTTAAATTCTCTTGGTTCTGAACAGTCGCTAAGCCTTATTTGAATTGGGAAATCCTTATCTAATTTTTTAATATCTTCTTTCTCGAGATTCCAGCCAAATAGATCGAGGTCTTCGATAATATGTTTAGTATTTAGAGCCTTCGTCATTGTAATTACACCATCTTTTTGCAGGAGCCATTTAAGAGCTATTTGTGATTGAGATTTACTATATTTTTTAACCATCTGATCAAGTAGAACGATACCTGGCTTAGAAAGTTGCCCCAACTGAAGTGGACGATACGCACTAAGAATAATATTATTTTTTTTACAATAATCCAAAGTTCCACTAAGTTCAGGCTCACGGATTATAAGATTATAATGCATTTCACTATAGACTAACTTCTTACCAAGATATTCATATGCGGCCTTGAGTTCGGGTAGACGATAATTACTTACTCCAATATCTCTAGCTAATCCGCGATCTTGAAGGTAAATTAATCCGTCAAGAATTGGCTTTATGGAATAGTTAGGGTTAACCGCACCAATCATGAATAGATCAAAGTAATCAGTTTTCAGACTTTTTAGACTACCCTTTGCTACTTTAATTAAAGTCTCCTTGTCGTATGCCCATTTCTGATTAGCGGCAGATGCTAAAAATAGCTTACTACGATCATATGATTCAATTGCTCTTCCTACAAGTTCTTCACAATATCCATCAGCATAATTATGAGCGGTTCTAATAAAAGTAAAGCCATTATCTATTGCATATTTTAAGCTTCTGATTTGTCCTTCGTCGTCATTTTGAGGATTCCTTCCATTGTGGTCTCCTCCAATAAGCCATGTACCTAAGCCCAGTACTGGAATTTGACGACCTGAAGTAAATTTAAGAGTAGGAACTTGAACCATAATGAAATTATATAAGAGCGTTCGAACATCCGCAACCCATGTTTTTGAGGAAGAATATTGTAACGATCTAAACAATAATGGCCGCAGAGGGTAGAAGAAGTTAGAACTATTTTCTATATAGTGCGCGAATCCAGTAAATATTCCTTCATGTAACTGAATATTCGTCAATTCCTGGTTTCATGAGGAGATTATACAAAAAACTTATTTAACTTTTTTTCATAAAATAGTAAATCTTTTTCTCTTTTATACAATTTAAAACCATTTTTTTGTAACATTTTTTCTGCAATTGCCGCATGTATAGATGTTACTGCGCGAATTTTTCTTATTTGTGAATTACTACAATGCTCAAGTGCTATATACAGTAAAGTTTTACCGATGCCTTTATTTCGATATGTATTTAATAAAAATAGACGTTTTAGCCATACAATATTATTACTATCTTCTAGTATCCCAACTGTACCTATAACAGTTCCCTTGTCTACTGCAACCCAAAATATTCCTTTGTCTTTATACTGCTTTTGGATATCGTCTAAATCTCTATTTCTTTCTTCACTGTCTAAGCTATATCCTGGGCGTATATCTTGCATAGCTGACAATACTACTTTTTTAACTTGCTCTTTGTCTTTGTTTTGGTATTTTCTAAATATAATATTGCTCATATTTATACAGTATCGAAAAATAATCCAAGTTATACTTAAATAGATTTTTCATTAGAAATATTTTTAATCTGTATTAGGTCTGATTCTTGAAATTTTCTTGTTTTTATTGTCATTTTAAATTCTTCAGCTTAACTATATACATAGTAAGTATATTTGGCAATAGTTGCTTAACTACTCGCTTCCAAATGAAGAAACAGTCTCATATAAAAAAAGTTTTAGACAACAATATAAAACCATACAATAGGTTGGATTTAGCTGGCTGTAACTACTGGAAAACATTGGAACTATGATTTATCTTTATTGAGGACCTACTGATTAGTTTTATTTTTTAAGTGTTTTGAATTCGCTTTTGATTTACCACTTCGTCTTTCTTGTTTCTCTATTTGATCTATGGCAGAACGAATCGAGTCTAAAAATGATCTACTTTTCGTTTTTGAAACTATTTTAACTCCAGCAAACGGGCTTATGACAAGTGTAGTTATGAACAGAATGCTACCTCCACTGGGTGTTTTTGGTTCTTCGAAAGTTACTTCAATTTTATCAATTGCGATTCTACTGTACATCTTCTGACTAAACCTGATTAGTTGTTCTTTTGCTTTTTTTATATCTTCTTCAGAAACATTACTCGTTGGATTTGTCATAAGTAGATTTATTGTCTTCATAGGACGCAATGATGCAAGTCCAGTTAAAATATCGCGCATTGATAAAACTCCAACCGGTTTCTTATATTTATCAATAAAAATAACGCTATTGTGTTCTGATGTTACAAGCTGCTTGAGCATCTTCTTTTGCACGGTCTTATAGGGCAATGTGTAGACATTCTCCGTTGCATATTTTTTAACTGGATCATCTTTTCTATATTCCTTTTCTTTATCAAAAGCACGATCTGTTTTTGGATTACTATTTTTTCCAAATCGCAGCTTTTCGGTAGGTTTCATAAAGGTTCTATGCAAATCTTTTCGTGAAACGATACCAGATAGTAGGCCGTTATCATCAATCAATACAACTCGTGAAACATTCTTATCCCGCATAATTTGGAAAATATCTCCGACAGAAGAATTATTACTGGCAGTTACTGGTTCGTGTACTTTTATAGTAGAACTGATGAGCGTTAACAAATCCTCATCTTTAATGAGATTTTGAAATACATCCTTAGCATGAATAACCCCCACAATTTGTTTGCTTTCATCAAATAACGGGAGAACATAGACTCTATTTTCGAGCATGAATGAAGCAACTTCATACAATTGTGTTTCTTTTGTCATATATGGGGGCTTAGATGCAATAGAGGAAACTTTTGTTGTATATGGTTGCTTATGTGTATAGAGTGCTTGGTAAGGAGAAATAATACCGAGAAATTCATTTTCCGTATCAAAAACAAATAAGGGTGAATGACTTGACTTTACTAAAGGTAAAGCAGATCCCAGAGTGTCGTTAGCATTGCATTTTGTAACAGTATCTACCGAAGAAATATAGGAACTTATTTCATAACGTTTACTTGCCGTATCATATTTTTTGGTTTTGTTTAGTTGTGTATTCATAATCTTTTTTTAAATCAGACTTTAATAATTCGCTACAGAGTTGAGGAGTTGAACATGTCTTATTTGTTCTACTGTATACAGTATAGCACTTTTCAAAATTTAAGTATAGTAATTGCGTACGTGACCGTGAGTAGTTATTTTAGTTGAGAAAATAATTCGCCATGTCTTACGGCTTAGCGGAAGAGGTGTTGGGACTTCTAGAGTACATTAGAACTAATTTGTTAAATCATATTATTTAGGCTAACTATATCTTGAGTAAAGATAAGTACCCTACTGATATAATTAAACTATGACAAAAATACTGATTAGAAATGCAGAGGTTAAGGATGCCTTGGGAATTGCCACTGTTCATGTAAAAATGTGGCAAAAAGCCTATAAATGTCAAGTACCAGATGCCTATTTAAATTCTATGTCTATAGATGAAAGAGCCAAAGTTTGGGAAGAAATGCTTAGGAAACCGAAGTTAGATACGCATATATTTGTAGCAGAAAGTGACGGAATACTAGTAGGTTGGATTCAGGGAGGAAAAAATAGAGATACGGATGTTGAATCTGATGTTGGAGAATTGGGTGGGATATATGTTCATCCTCATTGGCAAGGTAAAGGAGTAGGGACAAAAATGATTAATTTCTTCCTAGAGAAGTTGAGAGTTGAAGGATACACAAAAGCCACACTCTGGGTGCTTGGTACTAACCTACAAACAAGATCGTGGTATGAATCAAGGGGATGGAGAGCAGAGGGAAAAACAAAAATAGAACCAAGAGAAGGATTTGAGTTACACGAAGTAAGATACACCATAGACCTTTAAGTATGTTCGCAACCTACTCCCCATTGTCGTAGATCCAGCCAAGTTTACTTCCAGGATAATCAGATAGCAAAATTCCCGGCGTATGTCTTTTAAGAGTGGTTAGTCTGCCATCTGGTCTTACAAATGACGATGGCATTCTTGAATACTTAGAAGATGAATTGCTCCCTGATATATACATCTGACTATCTGTGGCTCGTGTAATAAATTGCGCTTTCATTAACGCATCCATAGAGTTTCTAGGCTTCGCACTGTTGGCATTATAATACGAGAGGAAAAGCAGTTTTATACCTTGTTTTTTGTAGACAAGAAATAGTTCAGGAAAGCATGAATCATAACTAATTAAGAAACCGCATTTAACTCCTTTAATTTTGTACGTTAAGAAGTTTTTCTCTGGTATAAATCTATTTTTCTCTGATCCATACAATTTTTGTTTACTATATTTTCCTACTGTTTGGCCTTTGTTGGATAGTAACAGTGTAGTATCGAAAGCTTTTCCAGGTTGATCACTTATGTGGTGTAATCCTAACACGACATACATGTTATATTTTTTTGCGAGTAATCTAACTTCGTCAAGCGATCTATTGAGTAATCCCCAATCTATATCTTCTATTGTGGTGTTATACCCTGATAAAGACATTTCTGGAAAATGAATAACATCAGCGTGTAGACGAGAAGCCTGTGCAATATGTTTTTTAATATACTTAGTGTTACTAGCTATATCTTCTGAAACTTGAAATTGACTAGTGGCAATCTTGAGTGTTTGATTATATCTATTCACAAAATCGAGTTTATCACATACATCATAAATATTATATGCTTTTGGGTAAACACATAGAGCCTTATAATAGGCTAGAAAGAGCTGGCTGCAGAAAGTAGAAGAAGTTAGAATCCTTTACTCTCAAGTAAGAGAATATTAACTTACTTTGGACTTGGAAAAGTGAGAGTTCTTACGGATGCTTGGCCAATATATGGCATATTACGAACCATAACTTTATTACTATACAAAGTACTTTGTCTGTAAATCAATTTTCCTAGAATGTCAGCATGTTCTGGATCAGTCGACACCAGAAATCCTCTTTTTTTAAGTGCTGCTGTTGTATTTGCGAGTAGATTATCGCTTGTATCAGTTTCACCACCAGCTAAACAGATTGGAACACCTACCTGAGGAAATAGTTTGGATAAACCGTCACCAATTTTTTCTACATCAACATCAGTTTGTAAGTGACAAAGTGCTCCGTGTATTCCGTTACTTGCGAGAACTACTAAGCACATTGATGCTTGACTAGGGTCTGTGAACGATTGTGTTTCAGCAAAATTTATAGAGACTATATTATTTTGAAGAACAATAAGGTTTTCATTCCTACTTCTTATTCGTTCAACATCCCTAGGTGTATATACTTTTGTTGCATCACTACTTCCTCTTTTTCCTAAGAATGAAAATATACTCTCCATAAGTCTTAATAATACTATAAATAGTTATTTAGATAATATAATCTTAATGAAGAAACATGTATTTTATACAGAACTGTTTAATTCTCAAGGGTAGTAATACAAATAGAGTCTTGCAATAGGCTAGAGTAAGCTGGCTGGGGGACAGGGATTCGAACCCCGACTGACGGCTCCAAAGGCCGCTGTCCTACCATTAGACGATCCCCCAAATTAAGTAGTTACTTCAATCAAGCTACTCTCTATTTTACCACGCAATACTTCTCTACCATAGCCAGTTTTATAAAACTTTTCCTGTTTCTTTGCGTCCAATTGTGAAATATATGCTTCGTAGAACAGTAGTGTAAATGGTCTGTTTATGCGAGTATAAACTCCACCAATACCATCATTGTGTTCTTTAATTCTCCTCTTTAGATTATCTGTTGAGCCAACATATAATCTCTTGTTCTTCGTGCTTATAAGTACGTATGTATAATACATAGGCCTCTGTCCCTGCCTCTTCGGCAGGTTGCCGATGAGGCAACTACCATTAGACGATCCCCCAAATTAAGTAGTTACTTCAATCAAGCTACTCTCTATTTTACCACGCAAAATAAGCTTTCACATACAAATATGACGTATGAATTTGTAGCTTATACTTTAATCTGATTCTTGTATACGGATGTATGGCTGTGCTACCCTATTTGTAAACGCTCCATAATCTCTAGGAGCAGTCCCCCGCAATACTCCTTCAGCAGCAGCTCGTAAATTAGCATTTACCTCTGTAATTGAAGTACCCTGCACTGTAACACCATAAATAGCTTCGTATTCTCGAGGAATATCAGAAGGTCCTGTCTGTGCATATATAGCTTCAAACACTGTTGAGGATCCATTTGTATAACACCGAAATGGAACTTCGTCGCCTTGCAGCTGGTTTGTGTGCAAATCTAACTCATGACGGCCAAGTATCCCTGTGTTAACGCTTATCCCGTTACTGTTAATGCCGAATAGAGGATATGGCTGTCCATTCATGTTTGCCATAAGTACCAGCTGATCGTCACTTACTGTACACACCAGAAATTGACGTATTAGTACTCTTAATAAATCTAGTGGCACATTAAGTTCATCCTTGGGAAGATACTTAAGAAGCGACAAGTCCACTTTTGGAGTCATTACTAATCTTACATCAGCAATAGTACTGTTTTTTGAGCCATTACGTGGTTTTTCAGATATATCAAGTATGACAGTACCAGTTAGTGCGCTAAAATTTGGAGGTTTTGTTATCTCTCCAAATTCTATATGATGCGCAGTCACTCTATTTCCCATTGTTTCACCAGGTCGAACTATAGTAGGTTCACTTAGGTTAGTCGCTTGTTCAGAACTAAACGTAGTTTGCCATTGTGGGTGTGGTCCTTCTTTATATATTGTATATATCACAACCTATAGTATATCATACTTCGCTATATATACTTAATACATCAATTATTATCTACATATAAACCCTTATTTTTAAATTGATAAGCGCATATATGCAATTGTTGACAGCATATATGGAGTCTGTTATACTATAGGATAAGTTATTTAACAAAATGGACCTAGATAGTAGAAGATCAGCAAAAAAAATGACACCCGATTTTGAAGATACACAGGATATTCCAAGCGTGCACGTAAAAAGATTAGCGCTTCTCGTCAGTGGTTTGAGTGGAATTACCGCTTATGCAGAATTTCTACATAGAGACCCACTTCTTGCCGCTGGGTGTGCCATCGTATCACTCGCTTCTCTCGGATTTGCTGTGGCTTTTCGTAATAGTACAGACGATGATATAGATCGAATACTTACCAGTCCAATAATTAGAAACCAATTACCAACTGCCATGTGGTATAAAGTAGATGGAGGCCCTAAACAAATCTATCAATTTGTTGACAGAAAAGTAGATATTTCCCACGCTAGCCCTATTAACGAATAATTGAGCAATAACCTTACCTTAGTAATGAAGTGAATAGTGGCATAAACTATTTTTATCTAATGACCTCAATCTAAAATAGATTGATTTTACTTGCTTCCTAATAATTTACTTGAATACGTATATACGGCCTTGCAAGAAGTTCTGAAATTGCATCAAACCTTCTCGGTAGTGTTCCATCTAGTATTCTTCTTGCTATATCTGGTAAACCTCCAAAAATGTTTGGAAGTGCACCATGAGCTATGTGTACACCGTAAAATGCATCATAGTAGAAACCTTTCTCTCGATCTCTAAGTTGTCTGCAAAGATATTCAAATACAATTTCTCCTTCAAGATTGTAACATCTATACGGAATTTCGCTTCCTTGTAGTTGCTTAGACCTTAAATCTGTTGGAGAAGTTCCCATAATAGCGGAATTAATCTCTAGAGATGAAGGGTTACTTCGCATTCCAAATATTTGACGTATGGAATTGTCGGCACCTTCGTATCCTAAAGATAGTCGATAATCATCAGCATATTCGTCTGTTGGATCTATCTCAATTTTGCATACAGGACCATCCTGCATACAGGCAAGTACAAGCTCGGTAACTGCACCTCTCTCTTCTTTTGAAGGTCTACGAAGTAAAGATGTGTCTACGCTAGGGGTCATTGCAAGCGAAGGGCTCACTATACTTTTTGCCCCTAAATTATCCACTTCTAAAAAACTAAGCTTCACATATTGCGGTCCGTACATGTTTATTTGAGCAGGTCTATTACCCATAAATTCAATATAATGAGAGACAATTGGATCGCGCATAGGTTTCGCATGAATTATTTCAAACTCATTACTAATAACTGCTTGAGTCCCAATATCTGCAGTATGTTTCAAACTTGGGTGTGGACCTTCATTAAATATAGTATAGCTGGTCATTGAGGTAGAAGTATATCATACTATAGGCTTTTATGAAAGTCATTATTGCAATTCTGAGCGTATCTTCTTCATGAGTGCTTCCATAACCGACAAATTATGAATCGTTGCCAGCGTATAGCCTAAGAGCTCTCTTTGTTTAAATAAGTGGTGTATGTATGCTTTTGAAAAGTGTGAGCAGGTATAGCATGAACACAATTTATCTACCGTAGAAGTGTCAGCAGCATACTTGTTTTTCACTATATCAAACGTGTATGAATCACTTCTTTTGAACACGGCTTGTGTACTATACAGTACTCCCGTTCGGGCTAAGCGTGTCGGCTCTACACAATCGAATGTATCAATCCCCCACTGTACCAAGTCGACTATATCATCGATCTGTCCTACTCCAAGCAAATGAACTGGCTTGTCGCTCGGCAAATATGGAGCAACGTAGCCTATTTGCTCACGCATTTCCTTTTTAGTTTCACCCACGCTTACCCCTCCTATAGCGACTCCTTGAACGTTTTGCTCAGCGACAAATTGTGCGGATGCGATACGAAGATCTTCGTGCATACCACCTTGGATCACTCCGTACAGTGCTTGGTTTCTGGGGTTGTCTTTTTTATGCTCACTAATACACTGAGTAAGCCATCGGTGCGTACGCTTTGTGGCCTCGTGTGCGTACTTGTGCGGCGCGTATGCGTAGATGCACTCATCAAATGCCATGAAAATGTCTGCACCTATGATACGCTGGAATGCAATAGATGTTTTTGGATTAAACGTAATTGTTTCTCCATTGTACGGTGATCGGAAGATTACCTCTTCATCTGTTTTTTTTACGATAAACGGCTCCTCTTCTCCGCGTACTCGCGCTTTCTGCTTGCTATCGGCTCTCCCTAGTGAGAAAATTTGAAATCCACCAGAATCGCACATAAGCGGATATGTCAGCCCACTCATAGCATGAACTCCTCCAAGTTTTTCGACAGTTGCCATTCCAGGAGATAGCGCAAGGTGATATGAATTAACAAAACTTAATTGTATTGGAATTTCTGCAGCCTGTTGCGGAGTAAGGCCTTTAAGTGTTCCTTTAGTAGCTACCGGAACGAATGCGGGTGTTTCAATAGTACCGTGAGCTGTCGTAATTTTGCCTCTCCTTCCCTTTTTGCTTTTTAGTAAGACTTCGAATACAAATTTTTTCATAGTATGAGCATAGAGTCACCAAACGAATAAAACATATACGTACCCTTTATTGCTTCTCTGTACAACTGTACCAAATTTCTTTTTGACTTTTTATATTGCAAGTAAGCTTGAACTAACAGCATAAGTGATGTATGTGGCAAATGAAAATTAGTTAACAGCATCGTTGGATAATAAAAAGAATAGGGAGGATAAATAAATATATCTGTAGAACCAGTAGAAACATGTGTACTGGCATACGACTCCAGCGTGCGTACTGTAGTGGTTCCAACCGCCAATATAGGTTTGCGTTGTGTCTTTGCACCCTCCAATGCGTCGAGAGTGTTCTGTGAAATACTGTACAATTCTTCATGAAGTTTTCTAGTCTCCATTTGCTCTTGAGTAAGTGGAGCAAATGTTCCAAGACCTACGTGAAGCGTCACATATTGTATATCTGTACCGTACCGTATTAGATCTTCAATTATTTTCTTTGTAAAATGCAGCCCGGCTGTAGGGGCTGCAATAGAACCAAGCTGGTTGTTTTTTTGGGCATATACTGTTTGATATCTACGTATTCGCTCATCCATACTGAGGGGTGAATGTTTGATATATTTTGGTAAGGGAGCAGTGCCTTCGTGCAGCAATAGTTGCATAAGTTTCGAACGTGACATCGTTAATTGAAGTGTAAAAATACTCTTTTCACTGTGTTCTTTCACGTGCCCTATTACTATATTTTTACTTGTCGTTAACGTTATGCCTTCTGTCACTTTGCGGTCGACCATTATTCGAAGTAAATTCGCTGGCATGTCTTCATTTAACAAAAATAAGACCTCTACTGAGCCACCACTGCTTTTGTTGAGCCGTATTCTCGCTGGGACAACTGAAGATTTATTTAATACACACAACGTATTTTTTGGAAGATAGGCATGAATATTTGAAAATATATCATGTTGGATTGTATCCGAAACAGTATCGTATATAAACAACCGATCACTACCTCGTTTATGAGCTGGTGCATTCGCAATGCGATCTTCTGAAAGTTCGTAGTCCGTAGATAAAAAGTCCTGGTTCATGTGCTGATTATATACTACGGACAGCTCGTACCCAACTATTTATATGTTTGTAAGCATAAATCCCCTACCGCGGACTATGTGAAACAAGTCTGAAGAAACCCCTAAACTTTTTAAGTTATCAATTAAGCGTTGCAGCTGTTTATTAATTGCCCACAATGAGAATTGTTCATCAGAATGCCACAAAAGTGTCCCGAGCGTATCATATTCAACTATGCTGTTTTCATTTTGAAGACAATGTTTTAATATCATCTCCTGCGATTTAGTAAGGCTCTGAGACAAGGGCTTTGCGTGGTAATAGACTGTGTTATTTTTGAGTGTGAATGGCTTAGTAAGCTTTAGACCAAGTTGTGCTACATATTTTTTTGATACCATTTCAAGACTTTTTTGAATGTGGCTTGTTGCATAGAGCGTTGGTTTATAATTAGTGAAATATTTTGCAAGGGGAGATTTTGTAAGGAGGATATCTACCATACCTTCGGTTGTTTCCCAGGGCAAATGAAGTGATTTCTGCATAGGTCTCAGTAGTGCAGTCAGTATTATTTCAGCTAAATGTGCGACTGACATATCGTGCCTTAAGTAACAAACAAGATGGTTTTCTCTATTTTTTTCATAGAGATAAGAAGAAATAGTGCCATATTGAGTCATACGTACTTCAAGTGATCGAATTAAAAGTGTGCTCTCAATTGCAAGTTCGTTTACATAATTCCAGAATATACCTTCTACTTTCTTCCACTCACATTCTTTTGCAGATACCTCCTTTGGGTCCAGGGTGGGTAATGTTGCTAAAAGTGTCTTGAGTTTAGTTCCTATTAATTTTGGCATATATATGTATTTACTGTCATCTAAATGTGCTAGCTTTGTCCAAAAGTTTGGGATTGACTCGTATGCAATATGGGGTAGATAGACACACGACGCGTCGCCTTTTATAAGGGATGGAAGTACCAAAAAGCCTTTGCTATTAAAAAATCCACTCGCAGTAGATATGCATGTGTTAAATATGCGTTCTGCTTCTGTATCAAAGTTCCATACAAAACTCGATTTTGGAATGTCCTTTTTTTGTCTAGATAAATACATAGTAAGTATGTATTATAGCATAAATATTAGTTTATTATAGGATATGGAATTAAATGGACCCGAGTTATTTGCTATTGCAACACCAGCAGCAGCCGCATTGGTTGCATATGGCTATTATTCCATAAGAAACTTATTAGATACCCCTGGTAGAAGAGCTCGAAGAATTCTTCACGAAGCCGCAGATCTAGATCCGTTAAAAGTTGGAAAATTTTTAAAGGATAAAGCATACGATGAGGTACCAAGGACATCGGATGCGCTTAATGCTACGAACGGTTTTCTAAACGTATGTTCAGCCGGTCATCTTCATAGAAAAGCTGAGAGAGAAAATAGAAAAGCAGTTAGAACTGCAAAAATTGTAAAAGAAAAAGCAGATAAAGGGGCCGTAGGTAACATAAAAGCACTTCGAACAGTAAGGAACATTGTTATTTTAACTGCAGGTTCAGGTATTGCAGGATGTACGATGCTTAATTTAATGAATCGCTGACTAGAAATACTGGGGTATGTTAGATTTCAAACCGCACAAATTCGCCAATTTTGATGTTTTCACCTAACTTCGCGATCTGCTCTTGAATAAGGGATTCTATCGTTTTTTTGCTATCACGAATATACGCCTGTTTCAAAAGTTCTTCTGAAGTTTTTGGTGCCATAGATGCTATCTGCATAGCTATTTCTCGAGCAAGCTTTCTAAATTCTTCGTTTTTCGCAACAAAGTCAGTTTGACAATGCAAAGTAAGAAGCGCACCCATGCGCTTATTGTGATGAATATACGACTCTATTACCCCATCAGCAGCTTCTGTTCCCTGCTTCTTTTGTGCACGCTCAACTCCCCAGGTTTTAAGTAGTTCATGCGCCCGTTTCAAATCATTTTTTGATTCTAGAAGAGCTTTATTGCATAGAGCAACAGATGCCCCAGTTTCTACTCTCAATTTTTTTATTAATTCTATAGTACTCATAGTTATTTATTATGGCTTTTCATGAATTTTCTTTTCTGCTATTTCTTGTGCTTCTTTTATTTTCTTTGCTTTCTTTTCCTCTACTGCAGCTTTTTTTTCTTCAGATGCCTGGTATTTCTTTCGGCCATCAATATATGCATGAATTAAATAAGTAAACATGTATTCTATCGTTTGTTCGGTATCATCATTGATCATGACCGGATACTGTACAAGGTCTGGATTAACATTCGTATCTAATATAGCAAATGACATAAGCTGTTCTATATCTTGCAGGCGTTGTCTTTCCTGTACCTTCATGCTCTCATTAAGAGCATTTTTCTCTTTTTTAACGTCAACTATTAAAACCGAGTCCGGTATCTTTTCTAAGTTAAGAACACCTTTGTATACTTTTAGCACTTTGTGGAGTTCTTTTTCAAGTTTAACGCGTTCATGTTTAAGCATTGAATCCCAACCTCCGGTCTTTTGTTCTTCGATCCAATCGTTCGCCTTTTGTATATTTTTATGAATTTCCTCAAAATTTGAGAAGAAACCACCGACCCATTTTTCACACAAGTACGGTACTTTAAGTTCTTCGCAAAGTTTTGATACACTATTTTTTGCAACTTTTTTACTTGCAATAACAAGCAACGTTTTACCGTCTTTTCCAGCACTTTCAAGTTTTTTTGCAGCACGCTCAGCAAGCTCTATGGTCTTGAATAAATCTATGATAGAAATACCACTCTGTGCAGAATAAACATATTTTTTCGCTTTTGGATTGGTACGAGAAACTTTATGACCAAAATGGCCACCAAGTTCAAGAAGTTTTTTTGGGTCAAGATTTACCATATTTTCCTTAATGCACCACTCTCAGAGTGGTTTATGTGTATGCACGGCAATTTTTGCCAGGATCATACATACACAATCACAAATTAATAATAAATATCATTCTAACACGCTTAACGATAAGTTACAAACCTTTTTTTTCAAGCAAATCTCTTAAAAACTCAGTAAACTCCCCGTTCACGGCACCATTCTTAACTGCAAACTCCACAACTGTTTTTAGATATTCTAATTTATTCCCTGTGTCATAGTATTTTCCGTTCATTATTTCGACTGCCAATACCTTCTTTCCATCTTGCAACATTAGTTTAAGGGCATCGTTATAATAGAGCTCATCACCCTCGGAAAGATTTGACAGTGCTTTATCGAGATACTGAAAAATTTCAGGTGTAAATAAGAAACCGGAAACATTTGCTAAATCTGATGGCGCATTCTGTTTTCCTGGCTTTTCAATAATAGTATCAATATCAATAATGCCTTTTCTAAGTACTTTTCCTCCTGCAAACCCATATCTATCGTAATCTTCATCCTTCGTCGCACGAATGCTTGCCATGCAGGATGTTCCATATTCATTATAAACGTCAAGTAGTTGACGAAAGCGTGACGGCTTTGCACTGATGAAATCATCACTCCATGTATAAATAAAGGGTTCGCCACCAATGAGATGACGAACATTCAGAAGCGGAGTACCATTCCCATATGGACCTTTTTGACGTACATAGACAAAATTTGCCATATCGGCTATCTTTATGACTTCGTCAAGTAATGGTTTTTTCTTTTCGCCGCCCATTTTTAGATTTTCAATAAGGTCTCTACTTGGAATATCAAAGTGATCTTCTATCGTCCTTTTATGATAACCAGTAACGATAATTATGTCCGTGATGCCAGCATCTACTAATTCTTCAACAACATACTGAATGACAGGTTTATCTACTATTGGCAGCATTTCTTTGGGCATTGCCTTAGTCTGTGGTAAAAAACGTGTTCCAAACCCGGCTGCCGGGATGACTGCTTTAGTTATTTTTTTCATACTCGAATATTTATAAACTATTAAATAGGTACTAGCTATTATACATCACGTTTATTTTTAGTCTGATGAAAACAGAATTGTTAGTTTTTGAGGCAAAGGTTGATTGGCAACAGTTGCAGTAATTATTGATTTACCACCAACAGCAGACGATAGAGTAAACACAGCCTTACCCATAACATCAGTCGTCATGCTCGAAGGTTGTACGGTACCTAAGGTAGCTTGAACTTGAACAGTAACACCATTAAGCGTATCCCCAGTGGCATTTCTTGCAAATACAGTAACACGGATAGAATCTTTGTTTATGCCAGCCGCAACCTTATCTACCAGTAACACCGAAGTATCGCTCGAAACAACTGAGCTCGTAGCCCGTATACGTACCCGTATCTGGTCTTCAAAAATAGCAATACCAAAAACAAAGATGGCAACAAAAAAGAAAAGCATATACAGTATGTTTAGTTTTCTAGATTGCATTAGGTATAATTATACACATAATTTAATACACATAGCAAACATGGATATATTCATCTATTCTGGAAATTCAACGACTACCGTTGCGTTTAAAAAGTTAGTTGTCGCACTCTCTCAGAGAGGAAATAGCATTGTCAATCAAGACCTCATAGCACTTGATGCACGTAAGGAAACGATCGAAGATACACAGAGGTATGAACGTACAATGAGCGCATTAAAGAAAGCTGATATTTGTATCTTTGAATCATCTATACCTCATTTTTATGAAGGCTTTTTTTTGAGCCTCGCACTTTCACGAACTCTACCCTGTATTGTCTGCTCAAATACAACACAACAAACCCAGGAGATATCTGGTTGTACTCACCCATTGTGTTATTACCGCAACTACCGAGATATAAAAGATCTTATATATCAGCTCGCTGTATTTGGTGTATGAAAAAACATACGTGGATTACATGGAGTATGTTGTTGCTTGTTGCACTCTATACCCGCACCTATAACTTAGGTTGGGGTTTGCCCTTCTTATTCCATCCAGACGAGCGCAACATGGCTGTTGCCGCAAGCTCTTTATCATTCTCAACTATGCTTGATCCACATTTTTATGCATATAATCAGTTCCCACTATATATAACATTCTTTCTAAATTTGCTGACAGGCGCTCCGCTAACCGTAGTGAGGGCAACGATCTTGTTGCGCATTCTTTCTGCAGTAGCATCTATTGGATCAATATATTTGTGGTCTCGGTTACTTATAAATATGAAGATTGGAAAACCTATGCGTATGATTGGTATTCTTATCTTTATATGTACTCCCGTTTTTATACAGCTATCACACTTTGGAACTACTGAAAGCCTTCTTATATTCTTGTTTCTTTTGTGTCTTGTATTTATTAAAAACCCAAAAATAGTTGGTATAGCCATTGGCCTTTCTATTGCAACAAAAATGTCATCTTTACAACTATTTGCTTTACCAGTGCTATACTCGTTACACGCTGTTTATACGCGCAAAATTCCCCTTAAGAATATGCTTACGTACCTTATTTCTATAGTTGGAATATCGTTCATTTTTGCTGTATGTTTCTCTCCTCACCTCCTCTTGTCGTATCAAAAGACACTCGATGCATTACACTACGAAACTGCTGTGGGTATGGGGACACTTCCCGTCTTTTATACGCAACAATTTATAGGAACTCATCCAGTAGTATTCCAAATATTCTCTATATTTCCATATGCTCTCGGTGTTCCCATGGTAATAATCTCAATAATTGGTTTGTTGTATATTGTATTCAGAAACCCACTTTATGCAGCTTTTTTTGCCGTTCTATTTATTCCAAACGCATTCCTATTTGCCAAATGGACTCGCTTTATAATCTATCCGTATGTACTTATGGAATTAGCTGCTGTTTTAGTCATGCAAAGAATATATACAACTCGCATATTTAAACCACTCGTTTATGTTGTACTACTTTACCAGCTACTTATCGGCATAGCATATGTTGGTGTATATAGTTATCCAGATGTACGTGTAAAGGCAACCGAGTGGGTAAACCACACTGTTCCAGCAGGTTCAACAATAATAACAGAGGGAGCAAACGTAACCGATATACCCTTGTACTCCTCTAATGATTATCGTATCACTTCACTCTTTCTCTATGATATTGAAAACGATACGTCTGTGCAATCTCAACTGTCACGGGCAGTACAAACTAGTGACTATGTGATTGTACCTTCGAGAAGAGTATTTGCCGATACAACATGCGTATTTCAGAAGCAAGATACGCTATGGAAAAATTGTAGTATTCAACAAAAGAAGAATCCAATATTGACCAAATACTATACAGATTTACTTTCTGAAAAGAGTTTTAAACTTATTGCACAATTTAGCTCCTATCCAAGAATTGAAATAGCTGGGAAAACCTTTTTTTCAATACCCGATGAACAGGCAGAAGAAACATGGAGCGTTTTTGATCACCCAGTTGTGCGTATATATAAAAAAAGGTAAGCTAAAACTTGACGAAACATGAAAAATACCTATACTAAAAGTATGATACAGTATGAAAATAAGTTATTGATTATAAATTTAAATCTATCATGGAAAACACACTAATAATACCGCTCGATGTCCCAGAATCAAAAAGAGAATTATACAGAAAGAATTATCTGACAATGACTCACGAAACTGACCGTCTAATGCTATTTGCGGGAGATCAGAAAGCAGAGCATTTGAATAGTGATTACTACGGGGAAAATATTTCTGTTGATGATGCGACACCTGAACATTTATTCAAAATTGCATCTCAAGCAAAGATAGGGGTATTTGCCACTCAACTGGGTTTAATTGCACGCTATGGAACAACCTACGGTACCATTCCCTATTTGATAAAAATGAACTCAAAGACTAATGTGATTCCAAAAGGAGCACAGGACCCGCTGAGTAGTAGTTGGTACTCTATGAATGACATTGCTGCATTCGTTGAAAGCTCAAAGCTTCAAGTATGTGCTGTTGGATATACCATCTATATGGGAAGTTTATTCGAAGAACAGATGTTGAGAGAAGCAGCTCATATTATTTATCATGCACATAGAAATGGCTTAGTAGCGGTATTGTGGGCATATCCTCGTGGTACCCATGTTGTAGACGAGTACAACGGACATCTAATAGCAGGTGCAGCAGGGTTAGCATCAACACTCGGTGCTGATTTTGTAAAAGTAAATGCGCCAAAGCCAAAAGTAGGCACCAGCGCAGAGGCTCTCCGAGAAGCAGTAAATGCAGCTGGTAGAACTCGCCTCGTTTGCGCAGGAGGTTCAAGTACTGACGTTGAAGTCTTCTTACGTGAACTATACGATCAGTTGCACGTAGGCGGAGCAAGCGGAAACGCGACGGGTAGAAATATACACCAAAAGGACTTAAAACATGCGATAGCCTTTTCAAATTCGATATATGCACTCACGGTGGAAAATAAGACGCTTGAGGAAGCATTAGCGCTTTACAAAAATGGATGAAATACGCAAAAACGCTTACCGATTTTATCTTAGAAGAAGAAAGGAATTTTAAGGAAGCTACGGGTAGCTTTAGTCTACTTATGCTGTATATAGAGCAGGCAGCAAAAGTAATAGCTTCTCACGTCGGTCGTTCAGGTTTGGTTGATATCATTGGCGCATCTGGATATAAAAATCAATCGAATGACGATGTCCAAAAACTGGATATCTTTGCAAATACCGCTCTTACAGAAAGCATCAGAGCAAGTAAACAGGCTGGTCTCATTGCTTCGGAGGAAATGGAGTCGGCACTTATTACGAATGAAAAAAATGCAAAATATGCCGTTTTTTTTGATCCACTCGATGGGTCTTCAAATATCGATGTTAACATAAGTATTGGAACAATTTTTTCGATCTATCGTATGAATGAAAGAGCTTTGCAGAAAGGCATAAAGCAAATAGCTGCAGGATATATAATCTATGGTCCGTCAATAATGTTTGTCTATACCTGTGAAAATAAAGTTCATGGATTTACGTATGACCCTTCTATTGGTAGTTTTTTGCTTTCGCATGAAAATATACGTACACCAGAAAAAGGAAATATATATTCAATTAACGAAGCATACTATAATACCTTTCCTCAGTACATTCAAAAATACGTGCAATATGCAAAAAAAACAGATATGAAATTACGTTATGTAGGATCAATGGTGTCAGATGTACACCGTACCCTGTTAAAGGGAGGAGTCTTTATGTATCCTCAGGATACTCGTAGTCCAGACGGTAAATTACGACTTATGTATGAGGTGAATCCAATGGCGCTCATCATGCAAAATGCTGGTGGTATGGCTGTTTGTGAATCATCATCTCCCCTACTTATTCAACCAACACACCTTCATGAAAGACAACCTCTGCTTATAGGCAGCACACAAAATGTAAAAGATATATTATCTTTTATTTAGAATTCTACTTACTACTAATACGTATCACAAAGAGGAAATTGCTGGCATAGCTCAAGAATTATTGACCGAAGCGCACGTAACTCTTCAGTTCCCTTAATCAGGAGTCTACGAACAGATTTCTTTTTTTCAAGACTATCTTTTTTTAGAGTTTTTATTTTATGTGTATAGACAGCTTCAACAGTTTTATGTATTACTTTTGCAATAATTTTCACTTCTCTCTTACCCATATCTCGACTTGTAATACCAGGAGTACCTATGCGAAGACCAGACGGATAAAATGGTGGGTTTTTGTCATACGGCACCGAATTTTTGTTGGCTACAATACCAACATACTCAAGCGCCTCAGCTACTGTATTACCAAGAAGTTTTTTATTACTAAGATCTATAAGAATCAGGTGAGAATCGGTACCTCCAGCAACTAAAGTGAAATTGTATTTCAAAAGCTCACTCGCAAGTGTTTTAGCATTTTGAATTACCTGTTTTCCATATTTTTTAAATCGAGTAGTATTTGCTTCATGAAGTGCAACACCTATGCCAGCTATTGTATTTAAATGAGGCCCACCTTGAAGACCAGGGAACACAGATTTATCTATTTTATCAGACAACAATGCGTCTTTTTTGAGACCCTTATCTGTAACCATTATCATGGCACCACGTGGACCACGGAGAGTTTTATGTGTCGTTGTCGTTACAATATGTACATAGGGTACTGGTGATGGATACGCACCTGCTGCAATGAGACCGGAAAGATGTGCGATATCCGCCATAAGGTAAGCACCCGACTTATCAGCGATTTGCGAAAAACGTTTCCAATCCAAAAATCGAGGATATGCTGTCGTTCCTGCCACTATGATTTTCGGCTTATGCTTTTTAACAAGACTTTCTATTTCACTAAAATTTATCATACCCGCATCATCTAGGCTGTACTGAACAGAATGAAAAAACTTACTTGTTGCCGAAGCGGATGCACCGTGTGTAAGATGCCCACCAAATGCAAGCGATAACCCTAAAATTGTATCACCAGGTTGAAGCAGTGCATTATATACAGCAAGGTTTGCTGGCGAGCCAGAGTACGGTTGCACATTAACATGGGGAACACCGAACAACGCTTTCGCACGGTCTATCACTAACAATTCAAGCATATCTGCATTTCTCTGTCCCTGATAATATCGTTTCTGTGGATATCCTTCGGCATATTTGTCGCCAAATTTAGATCCAACTGCCTCTTCGACGGCACGTGATGCATAATTTTCGGAAGGAATCATCATAAGTGTCGTTGAAAGACGCTTATCTTCTTTGCGGATAATATCGTATACTGCAGAATCTACTTTCTTAAGATACTTCATGCTTGGACAATACCATGAATAAAAAAAATATGCAAGCGTTGTACTGCTTATTTATTAAATCAAAATACCATTATTTTTAAGTACACTCAGCATTTCTGCATGGATGCTTTCTCGTGAACGAAGTCTATCATTCTCTACACAATCTATCTTCACCCAATGCTTATGTTTTCTACACAAAGTGAGATACATTTTCTCTGAGGCTTTCCTATGTTCAATATTTTTCTCTGCTAAATCAAGCTTTTTTTTACCCAAGTAACCTCTTTTTGCCTTTTTTTTATCTAATTCTAGACCATATTTCCACGGTACATACAGATAGATAACAATGTCTTCTTTCGGTATCTTATGCTTTTTATATTCAAGATCATATATCCAATCAAGGAAATCTATTGAATCTTTCTTTTTTTTAAATTTTGCACTCTGATGTGCCATACTTGATGTTGCATATCTATTTGAGATTATTATACCGCCCTTTTGCAGATAGTCGGACATTTCCTCTCGGACAGATGCTCTATCTAATGCATACGCTAATGAAGCTAAATAGGGTGAAATAGAATCAAATGGACCAAATTCTCCCTTCAGCATCCTACCAACAATAGAACCATGAAATGAATTATAATAGCGCGGAAAATCATACATTCTATGATTTATTCCTTTTGCATTAAAATATTCAGAAAGAAGTGCAGACTGAGTTGCTTTACCAGAACCATCGCCACCATCTATAACCACAAGTTTACCACTTCTAGTAGCTAGATTAGTGCAGTGATCAATGAAATTCCTCAATATATACGGAACACTTTCCTGTGAATAGTGTTCCAAGAATAACCATTCGGATGGATTTCCGTGTAAGAGTGGAGTCAATTTATTTTCTGCCTCACCTAAAATCAACGCAAGTACAGGTTTTTTCCTGGTTAGTGCATAAACAATGATTCCACCACTATCCATAGTCGCAGAGGTGATTTCTGCAATAACACAGTCGGATTCGTCAATGTATTTCTTATTGATTTCAAAAAGTTTCTCACTACTTTTCTTTTCCTGAGGAGCATACTCGAATAAAGTATTTTTACTTTTACCAATTGTTCGGATAATACTATTCTTTATGGATTTTCCAGCTTCTTGAACAGACAGGTAAATTTTCATACAATACTTGAAAGATCAAGTATTAGCGATGGACTCATAGCTGTGCATATAAATGCCTTGCGAATATTCTTAGTCTCTACTGCCCGTATAAATGTCGATACATTCTCTATGAGTTGTGTCTCATTGAATGAGACCAGACCCACAACCTGATGCACAATAGGGGCCTTAGCTTCTGTCTTATAGTGCACCGCACCCTTCTGGAACTTTTTTAATGCCTTCTCTGGCGTTTCACTAACTGTGCCTTTTTTTGGTGATGGCATTAATCCTTTTGGTCCTAAAAGTCGTGCATAAGGAACCAATCGCTTCATATCATCTGGACGAGCAATAAGGATATCAAATGATATCGTACCTCCCTTAATGTCTTTTTCTACTGAGTCGTCAAATATTACTACATTTATAGTCTTTCCAGTTCCATGCGGCAAAGCAACTTCTCCCCTTAATCCAACTTCTTGAACATTTAAATGTAGCTCAACAGGAGAAGGAAATTTTTCATGAGCGACTTTTTTTAAGAGAGTAACAGCATCCTTAATACTGTACAACTTCTTCTTCATAGTCTCTAATTTAGCCTTTTTATATAGAGTCCCTCTTGTTTTTACCGCCTTTTTGATCATTTTGTTTGGCTTTTTAGTACTCACGCTCATATCCATCACTTGGACATCCTTCTTTTTTTCCTGTACACCGACAGTTATTTGTTTTTTCTTTCCCATATTTACTTAATTTGAATACCCATACTGCGGGCGGTACCTTCAATAACTCGTATTGCTTGTTTCACTGTTCTAGCATTTAAGTCCTTCATTTTTGACTCTGCAATCTCAGTCACTTGCTGCTTAGTCATTGTCGCTACTACTTCTTTTCCTGGGTTTGTCGCTGCTTTTTTTAGGCCTAGTTTTTCCTTTATAAGCGCTGACGCAGGAGGTAGCTTTGTGACAAACGTAAATGAGCGGTCATCATACACAGTAATAACCACTGGGATAATCTTACCCTTATCTTGCGCTGTTCTTTCGTTATACTGCCTAATAAAGTCCATAATTGGTACACCTTGCTGTCCTAAGGCTGGTCCAGCTGGCGGAGCCGCTGTCGCCTGACCTGCTTGTAGATTCAATTTTATGAGTGCTTTTACTTCTTTTGCCATTTATATTTTTTCAACCTGTAAAAAATCTAATTCGACGGGTGTTTCTCTACCAAAAATAGAGATGAGCACCTTGACTTTTCCTTGTTCCTCATCAACTTTTTGAATCGTACCAAGAAAATCTGAAAAAGGTCCATCAACTATCTTAACCGCTTCAGATACTGAAAACTTCGTCTTAAATTTAGGGGTCTGTTGTGTCGTGAATTTAAGTATTGCAGCAACTTCCTTTTCAGAAATAGGTGTCGGTTTATTCCCAGCACCGACAAACCCAGTAACACCTTCTGTTGTTCTCACTACGAGCCAACTATCATCGTTCAATATCATACTAACAAGAAGATAGCCTGGAAATAACTTCTCCTTCACTTGTTTCTTTTTTCCTTGCTTAATAGTAATAACATTACGCATAGGAACTATGGTCTCGAATATCTGATGAGCATAGCCTAAGGTTTTCACACGTTCTTCAAGTGCTTTTTTTGTACGTTGTTCGTATCCAGCTTGCGTATGTACCACATACCATTTCGCGTCTGGATGTATTTGAGCATTAACAACCTCTTGAGGGACCTCATCGACTGTTACTGCAGTATCTGTCTGATTCATAATTATTTCTTTAAACTAATGAGAAAAGCGACCAATTTTGCAAAAATATAATCAAAAAAACCTATATAGAAGCCCAGTAGAACTGAAATTATAACAACCACGAGAGAAAGATGCAAGGTCTCTTTACGACTAGGCCAAGTAACTTTCTTTAACTCACTTATGATACCTTTAAATATATTCGGATTAATAGCTTTATCTGCCATTTTTACATTATAGTCTACAAACTAGTATAAGACAATACAGGAAAATAAACTTATGGAGTCGGTGTTTGGTTAGGATCGGTTTTTATTCCAACGGTAAACTCTTGCTTTGATTCATTTCCTGCCTCATTTTTCGCAATAAATGTAAATGTATAAATCCCAGGATCTTTCGAAATAGAAACTTGTATTTTTTTATCTTTCGTTTCTTTTTCTAGAACGTTGTTAATCAAAAAACGGAAATATTCTATATTTCTACTCGACGACACATTTGCCGTAATATCAAAAGGAGTGTTTTCAATATTTTCCTTATCAGAAATACCAGATACTGAGATCGATATAGCGTCCTTATTACTGTCTGATATCTCTGTTGGCGGCTTCCAACGATCATCAGACTGCTCTCGTGCCCAAGAATCTATACCTTCTTGCCAGCGATTAGTGCCATCGAGAGATAGTGGATCGGTTTCATTGACAACAAAAAACAATTTTTCATCGAAATCATTATGACTAACCTCGTAATCATTCGCCAATTTTCCAGTTGATTTGGAAATCTTTAGTAACTTGTAACTTGGTGATGTGTCACTTGGCTCAGTCCCTTTTATAAAATACTCTGATCTTGTAGGAAAATCTTTATATGGCAAACCCCCAAACTGTGAATCAATAGTTAGTGCATCAACCGTTGAAGGTTTATCGATAATTCCATCTTTATAACCGTGTGATAATGCGTATATAAACACTCGTCGCCATATTGGCGCAGCTCCACTAACACCAGAAGTAAGGTTCGGATTCATTTTTGTGTTGTCGTTGTTCCCTACCCATACGCCTACAACTATATCTTTTGTATAGCCAATGGTCCAGTTATCTCTTTTGTCATCGGTAGTCCCTGTTTTGGCAGCGACTGTCTTACCAGGAATAACAAGGTAGTTATTCGGGCCAAAAGTTATATTTCGAGCAATGTTATCTGAAAGTATGTGAGAAATGAGGAATGACACTTCTTTGGAGAATACCTGTTTCTTAACTGTTTTTGGCTGTGTAAAAAGCTTCTTATTTCCATATGTTTGAACATCTACTAATCCACTCGGACTTGTAGCAAATCCTCCATTGGCAAACGTAGTATAAGCGCTCGTAAGATCAAGTAACGTAACTTCACCGCCACCCAGTGTCAGGGAAAGCCCAAAACGTTTCATGTTTTCGTTCGTTGGTTCGAGAGTTTTAAGGCCAGCATCGTATAATTTTTGAAGTAAATTCTCTATTCCTACCGATGCGAGCGTCTTTACCGCCGGAATGTTTAAAGAGCTCCCTAATGCAAAACGCATTTGGACTGGACCATTATACTTCCCGTCGTAATTGACTGGCTCGTATGGTTTTTCGTCGGTGTTTTGACCCGACTGAAAGGTAGTCTTGACGTCCATTATCGTACTTGCAGGTGAGTAGTTATTTTCAAATGCAAGCGCATAAGTAAATGGTTTCAACGTTGATCCTGGTTGGCGCAGTCCTAGAGTAGCATTGAATTTACCAAACTGCTTGTCGTTATAGTCGTATGATCCAACCATCGCCAGTATCTCACCAGTACTAGCTTTCATAACAACGACCGCTCCATTTGATATGTCAAGGCTTTTAGCGTTTTTTATTTCTTCTTTAACAATTTCTTCTACTTCCTTTTGTAAGTCGAGATCGAGCGTTGTTCTGATTACTAATCCTCGCTGGTACAATGCGTTGTCACTTAACATTTTATCGAGCTCATCTTTAACATAAAAAACAAAATGGGTTGCCTGTATATTATCCTCTGAATTTCCAAAAAATTTAACCTTCTTAATAGAATTTCCTAAATCAACTTCTTGTGTTTTGGTTATATATCCATCCTCTCTCATTCGACGCAGTACTTCTTTTGTGCGTGAAATATAGGCATCTTTTACTCCTGAGTACGGCGAGTAGACCGAAGGGCTCTGCGGTAATCCAGCCAATATAGCACTTTCGACCGTCGTCAGTTTTTGTGGAGTTTTATCAAAGTAGTACTTTGCTGCCGAACCCACGCCGTAGGTCGTTCCTCCATAGGGTGTTTGGTTGAAATACATTTCAAGTATCTGGTCTTTTGTATACCGACGCTCTAACTCAACTGCAAGTATAAATTCTTTCATTTTACGAGGAATGCTCTTTTCAGGAGTAAGTAGAGTATTCTTCACTAATTGTTGAGTTATGGTAGATCCTCCTTCTCTTTTATGAAAAATAATATCTCGAACTGCTGCACGAAAAATTCCCCACAGAGAAAATCCTTTATGCGTATAAAATTCTTTGTCCTCTGTTGCTATCGTTGCTTGTATGAGTGTCTTTGGAATATCAGAATATGTAACTGGGACTATATTTTTATCGGTATACACTTGGTAAATCACCTTATCGTTTCTATCGAGCAAAGTGGTACTGTATTTTGTATTTTTAATTATAGAGTCTGGTGTCGGAAGATCTTTTGTAATCCAAAAAATAAAACCAATGATAAAAAAAACAAACACAGTAATAAAAAGCACAGTTCCCTTAACTCCTAGCTTTAAGAAAATAGAACGAACTATTACTCCAATATTAATAGACTTTCTTCTTCTAGTATTTTTTATTGAACGTGCATAATCTCTCATTTGCTAAAAGCATACTCATATAATACACTATTGGAATGAAATTTATACGTAAGAGATTGTCAAAAATAGTCATTATCATTCTTTTTTTGATCTTACTTCTTTCATCAATTGTCCCCTATTTTCTGTATTAAAAAATGCTTGATTTACAGTCAAACCTCTTGGAATTGCCCGGGATAGGTCCGTCTACAGCTATTAAATTAGCAACAAAAAACATCGAAACTGTTAGCAACTTATTGATGTTCTTTCCTATACGATATAAAGATTTTTCTCAAGTAAGTACGATCCAATCTCTTCAACCTGGAGATGACGTATCAATACGCGGCATAGTGCAATCATGTATTTCCATGCGGACAAAAAAAAGAAATCTAACTATGCAGCGCGTCCTCATTCAAGACAACACAAAGTCTATTACGGCATTATTTTTTAATCAGCCATATATTTGTTCCACCTTATTGAGGGGTTCGGATTACTATTTCAGTGGTACTGTGGACAAATTTAGTGGCTCTCTTGTATTTAAGGTTGCTGAGTATGCTCAAGCTCAAGATTCAGATGCAATTCATACTTCAACACTCGTTCCATACTACAGCACTATTGATAAAATGAGCGTCCGGTATATTCGAACACTTATTCAAAAAACACTGAAACTTGTGCCTAAGACAATGTTTACAGAGACACTTCCTCAATTGATTGTCAAAAAAAATCGCCTTCCTACACTTTTGGAAACAATCAAAACGTTACATCATCCAAACTCAAAACAAACGCTCGCTTTAAGTAGATATAGATTAGTATATGAAGAACTTTTTCAGTTGTTACTCACAAATGTACGCATAAGTAAGAAACGCAAAAATAGCTTATCCCGTACTATTTCTATAGAAAAGTATAGGGATATATTTGAAAAAACACTTCCATTTGTTCTTACAAAAGACCAGTCTTACGTTATAGATGAACTATCAGCCGATATGATGAAAACGAATCCTATGAATAGATTAGTCATTGGCGATGTAGGCTGTGGTAAAACTGTCGTTGCTGCCTGTAGCGCATACGCTGCTGCTAAGCAGGGCTTCAAAACAATATTCCTAGTACCGACGTCTGTACTAGCTAAACAGCATTTTGAAACTCTTACAAAAATTTTTGCAGCACAAAACATAGAAATTGGACTCATGACGTCAGCCGAGCAAAAAACAAGCATAAATAGTGCCGTAACTGAGGGTGTACAACAATCTGCTCAGATTTTGATAGCTACTCACGCTTTCTTCCATACAAAACTTGACTATAAAAATGTTGCGCTCGTTATTGTCGATGAGCAACATAAATTTGGTACCAAGCAAAGAGAATTACTCCTCGAGCGTACTAAAGACTCAAAATATATACCACATATGATTTCGTTATCCGCAACACCTATTCCTAGAACGCTTGCGCTAACACTGTACGGTTCTGTTGATTGCTCATATATACATACGATGCCCAAAATAAAGGCATCCGTAGTAACAAAGTTTGTCGAGCAAGTAAATAAAGAGAAAGCATATGTATGGATATATGACAGGATAAGAAACAATAAAGAGCAGGTATTTGTCGTCTGTCCACTTATAGAACAAAGCGATAATCCAACCATGTCAGTAGAAAATGTATTTGAAAGCCTTAAAAGAAGGTTTCCGGATTTAATAGTTGACTATCTGCATGGGAGACTAAAGCACAAAGAACGAATATTGCATGCATTTAAAGAACATGCTATTGATATTTTGGTTTCAACTACCGTTATAGAGGTCGGCATTGATATACCTAATGCAACAATTATGATGATTGAGTCTGCACAACAGTTTGGTCTTGCCCAATTACATCAGTTGCGTGGAAGAGTGGGTAGAGCTGAAAAAAAAGGGTATTGTTTCTTATTTACCGACGAAAATGATGTGTCTTCGATGGATAGAATAAAACTGATGGAAAAAAGTTCAGATGGTTTTTACCTTGCGCAAAAAGATTTAGAATTGAGAGGGCCAGGAAATTTGATTGGACTTCAACAGAAAGGATACATACTTCACTATGCAAAAAATGTACTTAATATTCAACTTCTGGAGGATATTAGAGCGGATGTTGAGAAAGTGCTTGCAAACAACCCAACGTTTACCTATAATTCACTTATAGCTCCAATCGAAACCGAATCGGAGGATATACAATATTTAAACTAATATGGCAGCACTACCTAAGAAAAAAGGATCTACTCAAAGAAAAGGAAAACGTTTTGCTGAGCGAAAACTATCGATACCTGGTATGGTTGTTTGTGCAAACTGTAAAAAAATGAAAAGACCTCACTATCGTTGCCCGCATTGCAAGAAGTAACGTCATGAAAAAATCTAGTGATCCTCGCCATATTAATAGGCAAAGAATTCTTGAAGCACTCTATTCGTGTAAGTTTGAAGGAACGAGAATGCCACGTCTGAAACCCGATCAAAAAAAAGTACTTGAGGACATTAATTCTTTCGTTGAAAAAATTGATACCATTATCGATTCATACGCTTTGACATTCAGCCATGCTAAAATGTCAAAAATTGATTATAGCCTACTACAACTAGGTATTTATGAACTTTTTTTTTCTAAAATAAGTGTTCCCTATAAAGTAAGTATTGATGAGTGCGTTGAATTGGCAAAAGAATTTGGAAGTGAAAAGTCACCTAAACTTATAAATGGTATTCTTGCAAAAGCACAAGAAAATGAACAACAACCTCGTAGAGCTTAAAGTAAAACTTCACATAGATAAAGTCCCTGAGGGGCTTTTAAATCAGGCGCTCACACATCCGTCATTTGTAAACGAAACACCTGAAACTAACTTGTCTTACCAACGACTTGAGTTTCTGGGAGATTCAGTATTGTCTTTACTTGCTTCAGAATACATTTTTTTGACATTTACAGAAATAGATGAGGGATTGCTTACCGATATTAGAGCAGCACTCGTTCGAACTGAAACGCTCGCCAAAATATCGAGAAGATTAGGAATTGGCAAATATATTCATTTGAGCAAAGGAGAAATGAGTAATGAAGGTTATGAGAACGAAAAAATTCTTGCAGACGTACTAGAGGCAATCATAGCCGCCGTCTACCTAAATAGCGGATATGAATACGCAAAAAACTTTTTTCTTTTACACGTGGCAAGCGAATTAGATAGCATAATGAAAAATAAACTATATGTTGATCCTAAAACAACATTTCAGGAATTTGCCCAGGCACATTATAAAAGAACTCCACGATATGATTTGCTTGCTTATGATGAAATAAAAAAGAATTTTACCGTAGGACTGTATCTTGGATCTAAGCTTATTTCAAAAGGACAAGGAAAAAGTAAAAAAAGTGCGCAGCAAGAAGCTGCTAAAAAAGCCTTGGCAGACAATTAAAAGTATGATAACATATACAAATGTCAGTAAAAATTAGATTGATGAGAGTTGGAAAAAAACACTCGCCAAAATATCGCATCATTGTAATTGATGAACGAAAAAAAAGAGACGGTAGATATATTGAACAAGTTGGATTTTATGATCCTCTTACGGAACCACATACAGTAACCATAGACAGTGTTAAAATTAAATCCTGGATTCAAAAGGGTGCCCAGTTGTCTGAAGGTGCACGCAAACTTCTTGCCCACAAATAAATTATTGGAAAGGGTCTTCTCTGTTAGTGTAGGAATCAGATATTGATGCTTCGGATTGTTTCTGAGTAGACGCATATTCTTTCATAGATTCCAAAGCCTTTCTATCTGATGCATCCAAATCGCTGATATGCAAATGTTCTAGATCTACGGTAGGATCGTAAGTATAAATCGTCGCTGTTAAATTAATATTCTGATTCTTTAGCGCCTTTACGCTAATAGCGCCCACATCGAGTATCCTACTCGAACTATATTTATACTGCTTTAAGAAATCAAAGAACTCATCAAAAGTCATATCTGCCGTTAGTGTCACGCTTTTAGTACTTAATGTATCTTTATTCAAATTATCTTCTGATATATTGAGGCTTCCAACCTTAAATCCACTTCTCCTACCAATAGCGTCAATAAAGCCAACTGTAGAAAACAAGTCAAATTTAGCAGGCAGAAATGTCTCAACAAAATCCTTACTATCTTGTAGAGTCTGTACGGTATTTGGACTTAAACTTTGTATTTTTTGTTTTAAATCACTAATCTGTTGAGATTTCTCTTTTTGTGAAATATAACTTTGATACAACACGGTACTGGAACTGATTGCATAGGCTATACTTATAGTGCTTACAATTATCACTATAGCAAGGAATAGCCCCAATTTCTTAGTAAGAGTTTTTACTATAAATGTATCAATTTGTATTTTCATTGAAGATATTTGTAAAATGAAATGTAAATGAGGCAGTGTACATTTTTGGAAGCTCGTCTTTTTTATCGATCATTTGGAAAGAGGATAGTGACAATTCAGAAAATGTCTTTTTTCCAACTTCGTTTTCTATACGTTCCAAAACTAATAATATTTCATCAACACTTATGCTTGAAATACGCAGAGTGCTTCCATTTTTACCATCAAATGAGAGATCTTCGACTTGTACATCAGCGTCTGAAAGTACAGTACTTAAAAGATACTCATACTGTTGGTAATATTGCGGGCTGTTTGCAACGACCTCTTTTATTTTTTGTAATTTAGTATATGAATATGCCACTTTAGCAGTAGAAGTCGTCAATTTGCTGTTCGCTGTTAAAAAAGTTTGATACTGAATATTCAATTCTTCAACTTTCTTTAGTATTGACGTTTTCCCAATAAAAAGTGCGAAGTTAGCAATAAGTAATACAAACAGCACAAAGTAGGAAATAATTTTTGTTCTATAGGTATACTTTGCAACCTTCTTATATCGTTCACTATTATGAATGAGGTTAATTGTTATTGCAGACATGTCGTAAAAGCTGGAAAATATAAGAGCATTTCTTCTGATTTTATTGCAGAATCAAGCTTTACTACCCCAGACTTTTTCAAGTCTTCAAAATCTATGAGAGTTGTTTTTGGTAGGATAGAAGCATTATCGTTCGTGAAAAGCCATTGAAACGCATTTAAATACTGACTGTAGAGAATAATGTGCTTAGGCGTCGTCCCTATTTTTTCCGTAGAGCTTAAAAATATCTTTCGTATTTCTTTGTTAAATTCTGCAAACAATGATGCGGAAATAGGCTGAATACTTGTATCTTCAGAAATTTTCATGAAATGATCAGAAGCATCTTTTTCACTAATATTTTGGTAACTTTGTATACCTCTGAGAAAAAAATCATTACCAATACTAAAGCTATAGGTCATAAGCAAGAGTTGTTGCGAAAGGTTAATTATTGAAGCTTGAGTAGATCGATTATCTATATTTAAAAACAAAACTATGTTTTCATTGTCTTTCATATACTTGCCAAATAAGAGTCTATAAAAAGATGTCGTTACTGGCTCAACACTCAGAGGATACAGCCCAATGTCTAGAATAAATCCTTCAATACTATTCACCAACTCTTTAAGCATAACTGCAACCAATACAGACATACTGCCCTTTTCTTTATCGACAGATAAAACCTGATAGTCGTATGTTGCCTTCTCTATTGGATATGGAATAAATTCATCTGCCTGTAATTCTATAGCCGAAACAATCTCTTTCTCTGTAATGAGTGGAAGGCTCAAAATTTGAGTTGAAGACGTATGATCTGGCAATACGATGTGAGCTTCGAGCTCACTCATACCTTCTTTTTTAAGAGTGTCACGAATAATATTAACGGCCTGAGTAGTTTCTTTCGATTTAGCTTTTGTAATTTGTTCAAAAAAATGAGGTATTTTATTGTCGAAGTGCACTATCTTATCGATCGTATACGGCTTGGTATCATTCGACAAACGCATAAATACGATATTATTTTCGTATATACTAACACCCAACACTTTGCTCATACTAAAGAGTATACATAAAATTAAATTATTGTCGAAGTGTAACGTAAAAAGTATAAGATAGACTTTGAGCTACAGAAATCTTTGTCTTCGGTACAAAGTCTATTATGTAACTCAATATTACTGTTCTATTATTGGGAGTAACATGCGTTATTAAGTTTCCAACATTTCGTGACCGTAATGGGAAATCAGTGTTAGTTGCTGCATCTAGTAACAGTGATATGTTTGTTGCGCTTGTAACCGTCGGATAGTTATTATTCTCATAATAGTAAATATTTCCACTCGAATCTGTCTTATAGCCAAAATAAATCTTATCAATGGTTGATTGAAAACAGGGCGAACCTCCCATCTCAGATATTGTTAACTGACAATCAGGGATAATCCCAGTTGCGGTATTTCTTATTTTGTTAATTATAGTAGTACGCATGTAATCACCCTGATTTTTTACTTTTTGCAGCGCGCTATTTTGCGTATATAGAGTAATTGTCGAAAAAAACACAAGGAATAAAAGTGGCACAAGCATTGCAAAAATGCCCATTGAGACAACGAGCTCAATAATTGTAAAACCTTTTTTCATTTCATTAGTAATCTGCAATATATATTTGTGCACTAGAAGAACTCGTAGTCGACGATACTAGCCATGAAGACACGATATTTATAACTATTGTATCTGACATAGTAAATACAGCTTCCCTTTTAAATAGACTATTAAGGTCAAATCCACTGCACGCACCTTCGCTACCAGGCCATACTGCAGACTCATCCAACACATCATTAAAACAATACGTTTTCGCATTTTGTGTATCGCCTGCTGGCCAAATTTCTAATACAAAATTGTTATACGCCAAAACATTTTTTCTATAAAGCAACCACTCAATAAGCTCGCCATTTTCATGATTCGCTACAGTCATCATCTGTGATTGCTTCATACTGTTTGTGGTATATATCACCGCAGACAAAATATATACAATAGAAAATGAAAATACAGCAACAAACACTATTATTTCTATGATTGTAAAACCCTTATTTGTGTGTTTCATATCTACTATGGACATGCTGAAATATTTTCGTTCAATGATAAAGCCCATGAATCTGTGATATGAATAGCCGCATAATTATTTGATGTGAAGGCGCTTGACTTAAGACAAAGAGAAGAACCTGTAATATGGGCTTTGCCATAAAATTTATCAAAGTAAATGACTGTACCGACTGAAGAAGTGTCAAAAGAAACATGAGGAAATGCGGTTAACGATTCAGTTCTAATAGTCTGTGATAGCGGGGGGCATAGGATTATTATATTTATACTGTTTGCACTACTCACTTCAATTCCTGATCCTACGTATTGATCGTACGCGCATCCGACCGGTAATTCTACATTTACTGCCTGCGACCGTGCTTGTTGCAGCAGATCTACAATGTGCCCTGCACCAGTTGATAATCGAAGTCTCTCTTGATAAGCCACATAGTTTGCAAATCCAAAACCACTCATTAGTATGATGCTTATAACTATAATAAGCTCAATAAGCGTAAATCCTTTTTTCACTCTCCAAGTGGGGATAATTGATAGGAACAGTATGCCGTTGGGCTTGCGGCAGGCAGACAATTAACATAACACTCGGAGTCGGTGACCACAGGAGTGGAATTGAGCTCTTTTTTTCCGCATATTTTATAATCAACGACACTTCCCGCTACAACAGCACTGGTAATTGGTATATACCTATATGACCAATTTAGAGGATCAGTAGGCCATCTATTAATATATCCTGTTAAAAGACTGTTGTAATCAGTTGGATAAGTATCATTTCTTGTTCTATAAAGCTCCAATGCGGATCGTATATTCTGTATATCTGACACACGCTTTGCGTCACGAGATTGTTTTGTTAGGGTAGAATAACTATTAACACCGAGTGCAAATAACAGCGAAATTATACCAACCGCAACCAATAATTCGAGTAATGTAAAACCTTTTTTCATTGTTGACTTTGTACACAGTAACTTGATGCACCTTGCTCCAGTGTAACACAAATCCTATAGGCAGAGCTTGAACAGGTTGTACATATATATCCTGTCGCATTAGGGTCCATTGGAACAGTTGGAGCGACAGCTACAGAAGGATCCGTACAAAAAACAGCAGTTGGAATAGTACCTGTCGTATACGGATAGGTAAAGCCACACACGCTAAAATACTGCTCTGCTGCATCTTGCAAATACTTTAAATCACCTTTTCTTCGAGCATCTCTCGCACGCACTTGAGCCGTAGCGTAACTTATAGTGCTTATCCCCAAGAGAATGCCTATAACAGACATTACAACAAGCAATTCGAGTAATGTAAATCCTTTTTTATTCACGAGTGCTGTTTTAAAGTGCATGATTATTTTATGGTTGCGTTAAATAATACCAATTACCAGTGCATTCTGTACTGCTCCACGAAACACCTAATGGAGCTACCCTTCTGTCGGAATCTGCAGGATTTTCAAGACAAGCTCCTATATAGTAACTATTTTGATTTACATACGTGTAGTAGTAACTGTATGGATCAGGCGCCGATGTATTCAATGGGTCAGTTGGAAATTTATTCATATAGGTGACTGAGTTCACTGTCCAAGAGTTACCTGGAGTAATTAAAATCTTTTCTGGGTTAGGTGAAGTTGTTGTTGGATATGCAGGTGGGTTTTGATCCATTTTATACAACTCCAATGCTTGACGGATTGCTGCAATATCTGCCTTTCTTCTCTTATCTCTTGCTTGCTTTCGCACATCATTTAAATTAGGTAGTAAAAGCCCAATTAAAATAGACAATATAGATACTACAATTAAAAGCTCTATTAATGTAAGACCTTTTTTACGGTGTTGTGTTTTCACTTGATATTCCATAATTGCAAATTCCTGAACACCCAACTCCACAATTTGCTCCTTCAACAGTCCCAATACTTGCTGAATAGGCACTATCTGATGTATTCTCTAAACAAGTGTACAACTTATACGATTGTTTATCAGCAGAAACGAAATAAAAATAGTTCATCGCACTTACAGGATCGCGTGGTAATACTTGCATATACGTCTTCGCTGCAGTTGGGTGACTAATATTTCCACCCCAAAGCATACCCATTGCAGATGTCACCGTAGGGTACGCTTCAACGTCAGAATAGTAAATCTCTAACGATTTTTTTACCGCCTCAACATCTTGCTTTCTCTTGATGTCTCTTGCAGCTGGAGATGCATTTCTAAGCATGCTGAATATAAGCCCAGATAATATGCCCAATAGCGTTATAACTATAAGCAGTTCCATTAGTGTAAAACCTTTATTTCTTATCATTTAATTACATTGTACTTCACACCAACTTGGGCGGCAATACTTTCTGACAACGGGATCAAAACATGGTCCAGACGTCCTTCCAGAACAGGTGTTACATAGATTAGTACCGCCGACCGACTGACAGTACCATTGATTGTCTAATGCACAATTTAAATAATCCAAGGAACTGTATACTGCATAATTAAAATAGTTTGTAGACAAACTATCGGTAGGGTTATCACTATTAGTAAAATAACTACAGCCACCACTACATCCGCTAGCCTGAATGGCTTGATCGTCAGGTCGCTCAAGCAGTGTAAATAGTACAAAGTCTTGGTTGTTATTATAGGTAAAGTAAACATAATCAACTGCAGGCGATTGTGAATTACACGGAAGCTCACTACTATATTCTTTTAATATATCGTCTGTATAACGTTTTCCACACATCTTCCCTGCAAGCGATGTATCGTTTTGAATATCATACGTAACCTCAGCAACCGTTGGATACCGACCATGATCCTTTTGAAAAGATTCAAAAATACTTCTCGCTTTGTTCAAATCTGCCTTAGATACACTATCATGACTCCTTTGAATATACGTCAGTATATCCGTATAGTTCATAAGTGTTAATAACACTATGAGAATAGTAAATGTTATAAAAACTTCTATCAACGTAAATCCTGCAATTCTACTTTTACCACCCATAGCTTACAAATGTACTTATAAGGAAACCAATAACGAGAAAAGGACCAAAAGGTATCTGGGACGTCATTTTCTTTTTACGCATAGCAAGTAAGGGTACTGAATATAGGCCACCCAAGAGAAACGAAATATATAACGATATAAACAAAAAAGGCAGAGAAAGTATCATTCCTTGAGCAGCTATCAATTTAACGTCACCATAGCCCATTGCTTTTCCTTGGCTTAAATGATAAATAATCCAAAGGAAAAAAACACCAATTAATGAACCAGCAAAGTAGTAAAAAATTCTATCTATATTGATTGATATGCCAATCAGAAATAACAGAACAACAGCCCAATCAGGAATTATTTGATATTTCATATCGGTAATAGCAATTACAACAGATAAGGTGACTATGCAAAGCATAGAGATAAAATACAATGGTTGTGCCTGCCAAAAGAAAAGAAAAACCAATACATAGAGTAAACCAGTAAGGGCTTCAACCAATGGATATTGTAATGACAGTCTTTTGCTACAAAAACGACATTTTCCACCTAAAAATACATACGAAAGCACAGGAATAAGATCAAACCAAAGTAAAGTCTTGTGGCAAAAGTCGCAGGCAGATCTACCTCCCAAACCTCTATTAGATTGTGCTCTATCTATGACAACATTCAAAAAAGACCCTACGCCCAACCCTAAAAATAGAAACCAAACTGCTATAATCCAACTATGCATAAAAACAGTATATATCATTTTCTACATAAGTATGGGTGGGATATACTGGCTATTGCGTCTCTCATTATCGTCTTCGTAGCGTTTTTTGCACGATTATTTTTACCTCACATATCGATGTTTTATATACCAGATTCTTTTAATTCGGATATGTTCCATGTGAATTTTAGTCAAAAATTTTATCTGTCCAGTATGCTGAAGACAGGTCATCTTCCATTTATCACACAACAGATAGCGAATGGCTTTCCACTACTTGCAGAAAGCCAAATCGGTGCATTAAGTATTTTTAACATACTACTATACCGATTTCTTGACCCTGTTATGGCTTTTAATGTAACCTATCTATGTGGCTTTATAGGTATGAGTATATTCCTCTATCTACTCGGTAGGATTTTATATAATGATCGTTTTTTAGCATACATACTTGCTATTTCTTATTCTTTCTGTGGTATAGTGATCTTGAAAATAACCCATCAAGATATTCTTCAAGCCATCTTTCTGCTTCCGGTTGTACTCTATCTATATAATCGCGGCAAACTGAATTATGATTTACGATTTGCATTGCTAGCAGGGTTTACGTGTGGTCAACAATATTTATTTGGGCAATTCTTTGTTGCGGTAGGTACGTGCATTAGTATTACTACAATTTTCTTGCATTCATTTATAACAAAACGTAACAATCGTCAAAATGAACTGTATTTTTATGTACTGTTTACAGCTGCGACAGTGCTTGTATCACTACCTCAACTCGTTCAGTCATTTATATTTTATATGAATTCAACAAGGCAAAACACTCTCTCAATTGGGATGTTTGATTTAAGGTATGTATTTACTTTACTCGAACCAAATATATTTGGTTCGCTTAAAGACGGCTCAATATTTAGAAATTCTCAAAAATTAGTGTCAGCAACATGGGAATCCAATCTCTTTCTCGGGTATGCACCTTTGTTGTTATTAATGATGAGTAAAAACATCAAGAAAAATTTTAAAAAAGTGCCAAGCATATACAAAGTGCTTGTTCTCGTTTTTGCTGTTCTGATGCTCGGAAATTATCCTATTATTAATTTTATTGGCTACTTACCACTACTCGCAGGTTTTAGAGCACATAGCAGATTTGTGATCTTTACATCGCTCTACTTAATAATAATTATCTTATATGTAGTAAAGAATGGATTTAGATTTCATAAAGCTCCTAAAAAGATATATATATTTGTTGCAATTATTGCTATTCAATTGATAACTTCATTCTATATATTTTATCCACTTCATCCTGTTGTAGTAAAAGATAAACTCCTTTCGGCACCAATGACAGCAAACATATTAAAAAAAAATACATCTTACTACTCTTTAAATTTTGCTAAAAATTATTATGATATTTTTCACTCAAAAGGCTACACAGGAACAAGCAAATACATAGCCCTTCACACGTCTCTCTACCCTTATTCAAATCTTATATATGGTGGAGATACGTGCGGTTTATTTATATATTCAAATTTTAATCCAGAACTATACCAAGATTTGGCGCTCAAAATTTCGCTCTATTTGAATAATGAAAACTCAATGACTTTTCCACAATCGATTAAAACCAAACTTGGGATCCTCGGCTGTACACATATCATTTCTTCAAAACCTCTTTCTAAAACATCTCAAAAAGTTAAAGACGGCGTATATATATCTATAATACAGGAACAAGTCCCTCGGTATAAACTGTACACATCCTATATATCTAGTTTGGATGAAGTTACGCTACTGCAACAGATAGAAAATAGTTCGTACGATTTTAGAAAACTGTATGTATACGACACTACCGCACTGCCCTCTATTCGCAATGCGACTGGCACTAGTAGGCCTCTTATCCAAACGGATACTAAACTCCGCTACTCTATTAATGCAACTACGGAAAGCTATTTTTTTGTTCGGATCCTCAACTATCCAGGCTGGCATGCATATATTGACGACAAAGAAGTAAAAATTGAAAGAGCAGACTTACTATATATGTCAGTCCGTATGCCACAAGGTAAACACACAGTTTCATTTATATATAGTGCTCCATTTTGGAAAGAATCAGTCGCAGCTTCACTCCTCTTTTACTTAGTACTACTTCTCACCTTAATTTTTCATAAATCGAATCCCAGTAAGAGTATTTAATTATATCCTTTGCACATATCGCATATACTCGTGAAAGTGTATATGCTGCTTTTGCAGATTTTGAATAATAGAAATAGTTTGTGAGCATCGGCACCGATTGCATACATTTGCCAGTATTTTTTAATAATATCGTTCGCAAATAAATAATATCTGGATTATATGGCTGATACAAGTAAGCCATATCAACTACTCCATTTGCACTTTTATAGTTATTTAACGAGTAGTATTTATCGGCGATCTCAAGTAATCCTTTTGCATATTGATTTCTAAGTTCTGTAAAAAAATAAACACTCGGATTGAAATTTGAGTATACAATTTCAGGTAATGTGTTGTATTTTTTTACTCTTGAAACAGGAATCTGAGCTATGGTCATTTCCTTTTTTGTAGAATAATACAATTTAAATAAATAACCAACTCTACGGAACGAATAGTGCTCTGATGGAAATGGTATATTTGTGAATACGCTATACCCTTCTTTCATTGCTTGCATGACGAGGTTGTCAGCCATTTTTAGTGGGTCCTTGAATTTTGGAGTATAGCGCAATTTAGTATAGTCACGAGCAACTAGGCTATGATAATCTGGATTAAACAAATTTCTATTAGATAGAACGATGACATCTTTTTGAACGCCTAGCACATGATGTGCATATTCTACAGTAAATAAATCAAGATCTCCCTTGAGTATGATCACAGACTTATGAGGAACAACATTAAGGATATTCTTTGCATGATCTTCAAAGACAGGCTTACTTAACGCTTTTGAAACGTTAGAGAAATTCCTATAAAACAATATTGTTGGATAGAGCACAAAAAACAAGATCACAATACCTTTGAAAAGAAGTTTTCGCAAATGTAAATTTTTGAGAAATATTATTTTAAAGTACATATTTTCAAACTGTACGTACGTTGCAACAAACAGTACCGGTAGAAATACATAGGAAAATAGATAGTACCGCTCAAGAATGCCACTGTTGTTATCCAACTGGCCACTCGTATTCATATAGAAGATTAATATCGGACCAAAAAGGATATACCCTAATCCAAATATGTAGAATATTTTTTTTTGTTTTTTATAGAGATATAGTAAGCCACCCAAGAAAAAAGTGATCAAAATGGAATAATTTGCTAATAAGTGTGCACCATAACTATATAAATGGTATAGCTTTAGACTATAACTCCCAAAACTCCCACCGGTATTAAAGGTGTCGTACCTCATTCTGAATATTGTTCTCACTACACCCTCGATACTTTTTGGTTCCCAATATATGAGTGCAGATTCGTGTATAAGTACATACTGCAAAATGTACGGTGCAACTGAAACACACACAAACAAAATGATAAATAGTAAATATTTTCTATAAAATTTTAAATATTTTTTCTTATTACGAATAAATATATACAAGTATGGTCCAAATGAAATAGCCAATAATGTGTGATGCATGCATGCTATAAGAAAAACGAGTAGAAACAGCAGGTGATCTTTATCTCTTTCGTAGAGCGAAAGTTTTAATAAGAAATAAGTACTCAGTGTCAGTAAAAATAGAGATAACGTATATACTTCCTGAACAGAACTATACAATAGAAAAACAAAAGAAGAATATGTTAGTATGACCGATGATAATCCGATTACCTTATCTAAATAAGACGTTCTCTTCATGTATTTCAAAAGTTCAAAAACGCTTATCAGAGAAATACACGCTGTCGCAATGCCAAAAAACATCGATACCAACGATGCTCTCAAAGCGATTGAGCCAAATGGAATTAGGTATGCTAAACGCAAAAGTAACCAATAAATAGGAAATCCAGGTGGATGAGGTAAGACACCTAAAAATGAAGATGTTATCAAATCTCCTGCGTCAGCAGCCCAAATATATGGATACATGAGCCAATTGTACTCAAATATTTCCTAAATACAAGCGAGCACTAAAAAACCCTGCCTTTCGACAGGGTTTTACTTACATTTTCAAAAATTTAATAGACACACCAGTAGCAGCTATTCGTAGCAGAACACGTAGCAGAATCTGTATTTACAGTTGCATCATCACTTGAACTAGTAAAATTATAGGAAGAATACTTAGTATTCTTATCTGCTTTTTGGAATGATTTTGACTGTGGTTGGAAGCAGACAAGTAATTTTGACACACCAGCTCGTGCTACATAGATGTTAGCTAACTGATCTTGTGCAATTTCCAAAAAGTTTGACTTAAGTTCACCAGCTTCAATAACACCGGTGACAAAAGAAGTGGTTGTAAGTGGATATCCAAGCCCATCTGGAGTTATTTGAGGAAAGTCTGTCGGAAACGCGCTCCTTTGTGCATAAAATCGAATGAGAGCGTTGTAGTACTCTTGCGCAGTATTTCGAATAGCCGTATCGGTACCTTTTCTAAACTGCTCAAAAGGATCAATAGCAGCTAAAAGTGCAACCGCTAATGTACCTAAAAGCGCAATGACTATCAGAAGCTCTATAAGAGTGAACCCTTTCTTTTGTTTTTGCATTTTCATATTCGTTTACTAACTTATCTAAATTTATATAACTACTTAATGGTGCTTATATAATCAGAATAGAATATGTTTAATATTTTGTCAAGGGCTATCTGTCTATCATTTAGAAATTGACATTCGTTGGCTATCACGTAGAATGAGTATATGAGCAGCTATTCAGCACAGCGTTTTTTTAGTTATATTGAAAAAAACAACCTACTCGACGCACAAACGCTCGAAGCAACGAAAATAGGAATTTTAAAGTCTGAAGAAGACCCAGAAGAATATTTCCGACAAAAACATCTACTGACAGAGGAAAATTTACTACAAGCAAAAGCATTTGCGATGCAGGTTGAGTATATAAATCTCACCAATAGAGCAGCATCACCACAAGCTCTTGCCCTTATTACAGAAGGCGTTGCGCGACAATACTCAATTTTCCCATTTGAATTCGACCCAAAGGAAAACTCTATAAAAGTTGCAACAGACCAACCACTAAATCTGGAAAATATAAGTTTTTTAGAAAAAAAAACCGGAAGAAAAATTATTCCATTTCTCGCTGCGTCAACCGATATAGTTGAAGCCATCGATATCCAGTATAGGCAAAATATATCCCCTACGGTCACCAGTGCACTCGAGGAGTTTTCAACGAGACGCAAAACAGAAGCCTCTGATGCTTTAAAGAAAAAGAGAATCATTGTAAAAGAACCACCTATAGCAAAAATAGTAAATACTATTCTAGAATTTGCTGTACGATCACGCGCATCCGATATACATATCGAGCCTCAGGACAGCAAAACAAGAGTACGGTATCGCATTGATGGTATTTTATACGAAAAACTCATTTTACCAAGTTCGCTTCATGAATCTCTTGTGTCGAGAATCAAAATCCTCGCTCAAATGCGCATAGATGAAAAGCGCATACCTCAGGACGGTAGATTTACTTTTACAATTGGTGAGCAAGAAGTAGACTTGCGTGTTTCAACACTTCCGACTGTTCATGGTGAAAAAATAGTAATGAGATTATTAAAGAAAACAGGCGGTATCCCCTCTTTGCCAGATCTCGGTTTGAGAGACGTTGCACTAAAAAGTCTTGAGACCGAAATAGCAAAACCGTACGGAATAGTGCTCGTCACTGGACCGACTGGATCTGGTAAAACAACGACACTCTATTCAGTGCTAACACGTCTCAATCAGGCGACAGTCAATATTATGACGCTCGAAGACCCGGTAGAATATGAAATTGCTGGCATTAATCAAGTCCAAATTAATCCTCAAGCAGGTCTGACATTTGCAAATGGACTACGCTCATTTTTGCGTCAAGATCCGAACATTATTCTCGTTGGAGAAATCCGTGATGAAGAAACAACCTCACTTGCCATTCAGGCTGCGCTTACTGGTCATTTAGTTTTTTCGACACTACATACAAACGACTCGGCAACCTCCATACCGCGTTTGCTCGACTTAGGCGCTGAGCCTTTCTTAATAGCATCCATATTAAATGCCGCCATTGCACAACGTATAGTACGAAGGATCTGCTCTTCGTGTAAATACAGCTATGCACCCGATAAAGAGGTTGATAATGCTATTAGAACAACCTTAGGACAGTATTTGCCAAACGTCTACAGAGATAAACCGTTAACATTATATAAAGGCAAGGGATGTAGCGAATGTCAAGGAACTGGATACTTCGGAAGAATAGGTATTTATGAAATATTGGTTGTCAATGGTGCCATAAATAAACTTGTACTTCAGCGTGCAAATGCTGCTGATATTTCACAAGAAGCTAGAAAAAACGGTATGATTATTATGCAGCAAGACGGTTATCTTAAAGTACTCGATGGATTGACAACGGTTGAAGAAATTTTAAGAGTATCAGAATCATAATATGGACAGCAATCTAAACAATCTTTTACAAGAAGTGATTCAGAGAAGTGCAAGCGACTTGCATATTAATGTAGGATACAAACCAACCTTAAGAATCAATGGAGATCTATACCAATTAATTGATTATAATGCATTAAGTGCAGATACTGTCTCACAGCTTTTTCTCTCATTTACAACAAAAGAGCAACAGGAATTTTTCTTTTTAAACAAAGAGCTCGACTTTAGTATCGACTATGAAGAGCAGCGCTTTCGTGCAAATGCATACTATGAAAGAAATGCCATTGCCCTTTCACTACGCCTCATTCCCAAAAAAATACCCACTATCGAACAACTGGGGTTGCCCAGTTGTTTGCACGAATTTACCTCTTTAAAACAAGGACTTATTCTTATTACTGGCCAGACAGGTGAAGGCAAATCAACCACTCTTGCTGCTATGTTGAACGAAATAAACGAAAATTCAGCAAGTAATATTCTAACTATTGAAGACCCAATTGAGTTCACCTATCCACGATCCAGGTCTATAGTAGCACAACGAGAGTTGAAAAGAGATACGCTATCCTTCCATAATGCGCTCCGTGCAATATTACGTGAAGATCCAGATGTTGTCGTATTGGGAGAAATGAGAGATTATGAAACAATTGCCTCAGCAATGACACTGGCTGAAACAGGGCATCTTGTTTTCTCAACGCTACATACAAGTAACGCATCACAAACTATCGATCGTATTGTTGATGTCTTTCCCGAAGAACAACAAATGCAGATAAGAACACAACTTTCAGCTGTATTAAAAGTAATATTTAGCCAAAGACTTATTCCTCATGCTTCTGAAAGAAAACGGATACCAGCGTGCGAGATTCTCATAAATAACTCGGCAATTTCCTCGCTCATTCGCGAAGGAAAAACACATCAAATAGACAACGTTATGCAAACAAGTGCTCAGGAAGGTATGGTATTATTCGAGTCGCATTTAAAAGATTTGGTTCTTGCTAAATCCATTACCTATGAAACTGCTATAAAATACGCCTATCGTCCACATCTCATTAAAGAGCTTTTAAAATAAATATGATTTTTGAATATACCGTCTCTGATCAAGCTCACAAAAAAACTGCTGGTAGTCTTGATGTTTCTAGCAAAAAAGAAGCTATTCGTATTCTAAAAGAAAAGGGCTACTTTATAGTAACGCTCAAAGAAAAGATAAATTTGAGCGATATCTACTACAAATACTTCCCACAAACAAAACTAAAGCTCCCCTTCAGCAGATTAGTCGATTTTACACGACAACTCGGTATCATGGTAAACGCAGGTTTGAGCTTAGTAGATGCATTAAGTATCATGATCAGACAAACAAAAGATCCATCTCAGAAACAACTCATAGGTGCAATCTTAGATAAGATAAAGGGAGGTGAGTCTTTTTCAGATGCATTAGAAGACTATCCAGATACATTTCAAAATTTTTATATTGCACTCGTTAAAGCTGGAGAATCATCTGGAAAGCTAGATGACGTGCTACTTCGACTGGCTGAAAACTTGGAAAGAGCTCGTGAGTTTCGAGGAAAGATAACGAACGCACTTTTGTACCCAATGACCGTTGTGGGTGCAATCTTTGTGGTAGGTTTTATTATGGCTACCTTTGTATTACCAAAGCTTCTCGATTTATACAAAACATTCAAAGTTGATTTACCGATCTCTACAAAAATACTGATAGCAGTTTCTAATTTTTCATCACAATTCTGGCCACTCATTATTTTAGCGGTCGTGCTGTTCATTATGTATGTTCGCATAATGTTGACTAATAAAAAAACACGGGAGAAAATTGATAGATTTTTATTGAAATTACCAGTATTCGGAGATGTTGTTCAAAAATCGGTACTTGTAGAAACGACACGTACGTTGGCTATTTTACTCCATTCCGGTGTTCCTTTGCTTGAAGGTCTTGAGATTGCAACAAAAACAACCGGTAATTTGGTTTATCAAAAATCTCTAAAGAGTATCCAAGAACGAGTAGAACGCGGTGCTTCCCTAGGTGACGCTCTGTCAGAGGAAAACGTATTCCCAGAAATATTTGTGCAAATGACTGGTGTTGGCGAAAAAACTGGAAAACTAGATGATACTCTTCTTCGTTTGTCCAAGTATTTTCAAATGGAATCTGAATTAGCAATAAAAGCAGCCACGACGCTTATAGAACCACTTATATTGGTATTTTTGGGCGTTGGCGTTGGGTTTCTCGTCATCTCGGTTTTGACGCCTATCTATAGCCTCACTGGCTCTTTTGGTGCAGCTCAGTAATACAGTACTAGTGAACTACAACGAATATTATAGCTATCTAAATAGCAAGTTATTTGTTAGAGAACTGTCTGCAGCGAAGTTTTGTTCTTCTTTCGTCAATTCATACTGATACACCCGTATTGATTGTGAATATTTGGTGCTATTTTGAGGTTTTTTAGTAATGCGGACCATATTTTTGCGCCACCAATTAAAATCTAACGAAGGATCGCTTACGGACAATTCAATTAAAAAAGTGTTCTTCATTTTTGTATTGTACAGTGTACTTTTAGCTTGCTCTTTGGCAGCATACTCCATCGCATATCGAACAGTATATCCTACTAGATCAGTGTTAAACACAAAATAACCACTCTCCCCTTTCACACTCTGAAGGCTCTTTTCTGCTATAGAACGATATAATTTCCAAGAACTAGGTGATGCATCTGAAAACAAATACGAACTGTATGCAGTGTTTGCTTGACGAAACAAGACTACTATAATAAACGGTATTACAGCAATCCATACATACTTGTTCATATTACTCGTAACAATTCCAGAAAAAACAATTATGAACATGAGCGCAATTGGCCAATGATAAAATGGCCACATCATGCCACCATACAAAAGCGTTGTAATCCAAAAACCTATATAAAAAGTAATGCCAACCTTTAATCCTGAATATAAGTTTGTATTCCTTTTTCCTTTTACAAAATACCAAACAAAAAACGCGATCAGACTAACTGCTAGTACTACATTCCCACCGGTGAAATCTCCTAGCCCTGTTGTCAGCGCCAAATGTAAACGCTCAGATAGAAATCCCCCGTATGTAAATAGGGGTCTACTATTCCCCGAATGAAACAAAAACGCGAGGAAGCCTTTTGATTGTAAAAAATCATGAGTACTATCAAACAGTATAAATGTACTTAAACCGGGCAACATACCAAGAAAAGCAAAAGGTATAAGTTTGTAGTTTTTCACTTTTATAGCCGTGGCCAGACAGATGATACTTGAAAGAAAAAGTATGGGTATCGCAAAAGCCATTTCAAACTGAAAGATCAAACCCAAGAAGAAAAAAGAAAGAAACGCAAGCTTTACGGTGTGTTTTCTTACAAACGCAACAAAAAAATAAAAGAATATCGGCATTACTAAAAGGGCACCGTGCGGATTATACATAAACGGTACATGGTATGCATACATGCCCGATACCAAAAAAGCTGCAAGCAGACCTGCAGTTGTTGTATACATCCTCTTAGCAACACTATAAACAATGCCTATCAGAGCACAATATAAAATAAACCAAAACCACCCCATTACTACCGGATTACCTTTACCCAAAATAAAAGCGGGTACATTGAGATACAACCACAATGGTCCATGATAAATGCTTGCCAAACCAGTTCGTTCACCAATAAGCATGATCGGGTTAGTTGTGACGATCTCTCGAAGCAACAAAAAATCACGCGCTGCGTCTGGATAATAGATGATATTTTGTTTGAAGAGGATAATTGTCGCTATGCACGCATTGAGCACAATCCCTACAAAAAGTAGTATGTGTAATATTTTTTTGTTCATAGCAATTCAGCAAAATAATATTTATACGATTTTAAGATAGTTCAGTAGTATGTATAAACTAAACCCACCATAGAAACAAATTGCTAGTACTAGCATACTTATTCTAAACATGCTTGGCATGATGCTTTTATTTAAAAGTGTAGTATTGACCCACAATGTTAAAGAAACGTGCACAAACATAGCGAATGCATTGAGAACCGCAGATATGATTAAAAGTTGTAACGGCTCTGTAAAACCTAACATAAACACCGTTATGCCACTTACTATTTGAAACCACAGGAACAGATAATACATTTTTGATGCGCTCAGTGTCTTCAATCTACTTTTAAGAATAAGTACGTTTTCTGTCAAAATTCTACTCGTAGCATCGAGTACAGTCAGCTGAGTTCCAAAAAGCATAAGTCCTACAAGTATTAAAAACAGAAACCCAAAAAATTCAAACGTTCTAGAACCAATAACTGCGGCCTCACTAATAACAAAATTAATCCCTGTAATATTTGATTTCAACCCATACGTTGTGGAATAAGCGAGCAATGCGAGTAACAAAATCGTGATTGCACCAGTAAACCAGAATACGACAAGATGCTCAACATTTATTTTATTCCACCACTCTTTCATCTTCAATCTGTTTTCAGGAGTATCTTCATAGGTTGAACCGGTAATTGAGCTCCCCTGAGACTTCCCAGTAATAAGGCTCGATATTTTTCCAGAATATTTTCCCATTCCATATTCCTTCTCTTTGATATAAAACGACTGTGCAAGATTTAGGTTTCCACCTGCACCAGAATATGCAAAGGCAGCCAAGAAAGTTGCGATTGAAATCCCTTCAGGTAAAAACATGTAATTATTTCCTACGCCAACTATCCCCTTTGCCAAAGACAAAAAATCGGTTGAGGAGGCCAAATACAATGCAAATAGCGCAATTGTAGGCACACCAAACCCTATAAGGATCTTTTGAAATTTCTCTACTGTTTTATACAGCGATGGACCAAGAGATAAGAGCAATCCTATTGCTATAAGCTCTATAATAGCAACCTGAGCTACGGTTCCTGTATTTAAGACAGTTACAATTACTTTAGCACTTGAAGCTATTATGCCGGGCCATATCCAGGGTAAAAAAGTAGATAGTAAAAACCACACAGGTAAGTATTTCAATTTTCGTGCATAACCTACAAATATACTTTCACCGTTGACAAGGCTATAGCGGCTTATTTCCATGTTTATAAAAAACTGAAGGGTTATTCCAATTACTGCACCCCATATAATACCGAGCCCATAATTACTTGTCAGAAATGGCCACAAAATCAATTCTCCACTTCCTAAACCTAAGCCTAGCAGTATAAAACTCGGACCAAGAAGTTTCTTAAATGCAGGTGGATTGTCGAGTGTATTGCGTTCAAGCTTATCCATGCACTCCATTATAGATAAAATTCAGATAAGAAACAAACAGGACAAATTGCCGTATGCAAACAATATAACGTAAGCCGGGTAGTGGCTCTCTCACCAAAGAATTAGCGAAGTTTGGATATTGGATATTTGATATTGGACATTCCACTATTGCATTCTTGCAATAGTGGTGGTGGGTCCGGAGGGGCTCGAACCCTCAACCAACGGCTTAAGAGGCCGCTGCTCTACCATTGAGCTACAGACCCGATACATAATTATACCAATCCATACGCAACTATTGTAATAGAATAGAAAATGATGTAAACTATAGGATATGACTATAATTGATGATGTTGAAAATTATCTACGATCAAGATACATGAATGGACCAGATCCTTCTGGAGTGCCATCGGGTGAGAGTAACATAGCATTTAGTCCTGATTTACTATTTACCCATGATAAACCAACATTAGTTGCAGATGCATATAGGCAAATTAAGAAATTAAATTTCCCTCATATGTATGCGTATATTGATGCAGCAGCAAAAGCGGCGTTAGCACTAGGAATTGGAATGGATATAGCAGAAAATCTTGGATATGCTGATGGCGATAGTATATCATTCCCAGAAAACCCAGTAAGTTCTATGTATAAAGTTAAAACTATTCCAACCGTGTATGGTATAGGAGTACTTGAACAAAATGGTGCGAGAGCTAGAAGTAATACACATGGAGATGGAAGAATCGGTTATGTTTATGCCAGATCAAGTGACTATTTTCTTTTAGCAAATTATCCATTTGGTAGATTATTTAATACCGCATCCATGGTACTTGGAAAAAATGATGAATTACGTGACCAGGCGTCATGGGCTATCTTTATACCGAGTAAAGAAGATACTTATTCTCATATATTTGGTCCTAAGAGTGGTGATATATACGGTCATGGGTTTTACCCTGCTATAGATGAGGTAACAAACGCACTTGTTTCAATTCAGCCGCCAGATACCGAATTCGACATACAAATGAGATAGGTGCTCCCAAGAGGACTCGAACCTCTGACCTACCGCTTAGAAGGCGGTCGCTCTATCCACCTGAGCTATAGGAGCACTACAGATATTATAGCAGACACATTTCCGAACAAGCGTAACGAAAAGGTTCATGGTAAAATATACTGTTATTGGTGGCTGTAGCTCAATTGGTTAGACCCGCCTGAGGCGGGCTGTGAAGCAGGAGACAATGTTTTACGTTTACATATTATTGTCACAAAGGGATAACAAACAATATACTGGTTTTAGTAAAAATCTGAAAAGAAGAATTGAAGCTCATAACAACGGCTTAAATGAATCAACTAAAAGCAGATTGCCTTTAAAATTGATATACTATGAGGCATATTTAAGTGAGAAAGACGCTAGAAAAAGAGAGAAGTTTTTAAAGTCAGGAAAGGGCAGAGAGTTAATAAGAAAACAGATTGCAGATTCTATTGGTGGCTGTAGCTCAATTGGTTAGAGCGCCTGCCTGTGAAGCAGGAGGTTGCCGGTTCAAGTCCGGTCAGCCACCCCAAGAAATTTCGCCTCGATTTTTGCCACCCAGAATGTTAAGTTCGAACCTTTTTGAGCTATACTATTGTTCTTTTATTTTTTCTAAAGCATATTTTACAAATTCGAGTGTTTCTAACCATCTTTCATGATTTGCTGGCTGTTTGTTAGAGATATTTTCATCTTTTCGTTCGTTCCATGAATAATCTATAAGATCATGCCATTTGGAATCAAGGTTTTTCTTACCCCATTCCATGGCTTCCTTTTTTGAAGTGATTTTTCCCTCTTCTAAATCTTGTAAAGCTCTACAAAAATGCAAAACGAAGAAGACTTGGTAAAATCTGTTCTCCCATTCATCAGGATTAGCCAAGAAACCAGGAGTCCATACTTCATGAAATTCTTTTATCTCTTTTCGCAAATCGTCTGGTGTTACTGGGTCTATTAAAGTTTTAGGATCAGGACCTAGAACAGTAATTCCCTTTTCTCTAACTTCCCAGCGAACTACTAAAGTATTATCATGATCATTTCTTTCAATTTCTTTATGCCCATTATCAAAGTACCAAAGCTTTCGTTCCTCTGTGTTATTTTCTTTGCCATTTTCAAAGCGGGAAGAATGTATCTTAAATTTTGGTAATGGAAAGAATGAATATTCTAGATGCTTTACCCATCTGATATCCCTATTTATAAATTTGGTATGCACTTCCTGAACTTTTCTTACTTCTTCTTCTGTTAAATCGTGATTTATTATCACGGTAAAATCTACATCGCTTGTCATATCAAAATCTCCAACTGCAAGTGAACCTTGTATATAGAGTCCTACAAAATTTTCACCGAGTGCCATTTTATAGGCATAAGCCAATTCATAAAATACTTTGTCTAATTCTGGATAATCTGTTAATTTCTTCATGCTCTAAGCATATCAAATAGTTAAATAGGCTTTTCTATAAAACTCAATTTCTTTTAGCGATAAATTGCTGTAATAGGTCCGAACATCGTTCGCTAACCCACCCCCAAAGCATTTACATTTTTATTTGGCCAACGAGATAGTTCTGTTTTGATAATCATAAGTATTTAAGTGCGACGTTTGTTCTCTGATTTTCTTCACAATATAATCTGCACACGGTTGCAGCTGCGTTGACATATCGCCCCAGTGCTCTTGTTCTATTCCTAAATAAATAGCTCGAGCTCTCTGCATCAGAGGCTTGTATTTATCAGTTAATTTATCAATTGCCCACGCTGCAGCTGTAGACTTAGAAGCTATTGTATCTGTTTCAACTGTATACCATATCCTTGCAAGTGTTAATAAGACATTGCGAGTATCGTTGTTAAGATCTGCCATCAAGCTATCAATTTCTGAGGTAGTTGCAATAAAAAAATCTTTGTATGGAACAGCCGCAAGAAGTTGATTTGGACTTGGGCCAAATAATACTCTGTTTGAAAGCAAAAGCTGGGTTATTACTAAAGCAAGATTAGGCAAAACTTTAGAGTGCCAAGGTTCTATATTTCCAGCTTCAAATTCACCACGAAGCCAATCTCCATAGAGAAAATCAAATTTAGGCGGATATTGCCAAGGGTAAATATCAGATCGAACAACAACCGTAAGTTCGATTGGTTTCTGGTCTTTACTTACTGCGTAAATTCCTGAAATATTCAGTAAAGTTTTTTCTAATTGTGCTTTTTCACTCCTGGTAGCTTCTCTCTTTGAAATAGCAAATAAATCTATATCGCTATATTTTTGAAGTCCGCCGAAAAGTAAAGAACCATACAAATAAAAACCGAGCAAATCATCCTTTAAGATAATTTTAAGTAAGTTTATACACTTTTTTATCTGTAGATTTACACTAACGTCATTAGCTTCCATAAAATTATTATAACACTAGGCTAGTTTAGCCTTAAAAAATTTTACCCAATACGTCTGGCATGTACGCAATTGATGCATGAGCATACTGTTGTAAGAATGAAAATTGACCAAGATTATCTGAAATTCCAGCCTCTTCAAAACCCTCTCTTATCATTAAAATATCACTTTCTTGCACGATAAAATCCCTTTCCAAAAGTGCAAAATCTATTTTAATATCTACTCCCCTTGCCTCTGCTTTTTCTATAAGCTCCCTGAGTTTCGTATACATACCTTCATTCACGATGGATGCGGTTCTAGCAAAAAAAGCTAATGCAGCAGTGTAGTACTGTATTGTTGTTGCAAGGTTATCCTTGGTCTCGCCATACAAATCTCTATACTTTCCGTGCAACTCCTCAGAAATATTCTTTTCGTCGAAAAAAAGCTGGATAAGTGACTTGAGTATCTTTTCTCTCTGTGACAAAGCGTCGTTTAGTTCTTCATCGTTATTTTCAGTAATTGCCATTGCAATCATACCGTCAATATTCGCTAGATTGGTGAGAATATCGTCTTTCATATCTGGTTCCATAATTTCTAGCTGTTTTTCAAACCACGCTCTTCTTTGGAATCTTTGTTCAGGTGAATCAGTAAATATAGTTTCAATTTCTGAATCTTCAGGATCTTCGGGTGGATTAACACTATAATATGCTTCAGGTAGTGGATACGCCATATGTTGTTCAACTGCAGTAACATTGTTTACCATCTCAAACACTCTGTACGCTGTTTGAGATATTCCAGACATGCCATTTTCTGCAAAACCTAGCCCTGCCATAAACGTCAGTTTAATCTCTTTACCACTCCAATCAGGGTCGTCTAATAAGGCATCAAGTATCAATGCATTTTCTACGCTTCCCAATGAATGTGCAACAATGTGTATATTCGTGTTATGCGCGCCTGTCGCAATAGTATGCCCTAATACCCTAGAGTGATCAGTAAGATCTACTTCACCAGCTTTTACTGAAACATTGGTTGATATCGATGAAGGAACAAAAACATTGTTACCAAACTCAGTATGCAGGTGGCTACGAATAGCGGTTAAAGATCTACCACCGCCCGAAAATCCGGGAAGAAATACGCGATACGGTTCATACAAGTACGCCTCTGGATTTGGCTCTGGGAACGAGATATCAGCTTGCTGCACAGGTGCCAATCCAGCTGCTTCAGCAGTATCATCTTTCCAAAATCCACCAATAGCAAGCCCTGCTAAATAGAATGGAAGTTGACAAGCTACTCTCCTATTCATAATCGACTGTCCATTTTCAGATAGTATTGCCATACTATAGTATATAGAAATTGAACAGCAATATCAATACTATAGGCTTACTATAGTAACCGGAATGTGTGTAGCTGCATACGCTCTTATATAGTTACACTACCTCAGTGTATACTAAAGAGTATGCAGCATATATTTATCTTGATAAGTAGCACTATCGCTCTTATATCCCCAATTGTATATTCGATAGCTATTTTTAAAGGAAAAGCAAAACCACACCGAACCACACGGCTAGTGCTGCTGATAATTACAAGTCTCACCACCGCTTCTTTGTTTGCTCAGCACAATACTGTTGCCATATACCTTGCTGCCGTATTGACACTCCAATCTATAGCTATTTTTATACTCAGTATAAAGTATGGCATGGGAGGGTGGGGAAAAACCGACGTACTATGCTTACTTTTGGCGCTACTAGGTATTCTATTGTGGAAAATTACCGACAATCCACGCATCGCTTTATATTTCGCAATTGGTGCAGATTTTACTGGCGTAATCCCAACGATATTGAAAACGTATCGACTACCTCACACCGAAGTCTGGACATACTATATGCTCGGCATCTTTGCTGCTCTCTTTAGCCTTATGGCAATAAAAGTCTGGGTGGTAGATCAATATGCATATCCAGTCTACATTATGCTAATAAACTTGATTATTGTACTGCTCGTTATAAGACCACAATCCCAAGCTAAGTCACTGTAATAGACGTTCATTCACCTACAGATAATTCTAAACATAGTGCGTGTTTTTTTCGGTCTCTGGCGGGATTGTCAGACACACAAATACAAGCTCTTCGTTCGAGTCATTTATTACTTGATGCACTTGACCTTTCTTATATAGGTATACATTACCTTGTGTATGGGTTTTGCAACTACCTTTCACTATATAGAGTACCTCTGTGCAATCATGAAAATGTTTTTGTTCTACGGTATTTGGCTTCATGTAATAAACCACGCACGATCCAAAACCATCCTTTGTGATTTTCTTACTTGCCCGAAATATTGAATCTGTTGTCATAAAAAATATGTAAATTTTCTAACTAGTCAGCTTTTTTCGTAAAAACAGTACATACACGACACCTATATATGTAACCATTATTACAAGTCTCGGTAAACTCATAGCACTATCAATACCAAGAAAGCTTTGTAAAAAGTGGCCTGCAATTGTTTCTTTACCTGGTAAAAAATGCCACCCAAATGAAAATATATTTTCTATATTTATTCCCCACTGGTGCTCAAGTAATTCTGTGATGCCATTTTGCACCATAGAAGCTCCCAAAAGCACTATCATATACTCAGTTACTCTAAATATTTTGCCGATTGGTATTTTTATATAGGCAGCAAATGTGCCCATCCCCACAAGCGCCGCTGATATAAAAGCAATACACAGTCCGAGTACGTTTTGTGAAAATTGAGAAAATAGCGAAGTACTCGCTGTAAAAAGTGCTATTTCAACACCTTCTCGCAGAATCAAAAAAACAATGGTCGTAAACAGCGTCATATCAAAAGCCTGCGCCTGGAGTTTTTTGTGTGCCTGCAATATAGTGCCACCGTTGTGTTTGTGAAATAGTGAATGAAGCGAAAAAATGACATAAGCTATAAAGAATCCCGAAAAAATCATGAGGTAGCTTTCTAGAAGCTCTGTATTCCTTTGACTAAATACAGAACGAGCTTGTTCGCTAAAGAAAAACATAGCAACAACCAGCGTAAGCGATATACAAATACCAACCGCTACAGCAAGACCAATCTCAAATTCTTTTTTGAGCTTCAGTTTTCTAGACATACCCAAAAACACTCCCGCTATCAGAAATGCCTCTAGAAATTCACGAAATCCTATGATAAATGTCGCAAGCATATATCGTACAGTATACTAAGAAATATCACTAAGACCAGTGCTCTATTTTCCCCACGCTTGTACTATCTGATAATACCCACCGGAAGCTTGCTGGATCTTTTCCAAAATACAATATTCGTTTGGTATATGCATACATTCTTTCTCACCTGGTCCTATAATGATTGCCGCTATACCCACATCTGTAAAAAAACACTGATCTGTTGATCCGGCTGATACAGTAATTGCAGCGTTTGAAAATACGGTCCGTGACACTTTGACCAGTGGATCTGTTTCGAAAGTTCTCCCATATGAGGCTGGAGCGTACATCGTATCTACTGAAACACCCAAACCACGTAGTGCCTTATTTACTTGCTGTAAAGCTATATCATGCATGGCAGGAGTAGTACGGATATCTACGGTAGAGCTGCACGTATCGGGAAATTTATTCGGTGCGTGTTCATCGCCCGCATGCATGCTTGTTGCCAAAGCAATACTTGGACTACCAAGTATATTGTCTTTATAAACGCTCCACTTTTTTTCAAGTTTTTTTAACTTTTTAAATGCTTCATACATGACAAATACTGCATGATTCTTAACCAATTCAGGTCGTGAACCATGTCCGCTATCACCATATGACGTCAGTTTCAAAAAAATGTTTCCCTTGTGGCCTATTTGAATCTCTTCAAGCCCAGTTGGCTCAACTAATATGCCAGCCATACTCGCATATGCATTCCCGTACTGTTTCATAAACCACCGCATAGTTTCTCTCGTTCCTGAGCCGTCTAACTCTTCGTACACAACAAAATGAAACCATACATCACACGCTGGTATTGAAGTGACCAGCGTCTTCGCGAGTAAAAGAAGACTTGCAACACCTCCCTTTTCATCGCTGGCACCAAGACCATAGACTTTGTCACCTCGTACCGTTGGTACAAATGGGTCGGCTTTCCATAGTTTCCTATTTCCCTCCGGTACTGTGTCTACGTGAGCATTAAAAAGAAGTGCTTTTTTATTGTTCTTCCCCGTTATTTTAGCAACAACATTTTCGCCTATTTTCTGCGGTACTATACCAAACTTTTTTAATTCATTGACTATATATTCCTGGATCTTTTGTTCACTACCCGACACAGACTGTATGGCTATTAGTTTTTCAATGTAATTCATATGTTTATCTAACTTGTAATCATTTATTATACCCTTCTGAAAGCTCCTGCATGACTGGCGATAGATTAAATATAGTATCGACACACATTTGGCCAGGAGCGAGGCACACTTTATCGCAATGACACGATTGACACGGAACAAATGCATCTGGATGCATTTTAGCATGTGGTAGTGGAGTAGCTCCAAGACTTTCAAATATTGGCCCAGAGTTATTATTGGCAAATGCTATCACTTGTTGTAACCCTTCTCGCGTACCACTAAGATGCACTGCGAGTGCCTCTAGAAGCTGTATACCAATACCATGGCGTCGTAATTCTTCATGCACTGCCCACGCACCCAGCTCTCGCTTTCCGTCTGGCCACTGTGTCGTTATAGCAATACTTCCCACAACATGCCGATTGCCGTTTTCAGATAAAAGTGCAACCACAAGTGACCCTTCTTGCGACATCCTCGCTAAAGCTTCTTCAGTCTGTTCGAGCATAAGACCCTTTTCTGCATACGAACCAATAAGTGCACTTGCTTGGGCAAGGAGCCCAAAATGCGTTTGATCGACCACTACATACTGTATATCTTTTTGTTCAATATTCATATTTTTCCCCAACTAAAAAAGCCGCCTATGTCTGCCTAGTTTTCTAGACAAACACAGACGGCTTTGCCGTGGTACCACTGTGCTTTATTCCACCGTTGCCGATAGAACCTTACGCTCTCTCTGTTTACCGATTTGGTGACAAGAGCTTCGTGCTATTACGGGCACTATTCCGTCGTGTATTTTGCACGATCCGTATCTTACGATTCAAGAGGCGCGACTCTCTTTAATAACGGATGTAATAGTTAATTATACCATTTCCTCTTTCCGATGCTTCAAAAAGCCAATCCACTCCTCTATTACCTCAAAGAGCACTTTAAACGGAGCTTCAATAAGGAAATCGAATATAAATATAAGTACGTTTATCTTGGATATTTCGCTACTAAGCCATTTTCCTACTGAAATAAGTGGAATCATAAAAAAATCATAGACAGGGGTTAGTACAGAATCTTTTTCTTTTATTATATATTCCTTGGCAATTTGACGCACTCTGTAACCAAAGAAACTAACAGCGGTTACAAAAAAGAAGAATATAGCCTTACTCATCAGCTGGAAGTTCAGCATATCTAAAACGAGATCTATCGAATAAAACGTTGTACCAAATGTTACAACGTAGAATAACCAAAACAAAATCTGAGCTATGAAACCACGTTTTGCTTTCTTTCTCTCTCGAAAGACTGCTATTTGCATTTTCTCACCGTAAACAAATGCATTTATTTTTTCATAAATGCGAGCGGTATTTTCATCATCTGGTACTTCAACCAACCCAACAAATAAAACCATAAGAAGTACAGGGAACAGCGCATTTATGCCTAACGTCATATAGTCTATTTTTTCCCCAAGCCGCAACATAAGCGGGTATTCTGCGGCGAGTACAAACAACATTTTTGTTAGGAAAATATAGATAATACTTCTAAATCCAGCTCTTCTCAATTTTTCTTTTGCGTTCTCATACTTATCTCGGCAAATTGCTTCAATTGATCCCTTGAACTTCACAGGGTCATCCATGATTTCTGCAAGTTTCCCCTGATGACGCATAATAAATTCCTGAAAAATAAGAAACGCGGGACGTTGATTGCGTAAATACTGGAGAACTTTTTGATTGATCGGCTGCTCTATTTTGCTGTCTATATACGAAAATGCGCGTTTAAATTGCTCCACGTGTTCACTAAATGAGTCAGGCGCAACACGAAGCAGCTGCTCAGATAAAAGTTTCATTAAGTGAAAACGCAAATATGGCGTATCACTTTTTAAAAGTACCTTCTCGGTTGCTATATAAAAATAGAGATTCTTTTCAGACTCATCAAGTCCTTGAATCTCAATCTGTGGATTAAGCACTTGATAAATATAAAAGGTAAAAAATTTACGAATACTAAACTCTTTTTCAGCAAACAATTCTTCGATTTGTGAAACTAGCAAATCATATACGAACTGTATATAGTACGAACGTCGACTCGATGTTTGTGCTTTGACTATCTCATTTCTAAGACCGATATACCATCGAATTATTTTGTCCAGACGGTCTATTTTCTGCTCAGGAATTCTATTACTAGACACATACCCTGCCCATACTATCTCTTTGGCAATTGATAGGCTTTCGTTAGTTAAGGATGGATTAAAAGCAAGCCGTCTGCGTACAATTCTATTTATTGCATTACGACGAATAATGTGGTCATCTTTAAATTCAATTACGTTTCGAATTTTTTCGTACGCAATTGCAAAGAAAGAAACTGTTTTAGAAACTTCAATAAAATCGCCCTCATCCTGCACGGCCTCTGTGCTGACGCGCTGGGTTTCGTCGATTAGCGATCGCGTAAACTGTGAAATTCCCATGTTTTTGTATTAAACAGTGCGCTGTTTCAAATTCTAAATTTTTAATTTTCAACTTTAAATTCCCTTGTGCCTCTGAGAGGAATCGAACCTCTACCAGCGGTTCCGAAGACCGCTACTCTATCCGTTAAGCTACAGAGGCATAGTCTACCTCCCATTATAGCAAATAGATAGATTCGCCCTATTTATCGTACTGCTTACTATACTCCTCTACAATTTTATTAAATTGCTCTCCCCTATCGAATTCATTTTTAAACATAGCGAATGAAGTAGCAGATGGTGAAAATAGAATAGCATCTCCCGGTTGCGAATACTTCATCGCAAGCGAAAGTATTGACTTTAAATTACTCATAGGAATTAAAGCCAATAACTTACTTTTATCAAGCCTTGGCAAAATACTATCAGTAAACGTTCCCTCCATGCATACCACTCTTGTTGCAAACGACTGTACGGTTCCCAACCACTCCTCAACGGGTAAGCCCTTACTGTTACCCCCTGTGATAAGTATTATCCGCTTGTAACGATCGTGGATTGCTTCAAGAGCCCGTATGCCTGCGATAGGTGTCGTAGAGGTTGTATCGTTGTATATATCTACGCCATTAATCGTTTCGATATTCTCAAGCCGAAAAGATACGCCTTTGAATGTGCTTAATACTGAAAGTGCTTGTGGCGAAACGCCCAAAATTTCTCCAACGGTAAAAGCTGCAGAGACATTTTCTCGATTATGATCACCTAGTAATGCAATTTTTTTGGTATACGTGTTTTGAGTAAAATAATGAACGCGTGATCGTGGCATATTTTTTTCAATAATTTTTTGCAGCGATTTATTTACGACAAGGTGGTCTTTGTCGTTCTGAAAAGTATAGATTGCCTGTTTATCGAACAAATAATCATCCATAGAAGAGTAAAAATTAAGGTGATCAGGAAAGAAATTGGTGAATACAGCTATATGCGGACTTATACCTATTCTATGCAACCCGGACAATTGCCACGAGGATAGTTCCAGCAAAACCAAATCGCACTCTTTTTCCAAAAGAGACAAAGTAGAGCTACCTGGGATATTTCCACCGAGAAGAACATTTCTCTTGTCCATTTTGAGCATTTCGTATATAAGTGTCGTTGTGGTGGTCTTCCCACGAGTTCCAGTAACACCGATAACAGGTCGCGAATTGTATTTAAAAAAAAGTTCCATCTCGCTTACTATGGGGATACCTTTTTCTCGTGCGCTCACCAACTGTGGCATATCTAAGCGCACAGACGGACCAATCACTATACAATCAGCAGATAAAAAAGTTGAAGGTCTATGCTCGCCTAACTCAAACTGTATATTTTTAAAGTATTGTAGCGCATCTATTGATGGGCGAAGTTCCGTCTCTTTTCTCAAATCGGTAACAGTACAGAGAGATACAAAACGAGATAAAAATTTTGCAACGCCAACGGCACCACCCTGCAACCCCAATCCGACTAATACAATATTCTTATTTTTAAACTCCTCAGCTATTCTCTCAATATCCATTGATACAATTTTATACCACTTGTACATAAAATGTATAGAATAGCAGTACAACAAATAATAAAGAAAAGTACATATAATTATTCACACAATGGAAATCTCTAGTATTATCGCTCTTTTCCTGTTAACAATTATCCTCGTATTTTTTATCCTCTTTTTCTTAGCGCTTTTTATTTCTCAGCAAATAGGAGTTCCCTTCGTACCAACGAGAAGGAAAGATTTAACACGAATTTTTTCCTCTATACCACTCAGCTCGACTGACATTTTCTACGATTTGGGCAGTGGTAATGGTAATGTTGTTTTTTTTGTTGCTCAGCATTCACAAGCGCGATGCATTGGTGTAGAGCTTAATAAGCTTTTGTATACCTTTTGTCTATTTCGAAAAAAATACTTTGAGCCTCCAAATAAATCAGAGTTTATTCATGAAGATATATATGCTACGGATCTCAAACAGGCAACCGTTATTTATTTTTTTCTTTATCCTGAAATAGTTGCACAACTCTCTGCTAAATTACTCACTGAGTGTAAAAAAAATACTCTCATCATCTCACACGGGTTTAAAATAAAAAACTGGAACAACAAATGCTGGCATACTATTAGAGAAGGAAACTTCAAAACGTATTTCTATCGAGTGTAATTATTTCGCCTTTACCACAATTCCAAGTTCATTTCGCATATATTCCACACATTTCTTTACAATCGATTGTCCTTTTTCTGGTAGTGTATAGAGCCTCATTGTAATATTATCTTTGTACTCATCCCTATACTCTATTCTCTGTATTTCCGAAAATTTCTTTTGCACATTAGAAGTAAGCTCAAACCATTCTAAACCAGCTTTGTATGTATAGGTAATATCTTCGATAACGTATTGTGGTTTTTTCTTTAATAAAGTTTGTTTTGCGCGAGTTCTCGTTACTAGTGCGTCCCACTTCAACTCAGCAAATACCAATTTTTTTCCTATTCTTTGTTCAAGTGCCGGTAACAATCGACCGGCGTACCCTACAAAAGTACCATTGCTATAAAGCTCTATACATTCGTTTGTTGCGTAGTCAAGGGACCCTTTTTTATATTCTATAGAGGTATTAAGTTGTGTAACGCAATTCTGTAGTGTCATTTTTAATGAAGATAGTGAATCTTGAACAAGTATGCCAAGTGTGCGTACTTCATTGGGTAAATCTGCTGCGCGCGGTATATATATGTTTGCTATTTCAAAAAGTGACAAGTGTTCAAACTGAGTATTATCAAGCATATTTTTATAAAGCGACGGGATAATTGACTGCCGCATATAGACAAGATCTTCAGATATTGGGTTTGATATACGCAAATGGCATTTCGGATCAGATGAAAAGTAACCGAGCATTTCCAAAGACTCCATAGAGTAGTTATACATTTCTATGAAACCTGTATTACAAAGGTATGTTTTTACCGCTGTTTCTGCTCTGTACGATTCTTCAAACTCACGTATTTTTTCATCACGCACGAGAGAAAACGGAGACATGACCTCATTAATCGTATGATAACCATATATACGTGCTACTTCTTCAACAATATCGTGCGGTTCAAAAACGTCAAACTGACGCCAAAATGGCACCGTCACCTGTATTGACTTTCCACTTTTCGTAACACCAAATCCAAGTGAAGACAATATATTTTCTACGACGTGTTCATCGACTGATTCACCAATCGTATCTATAATATACTGCGCAGTAACTGAAATTGATCGAGGCGTATACAGCCCCTCATGAACATCTACCAAGCGCGATGACATGTGAGCCTGCGCGTGCTCTGTAAGCAATTTCACACCGTACGTAAAGGTAGGTTCAACACGTGCTGTGTCTATCCCCTTCTCATAGTATGAAGAAGCAGTGCTGCGCGCAGCTGTCAGCATAGATGTTTTTCGAATATATTTCTTACTGTACGAGGGAACAAAAAGCACTATACGCTTTGTGTGCTCGTCTACCTCGCTTACCTTACCTCCCATAATGCCACAAAGATCGATGAGTTTGCCATTCCCATCTTCTATAACTATATCGTTACCAGGCAATGTGTAGGTTTTTTCATCCAAAAGCTCAATTTTTTCACCTTTTTTGCTTTTTCGTAATTTGATAATTCCACCACCAATTTTATCGTAATCAAATATATGGACCGGTTGACCGAACAAATACATAAGATAATTCGATATATCAACAACGTTATTTATTGGTCGAACACCTACCTTTTCTAAAAATGTCCGTATTTCTTCTGAAGATTCTTGCAAAATAATATTTTCAAATACCACCGCGGTAATACGAGGGCTCAACGAAAAGTCATTGATGACGTGTAACAAATCCTCTTTTGGAAAATTAAGTTGAGACAATGAATAATCGGTCAGTAAATTTTCTGATACAGAAACCTTTTTATCAAAAAGTGGCAGAATTGCGTTTGCTTCTTGTACTATTCCTGCCACACACGCCATATCGATGCGATTTGTAGTCACTTCGATATCCATGACGTAGTCATTACCTATCTTTTCAATACGCTCTATTGAAGGGCCACACAACGAAAGAAAACGTTGAAATTCTTCAACGGTGGTATCTGTAGTCAGGCGTTTCTTAATGCTCGAGTATGGTAATAGTATATTCATGTTAGCTCTCTAAAACGTAGCGTAATTCACCGCTATATAACTTACGTATATCGTCAATTTGATATTTAATCATAGCAACACGCTCAATACCAAAACCAAATGCCCAACCACTATAGACAGAGCTATCTATACCACCAGCTTTGAGCACGTTTGGGTGGACTAAGCCAGAACCACCCAGTTCTAACCAGCCACTTTTACAGATACGACATTTGCCTTCCTTTGTGATACCTGTCCCATTGCAGTGAATGCAGCTTATATCAACCTCAAATGACGGTTCAGTAAATTCAAAGTTGTGGGGTCGAAGACGCGTTTTTACATCGTAACCAAAAAATTCTCGTGCGAAATAACTCATCGTACCTTTAAGGTGTTGTATTGATATCCCTTTATCAACGCATAAACCCTCGAACTGATGCATCATCGGCACGTGGGTAACATCCCAATTGGGCCTATAACAACGAGCAATATTAATCATACGTATCGGCGGCTTTCCAAGTCGCAACATCTCACGTACTTGACCGTTTGAAGTATGAGGAGTTAGTACCATTCTGCCATATTTTTTAGATACTGGACCATCGACAAAAAAAGTTTCAAAATCATCACGTGCTGGGTGATCGGCAGGCATATTAAGGGCTTCAAATGAAAAGTATTCCCACTCAACTTCTGGATATGAATATTGATAAAAACCTATACGCGAATAGATACGACGTATTTCTTCAATAGCGCTCGTAACAATATGCATACTGCCCAACTTTGGCCCAATACCAGGCACGGTAACATCGCCCACAACATCTTGTTTTGTCTGTAAAAATTCGTCTTGTCTTTTACTGAAAACATGTTCGAGTTTTTGTTTCTCTGTATTGAAAAAAGCACCCATAGTCTTTTTCTTTTCCATATCGCTCTCTTGTGCAAGAGTTTGAAAAAGGTGTGCAAAATATCCTTTTTTACCAAAGATTTCTATATGAATTTTCAGAAGATCCTCGAGGGAAGACGCATTTTCTAGCGAACGAACATACAAGTTGAGTCTTGACTGTATGTGTGAATCCATGAGTTTATTTTTGTTTTTTTACTGCATCGACTACATTTTTGAAAATCTGTTCCTTTTGAGCTAATGCGCTCAAAATTTTTCTATCCAGGCCAATGTTTTTTTTCTTCATAAGTGCTATAAAGGAAGAATAGGTCATATCCATGCCACGAAGAGCCGCATTGATACGAACAATCCATGTCCTTCTAAAATCGCCCTTTCTTTTTCGTCTTCCTGCAAATGCGTATTCACCAGCATGCAACACGGTCTCTTTTGCTACACTAAGCCTGCTACTGCGGCTCATTTCATAACCTTTTGCAAGACCCAAAAGTTTTTTATGTTTTCTTCGTGTGACTACACCTCTTTTAACTCGTGTCATCCTACTCCTAATAATTTTTTAATTTTTATTGCATCTGTTGAAAACAAGCTCTTTTTCTTTCGCAATCTTCTGAGCTGGTTTTTAGACTTATTACTACTCAAGTGGCGTATATTCTGACTACGGTGCATTACTTTGCCCGTTGGTGTTACTTTAAAACGCTTACTGACAGATTTCTTAATCTTAAGCTTTCTCAATTTTATTACTTTGGGCTTTTTCATTTTTTTTGTCCTTATCGAACGTTATAACTGCTCGCATTACTTTTCCTTGCATCACCGGCTCGCTTACTATTTTCGCAAAACTTGCTCGCTGTATAAATGTCTGCATAAATACTCGCGCATCTTGCTTCTTATCGAGCTGGCGACCTTTGAGCCACAAGCTTATTTTTACCTGATGGTTCTTTTTGAGAAAGTCTTGTACTCTCTCTACCATCCTCCCCAAGTCATTCTCTGCCATAAACAGTCCTATCTTAACCTCTTTTACCTCCGTTCGTCCTTTTAATTCCGACTTTTCTTTCTTTGCAAGCTGATACAAATACTTATTAAACTCTATCAGTTTTGCCACTGGCGGTACCGCTTTTGGCGCAACTTCAACCAAGTCTACACCCTGCTCTTTCGCAAGGTTCAGTGCTTCTATACGTGTCAACACACCTATTTGTACATTATCAGCAGCTAAAACCCGCATCTTTGCATGCGGAATATACTCGTTTGTTCGTATTGCTCTTTTTCGTAAGTCCTTTTTACTAGGCTTTCTTCTCAATGTGTTTTGTTAGCTCCGCTAAAAACTCTGATAATACAACTACTCCTCGATTCTTACCTTCTCTTGTTCGCACCGAAACGTAGGCTTTACCCTCTTCCCTAGCTCTTTTCTCTTCACTAGCTCCAATTATACACAGGTATGGTACCTTTTGCAATGTAAAGTCGCGTATTTTTGCACCCAATGTTTTGTTCTCAACATTTAACTCCGAGCGAATACCAGCGCCGATAAACGCATCATGGACGCTCTTCGCATATGCACTCACCTGATCGGATACAGGGACCACACCAACTTGAATAGGAGATAGCCACAATGGAAATAACCCTGCATACCGCTCTATCAAGAAACCCATTGAACGTTCAAGTGCCCCAATAGATGAGCGATGTATCACTATGGGTTGTTCCTGCTCACCTTCTTCGTTCCTATATGACAATCCGAATCGTTCTGGTAAACAAAAATCATATTGTACAGTAAAGGCCGTATCTTCCTTACCCAACACATTTTTCATCTGTACGTCTATTTTTGGCCCATAAAAAGCTGCTTCACCCTTTGCATCGTAATAAGGAGCTTTTCTTTCCTCTAAAACTGTGCGTAATAATTTTTCACCATACTCCCAATTCTCAGGTGAATCATAGTACTTTTCTTTATTTTCACGATCACCCAACGAAAGTCGATACACGTAATCTTTGCCTTTCTCCAAACCCAAAACTCCCGCAATTTTCTCTATTAAATCAAGCACATTTCCAACTTCTTCTGCTGCTTGATCTTTTCTCACAAAGTTGTGAGCATCAGCTAAAGTAAATTCACGAACGCGAATAAGACCGGTAAGCTCTCCAGATTTTTCGTACCGATACAACCGTGCCATCTCGGCGAGCCGCATTGGTAGTTCTCGGTAACTTCTCGGCTTATCCATATAGAGAGCAAAGTGGTGCGGACACGTCATGGGACGCAAAATAAGCTCTTCCTCATCTATCTTCATCGCAGGGTACATCGTATCTTTATAGTATGGATAGTGGCCAGATTTTTTATATAGATCGGTCTTTGCCAAATTTGGCGTGCGAACATGCTGATAACCGTGTTTTATCTCTTCGTCTACCACATACCGTTCAAGTTCACGCCATATCGTCGCGCCCTTTGATGTAAAGAGTGGCAAACCTTTTCCAACCATATCTGAAAAAGTAAATAGGCCCAGTTCTTTACCAAGTTTTCTGTGATCTCTCTTTCTTGCTTCTTCAAGAAGATTCAGGTGTTCATCAAGCTCTTTTTGGGAACTAAAAGCCGTGCCATAAATACGGGTAAGCATTTTATTCTTTTCATCGCCGTGCCAATAAGCGCCTGCAACTGAAAGCAACTTGAATGCCTTGATCTCGCCAGTAGAATCTACGTGTGGCCCTGCGCAGAGATCTACCATAGAACCTTTTTCATCTGGTTTCCCTGTCCAATAGATAGAAATTGCGTCTCCTCGCTCTTTGGCTTGCTCTATCCATTCCATTTTGTACGGATTCTCACCAAACATTTTTTTGGCTTCGATCACATTTATTTCATGGCGAGTAATAGGCAGATTTTGGTCTATGATTTCCTGCATACGCTTTTCTATTTTGGGAAAATCTGCCTCAGTTATGGTTACTGCTTCTTTGCCTTCTGGTTTACTATCAAAATCAAAATAAAATCCATCATCTGTAGCAGGGCCCATGGCAAGTAATATTTGTGGATACAGCTCTTTCATCGCCTGATGCAGTACGTGTTCTGCTGAATGGCGCAGTTTGTGAAGATAATCTTTTTTGTCGTTCATGTGTTTATTGTATAACTTATTAATAATTTTTAGGTACTAAAAAACCCCGCGATCTGCGGGGTATACACACACAAGTACCCCGCACTAAATAGTGGTGGTAGTTGTGGTAAAAACGCTTTTCATATACATGACCTAAGTATACACGCAAAACCTTATACATGCAAATTGCATTGCTACACTCAATTTTGTATAAATATATACAGATATATGCACAACTACAGAAGCTATCTTATGGGAGCGCTTAAGATTTCCAACGACGAGCTGACCGCACTTGCCATAACGGTTAAGCATATAAAAGACAGTACGAGCAGAAAACTCTTTGTACCAAAGCGGTCACTTGAGCTTTATAAAAACCTAATACGTGAAAAGCTCGATAACGGGTTTTGGAATGACATAGTCGGAACTGACCTAATCTATTTTATATTTAAGATGCCAGACGGTACGCTAATAGAATATACCTACAGCGAAGAAAATCGTATTGCAATAGCGAAGTTGTGCACGCTTCTCAACAAAGACCCGATAGAAAAAACCAGCAATCTTCTTGCCTATTTAGCAGGGAACGAGTTTTACACAGAAGAAATAGAAAAGTACAAACAACACTCTAGCAAACAGTGAAACTACATAATCCGAGCGATGTCTCTATCCCCACATTTCTTTAAGGCTGTCAAAAAATACAGATTTGCGATACAGAAACATTTATTACCGACCCCAATGCGCGCTTCCCTGAAGCAGAAATTTGTGCAGGTTTTATGTTTCGAATTCGAAAACTGACAGGTATGTTATTTCCCTTTTGCTAATCTTCGAACTATAGATTCAAGGTTTTTTTCATCTTTATCCATAGATTCAAATAGTCCTACGAATATCCCTTCTCCATATTTTGTCGCACCGTTTAAGATTTTCAAGGTTTCCTTGAAACAAACTGTGTGACCCTAGAGCGAATCGCTCCTTTCTTTAATATTTACTTTGTTTATATGCCTGACAAATGTAAATTTACTCAGCCATATGTTCTCCCTGCCACCACCCCATTCGCTGTAAAAAGGCCTGAGAAGATAACTGTGGGGGTTCTCTAACAAATCTATCTTCTCTATTTGTTAACATAGTAAAGTTCAACCTATGAAATGGATCTAAACCTACCATATGTTGCTTATGCTCATACAGGGCGAGTCCTTTTCTAGCATTTCTCTGCCACAAATCGGTAAACCGCAACATATCTAACGAATCGTCGGGAACAATTATTTGTTTCTCCGACAGTCCTACGACAGCGTGCTGTACAACTGAACGAGGAAAATAGCTAACATACATACCATTTTGTACTCCCCACTCTCCCAAACTAAGAGCCGCAGTAAGACAATGGCCTGTTTTAGTCTGTAGGGCCGTATTTAAATTTAGGTATGCAGTAGATGTTTCCCTATCAAATTCTGGAATGAGATAGTTATAGCGTACTAGAAATTCACTCGCAGTCTTACACTGCCCAAACGTATCTGCAACCTGCACTCTAAAACCATCAAGCCATCGAGCATCTGTAACAACCAAGCCATCGTGATTTATGTTTATCTGTTCGGTGAAATCCATTAATTACTTGGATGAAGTTATCACTATAGAAATTATGTGGAGCCATGTGGACTTGAACCACAGACCTTCGCAATGTCAATGCGACGCTCTAGCCAACTGAGCTATGGCTCCATATAGGCACCATTATACCAAAGGAGAGCAAGCGAAAAAATGGAAATTTTCTATAGACGACTACCCTGGAAGATTAGACTGTGAAAGCTCACTTGAGCGTGAGAAAGAAGTACCTTTTTTCTTGGCAAGACCCCAGAATTTTTTCTTTTTCTTTTTTTCAAACGCCACGTCAAGCCACATACGACCCTCTGAAATACGCTTTCTGAGAGCATGAAGCAATTTTATGACAAATTGAAAAAATCGAATGTGATATATACCTGGCTTTTCAGGGTTGTTTTGCAATACAAGCTTGGAAATATCTTCGCTAAGGCCTTTGTCTTGTACTTTCAAAAGCTCGAGCTCTCTGCGTACATTTTCTATTAAGCTATTTAACTCTTGACGTATGCTTTGCTTTTCTTGTACCTCTTGCCTATTAAAGAGAATTTCAGATTTGATCACTCGAATAGGCTCTTTACGATCTTTTTTGTCCATACTCGACACAGATGCAAAAGGATTTTCTCCATAGATGTCTGGGGAATCGAAGTTATCATCATCCAAGAGCTGCGAAGCAACGTCATTTCTTGCGCCTTTTACTGCGTCTCTTCCTTGCTCGAAAAAATCGTTTCCAAGACTCTTGAGTTGCTCTGCTATGCCGCTTGATGTTTTCTTTTTTGCGGCTACCATGTGCTTATTTTACTATAAGCTACTCAAATAATCAAGTGTCTTCTGCTTTCTCATTAAACTTGCATAAAAATATGCATTTTTCTTCGCTTCTTCGCGCTCTTTTTCGGTTTTCATACGAGAGAAAATCGCCTCGAGCTCTTTGTCGTCTATCGTAATTTTTTCGTTCTCTGCTATCTGTTGCAGCAAAAGCTCAACAGTATACACTTCGACTATCTCTTTTTCCGCCTTCTTTCTCATAGAATCGGTTGTTTCCCCTTTTGCCTGCATGTATTGATCTAAGTTCATACCAAGTTTTTTTACCTCGTCGAGAAGCGAAGCCATGCGCCTATTAACCTCTTGTTCCATTATTCCTGGTGCTATAGTAATCTCAGCTTTATTGACAAGAGCATCCATAATTTTTTGTAATTGCTCTTCTTTCTTCTCTTCAGGTTTTTCAGCAGTCTTCTCTTTTTCGTCTTTACCGGGTACCCAAATAGTTTCTTTTTTTGCCTGTGCACGAATATCTGCTACTATTTTTTTTACATCAGGCATTGTTTTTATAGCAGGTGCGTGGGCAATTTCAAATATGACTATCCAGTCTTTGTTGGCTTCTGCCTGTTTTACCCTAATGGCAGGGTCTATAACAGGGTGCAGATCGTATTTCTTAATTATTTGGGAATAGACATCGCTCAAAAAATAACGAGATGCTTCTTCTAAGAGCTTGCTTTCACCAACCTTCTCACGCACTACTTTTACCGGCACTTTCCCTTTTCTAAAACCTTCTGATTCAAAATCTTTTTGAATCTTTAGTAGTGTCTCTTCCTTGGATTTGTCTATATCGCTCCACTTTACCGTTACGGTAACAAAGCTGGTTTCGTTTTTATTTTCGAATGTATCTGTGAATTGCATAAAAGGATTATACAACATGATCCATGTTTACGCTATACTTATACAATGAGAAAGAAATACATGTACTTAGCTTCTGGTCTGCTATTTGTCTCATTCATTATTGTGACGCTTATAGTACGTACAGATTCGCTACGGTCATTTGATTTTAATACGACGGTACGAATTCAAAATCATACGCCGCGCATGCTCGACCCATTTTTATCGTATTTTAGTTTCTTTGGCAGTTTTGAAGTAACCATAACGATACTCATACTATTTGCACTTCTTATACGAAAGTATTTCTTCCTGTCGCTGAGTATTGTACTGTTTGGTATTTCACATTTATTTGAACTTGTTGGCAAAAACTTTTTACTGCAACCCGCTCCGCCGTTCTTATTCCATAGAACCTATTCTTTATTTCTTTTTCCAAGCTCATATGTACAAACAAACGGTTCATATCCATCTGGTCATAGCATGAGATCTATATTTCTACTTGTCATCATATTTTTGTTTCTGTGGTATTCCAAAATACAAGGTTTAAAAAGAAAAGTATTGTTTATACTTATAGGCGTAGTAGCTTTTTTAATGCTCTATAGCAGAGTGAGTTTGGGTGAACACTGGATAACCGACGTTATCGGCGGGTCGCTTCTGGGTGCAAGTTCTGCGCTATTTGTTTTTGCGTATCATAGAAAAAATAATAGAAAAATAACACATGCTTAAGCGATTCAAAACTCTATTCTCTAAAAGAGCACTTATTGTAATAACCATCTTTTCCATCATTGCAATAGCTGCCATAGGCGGGTACTTGTGGGGAAGTAGATTCCCCGTAAAAATTCCCCAGAAAGAAAATATATATTCTGCATTACTAATGGAGGAATTCGATACTATTCAAAAAAATTATTGGGATAAGCTAACTGATAGTCAACTCATCGATATATACCTCCTTGCAAATCAAAAAGTTACAGGTCAATTTTCCCAAAATCTAACAAAAGATAAAAAGGGTCTCAAAAAAATACTTGAAAAAACCCTCAATGCCTTTGATACAACGGTGAAAAAAAAGCAATATACCGTAACATTAGCAGACACTGTACTTGCCAGCTTGCAACCTGCTGGAAGGAGCAGGCTCTACAGCAAAAAAGAAGAAGCAAACTTGAAAAATGAAGTTGAGAATAAAAACCCTACTATTGACAGGTATAAGACCATTGGCACAACAAAAAAAGCTTCGCAACAAGAGATTGCGAAAGCCTACGAAAAGAAAAAACAAGATTTAGAAGCACAAAAAACACCAGAGGCAAAAGAAAAGCTCGCTGAAGTTGAACAAGCATATGAGACATTGAGCACACAGCAAAATAGAGATCGGTATGACAATACAGGGGTAGAATCTACTATAGTATCGAAAGTTGTCAATGGTAGTGTCCTCTATATGCACCTAACCCGTTTTTCTCCAACAACACTTGACGACATAGTAAGCGCTGCAGACACATACAAAGACAACAGTGCGGTCGATGCGCTTATATTTGATCTCCGTGACAACATAGGGGGGCTTATAGACGGCTTACCCTATTTTTTGGGGCCATTTATAGGTCCTGATCAATACGCATATCAGTTTTTACATCATGGAGAAAAACAAGATTTCAAAACACAAGCGGGTCTTTTGCCAAGCCTTACCAAGTATAAGCAAGTTGTAGTTCTCATAAATGGCAATTCGCAATCGAGTGCAGAAGTGATGGCTGCAAGCCTAAAGAAATATAACGTCGGTACGGTAGTTGGTACACCGAGTAAAGGTTGGGGTACTGTAGAAAAAGTATTCCCACTCAAACATCAGCTTGATAAAACAGAAACGTTCTCGATATTTTTAGTGCACAGCTTAACACTCCGTGATGACGGCCAGCCTATCGAAGGCAAAGGAGTTATTCCCGATGTCAATATTACAGACCCTAATTGGCAAGAAGAATTACTTTCCTATACGCGCTACAGCGAGCTTGTATCGGCAGTCAAAGAGGTCTGGTAGAAGAATAATTTCCTCGACATTTATACTAGGGTGTGCCGCGGGTGGGAATCGAACCCACACGATGTTTTGCACCATAGGTTTTTGAGACCTACGCGTCTACCAATTCCGCCACCGCGGCAAGATTAGCTGTTAGCTATCAGCTCTAATCAAGCACAGAATGAATTTTAACATATCGCATATACAATAGCCTATGCAATGCACACATTACAAAATAGCTTTCCCTAAGAGGGCACGTCGCGAATCGAGCATAGCAGTGTAATTGGATAGCATCAACACCTCTTCGGATTTCATTTTAACGTCAGCAAAACAAAGATTTGCATTTGTATATACTTTCTCAACTTCTATGCCTTCCATGTGTAAACGAACTGCCATATCGTGTGCTCTGTCACCAAATGTCCAAATATGCTTAACGTGCTTTAAGTTTATGCTATCTATATCTGCATCCCAAATCCACGAAACGTCCTGTCCGTCTGGAATTTGATTATTGAGTCCTAACACAACCGTCTTATATTTATTCTTTTTTAGAGAATCTCGCAATGCGACAGTCCAGCTCGCAGGGTTCTTTCCAAGTACAAACGTAACTAGTGCATTCCCAGATTTTTTAGTCTCTCCCCTACCATACGCTGGCTCCCACAAAGAAGCTGAAGTAAAAAATTGATCTCTTGATATATTAAATAGCCGTGCTAATAGATATACACCTTGCATGTTGGTAGTCATATAATCTGGCATAGTAACCAAACTATGTATATCTTGCTTGTCCCACGTAAAGGCTTTTTCGCTTTTTTTCTTGCATGAGGGACAATACCACTTACCCAAGTGTGAAATATACATACCGTTATAGTGCAACTTGTGGTTACAAAAAAAACAATACGATGAGTCACCAAGTACTGTGCTATCTTTTTTTAAAAACTGCTCTGGGATACCATACCAGTGAAGCTTGTTTTTTTTCACATTTTCGCACACCCATGACAATCCAGGATCGTATGCATTCGCTACCACCGAACATTGAACGTGCTTACTTAAAATCCTTTTCCACAGACCGAGTACATTTCTTACCTCGCCATACCTGTCGAGCTGATCACGCAGTACATTCAAAAAAAGAATATGTGTCGGTGCAAGAACCTCTGTAACGCTTTGTAATGCAAATTCATCAACTTCAAATATGCCTATATAGCCAGTGTTTTTTGAATATTTCTTTTGAACTAAAATACTACTTAATACCCCATTGAGCATATTCGCTCCCGATGCATTTGTCAGTACATCAAAGCCATTATCTCTCATTACCTGCACTACCATTTTTGTCGTCGATGTTTTACCATTTGTCCCTACCACATAAATAACTGAGCTAAAGAGATGGGCTATATCCTTAGGGCTTGATAAAAAATAACGTGCGATTTCACCAGGCCAGGTTTCACCTCCTCTATGAAATAGACGTGTAGAGATACTATGAACAAGCTTTGCAACACCTTCGGCTATTCTCATGCATGACGGTCAATTATAACGATCTTATTTTTTTCGAACCCGATTGAAAGCGAACTTCCTTCCACAATTTTGCCTTCTATAAATCGGTATGCAAGTTCATCTAAAACCTCTTCATTGATAAGCCTTTGCACTGGGCGAGCCCCAAAGAGCGGGTCAAAACCCGTTTCTACCAAATGTGTGATAAGACTATCAGTAAAGTGCACATCTATATTCTTTCCCTGCATATCTTTCTTTATTTCACCGAGCTGCAAAGCAACAATATCCTTCATCATTGCTTTGGTAAGCGGTTCAAACAATATTTGTGCATCAATTCTATTAAGGATTTCAGGTTTGAAATACTTCTGAATCCGTGCACTAATCTTTTCAGCCACTGCTTTATCAACTTTTCCGGCTTCAATAATGTCTTCACTTCCTAGGTTTGATGTCATAATGATTATCGTGTTTGTAAAACTAACCACCCTTCCCTGGCCATCGGTGAGCTGACCGTCATCAAATATCTGTAAAAAAATATTAAATATCTGTTGATGCGCTTTTTCAACTTCATCAAAGAGCACTATCGAATATGGCTTTCTACGCACTGCCTCGGTAAGCTGTCCGCCTTGCTCAAATCCAATATACCCTGGTGGTGCGCCGATGAGGCGCGAAATTGTATGCGCCTCACTATATTCACTCATATCTATACGAATGAGTGCATGCTCATCGTTAAACAAACTGTACGCTAACGCTTTTGCCGTTTCTGTTTTACCCACACCGGTAGGTCCAACAAACAAAAAAACGCCCATAGGTTTTGTTCCTTTAGAAAATCCTGCTCGAGAGCGACGAATCGCGCGTGCGATTTTCTCTATAGCGTCAACCTGATCAATGACACGCTTGTGCATATCCTCTTCTAGATGAAGCAGTTTTTCACGTTCTGACTGGAGCATTCGCTTGACTGGTATTCCGGTCCATCGCGCAACAATGGTAGCAATGTCATCTTCCGTAACTTCTTCTTTTAGTAATCGTTCGTCTTTCGGTATCCGTTCCCATTCTTCAGTAGATTGTTTTAGTTTTTCTTTCAACTGTGGAATGGCACCATATTTCAACTCTGCCGCTTTATCCAAGATCGCTTCACGTTGCGCATCTTCAAGTTCCTGGTTTTTCTTTTCTAGCTCTGTTCTCAGTTTCGTTGTTTCTTGCAACAGTTTTTTTTGACTGTTCCAACGAGATTCCAAAATAGTCAACTTTTCGCGCTTCTTTTTAATACTTTCTTGCTTCTCAATTACACTTTTTTTTGTTGCACTGTCTTTTTCGCGTTTGAGTGCTGTTACCTCTATTTCTTCTTGCGTGAGTGTGCGTCGCAGTTCGTCTATACTAAGCGGAGATGAATCTATTTCTATTTTCAACGCAGAGGCTGCCTCATCGACAAGGTCTATTGCTTTATCTGGTAAAAACCTATCTGGTATATACCGCTTTGAAAGCCCAACGGCAGCTATAAGAGCGGAATCCGCTATACGAATACCATGGTGTATCTCATATTTCTGTTTTAATCCACGTAGTATGGCAATAGAATCTTCTTGGGTTGGTTCTTCAACAAACACTGGCTGAAATCTGCGTGCAAGGGCAACGTCTTTTTCAATGTAGGTTCTATATTCACGCAGTGTCGTCGCACCAATTGCGCGTAAATCTCCCCGAGCGAGCGCTGGTTTCAACATATTTGCTGCATCCATAGTACCTTCAGCCCCACCAGCGCCAACGAGAGTATGTATTTCGTCTATAAACAAAATATATTTTCCATTTGATTGCTGTATCTCCTTCAACAAACCCTTCAAGCGTTTTTCAAATTCACCCCTATACGCTGCCCCAGCTAGCATAGATGCTAAATCTAGACTAATAACTTCTTTATTCTTTAAAATACTCGGAACGTCGCCTATTGCTATTCTCTGTGCAAGGCCCTCAACGAGCGCCGTTTTACCAACGCCTGGGTCACCAAGAAGCACTGGATTATTTTTCGTACGACGGGTAAGAATCTGCATAATGCGGCGCACTTCGCTGTCTCTACCGATGACCGGATCGAGCTTATTTTCGCGAGCAAGTTTCGTAAAATTCAGCACATGCATTTCGAGCATCGAACCAGTCTCTTGTGGCGGCTCATAATTCATTTGCATGCTTATATAGTATCGAATACTTAATAAATTGGCAAGCAAAAATTTTGTCTGCTAATTATTCAAATATATTCAAAAAATACCGAACAGAACCTGACCAATCGTTATGGTTTGTCGGATTGTACTTACGGACTATGTCTTCAGGCGTTGATAATCCTTGCTGTACATAGCGTTCTCCCAAACCCTTTGCGACAGTCTCGATAGCATTGTTGTACGAACTAAACCGTATAACATTTTTTCCATAAATACCCCACCCCCAACAGTTATATGAATATTCAGGTATTTTCCGACACAACCCAGATTCAACCATAGCAATTGCTGGCAATAGTCCATAATGTAAATTATATTTATCCGAAGCACTCATCATAGTATCTATATACGCTAACAGTGGTGAATTAGGGTTATATCTCTGTATAAAATCTTGGATGATAGCTTTGCGTGCATCAGTCGATCCAGGTCCCGTTTCTTCTCCCAAGATGAGTGCGCTCTTTTGTTTGTTGTATCCATCCCCAGTACGAAGAAATAACGCAGACATGACTACCGAGCTCTTGTGTACATATGAATACGTCGCAAGCACTACTGAAAATTGTACAACTGTTAGTAATGCAAACATACTTACCCATAGGATTGTTTTCTTACACAATAAAAATACCCTTTGCATATGCATATCACATTATTGAGTAAATGCGTGAAAAAAGCAAGAGACGAGCTTAGTCTTCGATCTTATCTATTGAAGCACCGATAGTCCGAAGCTTGTGTAGCAGCTGTTCATACCCACGCTCTATCTGTTCAGCTCCACTGATAACGCTCTTTCCTTCTGCTAATAGTGCAGCGAGGACTAAACATGCACCTGCCCGTAAATCGGTCATTCGAGCTGAAGCATTATGCAATTTGGTAGGGCCACTAATACGTATAGCTTGCTTTGATAGATCGCTTTGTTCGTTTGTTTCAAATTGGTATATTGCCGCTGTATTCGATTGTTTTGGATCCCAAAATGCAAGATGGGCACCAAACTTATTGAGCTCGTTCACATAGCCAAATCTATCTTCAAAAACTGTTTCATGAATAGTGCTTACTCCGTGTGCCTGCGTCATCAGAATTGCCCATAGTGGCTGCCAATCAGTCATAAACCCGGGGTGTGGTGCAGTAACAATATTAGTCGGCTGTATCATCCCTCTTTTTTTTATACGTGATACATCTGATTTCTCTTCATAGACTAGATCTGCTTTCTCAACATACGTTAAAAAAGTTTTTATTGTCTTTTTCTGCACGCCTCGTACACCGACCGATCCATTTGTTAGAGCTGAGAGCACTAAAAATGAAATAGCTTCATTTCTATCCGGAGAAACAGTGGCATGGACAGATGTGAGTGTATCTTTACCATTTACTACGATATCGTCGCCCCGACGAAACACCTTAGCTCCTGCAAGATTAAAAAAATAAATAAGTTCATCTATTTCAGGCTCAAGTGCACTGTTCTGTATAATAGTTTCACCTTCTATACAAGCGCTTGCCATAATAGCGAGCTCTGTTCCGGTATGCGTCTTTTTTTCGAATGTTATCGTGCCGCAATGTAAAGATGTATATGAAGCATGATAGCAACCATCGTCGGAATCATAGTTTATTTCTGCACCAAGGGTACGTAGACTCTCGACAAGCCTATCGACAGGTCGAGCACCCAAACGACATCCCCCAGGGTTTGGTATAGTAACTTTTTTAAAGGTATACAAAAGTGGTGCTATCAGCAAAAAAGATACTCGAGTACGAGTAGCATCCGCAATAGAAACAGCACTGTGAGTAAGCGTATTTTCAACTTCAACAACATTTTTATCAACAAATGTGGCATGACCTCCAAGTCTGTTAATAATATCTATGAGCGAAATAACATCGCTTATCTTTGGCACATTTTCTATTCTCGACATACCTTTTAAAAGGAGTGCTGCAACAATCATTTTTAGTGCTACATTCTTAGCACCTGAAACTTCAACCTCTCCCTTTAATTTTGCTCCTCCATTTATGACATAAAACATTTTTCCTAACTTTAAACTACTAATACTTCTTCTCGCAATAACACATTAAATTTTTTATATACCCTGTCTTTCACTTTCTCCTTTAAGTATATGAAATCTTTTGCTGTTGCGCCCGACTCGTTTATAAAGAAATTTGCATGTATATCGGAAATGACCAAGCCATTTTTTCGTTCACCCTTTAAACCACACTTATCTATAAAATAACCTGCAGAACGCGTTGGAAGATGAGCATGCTCCATTTCTTCGAGGGATATATTCTTGAATACACAGCCTGCTGTGTGTACTCCTATGGGCTGTGTTGTCTGACGATAATTCATAACTAAATCACACTTATGTTGAATATTCTTCGGATCTTCGAGTTCAAACTCAAATGTGGCCGAAAGGACTATCCCAGATCGATTTTGCAACATACTAAATCCATAGGAAAACATAAGTTCTTCCTTTGTAAGCGTTGTTGTTATACCGTCTTCAGCCATGTACAAAATAGAAACGAGTCTATCAGCCGTCGTGAAGTGACCTGCGGGCCACTTTGAATTCATGTAGAGCGCTCCGCCTATAGTCCCTGGCAATCCATACATTCCTTCAAATCCTCCACAACCATTTTGTACAGCTCGAACAGACGCCAAGTGAGATATATATCCAGATGAAAAAGTGATCCGACAGGTTCTCGTGTCACGTTCAACTAGCTCTTTACCAGCGGTAAGCTTTAATACGATACCTCTGTATCCTTCGTCAGAAAACACAATGTTTGAGCCGCCACCTAAAATATAGAGTGGTATTTGCTCATTTTTTGCGTAGCCAACTACCTGGGCAATTTCATGTTCGCTATGTGCATATATAAGCGCATCTGCACTACCGCCAATCTTTATACTCGTTAACGGTGCTAGTGGTGTATTGTAAATGATTCTTCCAGTATCAACCATCTTGGAAAGCGCTCCTTTTTGATCCTTATTCATGACATTCAAAAAACTTTTTTATTGCATTCGTGTAGGTATAGACATCGCCAGCACCCATAGTCACTATGACTAACTTCTCTTTCGATAAAGTTTTTAACCATGAGTTTATTGCTTCTTCATTTCTTATATAGTTAAAGTTTCCTTGTCTTAATTCATGGGCTCTAGATACCAGCATCTCAGATGAAATCTTGTCATCTAATAGCTCCCTTTTCGAAGCAAATATTGGTAATACCCCAACATAATCCGCATCAGATAAACTCTCGATAAAACCTGATAAAAAATGTTTTGTGCGCGAGAAAGTATGCGGTTGAAAAAGTACTGCTATTTTTTTGTTCTTGTACGAAGTCCTCACGGCGTTGAGTGTGGCAGTTATTTCTGCGGGGTGATGCGCATAATCATCGAGCACAACGATATCATTTTTGTCATAGTGCAACTCTAGTCTTCGACGAACACCACTGAATAACGATAGTGCTTGGGCACATTTTTTTAGATCAAGTCCGTATTCATTACAAAAAGCGATGACCCCTGTTGCATTCACAGCGTTGTGTTTTCCATGAAGATTAAGAGTAAATATATATTCCTTACCACCTTTTATAGTTACAGAAAAAACTGTACGATTATTCTGTCGAGTTATAGAGTGAGTCCTATAATCTGCTTTTTGACTCGTACCATACGTAACGACACGTGTCTTTACCTTTGAAACAAGCTTCGGTAATACTGCATCATCTGCATTAACAAAAATTATTCCTGATTGGGGCACAGATTCAAAAAATCGTGCATAAACACTCCTAAGCTCTTCGACCGAAGCATACATATCGACATGGTCGTAGTCGAAAACTGTTGCAATTATATACCGTGGAGAAAGAAGTGAGAATTTTGGTCGTGAATCTGTCTGTGGATCAACGACATATTCATCTGCCTCGACAACAAAAAGAGCGGAATTTTCTGTCCATTTTCCAGCAGGCTTATCTGAAAAGTGTGCAGCTCCAACAGCATAGCTAACCTGCGATAAGACACTATCCAATACGTATGCCGAAAGTGCGGAAGTTGTAGTTTTGCCATGGCACCCACATATTGCAAGCGTTATTTTTTCACTTGATAGATTTCCAAGCGCTTGTGCAAATGAGACTGTTGGTATACCTTTACTCTTTGCGTACATAACCTCTATATTTTTTTCTCCGTTATGTGCGCCACCATAGATAACAACGTCTCCCATAACATGAGAGGGTGAAAATTCGCTATATACTGTGATGCCACGATTCCTAAGCTCTTGAAATGTGTCAAATTCTTCACCCGCATCAGAACCATTCACATTGATACCTTTATCTTTATAGATGAGTGCAAGAGCACTCATACCTACTCCTTGGATACCAACAAAATGCGCTGCGTGTATTGTAGTTTTCATACGGCTATGTATGCTACCATTGTACCATGCGTGTGGGTATTTTCTCTCCAGTACGAAAAAAAACGAGCATCACACGACGTACAAAGTGGAGAATGATCAATATTTTTTTTAGGTACGCCTAAATATATAAGTTGATCTTCGACTACCGTACCTATACTCAAATATAATCTACCATCTACTGATCGAATGTACGATGACTTGAATAACCGTGCACGTACGTCGTCTACTTGGTAGCAACAATCATGAATATAAGGACCAATAAATGCATAAATGCTTGCCGGTTTACTTCCGAGCTTTACCATTGTTTCAATGGTTCGACGGGAAATATTTTCATAGGTTCCCTTCCAACCGCTATGTACCACCGCACAAGTAAATGTCTCTGCATCCCATAAAATGAGCGGAATACAGTCTGCAACCTTAACATATATACTTGAGAGTGCATTACCTTTCTTTAGAATTAATCCATCAACATCTAGACTGTCAATATAGTCTGGTTTATCAGTTGCGCGCAAAACGTGAACGTCAGAACTATGGATTTGGTGTATTCCAAATATAGCATGTGTATCAATGTTTGGAATACGATGCGATAAATAATTGACAATGCTTTCCCGTGACTGGAACGATCCATCAAAGCGAGTAGTAACCCCATGTATCGGCTTGATCAACTCAGAATTTATCTCTTTTGAGGGGTTATACAGCATGACCAGCAGATGAAATAGCGTGCGTATTTTTTGAAAGCGCTTTATCGACAGCTTCGTATTCATCCCAATGGTATTCTTTGTTACCTCGAGCCAAACTCTGTTCATGCGCTTTTCCAGTGAGCAAAATAATATCTTCCGACGTAGCTGTCTGTATCGCATGACGGATTGCCTCTAGCCTATCGGGAATACAAAAATAGTTCTTTCCTTTTTCATGTTTCTTTTCCTTCCGAATCCCTTTTTCAATATCGTTAAATATAGTTTCAATGTTTTCTGTTCTGTAATCCTCTTCAGTCAATATTATTGTATTGCATTCTTGTGCACTGTAACGACCCATTACCGGTCTCTTTATAGCGTCGCGTTTTCCAGCACAACCAAAAACATGTACTATGTGTCTATAGGTATAATTCTTTTCTACATATTCAAAAAGTCGTTTAAATGAATTGGGAGTATGCGCAAAATCTATTAAGAATCGCTTATTATTTTTTTCGAAATAATCTAATCTACCCCTCACATTCTTAAATGAATTAAGCGAGCGTGCAGCCTTTTTTTCATCAAAACCTAAAACACATAAAACGGCATACGCTAAAACCATATTTTCAGCTTGAAAACCGTCAATTTCACTATTTAGACCATGCACCTTCAGGTCTGATAACGTAAAATCTGCCTTCTTTTGAATCGAACAAAACCAAAGACTCTTATTTTTTATAGAATTTCTAAACAAATAGTGGGTTGGATTGTCTGCATTCACCACAGCGATTTCCGAAGAGTTCAACAGTTTAAGCTTCGTGTTGCCATACTCTTTTATATTTTTATGGTAGTCTAAGTGTTCTTTCGTTATATTTGTTATTGCACCTACCTTGAACGTACAGCCCCATACACGTAGCTGGTCAAGCCCGTGTGAAGTCACTTCCAAAACAACATATTTATCGCCATTATCAACTGCACGTTTAATTTGTTTTTGAATAAAAAAAGCAGATGGAGTCGTCACGTGGAAACCTAAATCGTAGGTTTTTCCTGCGACAACTGCCTTAACAGTACTAATATATGACACTTTTTCGCCCAGACTTGTCAGCATGTGATAAATCATGGTCGTTGTAGTCGTCTTACCATCAGTACCTGTTACACCAACAACTATAATTTTTTTTGAAGGAAAATCATACCAGATATTTGCGGCAAGCGCTTTTAAAAACCAGTACATTTTTTTAAATATTTTCATATATACATACCAAATATATATTACGGCGCTATATTATAGTATAAAATCAGCCTATTAGCTATTTCAAAAAAGGTAGGTGCGGCAGTTTCAGATCCCCATATAGATCCTTTTGGTTCTTTATACATGACAAATATCAGCATTTTTGGCTTATCGCAAGGGAAAAAACCTATAAACGAAGCTATGGTTTTTGTTGGGTCGTAGTGTCCTTCAATAGGTATTTGAGACGTGCCAGTTTTTCCACAGAAAGAGTATCCGGCAGGTTTTTGCGCATACGTTGCTTCTGAGTGTTCTATTGCATCGTTCAGCATTTTTTTCATTGTAGAAATAGTTTTTGGAGAATATACGGTTCGCTTATTGACGGTACTACTTGTATAGACTTTTTTACCAGAACTGTCTGTTATATCATCAATAATTGTTGGTTTCACAACATATCCATCGTTTGCAAGAGCTGAAAACGCGGCGACAAGTTGTATTGGCGTTATAGCAATACCCTGACCAAATGATAAAGTCGCATAATCAATTGGATACCATTGACCACTATCTTTAACTATACCTGTCGTTTCTCCTTGAATTTCTATACCTGTTTTTTCACGAAAACCCAATTTATTTAAATAATCGTTCACCAAATTTTTTTTAATTTTTTCGATTATCTTAACCATCCCTACATTCGATGATTTTTCAAGAATTTGTGTTGTCGTTATTTTCCCACTATATTCATTATTCCACGTTTGTATAGTATATTCCCCTATTCTATACGGTCCTTTTTCGTCAAATACTTGATCAGATTTTATGGATTTTGTATCTAAACCCATTGCTACAACGAGGGGCTTAAAGGTAGACCCAGGTTCATAAATTGTTGAAATAAGTCCATTGGTAAAATCTGCATCTTTATATTCATAATATTTTTCTGGTGAAAAAGATGGAACGCACCCTATTGCTCTTATCTTGCCCGTGTATGGCTCCATAACTATTGCACACCCTTGCTTTGCATCGAAATGCTCTACCCCTTTATAGAGCTGATCTTCGACTATTTTTTGCAAATTACGGTCTATTGTAAGTCGCAGCGACATACCTGCCCTACCGCTTGAACCATTTGATGCACCACCGGTAAAGGATACCCCTCTTAAGTCGCTCTCTCGTTCGGAAACCGATGGTAAACCTCTTAGCTCTTGTTCAAAATATCCCTCAACACCCACATATCCTTTCGGATTACCAATGTCATCTCTACCAACAAAACCTAACACCTGTGCAGACATAGATCCTTCTGGATAAGCGCGAACCCATTCGTCTTCAATATTAATGTACGTTGGATAATATTTTTCAATTTTATCTTTTGTATCAGTCGATACACCAGATTTAATTTTCTGCCATTGTTTTTTATCGAGAATGGCACTCATTGTTGAGTCTTTTATTTTAAGAATATTCTGTAGGCTCTTTCGTATGTCATACTCTTTTCGGAGTCTGTCAGTGTTACCATACACGGTATACTCCTGTGTATTCACTGCTAATGGCGTCTTGTTCGTATCAAATATTTCACCCCGCAATGATAAATCCTTTGTAACCGTCACAAACTTTTGTATAGGTATGTAATTGTCAGAACTTAAAACCTGAATCACGAATAGCCGGTGCATGATAAAACCAAACGCGATGACAAAAAATAAAAATACCAACCTAACTATGGTCATTTTTGCGCAAACTCATTCTGCATAATATACACGACCGGAGGATCAGTAATAAAATCTAGTTTTTTTGCCTGAGTCGTAATATAGTCACTCGATTCAAAATGAGACAATTTTACTCGTAAATTCTGATTTTCTTTTTCAAGTTCCGTCACTTTCAATTCACTCGACCGAATAGTAACATTAGTTACCAATAGTAATTGTGATAGAAATACATTGATAGCAAAAAGAAATGCAAGGAAAAATACATTCTTAATGATAGTCTGTCTATTCTCAGTTTGAAACATATGCTCGTAACCGTGCACTCTTGGCGAATGCATAACTGGTATGTTGTAACGGTTTCTTAAATACTGATTTCCATTTCGATGTCTTAAAAAAAAGTTTTACCAATCGATCTTCGCGTGAATGAAAAGTTATCGTTATAATGAGTCCTGATCCATCCAAAAGACTACTTGCCTTCTGTAACCCAATTTTCATATTTTCCTCTTCCTTATTTACTTCGATTCTAAGAGCTTGCAAAAGACCACGAACTACTGCTTCTTGAACATATTTTGAATTGGAAAACTCACGTGCTATTGCCCATATATCTGAGGTGCGGGCAATACCCTTCTTTACTCTGTAGCTGACAATAGCGTCCACAAGTCTCCCAGTATCGATAGATTCAATATTTTCAGAAATACACTCATGTAATTGCTCCTTTGAGTAACTTGTAATAATATCCCGACCGGTATATTTCGCCGTTGAGTCTGCTCGCAAATCAAGTTTTTGATCACTCTCCATAGTAAAACCTCTTGAACTCGCTCGCAGATGGTACATAGAAATACCAAAATCAAAAAGCACAGCATCTACTCGACGAATTCCTGTCTTTTTTACGATAGTATCAAGATTTGCAAAATTTCCATTGACAAGCGTGCAAGCTACTCCTGCATCTTGTACTTTTTTTTTCGAAATCGTATACAACTCTTTATCGTACTCGATGCCAAGTACCGTATATCCCTCCTTTGCATATGTCAAACCATGTCCTCCTTCTGCAAATGTTGCATCGACGAGCACCTTAACTAAATACTCGTGTAGCAATTCTCTGATCTCATTTAAAAAAAGTGGGGTATGATAATTACGTGTCATAGTTTTTGGTCAACTATATTTTGTGTAGAACTCATATATTTTTTCCAATTCTCAGCTCCCCATACCTCAAAATGGTCGCCTACCCCCGCTATGACGACTGACGTCTCTACGTGTGCATACACTGATAATTGCTTTGGAAGCACAAACCTTCCTTGTTCATCATATTTGATATAGACAGCTCCAGAGAAAACCATTCTCCGTATACCCAACTGTTCAGTATCTATTAATGAGCGACTCATAAATTCTGCTGATCTCTGGTGCCAATCACCCACTCCGTATCCAAATAAACACTCATCAAACCCCTTCGTAAGTACAAACTCATTGCCGCCAATAGCCTCTCGAACTTTTTTTGGAAGTACTAAACGGGCTCCGCTTGTTAAACTCATTTCATATTCACCAAAAAACACCATTAACATCCATTATTCACCAATTTAAAATATATGTCAATGGAAAAACATGAATAATGGGTATAAATACTTAGAAATCCATTAAATTTGTCTGTATACTACATACATGCATTTTTACGCAGTATCTTGGGAAACTCTCCACATGCTCGCCTTCAGGTTAGCAAAAAAAGTCAAAGAAAAAGGTCCGTATGATTATATTGTTGCAATTTCACGAGGAGGACTTTCAATAGGACATATGCTAACTGATTTTCTCGATCTGCCAATACTTATATTGAACTTGTCTTCTTACACACACTACACAAACAAGCAAGAAGTTAGACTCCTTGAAAGCTTTGCCGCTGACATAGCCAACAAACGGATACTCCTTGTCGATGATGTATCAGATACAGGCGACTCATTTATTAAGGCTATGGATATAGTACGAGACAGAAAACCACTCACAATTGTAAGCGCATCGGTCTTTGTAAAACCAAATACACATTTTCGGCCCGATTTTCATTGTGAGGAAACGACAAAATGGATAGTCTTTCCATCTGAAATACGTGAAACTGTTCAGGGATTTAAACACCTATTTAAAGAAAATGCATTAACAAAGAAACAGTTACAAAAGGTAGGAATACACGAACAGTTTATACAGGAATATATAGATATAAAATGATGAATCTTACTATTGGTTGGCTCTACTTTGATCTTATGAATACATATGGTGATAGAGGTAATGTACTCACATTAAAAAATCGAGCGCAAAAAAGAAATATTGCGGTAACAATCAAATCTCTTACTACCACCTGTACTCCAATGGATATACAGACATGCGACCTACTATTTATGGGCGGTGCAGAAGATTGGCAACAGGAGATAGTAAGTAAAGATTTACAGGGAGAAAAAAAACAAGTCTTTACCCATATGATTGAAGATCATATCCCAGGGCTTTTCATTTGTGGTGCCTATCAGTTCCTCGGTGAATACTATTTGACGGCAGATAAGAAAAAATTACCTGGATTGAATATCATTCCTATCTACACTCAACAAAGCACACAAACCTCAAAACGCCTCATCGGCGATATCGTCTGTGAAGTTACCCATCCCGCACTTCTCAAGTATATACCATCTAAACAAGATCGATTATTAATAGGATTTGAAAACCATGGGGGACGCACTATGCTCTTAGACAAAAAAAATGCGCTCTCACGCACTATCTCTGGATATGGAAATAATGATTCCGATGCCACCGAAGGATCAGTATATAATAATACAATTGCAACCTACATGCATGGACCATTGTTGCCTCGCAATCCAGTAATAGCTGACTTTTTGATTGCTAAGGCACTCACAGTGAAGTATAATCATGAGGTTGAACTAACGCCTTTAGATGATACAGTAATTACCAATAACAGGACTTATTTATTAAAAAAAATGTATGACTCGAGAGCATAAACAACTATCAAAAAAGGATATAGAATACCTAGCAGGACTTGTGAAAATTAACCTTTCCGAATCTGAAATATCAAAATTACAGCTACAGTTAAATGATATTCTCACCTATGTTGAGAAGCTCAATGAAATAACAACTGATACTATACAAGGAACGTCACATACCGTAACATTTGATACTGTGCTTGGAGCTGACGATCCAAAAAAGGCACAATGCATAAAAGACTTAAAAGGTTTACATATTACACCGGGAAAAAAGGCTTATTTCTCAGTTTCGAAGATGCTGGCGCCATGAAACTTCATCACCTTTCTATAGCACAATTGCGAATGATGCTTTTAAAAAAACAGATTTCCAAAAAAGAAGTTTTTAAGTACTTTCAATCAAGAATTCAAAAGCTCAATCCGACAGTGAACGCGATACTTACCGAAACAGAAGAAACTGAAACGATGGATGATGTGACTTTGCCGCTATACGGCATTCCTTTTTCCATGAAAGACACATATTTAACAAAAGGAATCCGAACAACCGCAGGATCTCGTATTCTGAAAGATTACATACCTCAGTATGATGCGACGGTATACACAAAACTCAAAAATAGCGGAGCTATACTTATCGGCAAGTCAAACTGTGATGCATGGGGTCATGGTTCATCGACTGAAAACTCCGATTTTGGTCCTGTAAAAAACCCATGGAATAATGCATACGTTGCAGGCGGTTCAAGCGGCGGAAGCGCAGCGAGTGTCATAAGTGGCATGAGTATGTTTGATATAGGAGAAGATACTGGGGGATCGATACGATTACCCTCGTCTTTTTGTTCAACCGTAGGATTGAAGGTATCGTATGGCTTGACTTCTCGTTATGGATGTATAGCGTATGCGTCATCACTCGATACTGTTGGGCCTATTGGAAAATCTGTTGAAGATGTCGCTATTATACTCGAAATAATCGCGGGAAATGACCTACTCGATGCTACATCAGTACGTCACAAAATACCTAAATATACACGAACGCTCCGAGACAAAAAAAATGGGCTCGTTATAGGTTTGCCGAAAGAGTATTTTAAGAATTCACTCACTCCCAGTGTAGCGAAAAAAATACAAGAAACTATAGCTGTATACAAAGAAATGGGCATTGCTTTTAAGGAAGTTTCGCTTTCGTTAACAGACTATGCTATTGCAGCTTACTACTTACTTGCCACAAGTGAAGCAAGTTCAAATCTCGCACGTTATGATAGTGTTCGGTTCGGGAATGATCGATCAGTATTTGGAGAAGAAGCAAAACGACGCATGATGTTAGGTGCATTCACTCTGTCGGCAGGTTACTACGATGCCTACTATATTAAGGCAACAAAAATTCGTAGTCTTATCAAGCAAGAATTTGACACAGTGTTTAAAGAAGTAGATCTACTACTCGCACCAACGTCACCAACGCCTGCATTTAAATTGGGTGAAAAAATTAATGACCCACTCCAAATGTATTTATCGGATATATTTACCATCCCAACAAACATAGCTGGGATTCCCGCACTCTCTGTGCCTTGCGGACTCAGTGAAGACACAAAGTTACCGGTTGGCTTTCAGCTCCTCGGACCAGCGTTTAGTGAAGAGCTCATTTTACAAACTGCATATCGCTATGAAAATGCAGTGGGTGGATTTTTGAAGTTTAACGCAGCATAAAATGACAATATATACGCCTATTATAGGTTTGGAAACACATATTGAACTTGCCACACAAACAAAAATGTTCTGTCGATGTCCAGCGGAATATTTTAATGCACCGCCAAATACATCTGTGTGTCCTGTTTGTTTGGGTCTACCAGGCGCTATGCCCGTCGCAAACGCACAAGCAATTGAATGGACTATTTTACTTGGGCTTGCACTCAACTGCACCATAACAACACGTTCTTTCTTTGAACGAAAACACTACTTTTATCCAGATTTACCAAAAGGGTATCAGATAAGCCAGTATCAATCACCTCTCTGCGAAAACGGCTCTTTAACTTTACCCGAATCAAACGTCACTATACCGATTCGACGCATTCATCTCGAAGAAGATACGGGAAAACTTTTGCATGGTAGTAGTAAAAATAACAGTCTCATAGATTTTAACCGATCGGGCGTTCCCCTCGTTGAAGTTGTGACCGAACCTGCCATTTCCGATAGCCGTATTGCTGCGGAGTATCTGCAAACACTCCAAAAGTATGTACAATATTTGGGAATTTCCGACGCAGATATGGAAAAAGGAAGTATGCGTTGTGAACCGAACATATCACTTAAGTCCCCCTCTGACAAAGGCCTACCGCAATACAAAGTTGAGGTCAAGAATATTAATTCGTTCAAATTCGTACGGAAGGCAATCGACTTTGAGTTAAAAAGACAAACGAGTATTCTACAAAAGAATGAAATACCCCTTCAGGAAACCCGTCGATATATGGAAGCAAATGGCTCAACTGCTTCTATGCGCCAAAAAGAAGAAGCGCACGATTATCGATACATGCCCGAACCAGATATCCCGCCCGTTGTCATAAATCAGGATCAATTTAATTCACTCAAAAAGCGCGTCGAAACAGTCGAATTACCAAACAAGCGCCTAAAAACACTTGTAAATATGCAAATTAAACGAGAAGATGCGCTTCTATTGGTAGATGATAAATATCTTGGAGATTTTCTTCTTGAAATAGTACAACTCTGTACAAAAGAAGAGAAACAAAGCGGTTTTATACAGAAATTAGTTAACTATTTAGTCAATAAAAAGATATCTCATACACTATCAAAGCATGAGTTCTATGCCAAAGCCAAGACTTTATCAAAGCCAGTAGAAACAGATATGGCATCTCTCAAAAACTATATAGCAAACGCAATAGAAAATAACAAAGTAGCCGTTTCAGACTATAAGTTGGGCAGCTTAAACGCAATTAATGCAATTGTTGGTTCTATTATGAAGGAATCAAAGGGTTCATTTCAGGCAAAGATAGTCTTGGACGAACTCAAAAAAGTACTTCGTTAGCTTGTTAAATCTTCCTTACGCAATAACCCAGATTGGGCATTGAGCTGCACTATAACCGAAGCTGAATTCTTTGCACCCCACACGAGCGCTTCTTTCGGTTTTCTGTCATAGTAAAGAGCAGAGAGAAATCCAGACGTAAACGCATCTCCAGCTCCTGTAGTGTCGTGCACATGTGAAAGCTTGTGAGCGGGTTGAAAGAATATCTCAGTGTTAGTCTGCGCATATGCCCCAAATTCACCATCTGTTATCACAAGTGTGCACGTTGGGTCTAGGTCCAATTTACTTTGGTAATTGACAGTACCTAACGCAAGCTCATTCGCTGGTATATTCAAAACATCGGCCAACTCATACCTATTTAAAACAAGCACTGTTGCATGCTTTAAAAAAGATCGTGCTTCTGCGCCTCTCCTACAGTCTTTTACTCCTAAATTTATCGCAACAGACGCACCAGCGTTGCGTGCTACAGTTGCTATTTTTTCACGTTCTATAAGTGACGATTCGGGCAAGTTACCAATAAAAACCACTTTTGCGCGTTTCAGCGCATCCAAACGTGACTGTGATAAATCGAGTACTATATGTGATGATCGGTGCGTTAAAATAGTGCGTTCCCCCTTTGGAGAAAGTAATATTGCAGATAAATTAGCAAAATTGGGCTTCTCTTGCATAAGCGACATATGTATGCCTTCTGCTTCAAGTTGAGTACGTATGTAGAGAGAAAGCCCTTCAGTACCTATTTGCGACCACAGAGCGGTCTGTATTCCCGCTCTTGATAGCCCAATTGCAACGTTTGCACCACCACCACCCATGCTTTCACTAAAACGCTCAACGACATACTTACCTCCAAGTGCCAAAAAAAATCTGCCATTCTTGATCGTTAGTGAATCATCTTGAAAAAAAAGGTCGAGTGTTAAACTACCAAGTGAAATTGCATCAAACATGCAGTTCTTTTTCAATTTGCATCATACGTTGATGTTTTGCAATACGTTCACCTCGTGCAACAGAACCAAATTTTACAAAATCTGCTTGCATGGCAACCGCAAAATCAGCAACCCATGAATCATTTGTTTCTGCAGCCATTTGTGAAACAACAATTTTAAGCTTTCCCTTTTTTGCTCCTGCGACAAACTCCATAGTTTCCCAAATAGTACCGCGTTGAAGTGGTTTTACACAAACGGTATTACACAATTTATTTGCAATAGCGTGTTCTAGCTGTTTTTTATTTGTTTGCGTTAAATCATCAGCGACAATAAATACCTTTCCACCAAGCTCTTGCATTAGTAATTTCCATCCAGCATCATCTTTACTAGCAAGTGCGTCTTCAAGAAGCAGAAACTTATATTCCTCATTTAGTTTTTTCACTTTATCTATCATATTCTCGGCTGATAAAGGAGTTGGGGAATCTGATAGATAGTATTTACCTTTATAAAAAAAATCAGCTGCTAAATCGAGAGAGTAATAGAGCTCGAGCCCTAGCTTATAGTCAAATTTTGTCACTGCCTCTTTTATTATCTCAAGACCATCGATATTCGAAGAGAGTGCTGGAACGTATGCTCCATCATTACCCAAACCGGCAAAAATACTTCTGTATTGAAAAACTCTACGAAGCTCATGATATATATTAAAAGTCATCTCATAGGCCTGAGCATAGGTTTTACTTGTGGATGGAACTATGTGAAATTCCTGAAAATTCAACAACTCAGAACCATGAGCACCTCCACTGATCAGATTAAAAATGGGAGACGGTGTGTCCACTATGGGTAATTTCTCAAAATTCTCTTCATACTGCTCATGAAAAAATTGATAGAGAGGGATATTTTTAACAGCAGATGCTGCCTTATAAAATAGAATCGATACTAAAAACGTGGTATTTGCACCAAGCACCTCTTTATTTTCTGTCGAATCTGCTTTGGTAAGCCATATATCTATTTGTTTACATTTTAATGGATCTGCTCCAACGATTTTTGGTGCAATGAGCTCATTTATATATTTGATACTCTTTTGAATTCCTTGGCCTAAATAGATTTTTTCTTCATCGTATAAATAACCTGCAGAAAACTTGCCGGGGTGTTTTCCATTCGGTATAGTGGCTTCAACGATCATCCCATTATCAAGCTCAAGTATTCCTCGTGTTGTTGGAAATCCATCAGAATCAAATGCCTGTTCGGCATGGAGGGATTTAACGCTTGCCATGCAATTCTAGTTTGTGAACTTCCTCATTAACTCGCCAAAACGCATCTGGACTTATGGAAACGCTCGTAATACCTCTTTTCACAACAAATTCTAATAGTTCTGGGTAGTCGGAAACTGACTGTCCACAAATAGAAGAAGTAACCCCGCGCGCATTACATATGTCGATTGTACGACCAATTGCCCACTTGACCGCATCGTTTCTCTCGTCGTACAGTTGCGCTAATACCTCATTATCACGATCTACCCCCAGGGTAAGCATAGTAAGATCATTACTTCCTATAGAAACTCCATCGACTCCGGCGTCGAGGAATGAATCTAATAAAATGACATTTACCGGTAACTCTACCATCATCCACAATTTTAGTTTTTTGCCAAAACTGAGCCCGCCTTTTTCCATCATAGCTTTTGCCTGTATGAGGTGCTGGGGAGAGCGAACAAATGGGATCATAACAGCAAGGTTATCATTGCCAGCAGCAATGGCTCTTTTTAGCACGCTTATTTCAAGTGCAAACACCTCAGGCTCAGAGATATAGCGAAACGCTCCTCTATAACCAAGCATGGGATTATCTTCAACCGGTTCAAAATTTTTGCCACCCTTTAGAAATCTATACTCGTTCGTTTTAAAGTCGGTCGTGCGATATACCACCTGTCTTGGATAAAATGCTTTAGCAACAGTAATAACTCCTTTTGCCAAACTATCTATAAATACATCTGCCTTACCTTTTTTTAAAAGACTTTTTGGATGTTCTCCGATATTAGCGATCATAAATTCTGCACGAAGTAAACCTACTCCATCGACCGGCATTTTTGCCAATTCTTCAACACGATCAGGTTCACCAACATTGAGATAAATATGAGTCTTCGTTTTAAATTTAGTATGTGCATGCACCTCTTGCTGCATCGCTACCTTACCACTATAAATTTTCCCCGTGCTCCCATTCACTGTCGCTACAGAGCCGTCTTTTAGTACACGCATTGCATTTTCTGCGCCAACAATACAAGGAATGCCCAGCTCTCTTGAAACGATGGCTGCATGAGATGTACGTCCTCCGTGTTCAGTAACAATTGCACACGCACGTTTCATAGCCGGAACATAGTCTGGATTTGTTTGTTTTGCAACTAAAATATCACCTGAATGTATCTTTTTTATCTCTTTTGGCGATTTTAACTGCACAACCGTACCCGTCGCAATGCCCGGCGATGCTGCATCGCCTTCAAGTAAAACTTTTTGGGTTGTTTTCATATCTGCTGATGAATGTGCATTGTTTGGCTCAAGAGTTGTAATGGGGCGAGACTGGGTTATGAATACTTCACCCTTTTCAATCGCCCACTCAATGTCTTGTGGAAAATAGTAGTGTTTTTCTATTTTTCTCCCAAGCTCAGCTATACGCACTATAAGCTCATCTGTTATTTTTTGCTTACCACCAAGGCTTTTACTCATACGTGCCTCAATGGTATTCTTTCCCTTTTTAATAAACTGGACATCTTGGGTTGCTATCTTCTTTTGGACAATGGTCATACTTTTCTTATCTACTAAATATTGATCTGGTGTTACTTTCCCCTGTACAATATATTCTCCAAGACCGAAAATTGCTTCTATAACAATCACATTTTTATCATTTGTCACAGGGTCGACCGTGAACATAATGCCTGATTTTTCAGACTGCACCATGCGCTGAACAACAGCGGCTAACCCAACTTTAAAGTGGTCAAAGCCCTTTTCTGCCCTATAGAAAACAGCTCTATCTGTAAAGAGCGATGCCCAGCATGCTTTAACATGATCGATTACGCTTGCCTCACCTTGTATGTTTAGATATGTTTCTTGCTGCCCCGCAAATGATGCATCTGGTAAATCTTCTGCGGTTGCGCTACTGCGAACTGCAACGAGTGGAGGGTCGTATACAGCTTTGACCTGTGCTGGAAATGATGCCAAACCTTTTACCTTCTTCTCTTTCTGATAGAGCTGTTCATAATATTCAGCAATGCTGTGAGCAAGCTCATCTGGAACACTCGCAGATACAATCAGTTTTCGAATAGCTGTTGAGACTGCATGAAGATTATCAGGATCTTTATGATTGAGTTTTTTTAATAATGTACTTATCGGAATCTTCAAGTTTGATTTTTCCAAAAAATGATAGTATGCACTTGAGGTCACGATAAAGCCGTATGGAATAGCTATATTAGCACCGGTCATTTCTCCCAAATTAGCACCTTTTCCACCCACCAGTGGAATATCACCCTTGTCTACTTCCTCAAACCAAACAACATCTAATCGTGTCATACATTCAGTATAGTCAGATTCTAAAAAATGTGCAAGACGCTAACAATGGAAGGTTATACAAGAAGCGAATAGAGTGATTATCCCAACGCTTCAATACCTGGCAACGTCCCTTTTTCTATAAACTCAAGCATTGCACCGCCACCCGTTGAAATGTGTGAAATATTGTCGAGATATTCTTTTTTAGAAATAGCCGCCAGCGTATCTCCACCTCCGACAACAGAAATGCAGTCACGATTCTGAGCGATAGAATAGTAAATAAAATCTGTACCTCTTCGATACATAGGATTTTCAATATACCCTAGTGGTCCATTCCAAATAACTGTTTTTGCCTTAGCAATGATGGTGCCAAACTGGGCCTGCGTTTCTGGCCCAATATCTAAAATTTGTCCATTGTTCGGTGTGTCTTCAACTTTCATGACGTGACCACCGTGAGAAACATCGGCAGGATTACCAACAATCGCGTCTTGCGGTAAGACCAGCATGGTATTTTTCTGTGCCGCCAAAAATAGTACTTTTTTCGCCTGTTCCACCTCACTTATTTCACAGTAACTTTTGCCTATTGGAATACCTTGTGCACAGAGGAATGTATTTGCCAAACCACCTCCAAGTATAAGATAATCTGCAATTTCAATTAGTTTGCTCAGAACTTCTATTTTCGTGCTTATCTTCGCCCCTCCAACAATGGCAACTACGGGTTTTTTCGGTTTGTTCACGGCTTTTGAGATCATTTCTATTTCACGCTTCAGTAACAAACCACCGTAACTGGGTAATTCACGAGTGATGGCAACTACCGAAGCATTCGCTCTATGTGAAACGCCGAATGCATCATTTACATAAACGTCAGCTAATTCTGCAAGCTTTTTTGCAAATGGTTGATCGTTTTTTTTCTCTTCTGGATAAAAACGTATATTCTCGAGCACGAACACATCGTTCGCACCCTTTTTCTCTATCTGACTTTTGTCTTTCGTGAAGTCATCTATTAAAATAACCTTTTTTTCTGGTAGATAATTATGTAAGTCGCGCGCAACTCTTACCAAAGATAAACGTGAATCACGCTTCTCTGGCCTACCAAGATGGGACACAATAATCACCGTATTATTTCGTTCGAGTAAATACAATATTGTTGGAATAGACTGTTTTATTCGTGCGTCATCCGCTATGGTATAGTCGGGATTTAATGACACGTTGAAATCAACCCGCAAAAGTACACGCTTATTTGAAATAGAAACTTCGTCTATATACTTCATTGTTAAATATGCTTACCCAATTTTTCAACCAACTCTACCAATCGAGTGGAGTATCCCCACTCATTATCGTACCAACCGGTGATTTTTATAAAAGTCCCACCGATTACATTGGTGTAGTTTGGATCAAAAATACACGAGTGTTCGTTGCCTATATAGTCACTCGATACCAATGGTGTTGGCTCATACGCCAAAAGCCCTTTTAATCTACCTTGAGACTCTGTCTGAAATGCTCTATTTATATCTTCAATCGTCGCAGATTTTGAAATCTGGGCAGTAATATCGGTGAATGAACCCGTCGGTACAGGGATACGCAACGCTAAACCATCGACTTTGCCTGTTAATTCAGGGATGACTCTCGCGACTGCTTTTGCCGCACCAGTTGTCGTTGGGATTATAGACAAACCTGCTGCACGTGAACGTGTTTCATCTTTGTTTGCATCATCAAGCAAACTCTGTGTAGACGTGTACGCATGTGCTGTTGTGAGAAACCCCTTTTCTACACCAAAATGATCATGAAGGACTCTGAACATAAGTGCTGCACAATTGGTTGTACAGGATGCGTTCGAAACTATCGCTGTGTCAGCAAATGCAAATGACGAATCGTTTGCACCCAACACACAATACGCCGTCTCAGTATCTTTGCTCGGTGCAGTGAGAACTACTTTTTTTACCGAGTCGTGTAGATGTCCTTTCAACTTTTCGCTTGTTGTAAATGCACCAGTTGCATCGACCACGATCGAAACATTGTGATCACCCCATGGTATTTCTGCTGGATTATCCGCTAAACTTGTTGGTATTTGCGTATCCCCTATTCTCAGACCATTTTCCTCCGATGTTACTTTTTGCTCAAATGCTCTATATACAGAATCGTGTTGCAATAGATAAGCCATGATATCGTTTGGTGTTCGTCGCGTATTAATAAGACCGATTTCAAATAAGTTTTTGCGCAGAGCTATTCGGGTAAACGCTCTACCAATTCTACCGAACCCATTCAAACCAATAATTAGTTTTGACATAGTATTATTATAACTAATAATTAACAGTTAAGCCGAACTTGTGCATATGATTTGTGCATGATCGCTACTCTTTATCCCGATGGCTATCGGGATGGTTCGATCATAAACAAATCATATCACATGCGAGGCCTTAAACCATCTTCCCAAGTTTTTCCTTAAAGTAATCTACCCAAGGAATTGCATTTGGATTCTCACCATACTTTTCAGACAAGAAATATGTGAGATAGCCGCCCCACATAAGCACTTCCAAAACTTGTGCAATTTTTGACTTACCTTGGCATGAGTAGCGTACTATAGAAATCTCATTTTTTTCTACTACATCCCTCGTCAATGCAAACCGTTCTTGTATTCTTGGAAAGTACAGCTGGGATTCAAAGAATATAAACATAAGTTTTTTATCTTTCGGGTTTTTTAATCCTTCCATGAGATGATGATTCATCTCAGAGATCAGGTGATAATCTGCATATGCTTTTGCGGTCTCATTTGTTTGATTCCGTATTATATGTGCATTGCCAGCCAAATGTTCGGCAGCAACGTAAATAGTTATCCCGTACCCAATTTCTTGAGCACAAGCCCTTGCGCTCGTCGATATATGCTGTTCTAATGTTTCAATTTCTTTCAAAACTTCTTCAATAGAAATTGTCTGTAGCAGTCCAATTTTTGAGAGCAATTCAATAACACCAAAAATCATATATCCTTGCCCCATACGTGGTTGTCCACTTGGATTATTGATAGGATCAAATTGATACATAAATACATTATTTTTTTTACAATAATCTGCTATTTCTCCACCTGCAGTTATTGCTACGCAAAACGCTCCTCTTTCGTGTGCTTGTTTTAAGCTATATACCACTTCTTCTGTACTTCCTGAATATGATGAAGCGATAAAAAGCGTATTCTTATCGACTGAAGCCGGTATTCCATATTCATTCACTGCAATCAACGGCAGAGCAAGTTCATTTTTAAAAAGACCTCGTATTACGTGATAGTTGTAGATCGACCCACCCATTCCTGCTATTGCAATATTCTTCACTGTCGGCATCGGTGGAAAATCCAACTTACCTATATCTGCTACCGTTTGCTTTATTTGCGCTGGCAACATCTTTATTGAATCAAGTGCACTATCGTCTTTCATATTTATTATTTATTTATATAGGGCATCTACATTCACGCCGTATCCAAAATCCACTTCTGGAAATTTCTTCAGAAGTGTTCCAATCTGTACACGCAAAATTTCATACTTCTCTTTGTCCTTTGCCTCAAATTTTATCGTGAGATACGGTCCATTTTGAGAAGCACGTATAACGATCATACTGTCTTCCATGTCGACCCGAACACCGTCAATCTCTAGAAAACGAGCGCCTTTATACATATTTTTCAACTCACCACCAATTTTATCTGTAACAAGTGAAAACTTTATAGCATCTGGTGCTCCCACTTTTATCTCTGGACTCGATACGTAGACAGGAAGTTCTGCCACCGCTTGCTTCAATGATAGATTTTTACGTGTCAGATAGGAAAGTAAACGTAATGACGCTATAGCTCCATCATCGTGACCATAAAAATTGTCTGTAAAGAAGAAATGACCACTCAATTCCCCTCCAAATGGGCTTCTAATTTCTCGCACTTTTGCCTTAATAAACGAATGTCCCGTCATCCATATTACTGGCTCTCCACCTGCTGCTCGTATTACCTCATCTGCCTGTTTGGAACAAAGTGTGTTATACACTATTTTAGAACCTGGCAGAAAATCGAGCACATCTTTTGCAAAAAGTGATACAAGCGTATCGTTCCATAATAGGTTCCCTTCATTATCAACTACGCCCAAACGATCTCCATCTGCATCATACGAAAACCCTATATCAGCGCCTTCTTCTCTTACCCGTTTTGCTAAACGTTGTTGAACATCGTTTTCGGTAGGATCTGGTGTTCCCACTGGGAAATTGCCATCGGGTTTGGTGTTCTGTTCTATAACTTCACATCCAAATTCTCGCAAAATTTTTGGTAAAAATATACCCGTTGTTGCTGCGCAGGAATCGACTACAATTTTGAAATGTTTAATTTCTCCTGTCCTTCTCTTAAGATCTTCGAGGTATGCTGGAAATACATCCTCAACGACATGTTTTCCTTTACCTTTTCTTGTCTGAAACGTACCGCTGTTTACGAGGTCTCTAAAACCTATGATCTCCTCGGTTATCATCGTCTCTGAAAAGCCTACACCTAATTTCATACCATTATATTCCTTAGGATTATGCGAAGCCGTAATCATAATAAGTCCCTTAGATCGGAAATAGTATTGTGCAAAGTATGAGATTTGAGAAAGCGTCATTCCAATATCATATACATTGATACCCGCTTCAGTTAATTCTTGGATAATAATCTTGGAAAACCGAGGACTTGAAAGCCGACAGTCATATCCAACGACACAATCATAAATTCGTCTTTGTAAAAGCCATGTAGCATATCCTTTCGCGAGAGTTGCAACTGTTTCGTCCGTTAATTCTTTATCAACCAAACCTCTTAAATCGTATCCTCTAAAAATTACCGGTGGTACTTGTATCATTGTATGATGGTATCATAACTTGTAATACTATTACTCTATCACATTTCCTATTTGTGTCAAACATCATAAATAAAAACTTAAAAAAAGTGAAATAGATTTTTCGGCAGGATATGGTGTTGCACCACTTTTCATATCACGCTCTAGTCTATATAAGCTTTTATATGCAGATACAAGTTTTTGTTTTTTCCAACGCATGAGTTGACTTTGTAACTTTGCTTTCTGCCACGGTTGATATGCTCCAGTGAGTGCACCCTCCGATAATAGCACGAGTTCTCTTACCCGTCTCTTTAAAAAATAGAAAACTAAGTCGGGTGCAGAGGCCTCTATTGTTTTTTTATACTCACTGTATGCTTGTGTTAAGTTCGTTGGATAAAGACCATCGAGAAAATAGAATAAATGCCGTGGGATGCTAAAGGTACTGTACTGTGCTTTTGGAAACATTTTTTTGTAGGTACTTATTTTTTTCTCGTCCAGTTCTATAAAGACTATATCTGTCTGGGTATTCTGAATAAGTTGTAAAATTTCCTGTGTCACCTTCGGTAACACACCACGCCTCGATCCTTTAATAAAAGAATTAAACACTACTAACGTATCATTCCCAAAGAGGTTTTCAGATACGAGTGCATTCTCAACATCACCGTATAAAAAAGGTGGCTCAAACGAAGTAACTGCCACATACTTTGCGCGCACAGACAAAAAGACATTGTCTATAGCAACTTCGTCGTTGCCACACAAAACATGTACTGTCATAATTTATAGCATACTGAAAATCCGCTCAGAAAACAAGGGGCCGAAAAAGAAGGCTTTGCTAATATGGAATTGTAGTTTATACTTACTGTATGAATGTAGCTTTCGACGTATTTAAAAGTATATATAGCAATGTCATAGCCTATATTCCTGCACTTCTCAGCGGCGTTGGTATTTTGCTTGTAGGACTTATCATTGCTCCAATAGCAAACAAGCTCACCATAGCTCTTCTTAAGTTGTTTGAAATTACGCGGATTTACTCGCTTGCCGGTATAAAAAATACACAGTCCCTAAATATATGGAGAAAGCTTATCGGAGAGATTATCCGCTGGGCTGTGCTATTGGCATTTCTTATTCCAGCGTTAGAAGTATGGGGATTTTCAAGAATTGTAACGATAGTCAACAACTTACTGTTTTACCTGCCAAATGTACTCATAGCCATGGTAATCTCACTCATAGGATACTTACTCAGTAATGTAACATACCGATTTTTGTTGCAAAGCGTGTCTACTTTCGAGAAAAAAATAGCGCAAACATTTGCACTCTCTGGAAAATATGCAGTTGTGATATTCGCCACGTTAGCCTCACTCAACCAACTTGGCGTAGCACAAGATCTAATCCGTATACTGTTTACCGGTATCGTATTTACCATAACGCTTGCCTTGGGCTTGGCATTTGGATTGGGTGGAAAAGACGTGGCACGCGAGACACTTGAAGGTATACAGAAAAAGCTTTCAAAATAATTTTATTCTTCTTCAATTTTTGGTCCAACGGCAACTCGATACGCAACAGGTTCTGGAAATTGGCTTCTACGTTCTGCCCACTGGATTATTTTACTAACCCAACTCGGATGCATGCCAAAAATTTCTCCAAGTTCACGTTGAGTAATTATTCTGTTATACATCTGTGCCGATAATACCTGCAATACTATATCAGACTCTGATAGCTGAATATCTCTAGCATCTAACTTATTTATAATGTCTTGTAATCGCATATCTAATTCGTCTGGCGTACTTATCTCTTGAAGGATTTGCGTTAATGTATGTACAGCCGAATTCAGCTGTTGCTTTATTTTTTTATCTTGTAAATAATGCGGTGAATCATCAACAGTGCGGGTCAAAAAGGCTTCCACATCTATAAATAAATCTGAAGAAGGATTATCAACTTGTAGCAAAGGAACATCTGGCATTTCTAGTCCCCAGCGTGGCGCTACACTTGCAATAGATGATAAGCTATGAGCGCAGTACTGAATGACTTGATCAAAGCTCAAACCTCTTGATCTCTTTATATTGTATAGTTGGACTACTGCCTCATCTCGAGGATACCAAATTGATACTGCCATCTGTGTTCTCCGAGCTGATTCAGGAATAGACATATGATTTTCAGACATAGTACAACTATACTATAGGACATGCTTTATTACAAGCTCAAAAATACTATCACCGAACTTTGTATACTATATCTATGATCAAAGCCGTTTTATTCGACATAGATGGGGTACTTATCGACTCATTCGAAGCAAATCTTAGGTTTTATCAAGATTTATTTATTAAAACTGGTTATGAACGAATAACTAGGGAAAGGTTTTTTGAACTGCGCCACATGACAATGTATGACGTCATTACAATAGTCACCAAATTGGAAAATAAAGATGAAATTGACAGAATCTGGAAAATGGGAAAAGGAAGGGCAGTCCCCTATCGAAATAGTTTACTCAAAAGCCCAGAAAAATATGACGAAGTCATAAAAATACTGCACGATAAATACACGCTAGGTCTTGTGACCAGTAGGATTTATGACGGAATATTTACAGTACCCCAATTAGCAAAATATAAATCATTCTTTAAAGTAGTTGTTTCCTATGAAGACACCAAAGAACACAAACCAAATCCAGAACCACTACTGTTGGCGCTTAGGAAGTTACAATTAAAAGCACATGAAGTTGTCTATGTTGGAGACGCTCAAAGCGATATTGACGCGGCAAAATCTGCACATTTAAAAGTGATTGGCTATACAAGAAGCGTACTTACTGGGGCAGGCGCACAAACGAGTGACTTTGCAAAAATTCCAGAATTAATAGAATCGCTACCATAGGTTGATATCGACTTCATCATCGAAGCTGTAAGATTACTTTGCGTAACTTTCTATGTAACCACAGAGTGTGCACCGGTAAGACGTAACACCTATCAAAGGGTTCACGTCGTATCCAGATTTTGTTTTACTTCGCTGAAACATAGTGAAAAGAGACTCCCATAATGATAAATTGTTTATGCTTTGTAGTCCAAATACTTTAGCAATAGCTGATTTATTTTTACGCATCGGAAAAGTACCACTATACCACCACCCATCTGTAAATACACCTTCCTCCATGTTACTTTTGCACTTTGGGCAGGATTCTTTATTGTTCATTTTATATGACCTTTCGCCTTTAATATATTCCTATAAATAATAGCGCAAAGTATAAAACCTGAAGAAAAAGCCGCAGATCCACTAAAACCAAGTGCTTCTATAATAGATGCGAATATAATAATAGAGACTACCAACATGCAGAGAATGAGAATATCCTGAGTATCAAAACCAAATTTGCCTACCGTAAGCACCGTTTTACCTTTTGTCAATTTAACTTTCATAGTTTTTATTTTTTACTCATTAATGCAGGAAATATAAATGCTGTGAAACCAATAATGACTGGCGCTATACCTCCACCAATAAATGAACTATTATCGATAACGACGCCGATTATCATCGAAATAACGCCAATTACGATCATCAAAACTCCCACTATTTTTCTATTCCTGCTTACAAGTTCCTGCGTTGAAAGATTTGATTTCATGTCCTTATTTTACAATTTTTCTCTCTAAAGTAACGTCAATTTCACCAAAACCGTTTCTCTTATAAAACGCAATTGCGGGTGAGTTTTTAAAATATGTGTTCACAATTATTTTCTTATACTTGTGTTCACTCGCCCATTGTATAAGTGTTTTGATGAGTTTAGATCCTATACCGTGTGAACGATTTTGAGGAGACACCCCCATATTATCTAACTCAAAATACTTGCTTTTCCGATAACTGTATTTTTTGGGGCTCCCCACAATATAACCCACTGGTTTTCCAGCTTCTTCTGCTATAAAACAACAGGAATTTTTATCTTTTAACACGAGCTTAAAATAGTTTTTTCCTTTCTCTGAAAGCGCATAGTCAGCTACTAAGTCGGGGTCGTATTTGAGGTTATCCTGAAACACCTCATCATTTAATTTTTGAAGTGTATTCCACTCAGTAGGTAAACATGGGCGGATGGTAATCATTAGTGCCGCCAGCGGGAGTCGAACCCGCGGTCTCCGCCTTGAAAGGGCGGCGTCCTAGGCCTCTAGACGATGACGGCAATACATCAATTCTACCACACAGACTTATCTAAAATATATGAAATCTTTATATCTTTATATGGCAAATTGTTACGAATAGGCTAAAATAAAATTCCCGTTATGTGGCGGATTAAGTCGTCTTCTTTAGCTATGCTAATCACTTCAATTTTTGGAGAGAGTTCAGTTTTGTTTAGCGAATAGTAATAATCCACCATGCGCTTTAACTTGTAGAGTTTGTGCGCGTTAACTGCCTCGTATGGAGAGCCATAAGCTTGGCTACTTCTATACTTCACCTCTATGAATACTAAATAACTGCCGTGCTCTGCAATAATGTCAATTTCTCCAAAATTGGATCGAAAATTACGGGTGATGATTGTATATCCCTTGGATTGTAAATAGCGTGCAGCAGTATCCTCACCGTTCTGACCAATGCTGCGAGTATTTCTCACACTTCCATTGCGCGCTTACCTATCTTGCCACGCATGTAGTACAATTTTGCTCTGCGTACTTGACTTTTCGTTATGACTTTAACAGATTCAATTTGTGGAGATTCAACAGGAAAAATACGCTCAACACCAACGCCGGAACGGGTCATTTTACGAACCGTAAAACTCTTATTCATTCCAGTATTTTTTACAGCAATGATGACACCAGAGAATTTTTGTTTTTTTTCTTTGCCGTCATTATCAACGAAGGTTGTGAGAAGTTCTACTTCATACCCTACCTGTACATCCACATCTTTGATTTTTGTATAAAGTGCCATAGGGGAATTATACTGTAATAGCGTACCCTTCGCAAGTCATTAAAGAATTCATTATAACTTTGCTTTAGATATATTCAAACATGCTTCGATATACTCTAAAAATAAAGGATGTGGTTTGATTGGACGCGACTTGTACTCTGGGTGCCCCTGTGTGCCCAAGAAAAAAGGGTGTTTGCTACGTGGCATTTCTACTATCTCAACAAGCCCTTCAACAACAGATCGTGCACTTATGACCATTCCGGCCTTTTCAAAGTCGGATATATATGCACTATTAAATTCAAAGCGGTGACGATGACGTTCACTCGTAAGACCGCGCGATTTATCTATAAATGCATTGTTTTTATCGTAGGCACTCCATGCTATTGTTCCTTTCTTTACCAATGCTTCCCAAGAACCCAAACGCATAGTCCCACCGTACGCACGACGCTTCATAAGTTCTTTTTGTGCTGCTATTATATGAACGATTGGATGGTTTGTTTTTGGATCAACCTCTGTCGTATTTGCATCGCTCCATCCCAACACTGTTCGAGCAAATGCGACAGCTGCAAGCTGCATCCCGTAACACAAACCCAAATATGGAATCTTTTCCTTCAATGCAAATCGTGCTGCAGTAATCATACCTTCTACACCCCGTTCACCCCAACCAATCGGCACTATAATACCACTCAGTCCAGCAAATTTTTGAGATACATTTTGTTCGTTCAGTTTTTCAGAATCTATCCACTTTGTCCGCACAATTGCGTCATTTTTCCACGCAGCATGCTCAAGTGCACTGAAAAGTGCGGCATATGAATCACGTAGTTGATATTCGCCTGTTGAAAAATACTTACCAACAATACCTACGACTATTTCTTTTCCATCTCGCTTAGCCATATCGATGCGGTCGACAAGTGATTGCCACAAATCGAGCGAGTCTTTGCGCTTTTTTAACCCAAACTTATCTAAAATACGATCATCAATTTTTTGTTTATGGAGCATGAGTGGTACACGATATATGTTATCGGTATCCGGTGCTGAAACAACGTCATCGGCATGAACATTACAAAACAACGCAAACCTGTCTTTGCGCCGTTTATCCATACTCTGTAACGAGCGTGCAACAATTATATCGGGCTGAATTCCCATAGAATTAAGAGTGCGTACAGAAAGTTGAATAGGCTTTGTCTTTGGTTCGCCTAAATGTTGCGGTGTCGGCATGTACCCAACGTGTATATGAATGACTTTTTTCGGATTTCTCAGCGCTAAAATACGTGCAGCCTCATAGTAAAAAATGTTCTGATACTCACCTGCGGTACCACCCAATTCTACAACAGCAATTTCCGCTTTCTCAGCGTTCGCAGCGTGAGTGATTCTATACTGGATCTCATCAGTTATGTGTGGAATGGCTTCAACATCTTCTCCATTGTATTCAAATCGCCGTTCACGATCTATAACCGTACGGTATATCTGCCCCATCGTAATAAAGTTATTCTTACCAACATTTTTATTTAAATAACTTTCGTATGCGCCCAAATCCATATCTGCTTCGGTACCGTCTTCACATAAGAAAGGATCACCATGTTCTATTGGATTTATAGTGCCCGCATCAATATTAAGATAATTTTCACACTTGATAATCGTTACACGATAACCAGCAGATTGAAGCAGTAAAGCAACAGATGCAGACACAATACCCTTACCGATGCCAGAAATAACACCGCCAGAAACAAAAATATAGCGCATCACTGCCATCGTCGTTTTGAACGTCTCAGCACTTTTAAGTCGAGCGTTGCACGGCGCAACATAGACATGGCGTGATCTCTATCCTTTTTATCTTTATAGTTCTGCAGCAAATTCTGCGCCTCTTTTTCTACTTCGGCAATACGCTTCTCGTCTAAGTCATCTTGGCCACTCGCATGAGAAATAAGCACGCGGACTGTCGTCCCGTCGGTTTCGACATAGCCACTTCCCGCAGAAAAATAGCGTTCCTTATTTTCTTCGCGTACGGTAATGATTCCATCAGACAAAAGTGATAGTAGTGGTACGTGATGTGGCAGTATGGTAATTTCTCCGTCACGAGTGTAACACGTAAGCATCGTTGCATCAGTCCGCAGAACTTCCTTTTCAGGAGTTAGAATATGTACCGATAGTTTTGCCATGCTTATTTTGCTTCGTCTATACCACCAATCATATAAAATGACTGCTCAGATTTATTGTCGTGCTTTCCATCTAAGATTTCTCTGAATCCTCGTATAGAATCTTCGCGTTTTACATACTTACCTGGCTTACCCGTAAACACCTCCGCAACGAACATAGGCTGTGTCAAAAATCTCTGTATCTTGCGTGCACGAGTAACGGTAAGTTTATCAGCCTCTGAAAGCTCTTCCATACCTAAAATTGCAATAATATCCTGTAAGTCTTTATATCGTTGCAACATACGCAATACCTCTTTTGCAACGTCGTAGTGATCTTTACCAACGACAGAAGGCTCCAGCGCACGCGATGATGAAGAAAGTGGATCAACCGCTGGGTAAAGGGCCTGTTCTGCCAACGATCGCTCGAGAGTAATCGAAGCGTCTAAATGGGCAAATGTTGCTACTGGTGCAGGATCTGAGTAGTCATCAGCTGGTACATAGACCGCTTGCATCGAAGTAATGGATCCGTCTTTTGTAGAGGTGATACGCTCTTGCAGTGCAGACATTTCTTCGGCCAGTGTTGGCTGATAACCTACTGCAGAAGGAATACGACCTAAAAGCGCTGAAACCTCTGAACCTGCTTGGGCAAAACGGAATATATTATCTATAAACAATAACACGTCTTGTCCTTCTTCGTCTCTAAAATATTCTGCCATAGTAACACCCGTGAGTGCTACACGTGCACGGTTACCGGGAGGTTCATTCATCTGACCAAAGACAAGCGCAGTTTTTGCTAAAACACCCGTCTCTTTCATTTCATTCCACAAATCATTTCCTTCTCGAGTACGTTCACCAACACCCGCAAAAACAGACACTCCTCCATGTTCCTCTGCAACGTTTCTAATAAGTTCCTGAATAAGTACTGTCTTCCCTACTCCTGCTCCTCCAAACACTGCAATCTTCCCTCCTTTTATAAATGGAGTAAGAAGATCAAGTACTTTAATACCTGTTTCAAAAATTTCAGGTTTCGGATTTTGATCGACAAGAGCTGGTGCTTGTCGATGAATAGGATAGTATTTGTCTGATTTCACTGGCCCTAATTCATCTACGGGTTGCCCGACAACATTAAAAACACGTCCCAATGATGCTTTTCCGACTGGTACCATGATAGGGTTGTGCGTATTTTCAACGGACAAGCCTCTTTGCAGACCATCTGTTGTACCCAGCGCAAGCGCACGAACTCGATTAGGAGACAAAATAGATTCTGTTTCCAAAAAGAGTTCTGTTTTCCCAAATTTTACCGTAAGAGCATCGTGCACTCTTGGTATGTCTTGTTCAAATTCAATATCAACAACCACTCCTCGTATTTCTTTTATAATACCTTTTGCCATATATATTTTACGAAACTGCTAATCGTGCGGTATTCATATCCAGAAGCTCGTTGGTAATTCGCTCCTGCCGCAAACTATTTCTCAGTAATGTCATATCATGCACCAACTCATGTGCATTGTCAGTAGCATTCTTCATTGCTATCATACGAGCAGAGTGCTCTGACGCCTCACTTTCATATATTGCTCCGCGTATTTTATGTTCGATATAAAAATTAAAAATACTCTCTAAAACTTCGTTCAGCTCTGGTTCTATAACATAATCGCGTAACTCGTCTTTCTCTGGTGCGGTCACTGGGACTGAAACTTCAGATAGTGGTAATAAAACCTCACGCGTCGGCTCATATACTAAACTGCTAACAAATCTGTTATACACAATAGACACTCGTGCATAACGACCAAGTAAAAATTCTTTACGAGCCATACGAAACAATGCGCTCACATTTGATTCAAATGGCAAATCTTTTGAAAAGTCAGCAATAATCGAAACGCCGTAGCGTACCAAAAACTGTTGCGCCTTTTGCCCAACGACTATACTGTCAAAATTATCTGTTTTGTTTTGGACTACCGCATGAATGTGCTTCAGTAAATTATAGTTGAATACTCCACACAAACCCTTATTAGACGATATGATGATTACCAATTCGCGTATTGCCTTCTTATCCGCAATAGCTAATGGATTTGCTGATAAAGAAGCAGATTGAGCAAGATTTGCAATGGTTTGTTTGAGAGCGTCTCTGTATGGCTTTCCAGCTATTGCCTTTTGCTGTGCCTTCTTCATTTTCACTGCAGAAACCAATTGCATAGCCTTTGTAATCTGGCCAACGTTTTGAATTGATTTAATTTTTGTTTTTAGCTGCCGTAAGTTCATGATGCCCTCTTAACAAATAATGAAACAAATGTATCTGCTACTACCTTTAATTCCTTTTCGATTTTTTCTGAAATAATTTTCTCTTTCGCGATAGTGTCAAATAATGACGGTTTCTTTTCTTGCAAATATTCGAGAGCTTCTTGTTCAAACCGACCAATATCCGACAGTGATATTTGTGCTGTATAACCTTTTACTCCTAGCCACAAAGAGACAACCTCTTGTGCGAGCGAAAAGGGTTTATTTTTACCTTGCTTTAGAAGTTCGTACATGCGTGCACCACGATCAAGTGTTTTTTTCGTTTGCTCGTCTAAGTCTGAGGCAAATTGAGAAAATGCAGCGAGTTCACGATACTGTGCTAGTTCAAATTTGAGTTGTCCAGCTACTTGCTTCATAGCTTTCACCTGTGCCGAAGATCCGACACGGGACACTGATGCGCCAACGTTTATGGCAGGGCGCATACCAGCGTTGAACAATTCTTTTTCAAGATATATTTGACCGTCGGTAATAGAAATAACATTTGTTGGTATATATGCAGCTATATCACCCTCTTGCGTTTCGATGATAGGCAATGCAGTTATTGAACCGCCGCCGTATTTCTCATCCAAACGACATGAGCGTTCGAGAAGGCGCGAATGAAGATAAAACACATCACCTGGATACGCTTCTCGTCCTGCCGGTCGTTTCATTATTAATGAAATCTGACGATATGCCCACGCATGCTTTGTGAGATCGTCGTACACAACCAAAACGTCTTTTCCTTCCTTCATAAAATGCTCGGCAATTGCGGTACCTGAGTATGGGGCAATATACTGCATAGATGCTGGGTCTGAAGCCGCTGCAGCAACAACAACAGTATATTGAAGTGCGTGCTTTTCAGCCAATAGATTTACGACTTGTGCTATTGTAGATTCTTTCTGTCCTATTGCTACGTACACACAAATAACATCTTGACCTTTTTGATTAATGATAGTATCAAGAGCTATAGTAGTTTTCCCCGTTGATCGATCACCAATAATAAGCTCACGCTGTCCTCTACCGATTGGAATAAGCCCATCTACTGCCTTAATCCCAGTTTGTAGTGGAACCGATACTGATTTACGAAATACTATACCAGGAGCTATTTTCTCTATTTCTTGTTTTGTACCCTTTTTGAGCTGACCCAATCCGTCAACAGGCTTTCCAAGTGGGTTTACCACACGTCCTAAAATATCAGAGCCAACCTCTATGCTTAAAATCTCATTTGTTGGTAATACTCTGTCGCCAACTCGCAATGTCGTGTAATCACCAAAGATAAGAACGGCTGTCTGGAATTCTTGCAAGTCCATAACCATTCCTGTCTCTTTGTCTCCCAACATCACCAGTTCGCCATTTTTTGCGTCTGGTAAACCTTCAACGATAACTATGCCATCAAAAATCTGCACAATTTCACCGCTCTTCCCCAGTGAGTTTGCGGGACGTGCTTTTTGTATTTCAGTTAATAGTTCCTGTGTTAGTGTATTTTTTTTTGCCATAATTACGCCTCTAAACTTTCAAACAATCGAGCGATTTGCCCTTTTAAGGAATAATCAAAATAATAATCTTTATATTTTATAATAATACCCAACAGTAATGACGTATCAACAACCATATTCACCCGTAAAGACACGCGTGATTCAATATCCAGCTTTTGTTTTATCTTTTTCACTTCGTCTGCACTAAGCACGTATGGACTTCGTATTGTAAGGACTCTCTCTTCACGACGCACCACGTTTTCCATTTTCTTCAAAAAGGCAGGATTTTTTGCCAATTTTTCCATTTGTGCCTCTAGACGAGATGGATCGATGCTTTTGCTGTCTTTTTCTGTATCACTCGCTTTATTCATTCTGAATACGTGGTAACTTCTGAATAACCGCCTGTGTCACTTTCTTACTCAGTTCACCTTCAGCTAATCCTGCAAGTGCTTTTTCAAGTACTGCCGTTGCTATAGAAACCCCTTGTCCCTTAACATCCTCTATCATTTTTTCACGATCTCGCTCTATTATCTGAGTATTTTGTTCACGTATACGCTGAGCCTCTTCTTGAGCCTCTTTGATAGCAGCCTGTTTCATACCATCTGCTTCATTCTTCAGCTTGGTATACGCTTTTTTTGTCCTACTCTCTAGCTCTATTTCAAGCATTTCTTTTTGTTTTTGCACCGCTTCTTGATCTTTTTGAGTCTTTTGCAATGCTCCCTCAAGTTCCTGTTTCTTTTTCTTTTCCTGGCTTAACGTATTCATAAACGGTTTATGAACAAAACGCATATAAACAAATAGCACGATAAGAAAATTTATCGTCTGTGCTAACAATAACTTTGGATCGATTCCTAATTTATCCATACCATCACGCAAATTTAATAATAAGTGCTACTACCAATGCATAAATTGCTACCGCTTCCGCGAATGCAATTGCCAAAATCATATTGGTCGTAATTGCAGATTGCGCTTCAGGATTTCTTCCTAAAGCTTCAACACCCTTGGCACCAATCATACCAATACCAATAGCTGGCCCTATCGATCCTAAACCCATTGTTATACCAGTCGCTATCATACGTACTGCTTCTGTGTCCATAGTGTCACCTCCTTTCAAAAAGAACTAATATATTAATGTTCAGCACTCGTTGCAACAGACAAAAATATTGCGACCAACATTGCAAATACCGTAGCCTGAATAAAACCAACAAATATCTCAAAAACCAAAAACGGTAGCGACGCAAGGACCGGAACGAGAAATGCCACTATTCCGAGCAATATTTCTCCAGCAAGTATGTTTCCAAATAAACGAAATGCTAACGATATTGCACGAGATAGCTCCGAAACTATTTCTAGCAAACCTACCGCAAAATCTATAGGACTCTTAAAGTTAACAAACTTACGTATATATGCCCTAAATCCTAAATACTTTATACCATATGCCTGCACTAAAATGATAGCTAAAAACGCTAAGCCAAGTGTCGTATTCAAATCTGCAGTACCTCCACGCAATATAGGCACTATGCCATTCTCATGTCCCTCTACCAAACCTATCGAACCTACTCCCGGTAATAAACCAAACCAATTCAAACCAATAATATACAAAAAAAATGTAGAAACAAGAGGAAAAAATACTGGTAATTTCTCGTGATGGAAAACCATACCAAACAGATCATATAGCGCTTTTAATACCATATTTACCAAAGTATTTGCAGTCTTTGAATACTGATACAAGACGGCTATGAGAATAAAAAGTAAAGTTACCACAGTGCTGGTAATCAACGCATTGGTGACTGGTAGTGCACCGACGTGAAATAAGGTTTCTGCTTTAATGCTTACGTGAGGCATTTCTCTCTCGTTCAATTATTTTGTAAATAGTATAAAAACTCCCAAACACTCCCAAAAACAAAAAAAGCACCGTCAAGACGGGTTTTACATGAAACACATTATCAAAAGCAAGCCCCAATGTCAAGCATATGACAATGGGTGCCAATACTTCAAAACCAACATTAGAACCAGCTAACACGCGCAAAAGGGGTTCTTTTTGTTTCTCACTCTTTGGATTTTTTCCCAACTCAACCACATACTTCATATGTATATATAGTACCCTACCTCACGTATCGTTTCAACCCTATTGCCTTATCAACGAGAACAACGCCGCGACCGTCCTTGTCTTGTACTTTTCCCTTTATAAGTAGCACCTCGTCTAGTTTCCATAGTTCGCTCGTCTTTTTAAAGACAGTCGGGAATATAACGAGTTCAATCTCTGAAATATAGTCAGTGATGGTGACAAATGCCATTTGAGCATTATCGCGTTTTGTTGCATGAAATTTCACCTGTTTTACCACACCGCCTAATATAATGACTCCCATAGTAGGCGTAACTTCACCGATGGTACACGTTGCTTTCTTTGTAATTATGGGTTTATATTTTTCAAGAATATTGATAGAAACATTGAAACCTAATACTTCCCTCTCGTATAAAAGCGCACGTTCTTCTGATATGTCTGCTATATCAGGTAATTTGTCTACTATTTGTTTTGAGGATCCTGTGGCTTCACCAAAAAGTCCAAACTGACCTTCTTCCTGTTTGCTCTTTTGCTGTTGTATAGTTTTTATGTTGAGCTCATAATACATGAGAAGCTGAGCTTTATTGCCGAACATAGTAAAACATCCAGCTTTTATCAAACTTTCGACTGTTTTTTTGTTGACTCTTCGCAAATCCACTCTGTGCAAAAAATCAGAGAAACTCATGAATATGCCATCTTTTTCGCGTGAACCGGTTATAGTATCAATCGCAGCAGAACCGACATTTTTAATAGCATTCAATCCAAAACGTATTGCTTTTTCCTCGATAGAAAAACCACTAATAGACCGATTTATATCGGGAGGTAGTACATCGATAGCCATACGTTTGCACTCATTTAACGCCTGCGTAATTTTTTGGTCTCGTAAGGGACCAGATGAACCTGTCATCTCTGATGTGACTAATGCCGTCATAAATTCAACGGGAAAATGCGCCTTCACATAAGCGGTCCAGTATGCAATAGTTGCATAACTCGCTGAATGCGCTTTATTAAACCCGTACGCTGCAAATTTCTCAATAAAGTCGTATAGCTTCACTGCTAAACTTTTCTTGTAACCATTTTTTTCGCAACCAGCAATAAATTTCACACGTGCACGCTTCATAAGCTCCTTCTTTTTTTTACCCATAGCCATACGCAAACTATCTGCTTCAGTCAATGTAAATCCTGCGATACGATGAGCAAGTTCGGTCACCTGTTCTTGATACACCAAAATGCCATACGTTTCCGCCAAGGTAGGCTTGAGATCGTTGTGTAAGTAGGTAATTTTCTTTGGATCCTTTTTACCTTCAATAAACTGGGGAATAAGAGCCATAGGACCAGGTCTAAAAAGTGCGACCATAGCTGAGATATCTGAGAATCTGTTTGGTTTAAGATCTTGGGCAAGACTACGCATTCCTCGTGATTCAAGTTGAAATACGCCGACGGTAAATCCCTGAGCAATAAGAGAATACGTCTTTTTATCATCGAGTGGTATTTCTTGTAGCGTCAAACTTGTTCCGCGTATTTTTACAAAACCCAATGCCTTTTCCAATATGGTAAGATTGCGCAAACCTAAAAAATCCATCTTCATCAAACCGACAGCGCGCCCATCTGATACTGCATTCATATCTAAACAATACATATCGTACTGAGTAATAATTTTACCCGCACGGGCTTCCTTTTGTATTGGTGCGTAAAAGGTAATTGGTTTATCAGCAATTACCACACCTGCGGCATGTACCGATGCATGACGAGCAACACCTTCAAGTTTCTTTGCCACATCAAAAAGCTCTCGAACTTTATCGTTCTCTCTATACATCTGCGAAAGCTCTGGTGTCTGCTCAAGGGCTGAGTCTAACGTTACTGGAAAACCCTGCTTACTTGGTGGAATAAGTTTCGCTATACGATCACCTTGCGAATACGACCAACCCAGAGCTCGCGCAACATCCCTTAGCGCCATACGGGCCTCCATCGTACCAAAGGTAATAATCTGCGCTACTTTATCTTCTCCATAACGATCAGTAACGTAGCGCAATACTTCATCACGTCTTTCGTCTGCGAAATCAATGTCGATATCTGGAGGCGTCGGTCTGTCTGGATTTAGGAAACGCTCAAACGGTAAATTATATAAAAGAGGATTTAATTCGGTTATTCCTAATATATAGGAAACTATAGATCCCGCCGCAGATCCTCTCCCAGGTCCTACGGCTATCCCATGATCTTTTGCCCAGTTCACAAAATCCTGTACTATTAGAAAGTAGGCTGCGTATCCTTTTTTTTGAATAATAGAAATCTCATAATCTATCCTTTTCAGTATTTCTTCATTTGTCTGTTCGAATCTATTTGGTATTCGCGAGTATGTAAGTTTCTTCAGCCACGTTTCAACGGTTTCATTTTCCGGAACAGGAAACTTAGGAAGTATCCATTGTCCAAGCGGAATTTCAAGATTACAAAGTTTCGCAATTTTTGCTGTATTTTCTATCGCCTCAGGTATGTCTGCATAAAGGGCTGCCATTTCTTCAGGACTTTTTATATAAAAATCAGGAACATCTATCATAGACATAGGCCGGTTTGTTTCAAGCATGGATGTTCTCGTTTGAATGCACAGCAACACCTCGTGGGCATAAGCGTCATCTTTTTCTATGTAATGTGAATCGTTTGTAGCAACAAGCCCGATTCCATATTTACGTGACAAACGTATTAGTTCTTTGTTTACTGTATCGAGTATGGGTAAATTAGGATGACGTTGCAACTCAAGGTAATAATGTTCTGGACCAAAAATCTGCAAAAATTTTTGGACCCATTTCTCTGCCTCTTGTGGTTCCTCTTGCATTATATGTTTACTCACTATCCCCTGCAGACAACCTGATAATACTATGAGCCCCTCTTTATATTCTGTCAATAGTTCGATATCTGCTCTCGGTTTATAGTGAAAACCTTCCAGATGGGCTTTACTCACAATAGTCATCAAATTTCTATATCCCGTGAGATTTCTTGCTAATACGACCAAATGGTACTGATCAGAACCAAGTTTTTGCTGCTTATCAAAGCGGGAGTTTTTGGCGTGGTATATCTCACAACCTATGATAGGTTTGATTCCTGCCTCTTGCGCTTTCAGATAAAAACGAAACGAACCGTACATTGCGCCATGATCAGTGAGGGCAATAGAACTCATTCCAAGATCTTTTGCTTTGTGAACGAGATCATCAATACGTGATAAGCCATCTAACAGCGAAAACTCTGAATGGGTGTGAAGATGCACAAATTCGGCCATTGAGTTATAGTACCACAAATTTAGCTAAATTCTTGCTCTATTTTCTGTTTCTGATTGACTTTCATGCGCTCTCTATGCAACAATACTTTATATGGAGCGAGAAAAAAACCAATTGTATAGAGTTGAAATAACAGCACGTACAATAGTATTTTTCATTGGACTTCTGATGGCCTTGTATTTGATGTGGATTGTCAGAAGCGTTTTTGTTATGCTCTTTTTTTCATTTATTCTCATGTCGGCATTACGTCCCATGGTAGATGGTTTGGAACGCTTTAAAATACCTCGAATTTTTGCTGCTGTGGGTGTCATACTGCTCTTCTTCAGTCTTTTTGTATCTTTTATTGTCTACGCACTCCCACCGCTAGTCCTACAAATAAAAGATTTCATTATTTTTTTGTATAATCAAATTTTTTACCTCATTCAACAGTACAGTAAAGATATCTCAGCAGAAAAATTAGTACCACTCAACTCACTGCCACAGTATTTGCCGAACCTAACCACTACGATTACTAAGGGAGTATTTTCGCTTTTTGGCAATCTTCTAGGCATTGTATCTTTATTCTTTTTCACTCTATACTTACTGCTAGATATAGAACATTTGCAACCTCTGCTCGAGCGATTTCTTTCACCTTCTCAATCGAAGATAGCACTAGAAATTGTAAATGCGGTTGAAAAGAAACTTGGGGCATGGGTACGAGGAGAGCTAGTACTCATGACCATAATTGGAGTACTTTCATATATAGGTCTTTCATTATTGAATATAAAATACGCACTGCCACTTGCTATTATTGCCGGAATACTCGAATTATTTCCTATCATTGGCCCCGTTATCTCAGTCATTCCAGCTTTTCTAGTAGCGTCTATTAGTTCGTGGGTACTTGGTTTTGCAACAATTCCTCTCTATATCATTATCCAACAACTTGAAAATAACTTGATCGTTCCTCAAGTAATGAAAAAAGCAGTCGGCATACCACAACTTGCGATACTTATTTCACTATTGGTTGGTGAAAAAATTGCCGGTTTTACCGGCATACTTTTGGCAGTACCATTTGTCGCTTCTATGAGCATAATCATACAAGAATTTTATCGCTATAAAACAGATAGTACTACCTAATGTGTTGAGTATAATCTGTCGTTTTTGAGAGTCCTGTACTATACACTCCTTTCATGTTGGCAAATGTTTTTTCTGCAACGAGCATCGGTTTGAAAACGGTACTCGTGACCGTTGAAGTCAATATTTCTGAGCGAGGATTACCATCTTTTCAAATCGTTGGACTCCCTGACAAAGCAGTCGCAGAGTCGAGAGAGCGAGTATTAGCCGCACTTGAAAATAGCCAGCAAGCTGTGCCTGAACATCGGATGATCGTAAACCTCTCGCCTGCCGATACACCTAAAGAAGGCACTGTATACGATTTGCCTATTGCAATAGGCATTCTTGCTGCAAATGATTCGCTTCCAAAGGAAAAACTCGGTAGTAATTTTTTTGCCGGTGAACTTTCACTGACCGGAGCACTCACCACTATACGAGGAATACTCCCACTTATCCTTTGTGCAAAACAGCTCGGATTCACACACGCGTTCATACCGATCGGCAACGCTGATGAAGTATCTATTGTTGAAGGCATATGTATCTATCCAGCAAAAACAT
>JANLHL010000015.1 GCA_024654535.1 Candidatus Roizmanbacteria bacterium | reverse complement strand
ATACGTTATTTTAAAATAGTTGCGTTCCTGGTAACGGGGAAACTTGATTTTACTAAATTTAACATACACTACTCACCCACTTAAAATCCTAAAGAGCCTCTTTTAGGATAAAGATGTGATGATTATGGTTGTAACCATAGTTAACAAAACACATAATTGCATCAATTTTCCCTCAAAGGATTAAATAAGTTAGCCTTAGGGAGTGAACAATTTAATGCCTTCTGTTTGTTGCTAACAGTAAAAATCGAAATACAAATAATATTAATTAATTCATCCTTTTACAATACCCAAAACGCGTATTTTATTCTGGATGATATCTTGTGATACTTCTTTTATGTGACTTTCAAAAAAGTCGACCAGGACGAAGTTTTTTATAAAAATAAAGAAGAGTATCAAGGATTCGCGCATTTGTAGGATAATGATTATGAGGTACGGGTAGTGTATTAATATATTCCCCAAAGAACTCATCACTAAATCCTAGCTTTTTAAGTACGTATTCTTTATCTTCATCTAAAAGTAATTGGTTATCATAGGTATCTTTATCCAACATGTGTAATGCATCTTCTCTTGTCATCTGCCCGGAGCAAACTAACGTAGAAAAATGAAGCCTACGTTTATCAACACCAAATTTTTTTGGAAGAATATACCCTTGGTAAAACCTTGTAAACACCGATTCATAATGTTTTTTTTCGTATGGCCTCCATCCAGTTTCATTACTTAAAATCTGAGTGGCTTTTTCCTTCTCATAATCCAAATAATTTAATATTGATACCCATTTTGTTTTATAAACAATTACGTGCATAAAGTATCTTAACAAACCCATCATAGGATATGTTTTTAGTTTTGATCCATTACCTAACTTTTTATAAATTGACTTAATATTTTTGTCATCTAACATCTTTGCCCAATTGTTCCAATTTGGAGGCATCCTCATACCCTCATTTGCGATGTTTGTACCACCTATTATATATTTAATTCGTTTTTTACGAGACAATTTAAATAATATAGAAGTAATTGCATGGTCAGTTAAAGCCTCTATATCAATAACATTAGCTTTGAAAAAAGCGATCTGAAGACCCTTAAATTCCTCCCAATCTATCACATGAGTATACAAATCCACATCCAGGTTCGTGACCAGTTTTTCAATATTGCTCACTGCCAATTCTGAGTTCCAGCCATTATCCAGATGCACAACTAAGGGCCTTAAACCAAATTTTTTTGACATATACAAAGTATACGAACTATCCAGACCACCGCTTACCCCCAAGAGGCAATCATATTCTTCTCCCCTACCTGCTTGCTTTATTTTGTTTACAACCTCCTCTAAGAGCGCCTGTCTAACATTCTTATCAGAATACTGTTTTTCTCTGAGCAGGTTGACATATTCTGAACAGTAATTACAAACACCAAGTTCATTGAATCTGATGTTTTTCGCCGATGAATTCATAACACATCTTGTACAACACCTAACCGAATCCAATTCAGATATTCCTGTATTTTGCATTTACAAACTCCAATTCCTTTTACTGTTCTTTCTTAAAATTATCATTTCATAGCTTCCCCAAGTATCTTAGCATTTGCTCGAAGCCATCATAACATCGTTTATATGTCCAATCTTCTACAATACGATGAGAACGCTCCCCCATCTTTTTAGCCAACATCTCATCAGACAAAATGTAAGCGATATGCTTTGAAACTTGAGTTTGCTCAAGAGGATCAACAAGAAAACCGTTCCGCCCATCTTCCAAAAGATCATCTGCAGCTCCTACATCCCGACTAAGAATTAGTGGCAATCCGCAAGCTGCTGCTTCATTCACTACTACACCCCAAGGTTCGAAGGTAGACAATAGAACAAAAATATTTGCTATCCCATAAAGAGATGCAAGATTTGTACCTTCCTGGTGTCCAAGAAACTTGACATTTCGCAACTTCAAAACCTCTTTCTTTTCCTCTAACTCATGGCGATCAGAGCCTTCTCCAACAAACACAAGAGAAGTCTTTTCCAGTAATCCAGTCGGCAACAGTGAAAAAGCATCTATCAATGTATTAAGATTTTTAACCTTTACGAGTCTACCAACACACAGAATAATATATTGCGTATCAATGCTAAATTTTTTGCGAATGGCATCAGCTTCACGACGTGCTTTCTCAGATTGTTTAGCAAACCATTTCACATCGCAGGTATTGGGAAAAACAAAGTGACGTGCCTCTGGTATTCCAAGAAAGCCTAAATAGTTGCTAACACGTGAACCTGTTACAAGAAAAGCGGCCGCACCATGGCATATTTTGTATCTGATGCGCTGTTTTAATTTGTGCAAGATCCACCCCTTGGAAGAGGTGTGCGTATGAGTTTCAGTGTTTATCACGTATGGAACTTTTTTGATCTTTGCCAGGGCCATGGCTATTTGAAAGGTAAAGACTGCGTAGCCACCCACAACTACCACGTCAAAATTATGCTTCAAGATCTCTCTAGCAATACCAAGATTGAAGTGATTTGTGAACCACTGACTACCACGTGGACGAGTAGCAATACCACTCAAAACATGCATTTGTGGATGATCTATATTGAGATTCCAAAATCTATCAGCATGAGAAACACCACAAAAATATACATGTAAGTTCCATCTTTGGTCATTGCATAGTCTTACCAGAAGAGGAAGCACATAGCTCGTAGGAATGTTTAGTATAAACGCAACTTTCGGACATTTTTTTTTGTTGCTGTGCATTTAATTCTACTTACCTTTCTATAATATTCGCTCAAGTTCTTTTGTCGATGGATAACTTATTAGTACAGCACGGTGTTTGCCTTGAAAAACAAAGAAACTGCCTGCCGCTACCGCAGAAACTTTACCTTCTGTTAATGCAGTTGTAAAGTGTTCCAGTTTCCCAGCCCCACCACAAGCCACCACAGGGATACCCACCTTTTCAGAAACACACCTCAATAAATCAACATCGTATCCTTCCATTGTGCCATCCCTGTCAATAGAATTCAGAAGAATCTCACCTGCCCCGGCATTTTCCATCTGTATGGCAAAATCGACTGGGCATTGTTTAGTTGACTTCTTACCACTATGTGTACACGTTTGATATTTCCCCAAAAATCCCTTTTTAACATCTATTGATACAACAATACTTTGACTACCAAATTGATCTGCCGCCTGCCGAATAAAATCCGGGTTTTCAAAAGCATAACTATTGATAACAATCTTTTCCACCCCCGCATTGAATATTGCTTTAATGTCTTCTAAACGCCGGACACCTCCCCCATAGCCCAAAGGCATAAAACACTCACTGGCAACTTCTTCAATTATTTTCATAGGAGGGGGCTTACCATATATAGTGGCGGTTGTATCCAATAATATCAATTCATCAACTTCCTTTTCATTAAATATCTTTATAGCGTTAATCGGATCGCCTACATATTTTGGTAGTTTAAATTTTACCGTCTTAACTAAACCGCCATTTTTTAAAAGCAAACACGGTATAACACGTATCCTCAGCATAAATCAAAACCTCGCAAAATTTTCCAGTAAGAGTTTTCCATATTTATGACTCTTTTCAGGATGGAATTGTGTGCCCATAATGTTTTCATGTTGTAAAGAAGATACAAATTCAAAACCATAAGGAGTTGTCGTAAGAATGTCACCTGGATTATTACAAACCACATGATAAGAGTGAACAAAATAGAAACGCATTTCCTGATACATATTTTTAAATAAAGGGCTGTCCTTATGAATAGTAACCGAATTCCATCCCATATGCGGCACTTTGAGACTGTACTCTTGCTCTTGAAAAGAAAATTTTTTGGCTTCTGCGTTAATATACCCTAATCCCGACCAAGTACCTTCTTCACTTCCATTTGTAAGTAATTGCATTCCCAGGCATATACCTAAAATCGGTGTTTTCTCTGTCAGCACCTTATGATTTAACACCTCGATTATGCCCAATTCATTAAGATGCATTATTCCGCTGTCAAAAGCGCCAACGCCAGGTAATATTAGTTTGTCCGCATTCTCGATATCTGAGACTTTTGATCCTACAACCGCAGAAACACCAACTTTCTTCAGCATATTTACAGTAGAACCAATATTTCCCGTACCACAATTAATTACTGTAATCAAATAACACTCCCAAAACATTAATTCATTTTATTATTGCAGACCTCTCTGCGCTTTTAAGGCAATACCACATTCGTCACATGGAGACAAACTAATATCTGCTGATTTTGTAACTATTCAGCGTAACTATTTTATCACCGCAAAGACGCAAAGATCGCAAAGAAAAACATAAAAAAGTGGAACAGAAGAATATTTGTCAGAAAAATATGCAGTTCTCATAATCGTTACATCAGTATTTCTTTTAAA
>JANLHL010000014.1 GCA_024654535.1 Candidatus Roizmanbacteria bacterium | reverse complement strand
AGCGGCTATAGTTGATGATCCAGGTGGAACTCCAGTAACACAAAAAGTAACACTTGCCAATCTCTTATTTTATATTCCTCATTTCACTTGTAAATATGCCACGCGTGACCTTTCTGCGGTAGCTGGTGATGTTGCCTATACTGGTGCAGGATTTACTCCCAAAATGGTTTTAATATTTGGGAATCTTCCAAATTTAGCAAATCGTGGTTCTTTTGGTGTTTATGATGGAACAAATTATGCAACGCTTGCTTTTTTTACTGCAACAGGAACCAATAGTTCAACTTCACAAATAATTTATACAGGAGATGATGCGACATGGAACTCTACAGCAGTTGTCGCTTCTATGGATTCAGATGGAGTTACTTTAACTTGGGCTAAGGTGGGTAGTGCAACAGGAATTATGAATATGGTTATTGTGTATTTTAGATAATAAAAAATATATTTGAGATTTATTGATAAATATGTATGTTCTATTTGAAGCAGGAAACAGGCGATTATATACTCCAGGAAACTGGAGACAAAATAATATTACAGGAAATGACTTCTGTTTCCCTATCTCCTTCCTTATCACCATCTCTCTCTCCCTCACTATCTGAAAGTATTAGTGTTTCTTTATCTCCTTCGATTAGTATATCTTTATCAATAAGTCCTTCACCAAGTGCAGGCTATACAGTATATTCAAGAGGGGATGAAGTAGGACTACCCACAAATACCAACGACCTTGAAACTGTTTATTCCGATGCGGAAGAAGTAAGCGTATCTACACGAAATGAAGTATATGTCGGTCAGACGGGAATACTCCAAAATATGGTGCATCAGTTTAAGACCTTTGTCGATAGTGAAACGTTTTTTACTGTCGAATGGGAAGGTAGATCAAGCCTTTCATGTGTGGAGTCTCCGACATATTTACAAATATTTAATCATACGGATAATGCTTGGGAAACGATAGACAGTAATACGGTAACACCGCAAGACATCAACTTTGAACTTACGAAAAAAATACGAAGTGTATCTGATTATGTGAATGGTGGAGTTGTAAGTTGTAGGGTATATCAATATGCTACAGAATAATATGAAACTTTTTTTAGGCTCTATTCTCTATTTACTCCTGCTCCTTTTTATGATGCTCTATATGTGGTTATATATTAAATCCTACGATTCGGAGGATAAATGGGAAAGGAGTAAATAATGGCTTACGATTTTGAAACTACAGATAGCGACTATATTACAAGGGCTACCCCTATTTTTACCGGAACAGGGGACTGGTCTATTTCTGTCTGGTTTAAATTAGAGTCTTTAGG
>JANLHL010000012.1 GCA_024654535.1 Candidatus Roizmanbacteria bacterium | reverse complement strand
AAGGCTAGTTCGATTCCCGTTAGGATAACACCTTATGGGCTTGGATTGTACAACATTTTAACAACTTTCTAAAGCTAAAATCCAAGGGTTCGATAAAATCGTATGGAGCTCCTGACGTGATCTTAACCAGATTGCCAGAATTCTTTAGATTATTCCTATCTGACGGCCTTTTACCGGATTTAGTTTATGTTTTAGAACTAAAAACTGCATAAGTATGCATAGGTGAGACTTCTCTTTAAGAGATATCGTAAAAGTGATTTTGAAATTAACGAGAGGTGTCCCCAAACTTACTTTCTACTCTATCTTGTTCAATTTGACCGTAAAACCCTATTGCTCTTGCTATACCAATTTGCTTATGATCACGGGAATGAAGTGGTACACCATGTCTCTTATCGTATAGCTCACGAGCATATTTACCCCACCATGTATTTATAGGAAACTCTTTGTCAAGTTCTTCTGCGCTACCGACCTTCCCAGCTTCAATGTCTCTATGTAGTTGGGATAGTCGGGCAAAAATTCCTTGCTCTGCATCGTTTATATAAAGTCTTCGTATATAACGTTCCCATCGTTCAGGTTGTAGAAGTTGATCATTAATATCTTCAGGATGTAGATGTAATCTTTCTAAGAATTCTTCAGGTTTAAGCCCAACAATTTCAGCTATATCTCCATCTTTTCCTGATTTTGGTTTATAAAGTTTTGTCTCTTTTAATGCAGTTACTTCTGTCTCTGTGAACCTACCCGCTTTTATTGCAGTATCAATTCTTGCTTTCAAGTTTTGTGGATTACTTGCTATTGCTTCGTAAGAAGGTATATGAAGTGCTTCAAATAACTCCTCCTCTCTTCCTATAGCCCACTCGTGAGTTTTGTCAAGAAAATCTTGTGTATAACGACCTGCTGCAACACCTCTTTGCAAATCAATAAATCGCTGTTCCATAGGCATTGCATTTTGTGCGATTCTGAAATCCAGATACATGGGTAATTTTTCATTCCACGTTTTTGTAGCCTCGAATGGATAAATCGTTCCTAACCCATGAACAGAAATCATATCAATAAGTTCTGGTGGTAAATGTTTACTTTTTAAATTCGTAAGCCCAATCTGCGTATCTCCGAGCTCTCTTTTTTTGGTAGCATTATCTACCTGTTCTGGATACCATGTGGCCTCATCATATTGTCTGCGACCACTATGAGAAAGCATTACGGTATCGAGCATTAGTTGCAGGTCAACCTTTTGTCCATTTAACTGGAGCAATCTGCCCAATTGAAGAGAAGCACCTGCGGTTTTTACGTAGTGGTTAAAGATACCTGCCCATTCTTGATTCTCAACTCTATTCTCAAGTCCTACCATTCCAGCACCTTCACGGACTAATCGTGTTGTGATTTCTTGTCCATTAGGCTTACGTATATGCTTTGGTTCAGTAAATGTAGCTTTTTTTAACGCTTCAAGTGCATTACTACTCGGACCAAGAACGGGTTCGTCTCCTCTTGTTTCTGTCATAGTGTATGTAAATATATCATTTTTGTCTTAGTGAAGCAAAATTAACTATGGGGCTTTAAGTACAATAGAAAATTTTAATTGTTTTAGGAGGTGAGAATTAAACATGTTACCACTCGAGGCAATCAAGAAATATTATCCAAATTGTTCTGATGAGAAACTCAAAGAAATACAAGAAGTTGTTTACTTATTGGCTTGTGCGGTTGTGCAAGAATTTTATGGGTCAGAGTGGATGGGAGGTTTTGAAGAATCAGAGCAAGAGTAAATGGAACAACTTTAAGGCTAGTTCGATTCCCGTTAGGATAACACCTTATGGGCTTGGATTGTACAACATTTTAACAACTTTCTAAAGCTAAAATCCAAGGGTTCGATAA
>JANLHL010000004.1 GCA_024654535.1 Candidatus Roizmanbacteria bacterium | reverse complement strand
CAAGAATCTGAGTATTCTCCATTTATCTTAACTCCTGAAATATGCACTCTGGTGTCATACTCCTGAACATCAGTAAATACTGCTGGTTTAGGATAGGCTACTTTAATATTATCTTCTGCAGAAAAAGTAGTTTGAATATAATAGTTTTCTCCAAGATCATTATCTCCAGTACCTGTATTGTCAATACCATCTTTATTAACAAATGTGCCGTATCTCCACTCTGTGTTTAAAATAGACTGGACAGGTTGCCAATAGACTTGTCCCCTTTTGTTTCCAGCTCCACCCCAGTTTTTAATGCCTCTTTGAGTACTCCAAATGTTTGTAAAAATATCTCCTCCGCAAAGTTCTGCCGTGAAGGTAGTGGTAGGACTTATACTTGTAACAGGTTGAAAGTGGCCACAAGAAATGTATTTTCTGCTTGATCTCTGAGAATATGAGTTTCCACCATATTGAGTACTTTGATAATAGTTGATGCCTGACCACTTTGGTTTTTTATATAGAGCATAGTATAAACCTCTTCCATAACCTCCGGTTGTGGGAGCATCCAGACTATAATCTGCAGGCCATTCTAAAAAGACAGCATCGTCTCCAGTTGTAGCCACTCCTGTACTTTCATCTGTATAATTTCTAACAGGATTGCCTGAAATAGCAGAGGTTGCTGTTCCTCCTCTAGAAACAAACTGTCCTGCTCCTAAGGTTCTTTCTATGTAAAAACCAGCAGCCAACGGTTTAACTAGGTCTAATACTTGTATATCTTTATAGTTTTTTGTAAGAATGAACTCATCTGGTGAGAGGGCTGCCCCAGTTGTCCAAGTATTATATCCAACACTGGGTAGAGTTTGTTCTCCTAGAATTTTTATAGTATCATTTGCATTAAATCCTGTATATTGTAGAAAAGTAAAATCAGGGGATCTAAAAGAAGCATAATGTCCTGAAATGGTCGCTGGAAAGTTTGGTGCTGCTACTGCTGCAAGTGAGTATGGATCTGATAAATAACTAGTCCAAAAGTCTCTTGGAGTAATCATATTATAATAGCCTCCTGTACTACTCCAAGTGGCAGCATGTAGTGTTCCTGCGGCAACAACTGATTTGTCTACCAAGGTTCTTTCACAACGAACTATTTCCCACCCCCCTATAACTTCTTGTAAGGCTGTAGGAATAGTTACATTAAAAACAGGTTCTAATATGCCAATTCTTTGTGCATGAACTCCCGGTGAAATTGTGTATCCATTAACATCTGTAATTGGATGGTAGTCATACCCATTAGGATTCCACACATTTTCTTCATAAATAAGAGGCATTCTAATGTCAGCAATCCACTTAGCAAATCCAGGTCTTCCTTTTTTGTCAAAAAATCTTATTGCAAAAGAATAAACTTCATCATGCTGATATCCTTTAAAAGCACTTGCCAGATAAGGACTTTTCATACTTTCATAAAAATTGTTATTTTTAAAAGTATTGTTGTTTAAAGTATATGATGCGGGCTGCGGATTTGTAAATCTTGAGTTAGTTCCATAAGGTGCAGCTGCAGTACCATTAAATCCTGCCACTACATCTCCTGTAAAGTATCTTGTTGTAAAAGAATAGGAAATATTTGGTCCAGTTCCTCCAATAGTTAGACCGTTTACTTGATATCTATACCCATTGGATGTTTGAGTAAATTGGTCTGGATTAATAGCATCGTGTGTTTCTGAAATTCCCCAGTCATCTGCAGAGAGAACCCCTGTGAGGACATCATCTGCAATTATGGTTGTGGGATTTGCCTGAGTATCTACTATAACAGCTTTTCTTATTGTAGAGACCGCATTGCCTGTAAATCTATATGCTCTTGCATCATAGTCTACATCAAAAGTTTTATTTTTTACATTGCCTGCAAGTAATTGATTTGTTTTAGAAACAATTGTTTTGCAGTGTGTAAAAGTATCTCCTGTGTTTAAAAATTCATTTAAGTCTATAGGAGTGTGAGTTTCTGTTCCTGAGTAAGTGAATTTAAAGGTTCCTCCCGCAGGAATAGGTTCATCATATACAAGATCTACTGTTGGAATGCTTGTTCTTTCAGGTCTAAATAATACAACTATTTCAACCCTATCGTAGTCTTCGTCTAAACCATCAATTTGCCAAGTAATTGATTTAGCTGCTCCTGAAGGAAAGGGCCCATTATTGGCAACATAGTCTCTAAAAGAGGTGGAATCAGGAAGACCATTAATAACTGAAACAACATTGCTGCATTTTGAGTATGTGGTTGTTGCTCCTCCTGTATTTTTAAGTCTGTAAGCACATTGCCAAACTCCTGCACTAATAATGCCTCCAGAATCATTGATCTTTTGTAATATTGGTACTGATAGATCAAGGTTAGGCTTAATGTTTAAAAGGGTTAAGTCCAAAGCAAAGCCTAAAGGATCTTGAGTGTTAAAGCTTCTTAATTCATTAAAGTTATCTGTCCAGTATACTCGTTGTATATCGCCTGTTTCATACTTTCCTTCTGCAGCGCTGGGTGGCACTGGATGAAATGTAGT
>JANLHL010000002.1 GCA_024654535.1 Candidatus Roizmanbacteria bacterium | reverse complement strand
ATATTTGTCAGAAAAATATGCAGTTCTCATAATCGTTACATCAGTATTTCTTTTAAATATCAACTTTGCGTCCTTTGCGTCTTTGCGGTGAATAGATACCTGATTTTTTAATAAATAATCGCCTTGCTTCAATATATTTTGTCCCATTCCATATGTTGTCAAAATCGTCTTCAAGGATATTGCCAAAAACATCCTTGGCACGAAAAGCTTGACAACAAGGCATGATAGAACCATCAGAATTGATAAAAAGACTATTCCAGATACTTGTACAAAATATTGGAGCATCTATATCAGAGCGTCCATATTTTTAGTCATATTCTTTCCCACGTCCAAACGCAGCAATGCTATCAACACAACCATTAAATACTTCAAAAGCATCTACTTTTAACCCATGAGCTATATTCCGTGCTTGCTCTACTTCATTATAATTATGAGAAAATCTTAGATACTTCCAAGTTAACAATGAATACTTGCTTGTTTATCATAAATTATGGATTCAAGGCTTCAACGAAAATGCTTTCTGGCATACCTTCTTCAAGATTTAAAGGCTCTGGGTACTTAATCATGGTAGTTCCTGCCTTCATTTCACATGGTTTGATGAACCCCTCTGAAGATAGTAAACGACATAAGGAATTGCCATCATACATCCATTGATGATGTCTATCTCCAACAGTTAAGTATTTCAATTTTTCAAAAAGTGTTTTAGGATTACTACTGGATAGAAGAGTCTTATCAATAAACTTATTCGCGTCACCGTCTTGAAGGTAATTTTCAACATGGTGCCGAATGTCAGGGACTGCAATTCTCACAATACCACCACTTCTAAGCACTCTTCTCACGTTCTTTAAAAATTTGCTAGCATCTTCTTTGTCAAGATGTTCGAGCATATGGCTACTATAGACAACATCAACTGTTCCGTTTTCCTCAGGAATACATTTCTTTGCATCTGCCCATCTAATATGTGATTTCTTGACAAACGTAACGAACTCTCGTTGTTGTTTCGAAAAAAGACTAGACTTAAACAAAATTTGACATAGGAGTGGTATTCTAGCGAAACGTATACTCCATGAATTATCGTAATTGTGCCAGCCATCTGTAGGTGATTGCCCACAACCAATGTTTACGCGTATTGACATATTCCCCTCCTAAGACGGTACGTATAAGTGATTTGCCGCTTTATGCACATAAAATATCAATATTCAAAAAAACAATCATAATTTCTTGTATTGTTTTTGTGGCTGAATGAAAAATTTAGACGTTATTGCCACATTTTTATGAATGTCAAATTTTGAAAGAATACTCTTTCGTGCCGCCTTCCCAATACGGCATCTTAAATCTTTGTTATCCAATGCTTCCAGCAGGGCTGATGCAAGAGATGCAGGATCACGTTCTTTTACCAACAAACCGTTAATTCTATGCTCTATAAGTTCCGGAATCCCTGATACAGTAGTTGAAACACAGGTTTTCCCCAACGCCATAGCTTCCATCAGAACAAATGGAATCCCGTCAGTATCACCTAGCTTTGTCTTAATACACGGCAAACAAAAAACTGTTGATTCTTGCATAAGATATTTAACTTCAGAATGTGTGCAAAAGCCTTGCATTCTAACATGTTCTCTAAGCTTTAACTTCTCAATTAAAATAGTCAACATTTCTTTGTCAGGTCCATCACCAACAATTAAAGCTTTAAATTGAACACCTTTTATCTTCAATATTTGACAAGCACGTATGAGGTATTCCTGCCCTTTCTTATCTCCCAAAGAGGCGACACACAAAATCAAACCCTTGACTTCTTTAATACTTTCACACGGTTGCCAATTATCAACATCAATACCCAACACGTCTATAATTAATTTATCACTATAATGTTTACTACTATAAGATAGCAGTCTGTTTTTGTCATACTCTGAACAACAAAGAACAAACTTTGCATCCTTAATTTTCTTTTTAATAATTTGTGAATTATACGAAGTGTAACTTCTAAAGCTAAAAGGTATTCCTGTAATTTTATGAGCAACCCAGGCTGACGTAGCGCTATGGTTTGGAAACTCTGCATGTATATGGTAGAACCCATTCCGCTTCAGAAACATTCCAAGATCAACTCCTCTTACAAAGTCTTGACAAGCGTGAATTCGCAGTTTGAGACTTGAAAATCCCATATAAGGCCCTCTCAATGTTTGCCATAATATGGTAAAATAACGCCATGGGAAATGCACTAAAACTTCTAGCTGCGATCTTAAACTCGTCAATGACCAAGAGGCTGGCATGTAAATGGTACATCTAACTTCTGCTTGCATTGCCGGCATAAGCACCTTAAAAGACTTTTTATCAGGCTGTTTAAATGCAATAGTCTGTAAGGCCACTTTATTAGATTTAAGTTCTTGAATTTCGTTGAAAACAAATGTCTGCGTTATAGATGGGTACAAATGACAAAGATAAGCAATTTGATGCATTTTTGATTCTCACAAAATTATAATTGATTTCATTATCAATTATGTTCTTAGGAAATTGATGAGATATGTAAAGTACTTCTCTTTTTATTATCATATAAAAAAGCTGTTCCCTTTCTGAAGGTCTAGCTAACTAAATTACTTTGTACACTCTCCTAAATTGCCTACATGAGCCTTTATTCTACTCTTTTGTACAGATGATTGAAAAGTGTTTGCTATAATAATCACTGTTTAGAGATACAGCACTAATTTTGGTATGATCGCTAATATCATGTACTGTATACTTGTAAGTTTCTAGAGTTTTAACCAACGCTACTTGGCTGTCTCCTAGCATTTCCAACTCTTGTGGATGCACTTCAATCAATAGTGTAGGTGCTTTGTCTTTCGACAAAACATCTACACCACCTTCAATAACTTTAAGCTCTGCACCTTCAACATCAATTTTGATTACACCAACACCTTCCATAACATACTTTTCAAAAAATGAGTCCAATGTTATAGTTTCAACGACTATTTTTAGCTCTTCTTCCCTTTCATAACCAGCTCTAAATATTTTACCAACCCCCATATTATCGGGGCGCAAATTTGTAAAAAAACAACTTTCACCATTAGTATCAGAAACTGCCTTATCTACCACAGTTACATTATTTAAATGATTAAGTTCTATATTCTTATTTAATCGTTCTCTGATTGTTGGTGATGGCTCAAACGCATAAACATGATTTACATACTTAGCGCTCCATACTGTGTAAGTGCCAATATTGGCACCAATGTCAAGAAAGTAATTAGGATTTTTTTCTTTAAGCAGACTAGACAAGCAACTCTCAAATAATGGTTCATATTCTGAAAAAAAGTAAAAACAACCGCCAATATGCTCACCAATATCCACTTCGTACTTACATCCATGATACTTGGTAATTATCATGGTATCAGAAAAATAGGCATTAAACCTATTTTTGAGTCTAATACCAATAGGCGGTATCGATTGACATAGAAGGCGTACAAACTTAGCAAAAAGTATCTTAACCCAAGTTCGACAAGCAAAAGTCGTATCTCTAATTATTTCAATTGATTATAGTTTTAGAGTTTCAATTTTCGGCACTACATCTTTGTGTTTTAACAGATGATTTCATATATTTCCTACCTAAAGGCGTATGTTTAATATGTAGCTTATTGTAAATCGTATG
>JANLHL010000053.1 GCA_024654535.1 Candidatus Roizmanbacteria bacterium | reverse complement strand
TTAAATCCGATTGTGCAGCGTATTAATATAACCGCATTAACGCAAATTGTTTATTCAGCATATTACAATAAATATTTTGGCTATCACACCGGCACACGTAATATATATTCTAGCAGCGATCAAAAAAACTGGACTTTATTAGCTACTGGTTCGGTAGGCGCTGCTCTTGAATGTATTGAAACATACGGTCAATATGTCGCTGTTATAGGATCATATGCATCGCAAGGGCATGTATGGCGTTCTGTTGACGGAATAACTTTTACTGAAACGCCTATAACCGCTGCTTACCAATTTACAAATTCATTTTGCGATAAATCAAACGGTGACTTGTACGTTACAGGTGGTAAAAATAGTGACGGTTCAGCTTTTATAGCTAAATCATCTGATTTTTTAACATTTGCTTTTAGTGCTTCATACGGTGCTGGTGCCTTTACAGCTATAGCTTATTTAAACGGTAAATGGATAGCCTATAAAGGTGGTGCAGTTACATATTATGAAGGATTATCTTATGACGCGCTTACAGGTACAGGTGTTTTCCCTGTAGCTGTCGCTGCTCCAATCGCCTACCAGCGCCCCATTGCGTTTGGGAATGACACGTGGATAGTGTGCGGTGGATCATCCCTTTTATATAGCACTGATGCTGTGAACTGGACCAATTCTTTTTATGCAAATTTAACTAGCGTTGCTACAATAGCGTTTTTAGAAAAAGCCGGTATTTTTATTATGGGGGGAGGTACAGGTTCGTCGGGATTTGTATTTTCTCTTGACGGCACGAAACCTTTTTCTAAATATAGTTATACGCCATCTGCCATGACTTTTCTACGCTTTGAAGAAACAGAAAAAAGTTTTATTGTTACTGCTAATACTTCATACATAGCAACAGGACAACAATTTAGCTATTAGGCGTCTAATATGAACTGGCGAATAATTGCAAGTATACTTTTATTAATCGCTGCTGGGGGTTTTGCCGTGACTGCATGGGCTATTCCTGAAATAAACCGTAAACGTGCAGCGCCTTTTTTAGCGGCTTTTGCATCGGCTGAATCAAAATATGGTTTGCCTCCTGACCTTTTAAATCGAGTTGCTTATCAGGAAAGCCGCTATAATCCTGCCGCTGTTAGCCTAGTCGGTGCTAAAGGGTTAATGCAATTTATGCCTGCTACAGCTAAGGATTTTGGCATTGATCCTTTAGACCCTTTTCAATCTATAGATGCCGCTGGTAAATATCTGGCGCAACTTTTTAAGATGTTTAATAGCTGGCCTCTGGCTATCGCTGCATATAATTGGGGGCCGGGTAATATGCGGAAACATTTGACTAAACATGGCGGTTTAAATGTAGCTGCACTTCCTGATGAAACGCGGAAATATTTGTCTATTGCTACGGATATAGGGGTATCTTGATGACTGATTTTGTAGGGGTTAAGCCTCATAAAATTTTGCCTCTTACTGGTACATTCAAAATGCGTGAATGTATGAACAATCATTGTAAACGGCGCTTTTTGTCTACTCATTCAGGGCATCGGCTCTGTGAAAAATGCCGTCAATTAGATGCCTCTCCCGGTGATGATTTGCATAAGGTGTATGTATGAACTGGTTAACATCTATTTTTAAATTTTTTACTGGTGGCGGTGGCGCTAAA
>JANLHL010000050.1 GCA_024654535.1 Candidatus Roizmanbacteria bacterium | reverse complement strand
GGAGAGGGAAAGACTTTACAAAGCTATTGATAAGCGACACCCAGTATTACTACAACAAGTTAAGAAAGATTTAGCACTCACACCAGAACAGGAGAAAGAATGAAATATAAACTAGGCGAGTATATTTTTGAAAAGTTTGATGAAGATGGTTTTTGGCACTCCCAACCGATTGAGCATAGAAGTGCTAGTTTTGATGAGTGGATGCTTAAAAAACTAGGTGCAGAACCCCTCACAGACACCCCAGAACAGCCCAAAGGGAGTGAGCATAAGGGAGATATATTTGGTAGCTTTCAGCGATACCAAATGAGGATTTACTAGACAAATCACTTTGATATTAAGTGATATAATACTGAGTATGAGCGAACCAACTCCCCAACCAAAGTACACACTCCAACACATTCAAGACCACATTCAACTAACTACATTCCTCACCGGAGAACTGCCGAAAGAAATCACTGTTTCCCAAGACTGTTTCAATTGGTTTCGAACTCAGGTCAAACAAATCGCTAAAAACTTCAACTTTCAAAACGTCAATCCCAAAGATGATGAATTAGAGTTTATGGGTGTGAAAATTAAACCACTAATTAAAGTAGTCAATCAATGAATATTGTCGAAAAACTTATCAACTACTACCGATTGGCAGAAAACTCTGGATATATTCCTTCAACCATTGGCGTGAGTGATGAAGAATACCAAGCATACGCTCAATCACTTAAAGATATGGCTGAAACAGTGGGATTAGTATTCATTGATAAACCAACAAAACTAACATTTAGAGGAATTGAGTTAAAGAAATATGGCAAGCAACATACCGATGCGAAAAGAAAAAAGACCCCCTAAGACGATAGCTAAACATTGCAAGACTTGTGATAAGTGTTTTAAGTCTTACATCTCTCAACAAAGACAATTTTGTAGTAACTCCTGTAGGGGTAAAAATCAGCTAAAAACTGGTAGTCTAAACAGATTTTGGGTAGGAGACACTATAACCCCAGGTGGTGTTCATGTGTGGATGCACAAGAATTTTACTAAGCCTGATGTATGTGAGTTCTGTGGGGAAAACCCTGGAATAGCAGTGGATGGCAGAACTAAACTACATTGGGCAAACATCAGTAAAGAATACAAAAGAGACAGAAGTGACTGGTTAGTATTATGTATCAGTTGTCATTTTTCATATGACAAGAACTATCTTAGAAGGCAAAGGGATTCGCAAGGAAGGTTTCTATGACATCCAAACCGAAAGTATCAACTAGAGCTAGAAAATACGTTCAAAATAAGGTTGCAGGGATGAGTGATTATAAAGCAGCAGTAGCAGCAGGATATAGTAAAAACACCGCTGTGGCAGCAAAACAAAACATTGAAAATCCTAGCGTTAAGAAATTGATCCAGGATTTAATGGATGAAATGGGTATGAGTGATGATCATCTACTAACTGTGTTAAGAGATGGATTGGATAATGCCAACAGAATATTTGGAACAGGAGACAATTTTGTTGAGGTAGCAGACCATTCTACTAGACATAAATATTTAGAAACTGCTCTTAAGCTCAAGGACAAGTTTCCAAGTGCAAAGACTGATATTACTTCAGGCGGTGAGCCACTTCAGGTTATAATAACCGATTATGGAGTTGAGGATAACACTACAACCCAAACAACGGGAAGCATTAAAGGCAAGTGATATTTATCCAATTGTATTTATGGGTGGTGCCAAGGGTGGCGGTAAGAGTTACGCCATCAGAGCCAGAGAGATCATCCGCAGATTAAAATACAAAAATACTCATGGACTCATTGTTAGAAAAACATATCCTGAGTTATTAGCCAATCATATCCGTAAGTTTTTTTCAGAATATCCCCAAACCTTTGAATGGTATAAGAAGGCAGAGAAAACGATCTATTATCCCAATGGGTCAACCACTGAGTTTTCTTATCTCCAACACACTGATGATGTGTATACCTACCAGGGTAGAGAATATGATGATATTTCAGTTGATGAGGTCACGCAACATGAGTACGAAGTAATTAAGATTTTGCGGTCATCTTTGCGTACTACCAATCCTCTTATCAAGCCAAGAATGTTTTTAACTGGCAATCCAGGCGGTATTGGACATGATGAAGTTAAGCGAGTATTTATTGATAGAGAATTCCTTGATGATGAAAACCCGAATGATTTTCATTTTGTCCAAGCCTTTGTTTCAGACAACCAAGCACTGATGGCGGCTGATTCAGAGTACGCCGAACGATTAAAAGACCTGCCAGAACGTCTTAGGAAGGCATATTTAGAGGGTAATTGGGAGATTGCAGAGGATAAGGCATTCAAGATATTTTCACGTCTAAAACACATCATTAAACCAGTCATACCTGATAAACAGTTTGCTGTCATACTCTCAATGGACTGGGGTTTTTCTGATAAAAGTAAGTTCGCAGCGTATCTCACCGCAGTTATGCCGGTGATCTATCAAGGACAAACATTTAATCGAACGATTACGTTCAAAGAATGGTCTGGGAATGAAAAGTCACCCTATGAATGGGCAGAGATTATTTACAATGATTGCAAAGAATTGGGTATCAGACCAAATAAAGGCTATCCAGACTCAGCCATGTTAGACAGGCAATCTGATGGCAGTAAGGCAATTGGTTACTTGATGGAGGAAAGGTGGAAACAACTTAATGGAGGCGTTAACTGGCTTAGTTTAACCAGAAGTGCAAAAAATAGAGTGACTCGGATTGCTACCACTCACAACTGGCTTTCTATTGCTCCTGATGACTTGCCCTACTCACTTTTCACTGAAAATTGTCCCTATATCACTACATCACTCCCTAAGTTGCGATGGCATGAAACCAAATTAGATGACATTGCCGAGGGTGATGACCATGGGTGGGATGGTTGGTCATATGGGTTACTGCACATTCGATATATTAAACTTAAACCAGGATCATTCTCTGTGGTTAAGACTGAGAAACGTACCCACTTGACTACAGATGAGCGTGGGCTTCCGGTAGTTAATCCGAACACATTTTTCAACTCACTGAGTTAAAAGTTATAGGTCTACAAAATAAGACAAACGACGTGTTTTTTTTGTCTTTTTGCCTATTTATTATCCCATAATTATTGAACTAACTTTGATATAAT
>JANLHL010000049.1 GCA_024654535.1 Candidatus Roizmanbacteria bacterium | reverse complement strand
AAGTGCAGCCTCAGGCGATACAAGTATAGAATCTGGAGGAGTTGCAACACTTGGAAACTCAGGAACAGTATCTCTTATTACCGGAACTTGTGCAACTGCAGGAGATACAGGGCCAATAGCTCTTACAACAGGTCCAACAGCTCTTGGTGCTACTGGAGATATTATTCTCACTACAGGAGTAGCTACAACCATACAAGGAGGAATTATTCACAGAGGGTTTTTTACTTCAAAATATCAAGCTGTTCCGGGAGGAATGACTACCACCGCAACTATAGATGAAGCTACCTTAGTAAAAGGACTTATCGTGGGCAACCATGCTGCTGGTGCCACTCAAAATTATACTCTTCCTACTGGTGTAGCTCTTGCTGCTATATTACCCGCAACATTTACTACCGGAGATGCAATTGATTTTTCAATTATAAACACAAGTGCGGCATTGGTTGATACTATTACCGTTGTAGCCTCAGTGGGCATAACCATTGTTGGAAAAGCCTTAATTGGTTCTGCAAATGCTGCAGCAACTGATAACTCTACAGGACTCTTCAGAGTTAAATGCACGGGAGCAGGAACTTTTATTTGTTATAGAATAGGCTAATAAAATAAAACTAAATAAATGATACATCCTTCACAATATAATTGGCTTACACGATTTATAGGAAAAGTTGTTGATATTATACGTCCACAGTATATTAAAACAGTTGAATATACAGTCGGGGTTGGTGGTTCAACAGAAGTAGATTATACTTTTGATAATACTCAAAATAACATGACTATTCAGGGAATTCAGCTTGGCGGGACAGCAATAATTCCAGCCAATTCTATCCCAACAGCAATTATTATCAAATGTACAGAGGATTTATCTACCGGAGCTGCGACGGGACAAGTAAGCATGGGCACAGCTTCTGGAGGTGCCCAATTTAGAGCTTTGATAACATGTGACGATGCAGGAGAATACTCCAGAGGGGTTGTTGCTGCCACTTTTTCTGACTCTCTTATGGCTACAGACTACTCTGTTTATTTTAATGTTACCCCAAACACTAATTGGGATGATGCTTCTATGACAACAGGAAAATGGAAAATATGGATAACCTATGTTGATAATTCTATTTTATAATGGACTTAGAAGAAAAAATAGACAAAATACTTGAATTGCAGGTTAAGCAATCTACTGATATTGCTCTTATTAAACAGGCTCAAAAGCTCCATATTGTAGACTATGAAAAAACAAAAACATCGCTTTATAAACTAAAAGACGAATTTACAGGCATTAGAGCA
>JANLHL010000046.1 GCA_024654535.1 Candidatus Roizmanbacteria bacterium | reverse complement strand
TTCTTAAAACATATCCTCCCCACGACTTTACCTTTTCAAGCGCACCTACTTTTGAAATCGAAGAAGTGTTTATCATATCGCCGTTTGAGATGTGTACAAACCCTCCTTTCAGCACGGCACTTTTTACTTTCTCCGCTTCCTCGTCTGATAAAACATACTCACTTCCGCCGATCAATTTGATTATTTGCATATTAAAATGTTTTTGTTACTGTTACTTTTTCTTTTTTGTTTTTATCTGAAGTATGGAACGCCGCTAACTTTGATAATTTCTCTCGAAGCTCATACGGGGTTGTAATCACAGGCGCATAGGGCTTTCCAAAAACCGATACTGCGTAGGTAGCATATTCAAACGCCTTTTCTTTACCGAATTGCTTGATAAGATCTCCGGCGGCTTTCCTCGTTGTTTTGTTTCCGAAGTTAATAGTGGGGTTTATGGTTTTGAATATGTTTATAAGGTCTGCTGTTTCCTGCGAGCTGTGCTCGCAAGCATCTATTATTTTCTTTTTACCTTTTCCGTACTTGGCTATAATTAAATCAGATACTATCTTATTTATATCTTCTCCAAGAGAATCCTTCTGCTCATCCAATAGTGCGGCTACTTCTTCTGTTATTTGAATCCCCCTCATTGTTAGTGCTTTCATATTTTCTTAGCGTTATTTATTATTTCGTTTACCATACCTGCGATAGACTTCTTCTTCTTGTTTTTAATTATCCATTGGTAGTTTTCTAAAGAAATACCTACTGTTTTTTTGTAAATACTTGTTTTCCAGTTTCTCATACATATTGAACATATTGAATATGTCTACTTTCTTGCCGTATTAGCACGACACCTTTTTTTGTTATGTTGTTAAGAATAATATCAGTATTCACAATCTCATAAATCCTCGCCGTGAAGGACTCTCCGCGCTTATCGTTTATCTACAGTATAGACAAACGGCAAGATCGGAGAGAGAGATTGTGTTGCAGGGTAGTTTTTCTTTGGTGATACCCTGAAAGCACCTTGTTTTTTAACGATAGACGCAAAAAACCGCCCTTTTTAGAGGCGGAAATCTGCAGTATACGAAAACGCTTGTTTTTGAGAGGAACCGAAGTTCCACACAAAAGTAAACATTTTAATTGTTTTTTTCGTATACATATTTATATACTATCAGAAAAAAAAGAGCTTGTCTATACCTAAACTGTGGATAACCTATATTTCTCAATAATTCCATTCAATTCAGCTCTGTTGTCTTTTTTGAGTAAATACCTGTGTTTCTCTATGTATTCTACCCATTTGTCGCCCCTTATTCTTTCTACTCTTATGCCAATCATAGGATCGGGGAACGAATGGAATTTTGAATGACATTTGCTACAAATGTAAATAAAATTCATCGGGTCATAGCGTAAATAGTTAGATAAGCTTTTGGGAATAAAATGATGCACTACTTGGTATGCGTGGAAACATAGTTCGCATTTCTCTTTTACTCTTCTGAAATAATCCTGTACCGTCCGGTCTGCCGTTGATTTTAGCTTACCGATAGTGGGTAGTTTCTTCTTTGTTTTCTTCTTTGTTGCCATTATGTTATTATATTTATGAAACCTGACGGAACCGAGCCATATAAATCACTTTACCTTTTTTTGCGCTCTTTTGTTCTTATC
>JANLHL010000044.1 GCA_024654535.1 Candidatus Roizmanbacteria bacterium | reverse complement strand
GGGTACTGAAGTGGTTATAGAAGTTTTGCATACTAGGCGTGGTATTTCATATTCTTAAAACTATCTTTATCTGTATGGAACTTCCACGCCATCGATGCGAGTACGCCTTTTTGACCTTCTTCTTGTGGTACGCACTCAAAGTATTTACGACCGGTTGACGGGCAGACGTAGCCTACGAAATACTCCGGTTGTGGGAATATTTTATCGACTAAGTATAGGTGGTATTCTCCAGTCCCAACAGGTAAGTAAAACTTACCGTCTTCTGCATTCTCTTGCGATAAAGCTACTGTTTCGATTTTCTGCGCTCCGTACGATTCAATTAACCATTCCGTGCCATATACAGAAAGGATCGCAGCTTTTTCGTCATCGTTTTTCCACTCCATTATTTCCTTTGTGGACAATTCCTTATTGACTATTTTCCGCCAGACATCTTCACTAAAGAATATTCCCAAAATCGCATATTCTTTATATCCGTCTCTCCAAGCAACGGCAGGTTCTGTAAGTGAGTGTAGTCGTCCGTCTTCGTCGGTTTCTACCCACGAGAAAGTTGGAGAGATGAAGGCTGTTAGTTGATTGTTGTTATCAGAATGAGCGACTACTATATCATAAATCCCTGAGCGTAGGATTTCTGCGTATTCTTTATTTTGTTGTAATAAATCACGTTCTTCGTCGGATAGATTATCAAATTCTTCCAGGACCAAGTAAAACTTAACGAATCGCCAATCCGAAACCCAAGGATAGGATAATACGGTCACTTTTTCTAAATCTCCACCAGCTAATTCTTTCGCTCTCATCCGAGAATTATAGGGAGATGTCGCTACGATAAAATTATACTGTTCGTTGTTTTCTTTAACAAATGTTTCAATGAATTTTGTCCCTGCTTTTAGTAAATCAGCTTCATTTGTTTCCTTAAAAGCACCGTGTCCATCTTCTCCAAAAACTTCTTTTAATCCTTCTTCATAAAGTTTATCAAGAAAATTCTCTTGCTTTTGTGTTAGCTCTATTGTGTCAGATGTTACTCCTCTAAATATTTTACTCATATATTTTATTTATTTAATCCCCGTTACTTGTTCTAAGCGGTCATGGAGGCTGGTATCGAGGCGGTCATAGAGGCGGGTATCGAGGCGGGTATAGAGGCTGGTATAGAGGTGGGTATCGAGGTGGGTATAGAGGTGGGTATAGAGGCGGGCACGGAGGCGGGTATAGAGGCTGGTATCGAGGCGGGCACGGAGGCGGTCATAGAGGCGGGCACGGAGGCGGGAATTAAAGTTTTGCATACTAATAACTAATCAACAACTTGGTCGATCATTCCAGTATATGGGTTTCTCTTACGTTCGATGATTGTTTTGATAATGGTGTTTGGATTGAACACTTCGATTTTATGTTCTTCGTGTGTAATAGTTGCTCCATTCTCACCAACAACGAACCATCTATTCCCGTCTTTGTCTTCATAGATTTCTACGTCAGAGGACATATCAAAAGTATGAGCATGTATGCCTTCACCTCTATGGAGAATATTGTCATGGTTTTTAATAAGTTTTACATCTTTTGGAAGACTATCGGATTGCCATAATCCGATATCTCCGTGATGCCCAATGAAGTGTAGATTTGATTCGTTCATATTATGTGTGTTTA
>JANLHL010000043.1 GCA_024654535.1 Candidatus Roizmanbacteria bacterium | reverse complement strand
CTCGTTGCTTCAAGAGCCATCGCCTGCAACCTGTTTCCTTTATGTTTTTTAAACAATGAAGGATTTTCCACAAAGGCGGCTTGATTGGAATATGCCTTATCTTCAGCGCTCTTATTACTACTTAAATAAAGTCGGCTTTTAAATCTTTTCTCCGGCATTTTTCTTATCGAGCAACGGCCCTCCAAAAGATTGTCCCAAAACTCAGGCGGATTATCCGCCTCCGGCAGAATACAGCCGATTCCCACCACGCACACATCATTATTGTAGTAAAAATTTTTATCCATTTATTTTTCTTAGAACAATAGTCATCTTTTTTTCTTGCAGTAACTTAATGCTCAAAACACCCACCAACCAGCTAAATCCAAACATGAAGATAATGAAGGCAAAATAAACCAAAGAGGGTTTATTTACCGTAAAAAAACTTTTTACCAAAAAAGACAACTTATAGCTCACAAACATCTGTGCTATGTAGATCCATAAAATTCCCCTACTATAACTATTGATGATACCATACTTGCTGTGGCGAACCTTATTAAAAAAAGTATTCCCAAGAACAAGGAGCGCTAAGGAAAATCCTATAATCACCAAAATCAACCAGGTTTCAGGTTGAAATATGCTCGGACTCCACACGGAATACTGACCAAGCTCCGGGCCCGTTTTACCTTGGAAAAAAGCGGCAGCAACAAGCAAACTGCCGCCAACCATTACATTTGTTCTGAATGACGAGCTATTTTTAAATTTTAATTGATAATGAGCAAACAAGAAGCCAAGGCCGACTACCCCAAACCACGGGAAAAACGCCCAATATGCAGAACCGTCAGCGGCGCCAATAAAAATGCTTATAAAATAATTATCACTGAAAGCGGACAAGGAACTCCTTAAGAATTCGGCCCCGAAAATTGTTACGAGGCTCAACAAAAAAACTCCGTATATCGAAAAGAACTCCACCAATATCGCAATAATGACGAACGACAATGATATAAATTGAAGGATATTCCATGAAAAGGTATAGTCTACTCCCCACGTAACCACGTTCATGAAAAATCCAAGAAAAGAGAGTAGGGCTGCAAGTTTTATTATTTTCTCAAACTCATAGCGCTTATTCATTCTGAAAACATAACCGGCGAGCATTGGGAGTGTTGTAATAAACAGACCGATGAACATAAGCTGATCTGTTATTTTAAAAAACCCACTGGTCTCAGCTATCACATAATATTTATCCGCGACCAGCGCAAGGTGGGCATGTATAAAAACCATCACTGCGACACAAATAAACTTAATAACATCCATAAAAAAATTATATCATACACCAAGATCAAAAAGTAAAAGTTGGGTACCCTCCATATACAAGGGGGACTCCTTTGTAATATTGTTCTTTTTGTACTCTTTAGAGTCCCGATACCCTCGGGACTATTTTTTATACAAAAAAGCCCCGCTATCTAGCGGAACTTTTTTGTATTGATAGTCAATGCTGTTTAAAACTCTTTGAAGTTGGGGTCAATGACCGTCACTCCCATCACAACATCCACTGATCTCGTAATGCCTCCGCCGGAAGCTTCAACGGTGATGGTATAGTCGCGCTGTTCGGTGTTCCCCGGCGCCGTGACGGTAAAGAGCGCGCCGGTGTCATATTCGCTTGAGCTCAATGTTGCCGGCGTGAAGTTGTAGACGGCGCCCGGGAGCGCGGGACTTATGTCGGAGACGGAGAACGTGACTGGTTGTGAGAATGAAAGACGGCGGTCTATCGTGAGCGTGGTGGCGGATGACTTCGCCGGTTTTCCTTTGACCA
>JANLHL010000041.1 GCA_024654535.1 Candidatus Roizmanbacteria bacterium | reverse complement strand
TCGGTTAAATCAGCTAAAATGTTGCCATATTTATAACCGTTTTTGGCAAATCCATTAGATAGCCCAGAGAAATATAAATAGGTTGTAGATACGTCAACTCGGCACGGTTGGAGATTACTGAGATACACTACTGCAGATACAAAAAAAACCAATTGGGAATTTAAGGTTGCGGACGAAATTAAACAGCTTATTGAAAATCATAAGAAAGGAATATTTTATGATGGGTGATAAACAAATAGTCAATATAAAAAAATATGCGAAGCTACAAACCGTTGAAGAAACTATTTCGATGATACTTAGCAACAGAACTGATTATGGGAGCGAAAGCGGTGGGATGGTGAGTGTAAAACGTTTTACCCAAGTGGCTAAAGACATAATAGAAATCTTCCCGGAACTAAAAGCAATTCAAGTGCAGGCAAAAGTCGAACCGGCTTGCGAAACCGAACGACCAAAAATAAAAAACTATTTCCCAGAGGGCACAACAATTAGGATAATAAATAATGTGTTTTCAGAAAACAAAGAACTATACAATTATATAAATGCTCTCGACCATTACATAGATGAACTTGAGAGCAAGAGCGGAGCAGAGCCGGAAGTTAAAACAGCAACCCATCACGAAAAAATTATAAGAGAATGTATAGCAAATTTAGAAAACATATTAGAGGACATGAATTTGGAATAAGGAGATATAACGGTGTTTTCTATAATCCGTTATTATTATATTTGAACGTATGCTTTGGAGCAACATGGTAGCTCCCCTGGGGGCTCTGACAATATTAGCGAGTGATCATAAACTAATAAAGTTAAACGGGTTCGATTCCCGCGGGTTCAAATCCCGGAAGCATACCAACTGAACAAACTCTAAGCAGACAGCATTTTACTGTCTGCTTTTTTATTTTAAATTCAAAACATTTACAAGCCGCCTATATTGAATTAATAGGCGTCTGATTTTAACCCCCGCCAGAGGGCTTAAAAAGTTACCTCCCAAAATGAGGTAAAATGAGGTGGATAAGTTTTTAGTGTAATTGTACTTTGCCTTCGAACAAAATCGAAGGTTTTTTTTTGAGTACAACAGACGAAATAAATCTACAATCACTTAAAGACGCTTACGCTAAATTGTGCAGCCGCGACTTTGACGAAATTACACTGCCCGGCGGCAAACATGTTAAGTACCGCGACCGCGAAGCCCTCCGTAAAGAAATACAAAAATTAGAAAATAAACTCGGCACGTCCCGCAAGACGCCGCGCATCCTTGAGGATTATTCTGAGGATTATATCTAATGAGTTTTTTGTCATCTATATTTAGCAGCGCACCCCAACCGAAAGCCCGCCGTGGTTCGTCTTTGCCGTCAAACGTTGGATATAGAAGCGCGGCAAAGTTTGTGTCTGTTAAAAACAACGCACGGAAAAAAACAGCGCCAGCCATAATTAGCAAGCGCGGTTATGATGCGGGACAGATTAATAGGCTTGCACAAGTTTGGGGCGGAGGATATCAACACATTAATTCAGACCTCATGCAAGGACTGCGGGTACTGCGGACTGCTTCTAAATATCTTTCACAAAACGATCCTTATTTTTCTAAATATTTACGCATCATTGAAAAAGAAATTGTTGGTCCCGAGGGTTTTACACATCGTAACAAAGCTGTGGATTATGTTTTAGACGGCGGAAAAACCAAAGCCGTATTAGATAAATATGCTAATAAAATAATACAGGATGCATTTTGGGAGTGGCAAAAAAAAGAATATAGCTACGTCACCGGGAATGTTAGCTTCATTGAAGGTAACGAACTTGAGCTAAAGGCTCTTGCAGTGGACGGCGAAGTATTTATAAAAAGAGTTTATGTTAACAATAAAGAAAATCCCTTTGGTATATCATATCAGCTTATAGAAGCCGCTTATTGCGATGAGTCTTTGAATAAGGCGCTTGATAATGGTAATTACATTACGATGGGGATTGAACATACATCTATGCGTAAACCGGTAGCTTACTATTTCCGCATAGTAGAACCCGGCGCGGAATTATATGCCGATAACGTAGGCGTAAAGTACGCGCGTATTTCCGCAGATCAGATAATCCATTTATACCGTAAAGAATATATAGGGCAGATGAGAGGCGTCCCATGGTGTGCGCCCGTTGCTACCAGACTGCATGTGTTAAAAGGTTTTGAAGATGCGGTATTAATAAATGCACGCTCTGCAGCTCGCAAGACTGCGGTACTTATTCCGAGAGACGACGAATCAATTTTAACCGACCGATCAGTGAGCGGCGAATATGAAGACGGTACAGAACAAGTAATAATTAAAAATGTTCAGCCCGGCGAAACTTTCGTTGTGCCACAAGGTTATGATTATGAAAAATTTGATCCCGCTTTCCCTTCCGGCTCCGAGGGACCATTCACTCAAGGTATTTTACAAGGCGTAAGTTCCGGGTTAAACGTTGACTATCCCACCCTCTCATCTAATCTAAGTAATGTTAATTATACTTCCACGCGTCACGGTCTGCTCGATGCCAGAGCCGGTTATAAAGTGCTGCAAAGATTTTATCGTCAAAACAGATTAGAACCAACTGCAAAAGATTTTCTCGAATCCGCGATCCTGACCGGATATATAAATCTGCCCATGTCAAAATTCCAAAAGTTTAATCAGCCAATTTTCTTCGGGCACGTTGGCGAATGGGTAGATCAGTACAAAGAAAATAAAGGGAAAGAATTAGCAAGAGAACTGTTGATTGATACTCTTGAAGAACAGCTTGCAGTTAAGGGCAAAGATTTAGATGAGCACATTGATCAGCTTGCTGAGGAACAAAAGAAAATAAAGGATAGGCTCGGCATCAATGTTTATGAAAAAGCAAAACTACCGCCTGCCGCTTCCGACACATCAGAAACAACAGACGAAAGAGACGCCGTAACAGAGTTGATTGAGGAAGCATTGGGCGGCAAAAATAACGGAAACGGAAAACATTAAAGGTTAAATAAATGAACAAAAGAGAACTTGAAATACTTGCATCGCGCGGAATGATATTCAGAGATTCGCACTTGACACCGGACTCAATAAACGAAGAAGAAAGATCTATCAACTGTATCATCGCCACCGAAAACCCATCTCTTGTTGTTGACTGGGATGAATGGGAAGTAATACGCGAAGTGCTTTTATGTACGCCCGACGCTGTAATAATTCCGGAGAACAGACAAATACCTTTGTTAGACACTCACTGGCGCTTCACAAGTGATGACTTAAAAGGCAGTATTAGAAATCTTGCAGTTGAAAACGGCGAATTAGCGGGACGGGCGTTTTTTGATTCGTCCGAAGATAAGCTTTGGGGAAAAGTTAGAGATAGACATTTAACCGATACATCCGCCGGATACAGAACTTTTAAGAATCATTCGCTGAGGATAAAAGCGGGGGAGAAGGGAAGTATTGCCGGGAGAACATTTGAAAATAATTACGGCGATAACTTTTCGCTTGTAATAAGAAGTAAGTGGGAAATAAAAGAAGGCAGCGCCGTGGCAATAGGAGCGGACTCTACTTCTAAGTTTAGAAGCGAATTACTTACACAGGGTGACGAGATAAAAAAACTTATTGAAAAGCTGCAGAGCGAGAGAAGCATTACCGAAGAGCTTATAAACAATCAAAGAAACACAAATTTGTCAATTAAAAATAAGGAGCCACACAAAATGGACGAGAACACAAAAACTCCGGAGGAAATCTTAAAAGATGAGAACGCACGCCGGAAAGAACTGCGCGAAACGGCAAAGAGAATGACCGGTCGCATTAAGGATATAGACAAGCTTCGCGAATCTGCAGAGGATGAAGGCTGGTCTATTGAAAGATTTAACGGTGAAATTGTTACCCGTCTTGCAAACGGCGAACAATTCGGCACACCCGCCTCAGACCTTGACCTGAGCAAAAAGGAAAAGAAAAATTACCGCGTGTGGAATTTGGTCAGATCGGTGATGGAAAAAAATCCCGATATAGCCGGGTTAGAACGAGAGTGTTCTAATGAAATTTCCAAACGTCTCGGACAGGCACCGAACGGATTCTATGTAGAATACGGTCATCTGAAAAGAGAAATAACAATTGCCGCACCCGGCACTGCAAGCGCACTTGTTGCTGTAGAGCTTATGGCAAATAACTTTCTCGATCTTCTCTACAACAAAATGGTTTTTGGAAGCGCATTAAACGTGAAGATGATCAACGGGCTTGTTGGTAATCTCGACTTCCCGCGCAAAGTTTCGTCAAGCGAAGGATATTATATTGGCGAAGGTGACGCAGCCACAGAATCCGACATCAATTTTGGACTCCAGAGAATGAGTCCGAAAACAGTTTCGGCAATTGTTAAATACTCGCGCCAAACAGCGCTCCAGGCAACTCCGGAAATGGAATACCTTGTACTTGATGATGTTGTCTCTGCATTAAAACGCCGGGCAGACCGCGCATACCTAAACGGGGCGGGCGGAGATGAAGTAACCGGTTTATTATTACAGGACGGTGTGCAGATACTTGATGCTGCAAATTTTAGTTTTGACACGGCTGTTGATTTTGAAACAGAACTTGAAGATGCAAACTTCGATCTTGATAAAGCAATTTGGCTTTGCACCCCGCGTGTTAAAGGCACGCTGCGAAAAAGAAAAATAGAAGCCGGTCAAACTGCCAAACTGTGGGAGAAAGATCTGTTAGTTGATAGAACCGGTTTTGCTACCCGCCAAATGCCGGACAATACAATTGCTCTCGTTGAACCGAGCGAAATCATCGTCGGTACTTGGGGCGTTCTTGACATCCAGATCAATCGTTTGAACGATGACGGCGGAGTAAAAATAATACCGTTCTGGAGCCATGATATGATTAACCGCCGCGGTAACGGCACTGTAAAAGGCACAAACTTCTCATAATTTTTTTAAAATAAATTTGAAAGGCTATTGAAAATGTCAAAGCAAAAGAAAACATTAAAAGTAAAATTTCTGAAAAGGTTCATGTTCCAGGGCATGGAAAGAAAACCCGATCAGACGAAAAAAGAGCCGGCGGAATATGCGCTTGCAGACGCGCTCTGGATGATCCACAATGGCTTAGCTGAAGAAGCTAAAGATAAAGCAGTATCTGTTTAACAGGAATAAAAAATTATTCTCATAATAAAAGGAATAAAAAAGAAATGAAAAAATTAATAAATCTAATCTTTATGTGCCTGGTGCTCTTCGCACCGGGTATAATTGCACAAAGTGCATTTGACACGAATACGGAGAGTAAACCAATTGGTCAAACCGGGCTTGTGTATACGTGGGAAGGCACGGTAGATACCGTTAACGATACACTCATCTCCCGGGAGTTTTTTCTTGCCGATTATGATAACGATGCAAATCCCGTATTTACGTTAAGCGCGGAGCTGTCCGGCGGAACAACTTCAACTCAAAAAGTTAGCTGCCAATTGATCGGTTCAAATATTTATGATGGAACGTTCGCAAGTGTGGATACATTTATGACTGCAGACAGCGCACTAACTCCCATTTATAAATCAGTAAATACAAACAGTAAAAAGTATGCGCGTTATAAGCTGAGGATATTCGGCACAACAGGTAATGTTGAGACGGACTTTAAGTTATCCCTATACCTGTATAAGCGGGATTACTAAATGCCCTACGAGATAGTTGATGAGATATTCAACTCCGGGTTTGAGGAAGAAGCGGAGCTAATTACTGCCGCTTCCGGTTCATCCCAAATTGATCTTGTCTTTGATGAGGAGTTCGATCTCGTCACATTGAATATCGGCTATGAAGGCGTGGCTACAACAGCTCTTTGCAAAGCAGATGAAGTGATCGGCGCAACACAGAATGACACTTTTGTTATTCGCGATAAAGAATACAAAATATCCGAACGTCACCCATTTGGCGATGGTTTAATTTTATTCATCTTAAAATACTAATGATAATTACAGACCTTCAAATAGATGCGGCTTTTACACTCGAATTAATTGAGAAGCTGAAAGCAATAAAAACTGTAAACGGTTATTTAACTAATATCGGTTTACATGTTGAGCATAACATCTCGGAGCCTATACCGGAGTCCGACAGTTCTTTTGAGGGTATCAATGTTGTTGACGGCGATGCAGAACAATCGGTTGATTCATTAAACGCCGAAAATTATAGATTCGAAGTAACAATAAACACTATCGCCGTTAAGCAACTGGACTCATGGCTGCACGTAAAGAAAATGAATAGAGATGTCCGCCGGTGTGTTGGCTTGTGTGAGAAAGATTTGAGAGAAAAATATTTCTTACAAAACTTGATAATCAGATCTCACGGTGTTGAAAATATTGATGAAGCGCCTATAAGCATAGGTGAAGGCAAAGTAATAATATCAACACAATATAAAGTTAATCGGTTCGGTATTGATGAAAAAACTTATTCAGTTGAGGTTACCGAATGAATCACTATATAGGAAGAATACCGCATGGAAGTACGAATAAACGAGCTCGAAGAAAACTATAGAATTTTACGAGGGACAATTGAAGAAATTAACGGAACTTTGAAAACCATGTTAGAGAACGGCAATGATTTTGAGGTAGCTGTGATCAATGGAAAAACAGAATACCGAAAAGCAAGTGAGCTTATCGGCGAAATGTATTTAGAAATGAAAAGCATAAAAGAACATTCTGTGCCGCAAACAGTTAAGAATCTTAGACAGAAAGTAGCAGATATAACTGCTTATGTAACGTTGTTGTTATTAATTGTAACATTTCTAAAAGTGTGGTTACAGTAAAATGGCAGATGAGATAAAAGAAAAACAGCAAGTTGAAAAATCATTAATGACTGCAGGACAGCGCAGAATTAATTTAATGTGGGAAGTTACACAATCATTAATTGCTCTGTCAGTTACGATTTCTTCTTTATACGTTGCCATAAATCTTTCATTGACCGGCAGTACTGATTCTGCTGCATTTTTGCTTTTGAGCAATAGTTTTTTTTTAGTGATCGGGTTCTATTTTGGAAGGACCAATCATCAAAAAATAGGCGGTGTTAAGTCGCAAGATGAAAACACAAGATAAAAAATAAAGGAAACAATTTATGAAAAATATAAAAGATGTGCTCAGTACAATAGTTGCAATATTATTTCCGTTCATCGAACCGATAAACTATTGGCTGCTGTCAAACGATGTGTTTAACTGGAAAGTATTTATTGCCTCGTTGTTAGCTTCGTTGATAGCCTATTCAACCGGCAAGAATGCGGATCTATCGAAAAAAACAGATGATCAAGTAGTTATGCAAGAAAAACAAAAATGACCGTTAACAAATACATATTGCTTGTACTCGGGATATTACTTTGTGTTGCTGTAGGTTTTATTACCGGGCTTTATGTTAAAAAGTCTGAGGTAAAAATAATCACAAATGAAGTGCCCGTTTATATTAAAGGCGATACCGTTTTCGTAACTAAAAAATATTATTCAAAAAGCATTGATGTTGTTAAAGTGCCGGTTGCAAATTCTGTTAAACATCACAACGAAAAAGTATTTGATAAGGATACTGTCATCGTTGATACTGATATAACTTTCATTGATTCCTCCTACAAAATAGAACAAAGCATAGAACTAACACACACCCAAGAATTTGTGACCGACACTATTAAAATAAGAGTGCCTTATGAAACTGTAGTAGTTAAAGATATTCCTTTTTATGAGGAACCATATTTTAACTTTCTCGCCGGTATTTTATTAACAATTGTAGCGGTGTTGGTATTATGAAAACAAGTGCGGTTGGAATAGAATTAATAAAAAAATACGAAGGATTAAAACTCCAGGCTTATGTTTGTCCGGGCGGTGTTCTAACCGTTGGTTACGGTCATACGAAAAACGTAAAAGAGAATATGATATTGACGCCGCAAGATGCAGAAGAATTATTAATTAAAGATCTGGAATATTTTGAAGAAAAATTAATAGATGTTGTTAAAGTTAAAATAAACCAAAATCAATTTGATGCGCTTATATCTCTTATCTACAATATCGGGGAAGGCGCTTTTAATGAATCCTCTTTATTGAAATTCATTAATGATAATAAATTTGATTTAGCTGCAAGACAATTTCCAAGATGGATATACTCAAACGGAAAAATATTAACCGGGTTAGTGAACCGGAGAAAAGCAGAAAGAGAAATATTTGAATATGAATAATGTTGAAAAAATTACAAAAGAAAAAAATTAATAATTTGAAAGGACAAACCTATGGGCTTACAATTAATTAGAATCGAAAAAAACACAGAGAAAACATTAGTTGATGTTATTGATACTGTGCAGATTCAGACCACTGAGAATCTCTATAGTGGCGATGTTACTTACAACAAATGGCAAGACGCCGGAATAATACCCGACGCCGGTGTTGTGGTAAAGGCGGAAAAAAGAAGCAAAGTAATGGTAGATGGACAGACCTTCAATAAGGGCTGGAAAATGTCTTTCGAAATTACGAGTGAACAATATTACTCTCTGTTTGAATTTGAAAAATTCAACAATCAAATTTGCTTGATTGCATTACCCAATGTTTATCTAAAGGGCTTTAGAGTTAACGTTGATATGGACACTACATTTAACGAAGCCGGTGAGGGCTTAGTTAAACTATCCGGTACTAAATATGTAAAAAATATTCGGGATGCCTTCGATCCTAATCCTTGGGGCAGTTTCGGTGAGCCATGGGATGTTGCGGTCGCTGCCGGCGGTATTGATCCTAAACCGACTGAGGGCTTACCCGGCGCTCTCGATCCGGATTATTCGTATGAATATTTATTGCGCTTAAATGATGAGTTCATTGAATTTGTAACTCCAGCAGTTCCGGATTCAGCGAGCGATATATCTGCAGTTAACTTTACGCTTGTTGACTTTAATACACACTTGCCAATTGCCACACTGCCTGAACCGACCGGCATAGTGGTTACGGTGCTTGTAGGAAGCGTTGTAGTAACAATACTTGCAGAGGCATACGAGCTTGAATATACCGGCGGCGTATGGAAACTGAAGTATTCCAGCTTAACAACAACATTTAAACTTGGTGATAAGATCACGATCAAGTTTAATCTTTAATTAAATGGGCGGCTAAAACCGCCCTTGCATCTTGTTAAATAAATTTTGGAGGAAATAAATGGCAAAGTTAGGACCGGAATATCTAAACCTTGACGCACTTAAAGCGGCAATAGATAAGAGCGCACGAATAGTAAGCGTTGATACAATACTTACAAATGCAGACGGAAATGTAGATGTTGACGCCACTGCAGCCCAAGTAACAATATCGCTTCCCGCCGCCGCAACATATACGGGTCCCGAAATATCGGTGACAAAAATTGACTCATCTTTAAACCCCGTTGTTGTAGACTGCGATGCTGTTGGCGATAAAATTAATGACGAGGATAGTGTGCAAATAAACGGACAATATGACTCGTTAACATTTTACAATTATAAAGCTACAAACATGTGGCGGATAAAAGCACTGGTAAGTTAAACGAATGTACAATGTAGAATGTACAGTGCACAATGTAAAACGTACAATTATAAAAGAAGGATTGAAATAATGAAAAGAAAATATTTTTTACCGGTAATACTAATTTTAATGAGCATTCTGTTTGCCAACACTGCAACCGCACAGCAGTACACAAGCGAGCGTTACACGGTATATGTTGGCTCTCAGCTAGGTAAATATCCGCCAACTCAAGCAGGAATTCAGGCGGCAATTAATTCGTTAAAAGATGTTGTTGATGTTGACCGTATGGGAGTTATATATTTAGCTCAGAATAATTATCAATTTGATTCGTCGGTTCAAGTATATCCTTATATAAAAATTAAAGGAGAAGGAGGCAGGGGAGAATTCGGTCTCAATTCGATGTCAACGATAACATTTAATCCGGCAAGTTTATCAGCCACCGATTCGTCAAAAAATTTTTTATTTACATTTAACGACACCCTTACTACCCCTGCTTCAGAATTAGAAGCAGCTTGTTTTGTTTTAGAAAACTTAGCTATTGTTCTTGATACATCTGGGGTAGTTAAGTCATTTTCAAAAGCCGGGATGGTTTATCTTAAGAACTGTAAAACTGTTAGTACAAACATTCAAACCTTTATCCATTGTTATGGATTAAGTGTAACATCCCGTGTATACAATTATATTATGTTTTATTCACCGGGCAATGGTAGCATAGTTAAAACATCCAGAACAGAAATACGACATTCGTTGGGTTTCTATACTTTATGGCGGAATGGCTGGACAAGAGAGCAGGCAGGATTTATGTATAAGGAGGATATTGTCTATGACGCAACACCGAGCAGATTTGTTAAAATATACATCAATAATTTTCCTGAAATACATTGCAATTTATATTCAGCCCTCAATTGGGATCATACTGCCGGCGTTGTGTTTTTTGCTCTCCACAATATAAATAAAGCTGATTTGACTTGTGATTCGGTTGCCATCCAAAGATGGTTTTCAAGTAATGTTATGTTTGAAAATTTATGTGACTTTCAATATTTGACGTTGTATAACGGTGAGGCTAATTATTTTGCAAATTGTTACTTTTTCACTCTTAAAATGGGCATAATCCGAACAACGGGAACAAGTAATTTTGAATTCAATAGTTGTCATACAAGGCATTTTGCGTGGATGCCCGGAATTGAAATAAACTTAAAAGCCGCTGTTAGCTTAAACATATACAATAGTAATTTAATTCAACATGCAACAACTGCAAATGTAGGGGTAATTAATATTTATGATGGCGGTAAAGCCTCAAATGTACAAGTTAGGAATTCCGGTATATTTTCAAAAACAAGTTCTAATTTGGCTATTTATGCAGAAAGCGCAACAACTGGGACGAATCATATTTATCAATCTGTTGTCGGCGATACTGTATCAACTAATTTTACTTATAGCGGAAATACAACCAACTCATTTATAAGTTACCCATGATAGAAATAATAATAGCCTTAATCATATTTTATTGCCATAGAGCGGCAAGGTGCAAGTAAAAAGTTAAAAGTACATTGTACATTCTGAATTGTACAATGTACATTAAAAGAAAGGCAGAGAAATGAAAATAATAATATCCTTACTGTTTATGATTTTTACTGTTCCCGCATTTGCTCAGTTTCAAACAGCAATTACCGCAACGGTGGACAGCGGCGATACAATAAGCACAACCGCTGATATGTTAGAAGGGCAGTTAATATCAGTTACGTTTCCTTCACACGTTACGGACAGCCTTGTAATCATTCAACACTCCGATGTTGATACAAGCGGGTTTACAGTTGCTTATTTTGACAGCCTCAATACCCCGGCAGTGTTTAATGTAGTGGCGCGCCCCGGCGCTACTGTGGCGGTTAACCGGGAGAAAACATATTTCTTAAAACGTTACCTGCGTGTGCAAACTGCCGGTACGGATACGCTGCAAACAATATTTAAACTAAATAAAAAATAGGTGGTTATGGAAGAAGTTAAAATGCCGGAATACAAAATCGGCAATAGTGTTTATCGTCTGCGTGAATATGGCAAATTAAAAGTTAAAGATGCTGAAATTGTGGATAACGCTCTGGGGATGGGCGATCAGTCAAAAGATCAGACCGGGACGAAAATAATTATTTCAGCAACCGAAATATTTCCGTTGATGTTAGATGCTGTTGAACAGAGTTACGGCGCTGTAGATTATACTGAATTAACATCAGAGCAGATAGTTGAAATAATTAGCGATTACATTGCGGAGAAGGATCGTTTTTTTTCAGTTTTGGGGGAGTCTTTACGGATCTCGGTGAGTCAGAAGATTGGGCAGAAAAAGAATATGTAAGAGAATTCGGCGATAGTTCCCGCTATGCTTCTGATCTTGTAAATCCGTACGAGGATTTTATATTTATTCTGTGTGATGGTAAAGCGGCAGAGGCTGAATCTATAGAAAACCTCTCAATGAACCGCGCTTATCATTTTATTTACAACATGCGTGTAAAAAACTTAAACTCGCTATTATCATTCATCAAAAAACCAAAGACCAAACCAAGTGGCAAAAAGAAAAGACATAACGGTAGTACTAAGAATTGATGATAAAGAAAGAGTCATCAAGTTAAATAATGCGGATGCACATGTAAAAAAGCTTCAGCACAGTTTAGATAACGTCAATGCAAAAAAACTTGGCGGTGTATTTAACGGAATAGATCTGTCTTTAAAAAATATTGTAACGAGTATGGGGCTTGCTTTTGGCGCATCACAAATAATGTCACTCGCCAAAGAATCTGTACAGCTTGCAATGAAAACCGAAGGTGTTAGAGCGGCATTTTTAAGAATTAATGATCCGACACTATTAGACAACCTCCGGAAAGCAACAAAGGGAACTGTTACAGATTTAACGTTGATGACAAACGTCATCAAGGCAAGAAACTTTCAAATATCATTAGAAAATTTACCAACGTTTTTTAGGTTTGCGCAGCAAAGAGCGCGGGAAACCGGCGAAAGTGTCAAATTTTTAGTTGACTCTATTATTCTCGGTATCGGAAGAAAATCACCGCTTATCCTCGACAACCTTGGCATTTCAGCCATTCGGCTCCGCGAAAAATTTAAGGGTGTGGGAGTTGAAACTGCAAGCGTTGGTGATGTTTCCCGTGCAGTTGGGGAAATAATAAATGAAGAGCTTCAAAAAATGGGGGCTGGTGTTGATCTTGTTGCGGATAAGTGGGATTCTTATCAAGTTAGAATTCAGAATTTAGAATTAACAATCGGTCAAGTATTACTGCCCACCGTCCGGGAACTTTTGGGGGCATTAACAGACATTGATAATATTATTGGCAGTGGCGATGGAACGGGACTCGGGGAGATTTTATCGGTCTACATAAAAGAAGTTATTGGAGCCATCCCCACAAATTATTTGCGTTTAGCCAAATACATCAAAGAAAATGAAAATGTAAGTACGGTACTTGCAAATACTTGGAAAAAAGATGCGATATTTGGCAACGCCGGAATGAGTGACGGCTTAACTTCTTTAGGTGATTTGGCCGACCAATTAAAGATACAGCGTCTGGACCTTGAAAAAGAAATTAATGCCGGGAATAAAGCAAATTGGACTGCTCAAAACAAAACAAGGGAAAAAATAAAAGAAAAAATAAAAGAGCTAAATGAGGCATTAGATCAAACCGTTCCCGGTACGCCGGAGTCCAAGAATATTGAAAATCAAATCAGCAGTCTGGAAAAATTAATTAAGGTAACCAAAGCTGCGAGTGATGCAAATAATAAGCAAGCTGATTTGAGGAAAGAGCTTGCTGTAAAACTACAATCAGGAATGGATGCGGAGCTTGTAAAACTTAAACAGTGGTATGATGAAAAGTTGTTAATCGCTGCGGGTGATAAAGATTTGCAGTTGATGCTCGAAAAGTCTTACTGGATACAGCGTAACGAAATAATAGGGAAAGCAACCAAGGGGCTTGATGAATTAATCCGCATGTACGATAAAAAAAGTGTACTGTTGGACCGGTATAGAAGAACCGGGAAGGTATATTATGAAGACAATGAAGTTCCGCATAAAGAGGTGGATAAACCCGATCCCCTAGGATATGTAGATATTGCAGAGCAGGAACAGCAGCTTTGGGAAGATACACACTTCATTGCAATGAGTGTAATGGATGGAGTTCGTGCGGCATCAAGAACGATGTGGAGTGAATTTATTATAGGCGGACGGCAAGCAAAGGATGGATGGGATGCGATATGGTTAAGTATGAGAAATACGGCGCTGCAGTCTATTGGCGATATTTTGACAACCGGCATATTCGATTATCTCCGGGGCGCTGGCAAAGCAAGCAAAGCTGGCGGTAATGGCAAAGGGAATATTTTTACTGATATATTCTCATTCCTCTCGTCGTTCATACCATTCCTTGGCGAAGGCGGGGTTGTAACAAAGCCAACGCTTGCAGTTGTTGGCGATAAGAAAGAAGCAATAATACCTCTTAATAGAATGAACCAGTTTAACTTTGGACAGGCTGCGGATATAAGCAGACTTGTAAACAAGATGGATGAATTAAAATTTGCTTTTACCGATAAGCAGTGGCAGCTTGATATGAGGAAGATGTACACGGTTCAGAAAAAAATTAATACAAATTATAATAAACGGAAAGTATAGACGTGGGACTAAAGATAAATTTTCCGGACACTATGATAAATGAGGATCTGTTTGAACTCCAGATTGTACAGGGGGAAACTCCGTTCACGGAACTTGACGGCATCATAGAGGAATTCGGAAAATTTACGATAGGGAATGATGATGATGAAAACGAAATGATATTATTCCCCGGATCGTTCGACTTCAAATTTAACGTAAGTACATATAATGAATTTGTAAGTGTAATGAGTGCTCTTGTGAATGTGAATTTTGAAACTGAAATGAACATTACAAAAAACGGGGTTAGTTTTTTCAAAGCAATCTTAGACCGTGATTCTTTGGTGGGCGAACCTTCGGCGTGGGAATTAGGTATAGAAGCATCTTTTGTTGATGACTATGACAAACTGCAAGAAACTTTTACGCGCCCCACATTCCCTTACAATGACTTTGATTTCAAAATCTTTTGGATAATTAAAAATTCGCTCGGTATCGATTACTTAGAAACCGAAATATTAACAGACTTTCGATTCAGATACATCATAGGGGGAATAACCAATTATGCGTACATGGAAGATGTAGGGTTCTCGTTAAGATACCGTCTTAATCAAAGTTTAAAGATCCATTATGGAGCGGGCTTAACCCGTGAGGAAAATTATTATTTAACTGCGGGAGATGTGTTTAAATCGGTTCTTAACAATTTTGCAAGTTACGGAGTCATCGGGCTAAACAGAAAATTTTATTTGGTGCCGAGGTTCTATAATGGTCAGGAGTTAAAAAGACTTGACAACGATAATACTTATGAAGAAAACAACTCAATGACCTTTATGAAAAATTTTAAGGGTATGAGGGCTATAGTTGCGGTAAACGATGGATTAGAGACAGATTATATTGAATTGACTTATGGAAGCGTTGAGTACGGCGCTGGTGATGATGATGATAAGTTAAAATATCCTGCTGAAGTAGAAACAATTTATATACCGGCTCCGTTAAACTTTGCAATAGAGCACTTGCAAACTTACCCCCCCAGGATGCCCGTCCATCCTTCATTGTTTGTGTGGGATGAGTTGGGTGTTAGGCACGATCTGGAATATGACAGTGCAGCATACAAGCTTGAGTCCGGTGCATATAGCGCTGAAAAATCGTTGATAGAATGGGCAACTTCGTTAATATGGAACACAATTAAAATAGTTCGGAAAAAACTAATTGTAAAAGCAACCGGAACCGATTATAGCTTTTCCGATTTTTTCCAATATTTTGATGATGCTGGTGTTTACCGTCCACTTAAAATTACTTATGATTTTGTTGAACAAGAAACAGAATTAATATTAATAGAGTGTGCCAGTGTAGATGAGTTTATTCCAGAGATACCGGTAGTTTGGGGAGATCCTTACCCCGGCGATGGGACGCTGATCAACGGTACGGTAATAAACGAGTCGTTAGACCCGCTTGTTATGATGACGGCGTATGAGTTTGAGTTTAGCACAACACGCCTTTTCCGCAACGGCGCCAGGCTTAAACTTGTAAATGATTACACCGAAGAAGCAGACCATCAAAGCATTACGCTTGTTATTGCCGGAGTGGCGGGTGAAAATATTTTAATTGATTATACTTTGCTAACATAAAGGAATAAAGAAATGAAACTTAAATTATCCGAATTGAAAAATGCTGAACCGGCATTAGGTAAGTTGTTGAATTGTGATGGGCTTAATGTAAAAATGGCTTATCATCTTGGTAGAAGCGTAACTAAGATCAATAGTGAATTAACACAGCTCGAAGCAACAAGAGTACGGCTTGTGAACAAATATGGCAAGAAAGCTAAAGATGGAACTACCACCGTTCAAAAGGATAACATGGTGAAATTCACTCAAGATATGGAGAGGCTGCTTCAAATGGAAATTGAATTAGATATTAAAGCAATAGGTCTATCAGAGTTGCCCGACAAAGTAGGTTTGAGTCCGATAGATTTAAGTGCATTACAGTTATTTATAATAGATAAGTAAGGAGATACAAAGATGGCAACAACAAAACTTAAATTAAGTATTCAGGCGACTGTTGACGCTGATATAGCATTTAATAGTCACAAAATAACCGGGCTTCTTGACCCTACTGCTGCACAAGATGGGGCTACCAAAAACTATGTGGACTCGGTAGCACAAGGATTGTCGGTAAAGGATTCGTGCCGGGCAGCGACAACGGCAAATATTACTATTGCCGCTCCGGGTGCATCTATTGACGGGGTTACGCTTGCAACAAATGATAGAGTTCTGGTTAAAAACCAAACGACGGCTGCTGAAAATGGTATATACCAATTCAACGGTGCTGCGGAAGCACTGACAAGGACAACAGACGCTGATTCTTGGGCTGAATTAGTTAGCGCATTTACCTTTGTTGAGGAAGGTACGAACGCTGATTCCGGCTGGGTTTGTACTGCGAATAGCGGCGGGACTCTTGGCTCAACGGCAATAACATTTACACAATTTAGCGGTGCTGGAGAATATATATGGGGAGATGGTCTAACAAATAGCACCAACACAATTAGCGTAGTTGTTGATAATACAACCATTGAGATAAGCACTGATGCACTTAGAATTAAGGCTGGTGGTATTACTGATTCTCACATAAACGCTAGTGCGGGGATAGCAGATACTAAATTAGCTACTATTGCAACGGCAAATAAAGTTTCCGGTAGTGCGGTTCAGCTTGCCGCTACAACTGCTTTAGAGAATAGTACAGGATTAAGATTAAAAGCGGCAACGGCTGGCAATGGTTTAACCATTACAAATCAAGTGCTTGCTGTTGGTGCTGGCACGGGCATAAGTGTCGGTGCAGATGCAGTTAGTATAGACACTGATGCTGTGCTTCTTCATGCAAATTTTGTTAGAGAAGTGTTCACAACATTTGCAACCGATTTATATCCCCTTGCAAGTTCACCCGCTAAAAGTCAATATTTGTTTGTGTTTTTGAATGGTCTTTTTTTAAGCGAAACGGACGATTATACATTAGATGGGTCAAACTTGACTATACTTGCCGGTGCATTTATTCAAGGTGTTAAATTAGTTGTATATTATGTAAAGGCATAATTATGGGTGCAACACAAGTAGTATCGAGCCAGTTAAAAGATGGTGATGTACGGCGTGCCGATTTAAATACAACGGTTAATAATAGCGCCGTAATTACAAAGTTAATTGCCGGTACTAATATCTCAATTTCTTATACTGGCGTGGATGTTGGTACTGGCGATGTAACTGTAAATTTAATTGCCAATCCATCTGTAACTACACTGGTTGCCACCGGTATGATAACCGCTGGTACTAAATTCAAAAGCGGCACAACTGAAGGCAAAGGCGGACTTGTAGAGTTCCACGATGGCGATGTTAATATTCATTCAGTAACAGTTGTTGGTGGAATTATAACGTCATGGGTAGTTAGCGCAACAGAACAATTAACTTGACAGTGTTATGAGCGTTGAGATTAAGAAAGAAGACGATTAAATTTTGAAGAAAATATATTTAGGTATTCATTTAGCCCTTTGGTAAAGGCTTGAATAGTAAAGCAAAAGCAAATAAGAACCAATATCTTAGTTGTAGCCTGGCATCTTCCCGACACAGCCGGCTTTGTGCTTTTTGTTGATTTACTTTCCGTTACCGACGAACTATTTTTTTGAGTTTTTACATCTTCTTTCGTTTCGGTTTTTTTAGCAGTTGGATTGCATCGGGAACATGCAGAGTATTTACTACTTAACTCTGATAGCTCCATTGGGATACTTGATTTAGAAAGATAAGAACATGTTGCGATATGGTACTTGGAGCCGCTTTTTGTTATATAAACAGTTTGAGCTGTAAGAGCCGGAACAAGAAGATAGAAAAATAAACCGAGTAAAATTATTTTTTTCATAAACACTTTCCCTAATTAAATAATATTTGAAAATATTGGTTAAGCTTTTTTTCCACAAGCTTACTTACATATCCATTCTTTAACACCACCATGCCCAGAGCAAGCGCCCGACCCGGTAGCGGTAGACGTTGTACCGTCATTACATATTGCCCCGGTTCTTACACAATCAGCCGGATTGGTTGAGTTATCATTACAGCCGGATATAGCTATAAAAAATAAAGCCACGAACAAAAATGATTTTAACATAGCGTCCTCATCCTTTTTGGTTTAAATAATTATTTACTTGTACTGAATTCCTACTCTAAAATATTCCTTAACATAACTGCCGAAAAATGCTGTATTAGGTTACTACCGCAGTGTTTTTTATTCCGTTACTTAGCCTCAGAGTAACTTTTTGTGGAATAGAATACATAATAACCTCCCATAAAATTATTGATTGATTTGTTTTAACTCCTGAACGGGTTCGTACCTGCGAGAACTTTTTATACCTTCATAAGGTATTCTATCTGCTTTTACATTTAATTGTTCACATATTCCGACGAGCATCTGGTTTGTGGCTTCTTGTTGTTTAACAATATCATTAATTCGCCAATACCAGAGTACCAACATTCGAATTGCTAAAAAAACAATTCCAACTATAAAGAAAGTAATCATGAGAGTACCGAGTACAAGATCCATATACAGCCTCCTATTATTTTTTCTTCTTTATTAATAATACTTTAAATTTTTGTTCGATTCTTTTTTTACTAAGCATTATAGGCTTCTCGGCGTTGTTGTAAGGGGTGAGTGTTACGGCGTTTGGAATGTCGAGCGTTTCTGTCCATATTTTTACAGCGCCTTTTGTTTTATCCCATCTTACTGCAACAATATCGCCGTCAAGTATCTTGGCGGTAGAGCTGCACAAAACCATATCGCCCGGCTGCAGAAACGGAGTCATGCTGTAGCCATATTCTGCATCTATAATTAACCAGAAGTGGCAGTTCGGGTCATAGTCAATCTTCTCATACTCGGGCCAGTCGTTTTGATGAAACTCATTATTACCCGCAGGCACCTGCGCCAATACTGCGTATTCAATAAACGGAATCCTTTCTCCTTTATCCAAGTCATCAAGGTATACAAGCACTCTCTTACGCCCGGCAAGCAACCAATCCAGAGGCTTTCTGCCAAGCTCTGCAATGCGTACCAACGTTGCGCTGTCTGGTTCACTTCGCCCGCTTTCCCAGTGACTGACCGCAGTGGGTGTTTTGGCTTTTACGAGATTCGCAAAATCGCTTTGGCTTAAACCAAGGATTTCTTTTCTAACAATTTTTATGTTTTCACTAAGAATCGACATAAATATTACATAATTTGTAAATAACTCTTGACAACAACTTACACTTTTTGTATTATTGTCCTAAAGGTTCTAAAAAGTAATAAAACTTCATGTTTTAGTTATGCAAAAAAAACAAATGAGTTTTAGCAACTCAACCAAGGATTTTTTAGAAATCCTTATAAGCAATTAATATAAAATAGTAAATAATAAAGGATAAATAAAAATGGAAATAGGATTAGAACAAAAAGTAGAATTAGCATGGTTAAAAGTCCAGATACCAATTGACCTGCACACACGCGTTGGTGTGGCTGCAAAAAGCCAGCGTAAAAAACTTTACGAAAAAGTTCCGGAACTTTTAGAAAAAGGACTCGCTGCAGATAAAGCCGAATTACTTGATAGATCACGTCTTGCCTCGGTTAATTTACATGGTACAATATAAACGCATAATGCTCAAAGGCGCTTTGAAATATGTCTGGCATTTTAAAATAACATCAAAGGATTTTTGATATGGAAAACAGAGATGAAATAAAAAAGATTCTGTATAACCATCCCGAAATAAAAGAATGCGATGTTGCTTATGCAGTTGGTTTGAGTCCGCAGACGCTGAACTACCAGCTTAACCACGCGCACAAATTTGATGTAGAACTTGAAAAAGATATTTACGCCTTCTTCAAAAAGAGAGGCATATTAACAAACAGCAAGGAAGAATGTGTAATGTTAAACGATTTATTCCTCGAATTTACTTCCATCAGTACGCAGCATGTATCAATACTTGCTAATGAGATCCGTAAGACAATTAAGGACGGCAGATTAACGCCGGACGAAAGGATCAGATTAGAGAAAAAAGTAAATGACATGCAAGAAAATTATACGGCAAAGATAGTTGAATTAAGAGCGTTAATAAAAGGCTGATGATGAAAGAAAACATCATCAATAGCGATAGTTTTTTGTTTACCATTAATGAAGCAAAAACACTGCTTAGAATAAGCCGCACAAAGCTTGTTAACGATTACATTACGCCCGGCAAGCTGCCGGTAATACTAATGGAAGATGGACGTAAGATGATAAGGCATGGAGATCTGAAAGCATATCTTGGCGAAAGAAAAAGAGAGTACTATAATTAAAATGAAAACGATGAATGAAGAAAAAATTACCCCGACAGTTGAAAAGCTGATTATGTTGCAAAAATGCTGGACGAAACAGAAGCCAGATTATGCTTGCATTTTCGTAACAAAAAATAACAGCGAATATAACATTTGGAGTTTTTGTTGGGAAATTGGAGAGCCGCCGGAAAGTTCTACAGATAATGGTACCACATACTGGTATTTGTCCTGGACGGACAAAGAAGGATACGAATGGGATGATATAGCCGAGTGTGATTTTGACGAATATTTAATTTTAGAACTATTACCAACCATGGATGAAGTACATGAACAATATATCAATAAACTAAAACATTGAGGTGTCTATGACCGATTATACTTTACTTTACTGCTTTCTGGGGGCTGCAATATTCCTGCTGTCTCTATACATTGCTTTCAAATGCGGCGAACGAAAGGGGAGGCACGATTACTATGATGCTCTAACTATAAACCATAATCCTTTTACGGAGGATTAGCATGGATTTATTAATTATCGGTTGCGCCGTTATAGTTTGCTCGGTGTTTGCAACGATAGCTTATGTGATAGGAAATATTGCCGGACAATTAAAATCCAACAATTTACTTTCTGCTCAATTGAAGCAAAAGGATTTAGTAATTGACAGTCAAACCAAAGATATACTTTCGCTTTCAGATAACTTTACAACTCTTGAGAAAGCCTTTGAAAAAACTTTTATTGAAAATGATCGTTTGAAAGTTGAGCGAGCAAAATTATTAATTCCTAATCCACTATCTACCCGGGAGTTTAGCCATGAAAAAAGGTGAAACAGTGATCGTTTATACCGATCCATTGACGCAATTAAAACCGGAAGGCTCGGCAAAACTATTAAAGAAAGAATTTGTAAACGGTAAACTTGAGTACTGGAAGGTCAAATTTATTTCTGATGGATTTGTTTGCAGAAGAAATATAAAATCTAATCAATAAGAGAGCAAGTTCAAGCATAATAAGCTTAGAAATATTTCATTAATAATTAATCACGGAGTTATAACGTGGGTAAAAAAAAATCGTTTTGTGAAGGTGAACCTGGTAGGCTATTTAGTGGATGAAAATTTTAACAGGAAGCCATTTATAAGGCTTTCCGGAAAGTGGTTAGAGGAAGCCGGCTTTAACATAGGAAAAGAATACGGCGTAACAATTTTAGATAGCAAACTAATCCTTGAATCTTTGAATGAGTAATATTAAACAAAACATAGTTAGAGAAGGCGGCTGGATGCAGACCTATTCCGGCATTAAGTTCTATCCATTAAGCCCGGTAGCAGAAGAAATTGAGCTTATGGATATAGCACATGCCCTTTCTAATATTTGCCGCTTTACGGGACACACACGGGAGTTTTATTCGGTTGCCCAGCACTCAACCTTAGTAAGCCGTTTAGTACCGAAGGAAGTAGCAATATGGGCGCTGTTCCATGATGCAAGCGACGCCTATATGAGCCGTTTACCTGAACCTTTAGAACATCTGCCGGAGTTTTCATTTTACCGTTTTGCTAAAGATGAATTACAGCGGCTCATTTATGAAAAGTTTGGATTATATGGAATTGCGCCGAGAAGTATAGAGGAAGCAGATCTAAAAGCTCTTGAAATTGAAAAAAGAGATCTGTTTAAAAGTATCGGGTGGGAGGGAGTGCTTCGATCAGAGGCAATAATAAGGGGACAAAATCCAATACTTGCCTGTCATTCGTTTATGGTAAGATTCAATGAATTAAACGGGGGGATTAAGGAAACCGATTATGAGCACTTCTGATTTAACCCGCGACATGCTGCGGGAGCTTAGAGACAAACTGCTCGAATATGCAAAAATAAGGAAGCCTTTAATACAAATAGGCTGGCGCACGCATTTTATTAACGCCGCTCATCAGTTAGACTGCCTTGATGCGGCAATGGCAAGAGCCAATATAAAAAAACTTTCCTTAGCCAAAGGGAAGATCAATTTTGAAAATGAAATTACCGGGAGTAATAATGAAAACAAAAAAACAAACAGTTAATCAAGTAACTGCGGAACCAAGAGAAGAAGACCTTGAAGATCTTTTTACATTTTTACCATTAAAAGATCTGTTTTTTTCAAAAACAAACCCTCGCAAACGGAGTAGGGATAATGATGAGTCGTTAAACGAGCTGTCTGAATCAATAAAATCTATCGGTTTAATTAATCCTATTACGGTAAGAAGAAGATATGGGATAATTAACGCAGCTACCGGAAAAGAATTCGACCCTTATTATGAAATAGTATCAGGATCGAGAAGATATATGGCGGCTTCTATTGCTAATCTTTCTGAAATTCCATGTATAATTAAAAATCTTTCCGATAAAGATGTTTTAGAAATACAAGTCATTGAAAATCTCCAACGGAAAGACCTTCATCCGCTCGATGAAGCCGAAGCATTTAATTATCTGCTCGAAACACAAAGTTACAACCAAGAAAGCATCGCCGCCAGAATAGGTAAATCACTTTCCTATGTATATAAAAGAATGCAATTGCTAAATCTTTCTGAGGAATTAAAGAAAGATTTTTATGAAGGCAATATAAATCAAATGCAGGCTTTGCTTATCTCCAGATTAACGATTGAGAATCAAAATAAGCTGTTGAAATATTATCGGGATATAAGCGAAGTTTCTCTAACGATGTTAAAAAAAGATATTGAAAGTAAATTTCACCTATCGTTAGATAATGCAGTATTTGACAAGGCTGATAAAACTCTAATCGACGGAATAAGCAGTTGTATTAACTGTCCGAAACGTACCGGTTATAACCCGCAACTCTTCGACGATTACACGGAAATTGACGAAACATGCACGGATGCCGATTGTTTTAATGCTAAGGTAAAGGCACACATTGCCCGGGAGCTTGCCAACAAAGATAACGGACTGATACCCATTTCAACTATGTATTATTCTGACGGCGATAGACCTGACGATTTGCTTGCATCGGGTGAGTATGAAATTTATGATCCTGATAAACATGAGAGTGATGCTGATTTTATTGATGCTATTGTTATCGAAGAAAACAGAAACAGCTACTATGGAAGCAAGTTAAAATTAGGTGAAAAAGTTAAGGTTAGATTAACTACTGAGGAAAAAACAGAAAAAGATGAAGAATACACGGAAGAAGAATTGGAGAAGCATAGGAAAGAAAGGGAAAAAGAAGATGAAAAACGAGGTATTGAACGCAAGGTAGAGGATAGGCTGAAGAACAAGCTGATTGATGAGATAATACGTTTAGTGCCAATGAAAGTAGATGAATTACTCCTCGATTTGGTCACTACAGAAATTGCTGATCAATACTTGGGAGGCTGTGATGAGAATTTGTTGCATAGACATGGAATTGAAGAATCATCTCCGGAGTGGAGTAATTATGAAAATAACTTTATGGAGTATTTAAAGAACCGGGGATCAATAAAAGAACGATTTAAAGTTCTCCTTGAATTCATGCTTTTGCTTGATAAAACACACGCCAATGGCGAAATAATAAAACAATATGTAGAGGCATACGGAATAGATATAGCCAATTTTAAGAAAGATATTACTAAAGAAGTTAAGAAGGAAATCAAAAAGCAGAAAGAACAAACTATTCCACAAAACAAAGAGTAGGTGAATAAATGATGCAGCATGAAGTTAAACAGGAAAGCCAAACTCAAAGGATTCTTAATCACTTAATTACCGGGCAAACGTTAACACCGCTCGAAGCGCTTAAAAACTTTGGATGTTTTAGGCTTGGCGCCAGGATTTGGGACCTTAAAGCAGACGGACATAAAATTGATTCGAAGAACGTAGTTGTTAACGGCAAACACGTAGCTGAGTACCGGCTTATTGAATTGAGTAAAAGAGTGGCAAAGGCAGTGAATGAGCCGTGATAGTTTCGACAGAGGCAAAGAGCAGGCGCAGCGCTCCGCAAGAGCTAATCTGCTAATTGTAATTGCCAATATCCACTATCTTGATCGGGCAAAGGATAGTGAGAGGCACAGGAAAGCCGCAAACGATTTTAACGGCATGATTAAAAGAAATGAGCAGTTTTCACCCGGCCAGATAAGCTACATAGAAGGCTTATATGAAAAGATTTGGAAAGCTGCGGGTTACGATGCGTGTAATTTGCACATAGATAAAAAACGGAAAGGATTGAGATTTGGATAGCGATAATTTGGGACATTTTATAATCATTAAATTTCAATTTTGTCCTAATTGTGGTGCGGATAAATTTGCACCCGAATTCGGCTGTTGGAGCTGTGGAGGGCAGCTTGCAAAAGTAGACCGTAATGTAATAATTGACAGAGGTAAGGCTTGCACAGATTGCGAGCTTGATAAATTAATTGAAAATGGCTTCTGCAATTGCTGCGGAGCCAAACAAAAAGAATAATAAATAAAGATTTGTAATATGGAAAATCAGCAAAAATCATACTATGCAGTTATACCGGCAGGTGTACGATACAATAAAAATATATCGGGGAATGTTAAGTTATTGTATGGCGAAATTTCTGCACTATGCAACCAAAGCGGGTATTGTTGGGCAAGTAACGGATATTTTGCGGGATTGTACGATGTTGATCAGGCTACTGTGTCTCTATGGATTAAGGCGTTAAAAGATGAAGGATTTATTCGGGTAGATTTGAACAAAGCTGAAGGTTATAAAAGAAAAATATATCTTCGCTTCAAAAATAATGAACCCGAACTTAAATTTCCCACACATGTTGAAGATATACCCTCTTTAGAAAAACCCAAAGAGGCTATTGAGGAAAATCTAAAGACCTCTTTAGAAAAACCCAAAGAGGCTATTGAGGAAAATCTAAAGACCTCTTTAGAAAAACCTAATACAAATAATACAATTAATAATACAATTAATAATAAAAGTAGTAATTGTAGTAGTGCTTCGCCCAACGATGACAACAATTTTGATGATGAAAATATTCTGAATGAAAAAATACACCGAAATTATCTTCAATGTTGGAATAGAACTCCAAACTTTAGCGAACTCGAAGCAATTAAAGAAACAATCATTCTGGATAACCACAAAAGAAGCCGGTCAGAAAACGTAAGAATATTTGAAGATGCTTTTAGAAAAGTTTTGTTAACCGATAAAACAAAACAGAATACGGGATATTTAATTGGAGTAATTAGGGGATTAAAGGAAGACTTGGCGAAGAAGCAAGATCGCGAAGAAGCAAAACGGAAACGAGATGAAATTGCTCAAATTGTTAACAACGTAAAAACCGGCGGTTTTGATTTTAAAGAAATAACCGGCGGGAAAAATAGATATTTGCAAAAACCGGAAGATGAGGAACAACCCCAAATTGTTAATTTACCTAAACTCGACAAGAAATCGCCAGACTATATACGAAAAAAAAAGGATTTCGAAAGAGCTGTGAAGGAAGGCAAATAATGGCAAACAGTAAAATAGAGTGGACGGACAAAGTTTGGAACCCATGCACTGGCTGCGCGAAAGTAAGCGCAGGATGTAAGAACTGTTATGCTGAAGTGTTAGCAAAAAGATTTTGGAAAGAAAGAAAATTTACAGATGTAATTTGTCACGAGGACAGATTAACACAACCTTTGCACTGGAATAAACCAGTAAAGATTTTTGTTAATTCTATGAGCGATCTTTTCCACGAGAAAGTACCATTCGCTTTTATTGATTCTGTTTACGAAGTAATGGGGTTTTCAACACAACATATATTTCAAATATTAACCAAAAGACCGGAGAGGGCTTTAGAGTATTATAATTGGACTAACATATTCAAGGCTTGGGGCAAATGGGATAATATTTGGTTCGGCGTTTCGGTTGAAGACAACTTATCACTAAAACGTGTTGAAATATTGCAAAAAGTCCCGGCAGCAGTTAGGTTTTTAAGTGTTGAGCCGATGTTAGAAAAAATTGAACTATACAGAGTATTTAACAAAAAGGATATTCATCAATACTGGCGTGAAGAAATGCACTCTCAAATTGATTGGGTTATAGTTGGTTGTGAAAGTGGGGCAAACAGACGACACTGCCAAATCGAATGGATTGAAAACATAGTTGAGCAATGTAAAGCCGCCAACGTTCCGGTATTTGTTAAGCAGATAAATATTAATGGCAAGGTAGTAAAGAACATCGAAGATTTTCCGGTAGGTTTACAAATAAGAGAGTTTCCTAAATCAATGGAGATCACATATGATTAAAAAATATTGGAAGCCGTGTAGATATTGTCAAGATGCAATTGTTTTCTTCAAATATAAAGATAAAATTATTCCTGTTAACCTAAGCTCTATTACGTTAGATGAACGCATAAGTCTTGAGATGGATATTCTAGTACCTTTTGATCCAATGGTGCACAGGAAACATTTCGAGACTTGTACAAAACGTACAAATCAGCATTAAGATGTATAAATGATAGACAAGTTTTCATATATAAAACTCGGTGATAAGATCCAGAAAGCAAGTATTAGAGCAATGAATGAAGCCGCAAAAAGCGCTGTTGCTGCGGCAAGTTCTTTCATCAGGCAAAAATATAAGATAAAGAAAGAGGATTTAGATTTAAAACTCAAGTTAAAAAACAAAGCGTCTGAGGAACAACCTTATGTGCGTATAGCTGTTATGGAAAATGATATTAGTCTTTATTACTTCAATGCCAAACAATTTGGAAAACCGGGGCGACCAAAAAAAGGCAGAGCAAAATCAAAAACGGGCGGCGTTAAAGCAACTGTTCAGCTCAAGAAGAGGAAACTGTATCGCTCAAAGGATAATAAGGCTGGCTCGTTTATTTGGCAGGACGGCGAAATAGTAAGGGGGGTATTTATCAGAACTGGTGAAAAGCATATTATGAGCAAAGGTAAATTTGAAGGAATCGAGAAAGAAGGTATTAAAAAACTGTTTGGAGTAAGCCTTCTTCAACTATTTAATCCGAGGTTAGGCACTAAGAGTTTGGTCCTCGAGGAAATGGAAGCTAAATTTTTTGAAGTATATGAAAAGCGTTTGGAACATAATCTGTCAAGGATATGAGAAGCATCAAAATAAAAAATGGGTCCTTTCAAAAATATATAAGTAATGGGTACGGCTCGCCCAAAATCGGTCAACATTTC
>JANLHL010000039.1 GCA_024654535.1 Candidatus Roizmanbacteria bacterium | reverse complement strand
AGCTTCGGCAACTTCTGCTACAGTAGAAAATAACGAGGGGTTTGCAGCGGATACATATGTAATTTATGGGGCGTTTGGTCAAGAACAGACAGAGATAGTTAAGCTTACCAGTGTAACTGGGAATACAACAATTGGACATTCAACGGGTCCAGTATTTGCACACCCTAAAAGAACTCCCGTAATAGAAATAAAGTACAACCAAATTAAAGTTTATCGGTCAGCTACGGAGACAGGAGTTTATTCTTTGATTACTACGGTAGATATAACGCCAGATGATAATTTCACATATTACGACGACACTAGCGGAACTACTACAAGTTGGTATAAGGTTGCTTATTACAACGAGACGACTGCGAATTCTTCTGGATATTCGGCTGTACTAGAAGGAGTAGGGTATACCGTTGATAGTTTAAGGGCTTTAACAGACGAGGTGTTATCTGATTTTGGGGATCCTCTAGCAGTAGAGATTTCTCGAACTCAGGTAAGACGATGGTTAAGGGCTGGTGTTAGAAAGTTGGCTACTAATTTAGTGATATTGGTTCCTGATTACAGGCGACAATATACGACACAAGCTTTAACATCAGGAACAGCTACTTATGATTTACCTACAAGGTTTTTAGAATTTATTAGAATAGATATTAATTATACTGGATCATCTGCGACTGACGCTAAGAAGGTAGAATATTTTGAAAGTGAAGCTGTAGGACAACCAGACACGGCATATACTACAGAAGCTCCTAGGGTTTTTATAAGAGCGGACCAATTTGGGTTACGACCTACGCCAACAAGTTCTAGTGGATATGCTTTCTTATGGTACTGGGATTATCCAGCTGATATGACAGGTGAGACTGACGTTCATGGATTACCTTATGGAGCTAGTGAATATCTTGTTAGTTACGCACTATATAGAGCCTGGATTGCTAAGGACAGAGATAAAGCGGCTATGTACAAGTCAGAGCTTAGAGAGATATTCGACAACTATATAACATTTATATCGACATCAAGACAAGGCTACCAAAATAAACAGGTAGGAGTTGGTTTCGGTGCAGATTTATATAGTGAAGACTAATCATGGCGACACAAAGTATCTTGGGCCTAAGTGGAATAAATCGACAGACATCCTCATTTCTTCTTGAAGAAGGTGAATTAAGAGATACCTTTAATCTTACAAGCGAGAAAATAGGTATTCTTAAAAAAACTTTTGACTACACAATCAAAAATGCACAGATAACGGCATCACAAAGAATTATTGGTGGAATAGATTTCTTCCGTAATGATGGGACACACGAACATCTTGTAGCGATAAATGGTGCTTCTAATGCTGAAATTTATAAAGACGTTTCGGGAACGTGGACTTCACAATCACAATCATTAACTAATAATACTAAGGTCAGATTTGATTATTCTCCTACGCTAGATACATTGTTCGCAGTAAACTATTCTGATGCTACAAGATCATATAACGGATCTTCATGGTCTACTTCGACGAATGTAACTGGTGCTCCTAAAGCTAAATATGTTATGACGTTTGGCCGTAGGGTATATTTGCTTAATGTAGGTGTAGCTACGTTATCGAGTGCTAGTGCATCAATAAGTCCGTCAGCTAGTCTTAGCCCAAGTCCGAGTCTATCTCCATCGCCTTCTATATCTGCATCATCAAGTGTGTCACCTAGTGCTAGTGTAAGTCCGTCACCCGCCGAAGGTGTTACAAGCGGAACTGTTTACTATGATCGAGCATATAGATCTTCGTTAGTAGATAGTGGGACGATCACATGGGACACAACAAACGATTGGATTACAGTAGACGATGTAATAACTGGAGCTGGCAGAAATGGTGATACTATGTTGATATTCGGAGAACATTCTCTAAGTATTTTTACTTTATCAGATGAATTATACCGAGTGTCCTCAACAGGATGTGTGTCTAATGAAAGCATTGCTAATTATGGTAAGTGGACTTTTTGGGCTGCTAGAGATGGGATATATGCGTGGGATGGAAGTTCAGAGACAAAGATAAGCACTGCTATTCAGTCTTACTGGGATGGAATTTCTGAAGATGGATTATCTACAATGCAAGCCAAAGTTTTAGGACATCATTTATATGTATATGTTGGGAATTTAACTGAACCAGAGACATTCACAAATGTAATTTTCGATTACGATATTAACCAGAATAATTGGAACAGGGGGTATTTAGCTGATAGAGTAACTCACCTACATACTTTCGTTACCTCAACTGGCAAAGCCTTATTTGCTGGTAGTGACAGTGGAAAGATATTTCAAATGTTTACGGGAGAAGATCAGAACGGTGCAGTATTCGCTTCAGGGTTTGAGACTGATTGGTTATATGGGTCAGGGCCTAATATTGTAGACGACTTCGAGGAATTGTGGGCGTACGGAAACAAACTATCTTCGTTAAAAGTTTCATACAAATTAGATAGCGACGATAATAGGTGGGAATCAGCAGGAGAATTAAATGGAGACATTGACTTTGTAAAGATTGGCGAACCCTTACGTGGTAAGAAGATTAGATTCTTATTACAAGAGATGAGCAGTGAAAATCTATATGAAGTTGATAGACTGGATTTAATTTTCAAGCCAGCCTTTAAACAGATGGCTGACACAGAGACATGACAAAAAACTGCAACTTACATTGTTATGACTGTGGGATAAAAATGGTTAGACCTCAATCATGCAGTTTGAAACAATGGCATAATAGAAAGTTTTGTTCCCACAAATGTCAAGGGAATTACTCCCGTGGCAAACCTTTGGATCCAAAAACAATAGAAAAAATGAAAATAGCACATATTAAAAATCCAACTAGATATTGGCTCGGGAAAAAACGTCCTGACTTAAAAGCTACAGGAGCTTCTAAGACCATGTTCAAGAAGGGGCATATACCTTGGAGTAAGAGTCAAAAAGGTGTTTGTCTCAATAGTGGAAAAACACATTTCTCGACAGGACACACATCATGGTTAAAAGGAAAAGCTGGTGTATATCGTGGTGCACGACATTGGAATTGGAAGGGTGGTATTTTTGATCATGAAAGAAAGATATTTTTAAATGGAAGAAGACGAGCTACAAAGATAGGGGCTATCGGATCACATAGTCAGGAAGATTGGGAATCCCTTAAAAAGGGATATAATCATACATGTCTCTGTTGTAATAAGAGGGAACCTGATATATGTTTAACGGAAGATCATATTATTTCGTTATACGATGGTGGGTCAGATTACATAGAAAATATTCAACCACTTTGTAAAAGCTGTAATAGTAAAAAGAATATAAAGTCTATAAATTTTAAGGAGGAATACGAATATGCCAACCTACAAAGACTTGGGCTATAATGGCTTTCTTTCAAAATCAATAACATCGAGAATATCTTATTCTAGTGTAGATGCTAAGAATATGTTTCCTAGATCCTCGTTCTCGTCAGCTGCTATTTCCACGCCATTAAATGCTACAACTAATATAGTTTTTAGTTCAACGGACAATAATACGGCGGCATGGACTGCAGGGGCAATTACATTCAGTAACGGCCAAACCTCAGGAACACTAGGTGCTGGTAGTACGGGAAATATCGCAGCTACGACTTATGTATATTATGATCGTGAAATTTTAGGAGAACTACAAATGACGACAACTGCTTCAAACGCTACTGGGTTATCTAAGTTCTTGGTTGCTGTAATTGAAATTGGAGAGACGGGTAAAGATTGTCAGATCACACCTTTTATAGGAGCTGGACTTCATGTAACAAATATCACAGCAGAGCAAGTCAGTGCTGACGCAGTTTTTACAGCCTTTTTAGGAGTAGGGGCATTAAGTTTCGTTTCTACTTTAGTCTGGACAGCCACAGATTATAATACTGCAACGTGGGCCACGGGATCTATTAAATTTGCTGATGGGACTATCTATTCAATCACGGGAAGCAACACTGGGAATATAGTGGCAAAGACTTATGTATATTTAGATACAGATGTTTCAATAACAGCATTGCAAGCAACGACTACATATTCTACGGCGATAGGAGGAAATAAAACCTTGATAGCTGTAGTTGAATTAGGGGTAAGTGGGGCTGGTTGTATTATTAGTGTAATGCACGCTGAAGGTACAACAATAGATGGAGACAGAATTGTTACAGGAAAAATCGAATCAGCAGATGGGAAGACATATTTTGACCTAGATAACAATTATATTATTATGAATGACGGAACCAGTAATCGTGTTGTTATCGGAGATGTATAATGGCCTATACGCTAAGAGTTTCTTTGCCAGGATATAACGCTTTAACAGATAGTGATCCTAGACATTATTCTCTTTTTGCTGACACGGATAATATACTAATTAAAGAAAAAGTAAGGGGGAGTGTATCTGTAGCTGATTATTCGTCAGAATCAATTGCACATGGACTATCATATGCACCACTTTTTATGGCATTTGCTTCTGATGGTAGTTATCAATATTGGGTCAGCGGATTAAATATATATGCTTTATTTAGGGTATGGTCCGACGAAACATATATACATTTAACTAATAGTGATTCAGTAAGCAGAACATTTAAGTATTATATTTTTTACGATCAAACATGATACAGGTTTCAATTTCAAAAGCTGGCGTAAATGTATTAACAGTAGTAGATCCTAATGATTTTATTTTTAGTTCTCTTTATAATACTTTTAAAATAATTGCTAGTGGTACATATTCACCGACTTTGGGGACAGACCCTGGCTATAATGAATATTACACATCAGTTGCACATGGACAATCTTTTACCCCCTTTGTTATAGCTTTTTGTAAATTTACTAATAGCAGGGTTGGCATTGTTGGTGAAAAAGCTAGCAATGTTGAGTTTTGGTTTACTAATTTAAGAGTCAATGGTTCTAGTATTGAGTTTGGATATCTTAATGCTACAGGTGGCAACTATACTCCTGTATTCAAGTATTATATTTGCGAGGTACCATTATGAAATTAGTAATCTCAAAACCAACAAAAAATGCTTTGACAGAAACAAATCCAGATAACCTTATCTATTCATCTGATTATGATACCCTCAAATATTATGTTGCTGGATCTGCCGCAGTAAGCATTCCTACTGAAGCTTCGCCGCAGACATACGAGACAACATTTGTAACTCACAATTTAGGATATTATCCGTTTTTTGTTTGCTTTATATCATTTGATGATGCTCCTACATTACAATATTATATGATGCCTTTTGATTTTGCAGACTTTCCAATGAGTAGTCAAAACTATGTATACGTAACTACTACTACATTAATATTTAGAAGTTGGAATTATGATGTATTTGGTGGTGATGTAGGTGGTCAAAATATACATCTTCATTATAAGATTTTTAGAAACGACCTTGGTGTATAATTGCAATTATGATTATTTTCTTTAATAAAACCAACGGCAACATTACAGGAACTATTGATGGACGAGTGCATCCCGAAGATCATCTAAAAATGTGGGTTGGCGATGAAAAAGAAAACGATAGAATTATATGTAACTGGGTTCCAGTAAAATGGTTCGATAAAAATGGCGTTGAAGTTTCGAAAGATGCAGTAAATGCGATGTCTGCTGACTTTGAACCTGACGTAAAAGGTGAAGACCAGAAGAAGATTTTCTATGAATTAGATAGAAATCCACAAAGCAGAAAAAATTACATCGTAGATCCTTTAACCAAAACACTTAAAAATGCGATATAATTAACGCAATGGCTAAAACTCAATTTACAGATTCAGTTGGACGTACTGCATGGATCGACGACAATGGGTATGTTTACACTGAAAATGGTAAAAATCCTACATATTACACGCAAGATGAATGGAATTCCAGACAGCAAAGTAGGTGGGGTGGAGATACAGATTCCAACAAACTCTTAGATGAAGTTTCAAATACAATCATTGAATTAGAAGATAAACTATTCAGCTTAGGTGTTTCTATTAGTCAAGAAGAAGCTGATGCATTTTTGCAAAAAGCTATTGAACAGGTCACTCCATATTACGAAACAAAGAAAACTGAGATAGAGGCTGGTATCAAGGAGGGTAATGTTCAAGCAGCTGAGAATGTATTAGTTGACATTAGAAGAATAAAAGAAGAGATAGGAACGACATTACAGAAATTAGACATAGATCAGGCACAGACTGAAGAAGAATTTGTTAATACCCTCGCGAATATTACGTCTACAAAAGACGAAGACATTGCAACCAAACAATATACATGGGGAGAGCGAATCAAAGAACTCAAACAGACACAGGTACAAACAGGAGTTTTAACAAGTGGGATTGGCAAACAAGAAGTAGGCGGATTTCAAGATAGACAACAAGCCGAGCTTGCGTCAGTTGAACGAAGTGCTGGAGCTGCTCAAACCAGACTAGAAACTGGACAGAAATTTGATATAGAGAGAATCGCTTTAGCACGTAAGACGGTGCAGACACAAAGAGAACGACAGTTAGGTACACAAACACAAGAAGACGCAACAACATCTGGAGCGTTAGGGACATTAGGATTAACAGGTATGGATCAACTTGGTTCAGAAGCTGAACTTCAAAGACAAAGAGCTGAGCGAAATACTCAAATATATAAACCTACTGCACTTACCGATTTAGGAGAAGAGAAATCACAGGCTATAGAATCTAGGAAATTAACATTACAGGGTGAGACATTAGATGCGAAACAGCAACAGGAGGCAGCACAACGCAGTAAGATATTATCAGAAATAAGTAAACAGAAAGCGAAGATTGGAGTGTTTAGTTAAAAGAATTATGCCAACAAGTAGCGAAGACATAGCAAAAATAGAAGCATTAAGAAAAAAAACTAGCGAAGCTAATAAGACGGCTGGTACATTAGGGGCTGGTTCAAAAACCTTTGCAGATAAAGTTATGGGAAGGGTTAGGGATGCTAGGGCTCAACGTGGCACAAGCCAGTTAGCAACAGACATCGGAACAACCACAGGACAAATTACATCTGCACCTGCTGACATGAGAGCCAGAATGGCAAACGTAAATCCGTTAACCACAGATGCAATGACAGCAAGACAAACAGCACAAACACAGGGTACGTTAGCAACACAGGCTAATGTGGAAGCAAGCCGTACAGGCACAATTGAAGATATTTTAGGGGCTGGGTCTAATAGATTATTAGCGATGGCTGAACAAAAAGAGGCTGAAGCTAATGCGGCAAAACAAGAAGCTGACAGTTTAATGGAAGCTATAAAGTTACGAATGGCTGAAGAGCAACATAAGCTAGACATGGCATTAAAAAATAAGAGTTTAAACGACACTGGTCAAGTTACTAAAGACGAACAAGAAGCAGCGGCGAAAGCATTTACAGATGAATATGTAAATGTGGGATTGGAGCTAGAATTTGGGGACGCAACAGAATCGAGAGACTTTCAGGACGATGTATTAGGAACAGCAGATATGATTAGAAGAGGAGAAATAAGTCCTGAAAATGGAGCGGCTCTACTAAGAATGTCGTGGAAGGATAAATTACCTCAATTAGATACAGCGACAGACCCAAGCCAACCTACAGAACCAACGCTCGTTAATAGAATTAGCCAGTGGTTACAAAAGAAGTCTGATCGGTCGCCTAAAATAACAGGTAATCCTAAATTATATAGTACAGGAAATTCTTTGTTGCCTTAGTTATATATTAGAGTAAATGGTTATATTAAAATGAAATGGGAAGATTATTTAATAGGACAAAAACGGGAGAATGGACATATGCCCAAGGCATAGATGAATTAACGAACATATCTAAAAGTGCTGGAATTGAAGTTCCTGATACAGCACCGAAGCCCTCAACATTAAATAGGTTATTCGGACTTTTAAGTGCAGGTGAGACAGCTCCGCTTGCGATGGAGTTAGTAAAAGGTGGAAGTGTTACTGACGCTTTAAAGAAACAAGGGACTGCCTCGTTAGGTAGGGCAACTTTACAGGGAGTGGGCGAAGCTCCTACTTATGCAGACGTACTTGAACAGGCTGGATTTAAAAAGGGATTTGGTACAAAAGCCGCTGGTCTAGGGCTAGATATTTTATTGGATCCTACTACATATCTTGGGGTAGGGCTTGTTGGGAAAGCTGGGAAATTTGCTACAAAGGGAGTTAAGACAACGGCGAATATAGCAAGGAAAGTTCCAATATTAGAAAAAGGGATTACGGCTTTAGAAGATACAGGTAAGGTTGCCAAGGAATTATTTGATCCAATAGCGAGATTACAAAAAGGTGGAAGTTCACGAGCGACAGCTGAACAGGCTTCGAGCATGATAAACACAGCAATAAAATCTGGAAGATATCAGGAACAGACGTTAAGAGAAACAGTTGAGGGACTTGTTAAAAAAGGTACTAAAGAAACACCTGACGCTGGTAAACTTGCATCTCAATATCTTGAATCTGGTAAGACTACAGATTTATCACCAGAATTAAAAGATATCGCTGATTATGTTAATACAGAATTCGGTAAAATGTGGGGTGAGGAATATTCATCCAAACTGATTAAGAATAAAATTGCTGATTACGTACCACATATTCTAACTCCAGAGGCTAAAGCATTTTTCCAAAAGTCTGGACAAGGTTTTACAACCTTGCCTACAAGTTTAGGAGCTGCTAAAGGAAGAAAACTAGAAGGATCTATCCTAGAGGCCAACGCAATATTCAAAGAGACGTTAGAAAAAGCTGGAGCAAAGCCTTTTGATTTATTTGAACCAGATTTATTAAAAGCTTTTGCTACAAGGAAAAAGGCTAGTATAAGAGCTTTGACGATGAGAGGGCTTGTTGACGATATCAGTAATACATTTGGTAAAGCACCAAGCGAAATAGGGATGGTAGGGAAAGAATTTGGAGTGTTAGACGGGGTGAGGTATGTTCCTGTTCCAGAAAATGCTATTCGATTCTTCCCTACGCTGACTGATGCAGGTAATAAAGTATTAGCTGTCGCTAAGAATAATAGGAAATTTGTTCCAGAGGGAATTGCTGAAGGATTAAAAGATATCAATAAGGTTTTGATTAATGATGATTCAATGCAGAATCTTTTAAAGATGTACGACAGTACGTTGTCTATTTGGAAGAAATCAGTTACAGGTATTTTTCCTGCCTTCCATGGTAGAAATGCGATGGGAGGAATGTTTAATAACTTTATAGCAGGGGTAAAGAATCCCGCTCGTTATGTACAAGCTGAAAAATTGGCTCGAAATTCTAGCGAGATTGTAGAGTTAGGTGGGAAAAAATATGCTTACTCCGAACTGCTTGACCTAATGAAGCAAAAGGGAGTTATCGGGCAACAAGGATATATAGATGTTTTCAGTGAAGTAGATAAGGTTGCTGGAATTGGTAGCCAAGGAAAAGTTGGTAAGGTTGCCGATACACTTTTTAACAAAGCTCCAGAGAAAACAATGAACGCTATTGAGACTAGATTAAGAGGGTCGTTGCTAATAGATCGACTCGCTAAGGGTGATTCTATAGACGATGCTGTTAAACAGGTATTCAAATACCATTTCGATTATGCACCTGAAGCTTTTACTCCTTTTGAACGTAATGTGATGAGAAGAATGATTCCATTTTATACATGGACACGTCGAAATATACCGTTACAGATCGAACAGATGTATAAACAGCCAGGCAAATTTTCAGCTATTGGTAAAACATCACGTACTTTAGGTGGAGATCAAAAGGAAACAGCACTATTACCTAAATATATGAGAGGGACGACGCCTATTAGTCTAGGCAAAAAGGATGGACTATCACAATTTTTATATGGAGCAGGATTACCAATAGAAGATATAAACAAAATAGGTACAAAGGATCTTCTAGGAATGTTGGCACCACCGATTAAAGTGCCATTAGAGTTAGCGACAAAGCGAAACTTCTATTTTAAGCAACCGTTGGAGAATTTAAATACGCCACCTAAAGCGTTCAAAAATGTGCCTAAACCTATAAAAGCCCTTGTGGATTATAATGAAAAAACTGGAAAAGTTGATCCAGCAAAGTGGCATATATTATCTTCATTGTTAGGTAGAGGTATATATACAGCCGACAAGTTGGCTGATCCAAGTACGAAAGCTACTATTAAGATTTTGTATAGCTTATTCGGAATTAAGGGAAAGTCAGTTGATCTCAAAAAAGAGGCAAACTGGAGGGACAAAGAAGCTTATGAGAAACTTGCAGAACTATTAAAACAGAAGGGTGAACTAAGTGAGTTTAGTCGTTATTATGTTCCAAAGGAGAAACAATAAGAATACGAGGTATAATTATAGGTAACAATGAAACACGATATGATATTAGACATGAACGACTGCAAGATGATTTTAAGGAAATTATATAAGCAGAACAAAGATATTACAAAGCAAAGCGAACTATTTGTACGTGAAGTTAAATTATTAAAGAGGTGGTTAATTGTAGTTTTCTCGATAATGAATGTGATCATTATCTATCAAAACGTAACAAAATGAGCGATGCCAAAGAAAAGGATACAATCAAAGATTTCCTCCGTAAAAACATCCCATGGGTGCTGGTTCTTGCCTTTTCTGTCGCTAATTTATATCTTGGTTCTATTCTTTCTCCTCTTAAAGAAGATCTTCGGGTAAATGCAGCTTCAAGTATGGTAGCACTAGACAACATACAGGTGAAACTCGACGGTATACAAAAAGATGGAACGATTAACTCTCAAATAAATACAGTGCGTATAAAGGCTGTTGAAGAAAACATTATAGAGATTAAACAAACTTTGGTAAGGATAGAAAATAAATTATGACCATTACGTGGAAGGGTGCAAAAGCTTTCACAAAAGGCAGAGAGGGACACAAGGTTAAAAACATAGTGGTGCATTGGGTGGGCGAGGGTAATTTAGAAACTGCACACACATGGTTCAACAGGATAACGGCTAAAACATCGGCACATTACGGCGTAGAAAATACAAAAGTATACCAATGGGTAAAAGATGAGGATACTGCTTGGGCTGTAGGTGATTGGGTTGGTAACTTAGAATCAATTTCGATTGAGCATTCAGCAACACCAACGAGACCAGCTACAGAACAGACGTATTTGACAAGTGCAGAACTTATCAGAACATTATGCAGAGACTTTGGATTACCAATAGATAAAGAGACAATAAGACCTCATAAATTCTATAAGGCGACTGCTTGTCCTGGCACTATCGACATTGATAAATTAATTAGTTTAGCAAAGGAAGAGCCTATGTCAGCAAATTTATTTGATCCTGAAAAGGACTTACCAACATGGCTAGAAGATAGTTACGATCTCAAAGATAAACCGTGGTACGACAAGCGAGGAGATTTCGGAGATTTAGTAACAGTTACGGACCAGTTATATCAGTCGGAACAGATTTTAACGAGACAAATTGAGACGTTAAACGAGACGTTACGCATTAGTGATTTAAGAAGAGCGGAATTGGCCTCTACAGTCTCGGAACGTGACAAGATGATAACTACACTTACTAATGAAATAAACGGGCTTAAAAACGATGTAGAGGGCTTTAAAGTGGACATATCACACATAGAAGATGATCTTACAGGAGCTATGGCAAAGAACATTAAACTTTTGCAAACGATCGACAAATTGAATGCAAAGTTGGATAATGATTACAGTCTAATTAGTTGGATAAAAACATGGCTAAAAAGATTAACATCACTCTTTCAGAAGTAGCAAAGAAGCATATTAAAGTCGTCTCTTACCTCATGGTATCAGCGGCACTTGCATATGTATTAGCGGTTTTAACAGGCCGTCCAGAATCAGTATATTTAACACCGATTATTAACTACCTGCTATTCGCTATAAAACAAGAATTAAATAAAGAAGGAGTTATACAAGCAGTTAGAAAATAGGAGGCACGAATGGAGCCAACGGCTTTTGATATTACACCAATAAGTGATCCTATTGAATTAACCCCGTTAATCTTCCCCTCAAACGAAACACCCCGAAGTTTAGAATGTGCATTTCCCTACAACCAAAGAATGTGGATAGTCAATCGGGATGGCGGGTATTCTAATATGCCGACGTTTGACGAACACGGCGATTTAACAGGACTATCAAAAGACGTAGAAGGACGACTAGAAGTACATCATTTAACGCCACAGCATTATTACATTAAACAATTTGGTAAAGAGAAAGCTTTGAAGTATATGCACAACCCACTTAATGGCATTACATTAGACTCCACTAACCACGCTAGGATACATTGTGATTGGATGTACCAATACAAAACCGAATACGAAGCAATGTCGCCTAGATATTGTGCTAGAGCTTCTTTACAGGATTATGTGAAGTGGCAAGTAGAACAGGGGCGACCTAACTGGCTTACAGCTTACGATGGAATTTTCTCGATGATAGCTACAATACGAACTGTAATGTACGTAGATAAAGTACGAGACTTTCCGTTTAAAGAGGATGAATATGATTTAGCAGTGGCATGGTATACGAGAATGTGTGCTAGTAAAAGCGAACAGGACCAGGAATGGCGAAAGAGAATTGAAGAAATTGTTGTACATGATTATGAGGAGCTATAATACTTACAAGCCTATCGCATATCTACCTGTCCGTAGACGGTAGGCTTACAAGTGCCCGTTAGTTATTGACGTGCCTGTTAATAGCTAATGGGCTTTCTAGTTGAAAAACAGGCAAAGAAAAAGGGCTTTTCAGCCCTTGATCTCTCTATACCTTTTAGTGTATAGTGTTGTTGTCAAAACAATATGCAAAGTATAACAATATCCAACCAAAACACAATAGATACGACTAAAAACACATTTTATGGGAAGTATTTGAGATCTACTCATTGGGATGAAGTAAGGAAAGAAACTTATAAACGAAATAATTTCTGTTCAATATGCGGAAGCCAAGATACTCAGCTCAACATTCACCACTTAACTTATAAAGATAAAATAGGCAACAGCAATCTTTACAATGAAAGGATTAATGATTTAACTGTCCTCTGTAGAGATTGCCATACATGCCTCCATTCATATTACGGTAATAGACCACAAACAATAAGCAAAATTAAAAAGTTATCAAAGCTCTATAGAAAACTGGGGAACTTAAACATGGCAATAGTAGAACATCGAAAGGGAGTTAATACATACCTAAGAAAGAAAAATGTTCGTGTCAAGAAGCCCACGTTAAAAGCAATGGGAACTATGGCTTTCTTTGTATCTCAAAGACAGGATCAGGTTTTAAATTAATCTGATTCTCTCTTCGAGAGTTGCCATGCTGGACACTTAAAAGGGGTGCGGCAAAAGCATAAAAAATGGTACCCCGACTCAAGTACGA
>JANLHL010000010.1 GCA_024654535.1 Candidatus Roizmanbacteria bacterium | reverse complement strand
AGTGACTTCATAGCAACAACTGGCATTTTGTTTACTAGGCTATCTATTACGGTTGACGCTACCCACTTATCTATCTTATCCCAAGCCATCACCTCGCCATGTACCCCTAGATTAAGAAACTCATTGGCTATTTTATTCATCTGTCCGATTGTTATCTTTTCTGTTTGCATACTATCCATTTAAGATTCTAGTGCATGTAGCGATTATATCTTGTTGAGCCATATAATTGGTCCACACCATACCTACTACGATTACTAGAATGATTATATTTATTGCTCTTAGTGCGTATAGATGTTTTCGTGCTATCTCATTTTTCTTCCACTCACTATAAGTTTTCATATCCCCTCCATTAGAATTATTTATAAAGTAAGTAACCACATTTAGTGCAAACCGGATCATCTTTATCTTCCGCCTCTATTTTAGTTAGTGTATCAGAGCAGTTGGAGCATAGAACCTTTTCACTCTTTGCCATCTCTACCAACTCTTCAGTTGTGAGTGGCTGTTCACCAAATGCTTCTTGATTTTCATTATACGGAGCAAACTCCTGCTTCTTAGTAGTATTAAAAATATCCCAAATTCTGTTCATCTGGGATCGGTGCATTTCCTGCACACTTTTTATATTGCGTTGCGTCATATTAGTGATTAGTTAGATCATCTCTTGGGCTAAAGATAGACGTGTCCATGTTTAGCCCTGACAATGATTTGCCCCGAAAGGCTTAGCTGTTAAGCTCAATTAAAGTGTATCATCTATATTGCATTTATGCAACTTCATGTTGTGGATAAGTACCAGATAACCATTCTTTAAGTTGTGCTTTTTTCCATTCTGGATCGCCACCATTTATAAACGAGTGCTCCCGCTTTTATTTTTTGGTGCCTCTCTCAGAACCTTCAGCATGTTGAATCGCTGGTTCGTTAGATGTAATTTTTTTGCCATGTAGCCAATCGTTAAGAATTTTACCAATATTTTCTGTTGCTTCCATAATTTGCCCATCAAATAATCCGGTTCTATCCTTTGAACAGTGGGCATTATGGTCTTTATCTAATTCTAACACACAGGTAAACTCATAGTCTATGTTTGTTTTTTGATCTGGAGCTAGGCCGACTTTCTTAGGCTTGCCATTCTCTACAATCCAATCAGTTTTCGATCGAATAGTTGCAATAATATGTAATTTACTTGCAAGAATTTTTTCCATTAAAGCATTTTGTAGTGGCATAACTTTACCCCAAGCATTAAAAGAATTTCCAGTTTTCTCTGCTATAGCAGAATGTTTAGATAAGATACCTCCACTACCAGAATATGCGTGAGTTAGACTATCAATTATGAGAATGTTATAGCCAGCTTCCTCAGCTGATTCAATTGCTTGGATATATTTCTTTGGATCATAAGGAGCATTCATTGTAAGAATGTCGTATTCAAAATCTTCTGCAAACAAATCTCCACTACCGTTCTCAGTATCAAGCATTGCTACCTTGCCACCAAGTCCTTTTGCAATTCTTAGAGCCGAATAAGTTTTACCAAAACCACTAGGTGAGATTAACGCTAGACGTAATTTAGCTTCTGCTCGTTCTGCCTTTCTGAATTGTAATGTCATATTTGCTTATTTAGTATTTTATTTTGCTTGCGCGCCGTTATGTAGAGTTTGGCTGATTCATTGAGTACACGAGTTAAGAACTTTCCATCCTCAGTCGCTATCTCCTTTAGTGCTATGTAAAGCTCTTCATCTATCCGTACTGCTTGGGTGTTATTTGTTTCCATAATGTTTTTAATAATTGTATACACAGTATAACGTTGACGTTACATTTTGTCAATGATATTATTAACAGACTAAACTACTAACCACCTCTAAAATATGCCCTAACTACAAACGTTTTAAGAAACAATCTTGGACAGAGGAAGAGAGAAAAGGATTCGATAAGTACGTTAAATTATTTATAAATCAATCTATGAGTATTTGGGATCAAGAAGAAATGCAAGAAGAAGAGATAGATAATTCAAAGAGTAAATTCTTGAATAAAGCATTAAGTGATGGTGATTCAATAAAGCTACATTTTGTGGACTATCAAAAAGAAGATCAAGACGAAGGTACAAATTTTCCTACGGAAGACGGTAAAGAATGGGTCTTCTACTTCACTGACGAATCAGGTAATGAGCGTATAATGAAACAGAATTCAACTCGTGGTGTGTTTTTCGGTGCAATGCGAGAAGCAAAAATTGAGCCTAAGCAGAATATCGTAGTCACACGTCATGGTGCAGGGATAGATACAGAGTACGATATTGCTATTGATTTAGATGAAAAGGTAGTGGTAAATGAAGAGGTAGCTCCATTCTAGTAATATGATATTGTGGGCGGTGAAATTCCGCCCCATCTAATGAAACTATAATTGCTGGTGAAGCAAGTACAATATGCAGACTTTTCAAGTATCAGGAGCTTTTCATGCTAGAAAACTAATCGAGTTGGCTATTCGAGATGAATACCAATTTGAAATAGGTAATATAGATAGAAAGCTCCTTATTGTTTTTTATAAAGGAACTTGGGCAATTCAGGATTCAACTACTAAAGATTTTATTCAAATTAGTGACGCACCAGATATTCCTAAGAATGGTGTAGTGACTGTTGGTATATGTGACAACGATATAGAACAAACAGGTAATCCACTATGGATTGGTTATGCTCGTGAACGATTAAAGATCAGTCTTAATAAACATAATGGTGAATTAGCATCTGAATTCAAATGGGATTCAGATGAATATAATTGTCGTGTAGTTCCGTCGGAAGTTATAGCTGATCTAGTAGAAATGATATTAAAAGATAAAGTTGAGTTTATTCATGTTGTCCGTGCTGAAAGAAATGGAGTGATTGTTAACGGTAAGATCGTCTAATATGAATATGCAAGACTGGGCATTAGCCTATCTAGGTGTTGGTTGGAATGTTTTTCCGTTATTGCCAAAATCTAAAGTACCGCATGGAAAGTTATTATGGGAAACAGGTTTTAGAGAAAAAGATGAAAAAGATGGAAATCTTAAAGCATCATGGAAACCACTGCAAAAAGTACGAGTCACAGAAGAATTGGTTAATGAGTGGTGGGAACAAGAACCAACGGCTAATATAGGTTTAATATGTGGGAAAATTAGTGGTGTTACTGTTATAGATATTGATACTAAGAAAGACTATAAGGACTGGGAAAGTCCGGACAACATTAAGTTTACTATTTGTGAACCTACGCTCACAAGCGTCACAGGCTCCGGAGGACTGCATTTGTTCTGTAAATGGGAGTCTAACCTAAAGAACTCACAAAAACGCATACACAAGCAAATAGACATCAAAAACGATGGTGGTTATGTAGTACTACCACCAAGTATTCATGATAAGACGGGTAATACATACGCGTTTGATCCGATGTTTCCATTTAATGAGGTAAATGTTGAAGCGTTGGCACATTTTCCATTGGTTCTTAAAAAAGAGTTAATGACCATTCAAACCAATAAGACATCTAATTTAGAGTGGAAGTATATACTTGAAGGAGTGCATGAAAAGATAGATGGAAGGAATAACACCGCGGTTAAGTTATTAGGTAAATGTCTGAATTCTCTATTTATCGGGTTCAATAGTGATCCGGTGTTTCTCCCATTTCTTTGGGAGTTTATAGAGTGTTGGAATAAAAGAAACAAACCACCGTTAAAAGAACATGAGCTAAAGCAATTATTTGAATCAATTGTAACCAAGGTTTTATGAAGGATTGGTTAAATAAATTAAGTAAAGATCAAGGAGTAACTCCTGAACTTACTTGGATTCAAAAAGGTTTTACGCATGATGAAGTGCAAAAACTAGACTTACCTGATCCTGAATGGTTTATACCTACACTTATTCCAAATCCAGGACTCATCGCTATCACCGGACGGCCTGGCCATTTCAAAACATTCTTCACACAATGGATAGCACTTAGGTTGTCGGCTAAGTTGCCATTGTTTGACGGTATAGATAGTTCATTCTTGAGTGCTCCAAAATCATCAATTGGTGTTGTATTCGTCGAGGAAGAGATGAACGCACGACAAATTAAACTTCGAGCCAATCAGATGAAATCATGGGGACATGACAATTTCCACTGGTTCATATCGTCGGGGTTTAGTTTGAAAGATAAGGAAAAGGTATCTGAGTTACGCAAATACATTGAAACCAATAATATAAAATTATTGGTATTGGACCCATTTACCACTTGTGCCGAGATGAAAGATGAAAACTCAAACGCTGAAGCACGAGAAGTTATGGACGTTATACGGCATGAATTTGTAGACACTGAGCATGGTTGTACAGTTATATTTATTCACCATCCGTCAAAAGGTGAAGGGTCTTCTGAGAATATCCGAGGCGCTGGTGATATTTTAGGTAAATGTGATATGCACTTTGTTCTTGAAAAGATTGGAGAGGGAAGGACTACCGTTATATCTATTAAATGTAAAAAAACTCGTTTTATTCAACCAGATGATTTTATCGCAGAAATGGTAGAGGATGAAAAAGATTTTGGAAGGCTTGAATGGAAATATCGTGGTACTCATGAAGATAAGTTTAAACAAGAGTGTAATCTCTTAAAAGAAAAGATACTTCATAATCTAACCGACGAAAGTTATACACAGAAGGATTTAGCTCTTGTATGTAGTACAACATCTGCTGATTCAAAGTTTGTATCAGCTTGGAATGATCTAATTGATAATGATTTGATACAAAAAATAGATAGGTATAAGTGGAAGAAATCGTAGTAGTAAATACTACGATTTTTTT
>JANLHL010000009.1 GCA_024654535.1 Candidatus Roizmanbacteria bacterium | reverse complement strand
TCCTAAAACTACCATATTAGAAGAAGAAGGCTTAATTGAGGGAATTAAGACTAAAGCAAATAAGCCTCGGAATCTTGGCCCAGGTGCCATGTCTGATGATGAGCTGGCTTTAAGGGACACCCTAGCTAGTGTTAAGGGTCTTTCTGCTGACGATATAATGGCTAAACATCCCGATATTCAATTAAAGCGTGATGTTCCTGTAAAAGACATTCATGGTAATAAGGCAGAGATTCCAGAGGGTGAGGTACTTACTCCTTACGAGTTAAAAGGTGGCAAGGTTCTACTACAAGATGGTGAAACTTATATTGTTTCTAAGAATCAGTTTGCAAACATTAAAGGACAAAGTGCAAGTTCTGAGGCAAAAGCCTTTGCACCTGAATTAGAGGGGTTGGAGGAGAGCGTGAGGGGGTCAAGTAAATGGAAGGGTGATGAACTTATTGATAATGGCAATAGATTGGCAGATGTTTATGAGCAAAACGGAAAGTGGTATTATCGTTCGGATATGATGGAGGAATCTTCTGCTTTCAAAACTAGAAAAGAAGCAATAGAAAATGCAGAAGCTGATGCTTTAGGTCTTTACAGTGGAAATGAAACCAAATACTCCCAATACCAACTCCCAGATGGTGAGAACTACAAGGAGATATTGATTAAAGCACCAGAAACAAGTAAGGCGGAAATCAGAAAAGTGAATGACTTCTATCAAGCATATGTAGATGGAAAGCCAATAGGAACTTTGTTTGATACAAAAAAACAAGCACTTGACTCGCTAGACTTCTCAAAAGGACAAGCGGGTATAACTTTCAAATCCTCCCACTGGGACGAACCCAATGTCATCTCCCACCTCCGCTTAAACGAAAGAACCTATAAAGGCAAGAGGGTTACCTTTATGGAAGAAGCTCAGAGTGATTGGGCGAGAGAATACAGAAAACACTTAGATATAGCAAAAGAAGAAGGGTTGGAACTGACTGATGATGTTATTCCCTCCCACCCCCTCGTTCAAGGCAACAAATGGCAAGAACTATCAGTCAAACGAGCCTTAAAAGAATCAGTAGATAACAATAGTGAATACTTCGCTTGGATAAACGGAGAACAAACAAGTGCGAGATATAATTTAGCGACACATTTGGACGATGTTTCTTGGAATACACAAAATCTTAACAACCCAGCTCTTAAAGGGGATGCTCGTGCTATTAAACTCACTGCAAAACAGGGCGAAAAAATTGATATTCTTATTGATAAAGAGGGAGTAATTAAAAATGTTTCTAATGCTAAGGCCAACTGGAAAGGCAAAAAACTAGACGAAGTCCTTGGCAAAGGTCTAGCCGACTCCATAATGGCTAAAGAATCAGGTACTCTCTCTGGTGAAGGATTAAAGTTTGGCGGTGAATGGGCTAACAACCTCTACGACAGACAAATCAAGAACATTGTGGAAGATGTAACGGGCGGAAAGGTGGAGGTATTGGATATGGGGTTGCCGATAGAGAAAGTGACAGAAACCTTTGACATTTCCACCAGGACCACCACTCAACAAGGTATAAAACTAACCCCTGAGATAAAAGCAAAGATTAGGGGCGAATCGATTAAGTTAAAAAAGTAATAACAAAATTGTGATCCAAAAGATTTATTAGAATAAAAAATAGGACTAAGTCCTATTTTTTTTCGTCTATAGTTTTCTTAAATATAGTGTATATTATTGATACTATATAAATGAGTAGTACCAAGCCCCACATCAACAATGGTAGTCCCACATAAAAGAATAGTAATGCCCATATAATTATCCAAAACATAAGTATCGGCTAATCTAAGTTAAGATCGTTTCCTTCACACTTTAATTCAGCTTCAAGCTCCATAATCTTTGCAGTTGTATGATAATTTATAGCATTATGAAATGCCCATAATATCAGTATTAGTGCTATCCATTCAATCATTGTCATAGGTATTATTTATTTTATTAACAGTTTACGATAGCAGATTTTATCTATTTTGTCAACCATAGTATAATGTATTCAAGGTTTTAGACTGTGTACCTCGAAACACAAGTACAGATTAGATATGCGTTTTAGGATCAGATCACGGTTGGGGGGATACTGATCCTAAACCGTGATCTGTTTTTTTTATTATAAATAGATTGGGCGTTTAAGGTACGCCCACGACCTTACGACTGCCTTACGACTACAGGGACAATCAGATTACGCTTGCACTTCTCGCACGTTACACGCACGCCGATTGTACATTTCTCCTTGTAGATGAATTCCTTATCCATGAGTGTGTCGCAACAGATTGTCTGCAAGTCTTCACACTCAATCTCATCTTTCGCTTCCTTGCACGAATCAGAGAAGAAACATATTCGGCAGAACATCAGGTTGCCGTGAAAGTGTCGGAAGTCTGAACGTCGTAGTAGTCCTGATAGTTCTCGATGTAAATGTACCGTACTGGTATTTCGATATCGTGACTACCGAACATCGGACAAGCTTGTGCTATGAGGGCGTTGTACGCCTCCTCTTTGCTTTTACCGCTATCAGCGGACACCTGCGACAGACACTTCTTGCAATGTGTCCACGCAGTATGCAGTTGTATGTACTTCTCCCTTGGTGGGAGAGTGCGACGAAAGAACATTGGAGACCTCCTTGTTGTTGTTAGTACGCTCCAT
>JANLHL010000030.1 GCA_024654535.1 Candidatus Roizmanbacteria bacterium | reverse complement strand
CTCGCACCACAATCAATGCCTCTGCTTCATAAATATATAGGGAGACCACTTTTTGCATTTATCATACGTTACATTTTTGGTGTGCCCGTTTATGATTCACACTCAGGTTTTGGTGCTATTAAAAAATCTGCACTCCAGCAACTAACACTGAGAAGTACCGGGATGGAATTTGCTTCAGAAATTTTAATCACTGCATATCGCAATAACGTACAAATCGTTAGCACTCCAATTTACTATGCACACCGAATTGGGAAATCAAAGTTACATACTTTTCGTGATGGGTTGCGACACTTACACTACATGGGGAAAGTTCTCCTGTTCCCATGAAAATTGCTATCTTCCACAACTTCCTTGATAACATTGGTGGTGCAGAAAAAACAGACTTACTTATTGCACGAGAGCTTGGTGCAGATATCTATACCACAAACATCGACGTAGAAAAAATTCGTTCAATGGGTTTTTCTACCGATAATATTTTCTCCATAGGACGTGTACCAATTAATGCTCCTTTTCGCCAAGACGCTACCAGCTGGCGCTTCAGTCATCTTAATCTCAAAAAAAAATACGATGCATATATCATAGCTGGAGATTGGGCGCTCTCGGGAGCGATCCATAATCATCCAAACTTGTGGTATGTATACTCACCAAGTAGAGAGCTTTGGGACCTCTATCCATATACTCGAAAAAATTTAGTCCCGTGGCATGGACGTTTCCTCTTTGATGTATGGGTGCACTATCACCGCCACAAGAGTCATAAAATCCTACCATATGTAGATAAAATTATTGCTACATCTAATACAGTTAAAGAGCGTATTAAACACTATTTAGATCAAGAAAGCATAGTTCTCTATCCGCCGATAGACACAAGCTTATATAGTAACGGCGAAGACCACGGATACTGGCTCTCTGTAAATCGCTTAATCACCCACAAGCGTGTTGATATGCAAATACAAGCGTTTGCACAACTGCCAAAAGAAAAGCTTGTTATTGTTGGCAGTTATGAAAAATCTAAACACTTTGATCGTTATGCTCACTACATTCAAAGTATCACCCCACCAAATGTAGAGATACGAAGTTGGGTGTCTGATGAGGAGCTCCGCTCTTTGTACGCACACTGTCATGCTTTTATTACTACCTCACTCAACGAAGATTTTGGTCTTACCCCCCTTGAGGCAATGGCATCCGGTAAACCCGTTATAGCGCCTAATGAGGGTGGCTATAGAGAAACACTCGTAGATGGACACACTGGTTTACTTATTACTAATATTGATACAAATAAAATAATCACAGCCGTAAAAAGTTTAGCTCAGGATAAAAAACACTACGAAGATTTTTGTAAAAAACATGCTCAGCAGTTTGATATCGCTCTCTATATAGACGCATTCAAAAAAGAACTCCTTAAATGAAAATACTTTTTATTACATCAACGAGCTCAGCGTATATAGGTGGCGAAGCAGTCTACTTAGAGAATTTACTCTCTGCATTAGAGGAGCGAGGTATTGAGGTACGTGTGATTGTGCTCAGTACTATTAATAAGATTGTCAGTAATTACAGCGATGATCCGCGGATACGGATGATCCTGGTAAAAGATCTCTATACATACACCGGGTTACTCGCACGAAATATGTTTTACCCCTACGTGTACTATAAACTTCGTAAAGAAGTACGGGAATTTAACCCTACTGTGGTACATCTTCAAACTGTTTTTTATCTTAAAACAGTCCTTCTCTGCCTACGGAATCTTCCTATCATACAATCATTTAATGAACTTTCCCTCGTGTATCCGCTCTTTCCTGTTTTTTTTGAACATGATCCGTATACCACCTATAGAGGTGAAATAGATTTCAAACAAATGAAAAAAAACGGGATAAAAAAACGAACTGTTTTTATTGACCATCTACTCTGTAGTGAACAACGTTTCTCAAAAAAATATGTTCGCACATTTTTATGTCCATCACAGTATCTACTCAATGAGGCACACCACGCTGGATTTAAAAACACACTCTATCTCCCTTACTTTCAAGAGGATAGCACTCCATACATAAAAAAAGAGGCATCAAAAAACCCTCCGTATCTTTTGTTTGTGGGAAGATTAGAAAAAATAAAAGGGGTTGATAACCTTTTACATGCGTTTGTTCAAATACATAAGGAAAGACCAGATGTACAACTACGAATTATTGGGATTGGACCCTTATCAGAATCGTGGCAAGACCTCGCCCATCAACTAGACATTGATACTCACGTGCAATTTTTTGGATGGGTGCAGAAAGAAAAAGTATTTGAATATTATCAAGAAGCGCGTGCCGTTATCATCCCCAGTATCTATCCTGAAACAAATCCGCTTGTCGCGTTTGAAGCAATGCGACAAGGAACTCCGGTAATAGCGTATAATGTTGGAGGTTTACCCGAGACCGTAGAGCACGAATATTCTGGACTTGTAGTTAAACGCTTTGATATACCAGGGCTAGCTCAGGCGTGTATACGGTTAATCGATGATGCTTCACTAGCACACAGGTTCGGAACGAACGGAAGAAATAGACTCACAGAGCGATACTCAAAAAAAGGGCATATTGATGCGCTTATACAAATCTATGATTCGCTTATCTGATTTTACATCCTATATTAAACATCTTGCTTCTTCGTACACACAAGGCCGTACATCTGCATTGT
>JANLHL010000027.1 GCA_024654535.1 Candidatus Roizmanbacteria bacterium | reverse complement strand
CCAGCTTCGATAGGAATCTCCGTAACGATCCCGCCACTCGTTATTTTTGCCATAACAGTAGTATAAGGTTTTTCAACCGTATCAATGTTATCTGGATTTATATAAATGGAAGAACCATCGTTTCTATTAACTTCGTAAAATCCACCTATCAAATTCTTCAAATCGTCAAGAGTGGCAAACTTTCTGCCAGTCTCAAAATTAGGCGAAACAATGAAAGCATCACGAGTTTTTACTACTTCAACATCGCAAATACATTCGATATTATAGTAACAATTACCACATTTTACTAATCCGGCTTTTCCTGGATCAAATTCATTTTTAGTAACTTCGTCCTTACCACTTACGGTAAAGACAAGATAGCCCAATCCGTCTGGATTTTCCACAACATACCGAATGTTTTCAGTCTGTATATACTTTACATTTTTATTTCTTACGATTTTTAACATTTTATTTTATCTCCTAAAATTTACTAATTTTAATTTTTATATTTTGCCTTTGGTTGCTTTCCTTACTACAATTTTATATCGTGCTGTATCTGTGCCAGTCAATGTATGATTGCAAGATACCCTAAGAAAACTACCCATAGTACGCAATGTACTGAACGTAATAGAACCATTACCGCTAACACCACTTGCTGTGTGAAAAACTGTAGTAGTGCCTGAAAACCATTCAGTATTCGTACCGTAATTATCACCAGTAGACCAATAACCTGTCGAAGAACCATTTGTTGCCGTTGCGTTTGTTTGAAACGTGTTTGTTAGTCGTACCATCTGGGATGAAGTAATAGAACCCCAAGTAACATTATCTAAAGATTGTGCCAATTCAAAACCAACCGATCCAACCGAAACGCTTCCTATCGCAAATTGTATTTGCAAACAATCAATGTTTGCACATTTTACTGTATGGATATTTGTAGTATTAGTTCCAGTAGTAAGCACATCAACCACATAAAATGCATCGCTTTCCGGTATTCGCATCGAATCGTTAGTGTCTTGCATATTAATAGTTGGGCGTGTAATATCAGCAGCCCTACA
>JANLHL010000026.1 GCA_024654535.1 Candidatus Roizmanbacteria bacterium | reverse complement strand
GCGTATCGTTAAACGAGGACTCCGAACCGCTATCGTTGATTCCACCACATATGAGGAGGCGAATTCAGGTATGAGAAATTGGTATCGTCAAAGGAGTCGTTGGATAAAAGGATATATCCAAACCTATTTGGTGCACATGCGCGCGCCGAGAACATTCGCCAAGATGAGCAGCCACGCGCATCTTTTGGGACTCCAGCTCATCGTGGGTGGTAAAGTTTTATCCATGTTTATTAATCCGCTCATGTGGGGGATCACTATTGCCTACTTTGCATTTCGCGCGCAAGTGGGGGAGACCATTGAATCATTCTTTCCGGACCCTATTCTTTACATCGGACTCGTTTCGTTTATTTTCGGAAACTTCCTCTATCTTTACTATTACATGATTGGTTGTGCCAAGCGCGGTCTCTACGACATCATCAAATACGCGTTTTTGGTGCCGTTCTACTGGCTCGGCATGAGTATGGCGGCATGGCAGGCGCTCTATGAGATCGTGGTAAAACCGCACTATTGGGCGAAAACAGTACATGGTCTCCACTTGAAACTGGAACAAAAACTTGTTAGTGGCACGAAATAATATGAAAGAAAAAGTGGCATACATGTTCAATAAGAGAGTACTTTCGGGCGGAGCTGTTCTTGTCGTGGCCTTGATGTTCGCGAACTTCCTAAACTTCGTGTTCAATGCATTCCTTGGACGTCAACTGGATGCTGAAAATTTTGGTACAGTTACCCTTTTGAACACAATTTTGGCATTAATAATGGTGTTTATGGCAGCCCTCGGACTTACTGTAACGCATAAAGTTGCTTACATTTCTGCCAAGAGCGGGATATCTGCAACACTCCCCTTTTTACATCAAATTACAAAACAAGGTATATTTGCTAGTTTGCTACTTACGGTAATATGGATTGCGATTATTCCTTTCACCGCGAGCTTCTTTAATATAGAGAGTACTAGTTTATTGTTGGTCTTTTCCCCGGTAATACTTTTTGGAACACTTGCTACCATAAATAGAGGATTTTTACATGGCAAATTTAGCTTTAAGCTTGTTGCGATTATTGTGGTGGCTGAAGCTTTAAGTAAATTAATTTTTGCCACCCTTCTTGTTTATCTCAACCTTGATTCATTGGTTGCTGTTTCCATTCCTCTTTCCATATTCATAACATTTCTTCTGTCGTTGATTGTTGTTCATATTGTACTAAAAGACTTTCGAAATATCACACAAAATAGAGTTCTAGCTCAAAAATTTCGATTTCCCAACAAATTTTTTATAGCGTCTATATTCGTAGGTCTCTCCACAGCGGCTTTTTTAAGTATCGATATCATTCTTGCCAAGCATTACCTTGATCCTGTAACAGCTGGCGAATATGCACTTTTGTCACTAGTAGGGAAAATAATATTTTTCCTTGGGACTCTTATAAGTAGTTTTGTTGTTACCTTTGCAAGTAGCGATGAGGGGAAGGGAAAAGATCCAAGTATTACGTTTTATAAATTACTCTTCGGAACGACTGTTTTAACCATCATAAGTTTTCTCTGCCTAGGTCTGTTGGGAGAAATATTCGTACCGCTTCTATTCGGGGATAACGCTTATCCAATTCTTGGATTTCTCATTCCATATACGCTCGCTATCGCATTATTTACGGTTTCAAATTCGATTGTTAAGTACCACCTTGCCCTAAAAAACTATGCTTTCCCCTTTCTTTCTATCGTAATATCCATACTACTTTTCTGGGAAATAGTCGTTTCTCATGATTCAATTCTTACCATCACGCATGTGGTACTTAAAGTAAGCTTAATAAATTTTATACTTGGCTTAACAATGCATGTTTTCTATGCTCATTTTAGAATTAAAGGGGCAGTTGAGCATGATTTTGTACAAACCCCAAAAAACATTAAGGAAAAACTCTGCGTATCCATTTGTGTACCTGCTCATAATGAAGAAAAGAATATCGGCACGTTACTTTCAAGTCTTCTTTCTCAGAAAACCAAACATATAATTATAGAGCATATTGTTGTTGTGTCATCGGGAAGCACGGATGGCACGACAGCAATAGTGAAAAAATTTAAGGATCGTGATAACCGGATTGCCTTGATAGAAGAAATGAAGAGAAATGGTAAGGCAGAGGCAATTAACAAGTTTTTAGACTTGTGTCCAATGGCCAAAGTGGTTGTTGTGCAAAGTGCTGATACTGTTTGCAAAGAAGACACAATTGAAAATCTTTGCTTGCCGTTCCTTATCGATGAGGGTATTGGAATGACTGGTGGTGCTCCGGTTCCCGTCAACGATAAAAATACATTCTTGGGTTACATTGTTCATTCGTGGTGGTGGTTCCACAGAAATATACCTCGATTTGGGGAGATTATAGCTTTTCGAAATGTGATTGGGAGAATGCCAAAAACATCGGTGGATGAAGCCTATATACAGGCACAAATGATGAAAAAAGGATACAAACTCATGCATGTTGACCACGCTGTTGTATCGAACAAGGGACCTGAGCACCTCCGTGATATTATTAAGCAACGCAGAAGAATTCATAATGGGCACTCTCGTCTTTTGGCTGAGGAGGGAGTTGTAATCAGTAACATAACTTCATCAAGTATCCAATTACTTTTACTCCATTATAGGATTAACTCACCCAAGGAGTTGCTGTGGATTTTGGGCGGAATAATTATCGAAACGTACACGCGATTTCTTGGTTTTTATGATAAAACAATTGGGAAAAAAAATCCCGTTGTTTGGGAAATTGCATCATCAACAAAAAATCTCAATATCCATAAGAAAGACATATGAACATCCTCGCAGACAAAAAAAAGATACAGATTATTACAGAATATTTTTATCCTGTCGTAGGTGGTATGGAGTTAAATATCCTGAATACTTCCAAACATCTTGTAGAAGATGGTTGGAACGTCGCTGTATTTACGACAAAAAATAATCGGGATCAGAAAAACGTACTTAAAGACCGTGCGAAGATTTATGGAATTGTGGTAAAAAGAAAACCATACTTTTCATATGCATATTCACCCTTTTCGCTCGGAGTAAATTATCACTCAAGCGGTGTTATTTGCTTAGCTAATCTTTCTGTTCGTCCAGGCATATTTGTATTACTTTATGCTTTATTTTTAAAAATTTTCGGATGGAAAAAATTTATCCTGATTTTTTCTTCTCACGGGCAATTTGGCCAAAGCTTAAAAGTACATCCTAGTATTGAATTTTTTCTAAAATCGATCATCGAAAAAACAATTGGGGTTTTCCTAATAAATTCGGTGGTGGATGGTATTCATGCAGTTTCGGAAACAGAAAAGAATAAACTTATCAAAGCGGGTATTAAGAGTATTTTAATTACCGTCATAAAAAACGGTGTTGACGAAGATGCTTACAAGTATGAACAGGAGCAATTTTTAAAACCCGAAACAAAAGACTTGGTTAAAAACCTTGGCGACTATATTTTACAAGTGGGTAGGATAGAAAGAATTAAGAATTTTGAAAGCGTTGTAAAAGCCCTGCCACATATCGACGCTAAAATTAATTTCGCAATATTGGGACCTGATGAAAACAGGAAATATAAAAATGAGATTTTGGCTCTCGTCGATGAACTCAATCTGGGTCATAGAGTACACTTTCTTGGCTCCGTTACGGGGTTGGCTAAATACTATCTGATGAGGCGCGCAAAGATTGTTACCCAAATGTCAATTTCAGAAGGGTTCGGGAGTACGCTATATGAGGCTATGACGCAAGGGTGCGTATGTATTGTTTCTAAGAACACAGCCCTTGAAGAGTTAATCAAAGATGGTGTAAATGGGTTTTGTGTTCCCGCAACCGATTACTTGAAATTGGCAGAAAAAATAAATTTTATACTGGAAAAAAGTGATAAAAATCTGCTGACTAAAATGGGAAATGCAAATATCACCCTCACGAAAGATAAATCATGGCGCAATATTGCTACTGAGCTAAGTCGGTTTTATATTGGCTATTTGAATAGCGAGAAATAATTTTATATGAATATTCTTATACCAAACGCAACAAGTCCGCGAAATAATGGAGACCAAGCAATTCTCCATGGCCTTCTTAGTTTGCTCCAAAGGGAGTATTCCGATGCCTCCATTACTATACATAGTTCCGATCCTGAACTTTATGTTGGGGCACTTGTTGGGCAGGTAAAACCCCATATTTATTTTTGGTCAGTATTTGAAAAGACAACCACTATTGTGAGAATTTTCAGGGTAGCGCAGGTAGTACTAAACTATATCCTCGTGTACATTCGGTCTTCCTCATATCTCGGCGCGCAGAGGGTTATTCAACTCATTACTGACTACAAAAATGCTGATCTTATTGTATTTACTGGTGGCGGGTATCTACGGACAGACAAGGGGATCACGCAATCACTGAATCTTCTTATGCTTCTTTTCCACTTTGCATTAGCAAAGCGATTTTCTGCACGGAAAATCGTTGCGCCGATGAGCTTTGGGCCATTCGCGCATAAGTGGCAAGAACGTCTTTCGGCGAAAATCTTGCAAGGATTTGATATTGTTGCTGCACGCGAAGATGTCTCGCACGTACTTCTCCAGGAGTACGGCGTATCAAATTTAATTTTATCGTCAGATCATGCACTTCTCTTAAAACCCAGCAGTGTCACAAGTCTGGAAAATAAAAATAGTCGCACAATCGGTTTTACTATTCGGAGTTGCTCCACTGACACTTCCAAAAAGGAAGAGTTTGAACAGGCGGTGTATGGCGCGCTGAGGCAATTTGCTCAATTAGAAAATGTAGTAATCCAGCCGATTATACAAGTAGATGGCATAAACGACCATGCATTTGATGTGGTAATGACAGAGAGTATCGCTACTAAACTTAAGGTCAACAGTGTCAACGTATTGCCAGTCAAAAAAATTTCCGGTGTGCAGGATGCCCTTAGCACATATGACGCTCTTGAACTGTTGGTTGGAATGCGAATGCACTCAAATATTCTTGCCGCGATTGTCGGGGTTCCTTTCGTTGCTATTTCTTATGAGCACAAAACTGATGGTATTGCAAAAACCCTTGGCATGTCGCAATATGTTATTCCATGTAAAGAGGTCGAGAAAGAAACTCTTTTTAACCTGATATTAGTGGCCTTTCGGCGGCGACAAGAGCTTCGCAAAAAATTAATATCCAAAACTAAGACAATTCAAGAACTTGAATTAAATCGTTGGCATCATATATTTCAAAATCATGCATAATCCAGAAAAAAAATTCACCGTTTCTATCGGCATACCTGCATATAATGAGGAAGCGAACATAGGACATCTCATCAAGAAACTTCTTGAACAAGAAGAGGAAAATTTTCAATTACTTGAAATAATCGTGGTGTCTGACCAGAGTACTGATAATACCGACCAGATAGTAACAAGTTTTGACGATAGGTGTGTGAAGTTGATTAGAAATGAGAAGCGAGTGGGTGGTTCACAGGCGCAAAATATCATCACTAAGAACTTTACGGGAGAGCTTCTTCTGCTTGTCGATGCTGATACCCTACCAATCAATAATCAATTTTTATCAAAAATAGTAAAGCCATTTTATAAAAATAGTCGACTTGGTCTTGTGTCTCCACGCATGGAACCACTCCCTGGACGGACTCTTTTTGAAAAAATACTTTATGATAGTTTTAAGCTCCGCGCAGACATATTTGAGGACTGGAACAATGGCTCAAATATGTATCTTTGCTACGGTTCATGCCGGCTTTTTCTGGGTGAATTCGTCAGAAAAATTCAATGGCCCAAAGTCGCGGGCGAAGATGTCTATTCCTATTTGCTTTGCCTTCAAAATGGCTATACGTTTAAGCATATCGTAACCACCGCTGTCTTTTTTAGACTCCCAGACAATTTTAAGGACCATCTCCGTCAAAGTGCACGGTATGTTTCTTCTGAACAGGGAATATCAAAATATTTTCCCGTCGATATGGTTCGCAAAAATTATGCCGTACCACGCCACATTATTCTCAAACACCTTGCAATTTTTTTGATTCTACGCCCCCTGTCGGCCATTGGATATCTTTTCATATTTGCCGCGACGCGTTTATATCCGGATAAAAAACGTTTCAATACAAGCATGTGGGAGATCTCGGAATCGTCAAAAACACTGATTCACACAAAACAATCATGAAAATTTGTTATTTTGGAACATATGATCCGGGATATTCCCGAAACGCGATTAATATCAAAGGCCTTCGACAAAACGACGTAACGGTTGTTGAATGCAGGGTTGGCAAACAGGTGCTCCGAAACACCTCTAAATTTTCTTTTCTTCTCGTTATTGCGTTTTACCCCATCACGTTACCTGCACGCAATTTGTATCTCTATATAAAGGGGCTCGTTCTATATTATAGATATTCTTACGACGTGATATTTGTCGCATACCATGGACACTTTGACATTGTGTCGGCATTTCTGCTTTCGCGTACCATCCATAAGCCCCTTGTGTTCGATTTTTTCATCTCACAATATGACATGTATGTGAACGACAGGAAGATTTTAAAGAAAGAGTCGCTTCTCGCTCTCATGCTCTTCAAAATGGAAAGGATGTCATACAAACTTTCCGATGTGCTTGTGACAGATACAAAACTGCACTCGGTTTTTATCGCACGCCTATTTCGAATTCCGGAGAGCAAGTTTAAGACACTCCCCATCGGGGCAGATGATGACATCTATCACTATGGTGATTCCACGGGGAACGGAAAATTCAATGCCGTATTCTACGGCCAACAAAGCCCGCTTCACGGTGTTCAATACATCATCCAAGCGGCAAAAGTCTGTGAATATGACCCCGGAATACAATTTTTTCTCATAGGCGACGGGCAAAGTTATGATTTTAATGTAACACTGGCAAAAAAACTAAAACTCAAGAATGTTTCTTTCTCCAAATTAACCGAAAATACAGGGGCGCTTGAATTTCTCCGTACTGCTGATGTTATGCTTGGTGTATTCCAGAACAACCCCAAAGGATTACGTTCAATACCCAACAAAGTGTTTCAGGGTATAGCAATGGGCGATGTTGTACTTACTGCGTATGGCGAAGCGATAGCAAGCGAATTTACGCACAAAGAGAACATTTACCTTTGCGAGCCGGAAAACCCGCAAGCGATCGCGGATGCGATTCTTGAGCTTCGCGCCAACAGAAAACTTCGGAAGAAAATTGCCCGAAACGGTTACGAACTATATCTGAAAAAATTCACGCCGAAGGCAACAGGGAAGCAGTTGCTTGATATTTGTGCTGAGATAATACAGCAATATAAAAAATAGCCATGAGATATTTTCTTTTTACCATCTACTCTTCGTTAAGGTACGCGTATCACAAAATTTTTGCGCCGTTTTTTAAGATTGGCAGGGGTGTTATGTTTAGCAGGGGGGCGAGAATAGTACATCCACGCTATATCCAGATCGGAAACAAAGTGCTTCTGGACAGCCAGTGCCTTTTGCAAGTGAATCTTTACGGTCGACAAAACAATCCGCGTGAGCTTCGGCTAAAGATAGGTGATAATGTTACTGTAGGGAAGGGTTGTGTGATAAACGCCGTCAACGACATTGAAATAGAAGATAGTGTCGGCATTGCGCCATACTGTTATATTGCTGACAATTCCCATTGTTTTGACAGGGTTGATATGCCGATCAAAAAACAAGGACTAGATAAGATAAACCCAGTCAAGATAAAAAGCGGGGCGTGGCTTGGTTGGAATGTGGTTGTTTTACCAGGTGTCACGATAGGAAAAAATTCGGTCATTGGAGCACACAGTGTGGTGAATAAAGATATCCCTGATTATTGTGTGGCTGTCGGTACTCCGGCAAAGATCGTGAAAAAATTTGACCACGCATCGGGAGAATGGGTAAGCGTTAAAAATACCTTTCATGAAAAATAAACTTGCTATAATCTTCATAATCTTGGTCGCAACATCTTTGTATGCGCTTACGATACGCGGCGTTGCCGGCAGTCCTGATGCATTGCTCATAAAGAACAATCTTGATCAGGCGACAAAACCGTTCGAGCTTTCACCAGAGCGAGGGCGTTATGCCCACGTATTCGCAATGGCGGAAACGGGACGCTACGACCTCTCACAGGCGTGGGCGGATGCGGTGTATCCCGATATCGGGTATGCGAATGGGAAATTCTACAGCTATTTTGCGCCGGGAATTTCATATTTAAGCACACCATTTTACCTTATTGGTAAAGAATTTGACCTTGAGCAGGTCTTTACTTTCGGGTTCATATCCTTCATGAGCATTCTTGCTTTGATATTCCTCTACAAGATAGCGAGGGAAATATTTGAATTACCGATTTGGGCTTCCTTGTTTGCTGTTTTTGCGTTTGCTTTTGCCTCCACTGCATGGAGTTACGCCATTACACTTTACCAACATCATGTAACGGCATTTCTCATACTCTCGTCTGTTTATGCCGTTTGGCGATATACACAAAGAGGACAGAGAAGCTTTTTGTGGTCGATCTATGTCTGGACGGCATACGGAATTGCCATTTTCATTGACTATCCGAACGCAATACTTCTCCTACCAATCATGGTCTATTTCCTGCTCTCCTCCTTTTCGTTCAGGGAGACTAGTCAACGCTATGTACTTTCATTTCGCATGGCAATGCTCTATACCTTTGTCGCGTTTATCACGCTTGCTGCTTTGCATGGCTACCACAACGAGTATTACTTCGGCGATTGGAAGACGGTTAGTGGAAGTATTCCAGGATACAAGACCATTGTTGAACGTGATATTTTAGCGCAGTCAGACACTGAAAAAGAGATTAGTCAGCTTGCGCCGCAAAAAAATATCGTGGCATTTTTCAAAGAGGTGAATGTCCCGCGGGGCTTCTATACTCTCACCGTTTCTCTAGACAGGGGTATAGCCATTTATGTACCGCTTCTTTTACTCTCGTTGTTAAGTATCTATCGTATTCGCAAGTCTATTACCCCCGCAATTGCCACACTCCTTGCGCTTGTCGGTATCAATATATTACTTTACAGCAGTTGGGGCGATCCATGGGGTGGGTGGGCGTACGGGCCGCGCTACCTTATACCGTCCATGGCAATCCTGTCGCTTTTTGTCGCCTTTTGGCTTTCTAGGGGAGAGGTATGGAAAAAGGTTATCGCTTTTATTTTGTTTGCGTATTCAAGCGCGATAGCGCTTTTGGGGGCGCTTACCACGAATGCCGTACCGCCGAAAATTGAAGCGGACTTCCTTGGACTAAAATATAACTTCTTGTATAACATTGATTTCTTCATGGACGGCAGGAGTGGGAGTTTCCTGTATAATACATATTTTGCGAACACCATAAGCTTGCAGGATTACTTCCTGCTGATCTATATGGCGCTTCTCATTCTGGTAACCGTTGTTCTTTTTATTGTGCCTCTTTTTGAAACCAAACATGAATCTTAGTATTATCATAAAAAAAGAGCGGATTGACGCTCTCATACAATGGTTCTCTGTTCGCAATCCGGAGCGGTGGGTTCTTTGGATCGCGATAGTGCTGGCGATAGGGGCGACGATCTATTCCTATCTGAATGGCTACATTATCGCGTACGGAGATGCTGAATCGCACTTGAATATCGCGAAGCGCGTGGTAGACAGCCTTACTCCGGGCTTCGCCCAATTGGGCGGCATCTGGCTGCCATTGCCGCATATTCTCATGGTACCTTTTATGTATTCTGATTTCTTATGGCGAAGCGGACTCGCGGGTTCCATTGTTTCGGGAGCGGCTTTTGTGATCTCATCGCTCTTTCTCTATAAACTCGTGTGGCGCGTTACGGCGCGGAAGAGTGCGGCGGTAATTGGCGCGCTCGTCTTCATGATAAATCCGAATGTGCTGTATTTCCAATCCACGCCGATGACGGAATTGGTACTCATCGCGTTCTTTGTGCTTTCAACCTACTATTTCGTCAAGTTTTTGCAGGAAGACCGGATCATATCGCTTATCCTTGCCGCGGCATTCGGTTTTGCCGCCACGCTCTCGCGCTACGACGGATGGGCGCTTGTCCTGATGGAGGCAGGCATTATTGTTCTCTTGTATTTTCCGTACCGATTTAATCCGGAGGCATGGAAAAGTTTTTGGAAAATAGAGAGCATAAAACACTTTATCGTAAGCCGCGCTGAAGAAACAAAAGGGTCTCTTTCTGCTCTCATAGGAAAACTTGAGGGTAGGCTCGTTTTGTATTCCACGCTGGCATTTTACGGCATTTTCTTGTGGTTTGTGTGGGACTGGCTCATTTTGGGCGATCCGCTGTATTTCACCCATAGCGAGTTCTCCGCCGCCTCTCAACAGCAGAGTTGGCTCGCGCGCGGCGAATTGCCGGCGTATAAAAATGTGTGGTACTCGTTCTTGTATTACTTTGTCACCAGTCTAAGTAATATCGGAATTGTAGCGTTTTTGATAACGCTTGTCGGTTTGGCATACTTCATTTTTGATAAAAGCATCAAACACCGTATCTATATTCTTCTGGTGTTGTTGGTGCCTTTTTTCTTTAATGCCGCAACGATGTATTTGGGGCAGTCGGTCATCTTTATTCCACACCTCACCCCGACCTCTTTTGAGTGGACGCTCTTTAACGCGCGCTATGGTATCATGATGGTTCCTTTTGCGGCGGTGTGTGTGGGGTATTTGTTCTACCGGAGCAAAGCGGCAGGGAAGGCACTCATCGGAGGGCTCCTCATTTTTCAAATAGCGCTCTACGGTATCGGGTATTCCGAGGTGATCTCTTTGGCAGACGGCACGAGAGGTCTCTCTTCGGGTATCACCAAAATGCACGATGCTCAATTTTGGTTTGCCGAAAATTACGACGACGGGCTGGTATTGGAAGACGACTTTGCGCGCAGTGTCAGTCTTGTGAGAACCGGTGTTCCCATGGAAAAATTCATTTATATCGGCAATAAGCCGTATTGGGAAGAATCACTGGTTGAACCGCAAAAGCATGTGACGTGGATCATTATGCAGGAGAACGACACGCTCTGGCATAATTTCCTTGAGAGGCCGGAGCTGGAAGCGAGGTTGTATGCATATTTCAATAAAGTGTATACTTCACCCGAAATCCTTATCTTTAAACGAATCAGCGATGTCCCATCTATTTAAACTGACAATTATACTACTACTCTTCTTTGTTCTGTTTTTTTCTTCCGCTGTGAACCCTGAAGTACCTGTTTTTTCGGGTACGTTGTGGAAATATCAATGCGTGGATACGGTAAAGTATTCACGGGATACGGCGCGAGAGTGGGGCAAGAGAAGTGATATTGCGGAGCTCGTAGAGGCGCAAGTAAGCGCGAT
>JANLHL010000007.1 GCA_024654535.1 Candidatus Roizmanbacteria bacterium | reverse complement strand
GATTTACTTTCTTCGTCAAAAAAAATACTTTAACAAAGCTTAAGTAAATATTAAATTATCTAGTTTTAAAAACGTCTTCAATTCCAAAGGGTGTATTTTTTTGTTGCAGAACATACCAACGAGTGGGAGCCAGACGCAGCTAGACTTTCAGAACAGGAAATATTGAAATAATTATTTCTTCATTAATAAATCATAGCCAACCACTTTACCCTTTATTTTAAATGGAGTTTTTCCAACTACCCTGAATCCGTACTGTTCGTACAGTCTAGTCGCTTTTTCGTTTTCAGCAAAAACATCTAAGTAAATATGATTAATGGTAGCTAGCCGTTTATGCTTCAGCATTGCTTCCATTAGTTTTTTACCAATACCCTTTCCTTGATATTTACCATCAACGTAAATCTTGTCCAATTTAATATTTTTGTCTGTTGCTTTCACTGAATCATAATCAACTTTTCCGAATTGAATAAAACCGACTAATGTATCCCTATCTAAAGCAACAAGGACCGTATCTTTATTCATGATTGAGCGGAAATAACTTTCTGATCTTGAATTAAGCGCGTCTTGAAGTTCATCTTTAGTCATTGTATGAGCAAATGTATTAATGTAGGTTTTTTGAGCAAGGCTTGTTAGAGAAGGAATATCGGATAAAATTAATTCTCGGATCTTCATATCTAATTTTATCACGTTCATTATTTATTAGCTGCTGAGGAACTTAAAAGAGTTTCAGCAAATTTGAGATCCAAACTAATTAATTGGTTAAGTAAAAAAGGAATCTCCACCTCCCTGTTCCTGAATGCGTTTACCAGAGGGCGTCAGATTGGTTTGGGTTATCGTATAGCTGCCTTGAATATCTTATAGTGTTTTGATATACTTCCTTGTTATGACTAACAATAGACTTGAAGGAAGTAGAAGAGATCTTCTTAGATTTGTACCAGTTCTTGGTGAAACTCTAAACATTCAAGATTATGGACCAGATCCAAGGCAATGGAGTGCAGCTGCTAAGGCAAGCTAATTAACTCATCTAGGTGGTGCATTTGCATTATTTGGTTGCGGAAGTCCCGATGGTGGAGGAACCGTCAGTAATGGGGAGTTAAGTATCGATCAGCTAAAAGCCCAGTTGCCAGCGAGGCTTTCTCGAAATTTAGTTAATAGTGGAGAGATGTGGAGTGCTGAAAGAGATACCGAAGTGACTACGAGTTTCGGTTCTATAAGGGTTTTTAATGCAACGGGTTCAGATTTAAATCTTGGCTTAATCAGAGATATTGCTGAAAGTTGCAGGCCGGATTATCCACTCAAGAAAGCGAGTGAATTGAGGATCTTTAGTGATATGGGAGTTGTACAGGGTGGTACTCATGGATGGCAACTATCTAGCGACCCAGCGTCTGGCAGAGGCTTGACAATTACAAATGACTATCAATCAGTATCTGTTATTCCACTAGGCTGGACAAGTTTAGTGAAGACGTATGAATCAGCATATGGAGGAGTACCTCCTTTAAATGGGTTATCTTCTCAAACATATGCGACACTGAATATAGCTCATGAGCTGTGCGGACACAACATACCAAGATCGGGTGATATAAGCAATGAAACTCCAGACCCTGAAAAAACTGCACAAATATATGAGAGAGTCTTGTATACCCAGCTCTTAGGAAGAACGTTGATTAAGTAAGTTTTGGTTATATCTAATCAACGCACACGTTTGCTAAGCAAACTTGACTGCAAACTCAAAATAAGAGAAAACACTATTGTCAAAGATGATTGTGTGTTTTTTAGAAAGGCTCCCATCTCCACTTCCCCGTTCTTAAACACCTTAACCAAATGGAGCAAAGATTGACAACCCGCTTTTTGTATAGGCAACGCGCTATTTGAGAAGAAGTGTACTACACCCGAATAGAGGAATATAATGAAATTAAGAATGATGATTGTGTGCAAAACAGTATTTTGTGTTGATGAACAACGGAAGATGTGGTCTCATGATCCAGATTATTATTAGTTAGCCAACATATATATGGAAATAGGAAACGAATCCGAATTTGCCTCGGAAACGAAAATAATTGTCGATAACAAACCCCCATTTTTTGATCAAATTGGTGTCCCATTAGAAAATGTATTGGCAGAAAGTAGGCAGTACGAGAGGTCGTATCTTGCATTTCAGGCAGTCCGTCATGCAGGTAAATACGTTGGGTTTGAACCGTATCTTTTGTTCGCTTCAGCAGCTACGGAAGATGAGTTGCTCATTAACTATGCAGAGAAAAAACTCCGTGCATTGAATAAAGATCCTGAAATGAGACGTATGGTTGTACAAACCTTGCGGGAGGAGAGGGTGTATGTACCAGCGCTGTTTTGGCTGCATAGTGAACTTGGAGCATTGACAGCACGTTTACGGGCACAGATGATGATGCATCAAGAAGGTGTAGATTTTCGATCCAGATTACATGGACTATTAGAAAATACTACAATTACCTACAGGGTTGAAAATGGTATAACCAGACAGCAGTATACCCTTCCCACTATTTTCGTTCCCCCCACCATTGCAATTGAACCACCTGTTCAAAACGGAAGCATGTTTTCACCAGAAGAGTATCTCTCGTCACTTGGAAAAGTTGGTCATCCTCTTGTGCGTGCAAGCTTGCGGCATCTTAAGTGAGGTTTGAGAAGTGGGTACCTAAGGTTTACACATACAGATCGTCCATCTTCTTCAGGTTCTCAAATGCTCTACAACGCACGACAGTATTATTCATACTTTTCAGTGAAATTTTTTGTACCAATAAGAATTAAATAGCTTTCAATACAAAGGTTCATTGTTTAGATTCTAATATAATATGCTCCGTGTATTTTCTAACTGGTATAACTAAATATTTTAGCCTTGAATGTTCTTCATCACAAGTTGGACGTTCAAATCTCATTTGATACAATACTTTTATGGGTTACATGGTTGAATTAAATACGCTTCTTGGATTTCCAAAAGACTTTGATGTTAATACTCTAAAGGTTGGTGGAAAGTATGCAATTACCAAAGACAGAGAACGTGCTTTTCCTCTGCACATTGCGTTGTTAATGGTGGATAGTCAATGGAATTTTTATGGGTATTGTGTAGCTCATTCTGCTGTCGTTAAAGAACAAAAAACCCAAATAGATTTTGAAGTGTTGTCATTATTTAGCGCTGAAGAGAAAAAAATTTACAAAGATAGATTTTTAGAAGCTGCTAAATCGACTGGCGAAGTCAAGCGATAGGTTCTAGTTTGTCTTATTAGATGTTGTCCTATAATGATCGAGTTGTATCTCAAGCGAAGCTGAATCCAGCCACTCGGTGTGGTCAGATACACTCTATCTTTGATATAATCGCATCATGAGTAAGTTACAAATAATAACTGCCTGTATTTTTCTTCACAAAGATGGGAAAGTCTTTATAGGAAGACGTTCAAAAACAAAATCTTTCCTCCCAGGTAAGTGGGAATTGCCTGGTGGGCATATCGAATTTGGAGAAACGGTCGAAGAAGGATTAAGGAGAGAACTGAGAGAAGAACTTAATATGGAGATTATAGTAGGAAATATTTATTCTGAATTTACCTACGTTATGAATGAAGGGAATGATCATGTAATCGAAGTTTTATACTTTGCCACCATGAAAAACCCAAAGCAAAAAATATTCCTTAATGAAGAATCACACGATGAGTATGCATGGCTTTCAGAAAATGAAGTAGACACTTATTTTGATAAAGATGACGATGAAGGAAACGCAATAAGAAAAGGATTTCAGATACTTAATGTAAAAGGATAATGAGCTACCAAGTACGTTCACAATCAAAACTAGATACCCAAGCTCCACTTCCCTGTTCCTAAATGCCTTTATCAAGGCGGTAAATTAGTCTTCTCAAAATTGACAATTTCACACTTCTGTGTAATCCTATTCTTAGGATAGGAGGTGAGAAAAATGTTTGATAATAAAATCAAAAAACTAGATACCTTGGACATCGGTCTTACTAAACTCGCTGTAATTGCTTTTACGTTGTGGGTCCTAACAATCTGGCCAGCATTTGCGACTTGGGCATACTCCATAAACCCAATGTATTATCTTATTTTATGGATCGTTTTTGCAATAAGACCTGGCTTTAAAGTTTTGTCGAAATAATACAGCATATTTTCAATGCATTGAGGCATTTTTATAGTCAGAGAGAGTAAATGCTGAACACATGTTTGTAGTGTATACAATTGTTCGTGTGCCATATGTACTATGTCAGCACTAATTGATATACTTTCTTCGATTATGAAGCAAAAAACCGGTTAGAAATAGATAAATCAAAATATGGATGTCAAATCAAAAGATCAAAAAATAAGTGGGACAATCTTTCCTGAAAAGCGCTATACACAGAGAGAAGTAGATGGACTTCTTGAAAAAAAGGAAAAAGATCTTGCCTCCCAGGCACTAGTCACTGAAGAAGTCTCTCAGACCGTGAATATAAAAAAACAACTAGATAAAAAAACCGTCGCTAATCTGATAAAAAGATCCAATAGAATTTTGGTAAGCATTTCCACCCATGCATTTCCATTTGATTTCTTTCCAAACACCTTAAACGTGGAAGAAGGAAGAATATCTATAATAAAGCGTCATTTTCTTTCCTCAGAAGTGCACAGTATTGATATCAAAGATATTTCTAATGTATTTATTAACACCATATTTATCTTTGCCCAACTTGTTATTGTTTCAAAAACTTTTGAACAAAATGAAGTAAAAATAAGAAACTTGCGGCCTAAGGAAGCGATTTTTGCCAGGAGAATCATTGAGGGATTAAGGGTTTTTAAAAATAAACAAATTGAGACCTCTAGATATTCAAAAAAAGAGCTTATTGCCAAGCTTGAAGAACTAAGTACTACAAAAATAGTGACGTAGAAAAATAACAGAAACATACGTTCTGTAGAGAGAGCTATTTGGCACTTCATATACCACGTTGTATACTGTTTTTATGAAACAACAAATTGAGTGGATCATCTTAGTAACCGACAACTATCAAGAGTCGTATATTTTTTATAAAGATATTTTAGAATTTCACGTAGAAAGAGAAGTTGCGAGAGAAGAATTTTGTCAATTTTCGCTTCAGAATTGTTTTCTTACTATTTATGGAAGAAGATTTGTACAGCAATTAATTGGAAAAGAATATATTGGAAAATCTGGCGGTGCACTATATACGCTTGGCGAATCACAAGATATAGATGAACAGTATAAAAAATTAAAGAGGAAAGGAGTACGTTTTATTAAAAATCCTTGCACTCAACCTTGGGGGCAACGAACTGCCTATTTTACTGACCCAGATGGGCATATTTGGGAAATCCAACAATGGGTGAATAAAGTAAAATGAGTTTTTTCTAACTTATTCCTCACTCCACCTCCCTATTCCTAAATGTTTTTACAAAAGGAAGCTAGAGATTTCACTATACTTTTGTCTTACTCCGACTATGACGAGCGAACCACTTTTTACTATTGTATTTCAAAGATAACGAGGGTAATATATGAATATGGATTCATATAGTTGTTGTTTATCCACCAGCGGTGAGTCTAAACAAGTTGCTAAAATGGCAGCTCTCTTAAAGATAGTTTCTGAGGAGAGCCGATTGAAGTTGCTCTGCATTTTGAGACGTGGAGAGCATTGTGTTTGCGAATTTGCGGAGCATGTCGATTTATCTCAAAGCCTTATTTCCCATCACTTAAAAGACCTTAAGGATGTTGGGGTGATAACAGATGAAAAGCGTGGGCTTCGCGTGTACTATTCTCTAACGAATAAAGGCAAATATATTACTAATTTGTTGTTTCAGATTCCCAATAAGGAGGAAAAACAATGAAAATTCAAGTACTTGGTTTGGGTTGTCCCACATGTAAAAAATTGTTTGAGTTGACCAAAGAAGCAGTAAAACAACTCAGTCTTAAAGAAGAAGTGGAGTACATTACTGATGCATCAAAAATTATAGAGATGGGTGTTATGTCTAGTCCTGTGCTAGTGGTTAACGGCAAACCAGTTATGACAGGGCTTGTTCCAGATATTGAAAAAATTAAGAGACTTCTGTCCACATCTACAACCTCTGAGGATCAATCTGTTCAGTGCGATTGTAAAGACGATGACGATTGTGACGGTAAATCTAAGCCTAATAAAGCGAGTAACTGTAGTTGTGGAGGTAAATATTGCTAGCCTATGGACATATTTAAACCAGTCCAATTATTCGCAGACCTTGTTACCTATCAATTGTTTCGTATCGTCCCCCATTCCTATTGGGGAGATACCATCAATTTCTTTATCTATGATGTGATTAAAATAGGACTTCTGCTAATTGTCATAAATTACGTTATGGCAACAACCCGATATTACTTCCCAATGGAGAAAGTTCGAGATATACTCATCAAGCGAAGATGGTTCGGTTTAGATTATTTTTTTGCAGCAGCTCTTGGAGTCATCACTCCTTTTTGTTCCTGTTCATCTATCCCTTTGTTTATCGGTTTTGTTGGAGCTGGCATACCTTTGGGAGTGACGTTTGCTTTTCTTATCGCATCACCCCTTATTAATGAATCGTCGCTCTATTTATTCCCAGCAATGTTTGGGATGAGAGTGACGGTGGTTTATAACCTGGTTGGGATGGCTATCGCCATTCTTGGGGGTATGCTCATTCAGAAATTAGGCGTTGAGAAGTATGTTAAGCCCGAGCTCTTGAAATTTAAGTCTCGACAACAGGTGGAGATTGAAAATGGTGGACATAAACTACCCTTTAAAGAGCAACTCAAGTACTTCTGGACCGATGGCATGAGTATCACTAAGAACATTTTTCCTTACGTTCTTTTGGGCGTTGGGATTGGTGCGCTTATTCATGGATTTGTACCTGCCTCATTAGTAGAGAAATATCTATCTACAAAGGCCTGGTATGCAATTCCGCTTGCAACTCTTATTGGTGCTCCGCTCTATGCTAATTCAGTGAGTGTGATTGCTATAATGGAAGCATTGGTGGGCAAGGGTATTCCTCTTGGTACTACTTTATCTTTTATGACTGCTATTGTGACCGTTTCAATCCCTGAATCAATGATCTTGAAAAAAGTAATGAAATGGCAACTCTTGGCTTGGTTTTTTGGCATTACCTTAGTTGGCATCATGATCATGGGTTATATATTTAATGCCGTTTTATAATTATGAAACAAACAATTCTTACTTTCGCTATCATGCTTGTTATTGTCGGTTTGCTAGCTGTGGTGGCTATAGGTAGTCGAGATAGGAAAACCGACATACAAACTACGCAATCACATAAAGCGACTAGTTCACCTATTGCTCTCTCTCCCACCAACCAAGCACCAATCTTTTTTTATGGCGAAACCTGTCCCCACTGCAAAGATGTTGAAGAATGGATGAAAGAAAACAAGGTTGAGAAAAAAATAAGTATCGTCAAAAAAGAAGTTTATGAAAACAGGGATAATGCTCAGGAGTTAACACAGGTTGCGGGTAAATGCAACTTACCAACAGATACTATCGGTGTGCCGTTTTTGTATGCAGAAGGTAAATGTTTTGTTGGTAGTCCTGATGTTATTAGTTATTTTTCCTCTAAAATGGAGATAGATTCAACAGAAAGGAACAATCGATGAAAAAACTATTTCCATTATTAAGTTTTATAGCGCTATTTGTATTTCCGACACCTGCTCATGCTGTTTGTCCGATTTGTACAGTTGCAGTTGGGGCAGGACTGGGTATTTCCCGATGGATTGGCATAGATGATAGCGTAAGTGGTATTTGGATCGGTGGGCTGATTCTTTCCAGTGGTTTGTGGTTAGCTGACTGGATTGGAAAGAAAGGTTGGAAAGTTCCTCATAAAGAGCTTGTTTCAGTGTTTTTGTTTTATTTGTTTGTAATACCACCTTTGTATTGGGCAAAAATAGTAGGGTTGGCTAGTAACACTCTTTGGGGAGTAGATAAGCTCATTCTGGGAACAGTCGTTGGATCAATATTATTTATTGTTGGTGTACGGTTTGATAAGTGGCTGCGAACTGCCAAGGAGGGTAAAGTGTACGTCTATTTCCAGAAGGTTATTATTCCGGTGTTTTTGTTAACACTCGGTAGTTTTGTTCTTTATCTCATTACTAATTAAAGGTCTCCTACGCTAAGGCTACGGAAGACCGAAGGAGGAAAAATATGAAAAACAATAAACCAGCCCGGCCTGACATTAACGAATTTATGGACAAGGTCAAAAGACTTGAGAAGGGTGAAAAGCTTGATCTTTCATCCGATGAGGATCTTTCTATCGGCATTATGAATCTTATCTCGATGGAAGAACATTTCTTTTTCACCTACAACAAGACCAAAGATGCCAAGTACCTAGATCTGCTCAATGAAATCAGGGAGATGCGAAAAAGTGCATTAAAACGGATTATCAAAGACTACGAAGGCGAGGGGTGGTGTATTAGCAAGCACCTACTAGCTGCATCCATGCGATTTATGGAAGTGGGAACAAAAGCTCTTACTAAGGGAGATAAAAAGGATGCGGAAGATATGTTCCAAAAGTCATACAACCTCTATAGTCTATTCTGGGGGCTAAATTTGGGGCTCGTTCAAACCAAAAATATCACACAAACGAACCCTCATCAGGATGTTGCTTTTATTAGCGAAGATCCTAAACCAAAACAAACAGGTTCTTCAAGTATTTTTGCCAAGCTCAGAGAAGTGGTCCAAAAAGCGATTGATTGTTGCAAGGAGTAATTCATTGATAATGATGAAAGAGGCTTTCACCTGATCCATTATTCGAGTCACGCTCAGCGTGGGAGCCTATTATGTATCAATATGTGTAGCAATAAACTTCTTAAACCCGCTTATTAGTTCTGTATTCGTTGTATGAAATGCGATCTCTTCTGTTCCAAAAAGACCGCCCAGTTGAGAAAAATTATGTGAGCCAAATACCACATGTTTAAAATCTACTATCAGTAATTTAATATGCACTTTCTTTGAAAAGTGAATAAGTTTTATATTGGAGTTATTGTTTATTTTGAATCTTAATATGTTATACAAAACATTTTGAGGGAATGAAGTAAACACAAAATCATTTCGATGAGACGTAATAATGGTGGTTTTTACACCCTTACGACTTAATTCAATTATTTTTTTTTGCAATAATCCATCAGGTGGAAACTGAGAAATAAAGAGTATACTTTTTTTCGCCTTTTCTACCGTTTTTAATACGTCTTGGTAGATTAGTGATTTGCCATATCGACCAGAATCAACCATAAAGCTCGTGTCTATATTGCATTTTGTTATGTAATCATGTACTCTTCTGCCCCCATTCACTCGCGGGAATTGATCAATAAGCGCATGTATCATTGATTTATCAGCTGTTTTTACCATAAGGTCTAGATTTTCAAACGAGTCCTTCATCAAATTCACTCCACCAACCCACGCAATTTTGTTATCGACAATAAACATTTTTATATGATTTCGTTTATACGAGGGGAAAAAATATGCGAAAAGGTTAGGTTTATTTGTTAAGGTTAACTTTACGCCAGCAGAGCGTAACAGTGTATACATCTCTTGACGTTTTCGGTTGAATGCTTCTACTAATGGGTCTTTTTTAATATAGACGATGGCATATCGTCCTCGGTAGAATCGCTCTGCAAGCCAATCTACATTTATTCGAACATCAATTCCCTTTTTTGCTGCTTTAATTAAAATACTTACTATTTCATCTATATATATTCCCGGATCGAAGTTCATAGTTTGAATCCAGATACTCTTTTTTGCACCTGTAGCATATAATGTAAAGCTCTGGAAAAAATCTAAAGTACTTTGTATCTCAAATGTGTTCATTAAACAGATATTAATACTAAGACCATAACAATAGCAACAAGAAAAGGTAAATAGCAATTATACACATGAAAATATGGTAAGAATAGAAAATATTATTGGCCGTTTTCCGAAAATTACTCGTGCGGTAGACTCGTTTCTGCCAGAGGGAATAAAGACCCAATTAAGAAGACACTTATTACATGAGTCTTTTCCAATGTCTGACCCGTTCATACGAGAAGTAAGTGGAATAAGTGCAAATTTCTGGGTAAGGAATCCATCAGATTTTTATAGAATTGTTAGAGATGGTTTCGAGGATGGTTTTGCTAAAGAACTAATTGATTGTATTAACCCCGGAAATATATTTTTAGATATTGGTTCGGCACAAGGTCTCTATTCGATTCTTGTCGCAAAAGCTGGTGCACAAGTCTATTCGATAGATCCTGATCCACTAAGCAACCAATCTATTAAAGACAATATTGTTTTAAATCCCGATGTTGTAGACAGTATTCGTGTTATTAGGATAGCGCTTGGAGAAACATGTGGAACAATGAAGCTTAATTTTGATAATAATGGAACATATGCACCTAGTCTAAGAAGAACGGTAAGGGCTTTAACAAATAGCACTGATGTAGATGTTATGCCACTAGACAAACTAATTGAGGAAGGAAAAATTAAACCACCTCATGTCATAAAAATTGACGTAGAAGGAGCAGAGGGCTTAGTTCTTAAAGGCATGGAGGGTTTATTAAGGTCAAATCAGAGACCGCAACATTTATTTATTGAAATTCATGAACAGTTTTTACCTCAATTTGGGACAAGCGCTGCTCAGGTAGAACAGCAGATTCAAAACTTAGGGTATGTTCCTTTTGATGGTGTAGTTAGGCATAGAGAAAAACAACTATGCCACTATGTTTATATAGATAAAAAATGAAACAATTCTGCAAGTTTTGACTATAAAGATATACTTCGACTTTGAAATGCGCCAATATCCTGTTGTATTTGTCTCAATACAGATGGGCTTGAACGTGCCCTTGATCTAGATAATAAATCTGATAGTTTTAAATCAAACGCAGTTATGAGATGATCATCTGTTGTCATGATAGCTGCTTCTTCGTTTCCCCAGCCAACTCCCTTTCCTGAGAAATTGTGAGTCCCGGCAATTAAAATTTGATGAGGGGTATGAGCATCTATTAAGGCTACTTTAAAATGTATCCAGTTAGGATATTCGAACGTGGGAATTCTTAATTGAACCCCTCTTTCCATCCAGTAGTTTGCTCTGTCAAAAAACCAAGGAATAGTTTCAGTAATTTTTGAGGGATCGGATACTATAACAACAACCTGCCTGCCTTTATGCACTGCCTCGTCAAGACACTCAATAAGAGGTCTATCTAGAGCAAACTGACTTGTAATTGTGATAGACATTTCTGAATCGGAAATAGCTTGGCATGCCGTATCTAAGATTATTGACTTTTCTTTAGTTCCACTGTCTATTAACAATGACGTATTGCTAGTGCAGTCTATCTTTGTATCGATAGTAGGAGTATCAGTATGCAGATCGGCCAATGCTTGAACGACACTTGGCTCTTCAATTTGCAGCATAAAATCTTCTCTATTAAAATCTTTATCCGAAAGATTAATACCTCCTAAATATGCTGTATCATCAATTATTCCAATCTTTATATGGTTCCTTCCACTTCCAGGATTGAGTTCCCTAAGCTTGTTCATTGTTGGGTTCGTAATGACTACCTCAACACCTCCATTCTCAAGATCTATTAACGCTTCCCTTTTATTTCTCTGCCTGAATTTTCTGAATTTATTTCTTTCTTTATTCAAACTTCTAAAGTTATCTAATTGACCGTCAGTTACCATTAGTGTAAACCAGTCACATGAGAATCGAGTATCAACGCCTCTTGCAGCAGCCTTTTTCATCAAGTGAGAAAGTGAGCCGAAAATATGATCGGCTTCGAAATTCATAGTTTTTAGCCATACTCTCCTTTCAGCTTTAGGGATTCTTTCTTGTAAAGTAATAAAATAATCATGAGGAGATAAAACTTCAAAATTGTTACCTGTTTGGTTCTGTATAGTTTCTACAGAGAAACTCTCCATACCCTCTTGTTTTATGCTCATAAATTGTATGTATTATACACTCACCAGATATTCACACTGACCTAAAGGCGTATTTCTCTAACACATATGGCCTTTGATATAATTGTCCCATGCCAATTACTGAAATAAGAAAAGAGCTGTTAGAAGAACAGCACAAAGATACGCTCATCGTATTGAAAATGCGCTTCGATAAAAATATGAATCGTCACAGAGACCTTGAGTGGGGCAAAATACAAATGAAACTAGAGGTTAACGTTGAAAAACTGTGGTCGCTTTTTGAAATGGAAAGAACGGGTGGCGAGCCAGATATTGTTGGATTTAATGCAAAAACCGGTGAGTACATTTTTTTCGATTGTTCTGCAGAAAGCCCGAGTGGAAGAAGAAGTCTTTGTTACGATCGTAAAGCATTAGAGTTAAGAAAAACTTTCAAACCAAAAAATACTGCACTCGATATGGCAGCTACCATGGGTATTGAACTTTTGTCAGAAGAACAATATCGACAATTGCAAGAACTTGGCAGTTTCGATACAAAAACATCGAGTTGGATACAAACTCCTGTAGAAATAAGAAAGCGTGGTGGCGCTCTTTTCTGCGATCGTCGATACGATGCCGTATTCACCTACCATAACGGTGCAGACTCATATTATGCATCCCGCGGTTTCCGTGGCTCGCTCAGGGTTTAGCTTTCGTAATGTCACAAGTCTAATTAGCCCTTTTTGTATACTGTACTTATGAAACGCTTTCGATTTAGTCCGATAAAAAATAAAGACCAGCTTTTTAAGGCGATAGAATATATTCACCTCGAATCGCATAGGTTGTGTAAGGAAAATTTAGGGTACACGCTACCAGTTGCAGGTAATATAGGATTCTTTTGTCATTATGTGCCCGAATTTGAATTGTTAACTGGAATGAGAAAAAAACTGACGGATTCCAACGATAATTGGAACCAAAAATACTTTCGTCTTCGTGAACAGATTACTATTCCTGCTCAAGTTGATATACCGGAAACAATATACACCTATCTCTACATTCGTAAACCAGATTCCAATAATGAGCTCGTTGGCGACATTGACTTCTATATGGAACCAGATAAATATAGAGAACTAAAACAATCCTTACTATTTGGGAAAGTCATTGAGGGGGTACAAATATTTGATCGACCCGATCTTGACTTGCTAAAGCTCAGTAGAACAGAAAGTGACGTTGTTGCCTTTATTGGCAAAAAAACAATGGCTGAGAACATAAGAGGCAAAAGTTAAAGATTTGACCACAGAACAACGATTTAAGTGAATGCATCTATGGTATATACTTTCTAGGTGGAGAATAAACAGATACAGAGGTATATAGGCATAGATATTCTCAGAGTTATTGCCATGTTGGGTGTTGTTTTTCTTCATACAATCTACAGTTTTACTGTCCGTACCGACTTCTTTTTAACAAAGGCTTGGTTTGTTTTTGAACCATTTGCTGTTGTATCTCGTTCAAGTCTTGCCCTTTTTTTTATGATAAGTGGATTTTTGGTAGTTTCTAAAAATAGAACAGTGCGCGAAAACTTAAAAGTCACCTTTCAACGCATTGGCATTCCGCTTATCGCTTTTTCTATCCTTGCTTCACTGTTTTATATTCTCAAAACACAACAAAATATCTCTTTGTTGATGAGTCCTGAATATTTGTTTAAAGACATTCTGTTATTTCCCAATAATTGGTTGTGGTTTCTCGAAGTATTGCTCTTTCTTTATTTATTAAATCCTCTTTGGCAAGGCATTTTTGGGGACACATCAAAGAAAACAGAAGCTCGTTACCTCGTATTCTTCTTTTTTCTATTCACGTGTCTTTCTGTCGTGCTTAAAACAGCAACTCAATCTCTGCTCTTTTTCAATACTTTCACAACGTGGATCAGTTTTGTCTTTTGCTATTTGTATGGTGCTTTGGTGAGAAAAAATTGGGACATACGCAAACCAAAAAGTTTTTATTTTTTGGTTTTTTTAGTAGGGCTAATTATTGAAATTATTGGAAATTATTTTTCTATTTTGAGTCAAAAGAATGGTAACCTTCCGTTATCGGTAAATTACTTCACTGAATATTTAGCCATTGCGCCACTTTTTATGTCAATTGGTATGTTTCATATATTTTTCGATGTACAGAAAATTCCACGAATACTGCACTCGAGTATTCAGTTTTTAGCAGCACTTTCTTATGGTGTTTATCTTACTCATGAATTTATCAGCCTAACCGTAGCAGACGTATTGGGTTGGGGTGTCGATACTGTCCATGCTAATATTTATCTTGTAAACGGGGGTTTGTTTGCTCTTTCATTTTTTGGTGCTGTGTTGATTACCTACACTATTTCTCGTATCCCAAAATTAAGAATGATCATTGGAAACACGAAGTAGGCAAATTTGTAGAGATAATCCCTAACATTGTATATTTTAATCTATTGTATACTTGTGGACATGTTCAAGAGCCAGTCAACTTTCAATGTTCTCTACACGAGTGATATTGAAAAGACGTACGATTTCTTTAAGGGTCTGGGATTAGAAATAAAACAGCATGAAAATGATAAAGTTGTTGTGGTGTTTGGATCGTTTGATTTGCATTTTGTATTAAGTTCTACCGAACCTTTTGAAGCATACAAATATATAACCGAAACGAATAATTACGGACAAGGCATTATCTTCTACATAGAAACTACCGATATTCGTAATGCACAAAGACTCATAGAAGAACGTGGCGGTGTTATTAAAGCTCCGGTTTTCAAAAACAATTGGGGATGTGAGGAATTGTTATTCGAAGACACTAACGGGTATAAATTCGCACTATTTCAAGAGCTGTAAAGAGATCGGTTTATTTTTTCAAAAGTTTATATTTGTAAACATGCCTCATGTTTTAGTAGAATAGAGAAACAAAGCTATGAAAAAAGTAATTATTATTCACGGATGGGAAGAGACGCCGCAGGGACAATGGCTTCCCTGGTTGGGAGAACAATTACGTGAAAAAGGGTATGCTGTTGAAATTCCCCAGATGCCGCATACGAAAAATCCAAAGCTTGGAGAATGGATGGAAACGCTTGAATCTTTTTCTCCAGATAAAAATACTATTCTTGTCGGACACTCACTTGCGAATGCTCTTATTATGAAATACTTAGAGAGACCTCAGACGTGCATAAAGGGTGCAGTTATGGTTGCGGTCTGGGATTGGCTCTTCCAAGATGTTAAAGAATTTCATGAAACGTTTTTTGAGAGCGGATTTGATTACGAAGCCATTAAAAAGAAAAATACTCCCACTGTCATAGTGAATTCTACCACCGATCCATGGATTGATTTTGAAAGAGCAAAAAAACTAGCCGGTAAGATAAATGCAACCTTTGTCGCAGTCGAAAATGCTGGACATTTTATGGTCAGAGATGGATATGCACAGTTTCCAAAACTGGTAGAAATTATTGAGAATAAATTCATATGACAAAAATAGTTGCGGTCGACCCGATCTTTCTTTTTCCAAAACACACAAAGTTACTAAAAGAGTTTGGGGAATTGGTAACATTTGATACCGTACCAAAAAACTCGAGTGAAATACTTAATCGAATTAAAGGCGCAGATATCGTCATCGACTATTGGACTGCCCTACCAAAGGAAGTTTTGGAGAATTTGAAGAATACAAAAATGATTTGTAGCGCATCAGCAGGATATGAATGGATTGATATAGAAACCGCAAGCAAGAAAGGAATTACTATTACCCATTGTCCAGGCCACAATTGCGAGGCAGTCGCCGAGCTTACGATTGGTCTGATGTTGTCTGCTCTAAGGCATATATGTAAGGCGGTAAATGAAACCCGCGGAGGATCATATAAGCCTGCTGGGTACAAGAGTAAGGAACTCAAGGATAAGACGCTCGGAATTATTGGGTATGGAACGATTGGAAAAAGGGTTGCGGAAATAGCTGAAAAAGGTTTTGGGATGAAGGTTCTTTTCACTAATTCAAAAAGCACCCCGGCGGATCTCAAAAAATTGCTAAAGGTGAGCGATATTATTTCGGTTAATGCCCCACTCAACGATAAAACAAAAAACTTACTTGGTAAGTATGAATTTGATTTAATGAAGGAAGGCGTAATTTTTGTAAACACGGGTAGGGGTGCGATTGTAGACGAAACTGCGCTATTTAATTCCCTGAAATCGGGGAAAATATATGCCGCCGGATTGGATCTACTGGCGGATGAGCCCTATAAAAAAGATAATCCCTTATTTAAGCTTCAAAACGTGGTTATTACTCCACATATTGCGTGGAATACAGAAGAGGCTGATTATAGACTTTCTGCTCAGGTTGTAGAGATAATCTCTGCATTTGTGAGTGGCAAGCCTGTTTATATAGTTCCAGAACAAAGGAGATAAAATGAAACAAGATCAGATAAATCTTCAATATACGACGATTAAAGATCCTCTACCCGATTTTATTTATGAAGGCCTTGCTCCCTATTCCAAGAACGCAAATGCTTATAAGCCACAGCCAACAGAACTGGTAGAAAAATTGGCAAAAAAACACAACGTACCAAACGAAATGGTCTATCTGACTGCTGGAATTGATGAAGCTATTCAAATGTTTGCCAAAGCTTATGGCAATAATGCATATGTTTTTACGCCAACCTATGTTGTTTACTCAGATGTTGAGGAATTTGGTGGTACATTAACACGGATTTTATCAGTAAAAGGATCTGAATATTCAGTTTCAACAGAAACTATTCCGAGCGCGTCCCTCATTTATCTGGCAAATCCAAATAATCCATCTGGTATTACAAGCAAGGAGAATGTTTTGAAACTGGTGAAAAATAACCCACAAGCAATAGTCGTCATAGATGAAGCTTACGGTGAGTTTGCTGATTTATCTGTAATAGATCAAGTTAAAAACTTTTCCAATATGGTTGTTTTGCGTAGTTTCTCCAAGGCGTATTCCATGGCAGGAAACCGTATAGGATATTTAGTAGCGCATCCCGAAGTAATTCAAGCTATTAAAAGTAAGAGTCAATGGTCAAACGTTTCATATTTATCAATCGGAGCAGCCATAATTGCCCTAGATCATGAAGACTATTTTGCAAAGATTAGAGATGATATAAACAGAAGAAGAGATGAATTTATGCTGTTTTTACAAAAAGAGCAGTATTCAATTTTTCCTTCAAAAATCAACGCTATTCTTTTCAAGTTTATTTCCGAGAGTGAAGGTACAAGATTTGCTGACTTTTTGGCTGTGAATAATTTTGTTGTCAGTCATGGCAATGGGAACAGCAACATAGGTCTTGATAAGTCATTTGTACGGATAGCTATTGGTACGATAGACCAAATGAACGCATTGAGAGAAGCGATACTTCAGTACAGAAAATAAATTATTACGGTATAGTTCCCACAATGAACATAAATACGAAAGCCCGCAAAGTCCTCTGTTTTGGGGATTCGAATACGTGGGGATTTATCCCTGGTAAAGGCACGCGATATTCAAAAGAAGTGAGGTGGACAGGGATACTCCAAGAAAGCTTAGGTGACGGCTTCGAGATAGTAGAGGAAGGTTTAAATAGTAGAACAACGAATATCGACGATCAAAAGCATGTCGGTAAAAATGGTGCGAGCTATCTGGCACCTTGTTTAGAAACACACTTCCCTATCGATTACATCGTATTGTTTTTGGGCACGAACGATCTAAAAGAACGGTTCCATAGATCGCCTCAAGATATAGCAGATGGTATACAAAACCTACTCGATCTGACAAAGAACACGTCTCACGAAGAAAATCAAACATTACCAAAAGTGATTCTTGTATGCCCACCAATAGTAGACGAATCGGTGGAAGGAGTTATCGATAAATACAAAGGTGCCGAAGCAAAATCGAGATTGTTACCAAAACTATATGAGGAACTAGCTCAAAAAAATAATTGCTTATATATAAATCTGCAAGAACATTTAAAACCAAGCAAAGTAGACGGATACCATTTCGACCGAGATTCACACAAAACACTTGCAAATCTTGTAGAGAGAAAGCTACGGGAATTTATGGATGAGAGTTAGAGCTGATCTTGCCAAATTGTTTCAAGTCTATGTGCCACCACAAAAGCTTTCGGGAGTCTAGGATCAGCATCTTGTTTCATTTTTTCGTGAGCACCTGAAGCAAAAGCAACATAAGTTGCTTCAGTTATTCTGTAATGTGTACTAGGTTCTATTCTTTCCCTCAGATCAGGAGGTAAAATAATTTGAGCAGAGGTTGGTCCAACTCCCAGGGTAGGTTGATTTTATTGGCAGCACGTTTAATAAAACTATTGACCGTGAGATTTTCGTATTGTTGCAGAAAGGATTATTGTTATAAAGACTGCGATGATTGCAATAACAACCAATGACACAAGGATGATTTTTAAATATTTATTAACGTGCTTAGATTTTATGGGTAGCTTTTTCTTCCATCCGAAACTTAGAATTGCCCACGAAATCAGAGTGTTTAGTATAAGTAGTATAATAACTTGAATTTTTTCGCTTTTCGTTAAAGCACCGTCTTTTGGGTTACTCCTCAATACCGTATCCATGAAGTAATAGGTATAGGCAGAAACTAAAATTACAAATATGGTCTGAGTATTCATACTACTTTCTATAGTATCATATAAACACGAACACTGTTTCCCAATTACCATATCTATGCCGTTGTTCATAACCTAAACATATACGTGTATAATTGCCTCATGATCCGAAACCCAAAACGTGGTATAGCTTCACTCTTTGTTGCTAGTATTTTTTATGGTCTATATGGCATACTTTCTCGGCTCATCAGCGATTCATTTGGCAACTTTAACCAGGCGTGGATACGCAATATATTGGTCGCGATCTTAATCGCGTTCATAATTGGTATGAAAGGAGTGAAGCTTGTATCTATCAAAAGAAAAGATATTCGTTGGCTACTTGTATGGCTCCTGGCAGGCTCATTGCCAGCCGTGCTCACCTTTATAGTTTTTAATAACCTTGCCATAGGTACGACTTATCTCATAGCTTATTCTGGTATGATTGCGGCGGGGTTTATATCAGGGCGTATTTTTTTCGATGAGAGACTAGACACGAGGAAATGGGTGTCGCTTATATGTACGCTCATTGGGCTTTATATTGTTTATCGATTTACCATCGATCAAAACAAGATTGTATATATGCTACTAGGTTTACTTTCAGGGGCCATGACCGGCGTATGGAATACCATTTCAAAGAAGTTTTCAGATAATTATCCAAATAATCAGCTGGTACTTATGGATGCTCTTACCTCTACTCTGGCAGCGTATATAGGTGCGCTTTTATTCCATGAATACCTACCACACACCATACTGAGCATAAGTTGGATATGGATAGGTATATATGCCGTTATTCAAACCATTAATGTGGGCCTCATTGTGTATGGCTTCAAACATATAGAAGCTCAAATTGGGAGTATCATTTTGCCCATAGAGATAGTATTCGCTACCATTTTTTCATACCTCATATTTGGTGAAGTGCCAACGCTATTTACCTTTGTCGGCGGCGCACTCATTATACTTGGGGCAATTCTTCCAAGTCTCAATATATTTGCAAAAGAGTAATAAATACTTTGCTTGCTATATAGATATTCACTCTCTTGAAATAAAATACCCACCACCCTTGTACTAATAGTAGATACAAATTATCGAAATGAGAAAGGAGGTGAAAACAATATGAACAAGACAACACTATTATTAGGACTAAGTGCACTCGTTATCGCAGGAGCGATATTTGCCCCTCAAGCAGCACTTGCCTATCGAGGCGACGTGAACGTTAAGGGACCAAACTATACACAAGAGCGCCATGATGCAATGGAAAAAGCGTTTGAAAGTAAAGATTACAACGCTTGGAAAGCACTTATGTCAGGAAAAGGCAGAGTAACACAAGTAGTAACTGCACAAAACTTTCCTAAGTTTGCGCAAGCGCACGAATTAGCAGAGCAAGGTAAAACAGATGAAGCAAATAAAATAAGAACAGAACTTGGTTTGGGTTTACAAAATGGAACTGGAATGGGTAAGGGAATGGGATATGGTAGAAACCGATAAACGGGTCTACAAAAAAGCTAACGCCTCACTCATGTATAATGAGTGAGGCTCGGCGATATGAAGAGCGAATATACAACAGTTATGAACGATATAAAAACAGCATCAGATGAAAAAGTAGTTGAAATTGTCCGCACAAAGGACAAAGAGGTATATAGTGAAATTATTAGAAGGTATCAAGCCAAACTTATGCGGTATGCAGGATACCTACTTGGAGACGAACACCAGGGGGCTGATGCGGTACAACAAGGCTTTATTAAAGCATATATCAACTTAAATGGGTTCGACGTAAAAAGAAAGTTTTCAAGTTGGTTATACCGCATCGTGCATAACGAAGCAATGAATATGCTCAATAAACAAAAAAGAGTAGTGTCTGTAGATGACCAGCAAGAATTGGATAGCGGGATACAGATCGAGGATGCAGCCATTAAACAAGAATTAGTTAATCATACACACTACTGTTTGGAGCAGATGGAAATTATATATAAAGAACCATTATCGCTTTTCTATTTAGAGGAAAAGTCATATGAAGAGATAAGCGATATATTGCGTTTACCAATGGGTACCGTTGGAACGCGTATAAACCGCGCAAAAGTTATTATGAAAAAAATATGTCAAAGAAAAACGTAGTGAAACAGGCAGATATCGAAAAAGCCGTAATGGCCCAAGTACGATCTAATAAGGTTACTATGAAGCCGCGGTGGTATTTTATAGTGGGTTCATTGTTTATGATGATAGGTCTTATTGCATTGAGTATCGGTGCGGTATTTTTGACCAATCTAACACTCTTTTTACTTCGCGAACATGGCCCAATGGGACAGCTGCGACTACAGTTTTTACTTGATACTTTTTCGTGGTGGATACCAACGCTTGCGGTGGTTGGTATTGTTTTTGGGGTATGGATACTCAAGAAGTATGACTTTTCGTACAAAAAGAATTTTTTGCTTATCACCGTTGGATTTGTACTGTCTATTATAGTGGCAGCATTTGTCATTGATTCTATTGGACTGAATGAAATGTGGGCACGTCAGGGTATGATGCGCCGATTTTATCAACGGATTGAAAATCAAAATGTGCCTGCAACACGAGGACAGGGACGTATGCAAAATGGACAAGGAAATAGAATGATTGAACCAAGTAAATAATGCCTAAATATGGTCTTCGGTATCGTTCTCTGCCTCTTCTTTTGTTTTGTGGATAGTGCCGTCTTTATGGTGTGGTGGTGAATAGATGGTATAGAGCTTTAATTGTTTTTCAGAAGAAGTATTTATGACATTATGTTTTGCCTGTGCGGGAACAATAAATGCGTCACCGTCTTTGACCATATGTTCTTCCCCGTTTATGATGAGCTTACCTTCTCCTTGCTCAACTCGCAAAAATTGATCGACAACCTCATGAACTTCTTCGCCAATGTCTCCATTTGGTTGAATACACATAACAACGAGCTGTGAATGTTGCCCCGTGTATAAGACTTGTCTGAAGTAATTATTAGCTAGAGTGAGTTGTTCAATATTTCCAAGATAACCTATCATATGCAATCAGTGTATATTATTTTATGTTGAAATACAAATCTATAACCATCTCATAATCATGACACCACCAATGAGAAGCAAGATGATTCCCCCAATGAGATGTACTGTACGAAGATGTTTCTGGCGTATTTCTTCTATTTTTTTGGGCGAATAGCCAAGATATACGGCAAGCGTTATGGCAATCATAGGAGTTATGAATATGAGGTTGTATAAAAGTAGGTATGCAAGAGCCTTTAACTGCAGTGTTTGTTTTGCGAGCATGCTCAAGATAACTATGTAGGGGCCACTTGTACAAGGAAGCAAAAATAGACTAACGAGAAAACCTATCAGGAACGCACCGAGAGGGCTGGTTATTGATGTAATGAGTTTTTTTAATTGAGGTCTCCACGATAAAGGAACTTCCATAAGCACCCCTTTTCCATACCATAAGTAGTCTTTCAGATTAAGCAAACCCAGTAGTATAGCCACCCAGCCGATGAATTGATATATGTAATGAATGAAGGAACCTGTTCCAAAAGCTTGGTATAACCCAAGTCCCATGAGAAAGTAAGAAATAAAGATTGAAAGCGTGAAAGATAAGCCGGTATATAATGCCTTTTTTTTAGCTCCGGTTGTAATAATGGTTGACATAAGGATGATGAGTACCGCAAACGCACACGGGTTTATAGCGTCTACAATTGACCCTGCTATTACTGCGAAAAGAGTAAGTTGGAGGCCTTGTTGACTTTTTGGAACGACACTTTTGGCGACTGCTATACTAGTGTCTTGATGTAAATATTTGTCAGCAGTAGCAACAAATTGTTCGATAATGGGTTTATCGCCAGATAGCAGTGTGCTACCCATAATAATAGTTGGTACCCCTCTTTGATCTTGTGGAACTTCCAGTTGATTCATGAGGTTGGTGAATAGCGTAGCATTATCGTGATCGAAGTAAACTTCCCGAACATCAATAGCATATTTTTTATACAGATTTTCAGACTGGAAATACTGTTCAACGTTGGCACAATGAGGACACCCTTTTCCATAGAAGAAGTAAATATGCGGCTTGGTGGTAGCGAGAACAGAGGTATAACAAAATAAAAAAAATACCCCCAAAAAAATAGCAGCTTGTTTAATAAACGTCGTCATATGAATTAATATTTATTATATTCTGAGTCGTATATTTTTCAATGCGTTATTTCTTTGCTGTTTGTACGTTCTTTAGTCCAAGGAACAACAGAACCATAATACAAAGCTTCAATACATAATGTCCGTGCGTGTCGAGAAAGTTTTTGGTCATAAGTGTATTTTGACCAACAAGCATGTGTACTAAGATACCAATTGGTAGTGTCAACAGTAGCCAACTTTTTTTGGGAATGATAACGTTCAGTCTGAGAAACATTCCTGACAATAAAGGGGAAAGCACATACATACCAATAAATGAAACGCCCATATCGAACAATGCATATCCCCCGAACCGAAACTGTCTTAAAAACTCAATTGAAATCATTTTGTATATCTTGAAACATCATACTCCTTTCTTGTTTTATTTGTTTCTCATTTCAGCTCTTATTCAGTTTCATTTTTTACACTACAATTAGAAAGGAGATGAATATCATGACACGAACAAAGATTCTTGCAACAATATCAGCGATTGCTGTTGGCACAACTTTGATTGTTTCAACCGTTTTTGCCCAAGGGACAGGTAAAACATCAGCGAATAGTTTATCTACAGGTGGTAATGGGAAAACGGTTCAGGCAACAGCTGTTCAAGCGAATAATCCAGTTAAGGCGGACGATGAGCTTGGTCGGGACGAAGAAAATAGTACCATAAGAGAGAAAAAACAAAATATGCAAAGAGCGCGAGAAAATAGCGATGATGCGCCAGCACTCTCTACATTTGGAGCACAGAGCTCAGGTGTAGATGAGTGACATGTATAAAATATACGGCTCCCTGGGAGCTAGCACAGGGAGCCAAAGAGAATGCTAGAAGGAAAAAGAATGAATATCACATCCTCGCATGTAGTATTGAACTGGAAAACGTAATACAAAACGGTATATACTGTGAGTGTGAAACCAAAAATAAGCATAATTACCTTGGGTGTATCTGACTTTATGAAGTCATTATTGTTTTATTCACAGGGGCTAGGGTTTGAAACGCACAACTTTACAGATGGAGATAACCACGTACTGTTTCGTATGAGTGGCACATGGCTTTCTTTATTTCCTAAAGAAGAATTGGCGGTCGACGCGACCGTTTCACCTGAAGGCACCGGATTCAGTGGTATTACCCTTGCCCATAACGTGGGCACTTTGGAAGAAGTAGACACTGTTTATAATCAGGCTATTGGCGCAGGAGCAACAGCTGTTAAAAAACCACAAAAAGTTTCGTGGGGTGGCTATTCTGGTTATTTTGCTGACCCTGATGGCTATTTGTGGGAGGTAGCATACAATCCATATACCGACCTAACATAACGAGCTGATCTGTCGCTCCTACCCCAACAAAATTACACCCGCGGTTACCAAAATAGCGGCTACTATTTTTTTGCCCATGTTTTTACGCTCTCGTAAGAAAATAGCCTCCAGTATCACTATTGATACAATAGACGATTTCATAAATGGTGAGAGTTGTGAGACGGGCGCATTGTTTTCAAATGCTAGGTAATAGGTAATTGCCTGTAGAGAATAAAACAAACAAAAAACAAAAAATAAACCAATAGTTTTCTTATTCATAAGCGGTGCAACTTTTTTCATACTTCTTGGAAACAAGAGTACAAGTATCACCCCTGGAAGTAGCGACATAATAGCGGTATATGAGAAAGCTTCGTAGCCTTTTAAAATAACGGCATCATTTACCACTGCTGCTCCTGCACAAACAGCCGAAAGAAGGGCAAAGATTATCCCTTCTCTAGAGTGAAACGTAGCCTTGGCACTGTTTACTATCCAAATTGCTATAAAAATCAGCAAAGCCCCGAGTGCCATCTGTATATTAAAAAGTTCTTTCAAAAAAAATATGCCGAGCGCTATAGAGACGACACTACTTGTCGTTGTAAGAATAGTTACTTCTCCTGCACTGAGCCTTTTAATTGCCTGAAAACCAAACACGGTAGCGCCAGCCCATAAAAAAGAAGAAAGCACAAATCGAGGCCACAATGTGCCAAGTGGAGGTAATACAAATTTACCAAACAAAATCGCAAATAAAAATGAGATGAGTGCAACGGTGAATTGAAATGTGATCGCGTAGCTCACCGGGTCGCTCTTAGTATCTTTCATAAGTACCCGCTCTAATATGGTCGCTATGGAAACGGTAACAATGCTTATACACGCAAAGATTAACCAGTTCATAAGGAGAGTATACGATATAATTTCTTATTGAAGATATGACAAAGCAAATCCATAGGGCTCCATTTGATACGGCGCTATTCACAAGCATTATTGGAAGCAATGAACCAAATGCGGTTGATATACATTGGTTAGAAGATGGTTGGGATTTTGTTGTCGGTATAGCTTGCAAGAATGCATACCGTTTTCCACGCAGTAAAGTATACGAGCACAAACTTCCAGTTGAGGCTGCATTTCTCAAGCAATTCAAGGAAAATTGCCCTGTACAGGTACCTGATCTGAAATTACATACTCATCCTCAGATTGGTAATTACGCTGCATATCCGTTTATTGAAGGTGTCCCTTGTAGTAGAAAATTGGTAGCATCCTGTGGTGAAAAAGATAGAAACGCCATAGCACATACGTTAGGGGCTTTCCTACGAGCACTCCACACGTTTCCCGTTGAACAAGCACAGTCGATTGGTATCACAAAATCTATGACCGTCTTATTTTGGAAAGAGAAATATGAAAAGCTACAGAAAACAGTATTCCCCTATGTAAAAAGCTCCCAACAAAACTGGATCAATGATATATTTGCACAATTTATTGAAATTATTGAGAATAATCCTGTAAAGAACACGGTTATTCATTCAGATATAATGCCCGAGCATATCCTGATCGATCAAAATACGCACGCACTTGTAGGAATAATAGATTTTGGAGATGTCACTATCGCAGATCCAGCGTATGACTTTGGGTTTCTACATAAGTATGGGGCTGACTTTTTATCACAGGCGTACAAAGGGTATGGCCGTGGGGTAGACAAGACGTTTGATACAAGGCGACAGTTTTACGAAGATAGGCTTGTTGTGAGTAATCTTGAGCATGCGGTACTTGTGCAGGATACTATATGGATAGAGAGACGTATACACGAGCTTGAGAAGTATGTTTCTGCTGTACATACATAACCTATAGTGTTGCAATCTGCCATACATTTTGATAATATTGTGCGATGATAGATAGATTGAAACTTCTGCACACTCTGCCGGCCACACTCTCTGTTAATCCGGAAGTAATGCATAGTCGTACACAACATATGTGGGAATCTGAAGCTAGTAGATTGGCGAATATATTTGCACTGAGGGTTGCGGCGCTTAACGCAGGCGGGATGCTACAACCATGGCAAGAAATGCATGCTGCTACGATTAATGGATTTCCTGCTACATATATAATGTCCAGATATCCACAGGTACATGTAGGCGCTAATGAAATCGCCTTCATAATGCCTCAACGTATAATCGATGCTATGGGAGCAATCCATAAGCATGCAGAACTTCTGTATGCTCCTGAGGATGTAATCAATGTTGCGCTAAGAGGTATCTGGGCAATACGAGCGATGCATGTGGATACTGAGGTTGATACGCGATTTATACCTTATCCTGAAAGGCAAAGCGAACTTCAGTTTTTTGTAACCGTCCCCCAACCTATACATAAAAGCTAAATTGTTGTCCTATAATAGTTGCACTTTGTGTGTTATATGCTATACTATAGCATGCCAATACGTACAGAAGGTCCAACACTTGGTGATGCAATTAGGGCAGATCGTCTTGCCCAACAAAGAAGAAAGCAACAAGCTCGCGAACAAACGAGCGCCAAAGAGCAGCAATGGAGAGAGCTGAGTACACAGGCGCGTGATCTGATTGGAATGCCACTGAGTTCGTGGGCGCAAGAGGCAATGAGCTTAGGTCTATACAGTCAATCTCCTGTAGATGTTTTTGTACCCGAACAAGAACATACACCAAATAGAGCAATAGTGATTGCTCGATGGGGAGTCAGAAGGAGAACGGATACCCAAAACTATGTACTCATTGATAATCCGACTTTTTTTGAAAGCATTTTTTCCACTCTCCCAATGTGTGGCCCAGTACGCCATCCACAAGTACTATCTGGTCATCAAATAAGAGCAGAACTTCAAAGAGAGGCAGGTATATATACTGCAACATTACAAGCAGGTCGATATGCTGTGCATCTACCTCGACATGCTAGTATTGATTGGACCTTGACCGCAGATCAATTAAAGGGACTATACAATTCAGAAAATACAGAATTTTCTGAGCAGGTATAGTTATACGAATAGCACCTCTACTTAAGAGCTTTCCAATCCTTTCTAAAGAATTGGATGTGAGAATATTAATCTGTATACAGAAGATAGACCTGAATATGTATTAAGCCTAGGTTTTTTGATACAATAGTTATTCCTTATGTTTAAAAACAATCGCAACCTTCTTATAATAGCGCTCATTGCCTTGGTGAACGCACTGGGATATGGGATCATTATTCCTATTCTCTATTCATACTCTGTGCGATATGGTTTAACCGACTTTCAAAACGGCATGCTCTTTGCTACTTTTTCGCTTTTTCAGTTCTTTTCCACGCCGATCATTGGTCGCATGTCAGATAAATTTGGTAGAAAACCACTGTTGCTAGTATCGATAAGTGGAACGGTTGTGTCGTTTCTCATGATGGCGCTTGCGCCAAGCGCAATATTTCTGTTCATTGCTCGGGCACTCGACGGTATTACCGCAGGTAATATACCAGTAGCAACAGCCGTTATTTCTGACACCACAAAACCTGAACATCGCGCACGTGGATTTGCCATAATCGGCGCGTCATTTGGTTTTGGGTTCGTTTTTGGGCCTGCCATATCGGCTCTTACTGTGGGCATATCGCCATCTCTCCCCTTTTTAATAGCAGCTGGTATTTCTCTAATCGCCGTTATATCAACAGCTCTCTTTCTGCCAGAAACGAACACTCACATAGGTGAAGTAAAGAAAAGTAAACTTTTTGATTTTGGCAAGCTTGCGCAAGCGCTCTTTGATAAGAACGTTGGTCCTACCTTGCTTATTACCCTGTTCTACTTTTTGGGTTTTTTCACATTCATCTTTGCATTTCAACCCTACCTCATAAAAATACTGCACTTATCTGCTACAAATGTATCGATTCTATATACCATGTTTGGAGTATTGGGTTTGATAAGTCAACTTTTACTAGTAGAACCTCTTTCGAAACGATTTGGCATAAAGCGTACGTTTTCTAGCGCTATACTTACTGTGGCACTAGGCTTTCTTGTGATGTTTACTTTTCGTTCGTTTGCCATGTTTGTTGTTTCAATGGTCATCATAGGTATTCCAAATTCTATGATCGGCCCCCTTATAAATACCATTTTGTCGCGGGAAACCGATGAGCGATCACAAGGAACTATGCTTGGGCTCAATTCCTCATACATGAGCATAGGGCAAATATTTGGTCCAATACTTGGTGGGGCAATAGCGACATATTCTGTGACGTTACCTTTCCTAGCAAGTGCTGCGATTATTTTAAGCTGCTTCTTTCTCTCGTTTCGTATTTTGAATCCTACTGTACCGAAAGAAACAGCTTTCTGAGCCAAAAGCTTTTCGTGAAAAGCTTTGTGTTATACTTTTTTCATGGACCAAGACGCGAATATACCGCTAGAGGAAGGTATTCAGATGCCTACTCCTGAGGCAATTCATAAAAAAATACCTGGAGCTCTCGTTGTTTTTTTTGTTTTATTCCTTGTCATCGCAGGTTCAAGCTACGGGCTTTACAGAGTTGTGCAGAATTCCCATTTTTCCCTACCTTCTCTTTCTAAACTTTTCGCACATGAAAAACCACCAGTGGAACAAAAACAAAAAGTCTATAAGACAGAATTCAGAAGTACTATTCCTTCAAGTTGTGGATACTGGGTAGGATGGCCCACGACCGTTATACAAACAGACCCGATGCAAGAGTGGCTCTATGAAGAAACAGCAGTTGGTTCAGATTCGTTTCGTAATCTTGCTCCGCAAAGCGTCACAAGCCAGGGAGTACTTATGGCAACGATGCAGTTTAAAAAGACGAGCGAAAAATTTAGAAATAACGAGGGGAAAAAGGCATACGATGTGCAGCACCCAGGTTTAGTATCGTACTGCGTGAACAACACGCAGAAATGGGATTTAAATGCATTTGTTGACTATATAGAAAAAAGCTCGACAGACCAGTTGAAGTACACGCTGAATGGCAAAAAGGTGAAATGGGGAAAAGTTGAACTTCAGCCAATCACTGTGGAGGGTATTTTATTTGGCGGGTATGTAAATGAACCATTCTATGTTACCATACTTCCTGTTGATTCTGATTTTTCTCGTTTGGTGGTATTTCAACCATGGAAAGCACACGAGGAGCGCCTAGAAACCGATCGAAAAGCATTGCAGAATAGTCTAAAATCGAGGAGTATAGAATCTGTCTTAGTCATTCCATCGAGTAACGTTTCTCAAACAAATTCTCAGCAAGCACCAGCGAATCAAGTCCCAGGATGTACACAATTTAAGATCTACGAAGGAGAATTCGCGAGCGATAAATGTTATCAGGCTCAAGATTTGGAAGATCTAAAATATTACCTACAGCGATACAATAGTGCAATATTTTCACAAAATGCAGCTGCAAGCAGTAGCAAAATTACCTGTAATGGTTCTGATTTCTTTAAAGACAGTTGTGATCGAGCAAAGCAGCAATACGATCAAGCGTTAAAAGATCAAGAGACCTATAAAGCCCAAATACAAGCCCTCTTAGGTAAGGGTACGTAATGAATAACAAATCTATGCACGATTCCTTCCATAAAAAAACCACGCTCATTGCGACAGTGTTTGATGGTGATGTAAGGAAATTTAACGGTTATCAATACACTCAAAAAAAAACGTATTCCATGGAGGTAGCCAACAGTCGTCTCACGAGTGAAATAGCTTTAAATATTCCTGAAAATACACAGACTGTTGTTGATATGGGCTGTGGAGATGGTGCCTACACGCATGAATTGTCTGTACGGTTTCCACGTATACAATTTTCGGGATTTGACCCTTCAGTTGAAGCTATAAAGATAGCAAAAAAAGCTTACCCGCATATACAATTTTATGAAGGCGATCTTTTTTTACTCCCTCCACCAAAAAAGAAATACGACGTTGCCATTTTGCGAGGCGTCATTCACCACGTGAACGATCCTCTTCTCGCATTAAAGAAAGCTCGTTTATGGGCACACACAATTATTATTGTTGAACCAAACGGCAATAACATAATCTTAAAATGTATAGAAAAAATGTCGCCATACCATCGTCTGCACAAAGAGCGCTCATATAGCAGTGCATTACTGAAACAATGGTGTAAGCAGGCAAACATCAGGCTTGTAAAGGAGAATTATGTCGGCTTTGTTCCCTTCTTCTTTCCAAATTTTTTGTCTCGGATTTTATTTTTTATACAGCCATACCTTGAGAGAGTAGCCGTGATTTCATATTTTTTTTCTGCTCAGATAGTACTCGTTGGTGAAGATTAGCGAATTACTCTACTTTTTTTGCAAGAGTCTCTTTTCTTGTTCTGCTAGGATCCTTTTTGTCTATATTGCCTATTTTCCCAATTGCAATCATAACGTGTGGTATGTGTTCGGGAGGAAGCTGAAGGAGCGTTTTTGCTTTTTCTCTGTCAAAACCACCCATTTGGTGTGAATAATAGCCAAGAGCCTGAGCCTGCATGACAAGCGAGAAAGTTGATTGTCCAAGATCGTATTGAGCGTAGGCATTTTTCCCATGCTCATCTGAATCGATATAACAACCTAAGATGAGTAGAGGTGCTTTCTTTGCCCATGCATTTCCCTCTACTAATGATTTTGCTAATGTTTCAAATCCGGGGGTGTTTTGCAAAGAATAATAATAAAACCATGGCTGACGATTGTATGAAGATGGTGACCATCGCGCGGCTTCAAAGAGTAGCTTGTAGTGTTCTTGGGAGACGGGTTCTTGCAAAAATTCTTTTGGACTGAATCGACTATTCAATAACGAAAGAATAGGTACGGTAGTGTTCTGCATCATGTTGCAACAGTATAACACAAAACACAAGCGAAAGAGGTAAGGTAATTAATACGCCTGTGCGAAAAGCCAGCGATGGGTACATTCCTTGCCACATTTAATACACACTCCCTTTTCCTCCGAAACAGCACCCCTTTCATTTATAAACGGCAAACAGCGGGTTGTCGCTTTTGTCTCTCTTTTAATTGCGGTTTCGCACGATTCTTGTTCGCACCAGAACGCTTTTATAAATCCTCTTTTCGATTTCATGACTTGTTCAAATTCTTCAAATGTTTGTACTTCTGTTGTAAGCTCTTTCATATTTTTAAGCGCTTTTTTATACATATCTTCTTGGATTGTTTCTAATATGCGCTGTATAGTACGGTCTGCATTCTCTATATTGACCGTTTCCTCTGTGCGATTGTGCCGTATCTTTGCAGTCAATTTTTTTGCTGCAAGTTCCCGCTCACCAATGACAACGGTAAGTGGGGTTCCTTGGATTTCTGCTTCATTTAAACGCCACCCAAGGCTATGGGTTAGGTCAGAAAGGTACGCGATACGTATTCCCGACTTTTTTAAATCTTCTGCTAATTTTTCACATACGTGTGTCACTACCTCACTTTCTTGTGCAGGCAATATGGCAACTTGTATCGGAGCAATACGAGGAGGCAATACGAGTCCATCATCGTCACCATGAGTCATTATGAGCGCTCCAATTATTCTTGTCGATAGACCAAAACTAGTTTGCCACGCATAAGCGGTGTTCCCTTTTTGATCTTGAAATGCGATATCAAATGCAGTTTTTTGAGAGAAATTTTGTCCCAAATCGTGGCTTGTTCCCGCCTGTAGCGCCTTACCGTCTGGCATAAGAGCTTCAATAGTTGTGGTAAGCGTTGCTCCTGCGAATGTTTCGTGCGCGCTTTTTTTACCAGAAATAACTGGGATTGCCAAATAATTTTCTACCATATTTTTATAAGCACTCAGTCCATCGAGTACCATTTGCCACGCTTCCTCATGAGTTGCGTGTGCAGTGTGTGCTTCTTGCCATAAAAACTCTGTTGTTCGTAGGAAAAAATATGTTCTTTTTTCCCATCGCACAACATTGTTCCACTGGTTCAATAGAAGTGGCAAATCTCGGTATGAATGCACCCATTTACTATACATGGTATACATAACCGTTTCAGACGTTGGCCGAATGGCAAGCTTTTCTTTTAACTCTTCTCCACCTCCATGGGTTACTATTGCAAGCTCAGGAGAAAATCCTTCTATGTGTTTTGCCTCTTTGTTGAGCAAAGATAGTGGAATAAAAATAGGAAAGTATGCGTTTCGGATACCTAAATTTTTCAATAGTGGATCAAGTGCATCATGTATATTTTCCCAGATCTCATATCCATTTGGTCGTATGACCATACACCCTTTCACCGGTGCATAATCTGCAAGGCACGACTGATAAATGACTTGGGTATACCATTTACTCATATCGACTGTTTTTGGTGTGAGTTGATTTTTTGCCATATGCTCTATAACTATACAAAAAAACCTGACTTTTTGAGTAGTGAAATAATACGCTCCAGTGGTAATCCGTGAGAGAATCCAGTTAATGAACCTTGTATAGAGGCGACCAAGTGAAGCGTATCTGTGTATGCTGGGGAAAACCCAGCTGCCCATTGTGTTACCGGATGAGTTTGTACATGACGCATAATATCTGTTTTTGATAAATCGCGGAAACGTACTCGTATTGTTACCGCATCAGCGACAAATATCTTATTTTGTTTATCTATATAGCAATACCCTGTATAACAGACACTTTCTTTTCCAGAGAGTTCTTCTAACATGTGGAAAGCATGTTTTTTATCCTTTGGTTTTTCAAAGACGTGTGTACCCACCACGTTAAACGTATCTGCAGCTATTATAATCCCTGGGTGATCGTGCCCTACGAACTGGGCTTTTGCTTGTGCAATTGCCACTGCTTGCTTTTTCAAGTTTGTATGACGAATAGCTTTCTCTTGTATATTGGCTGGAATGATTGTGAAAGGTATTTTTAATGTTTCCAAAATAATTGCTCTTTGTTTTGAATTAGAGGCTAAAATAAGATGTTGCATGAGTCTATTATACTAATCTGTCAATGTGCAGGGTTGGTAGAGAAAGCCGCGGCATGTGCTCTTCTCTTTTTTCTCCTCTTTTGTTACTAATCCATAAAGAAGTCCCAAAGGTAAGATTTTGTTTGCCTATTATGTTGTAGAGTGCTTTGGCATGGTGTTTTGGCAGCGTATCAGAGGTAAATAAAGACCCTTGTATTGAGCTGGCACTCATAAGTTTTGTAAGGGTACAACCACTCGCTCGGTACAGGAGAGAAGCTGTATAGATGCTCGAAAACATTTTTTGTATGTATTTTATTTGTACTAACGGATACTGTTGTGGTGTATCAAAATCAATTTCTTTTGTTCTGTATTGAAAGCTTTGTGTTTTTATAAATATAGTCATTTCTTTTACACAATAATGATATTTTCTTGCTTTTGCAAAAGCCTCTTCTATATTGTGCCTCAACTGTGCCCATACGTACGCCTTATTGTTAGAAGGTGTGGTAAATGTGTGTGTTTTTCCTATTGATTGATAGGTGACTTTTTTGTTTGTGTCTAACCCATGCACAATAATTCCTCTCAATTCATTCCATATGTCATAGTATGGTTTTGAGAGAGTCTGTACTACCTTTTTTTCTGCGAAAGATCCTGCTGTACGTATGTTATTTTTTCTTAAAAAAGCAGAGGTGGCAGGGCCAATACCCCACACGTTTTCAATTGGTATATCTTTGAGAAATTGCTCTATGTCGCGTCCTGCTACGAGGGTTATGCCGCGTGGTTTTTTTGATCCACTTGCTAACTTTGCCAAACTCTTCGTAAGAGAAACCCCTACCGATACGGGGATACCGAGCTGGTCGTCTATTATCTTTTGTATCTTGACTGCTATTTCACCATAGGTCATATGCAAGTGTGCTCGCATGCCAAAAAGATCAATAAATCCTTCATCAACTGAGTACTCTTCTACTACTGGGGAGAACTGGCGGAGAATAGAAAACATGCGTTGAGAAAATAAAGAAAAGAGCTCATAGTCGCCTTCTAAAAAAAGAACTGAAGAGCAAAGTCTTTTTATTTCAAACCCACGCATACCACGAGTAATCCCGTATTTTTTTGCTTCATATGACACCGCAGTGACAATCCCTCTTTCTTTTCCAATGACTACGGGTTTGTTTTGTAGGTGTGGGTATGCGGCTTGCATCACGGAGGCAAAAAAAGCATTTCCATCGACATGTGCGATAGCGGAAGGCCAAGAGTGAACCTGAAAAGTTGTCATAAAAACCTATCTTTAGTTTTTATATTTTCTTACCATTCCTACGACGACTCCATAGATAGTCAATTCATGATGAGGAATAATAGGATTGTATGCAGTGTTTGCCGGCATAAGTATAGTTTTCCCATTTCTTTTTTCGAGTATCTTTAAAGTCCATTCTCCATCGACGCGCGCGAGCACAACCTGCCCAGTATGGGGACGTGTCCCTTTTTCTATGAGCGCAATATCGCCAGGCATGACCCCTATATCTTTGAGAGAGTCGCCACTGACGTGCAATAAAAATGTGGAGGTTGGATTGTCGACGAGATATTCGTGTATTGATAACATCGCGTGATCGCTCTCGTCTACAGGGACTGGAAATCCGGCAGGTACGCTCCCTTCGAATGGCAATGCAAAAAAGTATGGTGCGGGAGTAAGCTTTCCTGTCTCGTCTTTTTCTAACTGACCTTCTTCTATAAATTGAGCCATTATTTTAAATGCTGCGTTTGGCGAAGACACTTCCCATAGTTTTGCTGCTTCACGATAGGTGGGAAGTCGCTTGTGTTGTGAAAAAAATTGTTTGAGTGCGTCTAGTCGTGTGCTTGTTTGCATAGATGCATATTAGTGAACATTTGTTCACTTGTCAAGAGTATATATTTGCTTCGGTGCGATTTTGCCGTAGCTATGGTCTATAATAAGCTATATGATACTGTCGGTAATCATCGTTTCCCACAACACTAAAGAACTGTTAGCAAAAACACTTGATTTTGTGAATCAGAGATTAGGTGAGAGTTTCAACAAAAAGAATGATTATGAGGTTATCGTTGTGGATAATGCATCAACTGACGGCACGCAAAGTATGTTAAAAGATCGAAAGATACAGAGTATCCTCTTACCTCATAATATTGGATTTGGGAACGCAAACAATCGTGGAGCACGCGTTGCTCGTGGTACTTATCTGTTGCTTCTTAATTCTGATGTTTTGCTTACAGAACCAGTTGGATTTGAAAAGCTTATCGAGTTTTTATATCACGATGAAAAAAAGAGCGCTCTCACTATAAAGCTCATGCTTGATTCTGCGCATATGGATCCGGCGTGTCATCGTGGTTTCCCTACGGTATGGAATGCATTTGCCTATTTTACTGGTCTTGAAAAAATTACACGCAATACGCCGTTGGCACGATTATTTGGTGGATATCACCTAACCACCTTATCCCTCGACACTATTCACGAAATAGACTGTCCAAGTGCAGCATTCTTTCTTATCAAGCGTCGCGTATTTGAAAAAGAGCATGGATTTGATCCAGACTATTTTTTTTATGCCGAAGACATAGATCTGTGTTACCGTTTGAAAAAAAATGGAGGAAGTATTTTTTTCTATCCCCATATGAGCGCGCTTCATTTGAAATATCAAAGTGGTATGGCAAAAAACGGTACAACGTCTAACACCGCAAAGCAGCATTTTTTTTCTTCAATGTTGCTGTTCTATGAAAAGCACTATTTTGCAAAATATCCCCGCTTTATACATATCCTTGTAAGAGGAGGCGTGCGCGTGCTTGCATTTATGAGTAGAATTTTTTCATGAAGATTGTAATAGATTGTCGGCTTTGGGAGGAAGGTGGTGTTGGCAGATACATACGAAATTTGGTTAGCAGGTTACAAAAGTTAGATACGCACAATTTCTATACATTACTTACCTATGGAAATCCAAACATACAAATTAACAACTCACATTTTCATGTTCGCTCTGTATCAAGTCGCTGGCACTCTCTGTCTGAACAAACAGTATTCTTATACAATCTTTTAAAAGAGCAAGCCGACCTTGTCCATTTTCCCTATTTTTCGCACCCTGTGCTCTATAATCGTCCATTTGTTATTACTCTTCATGATATAACGCCATTTACCCATGCGACTGGTCAGGCAACGACGCGACATCCTCTTTTATACGCCATGAAGAAAATAGGATATCGCCAAACCCTCATGCATGCGCTCACTCGTAGCAAACACGTGCTTGTGCCGACGAATGCTGTTGCTCACGACATACGTACTATGGGCACAAAAACATCTATTACGGTGACGTATGAAGGGGTTGACGAGTCACTCATACAGGCAAGGCCTATCGCTGTTTCTTCTGCAAAGGAACCGTTTTTACTCTATGTAGGTAATTTTTTTCCGCACAAGAATATCTCGTTTTTATTGACATCGTATGCAAAAGTGCCAAAAGCGCCAAAATTGATTTTAGTTGGGCCAGATGATGTATTTACCCAGCGTATGCGGTCGCAAGCTCATATGTTGAACCTTGAGAATCGTATTCTTTTTTTGCACGCAGTATCAGATGGGCAGCTTCGGTACCTGTACAGTAATGCACAAGCACTGGTATTTCCGTCGCAATCAGAAGGTTTTGGATTGCCAGTTCTTGAAGCGTCTTATTTTGGATGTCCACTCATACTGTCTTCTATTGCCTCATTTAAAGAAATAGCTGTGCCAGGAACAACTTTTTTTAATTTGCACAATGAAGAAAGCTTGATGCGTGTTTTGGAGGAGTCGATACAGGTAAAGAAAACTCCCTATCCTGATGCGTATAAAAAAAAGTTTTCGTTTGAAACAATGGCAATGAAAACGCTTGCAATATACAATACTTCAGTATGAAACGTGCTATTGTATACGATTGGATAGACACTTTTGGCGGAGCTGAACGGTTGTTGCAATCTGTCTTTGATGCTTATCCAGAAGCAGATATTTTTACACTATTCACTCGATTTAAAGACTCGCCCTGGGCAGTAAAGTATCGTTCTCGCATACATACGTCGTACCTTCAGCCGCTGTATAGCCTGTGCCATTCAAAACCACTTCTTGCGCCCCTTATGCCTACCGCAACGGAGAGTTTTCGTCTCGATACGTATGATGAAGTGCTCTCTATTACATCATCTTTTGTGAAAGGAATTAAAACAAGTGCGCATCATGTATCGTATGTGTTTACACCAACTCGTTTTCTATGGAGCCAAAAGAAACTGTATCAGCCACATTCATTAGTTTCTCCAATTATTGAGCACATGAAGAAATGGGATTTGAATGCTGCTACAAGGCCTCATACTCTATTAACGCTTTCACACTTTTCGCAAAAAGCGATAAAACAGACATATAGCAGAAGTGCGAAAGTTTTATACCCACCATTTGATAGGGCTTATTTTATAGGTATAAAGAAACGTGCGAGAAAAATCAATCTTCCATCACACTATTTTCTTTTTGTTGGCAGGCTTGAGCCATACAAGAGGGTAGATATGTTGCTAGAAATATTTAAACAGAGGCCAGCGGTGCATTTGGTTATCGTGGGTACAGGGACACAAGCGTATACGTTGCAAAAAATGGCATCTGGCACTCATACTATCCATTTTATTTCGGAAGTACCAGATGAAGAACTTGCCTATATTTATCAAAAAGCTATTGCAACGATATTGCCACAGCAAGAGGATTTTGGGTATGTTGCTCTTGAATCGCTTTTTTTTGATACACCAGTTATTACCGTTTCAGAAAGTGGAGCCGCCGAAATTGTAAAAATATGTGGCGGTGGGATAGTGAGTACGAAACAAACAGTTCACGCAATTGGTGGCATCGTTGATATATTTCATACGTTATCATATACTATTAACCACCAGAAAATAGCCCACTTTAGTAAGGAAATCTTTTTACAAAAGCTTAAAAAAGAGATTGGTGGGTGAAAGTTACAAGAGTAAAAAGAAAAAATTACAAATTAAAACTCAATTTAATGAAAGCAGTAATATTTGCAGGCGGAACAGGGACACGACTATGGCCACTGTCTCGAAAAAAATCACCAAAACAGTTTGAAAAGATTATTGGAAATCGTTCAACGTTGCAGCTTGCTGTAGAGCGCTTATATCCGGATTTTGCGTCAGCAGATATTTACATATCTACCAATATTGCGTATAGGGAAATCGTCAGAGATCAATTACCGAACATCCCAGAAAAGAACTTTATTTTTGAGCCAGAAAAACGCGATGTGGGACCAGCGGTTGCATTTGTCATGGGGAAACTTTTAAAAGATGGTATTGATGAACCCGTTGTTATATTGTGGAGCGATCATTTAGTGAAACACGAAAAAAAATTCAAACTATTATTGAAAAAGGCTGCTAGTTTTTTGGGGAAAATGAATACGAGGATTATTTTTATAGGTCACAAACCTCGATTTGCAAGCGAAAACCTCGGTTGGATACACTACGGCTCATCTATCCACACGGATGTTGATGTATCTTTTTTTACGTTTGAGGGCTTTCAATACAAGCCCAATAAGAAAACAGCTGAGGAATTTTACAGCTCTGGGCACCATGCATGGAATTTGGGATATTTTGTAACAACTCCCTCGTACATTTTTGAGGCGTTCCACAAATATGCTCCCCGCGTTTACAGTGCAGTAGAAGATATTTTAAAAACGTACGGCACTAAAGAATTTGAGAAAACACTCCTTAAAAAATATGGAGCTATAGAATCGGTGAGTTTTGATAATGCCGTTATTGAAAAGCTTGATAAATCAGAAGCGGCTACCGTGGTTGAAGATATTGGATGGAGCGATGTAGGAGCTTGGGAGGCATTAAAAGAGGCTCTTGAAAATAATCCAGATGAAAATATAACTCGTGGACGTGTATATCTGGAGTATTCGCGAGATTCTCTGGTATACAATTACGAGGGAAAGAAACTTATAGTAGGGGTAGATTTAGAAGGCTTATTGGTGGTAAATACAGACGATGTTCTTTTGGTAGCTCGCAAATCTTCAGTGCCAAAAATAAAAGAAATCGTTGAGAATTTTGTTGGTACAGAAAACGAAAAATTGACATAAACTAATATGCATGCGCCGTATTATAGTTTTGGTTTTATGTCTTATTATTTTGCTCAGCGCTATAGAGTATATGTGCCGTGGGCGTGTACCGGCAAATACATATCTTGGGTCTCGTAATATTTCTTTTTTCTCTCGTTCAGAGGTTTTACGTTTACTTGCGCAAGAAGCAAATGGTTCATTGCGTTTTAAGGTGCGCTCTCGTGTGTATAGGTATCAATATAAAGAATCAGGAATTTATGTGGATATTAACAAAACGCTCAATGCGGTCTTTTCACATAATACAAAAGGATTGCTTCCTGTAACTCATTCTTTCATCGGTTCATTTTTTGCCCAGCGAATGGTCGTGCCGACGGTTTCTTTTTCTGACCTTTTTTATGCAAAATTTGCACAAACAATATTTGATATATCAACCCAGAACAACGATATTCACGTGAGTGATCAAACAAAAAAATTATTATTTACAGATAACACACAAAAGTACAGGCTTGATCCAAAACTACTCAAGCAACAGATTGTCGGTAGTATTGGCACAAACGTTGTCCTTGAGCCTGTTACAGCTCGTATAAGCGATACTACAGATGCTTCCCGTGTCCTTTCGTACAATCAAAGAATAGCTGCGATAACTGCAAAACCAGTCGGTATAGTCTTGGATGGTGAAAAACGTGCATTCTCTGAATTGACACAGAGAGAGTTGTTATCAATAGTCACTGTTTCTTATGATCAAAAACATGACAATCTTGACATAGGGGTAGATAAAAATAAGTTGTCAGATATAGTACAGGGTAAAGAAAAGAGTTTGGACAAGGGTGGTGATTTTACGCTTGATAGTGAGTTCATGGGTACACAACTCGTAACCATGGTTGCCACAAGATTTAACGGTTACACATATGACTTTGTCATTGGACGGCTTTTAAAAAAGCCCAATACCGATGGTAGATACGCACAAAAATATATTGAAATCGATATTTCCCAACAGCGGATGTATATATGGGAAAGTGGTAGCGTGATAGCGACGCACAGTGTGTCGACGGGATTGTATTATCCAACTCCTCCAGGGAAATATGCGATTTTGAATAAAGCACCGAATGCGTATTCAGATATCTATCACGTGTGGATGCCCTATTGGATGGCTTTCTATTTAGACCCAAAAGTGAACGCTTATTTAGGCATTCATGAGTTGCCATATTGGGTTGATGTTACTGGCACTCAAATTCGGCGCCCAAGTAATTTTATTGGATCACCCCATACCGGAGGGTGTGTATCACTTGATGTGGGAGAAGCACAAGAAGTGTATAACTGGGCACAGGTTGGCACGGCGGTGTTGGTGTATGAATAGAACAACTCTGCTTGTAGTTAATATAATTTATTCGTAATCAAACCAGCTTGTGAATGGCGTAGTAAGAAAGTAACGACTACTTATAAATCATATATGCCTATTCGCTATTTAATGTGGTATGAGGCATAGTCTGCATACGTGTTTTCTAACTCAACCGATTCTTCATATGAAAGATGTTCGAAGTACATTCGAATAAGCCGGACAGTATTATTTGTTCCCGAATAGGCAATATTTATATTCTCTTTTTTCATTTTTGTCTCAAGCCATTTACAAAATGGATGTATACGATTTTCCCAAACATTTTTGATACTTTCACCTTTTGGTGGTGCAACATCCCATGATCGGCGCCACAGAACGGCTTTTTTTGGATGTTCTTTCATAGCCTCCATCTTGCTTTTTCCTGTGAGAATGCCATAGTCACGTTCCACAAGCTCTTTTTTTACTAAATATGGAATATGGGGAAGCATTTTTTGCAACGGTTCAAGCGTTTGCCTGCATCGTATGAGATCAGGACTAATAAATAAATCGATATGCATATGTACTAACTTATGCGCGAGTTCTTGGGCTTGTTTTTTTCCTTTGGGAGTAAGTTGAGATTGCCGTTTCCCAGAAAAAACTCGGCGAATATTATCATATGTTTGCGTATGTCTAAATACGTATAAAATAGGAGGTTTCTTACTACTTGTTTTGGGCATAGGTTTACCACCGGCCCCAGGATGTTGCAGTGACTGAATTGCTGCCTCTTGCAATTCGTTAAAATCCATTCGTTATTTTGTATGGGAATTGGTAGTAAGAGAAATGAGGTTCTTTGTGTTCTATTTCAAGAAGTCGATTATATTTTGCTATTCGTTCAGAGCGTGACATAGAACCTGTTTTTATCTGTCCTGCGTTTGAAGCAACGGCAAGATCTGCTATAAAGGTATCTTCTGTTTCGCCAGAGCGGTGCGATATGATAGTTTGCATGCCTGCCTTTTTTGCATTTTTGATAGCGGATAAGGTTTCGGTAAGTGTACCGATCTGGTTTACTTTTATTAAAATAGCATTGGTCGTTTTTTCTGCTATACCTCTTTCTAGGCGAATTGGGTTAGTTACATATAGATCGTCACCGACTGTTTGTACCGTTTCGCCAATTTCTTGGGTGAATTTTTGGAAACTGTCCCACTCATCTTCGCCAAAATGATCTTCCAGAGAACAGAGTGGATATGTTTCGATCAATCTATTGTAGTAATTTGCTAATTCGACAGCAGATAACTGCTTGTTGTTTGTCGATAGTACGTATTTCCCATTAACTAAAAATTCACTTGCCGCAGCATCTATTCCTAGGCCAAATTCACTGCGCATCATATAGCTTGCCTCTTCGACCGCATCTACCAAATATTGCAATGGCTTTTCGTTGGTAGATACATGCGGCGCAAACCCACCTTCGTCGCCAACGCTGGTCGGTTGATGATCTACGTGTAGCATTTTTTTAAGGGTGTGAAATACCTCAGCACTTGCTCGAAGAGCTTCAGAAAATCGAGGAAAGCCATAAGGAATGAGTATATATTCTTGAAAATCTGATGAATCTTGTGCATGTTTCCCGCCATTGATGACGTTTATAAGTGGCACAGGGATAGTATGTACTGGCTGTTCAAAAAAACCTCCAAGATATTCGTACAGCTCCCTCTCTTGTGCACGTGCTGCTGCTACTGCGCATGCTAGCGATACTGCTAATATGGCATTTGCGCCGAGCCTACTTTTATTTGGTGTACCATCGAGTGTCATCATTGCGTGGTCTATATCGTCTTGTTTTTGTGGATCTTTACCTACGAGTAGTTCTCGAATTTCTGATTCGACATTGTGTTTTGCCATGAGAACCCCTGTACCCATGTAGCGCTTTGGGTCGTTATCCCGGAGTTCATGTGCTTCGTGAGTACCGGTAGATGCGCCAGAAGGCACGCTAGAAACACCAATAACACCGTTTTCTAGTTCAACATACGCACGTAGTGTGGGGTTGCCACGGGAATCTAATATTTCAAGGGCGCGTATATCTTTGATGCGCATAGTAAAACTATGGTACCGTTTTTAGTACACGCTTGCAAGCATTATTGTGCTTATTTGGTGAGGACTATGTTTTTGTGTGTGTCAAGATCGACAGCATTTAAGCGAATTCCGGTGGCAAGATGCAAAGCGGCTTGTAGTCGTAGAAATTGATCAGTTGTCCAGTTGGTTTCTGCCAATGTGTTAAATGCTTCTAAAACGTTTGTTCCGGTAGTTGCCCATGCGTCCCATAGAAAAGCAGGGTTTTCATCATAGAGTTCATTTCGATTAAGAGTTGTTCCCGGACGAAAGTTTACGACAACGTCGGCGGGGCTTTCAGAAGATCCTATTGTTTTGTGATTTCCAACAAGCGGTACCACAACCCCTCCGTCTTTACGAGTATCTGCAATAAATTTCTTACCATCAACCTGGTTGATCTTATTATTTGGTTTTAAACCTGGAACAATATTCGTTTGTCCTAATAGAGTATATAAATCACCTAGAACAGGGTGCCACACAGTCAGAAACCCACATCCTTCTTCTCTCTCATCTAGTTCGACACCGTCTACAACATGCCCATGTTCATCATCTATATGTACTTCCATTTCTCCCCAATTATTCTTTGCATACAATTCTTTTGTTGCTTTTCCCGCTTCTTCAAAACTCATACCGGTCGCCATAAAAAGCGTTCGCCATCCTGCTGCACCACCGACAAAGGCTGGTTTTAACGGCCTACTTCCATCCTTAGTACGTCGTTCATCCATACAGTACCCTATACCATCTTGTGCATGGACGAGATTACCCGAAAACAATTCACTTTTTCCTTCGGTTGTATGTGTGGCTAGTGTTGTTTGCCAATCGTTTTGTGTTAGGAATCCAAGTTGTCTTTGAATTTTATTTCCTATAAGTTCACCGTTTGGGGCAGGTTCCATATGGTCAATAATTACTGGTAATGAAAAGGATATTTTATACCCAAACCATTCACAAATCAAGTTCGGGCATTTTTTTGTATACTATACGTATGGATACACAACCACTTGTTGTTATTTTGGCCGCTGGTGAGGGCACGCACTTTGTGCCGCTGACTATCAACAAAACAGTTTTTCCGCTATTGGGTGTTTCTATGATCGAACATACTATGCGTATGCTTCACGCGGCAGGACTGCGCAACATGCTCGTCATAACAAGCAAATCGAACGATGCGTTTGCTCAAAAAATTGTATTACCAGATACAAAAATCGCTACATACTGTCTCGATAAACCGCTCGGTATGGGGTACGCGCTCGTAAAAGCACAGGCACAGATACCAGAGACACCGCTTTTAGTGGTAAACGCAGTAGATGCGCTTGAACCAATAGTTTTTACCGATATTTTGCGATTATCACAGGGCAAGTACGGAGCGCTTGCTGGTTTACATATGAAAGATCATGTTCTCGCGGGTTATTTTACTTTTGAAAAAGAAAGGCCTGTCGGTATTTTTGAAAAGCCAAAATCAAACGAGCGTCCGAGCGATTATGTAAAGCTTATGTGCGATTATTTTTCAAAACCACAGGAGTTTATTGGAGAGCTTCAAAAAATAGACTGGAAGCGTGACGACTCGTACGAACAGGCGCTTTCAACACTGCTTAAAAATAACAAGTTTGCATTTGTTCCCTATGTAGGAGGGTGGAGTAAGCTTAAATATAGCTTTCAGGTACTTGATGTAATGCAGTTATTATTATCGTATATCAAAGAGCCGTATGTAAGCGCTTCGGCATTCGTTTCTGAAAAAGCGATTATTCAAGGGACAAGCTACATAGAAGACGGGGCGAAGATATTTGAAGGAGCAGTTATAAAGGATAGCTACATTGGCAAAAATGCCGTAGTGGGAAATCATACACTTGTGCGCAAATCATCTATAGAAGCGGGAGCAACGATTGGTTTTGGAAGCGAAATAGCTCGTAGCTACGTGGGTGAAGGGTGTCAAGTGCACCATTCATTTGTTGGCGATAGTGTTTTAGAGTCATCATGCAATGTAAGTTGGGGTACTTGTTTAACCAATCTTCGCATGGATGACAAAAACGTTGCATTGAAATTAAAAAGTGAGCGTATAGAAACCAACAGAGACAAGCTCGGTGCAGTTGTGGCAAAGGGTGTGTTTTTCGGTGCCGGTACGACGACATTACCAGGAGTGACTATCGGAGAAGGTGTACGTACGTATCCAGGGACAGTCGTTCATGCAGCTATTGCACCGCATGCGGTTGTAAAAACGTATCAGAAACAGACTGTAGAGTAATTTAAGTACGGTGTTTTTTGTATACGTTCATCCATGAAGCAATTTGTGCTACTCCTATACCTACTGCCAATATTCCCCAAATCTGACCTTCTATACCCAGTAACGTATGCAGAGCAGCAAACCAAACAGCGATATAAACAAGATAGTGTATTCGTTGCCAATTCTTTTTTAAAAGTCGAACAGAGAAATTGTTTGAGGTAAGAAAAAGCGGGAAAAGTAAAAGTAAGGTGAGCGTTCCAAATATTTGGAACAAAGGAATACTCGCGGGATCAGGTAAACCAAATCGTATATAGAGTAGGATACGCACCCACACTGCATGAGCTACAGCAAAGGTAAACATAAGGTCCCCTGTTTGACGGCGGACACTCATAAGCAAAAGTTGTATTTGTTTGTAGACGCCTGTCACTTCAAATCGTTTGAGAATCCCGGGGAGCGTAACGATAACGAGCATGCCTATCGCCGCTTCTCCCATAAGTTCTCCGAGCTCACTCCACGGTAAAGTTGGCTTGACAATAGAGAACAGCACCAATACCCACAGCGCATACGTGCCGCATACTATTAAACGTTTGAGTAATTGAATATGCTTCAACATAGATGCTGTGCAGAGATTATACTATACCCATGGAGTTTAAAGAAATTTCAGCAAAAACAATTCTATCCAAATGCGGTATTCCTGGTATAGATTATGTGATAAATCCATATGTAGGGTGCAAATTTGGTTGTACCTATTGCTACGCAAGCTTTATGGGGCGATTTGTTGGAAAAACAGTGAATGATTGGGGTCAATATGTGTATGTCAAAATTAATGCGCCAGATCTTTTGAAAAAGGAAATTCGAAAATTGCCGAATAAAGGTTTGGGGAAAGAACTTTTTTTAAGTTCAGTTACCGATCCATACCAAGCTTCGGAGGCGCGGTATAAGCTTACCCGCCAATGTTTAGAAGTATTGGCAGATTTGCCATTCGAAGGGACAGTGTCTATTCTTACAAAGTCTCCGTTAGTATCACGTGACATTGATGTCTTGAAGAAAATAAAACATGCAATCGTTGGGATGACTGTTACGTCTACAGATGACGGTATTTCAAGGTATTTTGAAAAGTATGCGCCGAAAGTGACCGATCGTTTTAAGACACTTGAAGAATTGAATAAAAATGGTATTCGTACGTATGCGTTTATTGGACCACTTTTACCCCATTTTGTAGCGCAGACAGAAGAGTTGGAAAAAATATTTAAACGACTGTCTGATGTGGGAACAAAACAGTTATTTGTTGAGCATTTAAATTTGTCGGCGTATATTAAAAATCGCCTGTTTTCAGAAATGAAAGGGGCTGACAAAAAAATAGTCGAAACATTTTATATGTCACAGAAAAAAGAATATCGAAAAGAGCTTGATGCACTTGTTCAAAAATTAATAAAAAAATACGACATGCATTTATTGCTCGATATGGTCATTTTTCACAAAGAATTTCAAAAAGATAGCGGAAGTAGGAACCCGTTCCCTTAGCAAATCTCCACCTTCTGTATGTTACAATATACCCACACTTGCCCGGTCGTCTAATGGTAGGACAACGGACTCTGAATCCGTTTATCGGGGTTCGAATCCCTGCTGGGCAGCAAAAAACTTTTGTTTTATTTTTTTTGAGGTGAGAAAATAAAATCATGAAAAATCATTTAACCGGCTTTATGGAATTTATTAGGGAACGTGGTGTTGTTGGCCTGGCAGTGGGTTTTATTTTGGGTGGCGCTGTATCAAAAGTAGTTGCATCTTTAGTAAAAGATATTATCAATCCAGTCTTGGGGGTAATTTTAGGTGCAACGGGCAATTTATCTTCTTACTATTTGAAAATAGGTTCGGTTAAAATATTGTGGGGTAATTTTGCAAGTGTTCTCATAGATTTTATTGTTATAGCACTCGTCGTCTATTTTGGGGTAAAGGGCTTGGGTTTGGATAAATTGGATAAGAAAAAGTAGAACACAGAGACCTTAACGAGGTACCGCGCCTACCCAATTAAACGCGGCACCCCTAATATTTAGGAACGAATTTCCATTTATCGTGCCGGACTTACCTGTGGCATAGCTCGAACCTGTGGGTTGAGCTGGATACTCTGTGCTGTCACGCTGCCATCTGCGTTTTGTGTACCAAAGACTGCAACTGTAATTCCCTTCTTAAGTGCGTCTTTTCCTACGTCTTGCGCTTTGTTGACTGTCGTTGTCGTCGACAAGATTACAATCTTACTACTACCGTCATTCATTTTTACCGTCATAGACGTATTATCTATACTGGTAATTTCACCAGAAACTGGTCGAAATCCTGCCCTGTTTTGTCCCCCAAAGTTACCTGGGGCATTTCCTTCCCGCGTTCCACCGTTGGCTGCAAATTGTCGTGTAAGCGTGGATCTTTGATTTTTCTGATACATAATGCCACCGTAAAATCCTATACCTCCGCCAATAATAAGAGTTAAAAGGGCAATAAGTATGGTTGTATTTTGTTTCATATGTTTCATCTCCTTTCAAATATAACTATTATTCATATCGCAACGCGTCAATCGGCTGTAATCCTGCTGCTTTTTTTGCTGGGTACCATCCGAACAAAATACCTATTCCGCCAGACACACTCATAGCAAGGACTATGGAGGAAATAGAAATCGCAAACGGCAACTGCATACTTCGTGATAAAAAGTAAGACACTGTAATTCCCAACAGTATTCCAACTACACCACCGATTATCGTCAAGAGTATAGCTTCTATAAGAAACTGCAGTGTAATAATGCTTTTTGTAGCTCCAAGCGCCTTTCTAAGCCCAATTTCACGTGTTCGCTCAGTGACGGTGACAAGCATTATATTCATAATGCCGATACCACCAACAACAAGTGATATTGCAGCTATGCCACCAAGCAATGTGGTAAAGGTGCCGGTCACTTGTGTTGCGGTGTTCAGTATGTCGTTTTGAGAAAAAATGACAAAATCTGCCTGTGATGGATCGCGCAGTTTGTGTCGTGCAAGAAGAAAATAGCCTATATCATTTTGTGCCTGTGTCATTTTGTTTGCATCAGTTGCTTCTACCGCAATGGTGGATAAATAATCAACCCCAAACAGCTGTTTTTGTGCAGTGGAGAGTGGTACATAAATAGCGTCATCTGGATTGTTAAACCCCGTACCTCCCTTGGGCGATGCAACACCTACGACACGTAACACTTGACCATTGACTCGCACGCTTTGTCCAATTGGGTTAGTTTCCGTTGGGAACAAATCGGTAGCAGTAGTGGCTCCGAGTACAGCCACTTTTGAAAGTGCGCTGACATCGCGATCAGTAATGAAAGTTCCGGTAGTAAGTGCAATTTTTCTGATAGTCGCGTACTGTGGGTAGACGCCGACAATTTGTGTATTGGTATTATTTTTCCCCGCTGTTACTTGTGCGCGTTTTGAGTATTCAGGAGATGCGCTTTGGATAGACGTGATAGAAGTATCGTTCATCAGGGCCTCGGCGTCTGTTAGTGTAAGAGTTGTGCCACCACCTTGTGCACCTCGTACTGCTCCGCTATTTTGTCCACTTGGAATGACAGTAAGTAAATTTGCACCGAGAGATTGGATTTGATTTTCTATAGATTTTTGACTTGATTGTCCCAGAGAAATAAGCGAAATAACACTCCCAATCCCAATAACAATCCCTAAAATGGCAAGACTGGTGCGCATTTTATTGCGGGTAAGTGTACCAATTGCTTCGGTGATGAGTTCTAGTATTTCCATGTTAGTTTTTAATTGCTACTCGTACTTGATGTTTATTTCTTTTGTCTTGTGTTATTTTTCCGTCACGAATATATATGACTCGTTTGGCATGTGTAGCGATGTCTGGCTCATGCGTTATCATAACTACCGTATGGCCGTCATCATTCAGTTTTTGGAAGATAGCCATTATCTCTTCTGCTTGATTGGTAGCAATATTTCCTGTCGGCTCATCTGCTAGGAGTATGGAAGGATCCATAGATAGCGCACGAGCTATGGCAACGCGCTGTTGTTGTCCTCCAGACAGTTGATTTGATAAATGATTCATTCGGTCAGCTAACCCTACCATTGTTAGATATTTTTGTGCTTTCTCTTTTCTAATCTCTGGCGACACTCCGGCATACATCATGGGTAACATGACATTTTTTAATGCACTTGTTCGAGGAAGTAAATTAAACGATTGGAATACGAACCCTATTTTTGTATTTCTGATACGTGCAAGTTCATTATCAGTAAGCGTGGATACTTTTTCTTTGTCCAGTATATAGTCGCCACTTGTCGGCAGGTCAAGGGCTCCAAGAATATGCATGAGCGTCGATTTTCCGCTTCCAGAAGGGCCCATGATAGCAACAAATTCACCCTTCTTAACCTCGAATGAAATATCGGAAAGCGCAGTTGTTGTTAGTGAACCTATCGTGTAAATTTTAGAAACATGATTTATTTGTATCATGCAAACTATCTCGTACGAATTTGTCCACTGAACCCACTCCCGCCTCGCGTCCCGCCGAAACTACTAAAGGGTGAAGCTTGTCCACCTGTTTGTTGTGTTGAATTACTTGTAGAGATGGTACTCGTGATAACTTCCTCTCCTCCAGTAAGGCCTGACACTATTTCAGTTTGGGTATCGGAAGAGGCTCCAATTTCAACATCTATTTGGGTTGGTGACCCGTTTTTGAGTATCTGAATATATGATTGGCCGTTTGTATTCTGTACAGCAGACGCGGGGATAAGTAGAACATTGTCTTTTGTATTGGTTATGATACTTACTTGAGCAGACATATTGGGATAAATATCACTTGGTGCGTCATCGAATTGAATAACCGCAGGATATGCTGTTACTCCCGACGTTATGCCGCCGACTGTGTCGACGCTTATTACTGTTCCGGTGTACGATTTATCGGGAATGGAGTCGATTGTAATAGTCACTTTATTTCCTGGTTTGACATGTGGAACATCTATTTCTGTAAGGTTAACAGATATAGTAGGATGTGCATCGGTTTTGATTGATGCCACAACCCGAGATGAAGTAGTTCCGCTTGTAGACCCTGAAGTATTTGCAGATAAAACGGTACCTTTCTGCAGAGAAAGCCCTGAAACAGTTCCAGAAATAGGAGCGTAAATGGTAGGAGATGATTCTTGCAGAGCGAGAGAACTACTTGCGAGAGATGTCTGAGATTGTGCAATTACTTTCGTTTGATTTTTATATGCGGCTTCAGACGCAAGCCAGTTATTTTGAGCTATGTGAAACTCTGGTAACGCACGATTAACATCGTTGGTTGATCCATCTGAATTTTGGTATGTTGAATTGGTAGCCAAGTCTCGAAATGTATCCCACTGGCTAAACATATCTGCTTGCAGTTTATATGCTTGATTTTGAGCAGAATCCAAACTATTCTTTGCTCCTTGATATGAGGAGAGTGCCTGAAGATAATTTTGTTGCGACGGCTGATCGAGTTCAATTTCTACCAAGGGGTCACCTTGGCTAACCAGATCACCATTCTTTACTTTGACATCTTTGACAACACCAGAAACAGAGGTGCTGATAGATTTTGTATTATCTGTCGACACTTGTCCAGAAGCGCTTGTCGATACAACAAGTGTCCCTTTTTCTGCAATGGCGGTTTGATACGTAGGGGCAGTCGATTTACTATTCAAAACCTTGCTATAGAATAACCATCCAGCACCGATCATTATAAGTGCTGCTATGAAAAGCGCAATACGTGGTAACTTTAGTATTTTTTGTGCAGTAACAGTCAGTTTAGACCGAAGTAAAGGTATTAATTTCATTCTATATAGTATTACTATTAAAGCTGAAGACTAGCTGAAAATATTAGACTTTTTTCTCATAGTTGTTTGAATACACGGAATAGTGACGGTAAATGTTGTTCCTTTCTTAATCTCGCTACTTACTTGTATTGTACCGTTGTGTGTTTGAACAATTTCACTTGCAATAGCAAGACCCAATCCGTAGCCTTCTGTATTTCTCTTTGTACGAGCTGTATCAGCACGATAGAAGCGCTCAAATATATGCGGTAAATCGTTTTGATCCATACCAATCCCTCTATCTGAAATGGACATAACTGCGTTATTTTGAACTTTTTTCACATGAATTGTGATAGTGGTTTTTTGCGAACTATATTTAATTGCGTTGTCCAATAAAATAACGACGAGGTCTTTAAGTGCCTGCCCATTCCCTTGTACGGTTACTGGAGTAATGTCTGTCTTAATTTTAATCTGACTTTTTTGGGCAAGAGGTTTAACTCGTCGTAGTGCGTCTTTGAAGATATCAACAAGATCTAGTCTGCCCATTTGCGTAGTTTTATTTGGTTTGTTATATTGGACTAATTCAAGAAGCGACTCAGTAAGATTCTGGAGTGCGTCAACTTCCAGAAGACTGTCGTCGATAATCGCGCTCGCTTCTTTCTGAGTCTTTTTTTTGCTTCGTCTATATACTTCAAAGGCAGACTTAAGAGCCGTAATAGGAGTTCTGAGTTCATGCGAAGCATCACTAATAAATCGGTTTTGTTCCCTGACCATTTCCTCAATGGGCTCTAGCGAACGGCCTGCTAAGAAATATCCACACCCTCCAGCGAGTAGTACGACTGTGGCATTAATGATAATAAGAAAAATGACAATACGACCCTTCGATTCTTCGATTAGTTCTGATGTCTCAGGCAACGGATGGGAAGGCGCCGTGCCTACTATCTGACGTTCAATTCGAAAGCGTTGTGCTTTGTCAAAACGTGTCACTTCGCGGACCATCATAGAATAAAGACCAATACTAAACGTGACACTAATAAGAAGTGTTGTGAGTATGTACAATGCAGTAAGTTTAAGCCGTGTTTTATGAAACATATTATTTTTCTCCTAGTCTATAACCGAAACCCCACACAGTGCGTATGAGCGGTTTCTTTTTTGGAAAAGCGTTATCAATTTTTTTTCTTAAATTTGCAATATATACTTCTACTGTGTTTGGCAGAATATCCGCTTCATAATTCCACACATGGGCGATAATTTGTTCTTTTTTCAAAACTGTATTCACATTTTTCATGAGATACTCAAGTAGCGCAAATTCTTTTTTAGAAAGAGTGACGGATTGATTATCACGACGAACAGAATATGTGGCAGGGTCAAGTACCAGATCTGCGACAGTTAACACTGGTTTTTCTGTCACGTTTGGTCGTCTCGATAGCGCGCGAATGCGAGCGACTAGTTCTTCAAAAGAGAAAGGTTTTGTCAAATAGTCATCTGCTCCCGCATTAAGACCTGATACCTTATCTTCTATCTGACCCTTTGCAGTAAGTATGAGAATAGGTGTGTGTATATGGTAGTCGTTTCTAAGCGTTTTACACAGGGTAATCCCGTCTATATGTGGAATCATTCGGTCCAAAACAATAACATCGTAGTCTTCGGTTGCGCTCAAATCCAAACCCGTTGTTCCATCAAAAGCCAGATCTACTGCGTAGCCTTCTTGTTTTAATCCCTTTTCTATTGTACGTGCAATACGGTGTTCATCTTCCACAACAAGTATGCGCATAAGTACTAGTATACTCGGTTATATCTGAAAAATGGCTGAAAAAATTGGGCTATGCGTTGTGCGGGTAATTATTGTTATCATATGTGTATGAGAGCATGGATTCGTGACCATACATTGTTATGTATATTTGTAATTGCTTTTGTCGTATATATTCCTAGTCTTTTTGGAAAGTTTGTGTGGGATGATGAAGATTTTGTATATGCAAACACCTATGTACAACAATTTCAAATAAGTAAATTTTTTACAGAAAATGCTATTTCGGGACGTGGTGGAAAACAATCGAATTACTACCGACCGATTCAAGAGATCACTTACGCCCTCGAGTATAAACTTGTTGGCCAAAGCCCTTTTTTGTATCACCTCGATAACAACATACTCCATGCATCTGTAGGAATAATACTCTACCTAGTGTTACTAGAGGTAGGTGTCCCCTATATTGTTGCGCTTTTTACCGTTCTTTTTTTTGTCATCCATCCAATCCAAACGGAAGCAGTGTCATATATAAGCGGCCGATCGGATATGCTGTATGTGCTATTTTTAGGTCTGTCAGTGTTATTTTTTTTAAAAAAAAAGACGAAAGACATGTGGCTCAGTATGGTTTTTTTCACGTTGGCGTTGATTTCAAAAGAAACGGCATTGGTTGGGATTGTGTTATTACCTGCTAGTTTATGGTTGCAGACTAAAAACATACTTATTAGTATCAAAAAAATAATTCCCTATGTACTTATTGCGTCAATGTATCTCATTTTTAGGTTTACTATTCTCGAATTCCAATCTTCGAGTATTGTTTGGGGCAATACAACATATGCGACAAGCGTAGTCGTTCGGGTGAGTACTTTTTTTCGTTCATATTTCACGTATATACGTCTCATGCTATTTCCGTACGGCCTGCATATGGAGCGGGATTTGACAACCCCCATAGTACAATCATTTTTCACGTGGTGGACGGTATTTTTTTTACTATTCCAAATGGCCGTTGTATTTTGTTGTGTACGATTGTTCCGAGTTAAAGAACATGTTGGGAGAATATGGATACTTGGCTATCTTATTTTTTCAGCATGTATGGCGTTCTATTCTGGGATAATTTTACTCAATGGTATCTTTTATGAGCACTACCTCTATTTTGCTCTTCTGTTTTTCTTTCTATTGTTCGTCAGTGGCTTATTATTTGTATTTCCGAAAAGAACGACCATAGTATTACTCAGTCTTTATATGTGCATACTCGTGATAGTAAACGTGCAACGGCAGTTAGTCTGGACGTCTCCAATTCGGTTTTATTCTCAAACGCTCTCATACGCTCCGAGTAGTATACGGATACGAAATGGACTTGCTATGGCATACGCGGATGTTCATGAGATAGATAGGGCGATAGCTGAATATAAGAAGATTATTACGTTTGGTGATGTTGTCCCAAATATATACCACAATCTTGCAAATGCATACGTATCAAAACAGAACTATGTGCAAGCGGAAAGGTACTATGTGAAAGCAATAGAAACACAAAAGAGTTTTCATTTTTCTTATCAGGCGCTTGTTGATATGTATATACGTACAAATAACCGCAAAAGGTTGACTATTGTGTTACCAAAGTTAGAAAAAATGGGTGAAGGTAATCAAACCGCACTCTACGCAGTGGCTCGAGGATATGAGTTTGTTGGGAATAAAGAAAAAGCGAGGATATATTATGAGTTATGCTGTGGAGTGCAACAATGACAGACAAGAGGATAGCGAAAATCAAACATGTTGCATCATTACGGCGAAAAGACTTAGTCGTTGTATTGATTGACCTATTCGATCCACATAATGCAGCTGCAATTTTCAGGACATGTGAATCGTTTGGTGTACAAGATGTATATTTGGTGTTTGAAAATGAAAAGGTATTTGATCCTAAAAAAATTGGAAAGAAAAGTTCCTCGTCTGCAAACAAGTGGCTCGATTTCCATGCATTTACGAATATAGAAGAGTGCATCGGTAAGTTGAAAACAAGGGGGTTTACAGTAGTAGGGAGTGTTTTAAGTGAAAAGGCAGAAAAAATAGGCGAATATATATGGCCAAAAAAAACCGCATTGCTTTTGGGAAATGAGCATAGTGGGTTATCTATTCAAACGATAAAGAAGTGTGATAAACATGTATATATACCCATGTGTGGCATGATTCAAAGTTTGAATGTATCAGTTGCCGCGGGTATATTGATAGCAGACTTATGTGGCAAGCGGAAGGAGAGTAAGAAATGTCATTTCACCACACAAGAGCAAGGAATACTTGTTTCAAGTTTTATGAAAAGGAAGTAAGTACAGCTTTAATCTTTATAATGTTTCGAGTTAATAAGTCTTTCTAATCGTTCCCAGCGTTCTTTTTTTACCTTGTGTGTAACGTCGTCTGGCATAACTTTTGTCGCTGCGGTAAATGGGCGGGGAGAATATATAGAAATATAGGCTTTGTCAAACCCAACTTGTTTACAAAGATTGTATGTATTTTCAAACTGTGAATTTGTTTCGCCACAAAAACCAACGATGACATCTGTACTTATGCGCACATTTTTTACTCGTTTCTTCAGCTTCTCTACTAATGATAAATACTCACTTACCGAGTACCACCTATTCATTTTTTTAAGCACAGCATCATCTCCAGATTGAACTGGCAAATGAATTGAGCGAGTTATATTTTTATTTTGAGCAATAACGTCAATTAACTCGTCGGAGAAATCCCATGGATTTGATGACATAAAGTCTACTTTTGTAAATCCCACTTGTGCAACCTTTTCCAGCAAATGTGGGAAAAGTGTTGGTAGACGATATCTCCCAAGATGTTTTACAAAGATAGGTTTCAGCTTTTGTGTCTTTCTATGTTCGTCAATAAAGCTGAATTCGTTTTTTAACACGTTTTTATTGAAATATGTGATATCTAGATCCCTTATTTTTTGCACGTTATTCGTGCCAAGTATAAGGTCTGCGCCGTACGAATTTACATTTTGTCCAAGCAAAAGAACTGTTTCGCACCCTTTATTTTTGAGTGTCGTACACTCTGTCATTACGTCTTGGAATGGCTTACTTATTTCACGGCCGCGTGTAAATGGTACAACACAAAATGTACAGAAGTTATTACATCCATTTGATATAGGTACAAGAGCTGTGCCTTCGATAGATCGTATAGGCATAGTATCGAAACCCACTTCTTCAATGGGCATGAATTCATCAACCTCTGGCATAATACTTTTTAATCGTTCTAAGTATTTACCAGACTTGTCACGAAAGGCTAAACCCACCATACAACCTGTTACGATAATTTTGAAAAAAATGTCCGATTTTTGCTTTTCTTTCTTGAGCAAACCAAGATTATGCACTAAACCATAGACTTTATTTTCCGCTTTTTCGCGTACCATGCAGGTATTGATTACTACATAGTTTGCACGCTTGTAGTGTTGTACAGGGGTTAGCCCTCGAGCTAAGAAACCAGCTTCAATTCTTTGTGAATCTGCGTGGTTCTGCTGACAGCCAAATGTTTCAATGTAAAATTTCATGTACTTTTCTTTTTCATGTCACGCAATCTGTATTGCACAATACAGAGAATGGGGTTTGACCATTAGTACGGCTTGGCTTAATCCCTTGCGGGACGTACACCTGCCGCCTATTAACCTTGTCATCTCCAAGGGGTCTAAGGATTCCTCATCTTGAGGTGTGCTTCGCACTTGAGATGCTTTCAGTGCTTATCACGTAGAAATATAGCTACCCAACGATGCCCCTGATCAGGGACAGCTGGCACACCAGGGATTTCCCCTTCCCGGTCCTCTCGTACTAGGGAAGGCCCCTCTCAAGAATCCAATCGCTTGCACCGGATAGAGACCGAACTGTCTCACGACGTTCTGAACCCAGCTCGCGTACCACTTTAATGGGCGAACAGCCCAACCCTTGGGACCTTCTACAGCCCCAGGATGTGATGAGCCGACATCGAGGTGCCGAACCTCCCCGTCGCTATGGACGCTCGGGGGAGACTAGCCTGTTATCCCCAGAGTAGCTTTTATCCGTTAAGCCCGTCCCGCTAACCACGGCGGGATCGAGGATCATTAAGACCGACTTTCGTCTCTGCTCGGCTGGTGAGCCTTGCAGTCAAGCATCCTTCTGCCTTTACGCATTCATTCCGATTTCTTTACGGAATAAGGATACCTTTGTACGCCTCCGTTACTTTTTTGGAGGTTGCCGCCCCAGCAAAACTGCCCACCAAAAATTGTTTCCCGACATAATCGGGATTAGAATTGAGATTTATGAAGAGAGGTGTTCCATTGGCGTCTGACATAAAGCCAGACTCCCTCCTACGCTCGACAGTCACAAATCCCTCTTCAATTTTAAGCTACAGTAAAGCTTCTGGGGTCTTTTTGTCCAGGTGCAAGTAGGCCGCATCTTCACAGCCATTGCAATTTCACCGGATAACAGTTCAAGACAGTTGTCAACTCATTGTACCTTTCATGCGGGCCGGAACTTACCCGGCAAGGGACTACGCTACCTTAGAACGGTCAGAGTTACCGCTGACGTTTACCGGAGCTTACACCAGCAGCTTTTCTAAGTAACAAGTTACTAAGAGTCACCGCCGGCGGTTGACTTACCGATACTGGTCAGGTTTCAGCCCCTATACATCCCCTTACGGGTTAGCAGGGACCTGTGTTTTAGTTAAACAGTTGGTTGACATCATTATCTGCGTCCTGATTCACCTTGCGGCTATCAGGAAAGGCATCTCCCGAAGTTACGCCTAGCTGTTTTGCCGAGTTCCTTGAACTGTTGTTGTCCGCACGCCTTCCGAGTCTTCTCGGTGTCTACTTGTGTCAGATTGCGGTACGAATTGTAGCAGACGACTTTGTGCATCTTTTCTCGGTACCCGCGGGCACGATTTTTCCCCTGAAATCAGGAGAATCATTTCAAATTTTCACCGTAGCAAAAATCCAAAAACGGCACATGATCAATAGTGCCGATCGCACAGTATGGATACGTCAACACACAAACAAAATCCGCTACAAGGGCCGGAATATTAACCGGCTGTACATCGAGCTATCCCTGTAAACAGGGTTTGCCTTAGATTCGCCTTACCCTACGTCGACGAACGTTGCGTAGGAAACCTTGGACTTTCGGCGTTCCAGATTCTCACTGAAATTAAACGTTACTCATGCTAGCATTCTCACTTCCGTACGCTCCAACCCGATTTACATCGAATCTTCACGGCACACGGAACGCTCCTCTACCACTAATATTCAATAAATTGAATATCAATCTTCGTTTTCGGTAGAAATCTTAGCCTCGTTCATTTTAGGCGCAAAGACCCTTCTTCGGTGAGCTATTACGCACTCTTTAAAGGATGGCTGCTTCTGAGCCAACCTCCCGACTGTCTGAGGATCTTCACTTCCTTTCCCACTGAGATTTCATTTAGAGACCTTAAACGGAAGTCTGGGCTGTTTCCCTTTTGCCCTGACTCGCTTATCCGAGCCGGACTGACTGCCGTGTGATACATCTTGGTATTTGGAGTTTGATTGATGATCAAAGTCCGAAGACCTTAACCCTCATTCAGTAGCTCTACCCCCAAGACTTAACGCACAACGCTATGCCGAAACATATTTCGAGGAGAACCAGCTATATCCAGGTTCGATTGGCATGTCACCCCTAACCACAGGTCATCTCATATCTTTTCACCGATAACGAGTTCGGGCCTCCCCCCAACTTTCGTCGAGGTTCACCCTGCCCATGGTTAGCTCACCTGGTTTCGGGTCTTCTATTCGCCACTATGTAGCCCTATTCGGACTAGTCGCTTTCGCTACGCCTCCTCCCGTACGGGGATTAAGCTTGCGACGAACAAAAACTCACTAGCTCATTCTTCAATAGGCACGACATTACCCCGATAAATCGAAGCTTTGTCTGCTTGTTAGCAAATGGTTTCAGGTACTATTTCATTCCCCTTGCGGGGTGCTTTTCACCGTTCCCTCACGGTACTTGTTCACTATCGGTCACTGAAAGTATTTAGCCTTGGCCGGTGGCCCGGCCGGTGCTTCCCACAGAGTTGCCGTGCTCCGTGGTACTTTGGTAATGACACTTATCTTTTTTCTGTTTCGAATACGAGACTTTCACTCTCTGTGGTCGCCCCTTCCAAAGCGTTTTCCTACAGAAAAAAAATAAACGCGCGTCATCCCGAAACCCCGTTGTCTTGCGACAATGGTTTAGGCTCCTCCGTTTTCGCTCGCCGCTACTTACGGAATACCACCACATTCAGTAAACTGAACGTGGCATATGTGGTATCTTTTCCTCCGGGTACTAAGATGTTTCAGTTCTCCGGGTTGTCCTCTCACGGTGTAAACACCGTGAAATACCCCGATAAATCGGGGTGGGTTTTCCCATTCGGAAACTGCCGGCTAATAGTGATTGCAAAACATCTCGCCGACACTTTCGCAGTTGAGCATGCGTCCTTCATCGTCTTTCAGCGCCTAGGCATCCACCATTTGCATTAATTACCCCAAACTCTGTATTCTGAAATACAGTTACTACATTCATTTATAAAACTACACCGCGCACGTTTATTGCGCGTGCAGCCTAACTTGCGTGATTGAAAAAGACCTTGTTTTCCTGTTAAAGAACGCGCTCTTTCATACCTGAACGCTTGCGGGTAGTAGCAAAACTATTTCGCCAGCACCTGTAAACGAACCGTATGTGGACCCGAGGGGATTCGAACCCCTGACCTCCCGCGTGCAAGGCGGGCGCTCTAGCCAACTGAGCTACAGGCCCTTTTGTCTATCCGCACGCGAAATCCCCACAAATAACGAACAAAACAAGCTAAAAACAGTGCAAACGTGCGAACCTCTATACACTTTACTTTTTTTGGGTTATTTGGAAAGTCTAGAAGAGACTCTCCATCCTCCCGAATTGAAAGCAGATAGCATTATATGAAAAAGATACGCACATGTCAACGCGTGTTTTGGTACAAATTGTCGAATTCAATTAACTTAGGCATTCAAACTATCTTATAGTATAATACATGCATGACAGTCGATAAGCACGAGTCTCTTTGGGGAAACCCGATATACTCTAAAGCGGTAGGAAAAGAAATGAAGGATATAAGAAAGATAGGTGCTACACCACTGGCGTGGATTCATAAGACAATTGCCAGTAGATACATAGGTGATTCTCCAGTGTTATTTCTTGGTTCTGGGATTGGTCAGGAAATGCAGTTATCTGGCCTACCACAAGATCATATGACTGGGGTGGACATTTCTCTAGATTATACCGCGCGTGCGCGACAGTTTTTACCTCAGTCGACTTTTTATACTGGTGATGTTGCTATTGTTTTTCAACAAAAAGATTTCCATTTTCCGGTAATGGTAGCATGGAATTTCTTAGATTGTATATCACCCGCACAGTTGCTCACCATGCTTTCAGCAATTCGAGAACGTACCGATAGATTAGTAATAGCACAAGATTTAGTTGCCCATCATGAATTTTATGCGTCGCCATCGATGCAAGGTACGCCAGTAGCTACCCCTGGATATACGAGCTGGACAAATACACAAAGAGCTTTGGTTGATAATGTCTGTGGAAATAACCAGTTCTCAACCATCAGCGAAGCACTGAGAGCTGGACAGCGTTTATTTGAAGATCAGCACGGGGTAGAAGTTCAAGATGATATTGTAGATGTTATACGGAGTACGGGAATGAACTTTTCAACAGCAGAAAAGTACTTTTCTCAGATCAAATCGTTGCCCGGTCATGAGCAAATGTTGATAACAATAGGCAATCTCACTGATAATATTTTATTTCAAATACAAACATATAATAGTCCATTTTCTCAACTGCATCCCAAATATGCCCAATTGCACAGAGCGAAAACTCTATTAGAACAAGCTAAGTGGACAATACAAACTCTTTTTTTCAGAACAATAGTTAGCGCAGCATTAGATGAAGCTGGTTTTCAAAATATCACACCTTCTACTCTCTGTGCAGTACAAGAAGATGATGAATCAGCTCACGAGGTTGGCGTTGGTGAGATTCAAACACTGTATAACGAAGGAGTCGGTACACGATATCGTGTTGGTGACGAATTACTTGCACTACGGATGGAGGGAATTTCCATTACTGCACCATTCTCCAAGCCCGTATCTGCTGCAAGTGTCCGCGTGATTATTGCAGGATAAATATCCACCCTAAGTCTGATTTGCCCGTGTGTTACCATGTGCTTATGCTGGTAATACGAAAAACAAAGTTATCTAAAAAAAACATATCTGAACTTGTTTCCGAGATAAAGCATTTTAAACACTTGACTTACTTTGGAAATAAAACGTGGCAATCCTTTGACACTATATATGGTGCGTATGTAGACAACGAATTAGCGGGAGTGCTGGCGGTGAACCATTGTTTACAGTGGGGTAAAATAGGACCCCTCGTAGTTTTATCTCGATTCCAAAATCAAAAAATAGCCTCGAAACTAGTTGCTCATGTTATCAATCAGGAGAAGTGTAAGCTATATTTAGCTAGTGCAAATCCCGCAGTGTGGAAAATAGTTAGTACACATGCGTTCAGATCTCTATCTCAGTGGTTTAAATTGCCGATTGAGATATATTTTATTTACTTGAAATTAATCGTCACCATGATTTTAAATCGCGAACTACTGTTTCTTATAGCAGAACTGAAAAGAAAGAAAACCGTTGTACATAATCATAGACATTTTGTTTTGCTCCGCTAGCAAATATCCAACACCTGAGCTGATAGGATTGTTATTAGCTTAGAATCTTGGGTACCTATGGTAGATTAGTCAAATTTCTTGAGGGTATTGACGGCCAACTTTTTTGTGATATACTATGGGATTATGGTAGAAAACGGTCAAAAACCACCAGCAAAACAAGCAGAAAGGGGGAATTTGGACAATGCTGGATGTATATCGTTTCATGGAGGGAAGGGAGGCTACGAGGTTTGGTCTAACGGTTCCCCTCCACCTTCGGTCGGTGAATTACCTTCTGCTCAAGTAATTTATGAACAAGATTATCGGGCTGGAACCAGTATCGGAGGTTATTCAGGGCTTACTGCCGACCAGCTTAAACAAGCGGCGGCACATAATGCCGGTTTGCCTGTAGGAGCATCGGGTGTAATGACAGCTCCATACAAAGGCGTCGTCCAGTTTTATCCGAAGCGAATTAGGTAAGGCCATTTCCATTTCAAGACGTCATCACTTACTCTATTTTTTTTCTATCATTCCGTTCTTAAGTTATCAGCACTGAAAATGCTCTCGTATGGTGAAGAAATTTCAAATTACTGTTGAAACCTGTTTGTTGGGTCAATATCTTGTATAAATCGCATGACGCTAAACGCATCGTTGGGATCAAAATGAGCTAGATTATCTAGACAATTTCTTCCCTGTGAACTATGAACGATGCCACCGGGGAAAAGTGCGTCCATAATTCCATACTTTACCATCATGTGCGTGGTGAGCTTGTTTGAAACTGTGGCAGCGATCAACATATCGGTAATAAATTCGGTAACACGAAAGTTTGGGAGAGTAAGCGTATCTTCTTTGTCTTGAGTTACGGCATCTTCTACTAGTGCGTTTAATCGTAGTCTGAATCGCTCACACATGCGCGCGTTTAGTGGCGTATCACGTGTGCTCGACAGCATTTTTACTCGTGCTAGTTTTGCGGCAGCGCACAATCCTTGCAAATACCCTCCTGGGTATTCAGGGAATTGAATATCATCTGGGCAGTTTTGCATTACTTTGTTACTTAGTCCAATATATAAATCATTATCATCTGAGGAGATAAGATACCCACTTATATTGGCTTTTGACGACTGTTGTGGTCCACTTCTGTAATCGTTAAGAATCTCTGTTTCTGTTGCTCCGACGTGTTCGGCGATGTCCAGATAGTATGCGAATAATCCAAGAGTAACTGAGGCTTTTATTACCGATCTTCCGTCTTTTAGTTTAATGATTTGTTGTTCAAGGTGCGTTTGTTGAGGAGTGCAATGCTTTATTGTTTTTTCAATCTTATGAATATCTGTTTCCCAGTGTTTTAGATCTACGTCTAAGGGCCCTGCAACTACTCTTGCGAGTACTTCACGTCTCGGAGGTGTTAGGTGCGGTTTGAAGTCAGGGTTTGATTGAATCATTTGAGCTGTCTTTCTAAGAGTCCACCATGTCCGTGCAGTTGCACCATCGTCATCAAATAATCGTCGCGTAGCTCCCCCTGGCATTTCTCCTATTACCCTGAGATTATCTTTTCCAATTACCTTATGAAATGGACTTCCTTTCCAATCTTTGACCAAACAGGAAAGCAGGTTAAACGTTGTCGTTGGAATAATCGAAAGTAAGTTATTTAGTGTTAGATCGAAATTATGAAAGCTCGCGAAAGTATTTTCAAGAGCTTTTTTCAAAGGATATAGTGTCAATTCTTCATTGATGACGTGTATATTTTTCTTATTCTTAAGTGAGGATAGTATGATGACGTGTTTATTTGTTATCTGTTTACAAAAACATAGAGTTATTGCTAATGGCTTTTTGTTTAACATAGCTTTGTTAGTAGACAGTTGACTTAAATTTTCTCATTGTCAAGCTCACCACAGCACCAAGCTCAATACAATTGACCCGAAAAACCCCGTCATATATGAACCCGAGTACCAGCCTACTAAGCCCCCGGCTATAAACGCTCCAATCATTAAAAATAAATTAAACTGATTTTTTATACCCAGAGCAAAGTGCACCACCATTACGTATACCGCACTCATAAATATAAACAGTTCCAAGCTCATAATTGGTTTACTATATTTCTAAAACCTTTTACAAACGCGTCTGTACTAAATGTCATTGCCTTTGATTGTGCTCGTTTTGCCATCTTTTCGCGAACATTTGTATCGGTATAGCTCGTGATTGCTTGCGCTATCTGTGCTGCGTCGTTTGCGGGTGCAAAAAGAGCTGAATCACCCGCTACCTCTCGAAGTACCGGAATATCAGACAATACACTTGGCGTTCCACAGAGTGCACTTTCTGCGTATGAATAGCCAAAGCCCTCATCGCGTGAAACCAGTATATTGCACAGCGCATTGCGGTAGAGCCATATTAGCTCGTCATCAGGGACAAATCCGATGCAGGTGAACAAATGTTCACCTTGCGTTATTTTCAAGAACGCTTTGAACTCTCTGTGCCAACTATTCTCGGTTGCCGGCTCATCCAGTGCTTTCCCGACGCACACTAATGGAATACCCGCCTGTATGATAGCGCGAGCCAGTACGACCAGATTCTTATTCCATGTAACGTCTCCTACGTAAATGCAATAGCGCTCTGGGAGATCCAACGCAGGCCTCACTCCTCGTTTTTGCTGAAAAAAATGAGATGCTACTGGCGGATAGAGCACATGCACCCGCTCTTTTGATAGTTCAACATAGTTTAAAATATCTCTTTTACTTGCTTCAGAATCAGTCAAAACAGCGTCATAGAGCCGAGAGTTTATATACTTCTGCAAAAGCGCATAGAGCCCGCCACGTATACCCAGGGGAAACTGTTTCGGATACTTCAACACTATCGTGTCGTGAATAGTCCCAATAGTTATTCTCCCAGGTTTTCGAACGTACAGAGGTCGTGTATAGAGTGATATGTGGGGGTCAAAAAAAATCCCATCCAATTGAGAGCTCGGAAGTTGTGAAAGAACGTGTGCATCGGTACCAAGCCCTAGGGTGAGCGTCTGTATATATCTCCCTATACCCCGAACAGCGCTTTTTTTATCTGTTTGTGTACGATCCCACACATAAATCTGCTCCATACGTCTAATTGTAGCAAACTCCTAAATTTGCTCTTTGTTTTCTATTTGTCAATCTGTCCAATAGATCCTATCTTCTTATAATCTCTCATTACTATAGGAATTAAATTATTGCAGCCATTAATCGTTGATTATATCCCTACACATTAGTAAATAAGCTTACAAAGAATGTGAATCCTCTTACTTTGTACAACTTCTATGCACATCTCGAAAATTGGCCTTTCAAATAATATAGGCCGTTATGTTTTCTTCCCTATTTTGTTTCTTATTCGTCCTATTGGTCCTATAGGTCCTATTTTTCCTAAGTTCTCAGGTCCTATTTGTCCGCACGTTGTGTGTGCCCCAGCGTTTTTCCCTCTATTATTTTACGCGCAGTCTGTTATAATTCCACGTATGCAGATTTTCAATATCCTATTTGTAGACCCGGTTATCAACCTTCTCGTACTCCTTTATAAAGGGTTTGCGTATGTAAACCTACCAGGAGCTTTGGGTTGGTCAATAATTAGCATCACTGTCGCTATCCGCTTGGCGGTAAATCCTCTTATGAGGCGGCAGATCGAGCAGTCGCAGATGATGCAGGTCGTACAACCACATCTTACGAAGCTTCAGAAGAAACACAAAAAAGATCCGAAAAAGCTACAGCAAGCTCAAATGGAGCTGTTCAAAAAACACGGCATTAATCCAGGATTTGGCTGCATCGTACTCATATTACAACTCCCCATTACATATGGTTTATATATGGCTCTTTCAACACTCGTTGCCTCTGGTTCAGTGCAAAAATCAATAACGCACATTAACACATTTCTCTACAACCCGTCGCTTGCACTCAAAACATTAGATGCTTCGTTTTTAGGCTTCAACTTAAGTAAAGCGCCTAATGAGTGGCAAGCACTTGGATGGTGGTATCTGAGCATTCCTCTTATTACCGCTGCTTTGCAGTTTTATCAGGCGTACCTTTCTACCAAAATGATGAAACCGGTACAGGTTGAGAAAGCCAAGATAACTAAAAAAGGAAAAGAGCCTGAAAAAGACAATACCGCTCAAGCTATGCAGGGCGCTATGCAAACACAGATGTTATATTTTCTTCCCCTCATGATCGGGTGGTTTTCATATAACTTTCCTGTCGGTGTTGCTCTCTACTGGAATATCTTCACTATCTTCGGTATTGTGCAGTATAGATCTATCAAACAGCCCACGGTCTAGTTCTTTTCGATATTATATTCATCGGACGAATAAAGCACGGAATGCGATTTGTGCAGTGATCGCTACTCTATTTTTCATCCAGGCATGTGCTATGCGGTTCGATCACAAACAGATTGCATTCTGTGCGCAGTTAACATTTCTCTTCATGAGGTAATAGTTCGGGAATTATGCGGGAATAATTTCAGCTGCGTTATAGAACCAGTAATAACCGTAAGTCGAGTAACCGTTTAGGATATAGCAATGGATTTGTCATTGCGAACGTAAGTGAAGCAATCTCTTCAAGCAAGATTGCTTCGGTCGTTCCTTCTTCGCAATGACAGAATCGTCAACCCTTGCCTCTCATTGTCATCTCTTGCTCAACGTGCTAACTCATCCATGGGTTCGATCACGAATATATTGCACTACATGCGTAAATCTCTCCAAATATAGTAAAATAGAGCTATGACACATATACCTTTTCATACAACCCTTACCCCTCTGCGTACTATTCTTCTTATCGTGCTCTTTCCAATCTTTGCACTTACCTTTATATTTGATGTTTTATGGACACTTCTTGCTCATCAGGGCGGTTCGTGTACAATGTGTGACTTAGCCGAAGTTATACAAAAAGGCTTATTTACCAAGTTGCTGTATAACCAACTGCCATGACTACGAGCAATCCTGACAACCCGCAAGGTCATCCACCCGAGAGACCACCACAAGAACCACGCACGATCAAAGAAGCGCTTATAAATGGTTTCCGCGATATCATTGCGCGCCTTTCCCCTGCTAAACGCCAGCAGGCAGAAGACTATATGAAGAAACAGCCAGAAAAAATCGACCCAAATACGCCCATTCCAGCAGACCAACAGGCAAAACGTGACGGACAAAAAACGGCGTTGGCCTCGCTAAAGAGCGTATTAACGGGTCAGGCAGAAGCAGCCAGAGGAACAACGACACGTGAAATCCTCACCCATACACAAGCAGCGATTGGCGAAATGACGAGAAACACCAGTCTTCCCGCGTATCATCGTGACTTTTTTTTAACACTAGCCAATAACCTTCCTATACAAGATGCATCCCAAGTTATGCCCTATGCTCGTTTTGTAGCTCAGGTAGCAGACCTACCTACCTCATCTAGTCCTTTGGAGTCTGCAAAACAAAAAGCTCAGGTAGCACTTGAGGTTTTTGTTGGAGAACAAACAGACACAACATCAATAGAGGCAGTTGGGCGTATTGTCGCACTCACAGGTGCAACTCATGGGGTGAGCAAGGAGTTACAAACGTATCTAGAAAGCCCAGAGGGGAAAAACCTTCTGCAAAAATATAACCTTACCCCAGAACAACAGGCAGAACTGTCTCAGGCGGCATCAGAAACAGAACCAATAGATACGTCTACTCCAGAAACAACCGCCGAATTATCAAAACAGCGAGAAGCTCTTCTTGCAAGTATCACCGATCCACAACAGAAAGCAAGTTTAGACGTCTATATTCTTTCAATGAGCCCAAAAAGGCTTCTCGACCTTATGCACACAGTTCCAGACGAGCGTATAGGAGGGCAGTCTGCAGGGAGTGTTTCGGATATCAAGAAGACATTGATGGGGGCGGAATTCAAAAAAGACTTCGATCCATTTGTTGATAAATTATTTGAAGAATACGAGAGCGAATCGCATCATGCCGATCTTTCAGGAGAGCAAAAGGCAGTAATAAAATCATACTTACTTAAACTGCGTAATGATATGTATACGACCAAAATCCAGACCTTCGATCCACGTGGTTATATCGTACAAAAAGAAAGTCAGGCACAGGGTATGTATCGTCTCGGAGACGAAGCTGTTATGCCAGTTATCATGTTCGGAGGGCAAGATCCGTTCTTATTTGAACAGTACTTCAGGGGAAAAGCCTCAGAGCTTATTTTAACTGATGAAGCAAAAAAACAAGCATATTTCCAATCAGCTCAAGATGGGACTCTTTTTGAAGTGAACCAAGAAGAAATATATCAAAAAATGTTCCGCCAGGTAACCAACTTGAATCTATACAAAATGTCCCAACCAGGAAGCGAAATGTCAGGAATTTATGATCAATACATTGGTTCCAGTATCAGAAAAATGAAGGAAAAAACCAATGCGAAAGAAGACTTCAATTTAGGTGGTGTCAATATTACCTTTGCCTACAGAGATGAGCGTGAGCTTGTCGATTATGCAGGAAACAGCACCTATCCATTTGAACTGCACGATCGCACCCTTGCACATGTCACCGGTGTGTATGTAGGTATTATGGATAAGATGGCGAAGGCGTATCAGCAAATTAGTCAATTTGTCGAAATTGCCGAGACAGGCGGAGACGCTGAAAAACTATTGCAAGCTGCCGCAGGAATATCCAACGAAATGGTCGATCTATTTGTTTCTCAATCGCCGATTGTGCTTCAAGCCGAACAAAGCTTCATGCGCATCATTAAAGACAAGCTTTCAGCCAACGGTGGCCAGCTCCCCGCCGATTTTTTCCGCCGTGGTCAGTATGCCAAACAAGAAATTCCCAAACTCCTTGAAAACGACGTTCGTGCGGCCTATGGTAGCGACGACATGACCGACCCAGAAAAAGATGTCTACCTGAAGATTGGCCAAGCCCTTGCGATAACTTCCGGTGAATTTCTTTCGGTCCTTGCGAATGCGCTTCCCCCTATGACGGCCGCTATCCATAGCGATAAACTCTCAACAGAAGTAAAAAATAAAATTAAAAAAAACGAATCACTCTCCATAGAGGAAGCGAAAGAAATTTATCGCACCATATCGTCTGAGTTTCGTGACTTTCCCTACCGCTCACTGTTTATGGCCATGAACCCTATGCGTTGGCTATTTTCATGGGTACATTTCAACGATTATAATCTACATTTGTTGTCATTTTTGCCCGTCAAACCAGGTGAAGCAGCCAAAGATCCATTCACCGTCTTTAAAGAGGCTCAGAAAATGGAGCGCTCAGCGTACCTTGGTATCGAAGATGATGTTGCCCACTATTTCGAAGATGATTATATGACGCCGTTTTATACACTTTCACAATTTAGTCAAAAAATTAGCCTTGAGAAACGTGGAGGCGTTCGGCGTCAGGTTATCGATATGGTAAAGAAACACTACGTTACCTGTGAAGGAGCAAACGGTACAACAGCGTTAGACGGGCCTGCAACGATTGCAAAACTTGCCAAAATTAGCCCGATGCTTGCGTATCGATTTGCTACAGCTCCTGCAAACAAGGAGCATCCTGACTATATTGCCGATCTATACAATGGTATGAAAGTTGATTGGCGTGGGAGAGATAAGAGTGGAAAACTTCAAGGGGAAGTTATGGATAAAGAAGCGCGAATGGCTGTACTCCTCGAAGAAATGCATACGAATTACCCCAACTTTTTTATGGGTATGGAAATGCCGCACCTATTTCGAAGAAAAGAACTTACATTTACGCAAAATATTCGCAAACATATTGCCGAAGAGCTTGCCACGCACACGGATAAAAATGGAGGGTACTGGGCACTTGCGAGCGCTAATGAGAAATCTGAAGATATTACCAATCAAGCTGACGCTTCACCTCTAGGGCAGAAGTACGTGTACGATACCATGCTCACGCGTGTCGTTCTCGAGCGAACAAGCAACATGATGCGCGAGCTTGAAACGTATATGCAACGCTATACCACTACCACTCAGAAAGGCAAAAGTCTCAAAGATTTTTTTTCTGCTGAACATCCAGAAATAGAAAATCCAGAGCTCTATAAAAAGCTATACGATCCTCATCCTACAAATCCCAGTAAATCAAAAGGGGTAGCAATAAACGCTCTCAAACTATTTAAACTTTCAGGTAGTCCCGAGCAAGTACGCGATGCATTTATTCACTTTGCCAAAAAGGTTTATTATGAGGGTAAGAATGGAGAGAGCAGCATATTTGGGTCAAAGCGCTATACCGGTATGTTTAAAGAGAATATTGGCTCACCCAAAACGCTTTCATCCTACTATGCCGAGCTTATTGCGAAAGGCAAAGTAGAGAGCCCCTTCGATTGGACGTACCTGAACGATGTTAACTTCAATTTTCAAGGTACGGGTGTGTCTATGATACAGCGCAACATTGGCGATTTTGCAAAAATCTTAGGCTTTACGCAAAAGTACATGGGTTTCTATACCGCGCTTCAAAATGGCATTAGCCAACCTGAAGGGAGTGTTGAGACGATTAAGAAAGCATTTGATGAGATAAAAACTGGTTTATTCGATGTCTCAACCTCGTATTCCCCCACAGATTCATCACAGCTTGGTTACCTATCCTCTGCATTTCTCATGTATCCATTTACTCCCAATCGTTTTCGTGATAGCCCACTTTTAGCTATTCCAGGTTTAGGAGGTGTACGACCACATTCATGGGCTACCGTTATGAACGTTGATGATTTCCGCCGTAATAATTCATGGGAGGCAAGACAGCGAAAAGAAGTACTCGACCACGTTTTGCATAAACCCTATAACGAATTTATTTTGTCACCGCTTCATCATAATGAAAAAGTAACAGGTTTAGTTCACAAGACTGTGAAAGTGCCGTGGATAGTCACCAAAGATGTGGAAAATAAAAACGGTGAATTCGTAAAAAAAACGGTATTAGGAATGAAAGAAGTAAAGTTACCTGGTTACACACGAACACAAGAGAAATATAATGACTGGGCTGTTAAAGACTTTAAAAAATTTGCCAAGGTAGAAGACTGGTGGGTCGGTGGAGAACATAACTTTGGCTTAGGTTTAGATGTTTGGGCTACTATCTTTACGGTCGGTATACTACTTCTACTCTTTCAATTTATGAAAGAAGGCCTCAAAGAAACCGAAATTAAATAGAATTTATTTTTTCCCTCCGACAAATCCTTTTAGTTTTTCAATAGCAGGAGATGCCATGTGGAATTCTGAGAGCGTACGTACGCCCTGCATCACACCTCCGGTTATTGGTTGGGTGAGCATTCCTGGTCCTACTTGGAATATTGGCTTTGCACCAAGTGCACCTTTTGCCATGGTTATAAATTGGGGTATCAGTGTTAAAAGCCCCAAGCCGATGAGTCCCGACACTATTTGTGGTACGCCTGCCCCCTGTATTAGGAGTGGTGGTACCCAAAATGCTTGTGTACCCAAGGAGCTTGTTATTGCCCAACCCAAGTAGAGCATAACGGCCGTTATCACAAATGTCAGACAGTTTCCAAGAATGCCCTTCCACCAACTACTGAAACTATTCTGACCTGGCATAGCATTCCACAAAAGTATTATAGGGCCCAGTACGATAGATATGATGAGCTGTATATACGCAGAGAGCAGTATAAAGAGTAGACGAAAAAAAAGTGCTGCTAATATAATAACGAGAACGAGTACTAAAATAGGGCTTAAAGCAGTCATAAAAATAGTTGGGGCGTCTGCGCCATTCATTGCAGCAGCCCCCGCGCCAATACCTAGGATGATCGGAAAAATGAATGGTAGTATTGCCATACTACCTCCTGCAGAAATCCCCAATGCTGTCGCACTGACAGCACCCCACGAACCCACTTGAGCGGTAGAACTACTTGTATCGATTACATTACTCAGTCCCGTCGCATTGAGTGCAATTTTCCACGCTTGAAACGCAGGAGCAAGTGATTTTGTAAAGAGTATGCCAGCGCCCCCCGTTGTAAAATCGCGCACGGCTATTGTCACATTCGGGTCGTGTACTGCGCTGCCGATTATAAGTATGCCTGCGGCGATAGCCACATACATAAGGTCTATGATAAACGCAGCTATTGGCAAGCTAAAAGCGATCAAAATCATGGTTATAACTATATTGGGTAGTGTATTTTCTATTTTTGCCACCGTTTGTGGGTTTATCTTTTGTCGAAACATAATCATGACCCCTGCAAACATAAGTATCACGGTCAGCAGCATGAAAGAAATATCTCGGAAGGTTTTCCATATAGGGAAAATGGGCATGAGGCGCGAATAAGTTAGTCCTTGTGCGTATGCAGCAGGTACTATATGTGCACGCTCTCCAATCCACGCAAAGTACTGCCCCGTCGTTACGGCAGGTTTTTGGTACATATACGCCAGTACTTGTGTGCCAAATCCCAGTGGGCTTTTTTGAAAATTTTTTAAGCGTGTTTGAAAACTTGTTGTGTCACAGCCAGCCAGTCCTGTTAATGCACAGGTCATAGTAGAGGGAAATACAGTCGTCATTTGGTACAACGATAAGTTTTCTACACAGGCACCGCTTGCGTTCGTTTTACAGCTTTCGGCAGCATTTTCAAAATCGCCTATAGAACCTACGGGGTTAAATTGGGCATGTGCGGGTAGGGCAAAAGCTAAAAACAAAAAGCAAAAAATAAGTACGGTTTTCAAAATTCGCATATAGTCATTGTTGCATGAATGGCAGTAAGTGTCAATATAACCACGGAGGAATATCAAATATCCAATATTAAATAAATATCCAAATCCAAATGTCAAATGTCAATTGAACTTGTTTTTATACTTCGTATTTCAACTCATCCGCAAGGTTTCCCTCTCGCGGAATGTACGTAAAGGTTACTTTTTTTTCAAGTCGTGCAGCCAAAGTGTGTGCTTCCCCAGCGTATGTACGCATGCGCTCATCTTTGAGTTTCCATTCTCCGTTGAGTTGCTTTACCACGAGTAAAGAGTCAAGTTTAAACAGTATATTTTTTTCGTTGCGGTGCCACAAATGGTTAGTTATCAACCATTTGAGAGCGTGTAATACGCTTAAATATTCGGCTTCGTTATTCGTGCAGTACTCTAGTTTTACGCGCTCTCTATGCAATTTTTTATCTTTTTGTACCACCCACATAGCCCACCCGGGCCCAGGGTTTCCGCTTGACGCGCCATCGGTATAAATAATAATCATTATGTCCTATATAATAGCAAAGTTTAAATATCAATTAGAACCTCAATGGTAAATATCCAAGTTCCAATAATAAATATCCAATAAATGACCAATGTCAAATTACCAAAAAAATATCTGCCATTTCGATCTGCCACACAAGCCGAACTTTTATCGGAAAAATTTGTCTTCACTTTATTATTGGGATTTGGTCACTTATTTGATATTGGATATTGGGGTTTTGATATTTACCACTATTAAGAGCATTCCCAATACCCCCACTTCTCCAGCAACCGTTATCCAACTCGAGGCAATATATGAGTAGTATGGCACAAACATAATATTTGCCGCTATATTTACTAAGAAGCTTGTTCCATATACCCACACAAGACTTTTCTCCTTACCTTGTAAAAATGCAAGCCATGAAAGTGCGCTCGTCAGAAAAAATATGGGGTACGATAACGATAAAATCTGAAGTGGTAGGGCAGAGCGCGCGTAGTCACTCTTTACAAATGCTAGAAATGGAGCCCCAAACCATGCACCGACGGTAAACACTATCGACGTTCCGGCAAGTGCGATTGTTGCACGGCGAAATACACGCCAAAAATGTTCTCTGTTTTGCGCATAGAGCGTTACATAGTGTGGGAATACCGCATTTGCAAAAAAAGCAGCAAACGCGAGTGGAAACTCAAAAAATTTATAGGCAAGTTGGTATATACCCACCTGCGCATTTGTGGTATAAGCACTCAACACAAATACGTCAGCGCGAGCGTACATCGTATTCAGAAAGAGCATCATTCCCAACGGGGCGCTTGTTCGCAAAAAAGCAATAGCTTGCTTTTTGTAGAGTGGGTCATGCAAGCGCTTTAATGTTGGAAAAAAATGAAAGGTTGCTATCTGTCGAGCAAGTCCGTACGCGACAATGACCGTTACTGCATACCCAACGACAAGTGCACTGATGATTACGTTTAGTCCATACGGAAGGCTCACAGAAACAAGTCCTAAACCCACAATCCCACCTATAATAGCTGCAAGCACAGATAATTCGTAGCGTAGATGTATCTGAAAAATAGCGTTTAAACTTGTGTAATAGCCAAAGAAAAGTATGGTTGGTGAGAACAAGAGTACCGCGAGTTTCTCCAAGTTATTACTAAATATATGGTTGCCGGTTGTCAGAAAAAATATACCAATAAGAGCCAGAGATAGGGCAAAAAAAAGCGTGCGTAGTGTATTGAGTAAAGAAAAAAATTTCAGGCTATCTTTGTGTTCGCGTATATAGACAGCGTTTAATCCGAAATCTGCCACCAAATAAAAGAACGAGGCAAGTGCATACATTTTCGAGTAAATACCGTACCCTTGCGCGCCTAAGTAACGGGCTAGAAGCACCGTTATGATAAATCCGATAAATGAAGTCAATAGTCTCCCGCCAAACTGCACCGCCGTATTTATAATTACCTTTTGCTTCATAGACATATGGGTATTATAAACCAATATCAAACCTGTTTGCGAAGGCAGGTGTCCAATTCTGACATTTGATATTTGGCATTGGGTATTGGATATTCCACAAAATACTTATTTTGTGGTATACTATAGGTATGTCAGAATTAAGAAGTGTCTTAGTGTTCTTTTTTGGATTACTTTTTTTTGTGCTGTTGGTAGCATTTGCGCTCGGTCGTGTGAAGTTGCCGACAAGTATTGCTACTTCTTTTAAAAACCTGACAAAAAAAGTAAAAGTATCACCGACGCCAATAGTCACTGGAAAAGTTACACCAACGAGTAGTTTTCTTACGAGCACACCGACACCGATTTTTGCCGGTACTACACCTTCGGTGATAAATACAGTACAGGGTGTAAACACTATTCCAGAAACTGGATCGTCAACAGTGTTTCTTGCCGTTCCTTTTTTAATCTCCGGAGCGGGATTTTGGCTTAAAAAAAGAGGATAAGATAATTACCTATCTTCTCTTATTGACAGTGTAATTCTAATTCTTTCTCAATAGACTGTAGTGTTTTTCTATTGGGGTCGAGTAAACGTGCTTTTTGTATAGTTACACGCGCATCATCACACTGCCCTTGGTCAGTTAACAAAAGAGCCTTATACGCATAGGCATCGGGATATTTTGGATATTGACGTATGAGTAGGTTAATTTCAACGAGTTTTTTTGTACGCGCCTGTTGTTGAACAAATGCATCAGTTACTATCTGTTCGTTCCCGTGTTCGAGCACATAGGCGCTCAGTGTTTGTCGTGCCGATTCTTCATGTATGTTTGTCGCAATTGTTTTCAGTGTGGTTGTGTCTAGTGGATTTGCTAGTGCTGTTTTTGCTAAATTCGGAAGGCGTCCGTAGGCTGCTATATTTGCCATACCTATCATTATTATTCCCAACGCGATGAAAAGAGGTGCCAACGGTCGCGCATATTTTTTAAGGTGCGCGGTAATAGTGCGGTAAATATGCGGGAATTTTTTGTACTCATGTTTCTCGCCCATAGCCCCATTATATCTAGTTTAAAATTAAAAGTGAAAATTTATAAATATAGTAGAGGGAGTGGTATACTTCTGATATGAAAAATCGTACACAGGTTGTTGCGATCGGTATAGTCCAAAAAGGGAATCGTTATTTACTCACAAAACGGGTACAGCGAGATAGTGAAGACGTGGGTTTTCACGATAAGTGGCAATTTCCCGGTGGTGGCCTTGAATTTGGCGAATCTCCAGAACAAACCGTCATACGTGAACTCAAAGAAGAGATTGGTGTCGTTGTTAGGACAACTCGTTTTTTACCACCGCTCTCGGTTATTCACTACGGATGGTGGCAGGGGATTCTATTGTCCTATGTGTGCGAGTTGGCAAACCCAGAGTCAAGCATCGTATTAAACGAAGAGGCTTCAGAGTATCGCTGGTGTACGGTTGAGGAAATTAAACGACTTGACGCAATGCCGTCGCTCTGCGAAATTGCTGACATGCTCTAATCAACCCCCGGGGTTGAGCAGGTTATTACAACGACCAATTCTAAAAAAATGTGCACTATTCTATAGTGCTAGTGAATAGAAAAAGTTACAAATCAAGATGTAAAGATCTTCTAATAACGTAGCATCGTGCTTATCTTTTCCTTTTTTGTCATTTGAACTTTGACATTCTTTGGATATTTGAACTTGGATATTCCATATATTTTTTAGAATACTAAAAAATATATGGTTACTCTTCGATTATTTCTTTTTCGTGGGGAGCAGCAATAACCTGCATAGCGACGTGAGCTGGTCCAGCAAAGAGCAAACCTTCTCCGACCCCTCCTGAAAGCAAAAAGTGCTTTTCTCCAGAGGTTAGGTAAAAAATATCGGCGAGTTTATCTATGGCGACAGGAGATTGTTTGAGTAGTACCTGCATGCTTGAATTCGTAATAATAGCTTTTCCCTCATTTGTTCCTAAGAAGTCTTCAACATCTTGGGTAATAGTCGTTAAGCCCAAGCCATACTTGCGTGCTCGTTTTGCAAAGTTGAATATGTACTCTGCCGTTTCTTTTTGCTTTATCAGATACCAGGCTTCATCTATGATGAGTTCTCGCTGTTTCTTTTCATGTCGAACTTTTGTCCAAATGTAGTCAAGGACGACATACATAGCGACCGGGCGTAGGTTTTCTTCCAAGTCTCGTATGCCAAAAACAGTGAGCTTATTTTTGAATTCAAAATTAGATTGTGAATTAAATATACCCGAAGCAGAACCTTTTATGAATTTTTCAAACCGAAACGCCATTGCTTGCGAAGCTTCTTGTTCCATTCCAAGTAGCACTTTATATAAATCTTCCATAAGAGGTGGTTCGTTTTGATGGGTGAGAGGGTCCTGCGTTATCCCTTTTTGTTGATAGGTCATGACCAGTGCTTTATCTAAGAGTGCATCTTCCTCGGGTGACAATTCTCCCATTATGACCGTCATTAAGGTATGGAGAGATAAAATATTTGTTGCAAGAGCATCTTCTTCCTCTTGGCCTATGGGCAGGTCAAAAGGGTTTATACGGATGGGTGATGAAAGTGAAAACTGAACAAATTCTCCGCCAAACTTGCGGCACACATTCTGATACTCGTTTTCAGGGTCGACAATGATTACGTCAATACCTATCATCAGTTGCCTCATTACGTCGAGCTTTACTAGGAAGCTTTTTCCGCCACCGCTCTTACCCAAGACGACAAGGTTTGCGTTCTCAAGAGAAAATCGGTCGAATATAACGAGGCTTGAGTCGCTCTGGTTTACGCCGTAGAGAATCCCTTTATCTTCACTCAGCGAAGAGGTAATGAATGGAAACGTCATAGCCAAAGAAGAGGTATCCATATTTCGCCATACGGCAAGCCTATCCATGAAAAGCGGTAGTGTTGATTTAAAGCCTTCTTCGGCCTCAAGCACTCCGCGTTTTGAAATTATGAGAAGCGAACTCAAAACGCTCATGACCTCTTTTGTTGTGCCTTCCAACTCTTCTGCGGTTGCAGCAGGGATGGTAATGTACAGACCAAATTGAAAAAATCGTTCTGCGCCTTTTGCAATTTCAGCCTGCAGCGACAGTGCATCATCGAGTGTTACCTGTACCGTTGGGTCGACAACTTTACCCGCTCTTACCTGGCTTTCCACCGTCGCCTCCATTTCTCCAATTTTCCGTTTCAAATCATCAAGTACTATCTTCGACTGCGTTGGGTAGACGAACATAGATATGAATAGCGGATGGTCAAAGGTGATGAGAGCATTCATCCAGTTTGGTCCTACATAGCGTGGATAACCCACAACAAAGAGGGTGGTATAGAGGTGTTTGTCGATGGTAATACTTGAAAAATCGACATCGACAAAAGAAGGGGCTATGATATCCCCTATACTAGTCATTCCCAATGAAAAGCGTTTTGCTATTTTATCGGTCACTACGTCAGCCTGTGTTGCCGATTGAGCAGCTAGTGCGCTTGTGTCTATTTTTTGCGCCGGCTCTTCTTTGCCTTTATTTTTTTTGTTGCCAAATATCATGATCCGTGTACCAAATAACTTTCAAACATCGATGCGTCAATGAGATCGATACCTGTTGCGTGTGGATTGTAGAGATTGTAGAAAAAGTTAACTATTTCTGTCTTTTGTAAAATAGTTGCCTTCAGTCCTAAACGCGATAGCAAGCGCAAGATATGGTCTCGTTTTGGATAGAGAGCTGTTTTTGCACGTTGAAGTATATAGTCTGTTGAATAGGTGCTCACTGATGCTTTTACACCGAGCTCAAGTTTCGAGAATGGAATGACAATAAAAAAACGTTTTTTCAAAATAGTATTTTTAGTCACAATGCTTTTAACGAATTCTATATATTTGGCGAGCCAACTACGAATGGTAGGATTTGATTGTTTATTGAGCTTTCCATTGAGGTAGATAAGGTAATCAGATATGTTCATTTTATCCGAATAGATCGCTATCTGAATGGCAAAAGAAAGTGAATTTAATAGAGAGCCAAATGAATAGATGAGCGTTTCTTGTTCTTCCTGCGAGAGTAGAGAAAAGTTTATAGCAGAGGTTTCTATGATGAGCGCACATGATCCGTCTTTTAGCAGCACTACCTCATCATCTATTTCTTTTATTTCGATGAATTCTTGCGTTGTTGATTTTATTGGTGCGGTCTTTTTTTTAATCATGATGTTTATTGCCAATAACCAATATCCAAGGAATATCCAAATCCCAATGACAAAGTAAGGCAAAAATCCTCACAATTTTTCAATTGGACATTTGAACTTTGACATTTATTTGATATTTGATATTGGATATTTGTCATTTACTTTTAGTTCCTTTCTCCCATCATTTGTATCACTGGCCTATTTGGGTCTATAGTCATTCTAGCAAAGGAGTACTTTTTATGTGGGTCGTCTGCTTCCAATACATAGTCATCCTTTGGTAATGGAATTGCATTTTCAAAGTAACCCTGTTCATTTGTTTTCATTATTCGTACAGTGTGTCCATCTTTCTTTATGTAGACCACGACGTGTGGGATAGGAATATTGTTTTCGTTTTGTACCGTACCATGTATAGACATGGTCAAAGGTTTCACGCGAAGTGGAGTAAACGCAAGAGTCCCTGGCCGAACTGAGGCATGAAAGGCATCTGTCTGCGTGAAAGCGCTACTCAGCTGCGAATCTCCACGACGGACTGCTGGAGTTGTCTTTGTCGATTGTAGTATTTCCGTGGGTGGTTTTTGTATATCTGACCCCTGCAGGGCTTTATGAATGGAAGAAAGCTTGTCTTCGGTGGTATCTTCGAGGCCAAGCGGTATATCTTTTTTTCTCGATCTATTTTCTTCATATGCAGATAACTGTTGTTTTGCGCGAAGATACTCAACGAGTACCTCTTTTGGTGGTAAACGGACTCCGAGCAATATTTGCGGTGGTTTATTTTTTTTATGGAAATAGTATTGTGTCGGACTCGTGAGTCTTTTTACGAGGTTTGAAACCCAAATCTCCATCGGTCGCTCATTCACTGGTACGAATGCAAATCCAACGCCAATCAAAAGTGGCAGTGCTGCAATAAACACGTTAATATACAACACAGAGGGGACAAGAAAAAAAAAGGACACACCGAGCGCTGTTCCAATAGCAAGGTATATGGCCTGACGTATTGTCAGTTGGCCAATAAGTTTAAATTCAAATGTCGTAATTTGCCGCGGAATCGGATGCTGTTGCATGGAATAATAATAGCAAAAGAAACACCAATAACCAATATCCAATACCCAATACCCAATATCCAATATCCAATACCCAATACCCAATATCCAATATCCAATGTCAAATAAAGTTCCAAATCCCAATGACAAATGTCAAACCTTATTATTTGGATATTGGATATTTGAACTTGGATATTCCATGCACTGTGCAGTGCATGGTTTAGCACTTTATCACACCTCTTGACAAAGTGCTTACTTTTTGATAAAAGTTAGTACACATAAATTATTAATTTAAACTATAAAAAAGTATGAAAGGTACTGCAATAAAGCCCCTGTTCACGAATGTACTTATAAAACCGCTCGAAGCTGAGCAAAAAACTGCCTCAGGTATAGTCTTGCCCGACAGCGCTAAAGAGAAGCCTCAGATGGGTATGGTTATGGCAGTTGGTCCAGGCACCGATAAAGAAAAAATGGTGGTTAAACCGAAACAAAAAGTTGTCTATAAAAAATGGGCAGGTAACGAAATCAAAACCGATTCTCACGAAGAGTGGCTCTTAATTGAACAAAAAGAAATTATGGCAGTCGTCGAGAATTAAAAATTGAGAGTTTAGAATTTTTAAAAATTAATACATAACACATGGCAAAACAACTTGCATTCGCAGACGACGCACGTAACCACTTGGTGGAGGGCGTCAATATATTAGCAAAAGCGGTCGTTACGACACTCGGTCCTCGCGGTAGAAACGTGGCACTCGATAAAAAATGGGGTGCACCTAGCGTCGTTCACGACGGTGTTTCGGTTGCGAAAGAAATTGAACTTGAAAATCCATTTGCAAACATGGGTGCGCAACTGGTTAAAGAGGCAGCGAGCAAAACCAATGATATTGCCGGCGATGGTACGACAACAGCAACATTGTTAACACAGGCAATAGTAAACGCAGGCATGCGTTCAATTACGGCAGGTGCAAACGCAATGATTCTGCGACGGGGGCTTGAGAGAGCGCTCGAAGAGGTTGTTATGCAACTTCGCGGCATGGCACAATCAGTTCCATTGGACGACAAAGACAAAGTAACACAGGTTGCAACTATTTCAGCTGGCGACGTTAAAATCGGTGCTCTCATTGCCGAGGCTATTCGCAAAGTAGGTAAAGATGGCGTTGTTACTGTCGAAGAGGGTCGAGGGCTTCAAATGGAAGTTGAATATAAAGACGGTATGGAATTTGATCGAGGTTACGTTTCTGCATACATGGTGACCGATACCGACAAGATGCGTGCCGAGATTGAAAATCCATACATTCTTATTACCGATAAGAAAATATCGGCAATTTCCGATCTTTTGCCATTTTTGGAAAAGCTCGTCAAAGTATCAAAGAACTTGGTCATTATTGCCGACGATGTCGACGGTGAAGCATTAGCTACCCTTGTGGTAAACAAGATGCGCGGTACCTTTAACATACTTGCTATCAAAGCACCAGGATTCGGAGATCGTCGCAAAGCCATGCTCGAGGATATAGCTATTCTTACCGGTGGTGTTGTTATCTCAGAAGACACAGGGAGAAAGCTTGAAAATGTCGAGCTTGAAGACTGTGGTCGTGCCGATAAAGTAACAGCCGATAAGGAAAATTCACGAATCATTGGTGGAAAAGGCGAGAAAAAAGCTATAAGTTCCCGTATTGTTAACATCCGCTCAGAAATTGCTACAAGCACATCTGAATTCGATGTTGAAAAACTGCAGGAACGATTAGCCAAACTTGCAGGTGGTGTCGCAGTCATCAATGTTGGTGCTGCAACCGAGGTAGAAATGAAAGAAAAGAAAGAACGAGTGAACGACGCGGTGTCAGCAACGAAAGCGGCACTTGAAGAGGGTATAGTCCCAGGAGGTGGTACCGCACTTCTTCGAGCACGCGCAACATTGCTCAAAGCAAAGGAATCACTCAAACTCGACGAAGAAAAGTTGGGCATTGATATTGTTTACAAAGCGTTAGAAGAACCTGTCCGAATGCTTGCGCAGAACGCAGGTGAAGATGGCGGTTGGATAGTGAAAACGCTTGAAGCAAATAAAAAAGCCGACTTCGGGTACGACGTATTGAATCTTGAGTTTGGTTCAATGTACGCTAAAGGAATCATTGATCCGCTCAAGGTTACTAGAAGCGCTATTGAAAACGCTATTTCAGTAGCCGGCATGATCCTTACGACCGAGGCTCTTATCACCGATATGCCTGAGAAAGATCAGAAGGCAGGTGGATCAGACCCAGGTATGGGGGGAATGGGCGGCATGGGTGGCATGATGTAATTGAAATTGCAAATTCGTTGAAGGAGCCTCCTTTAGAAGGAGGCTCCTTTTTTCGTTTCACGTGGAAATGCGCTGTACCGAGCTAAGTTAAAGTATCAAGACTATTTGGAAGGGGCTAATAGCACATATTAGCTAGTAAGTTAGTCGCTCATTCTTTGACCCTGAGGAGTGAACGTATAGCAATGCCCTGTATAGTCAACGTTCGTGAGGCCGGTTTCTTGGTCGGTAGTACCTAGAGTGAATGTGTATTCACCGTTATGTGTTAAGATGGCTAAAGCATCAGGAGTTGCAGATGAAGCTAATTTCGGTTCTTGTGCATCTTTACTTACGACTAACCTCAGTTGATCATTATGAATCGATAATTCACCAATACGCTCAATCCTTAGAATATCTTCACTTTCTCTCAAATGCAATTGCTCGCTCCAATCTATATTGTAGTATCCACCGCAATCATGTATAGGTTCTTTATATGCGCACCCAGCTATACTTATAGAGAGAATCATAAGGGCTAATAACATACGAGGATGGGTTACTAACTCGCGGAAATCTGGTCTTTGCATAGTAGCTATTATAGCACTGTGTCAATAGGGAGCGTTCTAATGCTTCAGTTAGCTGTCTTAAGCCATACACTTTGGTACGGTCTCAAAAAGACAATGGGGTTTAATGTGAGCCGATACAAACGATTTGTTAACAAATCGGTCGTCTCGTGCACGTTCTTAAATAGTGTGCTCACGTCTATCGATATGAGCGTGTCGGAGATATTGGTTAGTGCATAAAGCGCTTTTTTGCCGCTTATCCTCTGCAAACCAAACACTTTTGGGCCCACTGACAGTATTTTTTGTGGTACTTTTGGTGCGAATAGCTCTTCTTGAGATCGCACAGTCACCATGTGTTTGTATTCTTGTAAACAGCTCTCTTCTGTTTGTAGAAATGCGTTTATTTCGTTAAGTGTATATTTTCGTCTATTGATTGATCGTTTCTCGTTGCTTTTCTTAACACCCTCCTCCCAGTTTTTTGCACCGATCATGCTGTTGAAATAAATACCCGGCACTCCCTCTATGCAGAGTGAAATAGCCTGTGTTGCAAGGAGCGCTTCGTTTGATCCGAGGAATGATTTATACACGACGTTGAGTTCATAGGGTTCTGTTGTTCCATTAGGTAAAAGCCGACTATTTATACCACCGCCTACCTCTATCGAGCACTGTGCGAGTTTGGCAATATCATCGACTGTCAGTACACCTTCAATAGATCGCACGTTTACTCCGTCATGTGTTTGGGTAATCGTAAAGTAGGTCGTATCATCTCTGGGTGTGTGCAATGTCTGTACCCAATTGGTCAAGAGAGTACTATCCTTTTTCATAAACGTGTGCAGGAGTAGTGGCGAGAGGCCAAAATTGTATACCATGTGTGCCTCGGGCACGGTTTTTCCAAAGTATTGTACATTTATGTTGTTCGGTACATTTGTTTCAGTTATAAGATATGCCTCAGGGTTAATTTGTGCCATTATTTCTCGCCAAATAGCCAAAATTGTGTGTGTCTGTTTCATATGCACGCTCGGCGTTCCTACCTGCTTCCAAAGGTATCCTGCAGCATCAATACGAAGGAGCGATATCCTATGGGTCAAATAGCCTATAAGTATTTTTGTCATTGCCAAAAATACTTCTGGATTTTGATAATTGAGATCTGCTTGTAGAGGCGAAAAATTGGTCCATACCCATATGCGTGATCCGTCTTTTTTTTCAAAAGGAGTTAAGAGAGGATTGGTGCGGGTCCTATATGCCCAGGAAGTATCCATAGGTTTTTCAAACCATAGGTAATAGTCTTTATAGCGTTCATTCCCGTTTAAAAATTCTTTGAACCATGTATGGGTGATTGCAGTGTGGTTTGCCACAAAATCGGCCATGATGCGGTATTTTTTTGAAAGTAACTCTATATCGTTCCAAGTTCCAAAACGTGGATCTATAGAGTCGTAATCCTCAACCGCGAATCCACCGTCCCCGCCAGAGAGGTGAAAAGGGAGTAGGTGGATTGTATTAACAGTATCTTGAATATTTGTGTCCAAAAATTGAGTGAGCGATTCTAAACTCGGTTTTCCAACCTCGTAGATATGATCAGGGTACACTATGAGCGCACTATCCTTAGCGGTAAATGGACGAGTATGTTTTATCGTCTGAATATTTTTTTCCACAAGCTCATCTATCTCTTCAGCAAGGCTCGGCTTTGTTGGATAGAGAGTCTCTAGATCATTTTTTATATTCAACATACTTTTTTTTTGATATTTTGTTACAATGGTTATAATACAATATCAAATAATCACAAAAATGAAAAAATCAAAATTCGCCTTTGTCACTGGACTTGTTCTCGGTACCCTCACTGCGTTCTTCTTATCTCCTCGTTCTGGTAAGCAGAACAGAGAACTCGCTCAAAAGAAATACAACGAGCTCGAAGCATTATTGAAAGAGAAGGGCCTCGATAAAAAGGTTACAGAAATATTCGGTACTGTTTCAGAACAAAGCTCAAAGCTGTATCAAGACATACACGATGAAGTGTTAAAAAATGTGTCGGCACTCAATGGAACGATAGCCGAAGTGAAGCAACAAGACTATTTTGTAGCAGTTGAGAAGGCGCTTTTGAAATTCAAAAATGTACTTAAAAAAAAGCGTGCAAAAACAGTAACACTTCGTTCCTATTTAAAAAAAGAATGGGATAAATTGGGGAAAGTTAAGTAATGACAAATAACCAATACCCAATTTCCAAAGAATGTCAAAATTCAAATGTCCAACTTTTGAATTTGTCATTAGGATTTGGAACTTTATTTGATATTGGAAATTTGAACTTGGATATTACAAATGTATGTATTTGTATATGAACTATCAACTACCTAAACTCGATTTTGCGTTCGATGCGCTCGAACCTGCTATAGACGCTCGCACTATGGAAATTCACTACACGAAGCATCACGCTGCATATATCGATAAGTTAAACACTGTCATGGCAAAGTATCCTCAGCTTGATGGTTCTTTAGAAGAGCTCATGTCAAACATAGACAGCTTAGGTATGGCAGAGTCAGATTTGGCTACCTTTCGTAATAATGGCGGCGGTCATTTGAATCATTCATTTTTCTGGAGTATCCTGGGCCCAAAAAAAAGTGTCGATGAAGTACTGCAAAAGAGAATTGTGAGAACATTCGGATCTGTCGATATGTTTAAAGAGCAATTTTCAGCATGTGCTCTCTCTCGTTTCGGTAGTGGATGGGTTTGGTTGGTTCAAGATGCGTCCAGCTCTCTTAAATTATACTCTACAGCCAATCAGGATTCACCCTATCTGCAAAAGCACATACCGCTTATTGGATTAGATGTGTGGGAACATGCATATTACCTGAAATATCAAAATCGAAGAGCAGAGTATGTATCCGCCTTCTGGAACGTCCTGAAATTAGTCTAGTGAGTTATCCGTCATTCTAACGACATATTTTTTGACATTTGAACTTTGCCATTTGCTTGCCTGCGCAGATAGACAAGTAGGTTGGATATTTTCGCATATCTCTATACAATGATTTCATGACTGTTTTTTCTGAGATTGGCGCTATATTATTTTTAGCGGTTGCTATAGCGGCGGTTATGCGGCTTTTAAAACAGCCACTTATCGTTGGCCATATTCTGACCGGTCTTATCGTTGGCCCCTACGCGCTCAATTTACTTCATTCAACGCAAACAATAGAAGTATTTTCTCAGTTTGGCGTTACGGTGCTTCTCTTTATAGTTGGTTTGCATTTAAGTCCCAAAGTTATTAAAGAAGTTGGCAAGGTTTCCCTCTTTGCAGGTCTTGCTCAGGTGGTTGTTACCTTTATTGTCGGTTTGGTTGTTGTACGTCTTTTGGGTTTTGGTTTTACGACAGCAGCATTTATTGCAATTGCGCTCACGTTTTCAAGCACTATCGTTGTATTGAAATATCTTGCCGATAAGGGGGACCTGGATAAGTTTTATGGGAAGGTCACCATTGGTATATTGTTGCTGCAAGACATCGTTGCCACCATACTTATGGTTGTGCTGCCAGCACTTGGCAATGCCGGCGATCAACAGGTAATCTTCACCGTCTTGTTCGTACTCATGAAAGGAATACTTCTCGTTGCAGCATTGTATATTTTTTCTCAGTTTGTCTTAAGTAAAATCGCCAGTTTTTTGGCTTATTCACAGGAATTCCTGTTTCTATTTTCCATTGCCTGGGGAGTTGGTCTTGCAGCCCTTTTTCAAATCATAGGTTTTTCTTTAGAAATCGGTGCACTCGTTGCAGGAGTGACTCTTTCTATTACGCCTTATGCATATGAAATCAGTTCTCGTCTTAAACCACTTCGTGATTTTTTTGTTGTGCTCTTTTTTATACTCCTCGGTTCGCATATACAGTTACCCATGCTTGGTCAACAGCTCGTACCAGCTATCGTTCTATCGCTCTTTGTGCTCATTGGGAATCCATTTATCGTCTTTTATTCAATGAATCTGTTGGGCTACAACCGAAGAGTAAATTTTCTCACAGGAATAAGTTTGGCACAGATTAGTGAATTTTCGCTCATATTCATGTCTATTGCCTATACGTCTGGTTTTATCACAAGCGATGTTGTATCACTAGTGACGCTCGTCGGGCTTATTACTATCCCCGTTTCGACTTATTTCATACTGTATGGCAATGACATCTACCGATTTTTTTCTCCACTTCTTGCTCGTCTTGAGATTAGAAAAACACATAAATCAAGCAAGAACTATACTGCCACCCATGACACGCTCTTATTTGGATACGATCGGGTAGGCGAGGATTTTGTGAATTCATTTAAAAAATTGGGCAAACGCTTTCTTGTCATAGATTTCAATCCAGAGTCTATACGACGCCTCGAAGGAGAGGGTATCTTGTATAAGTATGGAGATGCACAAGATGTTGAATTTTTAGAAGAGTTGGGGCTTGCGAACATGAATTTGGTGGTATCTACTATTGCAGATATTGAAGCAAATACGCTCCTCGTTCGCCATACACGCATGAACAATAAAAAAGCAATTATTATTGTGTTGTCACAGCGCATTGATGAGGCGATTGCGCTGTACGAAGAAGGCGCTACTTATGTGCTTATGCCTCACTACCTTGGTGCACAATATGCAGCTCGCATGCTTGTAGAGTTTAGCTTGGATTTTGAGAAGTTCGAACGTGCCCGTTCACGCCATATGGAATACCTTAAAAAAAGGTATAAATAAGATATACTGAAAATATGCAGTTTCAAGTTTCACAACTCAAAGATAAAGTATTCAATGCCAAGCTACCCGAAGATCTGACGGTAAAGCTGACCGATCAATTAGATAGGCTCGAATTTGTTATGAAAGCAGGAGGTGGATCTTCATTCATTGTGTTTGATCAAATCGAACGATATGTTACGTGGGTGTTATCGTTGCCATGGAATTCTGAGAGTATTGATACGCTAGAGATCTCTCGTGCGCGTTCTATTTTTGATAAGAATCACTACGGTTTGGACAATATAAAAAAGCGCATTTTAGAGTACATGTCTGTTATAATCTTACAGCGTCACAAAGCCTTAAACAATATTTCCGAAGGTGAGTTCTCTCCAATAGAAAACATCAAACAGACTGCTGCAACAGTCAAATTCCATGCACCCATACTTTGTTTCGTTGGTCTTGTCGGAACTGGTAAGACTACGATGGCTGTTTCTATGGCAGAAGCATTGAACAGGAAACTTGTACGAATACCATTCGGTGGGCTGTCATCTGGGCTCGACCTCCGTGGGCTTTCACGCACCCATACTGAGGCAGAACCGGGTATTGTCATGAGAAGTTTACGAAGAGTCGGGGTTAGAAATCCGATCATTTTACTTGATGAACTTGATCGTGTATCCGACGAAAAACGCAATGAAATAATGGGTGTATTAGTAGAATTGTTAGACCCAGAACAGAACAAAGCATTCGTTGATCATTATATAGATTACCCCTTTGATATATCCGATGCGATTTTTGTAGCGACGGCGAATAATACAAATAAGATAGCGACAGCGGTGCTTGATCGTATGGAAATTATACAAATGCCCAGCTACTCTGATGAAGAAAAGCTCTATATTGCAAAAGAGTATTTATTACCACGCGCCATAAAAGAGGTTGCGCTCGATACGAATACCCTCCGGATAGAGGACAATGTATGGCCACTCATCATACGACCGCTCGGGTTTGATCCGGGTATTCGTACACTCAACCGCCGTATCCAAGGCATGGTGCGCAAATGTGCATGGAAGATACTGAATCACGATGGTACCCAATTTCTCGTCACCGACCGCAACTATCGCGAATTCCTCGAAGCCTAAACAACCTATCCTCCCTTAAAGGTACGGAACCTTAATAAAATAAGCCACGGATTATAGTCGATAAAACGATACAGGAAGTCCGATAGAGCACAAATAAATAATAGAAAGTTTTCTAAGGAAGTGTATTTCGTAGTTGATTTAATAAATAAATTGACAGGTGTTATATACTATAAGCCATGTCAGCAGAAGATGGAAGTTCACCAGAAACAAATAAAAGGGCAACATGGGTTCCTATAACAAACAAACCTGATAGTCGGTTTGCTGTTTGGAATTTTGAGGATTTTGGTTACTGGAGCGACTTTGAGGTGAGCATGGCACAACATGATGCGTTGTGTACGATATATGGCACTCCACCCGTGAAGTATTCTTTTGGGAAATCTCCTCAGCCGAGCGATGTCTATACAATTACTTCGCTCCCAAGTCCTTATCAAGAATACAATTTGGACCACTCGTTCACCGGTGCATATGCACTTACAATTGACCCATCTCAATTATGGAAAGCTGTATCGGCGAAAACTCGTCCTGGTGAAAAAGTATCAAGAGTAGCTGTCGCCGGTGCGTTGGAGCGATGTATACGACATGGCTTAGGTGATATTACTTTTGCGCACACAATGAGTAAATATGGTTGGGGACAGAATGAAGGGTTTCCACCCATGCGAGACTTTCTGAATGTAAGAAATGTAGCAAGAATTATAGAAGAAGGCGGTCCGTTGCTATTGTTTTCATTGCTGCCAGAGCTTATTGCACACAGTGATTCTCTGACTGCTGATGTGCGCACTATTTTAGTGCCAATTATATATGCAGTATCTAAGGTTGGCATGAGAATTATGAATGATGGAGTCGACATTTTAAGTAGAAGGAATCCACAATATATGGCCCAACTATTTCGTGAGAGTATGCTTTCAAATCAAGAACTTGGCGCACATACAAAAGGACAACTATTCGCATCAGGAACAACAGCTATAATTCCAGGAGGTATTCTATTTGAAACGCTTATGAGAAATATTGCAGGAAATATAGCGTATTATAAGCCTTTCTTACGCTACGACGAGGAGAAAGTAAAACGACAGGGTGCATAGATAATAACTATCCTCTAGTAAAGAGTGAATATTCAATATGTAAGCTTAGCCGATAGTATAAACAAAAATTATCCCTTGACATTATATATCCTATAATGCTAGTATTTTACATATGAGACCACCTGACATTTTAAGGCAAGTTGTACCTACAGCTGTATTGGCTTTATCTTTGGCAGTAACCAGTTGTGGAGCTAAACCAGAAACAGTTGCAGCGCAAGGTGCTGTTCCTCCAAATCCAACCCCTATCTCAGGATCTGCATCCCCATTACCTGCAGATAATGCATTAGCTTATAGTCCTGCAGCCCAACCAAACTCAATTAATCATTCGATGCTTGCTGACATAACTGCTGTTCTATCTGAAACTAAGCCTATCACAGATACGGTTGTTCCTATTGCTCTTGTTGCACCGCAGGACCGTGTTGTTGAATACTCTGCGCGCGTTGCAACTACGGGCACAAATATCAGGAGCACTCCTAGTGTAGGTGCGACAAACGTTATTACAGGAGCTGTCGAAGGTTCAACCTTCGCAGTAGATCCAAACAGAAAGACAACAAGTGGAAGTGGTTTTACGTGGATTCCTGTAATCATAAGAGTCGATGGACAAGAAGATATAGCGGGTTGGATTACGACTAAATATTCTTCTTCCTCAACAATGACGGAAACGGTCGCAGCTCCACTACCTTCAAGCTCTGTATCGATAGATGCTTTATTTGCGCCTTTTGCACAAATTGGTGGAGGTAGCGAAAGTGGCTATCCACCTGCTGTCCAAGTTCTTCTTACTGATATTCAGAATCAAGCAGATCAAAATACAATTCTTGTAGATTTTACAAGGGCGGTTAACGCAGAGCCAGATGGTGGTGTTCAGATGAGCCGAGCGCTTGGGATTCCACAAGAATATCATACTGTAAATATAGATCCTCTGATGAATGATGTTACTATAAGTGGAGGTATGGGTTTTCCAGTAGGCATAACCATTCCAAAAGGATCGCAACTCACAGGTTATGGAGCTATAGCAGTTGGCCAAGACTCTTTGTTTATGTTTAATGTCAACCCTCCACAAGATCCGACAAGCGATGTTCTACTTGACCAATATGGCGTCCAACTAACTCGTGACCAGCTTAATGCAATGTTTGGTCAGGTAGTTGCTGCTGATGTAATAACCAATCTTACAACTATAACTGGTGCAAATTTATTAGACGAAGTATTGGCAAATGGAGTTGGTGTAGTTAGCGGCCCAGACGGTACGCAAACAGCCGTACCACCACTTACACAAGGTGACATTGGGGTAGACCTAGGTGCAAGTGTGGTATATTCACAAGAAGTAGGCGGATTTTTTGCGATGGTAAAGGAATCATCAACGAATCAGCAGATTTCCAAATATCGATTTAACCCAGTATTAGGTAGATGGGAATTGATAAATATTGTCCAAAATGATGCGCCAATTACCGCACAGGCGCCTGCGGTTGCGGCAGAAGATGTTCCTGTATTATCTGTTCTTGAAAGTGGAGTTTTTAGCACAATTACAGATGTTGAATTAGATACATACATTAATAACTATGGTTACAATATTGGAATAGGTGGAAAAGTAACTCCACCTCCGATAATAAACATGCATGATATCGGAGCAAGTGTAGATCAAGCCATTGGCAAGCAAATTGGTCCAAATTTAGGCCTGATGTATTCTAACCCAGAAGTAATAGGGATGGGAGGCGAACCATATCTACGAGCAGTATACCAAGGGGTCGATCTAGGAACAATTTCACAACAAATCGAAGGTGTCCCCGGAGTGAATTTCTATTTTGTCGTATTGGGTTTTGATATTGGAGGCAGAAGACTGCAAATTCCCTTTGGGCTTGGTAGAGGACCTGTCGATAACATAGCGTTATCTCGTATAGATGCTACTTTGCCAAATAGCCATATTATTAATGAACCATTACCAAACGCTACCAACCTAACCCCTTCTGAAACAATGGCACAGATATTTCAACAAAACGTGGGCAAAATTGTAGTTGGTAGATTTGGAACGCCTGCAAACCCAAATACGGTTTCTACTACGGGTGATCTCACTATTTTGAAGTTAAATAACCAAGAGCAGAATGACGCCAAAGCAAGTGGAATTCAAGTTGATAGCAGGTCTGTTAATGGGCTTGATGTAGTTAAGTCAAGAGAAGCATATTTCAATAGCCTTATTGTGAGCTTGTATGAGGCTAGTTTAAGTAATGATACTGTTGAAGCCCAGAAGATAGCGGATGAAATTGAAAGTGAGTTCGGTTTGTCCAGTTTAACTACTACCGATGAAGCTACAACTTACTATGAAGCGCTTCAGCATCCATGGTTACAATGGACAGCTATGGATCCTTCAACACCATCAGCACTAGTAAGGTAATACTATCTGATTCTAATATCTTTTCAGTGGAAATAATTGTAGCTATTGTGAGTTTGGACTGGTATAAAAATATAAAAGACTAATTTTCATTTTTTTTAATTTCATATTTGATTATTGATTTCTTGATATACTGAAATAGTGTGACGGTGTATTGTCTATTTATATATAGAGAATTTGTGCAGTATTTTCTTAAAACTAATGTGAAAAGCCCTATCATACTAATAACTATTGCATCAATCTTCTTAATAGGCTTGTCCATTTTTTTATTCTTTAACAGTAAAAATCAAATAATAAAATGTGACCTATTTAAAAATGAAGCTAATAAATCTATTGACTGTGGAATTGTTGAAGTTGACACAGGTAAATCAGTATATAAGATAGTTGGAAGAGTTCAAAAAACAATACGTACAAGGAATGATGCAAGATTTATTTTGTTGTTAAAAAATGAATCTGGTGAGACGAAAAGCGCCAATTTTACTTACTTGTTTAATCAACTATCTGACAAAAATGTCGCCATTACCAAAATCAAAGGTAATAGTTTTTTTGAACACAGAGAAACTTGGACCGGTGGATTATATACTCCTATTGATGCAGAAACACTGTTAAAAGAGAAGAAAGAAGTTGTGGTTGTAGTTCGGAGTTATACTCCAGCGTTGATTGCTCTCGCAAAAAAAAAGTTTCAACAAAGTAAATATCTTAACTGTCTCTCTGGCAATACCAAAAATCTGTTGAATGTCTTACATACAGCTCCAGTAAATAAATTACCTGATGATTTTTGCCCAATTATAATAAGTCAAATCTATTATGTGGAATAATAGATTTGACCACTACAATATATACAGATATATTGGATCGATATTTATTAAAGCAATTTTGCTTTTCTTGTTTATCTTCCAGTTTCATTTGATAATTGATCCATCTCGAGCGATTGCCCAATCTTGTACAGGCTCAGGTTCGTACGACTATCTTAGTTATAGTTGTGATTTTGATGGCTTATCAGGCTATGTATGTAATATGAGTGAAACAACCCATAGTGATTTTTGCGATACCGATAATCTACAGACATCATGTGTGAGATATTCTTGGTTTTCTACACGAAGTTGTGGGACTGTTGGAGCTACGTCTTCTACATCAGGCGATTGTTGGAGTGGTGGAGATGCAGGCTCTTGGATTTATACATCAGACGGTTGCACATATATTCCACCCGCTACCCCCACGCCCACTCCAACTCCCACCCCAACTCCAACTCCAGCGCCTGCGTGTGATGCCAGTTGTGATGATACAGTTCCCGATTATGCATGTGGTGCTGGTGCGTGCGCATCAACAGACAGAAGGACAGGGATCGTAAAACGATATAAAATGACGTGGGATGGTACATGTACAGGGACATTTTGTTATAACGTTTCCGATGTTTGCACTGCAGACTGTGGTTGTTCCTACACTGTTGCAGTTACGTCTCCTGCCGACGGTCAGAACATTTTGCACGCAACTAGTTTCACCATGTCAGGAACGGCAAAAAAAGATGCCACTCATGGAGCAGATGAGGTAGCTATTTATAAAAATGGCGTATTCTGGAAGAATTTAATTGCCGATTTGGGCATAAGTATTGACCCGTCCACTGGGGCTTTTTCAGGTACTATTCCAGTAGCGACTGCTATGACTTTATATACAGACGCAGGCTCTTTCCCACAATCAGTCCCATTGCGTTTTGATGCACAAGGTTGTGCAAGTGCCACACTTACGGTAACGCCCAACTTTACCAACACCGCTCCAACCACTGGTAGTTTTTCTATCCTTGACGGTTCTGGGGCTGTAGCATGCACAGATAGCTCGTGTAATAGTGGAGATTTCATTACTAACTTTGACACCAACTATAACCAAAAAGTGAGGGTGAAAGCAACGTTTACCGATGTTGATGTTCCTGACGGCTCATTAAACCGCGTTACCGATCTTCGCTACGCGTGGATTATATTCGACAATAATACCGATTATGCCGATAGTACTTTCTATCGCATCAAGTTTTCAAATAATAGCGATGGGGTGATAAATGCTTCAGATATGCTAAGTTCAGACCCAGGCACGGATTATGATGGAACACATTCTGAGAATGGTGCCATCACGTTGTCTGGCTTAGATGCTTCTTACGACAGTGGTACCCATACGCTTACTATATTTGCTAATATGGATGTATCTGCAATTGTAAAAGATAGAGCTTTCTTTTCTAATATTTACTTAAAAGCAGAAGATTTTACGACAGCAAATTCAGGAAGAGTATTAAAAACAGGAAGTGAGGGTGGATGGAATGTCCAACCGTATAATGGCATATATCCTTGGTCAAACGGCGGGCCTACGGCTGGATGGGATGATACAGTCAGTAAAATATCAACCATATGTAATAAAAATATTTGTTGGAGATATGATTCCGTAAATAGCACGTGGATTAGTGGCGGAACAGGTGTAGATATTACAACGTGGGTCGTTCAACCGTACAGTGGCATATATCCTTGGTCAAATGGTGGGCCTACAGCTGGATGGACAAACTCGGTTACAGGGTATGTATCAACATGTAATGGGAGTATCTGTTGGATGTACGATCTTAATACATCGCAATGGCGAAACGGAGGGAATGCATCAGATATTGCTAGTTTAAGTTTGCTCGATATATGGAATGGCAAAGATATACCCGTCCAAGCTTCACGCTTGCGCGACGGCGACACCGCAAAAACAGGCAACTGGAACGCACAACTTGTTTCAAGCTGTGCCTATACAGTCGACGCAGTCGATAAAACGACGCAAACTATCGGTATTCCCTCGAGTGGATCTCTCACAAGTGTGTTCTATTTACCATACGTAAACTATGGTGGTGCAAACAACTGTACTATTACCATGCAAAGCACTGACACTGGCTTTTACATAAATGGAAGCGATTTTACCCAGTTTAGCGGGGCTTCAAATACGCGCAGCAGTGGTCAATATACTGTTTCAAATCATCTTGATCAAGGTGGGGCTTCGCATAGCGGAAAATCAATCGTCCTGAATTATGTTGAGAATGCACCAACGGTAACTGCGGGTTCAAATACTATTCTCAACTCTTCTGGTGGCACTGCATGTAACGGCGTGAGTTGTAACAATAAAGATCTTATTGTAGATCTTGACGATAACAATAATAAAAAGGTTACGATTGAGGCAGTATTTACCGATATAGATAACAATGTGGCAGTTGCAACGGGAAATGCGATCTCAGACATTGCAAGCGCATACATTTATTTTGATACAGATAACAACGGGGCAAACGGTGATATTTACCGTATAAAATATACCGATAGCGGGGACGGTGCTAACTATACGCTCGTTAGTGAAAATTACCTGAGTAATACATCGCACTATGGTGTTATTGCAATTTCCAATACATCAGCTATTGTCGCTGGCAATACGCTCACGTTGCAATTTACTCTCGACTTATCAGGCATAGCCAAAGAGGGTGCAACGGGCCCCATTGTCGGTAATATTTACTTGTCTGCAACCGATTGGGCAGGCACGACCACTGGTCGTGTATTGTCGGCAAGTTCACTCGATATTTGGAATGGAACCGATGTGAAAGTGTACTCATCATTTTATGAGGTAAGTCCCATGTCTATTTGTGGCTCAGCTGGCACAACGCTCAGTTCACTTATTCCCCTGTTTGATATTTTTTACAAAAGTGGTGGTTCGCCATATACATACGGAGGTAATGGGGCATCGGTTACAAGCGAAACGTTGGACATGACGAGTTTTAAATTTCTACCCTACTACTATTTTACAACTGCAGATATTGTGAGTAGCACATTTGGTGTCAACACAACTGGTGAATATGCATTGAGTTGGATTAGTGCTACGGCATATGGCGGTGGCTGTGGAAGTGCTTCTGGAGGTGCTATAGCTGATGTCTCCATAAAAGACGGCGGTGCCGTTATTGCCGGTGGTGCTTCAAATAATGGACTGACTCAAACGCTCAAAATTGCCTTAACTCGTATTTCAAGCGTATGGATGCAAGTAGTCAACGGTACATTCTACACACACTCAAACCTGACTATGGACGTACCAAGTACCGTAATGATGGGTGCAAATAACTACCTTAACTATTCTGCAAGCACTCAAAATGGTCTATCGATCATAAATGGTTCCATTACCGGTGCGGTCAGCCCAGACAATATTGGCTCTCCGGTGAACTGGTATGCAAAAGAGGGAGCAAGCAAGAAACCAGTCACTGCGCCGAGCATTACAAATCTAAACGGGTATCAAAGTTATGCAGATGTCAAACAACAGTTTGGAACAGTGGCAACAATCGCTACTGCCGACAGCGTTATTTCTTCAGATCCTGCCGGTACGATTTTTATGTACGATCAAAATCTATCAATAACGAGCGATATTTCAGTACCGGTCGATTCGTATAAAGTGTTTATAATAGATGGGAATCTCACAATAGATGCAGGGGTAACTACACTTGAAGGTATTTACATTGTCTATGGGAATCTCACCATTGAAGATGACGGAACGCCAAATTATGACAGAGCGGTTACAACAGGTGCGTTTACATTGAATGGTTCGCTCATGGTACAAGGCTCGCTATTGATAAATCGTACATTGGGAGCTGCCAATGACAATGCTGTCCCATTCACTGTGCAGTATAATCCTGCGTATATGTATGCAATGATGGAGGATGTTGCACTGACTAATCTTTGGCAGCCATATAAACATAGAATGGGAGAATAATATATGAAAATATCCAATATCCAATATCCAATATCCAACTCACATGTGAAACAGCGGGGGCAGGTGGTTATCATTGCGGCACTGCTTATGTCGATATTTGCTATTATTGGTGCATCCGTTGCTACCCAAATGGTGTATGAACAGCGAAGAGCAAAGATAGAAGAAAAGAGCCAAAAAGCATATTATGCGGCAGAATCTGCGATGGAAGATGCGCTGAAGTTGCTCAAAGAGGGTAGCTATACAAACAAGCAATATTCTTTAGACGGTGTAGCGGTGAATACCACAAGTAGTCTTGTTGGTAGTAGTCCTATTTTTGATCTTGCTGCGCAGAACGTTACGACGAGCTCTGGGGAGAATATAATGGTAGATCTTGCCACTTACGCTGGGACTTCTCTTACTCTCTGTTGGGACAGTTCAGATGCTTCTATGTTAGCCCACGTATACTATACCACCACCGGTGGACAGTATGCTATGTACCCATTTGCGGCAAACGCAAGCCTATCGCAAAGCCCCAAGATAGAAAATGCGGCAACTGCGTCTGTTGGTAATAGTTGCGGAAAAACTGGGTGGTATGACTTTCAGTTTGATTTATCGACGATTAGTGATATTGCTACGCCAGACTTTATTTCGGCTTGGGTATTGTATGGCGATGGTGTTTCTGTTGCATTTGAGGGAGACCAAAATTTACCTGAACAAGGAAAGATTATTAGTTCAACGGCAACCATCCCAGAATTAAAAAATACGGTGACACGACAGCTCAGATATTACATTACCAACAGGACATACCCACCAACATCTATGTTGTACGGAGTACTCAATGGTGGAGGAGTTAGCTTTGGCCCGGGAAAGAATTGGTAGTGCCACGTACCACGTAGGGTACATGGAATATCAAATATCCAAATCCCAATATCCACTGAAATTCCAATATCCAATGACAAATATCCAACAAATGTCAAAGTTCAAATGTCCAATTCTGATATTTGATATTTGAACTTGGGATTTCCCCGCACTTTTTCTCATATAGAACTCGCTTTAAACAGTGTACATGCTGTATACTGTTTTTATGGAATCGTTTATTACTCCAGAGTTATTATTTCGTATTCAACTTTATGTATCACTTGGTATAGGTACTATTATTTTTGTGTTTTTATCTATCGTACTCTTCAAAGTCTCGATATTTTTATTCAAAATTGGTAAACGAGAGGAAATAGCACTCGATACTGTAGCGTTGCACGTGCGTATGCCGAAAGACAATGAAATAAAAATAGATGCAGCAGAGCAGTTTTTTACGTCGCTCTATTCAATAAAAAAAGGGAAAAAATGGATGTCGTTTCTTGATCTTGAAGAGACGCTCGGATTTGAAATAGTAGCAAAAGAGGGAGATATCTCATTTTATATTCATGTACCAGTGCGGCTTAAAGATCTCCTTGAGAAACAACTGTACGCAAGTTATCCAAATGCAGACATCACACTCGTTGATGAGCCCAATATTTTTACCGAGAACGGTCATGTTGCGTTCGATGCGATGGTACAAAAAGAAACGGTGTATTACCCACTAAAAACGTATAAAGACATGCCCAATGATTCGATAGCCTCTATAACATCTGCAATGTCGAAGCTTTCAGAAGGTGAAGGTGCGATTTTGCAAATACTCATTCAACCAGCCGAGAAGCACTGGAAAAGTGAGGGAAAGAGCTATGTATCAGATACAAAAAAACAGGAAACCAACCCTGAGAAAGCGACGTATAAAGTCGATCAAAAGGTGCTTGAGAAAATTGACGATAAATGTTCCCGTCCAGGCTTTGCAACAGTCATTCGCATCGTAGTGAACTCTACCTCTTCTGAAGCTGCAAAGATGCACTTAGCTAACATAAAGAGTTCACTCTCCCAGTACAATTCAGACTTGAATTCGCTCGGTGGTGCAAAGATAATGCTGAAGGCCGGTTTTATGTACAATCTTATTTATCGTTTTTTTCCACTTGTTGATTTTTGGCGCTGGCATTGTATTTCGATTTTAACGCCAGATGAGCTTGCTACTTTTTTTCACTTACCCAATAAAACGGTTGAAACACCGCATATAAACTGGCTCAAAGCCAAGCGTGCACCGTCACCAACAAACATGCCTTCAACAGGTGTTTTTATTGGCTTTTCTAAATATAGAGGGGTGCGCGTTCCTGTATTTATAGGGCCAAAAGATCGGCAACGCCATGTCTATATCGCCGGAAAAACAGGTGTTGGGAAAACTCAACTGCTCATTTCTATGATTAGCCAAGATATTAAAAAAGGGAAGGGTATTTGTTTTATTGACCCACACGGAGACGCTGCAGAATCAATAATGGAGCTCATTCCACCGGAGCGTGCAGAAGATGTTATCTATTTTGACCCTTCCGATAGTGAACGACCTATGGGTTTGAATATCATGGAAGCCAATACAGAAGAGCAAAAGCATTTCATGGCAAGCGCCATTATAAATCTTATGTATAAATTATACGATCCGCAACGTACTGGTATCGTGGGTCCGCGTTTTGAACATGCAGTCAGAAATGCAATGCTTACCGTCATGTGCGAAGAGGGAAATACATTTATAGAAGTAAACAGAATATTAACCGATCCTAAGTTTGTGAATCAGCTTTTGCCAAAGGTGAAAGACCCTATTATCCGCCGCTACTGGACAGATCAGATAGCCCAGACATCTGATTTCCATAAGTCGGAAGTGCTCGATTATATCGCCTCAAAATTCGGCCGTTTTGTGACAAATAAAATGATTCGCAATATCATCGGCCAGAGTAAAAGCTCATTTGATTTTAGAAAAGTTATGGACGAGGGAAAGATTCTCATCATAAACCTTTCAAAAGGTAAGCTTGGAGAAGAGAACTCGAGCTTCTTAGGGTTGGTGCTCATACCGAAAATACTCGCTGCCGCTATGAGTAGGGCAGATATGCCCGAAGAAAAGCGAAAAGATTTTTACTTATATGTCGATGAGTTTCAGAACTTTGCGACAGCAGACTTTGCCACCATTCTGTCTGAGGCTCGTAAATATAAGCTCAATTTGACGGTAGCAAACCAGTTCATAGGTCAGATGGAAGAAGAGGTGAAAAATGCTATATTTGGTAACGTAGGAAGTGTCGTTTCATTTCGTGTGGGCGTAACGGACGCAAATTATCTGCAGCATGAATTTCAACCGATCTTCAACGAGAACGACCTTATCAATATTGAGCGTTTCCATGCGTATATGAAAACGAGCATTGATAACGAACCGGTTGCTCCCTTTTCTGTGGATATGACGAAAGATATGGATAAAGAAGATAAGAGGCGCAATAAAAAAGTTGCAGAGGCGATTATCCAACTCTCTCGTCTTAAATTTGGTAAGCCCAGCGAAGTAGTTGATTATGAGATAGCGCAACGGGCACGGCTGTAAGGAAATATCCAATACCCAATAACCAATATCCAACAAATGTCAAAGTTCCAATTTCCAATTCAGACATTTATCATTGGGAATTGACACTTTACCTGCCTCGCCGGCTCGCCTCGCGTCGAAGCGGGCAGGCGGCTTTGACATTGGATATTTGAACTTGGATATTCCACCGTTGTGCAATGCAACAGTGGTTATTCTCCCTTCCAGTAGCTAAATATAACCTTTGCATTTTGTTCTGGGTCTACTACTCCTTGTTCGGTGAGCCAGAGAACTGCTTTGGTTATATTTTCTTCACCGGGTTTTTTCATAGTGGCCATGATTACTTGATCATGCGGATAATATTCTATAAGCATACTATCAGTTTCGTATGGAAGTTCAGTTATGAGTGAGGATACTGTTTTTTGTGGAAGTGTATCTATTTGAGGAGTATTTTTTGGTGGAGTTATGGGGATGATATTACTTTTTTGTACGCCGGGCTGTGGAGTAGATGCGGTTGTTGGAGAAGGCGTCTGTGTTGGCATTGATGGATTTTTGCGTGGCAATCTATTTACTATAGCTACGATAGTGAGGAGTATTCCCAACACTATCGTTATGAGTATTATCTTTGTCTTAGAAACCATAACAGTATTGTAAACTCGGATACTTATAAATAGTAAATCCCAATCTCAAATGACAAATGTCAAGTGAAATCCCAAGTTCAAATGTCAAATTTTTGAAATCAAATTCTGTCTTTGTCATTTGGACTTTGTCATTCCTTTGACATTGGATATTAGGATTTGGGATTTTGTTGGTAATTGGGTATTTGTTATTTGACATTTCTTAGTATTGCAATGTGATTGAACAATCAACTGGCTCTGCTCCGTACTGCTGACTATACTGATTATATATCACACAGACTTCTCGACAATAGTTACCGGTATGTTTACCATATGCGTAGGAACACTTGGTCCCACCAGTATGATATGCAGCTGATGCTTTGATTATTTCCATAATAGTCCAACTTGTGGCAGAGCTCGCTCCGCTTCTTCCTTTCACAAAGAATCCAGCACCCATAAATGCTTCGGCCAACACTCGTCTATCTGGTTCACGAGAAATCGAAAGAGCCTGTTTTATTTTGTCTGCAAAACCCTTCCACGTAAGTATATTAAACTGCATCGCACCCATAACTTGTGATTTTGTTCCATCGGGATAATCTACACAAATAGTTCCGTTCATCTTTACCGCTTGTTCGCCACCGTGCACGCTGTCAGCGGGAATATAACCAGTGCAGGTATCATATCCGTATCCTCGTTTTATTTGGGCTACTGTTATATCTGGAGTTGTCCACCACCCGTACGTATTGTACTGTGCAAGTTCATCTTTTGAATAATTCCACGTCCCTGATGCTTCTATATGTGAGATGCCTAAGAGTAGTGGTACAGGTGTTTGTGTTTTTTCAGATGCAAATTCTACTATTTGAGAGAGACTTTCCGGTGCTGACACATACGGAGTCTCAGGTTGTGCAGTCGGAATCGTTGTTACGACTGAGGCTGGTGTAGTGGTTGACGCTTGTAGCACTGCATTTTGCTGCATTTCATATGGCTGTGCTGCAAGCATCGTTTTTGTGTCTAAACCCACCATTAGAAATACTACGAGAATAATGATTACAGTAGCGATAATAACAACGCGAACAATAGGAATATTGGCTGCAAGTTTCCCCGCCAGTTTCAAGGCTTGATTGCTTGCCATTCTCCCTGCACTTGACCCAGCAGAGGATAGTGCAGGCCTTGCAAAGGTACGACCTAATAATTCCGAGCCGGTGCGAAGAGTGCCGGAAAAAAGTTTATCTGCTGCTTTTCTGAACCACGAAAAAAGACTACGCATGTATGAACGTAGAGATAGCTGAGAAATTGATTGGTCTTGAGAAAGAACTTGTTTGATTAACTTTCGTTCGGTATTACCGTGTTTCTGTTCCTCTGTTTGTTCGGGTAATAAGAATACTCTATTTGAAAGTTGATCCATTTGTCCCTGCGGACGGGTAAGTGCTATTTGTTCTTCTGGAAGAACATTGGGGTTCTGTTGAGCATATCTGTTGAATATAGTCTCATAGAGAGGCGTTTTGGCACCGTTTATTAATCTTTCTTCCATGACTTGTTGTGCGGTCTTTTGATAGTTATGAACTCGCTTTTGTATTTCCTCTTCGCTTAGATTACCCGTTCTCAGCAAAGCCTCAAACCTACTGGTTGCAGTGAGTGCATCTTCGGAAGCAATGATAGGAGGTAATGCTTGTTTTGGAATGTCGTTAAGCGCGTCTTTATATGCGTCTTCATAGCGTTGTGCGGCCTTCATTTGTAGTTGAAATATGCGCGCTCCTTCGATGGTTTTTTGCAAATAGGGATACTTTTTGAGTAGGTCTGTAATGTAGTTAGCGTTTGCAACTCGCGCTTGGTTCAATCCTGGGGTTTGATTAAGTTGTAGAAAAAGATTGTCGTGAAATGAAGTTACCTCATATGAAAATCCCCGCAGTTGCGAAAGTGTTTGGGAGGCAGTATCAAGCCGAGTAGAGAACTCTTGTGGAGTTTCGTGTTCACTCTTCGTTATATCGAGTAGTTGCGCGAATCCCGGCTCTTGCATAGTCTTTGAAAAAAACTCATCTTGGAAACCTAGAAACACAGCATTTCGTGCTTTGATTGGGGTTGGAAGTTGCGATTTTTTTGTAAACAGATTTTTTGTTTTTTCCTGTAACACTACTTCTTCTCTATAACGCTCGGTAAATGTGTAGAGGTGTTCCAATTCTTCTGCAGTTAGCTGAGTTTGTATACCTACTTTTTTTTGGTATGCTTCGTGAACTACTTCGCCAAACTGATCGGTTCTGAGAGGGTCAATTGCTATTGTTCCCGTAGCTAATGCATCCTTCATGACAGAGAGCATTTGTTCTCTTTTTTTTGGATCAAGCTTGGGTTTTTGTGCGTTTACTTCATCAAAGAAGTGCTCGAGTGCGCTTTCATGCTCTGTTTTCTTTTTTTCAGCGAGCACTTTTGGCGACATCTTTTGTTCTATCTGTTCAATTCTTGCTGAGTATTTTTGTGCGAGCGTTTTCTGTGCTTGTATGATAGTGTCCTCAGATATAAGAGCGCTTTCCTGAGGGTGCAGTTTTGCCAAATTCTGGTGGATTGTAAATATATCTGGAGCGGATACTTCTCCTCGTAGTATATTGGTGCCAGTACGTTCAAAGAGACTGTCGGTAAAACGCTCAATACGCGCTTGCTCTTTTAATTGTGCAGAAAAGTCATTGCGAGCTTTCTTTGAAACAGCTCGTCGCATAAATCCTGTGCGTGTAGTATAAATGCGCTCAAGCTCAGGGTTTTGTTCGCGAGCATTTTTCAAGAAGTCTTGTTTCCATGTATCGATAGTTTCGCTGCGTTTATCGCGGGTAAGCATATAAACCATACCTGCAGCACCCAACCCAGCTAAAAGGCTGCCGAGCGATTGCTTTTTTTCTTCTTCTGGTTGGTCAGTTTGTTCAGTATTTGTTTCGTTCACGTCGTGCATGCAATAATTAATTGTATGGGCATATATGTCCTATTTATCACATACGTCAAATTTATATTGAGCTATATTACGTAGATTAAGCTAACCAATACCAATGCCCACAAGAGAATGGTTACGATGAGCGTTTTATCTTGTGTTACTAGTTTCTCTGGCGCTTCTCCCTTCCGCTGCTCATAGAGGAGTTGAGCATAGCGAGCCACACCGAATACCACAAAAGGCACGGTCAACATAAACCACTTACGTGTGTCGGCCGATCGGAATATTGGTTCCAGTATATAGCTGAGTTTTGTTCGAATGTGCGGTGGTTTTTCGACAAATGCATAAAATGAATAAGAAAAAATAGAGAGTACCGCAAATGCGTTCACCAAAAACATGAGGAGTTCATTCGTATATTTTGTTAACACCGGTCTGGTTTTTGATCCTTGATTAATAAATTCGCTGTGCCGCTTCACAGAGGCAATAAAAAGCGAGAAGAAAAATGTAGTAAGCCAGAGCCAAATAGGAACATGGTAACCGGTGATAAGTTCTCCGCCAAAAAGCCGTAACATGAACGAAAATGAAATGGCAAATATGTCAAATAGAATTTGCTTTTTTAATACTGTTGAGTACAAAACGTGTATGAGAAAAAAAATGAATATGATGCTTCCGAACGCTATACGAAGAGTGAGAGCGCCGGCGAGGGCTACGAGTACCAACAAAAACATAGTAAACGAAGTATCGGCAAGTGTAACTTTCCCACTTGCAAGTGGTCTATTTTTTTTGACTGGGTGGAGTTTATCGTACGGGAGATCAATAATATCGTTTAGCAAGTATGATGCACTTGAGATTGCACAGAAAATAAAGAACGCGTATGTGGAAATTAGGAAGAGTGGGCCATTGAAAAGCTGTCCGTTAAAAAGAATTGCGACGTACACAACAAAATTTTTCACCCATTGGTTTGGGCGCATGGCTTTGAATAAATACCAGAGGCGGCTTTTTGTTGGCATAAGTTAAGTATAACAAGAAACCCAAATATCCAATATCAAAAATCACTATGCTATACTAACTTAAAAGCCGAGGTGGCGGAATTGGTAGACGCGCACGCTTCAGGAGCGTGTTCTCGCAAGGGATTGGAGGTTCAAGTCCTCTCCTCGGCACTGTTTTTTTCCACTGCTTCTGCTGCCTGCTTTCCCACACGAACCGCATGGTTTGTGCCTCGATCATACGGGTATGTGCGTTCCATATTAGCAATATAAAGCCCGGGTACTGGTGTCGTTGTTTGAGGCATGTATTTATAATACTCAGTTGTGTACAGTGGCTGTGCGTAGGGGATAAACACTGAGCGTTGCCAAAGGATATCAGGACATTCCTTTTTCCATATATTCTCACTGAGCGGTTTATTTGTATAGGTTGCCATGTAGAGAATGTGATGGTTGTTGAAATAGCGTGGATGTACAAAATTAGTGTGCTGCACCGCTACCATCCATGGTGATTGTGGTAACGCTATACTGAGCCAGTATGTATGGGGCAAAACTGGTTTCTTTGTTTCATAAATAACGGTCTGCGCACCGAGGTATTGTATTTTTGTTAGCTGTTTGTGATACATTTCTGGCAAAACATCTTTTTCTATTTTCAACAACACAGGTGAGGGGAGCGTACTCACCACCGCATCAAAGGTCATCGAGGTTCCGAACCTTAAAAGTTCGGAACCTTTAAGAATAAATCGAGGTTTTGTATCTGAGCTTTTGCGAAGCTCTAGAATCTCACTTTTATAGTGGAATTTCACTCCGTGTTGTTGGAGCAGTCCAGAGAAGTGATTCGCGAGCTCTTGGTAGCCTCCCTCTGGGTAGGCGAGCGCCGCTGTCCGTTTTGTCCGTGCCCAAAAAAACATAGTGTTGATATCTTTCTGATACTTATCAAATTTATGTTTAAAGAGAGGTTCCCATAAAACCTCCCATGAGCGTGTGCCCATCCATTGTTTCAAGAATGTATATGCCGCAGTCGTGTGGTATGTGTCTAGAGCCGGGCCGAATTTTAGCAGCGCGAGCATAATCCCGGTGCGCAGCCTGTCTACTGGCGATATTCTATCGAATTTCAGAAGATCTATTGGACTATCGAGTTTATAGCTTCGTACATTTGTTCCGATAAATTCTTCAAAGAGTTGCTCGGTGTTGGTATCTTGATTTATTGTTTCTGCATCTATCGGGTATGCCGTTGCTGTGATAGGGTGGAGCACCATATTTTTTGTAAATCCTATTTCTTTACAAAGGTTTAGTATGGCATGGTCGCTCGTAAACCAGTGATGATATGCATAGTCCACATACCAATCCCAACCTGGTCGCTTAAATCCTCCCGCAGCACCGCCACTTTGTTCAGATTTTTCAAATATATGCACCTCGTGCCCCTGCTTTATAAGTTCATTTGCAGCGGTAAGACCTGCAAACCCTGCTCCGAGTATGGCTACTTTCATGTTTCTTATTATACCCAATATGAATAAGAAATCCCAATATCCAATACCAAATATCAAATAAATGTCAAAGTTCAAATGTCCAATTCTGACATTTGTCATTTGGAGCTTTATTGGCTATTTGAACTTGGATATTGGATATTCTGTGCACACCTCAGTGCACAGAATATCCCATAGTTGACACTATACCTATAGTATGATATACTCATAATTATGAAAATGAAAACTATTCGTAAGTCTGTTACGTCTTTTGCTTTTGCCTTTGTTCTTTTTGTATTGTGTGCATTACCTGCCCGTGCTGATGGCACCTATGGACAATATGGTGGAGAAGCAACGCAGGGCAAGGTACTCGTCGATAAACTCGTGAGAAACCCACAAACTGGTGAATATGTTGACAACTTGGGTTTATCTGATCCTAAGTATTTTGCAGAAAATGCGGTTTTCTTTAAAATCGTTGTACAAAACACTGGTGGTAATACGCTCTCGAGCATTAAAGTAGAAGATATTTTACCCCCGTACGTTTCGTATGTTTCTGGTGGTAGTTACAATGCTAAAAGCCGCATAGTTGTGTTTACCTTTGGCGATGTGAAACCTGGAGAGCGAAGAAGTGAAATTTTACAGGTAAAAGCGTACCCAGAAGTAAAACTCCCTGGTGCAAAGACAGTCGTGTGTCCCGTAAACAAAGTTGTTGCGTATTCTGTAGAGGATGGTACCGATGAAGATGCCTCACAGTTTTGTATAGAAAAAAGGTCTATGGCAGCTCGTGTTCCTGAAACGGGTGATCCTATGGGGCTAGTGCTTGCAATTGGCGCAATTCCAACATTGTTTGCAGGGCTAAAACTTCGTAAACAATCTCACTAACATACAGTGGTTTTTCTTCAGTCCCAAGATATGGGAGCCGTCAAAAGTGCGTTAGCTCGGTATACATCTAGGTTATTTTTTACTGTAAAATAATTAAGGCCAAAACTGACTTGATCACCTAATATCGAAACTACAGCTTGTCTTATTTTTATTACCGGTCTTGAATCTTCCCAGTCAGGGTGCAGTATCTGAGTAACACCCAGTGTTCTAGAGTGGGCACCTTCTACTACGTAGAATTCTGTTGTGTATAGTGTATGTGCGAAAGCACCCGATGCAACACAACGAACTAGGTTGTCAAAGCCAGCTGGTTGATAAACCATTTCTTCTGTTTGTCCATGTCTGAGAAAGTAAAATATGTTTGGGCCATGCAATCTGCCTGCGTTAGGTTGATCTTTAAATAGTGGGCTATCTATTTTGCTTCGAAACAGTTCTTCAGCTCGTAGTGAACATGCATCATATAAATCGGTAAGTTCATGTGCTGTTTGCGATCTCCTAGGTATTGGTTGTTGTGGCCAGATATCTGCGGTAATACGCTCTATTTCGGTTAAAGTCATAGCCCCTATAGCCTGTGTATCGATCGTTTGTTGTAGAGCTTCTGTAAAAGGAGGTTGGGCAACATTCCTATCTAGTTGCAGCGGTGATATGGGTAATAATGATTCGATTGGCATAGATAATCCTATAATGTATTTTTTAATAACGTTTTATTCGTATGTGTATATTTTGGGGAAAAGTTAATATACACTGCCATAAAGGTTACTATATTAATACTATAAAAGCAAATCGTACAAAAAGATACATTTATTGTATAATAGATAGTAGCTTATAATAAATTTAGCAAATAAGAGAAATGACAGCTGATATAAACAATGGTGAGGCTGTCACAGTGTCCCATTTGAGGTACAACTTCGGGATTATTGTGCCATAGCAAACCCGCATTTGCATCAGATACTGCGCAAATGGGGTGGAAGCTGTGGATATAGAGACGCCACCGGCGCACTTGAACAGTTGTCCCTCTACGCGTTATCTAGTAAGGAAAGAGACACGTATAGAAGATATAGGGAACAGTTGCTTATAGATGGAGATTACACCGTATGCCTATTTCACAGGACAGGACAGAAACCTATAGATATTGGTGCATATCTGTCATTTACGTACCCACTTGGTAATCCGAATGGATATCTATCTAATAGAGGTCTAATGAAAACAAGCCGTGCCGAAGATATTCTTGCTCTGTATCCAGAAATACCTGCTGATTCGCTATGGATTACCCAGCTTCAGGGACCATTAGTCTCTTATTCGCAAAGTCATAGATCTGTGCTCATAAATCCATTGCCTGAAGATGCTACAAAAAGGTTACCTTGGGAGAGAATATTTTTTAGAAATGGCAGTTGATATTGCGCGGCATGTTGGAGAACCAAGAGTCTATGTATTACCGGCACAATTTAGTCCTTACTACCTCACAGAAGATCAAATACGGTTTCATGTTATGTATAATAAAGATCAAGATCTAGTGAAAAGGATGGTTGAATATTTTCACGATAGAAATGATAGGTTGAAGAGACGCTATGATGGCACGCCTCGCGGCATGAAGTGGCATCGATTACCCAATAAAGGCCCGTGGTATATGGATACGGGGATTGATGGTTAAATATGTAGCTTCAACTCTGGGTTTTAAGTTGTTGTGCAGCGGCTGCGTTTAGTGCGCTTATCTGTCCTGTGATATGATCAATTATTCTTTCATGTAGTTGTAGAATGAGCGGTACATGCTTATCGACATCTTGTTCCGGCTCGTCTTGCACTGGGCTTCGTGAAGCATGTAAACGAAATAGTTTGAGTGCATCAGGTTCAGAAAAATCCATTTGTATTCGAAGTGAGCATCGAGGGTCCACTTGTACCGAATTAGGCGCAGCAAAATTATTATCAGATAGGCTCATATGTGCAAGCCACCCAGCAGAAGAGTACCGTGCCGTCACTGTATATTCTGCTCCATTTCCCGAGGAATCAACTTCAAATCGTGCTACTTGACTATGTTGAGTAGGTCTACGTGTCTCGGGTGGAAAGACAGCATAGATCTGTTTTACTTTACCAACTTCATTTACATGTACTATATGGCGACATGCACCTCCTGTTGCACCACCTAATTGAATATTAAAATCGACATTTTCCTGTGGCAGACTCGCAATCATCTGTCTAACATTTTCTTGGCTTCCAGATGATAACGGTAACTCCTGTTGGTGCAACGTATGGCGAGCTCCAGAATAATCTTTTTCGTGCGGAGTTTGTCTAAATCGATTAAACATTTTTCCTATATAAAAGTCTTTCAACATACAGTAGTATATCATTAAGCGGCGCCAAAAGCTATAGATTGTGTTGTAGTTTTATACAAAGTGGAATAAGCGAGCGGTATTTTATGCAGACGTAGAAATAGCTGTCATTGCTGACTGTGCTTGACCCAGTACATGTTCTACAAGCTCTTGATAGCTCGCAGTATCTTCTTCGCCAATCCCGAGTGACATGCACATTTGAGATGGGTCACAAGAAGTTAGTGATCCATTTTGAGTACTTGTTGTTGCTTGTGGTTTTTTTGTTAATCCGTTTGTAGATAAGCCAAATGTATACATAAGCGTATGTCTTTCTCCTCGCGCAAGAAGTGGAAGTTGGTCGATAACTTCCACATGTTGTTGTTGTGGTGGAAGTATTGAAGAAGCATGTGTATTGAAATAAATCGCGGTAACCTGGAGTTTTCCAAGATTAGGAGTAGTAATAATAATACGGCCTAATCCAGTATTATTGTTTGCAAAATACAAGCCACATTTAGAAAATTGTTCATCCCAAATTTCTGGAGTACATGTGATTGGGTGTGTTTCACCAGTCACATCCGGTAGTGTAATTGTTATCGGTTTTTGATGCTTCAGTCCACCAATTTCCATATAGAGCGCCTGGAATGCTTCGTGCAAATATGCGAAAGGATCTCTTTCTCCTTCGTTGCGAGGTTTTGGAAATGATGCAGGGTCAGCATAAGATGCCATATCTACTGCTCCAACAGAAGGTAAGCTATAGCCCGTTATGTTCCTGAAAAGTCTATCAACGAATGCCATGCGGTAGTATACCATTCAGCGGCGCCGGAAGCTATAGATTGTGTACTCTTCTTATACAAAACGAGGTGAGTGAGCGATATTTTATGCAGACGTGGGTATTGCTGCTACAGCCGCTACTATTTGGTGCACGATGTGTCCCATAAACGGTAGATAATTTCCGGGATAGGCGGTAGGTATGTCGAGCGGAACACTTCTAAAATCTCCATTTCCACCTGGGCTTTTATCTTCATAATTATGCGATACTTGTGGTTTGGGAGGTGCGCTTCCATCGGGATTTAGTGTAAATAAATAGCTTGTAAATCGTTCACCATTATTAGATAATGGAGGCAACTGTTTGAACGTTTTTTCATGTTTATGCATTGGTAGAAGAACTCCGGCTGTATTATGGTTATACCGTGCAGCAACTTCCATTCCACCATTTTGAAATTGGGTTACGTGAAAAGCAGTGATAGGCACACCTTGGTGGTAAAAAGTTAACCTATGTATCTGTCCGTCTCCCCCAATCCCATGAGAACACGTCAGCTCTACTAGTTGACCTTCTTGATTCCGTAAATGTACGATTTTTGGTTCTTCTGCATCAAGCTTGCCAAGTCGTGTCCATAAGTCTTGTAAGCATCTACGCATGTGAATGTATATATCTGGTTTTCCTCTATCGAAATCAATAGTCGCAGGTATAAGTGGTACAGTACTGGGATCTGGGGCTTGTATTTCCAAATCAGTCACAGTGACGGAAGCAAAGCTTTGAACCACCGCGTCACCTGCAGTATCGTCAAGTTCAGTAAATCTGTTTGCTATTGGTAATGCAGTTTGTTCTGGCATGGTTACTCCTGTATATGTAGCATCGAGGTCTGTATCTACCATGCCTCCAGATGAAAGAGGTTTTATCTTATTTTTTATATTTCTGAATATATCCACTATCATGGCATAGTATACCATTCAGCGGCGCTAAAATGGATAATGCGTATAGCATTACTGTGCTTCAAGCTTTGTAGCCCCCTTTATTTATACAGACGTGGGCATTGCTGCTACAGCCGACTGGAGTTGGTTCGTTACAAATCTGGCAAATGGTAATTGCCCAGCATTTCCATTAGATGAAATAGAAAGTAGGCAAGTATTGGTGACCTTTCCCCATTCTGGTGTAAATACGGTATATGATAAAGCTTGTGGGGTATGTATGATGATGCCTCTTTGATCTGTGGAAAAAGCATACGTCATAAATCGTTGCTCTTTGTCGGAGGGGAGAGATAGTCGAGCAAATGCACCCGAGTGTATTTCCATAGGTTCAAATATTCCGGTAGTGTTGTGGTCATATCGTACCGTAACTTTACACCTACCATCTAAAGATTGAGAACATACAAAAGTAGTGATAGGTACACCTTGAGAATGAAAAGCCAATGTATGTATCTGGCCTTCTCCATATGTTTCGTGTGCGCATATGAGTTCAACGTTTTCTCCTTTTTGGTTTTGTAGGGTTACGGGCAATTCTCCCAGATTGAGTGTATCAAGCTGCATACGAATTGCCTGTAGTTTTCCATATATAGATGGTTGTGTATCTGTTTCTGGGTGTGCGGGTGCACCTACGTATTGCGGTAGGGCATGGTCTTCACTTTTTGTTTTCGGTATAAATTGGCTAGGGTCAGAATAATCCACGTCAGCCAATGTTCCAAAGGTGGGGAAGCTATTCCCTGTGAGTTTTTCAGCTACTCTTTCCAAAAGCGACATGCAATAGTATATCATGCGGTAGTACCATATGGTATCCTATATTACGTATTCTAGCTTGTTGTATAGTACCTCTATTGACATCCTATAGTAAATTTGGTAGAATTATCTCTATGACGATGAAACAAATAATGAACATCCGTAGTATCCCTTTTATTAAAGAGTTTTCCTTGGTATCGGTAGACTTATCTCTCTTACATTTTGGCTTTCCTGTGTATTCCCAGAAGCAAGCGTGAAACCGCTTGCTTTTGGGCGTATGCCCAAACTTATTTTACGTGCGTTCGGCGCAAAAGCTGTGCCGAAAACACAAGAATAAGGGAAGTTCTCGCTCAAAAGGCGGGAAGATGTCCTGGCGGACTTATGCCCATAAGCTTGGGCATCGTAGAAGTAGGCAACTTATAAAGTAGCCTACTTATAAGTCCAACGGACAGCTCGTTAACAGGCTATTCGGTTTACCCCTAACAAAGCCCGCGAAAGCGAGGCGAAGTGGGGTTAATTTTGGGTAGCTCATTTTGTTTGCTTCGGCAGACAAGGTGCTCTTGAGAAATCTTGATTTATTTGAATCTCGAGAGGTTCGGACAAAAGAGGAAGGAATCTAGGAAATATCCAATTTCAAATATCAAATATCCAAAGAATATCCAAATCCAAATGACAAATGTCAGAATTGGAAATTGGAACTTTGACATTTATTGGATATTGGTTATTGGGTATTGGATATTCTATTCTTCCCCCTTTTGTCCGTTCGGCATGCCCAAGAAGTTTAGGCAAATGTCGAGCGGCAAAGCGATCAGCTTTCTGTTTTTCAATGGCCCCGGGAGGTGGCCAAACTATGCGTAAAATCTTGTTTTTCCTGAGTCTGTTGTTGGCGGCGCTTTTTATGGCCGCCTGTCCCGTTAATAACGGTAACTCCACAGGTTGGGTGACCTATACCCAGCCTGATGGTTCCCAAGTGACGGTACCCTTCACGGGTACGCTGTCGCTTGGACCCGTTGCTACCACCGTTGCTGCACCTGCAGCCCCTACCGCGGGGAGCGCGGCAACAAGTGCAGTTCCAGTCCCGGCCGCGGGGAGCGCGTCAGTCGATCTTAGCACGTGCGTCGCCCCAGACTTTTCTGGCTTCGTCGGCAACCCCTACGGGTTGATCGCGAAGTTGGATGCTCAGTCGGCTAAAGTCCCGCAGAATGCGGCGCCGTTCACGATTACCGCAACAACAGACTGTGTCCTATATTGGACTGGGGAGTATGTCGGAGGGGTTTTCCCCACCGGCTTCTTACCCATTCTAGTGGATGGACAAACTGGCGTCTTCCTGGTTCGCCAGGGGACGACGGTGACGTTGAACTCGGTAGGGGCGTGGATGCCCCTTGCCCAGTTCGACCCGAATGCGGTGGTTATCGCCAATGCGGGCGTAGTAACGAGCTGCATGCCAGCGGCAGAAGTGGTTCGTGTTTTGAATGACTATGGACGGAGCGATCCAGAGCGTGTGTATCGGGAGTTAGATGCCCTTACGAATGTTGAAGGCGCTCTATATCTATCGGCGCGCATGCGTCCGACACCCGATGGCCCACAGTCATACCAAGTGCAGAATACCAAAGCGATTTGGTGGGTTCAAACAGGAGCTATTAATGGACCTGTGATCGAACTACACCGATCGAATGGAAAAAGCGTTTACTTGGCGACTCAAGATAGCACAGTGAGTTTGACTTACGCACATGCGGGGGTGGTTCTGTGTACGCCTCTCAATCCGGCCGCAGACATTACTTGGTGGGGCAACTAGCCTCACTCCTAGACTTACAACTGAATAGCCGAGGTCCCCCCGTTCATGAAATACTGAACGGGGGGACCAAAGCCTTTTTTTAAAAACTTAAAATTATAAGTGAAAAGTGTAAAGTTAGAACATTCGTCATCTCATTTTTAACTTTTCATTTTTAATTTTAAACTTGAAAACATGGATATAAAAAAAAGAAACAAAACATTGGTAACGGTAGTGATACCGGTGTTTAACGGTGCCTCGTATTTAGAAGAGGCGGTTTTTTCTGTGCAACAGAGTACCTATAAAAACTTTGAGATACTTTTAATCGATGACAATTCTACCGATCACAGTAAAAAACTGTGCCGGGCACTGCAAAGAAAATATACAAACGTGCGTTTCTATGCATTATCTAAAAATATAGGGTTGGGTAGAGTCTTAAACTATGCGCTCAAAAAAGCCCGCGGAGAGTATATTGCTCGACTCAACCAAGACGATTATATGCTGCCGAAACGCTTGTCAAAGCAGGTAGCATTTCTTAAAAAAAATGTAGCAGTGGTAGCAGTTGGTTCGCACATAGAATACTTTGGTGACAGAAATACCGTGCTTGAATTTTTAGAAACCGACAGCGAAATAAAAGATTCATGGTTTTTTGTGAGCCCATTTGCAGATCCGTCTGTCATGTATCGCAAAGAAACAGCTTTGAACGTTGGTGGGTATAGCCAAGCCTACTGGCCGGCAGACGATACGCAGCTCTGGTATCGCATGGGTATGGTGGGTGAGCTTGCAAATGTGCAACTGCCACTCACTCGTGTTCGTTGGCACAAAAAAGCCGCATCTATTCGCTTTTTCAAAAAGCTTACGGTGAAGCTGTATAAAACCCATCGGTGGGCACACACACACGTGGGCCCTGCACCACTTGTGGCGCAAGGGTTTTGGGTGCTACAGTTGGTAAGCGGGCTTCTCTTTTCTCCACAATTTAACTGGAGCGTGTATATAGGTATAAAGCGAATTATGAACGGTCTCGTTTTAATGAAAGAAAAAGCCTACGCACGCCTGTCGCCAAAAAAAGTACCCCAAGTGTCACTAGCCACCCAATAATGCCCAGGCGCTCTGGCCAATAAAATAGGTACACATCGGTATATCTGTCAGGTAGCACAAAGCAGTTTGCATACCCATTGCATGTGGCGTGTGGTATAGGGAGCGATCTTCCAAACACTACATCAAATGTATTCTTATAAACACCCCACTGTGCGTCGTACGCTTCGTTGAATATGAGCAACTGATTAGCTTGGGGTGATTGTTCATTTGGCTTAATCGTTATGTGCACAAGCGATGGTAACAAACGCACAGCTTGGTACTCTCTAGGGACAGCGTAGGTATTTGAGGTATGTTTTTGTGAAGATATACGTATGTTTTCCCATGAACGTGGCAGCTCAATACTATCGATGCCGTAGAGCGCAGTTACCGCAACATTTTCAGAATATTGGGAAATGGTATATTCTTTGTCTTTTGTATCCTGATAATAGGGCTTCGCATATATATAAGTGTACGCAGAAACAGGTGAAAGTGTTGGTAGTGTTTTGCCACCTGTATATGTCTTAAACCCCGCTATATCCGGATAGCCCTGATTGAGAGAAGCGCGAGTAGATAGGTATGTGGTAAATTTGTCGCGTACTATCATGCGTGGAAATTGGCCCGAAGCAAGGTTATATGCGATATGGAATAGATGAAAGTTCTCGCTTGAGAAGGGTACTTTCTGAAATATATCGGTATCACAGTTATCACTGTAATTTACGTATGAACCATTGAGTATACGTACCGTGCGGTATGTTGTCGATGAGCCACACGTAGCGTAACTCGGTATATACCATCCATCCATGCCAGTCTGAGAATAGAATGAGTTGGGCGAAAGTGGTTTTGCAAAGCTAAAATCTTGGCTAGTAAAGGGAACAGTCTGGGGCAGGGTTGGCAGCGTCAGCGTTGCATGAGAAATTGGCGCAAAGGTGCGAAGCGACACATTTTTTATATTCAATGCATACTCTTGGCTACCTGCACTAAGGGCTGATAGTACGGCAGTTATTTCTTCATCCTTCTGTACTGATGTATTGAACGGGAACACTATTTTTTTCTCTTCAGAATTCACTTGTATTACTTCGTGTGTATTAAGACAGGTATCTACATTTTGCTTTTGTATACATACGCGCATTTGCAGTGGCTTAGGTAGGTTGGCAAATGGCAAGGTATAGGTATCGTTATTTTTGTTTGTACCATTCACTGTGAGTGCAAATTCTGCATGGAGTGATTCACCCGCAGTTTGTATGGTAGATTGGGCTACAGCGCACGTTGAGCCGTTTTTACCTGTTATATTCAAAGTATTGTTTTTATAGGTGAAAGAACTCATATACCCGTCTTGCGCATCTTGGAAACAGTTTGGATTATCGGTAGAACGTGCGTTTGTTGTTTCGATAGGGAGCTCGTCTTTCATAACGAGTGCCTCAACAAAGGGTTTTTGGTCGTATATGAGTACTGAACCGATAGTTTTTTCAGTCGCGGTCACGCCCAAAGGCACCGGCAAGATAGTATCGCCTATTCGAAGTCGCAACGGGCCAATAAAAGTACTTGGCAATACATGCCAATTGCTCGCAAACGAATAAATACTGTTTTCGGTTGCATGCGCTTTTTCTATTTCATCCAACGGAACATCGAGCGTGCCAGCTAAGTAGCGGTCAGCTGTTGGAAATGGGTGTATGAAGAAATGGAAACGCATTGCATCATTAACAACTTGGGCGGTTACTTCAACATAGTGGGTAGTATCTGCTTCTGCCGACACTATGCGTGGGCTTTTAGGAAGCGAGCTAAACGAAAGATGAACCGATTTTTCATTAAAGGTAAGAGGAAGGTCATTTCGTAAAAAGGGAAACAGTAGGTATGCCTTTTCGTGTCGACTTTGCATAAGTGTACTATCTGTTCGCAGTAGAGGGCTTGATAACAGGCTTGTAAAGTGTGGATCTATAGAGGTACTCGTATCAGAAAATGTTACCGAGGGAGTAGGATTTTTCACTTCGTAGAGCGTAATATATTGTGGCGGAGCATTTTTGATTGTCTGCTCTTGTTCTTGGGAGATAGTAAATTGTTTTGGATAGGTGTTTATATAGTTTCTCAAATCTACTTTTTGAGTTGAACGTACGGTAACGTATCCCTGTTGAAGCATAGACTGCATGAGTTTGGTGCTGTCTGCTGTTGGGTAGTTTCCCCAGAAGATTGTTCCTCGAGAGGGCACAGTACTTGATACTGTTTCATCGAGTATGACATATCTGATACCAGTTTTTACTAACAGTGTGTACATATCCGACGTTCTTTGTAAAAGGCCATCAGGGGTAGTTATAGATTGCGTGTTTTTAATAAGCTCATCTATCCGTGTGTTTACGTTGGCGTTTTCCATACTCGCTGGCTCAAATGTTTTTTCAACGAGTGGTTTGTTTAACATAAAACCCAAGAACTCTGATCCGACATACCCCCAGCTGTAGCTTCGCCAATAGATGTTTGAATCGTAGGGGATGTGCAATACACGACCATCAAGAGCGTCACTATTAATGGTATTTACAATCGAAGTGTATGCGCTTGGGATTTTATTGTACATGAAAAAGCCAATGAGATTACCAGTAAAGTAGGTATAAAAAATTACTCCTGAAGCTACAAAGATAACGACCGTTGCTACTGATACGATAATTTTTTTAGTCTTTGCGACAATCCACAGAATGGAGAATGGAGCTAATATACTACCTGCGAAGGCTACCATAGGGTGAAATTTAGTATCACCAAATCGAAACAGTACACCAAAAAGTGGTATATGCTTATCGAAATATGCATACAAAAATCCAACTGGTGAATACTGTTTCATTGAAAGAAGTAGAAAAAGTATATACATACTGGGAATCCATAGAAATATAAAGTTTTTCCTCGGATTCCGGAGCAAGAAAAGCAGCCCTACAAATGCAAGTATTGGGAATATAGAGAGCAGTGCTTTCGTGAGAGGTTGTTGAAATGTATGGGCTAGTGGGTGTAAGTAATCACTTTGTGTGTGATTAAGATTTGAAATTTTTGTTTCAAAAAAACTGGGAAACAAAAGAACTTGTTTTGTAAAGCTATAGTACGATTTTGGTTTATTGAGCTGAGTTTCATTGGCCTCTATAAATGTGGGGGCAAGTCGGATAATGGCAGATTTTTGTACTGTATAGTTGAGAAATGGCAAAAGCCAAAATGCGTTTATCGCGAGAAAAAGTAAAAAAACTAGTATGTTTTTTCCAATATTTTTTTGAAAAAGCATGTACAAACCAAGACCCATAACGATCGTAAGAAATACTGTTCCTATGACAAAACTCGTTGAACAAAATAGGAAAAGTAACCCTAAAGATAGGTATGACAGGAAACGCTTTGGCGGGGTATGGAGAAAAATATGGAACAGCAAAAAAGTCGTCGGCAAGGTGAAAAAACGTGTTACAAACGGTTGTATGGGAAAGTAAAACACGGCGAGCGTGTTTACATTAAATAAGTAAAAGAAAGCAGCCATAGCTGAGAAAATATCTTCAAAATGTGCAAGGTGCGGTTTGTGTTTACTTATATACTGTTTGAAAAGAACCTGTGCAAATGCATACATTATGAGGACGCCCAAATTGAGTGCAACTATAATGTAGAGTTGGTCTACGAGTTGTTTCCCGATAATGGGTTGGACAATGAGAGAGAATAGCTGTCTAAAGATATCGGTAACCTCTGAATCTGAAGGGACACCAAGGCCGCGGTGCGCACGCCAGGTAGCAAAGAATGTGCGGGGAATGTTTGCGGACAAATTAAGGTACGAGGAATAGTTGTCCCAACCGGCAAGGAAAAGGTCTGGCTTTATTATCGTAAATGAAATAATGGTAAGAAGCAGCAAGATGAGGCAAAAAAAAGGCCGATCTTGGATAAAGCGAATAACCTTTTTGAACATATATGGCTATTATAACGCAAATCATTTCAGATTTTTTTAAACAAGCTCAAATTAATGTATTGTCGTTCGGTCAGTATGTGAAGGTGTGTGGGGCTGGGGATACTGGTAATTACTCTTATAGCTGCTGCATACTTTTCCGTCAACCGTAAAATATGACCTTTCTAAGGAAAGAAAAGTATTTCATATTATACACATCTGATATGTATAATATTGGTATGGCCTAGTGTGATTTGCTTTGGTATGGTGAATATGATATACTATGGGATGATTTTTACTATTATGGTAAATAACATAGTCGGTAAGCGTATAAGCGTGTTACGCAAACAAAAGGGAATATCGCAAGAAGAGCTTGCTTTTATTGCTCACGTAGATAGAACATACATTAGCCGTATAGAGTCGGCCGGTGCTAACCCATCGTTGCGACTCTTAGCAAAAATAGCGAACAAGCTAGATATTTCTGTAGCTGAGCTTTTGAGAGATGTGAAGTAATTTCACCTCTAGAAAAGAGCAAGGGGTTTATCCCTGGAGAAGTAGCTTGCTCCAGTCGGGGTCATCCCAAAAATTAACCCCTTGCATATCTGCAGTTATTACTTGGCGGATAAAATCTACTAACGACACGATTTCTATTCCGGCTGCTAACTCCGATAGCGTATCAGTTCCAGGTTTATACAGACTTCCTACCGGAGCTCTCGAATTACTCACCGCCATGGCAGTTAAAAGTGGGTGTTGGATCCGCGTCCTCCAATCTTCTTTGCCCATAGCGTTATCGGGCCCTTTCCAATGTGCTACCATGAAGGCGAATGCGACCATGCCATACTCTTTAAGTTGGTCTAAAATTTTTTCTAGAGTACCTCCTGTAGAGTATTCATCATCATAGCCAAAGCCAACCCGACCTTTAACGAGGTTAATTTCATCAGTTGTTAAACCATTCATTCTTGTTTCGCTACCCGATAGTCTTGTTTTGTCAAAACCCACGCTTGGTAGCCTGCTCGTTCTTTCAATGAGCTTAAGTGATCTATTTCTACCTTCGTCGGGTCGTATGAGGACGAACTCATCTGGGTCCGGATTTACTCTTTGGACACCACCCCTAACTTTGGCAACGCCATTTTTCATAATATGATCAAGCATGACTGTTCCAAGCGAAAAAGGTGCGAGCGGGATATTGTTTTCTGCAGCACATGCTTGAGTTGCGCTAGAGTGTGGTTCAAAAACGACCATTCTATCCACGTATTCTCTAAACATTCCCATAACAGTGCGGATATTTAAGGCCTCACCAAGCTGAGGATCGCCTTGTTTATCAACGTTTTTATCTCCTCTCCCTCCTGTCAAAAATGGACATATCAATGTTATACAGCCAGTATTATATGTACGCTTTAGAGCATCGAGAGTAAGCATAAGTTCAAACAGACTATTTGTTTCTGTTGGGGATGCAACGACATACGTATGATCTACGTGTGCTTGTACACCTTTCAGAGTAACATGCATCTCATTATCTGGCCAACTACTTCTCGTTGAAAAACCAGGAGTATATGGACCTATCTGGTTTGTATCTAGTGAACGCGCTAATGGAGTAGAGAAATCATGCGCATGTGGAACAATGACAATCTGTGAATGTGTGCGATCTAATTTTTCTGCCATCAAAGCATTCATTGTTTCCCACATATTCATTGAATGTTCGTATGTAACCTCAAGTGCTCTCGGAATAACTGTCCCTGCTTCGCTATGAATAGGTGATCGTGTTGGAACGTACTGGAGTGGTGGGCATTGCTGTCTAAAAGATTCTGACACGCTTGTCATATTTGCGGCAAGTGTACACCGCTTGAACTCGATTTACAAGCCCGAATTTTATGTGTAGGTTCTCTACACTTTTTTATTCCTGTATAATAATCGTATGCCAGATACATATATGTTACTTCGGCCGGCTAAAATAGAGGAGACACCGGTATCGGCGCAGGTGGGGTTACTTTCATCCTTCCTTTCTATTGGTAAAAGAAAACTTGTCGACTATATGCTACTTAAAGATCCCAAAGTTGTCTCATTGGAAATCGCCTCAATTGTGCAAAAGACTCATTTTTACATACATACCCCGACCGGTCTAAGCGGCTATTTTACGAGTCAAGTTCTTTCTCAGTATCCAAAAACTCTCATAACAGAAGAACACGCAGACCCGCTGTTATCTGTCGTAAAAGGGAACGTTGTTGCAGTTGGTGTTTTAAATCTAAGTTATACACACGAATATCCGATAAAAACATATACACAGTTTCAGTCCATCTCTCCACTATCATCTATTTTGGCTTTTTTCTCGAAACTTGGCCCTACTGAGCAAGCCTTTTTTCAGATAGTTATCAAAACACCGCATGATCAAAGTGGTAAGCAGAGAAAAATACGTTCGCGCATGAAGGTGATAGGTACTGAGGGAAAAGAAGAGAGTAATCCATATAATGCGCTCATAACTCAAAAGCTGGCGACTCCTCTTTTAGAGGCGCAGATACGCATCATTGTCGCAGGCAAAAGCCGAGATACAGCACTGTCGAAACTGGCAGAATTTGCTGGTATTTTTGGTATCTATACACTGTCAGAAGGCAATAGTTTTGTCTATAAACACGTCAAGGGTCTTATGAAAAAACCGCTTTTTCAAAAAATTGCCCGGCGCGAATTTTTCTTGTTTCAAAAAACGTTGCTATTGAATCTGGAAGAGCTCTCTTCTCTGTGGCACTTACCAGATAAAAGTTTTGAAAAAATAAAAAGCATTTATTGGGGGAAGACCTACATTTCAGAAGCCCCTGATAATTTACCTGTCGCAACAGATGAGGGAAATACATCGCAACGATCAGACACACCGGCGGATAATGAAGACATCTCTGAGAAAGAACAACCGAAGTTTGATATCAACTTTTTTGCTCGAACAGAATGGCGCAATCGAGAGGAAATATTTGGGATAGCCCACGAAGATAGACGAAAACATATGTACGTTATTGGAAAAACAGGAGCAGGAAAGTCCACACTTATTGCCAATATGGCGATCAATGATATACGCAATGGACATGGAGTAGCGGTGGTAGATCCGCACGGAGATCTTTCCGAAATGATATTGAACTTCATACCCAAGAGGCGGGTAAACGACGTGATATATCTGGACCCGACACTAGCAGCGGATCGTTCATTTTCGCTCAATTTATTTGATCAAGAAGGAATCCAGCATACCGACGTTGTGGCATCGGGAATTGTTTCAGTTTTTTACAAGTTGTATCAAAATTCATGGGGTCCACGACTCGAGTATATGCTCAGAAATACAATTCTTTCTCTTCTCTTATATGAAGATGCAACATTTGCCGACATTCCCCGTATGCTCACTAATAAGCAGTATCGAAGTAAAGTAGTTGCCGATTTAGCGAAGAAAGACACTATTTTATCGCAGTTTTGGATTGACGAATTTGAAAAAATGTCTGATCGTTTACGAACAGAGGCAATTTCGCCCATTTTAAACAAAGTTGGTCAATTTTTGTCTTCCCAACGAATAAGGAGCATAGTCGATAGCAAACGATCTACCTTTTCGCTTGATGAGGTGATGAATAAAGGGAAGATTTTGATTTTAAATTTATCACAAGGTAAGCTTGGGGAAGATACCACCGCACTTTTAGGCGCCATGTTTATCACCAAAATCCAGCTCACCGCTATGCGAAGGGTGTTTATACCCGAGGAAGAGAGGCGTGACTTTTATTTGTATGTCGACGAGTTTCAAAATTTTGCGACGAATTCATTTATCAAGATTTTATCTGAAGCTCGCAAATATAAATTGAACCTTACACTTGCAAATCAATACGTTGGGCAGGTCGACGAAGATATTCAAAAGGCTATCTTTGGAAATGTGGGAACATTGGTGACTTTTGTTGTTGGCGCGCGCGACGCTGGGTTGTTCGAAAAAGAATTTGGTGGCAAATTCACCGCAGACGATCTTGTTGCATTGGGTAAATTTCAAACGCTCATGAAGATGTCTATCGGCGGTTTGACGAGCGACCCTTTTTTGGCGACAACACTGGGTTTACCTTCGGTGGTCAATAATAATAAGGAAAAAATAATTCGCCGCTGTTTAGAAATGTATTATAAGAAGAAGTAATATTTCCCCTTTGACTTTTTCTCTCTTTTTCCCCATACTGTGTGTATGCGCAAAAAGTCGATCATACTTGTTTTTTTACTTAGTTTTTTCGTCGTTGCGGGAGCCGGTGTGTATGCACAATCTGCACAAGCAGATAGGATGGGGAATTCCGATACAAAACCCACCCAGATTCCTGGAAGATTCAATAAATTTGATCCACGTTTAAGTAATGAAAAACCTGCAACTTCTTCTGCTATTGATGGCGCTCAAACGCAATCGTCTGATACTGTAGAAGTAAGAAAACAAAATACACTCAAAAAGTTAGATTCGCTTTCAACTTTCTTGACAAAATTTCAAACAAAAATAACGGATAATGTGAAACTTGATGGCGACATACGAACGTGGTTAACTGCCCGTATTACCGCGCGCCAAGCATGGGTTGATACGCAGAAAAATGCTCTTACAGGAGTTGATACCGAAGACACACTTAAGCCAATGGTAAAAACTATGGTGCAGAATTGGCAATCTTACCGCTCAATGGGATTGTTGTATACAGAGGCTTTACGGTTTCAACAGTTTTCATCGATTCTTAATCGATTACAGACATACGAAGGTCTTTTGTCTCAGAAAAATGCCGATACTGCTACCTTAAAGGAATATATTGCATCTGCACAAAATTATTATGACGAAGCAAAAGCAACGCTTTTGCAAGTGAATGAAGAAATTATAGGAGAAGGGTATAGAGCACAGTCGCAAGACCAATTGAAACAGGGATATGCGCAGTTGCGCTTGGCTGTTAAGGAGGCAAAACAAGTAAGGGATGCTTTGAAAAGCAAGTTGAATACACAGAAGCCTATAGTTACTATGCAGTTATCACCAACGAATGAACAATAATTATACGCCGCTCACGTTGCCACAAGAAAATGTAGCTCAAGAGCACAAGAAAAAAGACACTTTTTTGGTGGTACTTATGGGTTTATCAGCAGTCTTACTGGCAGTGTTGGGTACGATAGTTGCCCTACTTTTTACCGGTTCATATAAGGGGCCTATGAATGCATCAGCAGCAAGCGGAAAAATTACAGACGTAGTTGTTTCTGCTGAGCCGTCGATTACGTCGAAATTGACTCCAACTCCAACTGTTTCATTACAAAAAGAACCAGACATGATTGAAAAACAACTCGATAGCATATCACTCGATACGGATACAACCCCGACAGATTTACCGGCAGAACCCTCACTTGATGCATTGGTGACAGAATAATCCTTTTGATATACTTGAGTGTATGGAATCATTACTCACCCAACTATTGAAACAGGTAATTGATAAAGAATATCACGAAAAAATTCAGGTAATGTACCCGATACGTTTTGAATATGGAGATTTTTCGAGCAACATTGCACTACAATTGGCAAAAGCGTATAAAAAATCTCCTCTGGAAGTTGCGAATGATCTACGCGATAAACTTTTAAAATTGTCTCATAAGGATATTGATCGTATTGAAGTTGTCAACCCTGGATACATAAATTTTTATTTTGTTACCGATGTATACGGACGTGAATTAAAGCGAATTGCAACGGAGAAGGATAGTTATGGAACAAATGCACACTATAAAGATAAGCGTATTATGGTTGAATACGGCCATCCCAATCCATTTAAAGTGATGCATATTGGGCATTTGCGCAATTTTTGTATTGGCGAATCGCTCACACGACTATTTGAAAAGGCTGGTGCTCACGTTATTCGTACCAATTATCAAGGCGATGTGGGTATGCATGTGGCAAAAACAGTATGGGCGATCCAAAATACGATTAAGAATTCAGAATTAATAGTTGAGAATCTAGAAAAGAAATCAATTGATGAAAGGGTTGCATTTTTAGGGAAATCGTATGCCGAAGGCGCGACTGCCTTTGAGAAAGACGAGAATATAAAACAAGAAATTCAGGCAGTGAACGGGGCAATTTATAATAAGTCAGACAAAGTGGTATTGAACATATGGCAAACAGGAGTCCGTTGGAGTCTGGAAAAATTTCATGAGATATATAAACGGCTTGGTACGCACTTTGATCGTGAATATATGGAGAGCGAAACAATTGAGAAAGCATATAAAACAGTCGAAGAGGCAATAAAGAAGGGTATTCTTACAAAGAGTAAAGGAGCAGTCATTTTTGATGGCACTCCCTACGGGCTTGATACGCGAGTATTTCTCAACAGCCAAGGTTTTCTGACCTACGAAGGGAAAGAGTTGGGCCTCGCACAAATGGAATTTTCAGATTTTGGTCATTTAGATAGGTGTATACATAATGTTGCTGTGGAACAGGTAAGTTTTTTTGCAGTGACATTCAAAGTTGAGGAGCTTTTAGACAGCGCTCTTTTTAAAGGAAAACAATATCACAATGCCTATGAGTTTGTGGGGCTGAAAAAGGGGAAAATGTCGTCTCGTACCGGTAAAGTTATCACTGCGGAATCGATACTCAATGAGGCTCATGAAAAAATAAGGACAATTGTTGGTGAAAATAAAATGTCTTTAACAGAAAAAGATATAGATACTATTGCAATAGGAGCGGTAAAGTATTCATACTTAAAAATGAGCCCTTTTAAATACCTTGCGTTTGATTTAGATGAAAGCCTATCTTTTAGTGGTGATTCTGGTCCATATGTACAGTATACGTATGCGAGAGCAAAGAGCGTACTAAAAAAGTTTAAAATTAAAAATGAAAAAGTTAAAATAGAAGAGAATCTGTCGCAGACATTCAATACACAAGAAACTGCCTTGGTACGCCAGCTTATGAAATTTCCAGATGTTGTTGCTCGTTCTGCACGCGAATATTCACCGCACTTTATCGCAACGTATCTGAATGATTGTGCTCAACTTTTCAATACATTTTACAACGTCTGTCCTATCCGTGGGAGCAAAATGCGTTTGGATATTACCGAAGCAACAGCACAGGTCTTGAAAAATGGATTGTATGTGTTAGGTATAGAAACGCTGGAAAGAATGTAGACGATTTTTTAAAGAAAATCGTACTATCCAAGTTTAAATATCCAATATCCAATAAATGACCAATTCCCAAGTTCCAATATCAAAAAGAACGTCAAATGAAAATACGTGTCATTTCGAGCACGTTCAGTTTTATGAACGTAGTGGTGGACCCTAGGGGACTTGAACCCCTGACCTTCCCGATGCCATCGGGACGCTCTAGCCAACTGAGCTAAGGGCCCTCTCTATTTTTTACATTATAGCAAAGAATTCTTCTCCAAGAATGTTTGAACTTACCCATTCCAAAGTACTAGGTTTTATTCCGAACGTGCATTTTTTGGTACTAGTATGTATCATTCTGCTGGCTTTCGATTGCTTTATTTTATCATTTCATCTATAGTTATATAGAAATATCAAATAACCAATATCCAATATCCAATGTCAAATAAATATCCAATATCCAACGTCAAACAAGGCAACGGTCAAAAATACTTCACTCTATTGCTCGCTATTTTTGTCGTTGCGTCATTTTTTGTTTCTATTGTTCACGTACAACCAGTCTATGCACAACCTTCTCCGACGCCGACAATTCCATGGACATCGAATGAGTGGGTGCCAGACCAAGAAGTGACCGTTGCAGGCAAGCGCGGAGAGCGAGCGCGGCAGTTTATCAACTGGGTATTAGATCATCCATCTATAGATAACCATCCTGTGTTTCGGCAAATATGGCTCGTTTCTGCTGGAACAGCGCTCTTTCTCATTTTGATAGTGGTTGCGTTTATGGGTATAGGGGTATTGATAGCTCGGAAAAAAGACGTGTCATTTAAAGTGGATGTCGTACCTATTTTGTATAAGACAGCTATATGGCTCTTATATATAGTATTTTCATACCTCATCATACTTGCCCTTATTCAACTTACCGATATTATCATGCAATTTTTTATAAAAATATTGAACGGTGATCAGTTGTTTAAAATTTTCTTTGTAACCGGAAACACAGATGCAGCTCATGCTCTACAACAATCGGAGGAGGGGTATATTACGTTCCAAGGTTACAAAAGAATTGGTATGCAATTTGAAGAAAGTGCTCGTTCGTCGCTTTTTTTGATCAATTTTACTTCATTCACCTATTTTGTCATGGGTATTATGTTACTGCTTCGTAAAATAGTATTATGGTTTCTGCTTGTTGTCGCGCCTTTTTTGGCCATACTTATGCCCTTTGTATTTATTCGTAATATCGGATGGATTTGGATAGGAGTATTTTTCCAATGGGCTTTTTACGGGCCGTTATTTGCACTTTTCTTGGGAGCTATGGCGAAAATATGGGCAAGCGGCATCCCATTTGGATTTGATTTTACGCGCGCTAAACAGTCGTGCGAACCGGCGTATATGGCTGCAACATCTGCTACATGCGACGCATCGCAACGAGTAGTCTATCCACTTGCTATAAATATACTGTATGGAGGGCCTGCACAGAGGGCTGGGGGGTTAGGTGCTGCTCTATCTGAATCTGGACCTATCAATACTTCGGGATACATTGATACATTTGCAGAGTATGTGATAGCACTCATTATGCTTTGGACGGTTATTATTTTGCCGTGGTGGCTGCTTCGCATTTTTAGAGATTATTGTTGTGACGGTATTTATGCAATGCGAAACATTCTCATGAATATGCTCAATGGTGGCGGTATTGCACCAAGTCCACAGCCGTCCCCATCGCAGACTCGAGAGGAAGCACTTAGGAGGCCAGCGGTTATTTCGATGCAAGATAAGATGAAAATAAAAGATTCTATAGTTGCAAAAGTGCCAGAAAATACAAGTATCAAAAATGTTGAAACAGCAAAACTTGCACAAAAATTGGATGTACGTGTCGAGAACTTACGTGATATAGCTCGTTTCGAAACGAGCAAAGAGAAAAGCCAGTACTATCATGAACTTTCTGGATATATGAGTAACCCCATGTCTGCAGAAAGCACGACAGATAGGGCGGCTTTTGTACGTCTAAAAACTGAAATTTCTCAGCGTGCGACGCAGGGTGACCAACTGGCTCAACGTATTTTAGCAGCGACAACAGCAACGAGTGTTGGAGTACGAGAACACATACGTATGCTTGCACAAGATAGGCCAGCAGTGACTACGGTATCTCAGGCTATCGCAAAGGCTACTACCATGAAATCCGACCAGGTGACGCGTGTGCTTGAAGCGTGGGTGAGTGAGCTAAAAAATCATACTGACTACCTTGAACAAATAGCGAAAAATACTCAATCCACGGCAAGTATGGTTCAAAATGTACTAAATGCGTTACCGAAGTCAGCACAAACATCGAACGTACGAGAATACATCGAAAAAGTGAGCGGTACAAGTTCGACTTCTTCTTCGATTACGTCTCGTATACTGCAATCTGCGGCAAGTATTATCGATAAAAATGTTGTAGAGAAAATTTCTAAGATGGCTTCTGTTACATCAGATCATGTCATAAATGTTCTTGAGAAATTACGAGAGACAGATTCGTCTTCAAATTCAAATATAGAACATATACTTATCAACGAAACAAAAGAGAGTAAACAAACTATTGAATCTGCACTTACTGCGCTTTCGAATATGTCGTCTGAGAAATCGTTTATTGAAAAGGTATCGCAATCTTCAACGACATCGCATGAAACAGTAGAGAAGGTACTCACTTCATTGCCGTCAGTCGCAAGCTCGCCCATAGCCCAGGCTATGGATGTGGTCAGTAAGAATGCCCAGACGACACAAGAGACAGTAACTCGCATACTCGAATCTGTTTCATCGGTACTCGAGAGTACTCATGAAACAGAAAAAATGCTACAAACAATTGCCCAAACCATTGGTGTAGACAACAAAACAATAACTCAATTCATAACCACAACAGCGCGTTTCATGAGTGAGCTTCAGTCACAAACCAGTTCGCTTTCATCCATCTTAGTTTCTCAGAACGTTTCAGAAAAAAACCAGAAAGAATTATTTACTGCGCTTTCAAAGTCTTCAAATAGTCAAGTGGAAAGAAGCGCACACGAAAAAGATTTTACATCGGAAAAAACCCAGGCAGTTATTCAAAGTATAGCTCAGCACATAACCGAACCTGCGCAGACGATGCTTGCAGCGGTAGCAAAAGAGCAAAACATGACCACACAAGCTGTGCAGTCTATCTCTACGTCTATCTTTTCACATCTCCATGATAGTTTGAAATCTGTTCAGAGTATACAGACGCAAAGTGATGCAACAAAAATTTCTACTGACAAGCTGACTGCTGTAGCGAGCGTGCTATCATCAGTGCAAAGCCAAAAAAATAGTGTCACGGATTCATCTGTTCAACAAACCTCTTCAGAACGAGAACAGGCGAACAGGAGCATACAAGAAATTGTACATTTGATTACGTCGTCAAATCAGTCGATGGATAACATTATGAGTAGTGCCAGCGCAACTCATGATGAAGTTTCTCAAGTGTTGTCGCAGATTTCCTCTACTACTGCCCAAAACTCGACAGAAGGATTAGTTACTCAAATTTCTAAACAGTCCAACGTTGCTTCAGAAGTTGTCGAACGTGTACTTTCATCTGTCATGAGTGAAGTTGAAAAAGAATCAGTAGCGACTTCACTCATAGAAGAGATAGCACGTCAGACGAACACAACACAACATGACGTTTCATCTGCAATGAGTAATTTTGCAACATTGCTTTCCTCTTCTCCCCAACAACAACCATTGGCAACTTATCTTTCTGCACAAACACAAATAGCACAAGAAAGCATTGTTCCATTGTTGAGTGCAGTGTCTAAGGTTGCCCTTGCACAAGAGGACCTTGTAGAGAAAACAGCACACACGCAACAGGTATCAAAAGAAGTCGTCACGAGTATTCTGACTGAAGCATTGTCAACACACTCCACCGATACGAGTGAATCTCTTGTGTCTCGCATGAGCGACAAAACACAACTTTCTACCATTGCAGTCCAGAGTGTATTGAACAATGTGTACAGCTCATTCGCAGAGAAAACAAAGACGGATCACGCGCTCATTGAAACCGTCGCCAAGATAGCAGGAGTCGATACGCAACACGCACAAGCATTGGTAAACAACCTCTCTTCATTGTCATTTGCTTCTCCCCAACAACAACCATTGGCAACAAAACAATCGACCATGAATACAGAACAAATGCAAAGTATTATCACGGCTTTAGTGAATCAAATGAGCAAAGATAAAATTCTGATAGAAAATTTTTCTCGACAGTACAATGTATCTCAAGAAAAAATTTCACAACTGATGCAGTTGGTTCCAACTATGGTTGCACAACCTCCGGTACAAATGGTAGAACACTTAGCTCACGACACATCATTGTCAACGTCAGTTGTTTCTCAAATTCTGAAAAGCATGTTAGTTGAGATACATGGAGGGAATAAAGAAAGTATTATTCAAAAAATATCCTCAAATGAACATATTGAGGTAGAAAAGATGAGAGATATACTACTCACCGTATTGGATAAGAAGGGGAGAAAGAAGTCTACTCGTATTCCTGCCCAAATGTCTTTGGGTGCCCACATAGATATCGATGATCTTATTTCTGAAGAGGACTCACTCTCTGTTGACGAATACGAAGAGATTAAACAAATGTGGATTAATCACTATTTACATGGTGAGGTCCCCGTTTCTGAGACAATTAAAACTCGTGAAGATTGGGTTCATAAAGACATTATCGACATTGAAAATGTGCTGAATAAGATAGTATCCGAAGATGAGGACGTCAGAGCAGAAGGATTGCAACAGGTTGCAGATATCATTCCTTTCTTCATGTTGGCAAATATGTCGGTAACCGATGTAGCTGTCTACTTAAAAGCAAAACGAGCTGCTGCAAAGGAAGTAAATGAGATGATGATGCGAGAGTCTGCGGTTAAGACTCGACTACAAGCACAGTCGCAAGAAGAATTTATTGACGTTGACCGTACTCAAGCCGAATCTGCACCGAAAGCTCAAGAAATGAGCATGAATATAGAGGAAGACGAAAAAGAAAAAAATTAAACAACAGCCTTTCGATTTTCAAGTCTTTAAACGGTAACTTTGCGTTTTACACTTTTCACTTTTCTGAAGCTGTGTTCTTAAATGGTAGGCAACTATCCCCGTTGCGACTACAACATTCACCGATTTATTGATCCCAAACATAGGTAGCTCTAGCACAACATCAGCTTTGTCTATTACTTGTTTATCTACTCCAAATGTTTCATTTCCAGCAATAAGCGCAATTGGAGTATTGATTACACTACATTGATCAAACGGTATTGACCGTGTGTCTTGTTCAAGAGCAATTATTGTATAACCGTGTTGTTTAAGGGTATCTACTAGTTGTTCTGTCTTATCGTGGTGTTCCCAGGCTATATATTGGTATAAGCCGACTGAAGCACGTGCTATTTTGTTATTCACTACTTCGTTTTCAATAGGTATCGGCGTATCACCGCAGTGATATATTTTTTGTATCCCAGATGCGTCGGCAATACGGTACATACCACCAACATTAAATGTATCGTAGACATTATCTAAAATAAGTACAAATTTATCTTGCTGTTTCTCTGTCTCTTTTTTAACAGCTCCTTTTCTTAATAATCGTGCAAATGCCATAGGGGAAGTATATAGCAGGAAACTCCAATATCCAATATCAAATATCCATAACCAAGTAATGTCGAATGACAAAGTCCCAATGACAAGTGAAGCTCCAAATCCCTATGTCAAATTCTTACTGTCTAACTTTAAAACTTGAGTTTTGGCATTCACCTGCCTCGCCGGCTCGCCTCGCTTCGAAGCGGGCAGGCGGGTTTGTCATTGGATATTTGAACTTGGATATTCCATTGTCGTATATATATACGACAATGGTGGTTGACATGCATGAGAATTTTGCTAAACTATACTTGCTACTATAAAGGGTGACGATCATTGAAATATTTTCCTATACAACAAAATAAAGGGTACGTTCCACTCTCTCTTAGGAAGAATGGAACTATGAGGTACTGAGATTCGCCACGTTCAGTCTGCATGAACGCGGAAGTTCAGTCCTTCCCATTTCCCAAGAATGGGAAAAAATCAATGTGAAACACCTTTATAGTAGCGGTATTTTGAACTCAAAAGTAAATTATTTCCTTTTTGTATATCGAGGTTAATTTCGTTTTTTATAAATTATTATTTTCTCCATGGTGACACGCGTAAAAAAAATACCAGATTCTTCAGATGAAGCTCTGGATGTCAGTACATTCATTACAACCCCTCAACAGGAAAAGCCAGTTTCCGCGGCTGTTTCTGAACCTGAGCCTGCCCCAGAGCCTGCCCCAGAACCTGCGGCAGTACATATGGTTTCCGATTCAACTGCTCAACCTCCGGTGTTTGAACAACGTATTCAGGACGACTTAAAACAGTCATTTGAAGTGCATGGATTCCTAGACATTGTGAACACGAGTTACGGATTTTTAAGACCAACATTTGCTCCATCAAATGATGATGTATATGTGTCTATGTCACAGATTAGAAAATTTCGTTTGCGCCAAGGAGATCTTGTCAACGGACTTGCTCGTCCTCCGAAACAAAATGAACGGTACCATGGGCTTTTGAAAATTACGTTAATCAATGGGACAGAACCTAAGGCTGGATTTGTAGAACGGGGTAATTTTGACGACTTAACATCTATCTATCCCGAGAAGCACGTTGTGCTTGAGTATGATTCGACTGCATTATCAAATAGAATCATAGATTTATTCTCTCCAATTGGTTTTGGTCAACGTGGGTTAGTCGTTTCTCCACCAAAAGCTGGGAAGACAACGGTGCTAAAAGAAATAGCAGCCGGTATTACGAAGAATTTCCCAGATGTACATATTATTGCAGCGCTTATTGGTGAACGGCCTGAAGAAGTAACCGATATGAGTCGTTCAATTCAAGGAGAAGTTGTTGCGTCTAATTTTGACGAATCGCCTGAGCACCAAACGAAGGTAGCAGAACTGGGGCTTGAGCGGGCGAAACGATTAGTTGAGATGGGTCGAGACGTTGTTATCATTCTCGATTCAATTACACGGTTAGCTCGGGCATACAACCTCAGTGTTGGACCTTCGGGAAAAACACTCTCAGGTGGATTTGATCCTGCAGCGCTATATCCTGCCAAACGCTTTTTAGGAGCAGCGCGCAATTGTGAGGGCGGTGGTAGTCTTACTATTATCGGCACTGCGCTTATTGATACAGGTTCACGTATGGATGACCTTATTTATGAAGAATTTAAGGGAACTGGCAATATGGAGTTGCACTTAGATAGACGTATGGCGGAGCGACGCATATATCCAGCTATAAACGTAGAGAAATCAGGTACGCGACATGACGAATTATTGTTGAGTAAAGACGATTTCTCAAAAATTGCAACCCTTCGACATATGTTGCTTCTCTTGGGCGAGGATGAACGATTGGTCTCTTTGATTGATAAAATGCGAAAAACCAAAGACAACAAAACGTTTCTAGCACAACTGAAACAGGGATAGACTTGACTTATTATTATGCGTGGTATACCATTGGGGGGTATGGGTATACAAAAACAAACTATTCTCGCAAAGCGTATTAATCGTATTATTGGTCAATTGAAAGGCATCAATAACATGCTTGAACAGAAAAGGAACTGTAAGGATATTTTACTCCAGATTAACGCCATAAAAGCTGCTGTGCAGAACGTGGGTATTGAAATTGCTCGTAGTGAACTCTGCTCAGTAGCTCCTGAACATAAGAAAATATTGGAGACAGTATTAAAAGAAGTTGGGAGGATGTAATAGTATGGAAAAACATCAATCGACAATTCAAAACATTATCATCGTTGGAGGTGGTCCTGCCGGTTTGGCTGCAGCAATTTATGCAGGACGAGCAGGGCTTGACCCACTCGTTATAGAGGGGGTGCCATCGGGAGGACAGCTCATGCTTACGACTGAAGTTGAAAACTATCCCGGTTTTGCAAAGGGAATCCAAGGGCCAGAACTCATTGCTCAATTTAGAGAGCAGGCAAAGCGCTTTGATACGAAATTCATCCAGGAAAATGTGATCGGTATAGAGCCTGCTGAAAATAAGACGAATAAGACACCTAGAACCTATAGAATAAAGACTGACAAACAAACCTTTCAAGCGCATAGTGTGCTCTTAGCAACTGGGGCAGACGCCATTTGGATGGGATTAGATTCAGAACAACGCCTACGTGGACGAGGTGTTAGTGCGTGTGCAACCTGCGATGGATTTTTTTTCAGAGATAAGACTGTCGCAGTGATAGGTGGAGGAGATAGCGCCATGGAAGAAGCACTTACCTTGACCACATTTGCAAAAAAAGTTTACGTCATTCATAGACGAAGTGCTTTTCGTGCATCGAAAATAATGGCAGATCGTGTCTTGAAACATGAAAAGATTGAAGTGATTTGGAATACTACCGTATCAGAAGTTATTGGGGATGAAAAAGTTGAAGGTATTCGATTGCAGTCGGTGGATAGCGTTAGCCCTAAAAGAGAAGTATTGAAACTTGATGGCATTTTTGTTGCCATTGGACATAAGCCAGCAACAGATTTTTTACGAGATTCAGCCGTAGTACTCGACAAAAAAGGGTACATAGTAACGAGTTCACAAGAAGCTTTACGTTATGCAAGATCATCGAAGGGCAATGGTTCTTCAACCGATCTGAATTTCAATTTTGAGTATGCATCAGCGACATGCCTTACTGGTGTATTTGCAGCAGGAGACTGTGTTGATCATACGTATCGTCAAGCTGCAACTGCCGTTGGCATGGGTGTAGCGGCCGAACTTGAGATTGAGCGATACCTTAACGAAATTTTTTAATTAATAATTTTAAATTAAACAGAATGGATATGCTTGAAACTGCTCGAAATATAGTACAAGAGGCCGGAAAAAAGTTAGGTTACAGTGCACAAGTTATTGATACTTTACTTCAACCCAATAGGGTGATCGAGGTGAAAGTGAGCATTCCTACCAAAACAGGTGAACGTGTATTTACTGGATATCGAAGCCAGCACAATAACAGGCGAGGGCCATATAAGGGTGGCATTCGATTTCATCCGCAAGTGTCTCGCGAAGAAGTGCTTGCACTCTCTACTCTTATGAGTATCAAATGTGCAGTGGCTGGCATACCATTTGGTGGGGCAAAGGGTGGGATAATCGTCGATCCAAAGGAGCTTTCGAAGAAAGAACTTGAGCAGCTTTCACGTTCATATGTACGGGCACTTTTTCCCGTTATAGGACCACGAGTAGATGTACCAGCCCCAGACGTAAATACAAACCCACTTATCATGCAATGGATGCTTGATGAATATGAGAAGTTGGCTGGTCAAGCTGCTCCTGCAACGTTTACCGGTAAACCAGTCGAAAAAGGTGGAAGTCTTGGAAGAACAGAAGCAACCGGTAGAGGGGGAGTGATCGTTCTGAAAGCGTTGCTTTCAAAATTAGGTAAAGAACTAAAAAATAAAAATCCTACCTTCACTAAAGTTATGGCAGGCAATGCAAAGTTAACGGTTGCAGTACAAGGTTTTGGTAATGTTGGATATTATTTTGCGAAAATTGCCGTTGAAGAAGGCTTCGATGTTGTCGCAGTATCAGATAGTAAGGGTGGAATAGTAAAAAATGCAAAGTTAAATAATGCAGGTAAGCACTTTGAGCCGTTAGACATTCCTCTGGTGATGGGATGCAAAAAAAAGCAGGGCACGCTTGCTGGTTGTTATTGTTCTGGTGGGGTGTGTGATATCAACGAAGGAAAAGTCATAACCAATGAACAATTATTGGAGTTACCGGTCGATATATTGGTTCCTGCAGCCCTTGAAAATGTCATAACAGAAAAGAATGCGCATAAAATTCAGGCAAAAATAGTTGTTGAGATGGCCAATGGCCCCATTGCCAAAGAAGCCTATCCCATATTGCAAAAGAGGGGCATTTACGTTATTCCAGACGTGCTTGCAAATGCTGGAGGCGTTGTTGTTTCTTACTTTGAGTGGGTACAGGGAATGAAGGGGACTGTTTGGAGCGAAGCAAAGGTAAACAAAAAAATGCAAGACCTTCTTGAGGAGTCGGCTTTGGCGGTTTGGGAACAGGCGAAGAAATCACACGTTTCGCTCAAGGAAGCTGCCTTTATGGTAGCAGTGCGCAGGCTCGTTGAACCGAAATCATAGGCTTTTTTTAGCTTGTATGCGTCTTAAAGTCCTATACGTCTTATTTTACATAGGGTATTTTATTGCAAGAAATCGAGCGGATTGAGCAGTTGTCCTCCACTTCTTATTTCGAAATGAAGATGTGTCCCTGTTGAGAGACCAGTTGACCCCATAAAACCTATTTGTTGAGATTTTGCTACTCCCTGACCGGTGCTAACATCTATGCGAGATAAATGTCCATAGAGTGTTTGATATCCATTTGCATGGTCTATGATAATATGACATCCGTATCCCCAATTGATACACCCTGCGTAGCTAACCGTGCCAGTATCTGCGGCAATAACAGAGGGAGAAGAAGGATTAGCTATATCGAGGGCTTGATGATACCACACATAGTATTGCGTTATGACTCCTGACGTTGGCCAGATAAAGTTACCCGAACCTGCCTGTCCGGCTGCAAACTGCGGCGCGAATTGTGCAGGTCTCCTCGGCGCCTCGCTTGGAGGTACGCCATCGGGGACAATGAGCGTCTGCCCGGTGGTAATAGCAAATGTATCAATATCTGCAAACTCGTTGAACGGGAAGTTTACTATCTTTTGCGCATTTGTATTGAACTTTTCTGCGATAGAGTAGATCGTGTCTCCGCTCTTCACCTTGTATACTATTCCGTTGACTGGCGGGATTTTCAGTGTATCACCAGGAGTAATTGTGTCAGTCGTCAAATCATTTGCCCACTTTATAGTATCAACTTCCAAACCAAAGGATTTCGCGATTTCTGCAAGTGTATCACCACTCTTTACCTTGTAGGCTTCTACTATATCTCGAGGTTTTTGAGAAATATGCGTTGTTGTGAGGTTGCTTGATGATGCATAGGTATATATTGAAGCTATTGAGCGATTTTGAGCAGGTCCTTCGAGTGCATTTTTTCCGATGAGTGGATTATTTTCTGTAATAATTGGCCCAGCAATCCAGATACTTACTATAAGAAGTAAAAATGACGCATGAAGGAACGAGTGTTGGTATTTACCTCGTTTCGTCATTAGGAGAAGTACGAGTATGTTTTTGAATTGTTCAAAGCCTCTACCGAGTGCTACTGCTTTCGTTTGGAGATAAGTCTTGAGAAATACATAAAAATCTTTTATCTCTTGCCACGTAGAAGCCGTTTTAAACATAGGGTTCATTATAACAAATCCTCAATATCCAATACCCAATACCCAATACCCAAGTTCAAATATCCAAAGAATATCCAAATCCAAATGACAAATGTCGAAATTGGACATTTGAACTTTGTCATTTGACAATATTTTGATATTGGATATTTGAACTTGGATATTCTTTATTTAGTTTTGACTAAATAAAGCGTTATTGCTGTGGGGGCGCGTTATTGGGAGCTAGTGAAATTTCAGGCGTTATGCTTGGAATAGGGGATGGTTGTGATAATGTCTCAGGTTGTGCATTTTGTTCCGTTTGATCTTGAGCAGGCTGAGTTTCTTTTACCATTTTTTGAAATTCTTCTAAGTTTTTTTGTGCTGTTTTGTAATCCGCGCTTTTCTTATCAGGGATTAGTTGTAGAGTACTTTGCATTGCGTTGACTGCTTGCACGTAGTCTTGTTTTTGATAGTAAGCCCACGCCAAGTTGTATTGGTAGTTAGGAATATCTGTTTTCAATGAAACTGCATTGCCGAAAAATCGTATTGCTTCATCGTAATTTTTAAGTCCATAATACACGCTTCCAAGACTAAAATAATACTGTGGATTGCGTGGGTCAAGGGCTATAGCTCTCTGATAACTCGAAATTGCCCAAACATCTGCTCCTTGGGCGACTGTCAGTACACTTCTATATGTTTCACCCAAGTTGGCCCAGTATACTGCTCGTTGTGGGTTAAGAATAACCACGTTTCTTGCCTCTTGAATACCTTGTTGTATAAGTTGGCTTACATTTTGTTTATCGGCGTCGGTTAGGTCTTTTTTCTGAGAAAGGCTGTTTGCTAAGAGCAAATTTGTTTGAGAAAATGCCAAGTGAGTCTGTTCATTATATGGGTTCTCTATAATAGATCTGTTCTGAAGATCATAAAGTTGCTGTGCTTGATTTGCTTGTGAGGCTACGAGTGACTGATAATAGAGAGATTGACTCATATATCCGCGATAGCCGAAATAGGATCCTGTACCCACTATGCCGGCAGCCAAAACGGCGAGTGCGATATAGATAACTGGCAGTTCCTCTGCATTAAACGAACGTGTCTTTGAAAAAGTAGTCGTTAGTATGAGAAAGAGAAAGAGTGCCCACCATGTCATTTGACTTAATGGTACCAACACAAACCATACTAAAAGTACAATGTATGCGGGAAAGAGAGCTGTTTTTTTTGTTCTTTTGAAAAACATAAATAGTATAGCGACGAGCGTTAAGAGTCCAAGCATACCTGTTTCTGTTGCTATGTGTAAGAGTCCACTTCCTCCAAGATCTGGATTGAGAGCCCACAATGACGTCGCATTATACGAGGCGGGCTTCGCAACAGTAAACATAGTGAGATAATTTCCAGGACCGACACCGAAAAGGCCAGTCATAAGTGTTTTCAAGGTCTCTACGAACGTTTGCCATGTCGCAGCATATGAAACAAATTGGGGGCTAAAGTCTTTAAACAGTACGTACGAGCTAAATATTGCAGTAATAAGCGCTATGACAAAGAAAACCATATCTACTGCTGTACTTCGAGCCTTCTTCAATTGAGTAGCCCCATGAGCTGTCGCCATGTCTTTTATTTCTTCACTTTCAGTTACGTGAGGTAGCAGAACTGCCCCCAAGAATGCGGCAAATAAAATGAGATATATATAGTTTCCTACTGTAGTAAAGCTACTTACCTTCAGAAATCCAAGCGTATCTGGCACAAATGAAAATGCCTTAAAGTAGACCAGTGCGGTCAGAAGAGCTGTCACAAAGAGTGAAACAAACGCTGCTATAAGCGTGCCCGCTTTATTATTTTTCGGTAAGAGAAAGTAGAGTGTTACAAAGAGTACCGGCATAAGTGCGCCACGTGTCGGGTCGGTGAGTGCCATAATTTTATTTGGGGCGCTTACCAATGCTGATAGTACATAGGCAAAAGCGAACAATGTGAGAGGTGTTTCGAAACCGGTCGTTTTCCATTCAATCTGTTTTGTAACGACGACTTTAACTGCTTTGAGTGCCACTAAAAAGAGTGTTGCTATTGCCAAAAAATAGAGCTTTGCTGTCCCAACAACATCGGAAAACATGGGGAAAAATACAAGTGGGAAAAGGGCAACTATTGCAAGTTGTGCTGCAGATTCTATTCGCTCTATGGTCTTTTTAATATCCATGCATACATTGTAAAGACATGTAAAAAAAATGCAAGGGAATCTACAATCGTAATAACGATTGTAGAATGCCAAATATCCAATATCAAATATCAAATAAAGCGCTAATATCCAATGTCAAATGTCAATTAAAACCTTAAGTTCAAACATATAATGGCGGAAGGGGAGATTGCTTCGCATGTGCTCGCAATGACGATTATTTTTGTCATTTGATATTAATTGGATATTGGATATTTGAACTTGGATATTTCTCTACAGTATCCACCATGTGAATTCGATATCGTGTGTGAGCGGTTTATCGAGAGCTACTTTAAACCATGAATGATCTGTATCTGCCGTTTTTTCATGTTTGGCGCTCATGTACAGTACTTGGTTATCGGTGCTTCCGGTGGGCGTAACATATATGAGCGATCCATTTTTCACCTTACTATTCAGGATGAGTATTTCTGTTGTGCCGGCAGGTAGTATGCCGGTCCCAGAGGCTTGTCCATTGGTAACGAATGACGGCAGATTCTGACCGTACGTATCCCAGGTTTGTGTTGGAGAGAGGAGCGCGCTACTACTTGCCACATATTTATCAAAATTAACCCCTTGCGCAAAGTAAGCGCTTCCGCTGGCATCGATACTTGCTACTTCAGTATTGTCCTGATTCTGAATCTGGAATTTGGAATTTTCAGTTTTATTGTTACTCGGTGATTGCGATTTTGTGCTTATTTTTACGCCTACATTACCACCTTGATCGGCTGGTTCTATAGTATTTGTCTTTACGCCACCACGTGCTATAACAGCGCCTTGAGTGGTGAGTGTACCGTCCTTTGCGAGTACAAGAGATCCGTCGAATAGAACGATTCGGGCGAGAGCCGTGAGGTTAAGATCATCGGCGAGTGAGCTTATCCTGGTGCTTGTTATATTAATGTTTCCGAACGTCGCATTTGTTGCTACATTAAGTGCATGAATATTGGCGGTATCTTCAACGGTCAGGTTGATACTGGCGAGTTGTTCAACTTTCATAGAGTTGGTTGCCGATGTCATAGCGGTATCTTTGATCGTTGCGAGCTCTGTTTGAAGCGCGTTTACTTGCGCATTCAAAGCTTGAATATTGGTGTCCTTTATTTCGTTTACCGTGAGCGTTCCCGATACGGTTGCATCATGAGTAACAGTAAGGTCAAAAGTAGAAAGTTTGGTACTCACCGTACTCGTTTGTGATTTGAGCGCTAAGGTAGAGCTGCTGTCTTGAAGAACAGATTGAATAAGTGCAATGACATAGTCGTGTATACTTTGTCCGCCGATCGTGAGATTTGTTACGTTCAGGCTGGCAATAGAGGCTGTTTTTGTGACGACAAAATCTTGTGTTGTTATGAGCCCTGCACGTAGTTTGCCTATGGCAGCATTGGCAAGTATTGATATTTTATTGATGATAGAGCCATCACTTGTTTTAGTTACTTGGTAGTTGTTTGTTTGGCCAGCGATGGCAACTTCTCCGGTTGAGGTAAGCGTGAGGTCTCCAGTTGTGGCTAGTCGCTGTATCATAGTTTGTTGCTCCTGTATCCCCCCTGCCAGCACAGCTGTGAGTTTACCATAGTCAAGATTTTTGTAACCTGCAGTATCGGTGATCACAAGTTCTGGAAAGATTTTTTCAACTTCTTGGGCAATAAATCCAACTGAAGCTGCATGACCAGTACTATATTCACCATTCCAGTTGAAACGGACACCTCGAAGTTTCAACACCGCATCGAGAGAATCAGTAAGAGTTACGACATTTTCTTTCAACCGCGCGTCTGAAAGAGCGGCAGTATTATCGGTACACGCTTCGTCGGCATTTAAGTCAAGACATACATTTCCCTTTACATCCAGCAGACGATCAGGAGTTAAGTCACCGATACCAATATTTCCATTACTTGTAATCCTCATCTTCTCAGCGTTATTTGTAGCAAATCTTAAATTTGCACTTCGCCTGTTCCATACAAAAGCATCACTGCCTTCGCTAGTATAATTACCTCCTCTGATACCAACAATAAAAGCGTCGGCTGATGCGCTGTTACCAAATTGTAGCCAGTTCGAGGCGCCCGTGCCAGCGTCAGAGTTAGTTAAATTTATAATATTTATTCCTGTGTTTCCGTTTGATACGACTTGCAAAGGTGATGCTGGTGCAGTTGAACCGATGCCGACGTAGCCGGTACTTGTGATTCTGACTTTTTCCGTTCCACTAGTCATCAGTCCCATTGTTTCAGAAGATCCAGTTGAACCAATTAAAAATGAAGGATTAGTTCCTACACCATTTCTTACACCAAAAATACCTCGAGTACCAGGATTAGAAACAATTCTAAGAATATCAGTATTATCAGTATCCGGTCCAACAATTTGCAACTTCGCCCCGGGGATATTCGTGTTGATCCCCACATTCCCACTTCCATTGGGAGAGAGGAGTACATGTCCATTCCCACCATTGGTAGCAAGCGTAAGGTTACCGGTAGATGTTTGTATGGTTGATGCACCATTTCCTTCAAACTGTCCTCCCGTTAAGAAACTCCATTCAAGTGCACCTGCTGTGGTGACT
>JANLHL010000023.1 GCA_024654535.1 Candidatus Roizmanbacteria bacterium | reverse complement strand
AGCAGCAACAAGTGCACACACAGGTGCCCCCTTGCAACGAATGTGCGCGACATGTGTGTGTATCCTTCCAAATTTTTCGGGACGATACTCACACATACTGGTTAAACTCTTACGAATATGATCTCCCACCCACGCCGCACTACCGCCCTCATGTTCAACAAAGAGGCCACGCGACGGACCACCGTCTGTTGTTGTGACCCAGCCAAGCCCTGCTGCAGCAACACTATCGAGCTGCGACAGACGCTTTTGGGCTAACACGACGTACAGTCTGTCTCCGTAATGATCACCGTTGTAGGGGGGCTTACCCCTAGCAACCTTAAATCCAACGGGAATAACTGATGAAAGAAGGATGAGATTGTAGTTAGCAATCCCAGCTTTAAACAAGGCGGCATCAAAAGCCGCCAACTCTGTTGGTCCTTCACCGACACCTGAAGTAACGAGAATGGGATTGAAGAGGCGAGTTTTTACCATCTTTTTATCACTCCTTAGTTTTCAACGATCAAAAGATGCAAGGCATCTAACTAGTGCATATAATACATCATTATTTAAAATAAAGCAAGCCCTTATATAAGGACTGGTTTTCTTATGGTTTTACGATAGACTCAATAAAAAAGCGAGATATATTAAAATAATAGAGTCTAATTACCTATGAAAACGATTTTGATAACCGCGAGTACCCTAAGCCCAGTTGGGATCGACACCATTTTATCCCTTAAAGATTTCTATAGAATTATATGCGCTGATGTGAAATCGAGAAACGAGAGTATTTCCTACTATTTTTGTAAACAGTATTACGAAGTTCCATTAGCAAAAGAGGCGACTGAGTATATAGATAAAATAGCTAAAATATGCGACAAAGAAAAAGTTGATATCATACTACCCCTTACAATTGAAGAAATTTTTGTTCTTCTGACTAATAATGATTTTTTTGCTAACAAAGGTATTCGTATTGCTAACGGTAATGATCTCGATATCATTACAACCTGCTCTGATAAATGGCTCACGAATAAATTCTTGAGAAATAGGGGCATTCATGTCCCCAACGCAATTCCAGTTTTTAATACAAGTGATATAAAAAATAATATAGAAAAATTGGGCTATCCTGAAAAGCGGGTCGTAATAAAACCTAGAGTCACTCATGGAAGCAGAGGATTTAAAATTATTACCTCAAAAGAGAGCGACTTATCCTTGATTATCGATACTAAACCAAATGATTTTCATTTCATTAATCAAGATTACTTTTGTGATGTGCTTAAAAATAAGAATATTCGAATGCTTTTGATGGACTATCTCGAAGGCGACGATTATTCCGTTTATATTTTTTGTATCAATGGAAAACCTCGTATAATATTACCAATGAAGAGACTGGGGCTGATTCCTGGTATGTCAACGGGCGGAGTACTCGAAAAAAACGAAGGGATAATGAGCTATGTAAAAGAAATCTCTCGCGCCTTTAAGTTCAACGGGGCTGTTAATTTACAACTGAAAGATACTCCTGCTGGCCCATTACTCTATGAGATCAATACGAGAATTTCTGCAACTACTGTAATTACTCGAGGTACAGATATTAACTTCCCACTCTGTGAAGCCCTTCTTTCAGAAGGAAAAGACGGCCATGTAGATGAACATATTTCAAGGGCAACAATCTTATGGGGCTTGAAACTTCATCGAATCCATCGAGAAATTTATCAATATGGAGATACCTTTTATGAAAAATGAAATGAAAGAAAAAAACAAAAAATATTTAGCAATCGGTGCTCATTTTGATGATATAGAAATTGGAGCCGGAGGATTTATTGCACGAGAGAGAACTCGAGGCAACATTGTGAAAGTTATAGTTGTAGCGAATGGTGATTATGATTCCCTAAATGGTCAAAAAATAAGAACAAAACAAGCGGCCAATTCAGAAGGCGCCGAAGCAATAAGACATATGGGACTAGAGGCGGAAGATATTACATGTCTCGGATATCCTGAAACAGGCATACCGTATAACAAAGAAATTATCTGTAAAATTGAACGCATTATAAATAACTTCAGCCCTGATATTATACTCACACAATGGGTTCACGATAGTCATCAAGATCATATCAACACAGCTCTTTCTGTGATTTCAGCAGCACGCTATAAACACTCACTGCTAATGTGGGAACCGATATTCCCTTCTGGGCGTTTTTCAACTATCCCATTTGTGCCCCAATTATATGTGGACATAAGCGTACACATCAACCAGAAAATCAAAGCGATTGAGAGCCACCAATCACAAGTTAAGAAATTCTCTGAACAAAACATCAAATGGATAGGGGGTATCGTAGCAAGAGCGAAATTCAGAGGATTTGAATGTCAAGCAGATTATGCTGAAACATTTTTTGTATATCGAATAAAATACGAATAAAAAAAGAGGGATAATGTAGTATTATCCCTCTGTAATCCATTCCATTTTTGTTTGAGTTGTCGGTAAGATAATTTCTCCATACCGCTCCCCCAAAACCCTGTGGATCTGCAAAAAGTCGAGGGTGATATGTTGACCAGTAACATCTGGCAACCATATACCACTTCTGCCTTTATACTCGACCTCAACTTGGCTCAAGGTTTTTGATTTGTATTGACATAAATCAGCAGAGATTGAGAAATTGCGACGACTTTCAAGATTGTGCACATAAACGTAACATTTTTGTCTCGTCATCGTTGCAACTTTATCAGCGCTTGGAAAACGATTAAGGATAATGATTGTGGCTTCTTCCTCCCTTACCCAATTACCTTTGCGCTCTTCTCGTCTGATAAGTGGGGGGTTCAAGCATTGTTTATCTGTACAAAGAAATTTAGGTAAGCCACCTGCCTTAAATGCCACCTGAAACATATCTGCACCTGGGACGACAGCAACCATTGCCACCTGACGATAGTTAGACAACGACTCAAGCTCATCTTTGATTGCCCAAAATTCAAATTGGAGTTCGAAGTAGCGTAGACCAACAGGTAATTTTCCCATCGTTTTAGCAATATGCACTGGATTCCAGCGTCCTGCACGCATGTCATCCATAAATCGAATTATGGTTGGTACGGGGTTTTCTGTGAGTAACCGCCACTTACTCTCCACTTCGAAACCTTGCAACTCTTTGGAGAAGAAAGTCGTGCTCAATGCTTTCCACGTTCTATTATGTTCTGGAAAAAACATTCTCTTAGCCTCCTTTCAAGGTATGCTGGGTCTTCATGGGTACACATTTCATTAGCTCCAGCTCTTTGTACAAGAGACGTATCTATCTGAGAAGATTTGGGGAGCTTAAACTCAATCTTTCCTTCGCCTAATGATCCAATATGGCATCCTTTGAGTGACCCCTCAAGAAAAGCAAACGTTCTAATTTCCTTATCAAAAGTTATTCTCACTCCACTCTTATGTATCCAATGTCGACGTTCCGTTTGAGTTGCAATTGTTGGAAACAGTGGTGGAAGATGAGTTATACTTTGTAAGGCATTACTCACTGATGGAATGCACATACCTTTCGTAAGAAAGGAAAGGGCTGTTGCTCCAGGAAGAACGAGACGATTTTTACTATTTAGGTCACTAGAATGATTGATCTTCACTTCAAGAAAAACATTTTCATGACCAAGCTCCATTGTTTCCGATAAACCACTAACATATCTCCTAATTCTCACAAGCTGACCAGCCGGTACAACATATGACAGCTTTTGACCATATGTAAAATACAAAGTTTCGGTTACTGAATTCGGATACTCGACAAGTAATAGTTCTTCAATTCCCTCAATACGTGTTCGTATTTCTTTCTCTAACGAGCTAACGAAGAAATAACGAATTTCACGGCGTTCTATGTCGCTCATTTTTTATTCCTCCAAGTCGAAGTCTTAATTGACAAGATTCATTATCGACTGTTATAATACATCTATTATGAACGGTAGTCAACCTCTACAAGTAGTGAGTGCTATAGTTGTCTTTAATAAAAAATTACTTCTCTTACAAAGAGATAATGCTCCCGGAATTAAAGATCCCGGACGATGGCAACTACCTGGGGGAGGAGTTGAAAAAAATGAAACCTTCGATACAGCAATAAAGAGAGAGCTCCAAGAAGAAATTGGTATTATTCCAAAAACCCTCCGTTTTTTAGCAACACCGTCTCCTCATACACATGTGTACCACGCTCCTCTTACAGAAGAAGAGGTAACGAAAATAAAAAAGGGAGACGAAGGAATGGATCTTCGTTTTTTTACACTAAACGAAGCGTTAACTCTACCACTAACACAAAAATTACAGCAGGCACTCGAGGCTCAAAAAAACGCGCTCGAAGCTTTATT
>JANLHL010000021.1 GCA_024654535.1 Candidatus Roizmanbacteria bacterium | reverse complement strand
GCACTGTCTGTTGTTATTGTCAAGTGTCTTGTGTTGTATATATTGGTGTGTTATAACACGCTAAACACCATATGCGGGAAATATACGGGAATTAAGTATGAATAGGATACTATCATATAGTTATGAGGTTTTGTTCAAATAATAACAGTGGTGGTACGTTTCTGCATTGGGGAAAAAAGAGAGGCCTTAAATCGCAAATAAAGGTGATACAAACTGTATCATCCTGCCGATTTGGCGGGCAAGATTTGATATTCCGACCGTTTTTTTGTATTATACCTGTATGCCAGCAATCAACCGCACTGCAATCAATCCTCATGGTCTGAGCATAAAACAAGAAGCTACTATTGCACTAGTTGAAAATCAGATAAAAAGAGGTGAACCAATTAGCCTAAGCAAAGCGCATAATATTGTATACAAGACGAAAGGAAACGGGGACGTTATAGCACATCAAAATTTGCATACCATTAATTATAGAGAAGCATTTATAGAACGTATGCGAGAGCTCAATATTACGGGGAAAAACGGTAAAATTGAGCGTGTAATGACTGAGGGCTTGGAAAGTGAGAAGGTGTACAATAAGCAGGGTGATACTGCACCAGACTACGCAACACGCCTCAGCTATGCTCAAGAGCTCCACAAAATCATTGGGGCTTATGCACCAACCCAAAGTCAACAGTCGTCCGTTTCTGTAAACCTAGACGTGACACCAAACGACCTAGACGAGAGAATCACTATGCTATCAGAAGAACTACAAGAGTGAACCCTATAGCGCATCCCAACAATCCCCTATTATACTATAAGATAACCTATAGAGAATTATAGTATACATATCCATAGGAACCCATAGTAATATAGTATAGGGGGGCATAGTGCAATGGTGCCCATGGGTGGCGAATTGTGATTATACCACCCTCCAATACGCACTACATTTTTCTAGAATACTTTATTAGCAGACAGACTGCATGAGTGCTAAGGAAAGTTCCTTACCCCATTAGGGAAAGTAATACTGTAGAGCCCAAAAAAAATAAGGTAATTTTAAGTAGATTTGATGTTCCATACGCCCCCCCTACCCCCCCAACAATGAGTTTGTGCTAGTTGTTCTAATCAGTTGTCCTGCCTGGCAACCCCTCCCTCCGTTCTAGCAAGGTTCAGGGGATTCCGCCCATCCCTTAAGTTTATTAGAGAGGCATTGAGGCCTCTTTCCTTTCTCAGCTTATCAGAGTTGCTGGGAAAGGTCTATTAGGTAAAAGTCCCTTGATTCATTCGCTTCAAGGGAAGCCTAGTAGTAAGAGACTTTTTTATACTCGTATCTCTTGTTCGCCCACGAGTTGATAATAAAATCGGCACGTTATTTTTTATGAAAAGGTAATCTTCATAGAGAGTAAGGAAAGAGGAGAGGGAGAGTTTAGCAAGGAAATGTATGATATATCTAAAATGATTTTTTGAGGAACTATTGTTTTTTGTATTGAGTCTTTTTACTGTTTCCATTGTCATTTCTTTTAATCCCATGCCTTTGTTATATCGTAAAATTATGTAAGATACAACAGATCTTTTTGTATTATATTTCTGAGCAAGAAGAACCATGTGTTTTCTAAAAAACGGATCGTCTTTTATGCTATTTTGTTTTTGTTGTATTGGTTGTTCCATAAAAAAACCGCTCTTTGTTGCGAGGTGCGTGTAGGGCTTAGTTTCCCAAACCCCGCAACAAAAAACGGCTAACTAAGTATTTCACGCATTATTACTATACCAAACCCTTATTTATTTTGCAAGTCCTTTTTTTTGAGACATTTCAATAGGCGATAGCACTATTGACTCTTCAATGCCTATTTGGCTGTTGTCCACCGTATTATTTCTTTTACAATAATCTCGATAGAGGCTTGGAGCGTTTTTTTTAAGAAGCTCTACAAAATCGGCGGCCATTTTTTTATGGCGCTCTATACTTGATTGGTAATGCATATAAGATAGCGGATACGTTTTTTACACCTATCCGCCCTCTCCTACGTACTACCTGCTTCGCCGATAGGCGAGCCTTTTTGTTTCTGTATCCGCCGTCTAATTCGTAGCATACACCGTGCACAATTTCCATGAGATTCATGCCGTACATGCCCGCCGTCCATTTTTCTTTTGCATACTTGACAGGGTTTCCCCTGATATTGTCCTGGTTTCCTCAAATTCACAAAGTTTGGATTGTTTCTTTTAATTCCTTCCCAAACTGCTTGTTTGCTAACGCCAAACTTTTCTCCGACCTTTTCATACGTTTTGAGTGCAAAATACGCATCTTCATAGTCTTTTCCAACAGTCATTCGGGGATTATAGCACAAACAGTTGT
>JANLHL010000020.1 GCA_024654535.1 Candidatus Roizmanbacteria bacterium | reverse complement strand
GCTCTTGTCTGACCTCTAAGTAGCCTTCTTTAATCATTCTTTCACCAGTTCCATCACCAACTAGATCATTGGCGGAGTCGTATAGTATTTTCAATTCTTCTTTGGTGAGTGTTCCTGCTACTGTTGCAATGACTGGATTTTTCTTATATCGTTTGTCAGGTGTGCCATCTTTGCGAAGTTTTGCCATGATAGATCGTATTATATCACGCGGTGTCATAATATAAATTTATATGAAACCCTATGTAAAATATCAAAAGCAGCTCTTGTACTAATTCCATACTCATCAGATATATTTTCCAGAGTATATATATGTGAGATGTATCTTTTTCTAATTTGTATTACCTGTTTTTCCGTTAGTTTTGATGACCTATGTTTTATTCCATTCATTAGCTTATGGCTGCATGCATGATAGATATTTTCTTTACCAGTACACCATTCAAGATTATGCAACATATTGTCTGTTTTTACTCCATTTATGTGATTCACTTCTGGTTTATTTTCTGGATTATTCAAAAACTCTTTTGCCACTAGCCTATGAATTCGTTTACCAACAACTTTTTTATTTATACTCAGACTTACACTTAGATATCCACATACTAATATCGGTTTTAATATCCTCTCTTTTTTTCCATGGAAACTTTTTATCCTTCCAAAATTACTCACTTCCACTCTAGTAACTTTTGTAACTTTTCCTGTTTCTTTTCAATGGCACGTTTCTGCAAGTCTAAGACAGTCTGCTTTTCCCGTAATGCTTCCTTGTCTTTAGCAACTAGCTTTTTATCCCGATCAACTATCTGTTGTTTCTCTTTGAGATCAGCCGCTTGGGTATCTATATCAGCCTTGCGTTTATCCAGTTCTACTTTCATTTCTTCCATTTGGGCAACAACTTCCTCACGTTTGGCAAGTGATGCTGTTTTAGCAGTCAACTCTTCTCTCTGCTCGTCAACTAATTTCTTCATATTAGTCGCCAGCACGTGCAACTTATCAGCCTTTTCAATTTTAGCGGTCATTGTAGCGGTTTGGGAAAGAAAAGCCGATTTCTGGGCTATCAGCGCCTCCCTATCCTGTATTAGCTTGGCTTTTTGTAGTTCAAGTGAATCAGACTCACTCTTAATAGTGCTGTGTTGTTGTTCCAAAGAAGTGACAACTTGTTTGAGGTAGTCAATAGCGGTGGTGGTATCAATCATTTCCAAAACTCCCACCACTTTCTTTGTGATTGGTAGTACTTACTAACAACATCGACATCAAAAAAACCCAATGTGTTGCCGTCTTTATCTCTAAACTCGATAATACCTGGTTTTAGTCTATCGCTTTTAATCACTCTCATTCCGTGAAATCTTAGTTCTGTAAATCCTTCTTTTTTTGTCATGGAAACACCAACTTCTCAGCCTTTTCCCTCGGATAATTCTTCTGTTTCGTACTGAGGTATAAATCAACTAAGTTATTGCCTAAATGTTTGGCTAGGTGGGTAGTAAATGAACCATTCTCATTAGAAATGATGGTGTATTCTTTGCCATCGTACTTGTGAGTGACATCATAGGGAAGTGGATTAAAAATAATGATCTCTTTTTTCTCGTCTAGCTCAAATTTTCTCTTGAGATCAATAATATCCATGATATGGATTATATCATTAAGCCGGAGTGGTTACTGTTATATTTCCATCACTTGATAATGGTCTCCATAAACAATAAAAGTCGATGACTCCTGCGGTAACAGTGGCAGATGCTATGGTTAGAATAATATCATTACCATCATTTAATACCTGCATGGATGGGATTGCACCAACACCAACTCTAGTCATGGTAGCATCTACCCAGACCTCACCATCAGCGAGTGATTTGCCAACTGACTGAGCGATCAAAGCGGCTGTGTTTCCGGTTACACCCATCTCAATAGTGGGCGCACCACCAGAATCCAGAGTGGTATCACACACACCAAACACACTTACTAAAACATTTCCAGTGACAGTAAAAACGGTGTGAGCGGCAACAGCACCTGTCGTGGCAGCTGCGAAAGTCCATGTAGACTCTGAAAGCATTGCCTCATTTGAGTTGATAGTTCTTGAGTTAGCGTCAATTTGTTGAGCTGCTGCGATAGCCATGTATTCCTTGTAAAGGGGGAGATTTTACACTCCCCCTCATATTCAATTATTAAGATTCTGCGCCAATAGCAATCTCACCACTTTCAGCCTCAGTGTTAGATTGACCCCAGTTAGCCACAACGTGCATGGTTGTTGGGATCTTAGCAGCAGTTCCAGCAGCTAAGAACGTTAGTGTCGTACCAGTGGCAGCAGTTAAACAGCCAAAGTAGTTTTTAACTAACATACCAACACATCCGGTAGCATCAATGAATCTTGCGACTGAACCCGAACCGATTGCAGGAAGTTGTTGAAATATATTTCCTTCAATTAGAACCCCGTTCATACCAGAACCACCAGCCAAATATAGATTTACATCAACTGATGCGGCTGGTCCCGAGAATACATTATCTTTAATGATGACGTCCTGTGGGACAGAGTTCGATGTTCCTTTTAATAAGACATCACAGACATTCTTATAAAACCTGTTTCCTTCAATTCGTACTTGCCACGCATTACCTTCTGCTGTCCATTGGACTGCTCCACCTGTCCGACCATCAGTTGCAGTCGTACCAACACAGTTTTTGAAGTGATTGCCTACAATTGTTGTTCCAAATGCTGTTTTAGTTGAATTATTATCGTCAAGCAAAATACCCCCACCGGTTGAACCTGACCCATTAAATCCCATATTAGCAATTAAACAACCAGCAGCCCTTACCGTTAATAAAGCAGTTGTCCCTGAACCTTTTTTAACTTGTGGCAATCCACCCTGAGTAAGACCGCGACCTTCACCGACTAAAGATAGACCTGGTTTAGTA
>JANLHL010000018.1 GCA_024654535.1 Candidatus Roizmanbacteria bacterium | reverse complement strand
GGAAGCGCTAGAATGTTTTACAAGCCAACTTAAACATAATAACTACAAAAGGATAGTGGAAGGTCTCAATATGTACAACACACGCTATTGTCTTAATGGAGAGTCGTATGCTGAAGCTTTTTTATCTTTACCTATACGTAACTATAGCCAATATATATCCTCAATGGAGCATGTTTAACGTTGATATACAAGGAGAAAAAATTACCATTAGAAACTACCAAGAGGGTGATGAGGCAACTATTGTGCCATTCCTCAAAGAAACATTTGGTAAGCAGTGGACTATTGAATACTGGGAATGGAAATACAAACAAAATCCTTGTGGATTTTTTATTTTTGTCGCATATAACTCTCGAAAAGAACTTATTGGACACATTGCTCTTCAAACAAAAAAGGGTGTCTACCAAGGAACGGAATGTAATTTTGTATACGCATGTGACAGTATAGTGAAAAAAGAATACCGAGGAAATGGAATTTCTAGTTTATTTATTCGTCTACTACCAAAAAACGTCGTGGTGTTTGGATTTCAAAATAAAATAGCCATGACTGTGACTAAAAAATACGAGAGGGAATATTCGTCATCGTTACATTTCTGTCAGATTCCAATATTCAACAAAACAATCTCAATTACTCAAAGGTTTAGAACATTTATATCAAAAAAAATTTTCTCACCACTTTTTGAGATTAAAAAACTAACAGAAAATGATTTATGTATATTAGATGCTCTTTGGGAGGAGAAAAAAGATGAAATTACTGAAGGTGCTGTACGAAATAAAAACTATGCTCTCTGGCGTCACTATTTAAATCAAAACCATATGCCTATATATAGCGTATATGAGAAAAACAAGTGTATTGGATACTTTTCATTTCTTCAGAAAGGACCGGCTTGTTACATCACAGACATACTATTATTAAACAACTCTGTATCGACCCATCTTATCTCAGAAATAGAAAACGTTGCTCTAACGTTACATACTAACAATATAAAAATTATGGGTACTGACGCAACAATACAAAGGACTCTTCTGCACTCTGAGTATGTACACCAAGACAACATCACCGCATCAATCGCGGTTCTCACCACAGAAAAAAGAGAACCTGTTTCTCCATATTTAACGTATACAGATACTGATCTATTTTAAATATACATTAATCCCACTTAAATACTGCGGTCCCCCACCCCATACCAGCGCCAAACCCACATAACACAACAATATCATCTGATCTGATCTTCCCTTCTCGAAGAGCCTCGTGGAGCACGATAGGAAGGGATGCCTCAGAAGTGTTGCCATACCGATTGATATTAGTGTATGTCTTACTGATAGGGAGCTTTAATTCCTCCATTATTGCGTTAATAATATTACTGTTTGCTTGATGTAAAAGTACCCAATCAATATCAGCAAGTGTTAAGCCCGCTTTCTCTACACTTGTTCGTATAGTGTTTGGTACTGTACGTACTGCAAAATCAAACACAAATCTCCCATCCATAGTATTCCCTAAAAATTTATCTGCATAGGTAGTTTCTCTTAAAGAAGCAACTCCGCCAAAAGGGAAGTGGAGAATATGCGCAGCATCTTTATCGTTCCCCATATCACAGGAAAGGAGTCCTGCGATTTGATTTGAGGGTGAGAGAACTACAGCTCCAGAGCCATCCCCAAAAAACACTGCTTGTGTTCGATCTCTCCATTGAGCTGCTTCTAAAAAAGTCCCGTAAAAAGAAGTTCCTATCACTAAAATATTTTTATATGTTCCATCACCTATAAATTTAGATGCTGTGATGAGCGCCGTCATAAACCCTTGACACCCATTCCGAATATCAAAAACTGCAGCATGTGTGGCTCCAAGTTTTTTTTGGACAATAGCAGCGGTCGCTGGTGACGACACATCGGGCCCCGAAAGAGCGACGATGATCAGATCTATATTATCAGCAGAGAGGTTTGCGTTTTTGAGTGCTTCCCTCGCAGCGTATACGCAAAAATCTGAAGGGAGCTCCGTATCTGAAGCAACCCTTCGCTCACAGATACCTGTCTTTTCTTTAATCCATTCATCTGAAGTATCAATAAAGTGTGTGAGATCTTCATTAGTAACAACCTTCTCGGGGACATACATCCCTGTTCCACTAATACGACATGAGTGAGCACTTTTCATTTTCTACATAGAGAGACCTCCGTCTATTTTAATTGATTGCCCGGTAATATAATTCTCCTCATTCGTCAACAAAAAGTAGACGAGCTCTGCCACACTCCGTGGAGAACCAAAGCGCTTTTGTGGAATAATCGAAAGCATCCTCTCTTGCAGATGCTCTGGGATGGAAGTGACCATACGTGAGTTAATGAGCCCCGGGCTGATCGCATTAACACTGACCCCATATTTGGCCACGTCTCGTGCAAGCGCCTTGGTAAAACCAATAAGTCCTGCCTTACTTGCGGAATAATTTGTTTGTTGATTATTACCAATTTCTCCACTTAACGAAGCAATCGTAACAATTCTCCCTTGTCTCTCTTTGATTAATGGCAATACAGCTCGTGTCAACGCGATGGTGCCAATAAGATTAACGTTAATGACCTTCTCGATGTCACCCCACTCTAACGAGTCAAG
>JANLHL010000011.1 GCA_024654535.1 Candidatus Roizmanbacteria bacterium | reverse complement strand
TAAATATGGTTGTGTGTATCTTTCTTTCATACTCTCAATATACACCGTTAGTGTATTATGTCAAGTCTCAGTTTCTGAATCTGGTGTTATCTGATAATCAGGATTTTTTTTATTCCAATCCTTAACAGAATAGAGCCGAGTACCTCTGAATGGTTGAATATATTCTATGTTTCGTAGGTCTATTCGTTGATAAAATGTATTTCGGTTAATTCCTGAGTAGGAAATCATAGCTCCAGCTGGTAAGTGTGATAGTTTCATTTATTCCTTTGGGTAATATTCAATGCATCTTGAGTTTAGTGTACTTGAACACTGAAGTGAATCTGGTGCGCCACCTGGACTCAAAAAGACAGGAGGTTGTGCCGGTTCTCGATAGATCATTCCAGATATATTCAATCCAATTAAGAATGAAGAACTTATCCCGATTAAAAGTGCAGCAATAATAAGCAGTTGCTGCTCAGTAAAAGTTTTGTTCATATACTGTTAGTGTATACATAGTATGTTTATTTGTAAAGAAGGAATATTTCCTAGATAGAGAAGAACTAAGTTATGTTACAACACTCCCTTTTAAAGCAGTAAAGCAGTCTTTTTAAAGAAGGTCTTAGGTGTAAATTCGGTTTTATCTCCGACACTTGCAGATCAAACAGTTCTAAACACCTTACTCTCGTAGTTCAATCTCGTAGCGGTTGCTTAGAGTCTTCCCCCAGCTCTGTTTAATCTGTAGCTGAGCGTATCACTATTTCCTTGCCGATGGTGTACCAGTACGGCCCTGGGTGTCCTGTATACCCTGGACTCGGGAACTGTAGCTTCTATGTTCCACAAAAGCCACAAAAAAAGACACTACAAATGAGTGTCCTTGTTTTTAGCTTCTAGTGTGAGTTGAGGCATTAAAAAAACCTGTCCTTGATGTTGAGGTCGGATCGGGTTCAAAGTTACCCTTAAACCCCAACATGAAAAACAGGTTGTACTTTGATTTGATCCAAACTCATTTTCCCACAAATACTTTTTATTTCAACTAGCAAAAGAGCCACTAATTAAAGTAGCCCCTTATGCGTTCTGATATTGTATCACAATACTTATTTATAGCACTTGCTCACCCACATTAGCCAAAGAGTCAGAAACATATAGGGCAGCAAAAAGAAAACTAGAAATCACCGATACTTAATAGATACATATTGATGTAGTTTTCCGTACATGAGATAGTAATAAAGTGTTATCAAATACTGATAAGACGGTAGTACAGTTGCGGCTACTTGCAAGGCGGTTGAAACTCCCTATAAAAATAACTAAAAAGGGACT
>JANLHL010000008.1 GCA_024654535.1 Candidatus Roizmanbacteria bacterium | reverse complement strand
AGTCACGTCGTATAAACACGTTTGTGTATAAGTTTCTTGACAGTCGGTGATATAGTCATAAGAGTGACGATTTTCGTGGGTAAAAAACTGGGGTTTGTGAGTAGAAGACTCTATAATAAGTTATGATAATATCATATTATATCATATATATATTATATATAGTGTTAAACAAAAAAAATGAATGGTCATTCATTTTAATATATTTGTATAGACATATACAAAAAAACACGCATAATATCATATTATCATAACTTATTATACAGCGAATTACACACAACCAAAAGATTTTGATACACGCCCCAAAATAAATTGTCACACCGCGTCACATCACACATAAAAACAATTGCAATCTACACACAATATCAGCTATACTAATCGTAGATTGATAATAACATCAATCATAACGAAGAGGTTAAAATGGATGATTATTTTAAAGGTGTGAACCCAATCAAAGTTCACAAAAGCCTGCTCTCAAAAGCAGTCAAGCTCAAAAAAGATTATGAAAATTTGCTTGAGCGAGAGCGGCTCATGTGTAGAGCACTTGAAAAAGCCGGATTATATTATAAAAAAGGGGAGTTGAAAAACATTAAAACAAAGGGGTTAAAATGATAAACGATAGAGTTAAGAACAAATACATGAACAATGAAAACAATCTCATAGTCACATCAGCTGTAAAATGGTGTGTCTACAAACTGCTACAAAAAAAAATCGAGAGCGAGACAGACAGTCTCGCTCTCGATGCGCTCGAGCGATTTGCAGACAGCATCGAAAGTGACTGCGAGAAATATTTCTTATATAAATGCCAAAAAAAGCAAGGGCATTTAAAAGCGTATGTCAATCTCATTGCGAACAAAAGAGTAATCGCGTTTAAAAAGCAATTAGCTGTTTACAAAGCTAAATGCCTAGGCGACAACAATCAGTTAATTTTTTGGCCCACAATCGCGCAAGAGTCCGCGCTACGCGCGTTCGGACACGCAAGGGCGATACATAGACGTATCACTGATCAGATCACTGATCAGACAAAAACAGAGCACAAAGCAGAACTCAATCGACAACGTGTTAACAGACATCGACACAAAAATGCGCTGCTTTGTGACGCGATAGTGCGCTAGCAATCTCGCACAATCTAACCCTGCCAAACGGGTTTTTTTTTGCATCAAAAATAAAATAAAAAACTTCACAGTGAATGTAATGCTTTTGCACTGTATATAATGAGAACTAAAAAACAAAAGGACTAAAATGACTAAAGAAACATTAGATGCAATCAGAGCAATCAAGCAGGGTGGAGGGATTGCAATGTATAGAATTGTGATTCATGCGAAAAAACACGGTATGACTGTGTATGATTATTTATTTGCATGGTTTATCGAAGAGTATTCAAAACATACTTCACAAGAATTGGCTAAATATTATACTGAATAAAAATAAAATAAAAAACTTCACAGTGAATGTAATGCTTTTGCACTGTATATAATAAGGGGGCCATATGAAAATAATAAGACGTTCACAAAAAAATGTTCGCTTTGAGTTTTATGGCAGTGAGTATTTATTAAACGGACACGGGGTTTTATGCTCTGTTACTGTTTTAGACGGTAAAAAATGGTATAGCATCATGGATGAGTTAATCGGCTCTGATAGTTATCGTGCCGAAGTCAAATTTTGTGATGCACTCAAATCAGGAGTTAATGATTTGAGTGAACTTAGGGGTGCCGTATGGCAATCATTTAACAATTAAAACGAGGTGAAAAGACGGCTGTTTTAAAGTCGGCATCGAAAAAAGGTCGACGCGCACAGGCGCGTGGCGACGAACGCCATGCCTCTAAAAAATCTTAATTTTTAGCGCACACTTTCAGCGTCAATACCGGCGCTGATAAAAAAAGGAACAAACAATGAAAACAAATTCCAGATGTAAGGACTGTGGAAAGCGTGGGTTAGAGATAACTTACGTTGATGACAGTATGATTGAGGGCATTTGTCCTCACTGTGAGGAAGAATTTTGCGTAGAGCCAGACGGCTTAGGTGGTGGTATGGGGTGGGCATGCGCTATGGCGGCACAGGAAGCGGGTGAGTTATGACAACATACCAAATCTTTGCGGACGCATGGTGCCAAGTTCCACGCGTAACACTGCATGAGCTTGGGATTGCGGACCAGATAACATCATACTCGTATCAGCAAGGCGAACATGTGTTCCTTGAAGAGGATTGTGACTTGTCAACGTTCGTTGATGCCTATGAAAAAGCGAACGGGCATAGGCCACGGTTCGAAGAGACGCACACTAACAACGAGTCCCCGATACGCAACTATCGGTCTTATGTCGCAATGGAGGATTTATGATTACAATAAGCAAAGTATCCCCGCACTGGGAATCATTGCAATGGCTAGCCAAGGCCGTTGGCAAAGATGAAACTAGACCACACCTACACTGCTTGCGAGTCGAAGAGTCGCACGTTGTCGCAACTGACGGCCACCGTCTGCACGCGATGACACCGCAATCGACGATGATTGCAGACCTTGGGTTAGAAGACAAGGCCCGCTATCAAATTATCAAAGCAACTAGGGCAGAGTGGATTCTAAATCTGCTCACGAACAATGACCCGTTCCCGCAATGGCAGAGGGTAATTCCTGAAGCTGGTATAAGCCTTGGGCAAATTGAGGGGTACTTCAGGCCTCACAGCAAGCACAGTGGATACTCAAGCCAGATATGCAGGACCGTTGTAAAGACTGCATCTAATTTTAATCTTAGTTATCTGATTGATGCCTACTCGGTTGATGCCGTGTTTGACTTGTATCAAAAGACGGTCACGGACCCGCTATTGCTTGTCAATTGCACGCACAAAGCGGTTGTGATGCCAATACGGATGTAACAATTAACGAAAGGATAAAATATGAAACTAGAACAAGGGACAATATATAAAAATCAAATGTTTGGCTTTGCTAAAATCGAGGCCAAAAATATTAGCATCGATTACGTCAAGCATGCTCAGTATGACAGAGCATTGCGTGTCACTTTTACAGAAAAAAACAAGAGAAAACCGGAAAGATTTATCGAGGGGTATAATCCACAAGTCGTGGTTTTAAGCGGTTTTCAGGCTTTTGACCCGCCAAGCCCCATGGAATCCCATGCGGATGGGTCATGGAGAACAAAATATGGATCTTATGACCCTCAATATAAAATTGATTTTGACTTAGAACTTAAAAAATTCTTGGAAGAAACAAATCAAACTGCATTTTTTAACTCAAGTGAAATGTTAAGACAGGGGGGGTCATGAAGGTAGGGGATAAATACAAACACAAGTTGAGCCGCGAAAAGCCGGTCCGGATTGAGTCTATAATAATTACAGACTCAATCGGACCTTGCAAGTGTGACAACTATTGCTTTCAACTAACAGCGATAGAGCTTTACACTAAAAAACATTTGGCCTTTAGTGGGTCATATTTTTTAAACGCTTATGAAAAAGTCAATCAAAACAAGAGGTACTAAAATGAGAAGTCTTTTACTTATAGCGATTATAGTCGTTGTGGTCGCACTGGTCTTAGTCTCGAATAGACAAGTGCATCGCGGCCAAGACAAACCGCGTGAACAGTTTAACAATATGAAGCGCGATGGGTGCTTCGATGATAACCTAAACTTTCGCGCAACTGATTTATGTTGTGAGAAGTATTTAGATAAAGGAAGGGAACCAATATGAAAGACAAGTTAGAATCTTATTGTGCGGCTACTAGTCCACAGGATCAAGTGGACCGTGCGGTCCGCAACTTGCAGCAAGTCTGCATTGATGCTGGCTTTGCCGTTGTCAAAGACAACAGTTTCAAAGTCAGTACCTACCCGACCCTGCAAGAGCGGACGTACAGTATATGGATTAGCGTTAAGACAGAGGTGCCAGAATGACAGACGACCAGACGTATAGCATGATCGAAAAGATCATGCGACAAGTTGAAGGTGATGAGGACTCACAGCTTGACACGCTACTGATACTAGCAAGTGAGTTCCTAGTGGCGGCTATACATGCCGCCATTGTGACTGGCAGTGAAGACGAGCTAGTCAGTTGTTTGACAGACACGTTGCAGCAATATGAATATGAGTTTAAAAGATTATCTTGCAATTGATATACACTTGCAAGATATAGAGGGATATAGACAAGGGCCCTGGTATGCGAGGGGAGGTAAGGTTTTAACTGTTTAACACTAATGAGTCAGTGGTGACAGCGTGGAGAGACACGCAAATTTTTAACAAACAAAGGAGAACAAAATGAATATAGACGAACTGACACTTGGTCAGACTACTAATCCGATGTTGGGCAAGCGTTGTTTGATCCGAACGTATTCGGCGGGTGTTCACATCGGTGATGTTGTTTGGATCAATCCAGAAAACTCAATGGAGTGTAAGTTGGAAAACGCTTTACGACTTTGGCAATGGAAAGATGGAGGCTTATCTTTAAGTGCAGTTGCAAATAGAGGAATCAAGGCAGGTCGTTTGAACAAAACGGGCGATGTACTACTTACTAATGCTATTGAATATATTTTGATCACTAAAGAAGCGGAGGACACTTATGTTAAATATATTGAAGATTAAAAACAGACATCATGGCTCTGGCTATGGCTCTGGCTCTGGCTCTGGCTCTGGCTATGGCTCTGGCTATGGCTCTGGCTCTGGCGATGGCTCTGGCTCTGGCGATGGCTCTGGCTATGGCTATGGCTCTGGCGATGGCTAAAAGGAGAACTTAATGGCAGACTTATCATTTATTACAGCAGATTCGACTATCGGACG
>JANLHL010000006.1 GCA_024654535.1 Candidatus Roizmanbacteria bacterium | reverse complement strand
CGTTGGGACCCTCATTACCCTTGGTACCTCCCTTTTTGTCAGTAATAAAAACACTAGTTTATCATTAAATTCAAGAGCTGCCTGCTTTTCTACATATAAGTCATGTACAACGGTGAAATCTACATATACGGCTGGTGGGTATTATTCGGGTGGTGGGAAATTTTATGAATCTATTAATTGTATAGGCGAAATTACAATAGGAGTAGGTAATTATTGTAAAAATTTGAATCAATCCAATCCTCCTCCTGCGACGTTGCCAGCCTGTAGCTTTACATTATCACAAGCAGCAACTAAATGTACTGAATATACTTCAGACGGCTGTGGTAAAAGTGTCGGTAAACAAACATATAAATGCGTAACCGGAACGACCGTTCCAACAGCCATTCCAAAACCAACAACTGGAACATCTTATCCGGAAGATGATTCATGTTGGTTAATAAAATGTATAGGAGGAAAACCGCAGAAGACAATGTACACTAGCTCGTTGAGTAAATATAGCATGCCTGAAAGTAGTTGTCAGGGAGGTAGCCCATATAGTGGTGGAGGATGGATGATTATTGGAACAGACAATGCAGAAGATAAAGTAAATACTTTTAAATGCGAAGGTAATGTGGAAATAACTTTGGTTCCTACCAAAACTCCAACTTCAACTCCAAACCCCGGGACATTGGGAGCATTATGTAAAAATCTTAAAAAAGAAGATGGTATTTGGCAGGGTACCTGTAATAGCACATTAACTTGTGATTATAAAACAGGCAAATGTATAAAATATACTCCTCCAGTCGCAACCATTCCAACTTTACCTACTACCAATAACACTGATGATCAGAAATGCATAGATAGATTTCAGACAGCAAATGCTTATTGTGGAGCAAGACCTTGTACAAAAAAAGATAATGTGGGTGGAAAAGTAGTCGATTATGTTTCCTCAAATTTTCTTTGTGCCTCGGGTTTTTTTGGGAAGGAATATGTTTGTTGTGTAAGAAATGACGTTAATCTAAATCCAACTAATGCTCCAACAAACAAACTTTTACCCACAGCTATTCCAAATACGGGCGATGCAGGAGATGATAAGAAATGTAAAGATGCGTTTAATACACAATACGCTTTCTGTACTGCGACTGCATGTGGACCAAGAAAAGCAGTTATAAATGGACAATCATATAGTTATAAAGTACAAGATTACATTTGTAATATTAATAACTTAACAATTGCTACAATTAATTTCAAATGTTGTGTTGCTGAGCCATTTATTAATAATCTTACAGTTGTCTCTAATACAACATCAGTACAAACACCAGTTACAACAAGCGGAGGGGAACAAGGTGTTCTTATTAATTTACCTGGCGGAACAGCATTTATTAAAAATAGTGAATTATAATATGCAAAACTTTTTTACAACAAATCGAATAAAAATGATCTTGGTTTTATTTTTTACTTTTTTCGGTGTAAAAATTGTGGCGCCGAATCTATTTATTGCCAATACCCCAAGAGTCAATCCGGTATTTGTTGCCAAAATTATGAATACACCGAAAGAAATTGCGGCCATGCCGGGAAAATTTTTAGCTAAT
>JANLHL010000005.1 GCA_024654535.1 Candidatus Roizmanbacteria bacterium | reverse complement strand
CCTCCTCTACTACAGAACCCGAGTCCATCCAGTATCCACAGGAAGATATTAACCCAGACGATATTCCTTTTTAATAACCATTATGAAAAACTGTCACTTTTGCACCAATAATATTAAGCTGATTGATTATAAGGATACGGAGAACATCCGTCGCTTCCTTAATACGCATGCACGTATTATCGGTAAGCGTCGCACCTCAGTGTGCGCCAAGCATCAACGTCAGCTTGCACTCGCTATCAAGCGTGCCCGCTTCCTCTCTCTCCTACCTTTCCTCTCTCGTTAGTCACCGTTGACCGTTATGTAAAACCCGTGTTAGGATAGCACGGGTTTGTTCGTTGGGAGTTACATTTAATAAGTCAAAAAAAGGGGGGGTACTCGGGTGCCGCTAAAACTGCTTGATGATTGGTGGAAGCATGATTTTGCTTGCGCAGAGCATGATAGGTCAACGGAAATTGTTGAGGACGCTATCTTTGTGAGGCAGCAAGGACGGGAGAAGGTCCTTACGACAGAAGAAGTTTTTAAAGAGATAACTAAACAAGTATCACTTCCCCTCTCTAGTACTGATCTCACAATCAGTACGTATCGAATCTCACTTCCTGCAAAGATTATTATTGTCTGCCCAACTACCAAGGAGATGCTTTCCGAGATGTATCGTGAGAAAGCTGTCCTTATTGCCGACAATGCGCGACTCTACCTCCCTGAGAGTAACGGTATTGAGGGATGCCTCACTGTGTGGTGGCTCCACAGCTGATTCAAAAAAGCCCTGTGTACACGTGTACACAGGGCTTGCTTTATCTTAGGTAAATGACGCTATACTCAAATAGATAGTATGAAGATTAAAATACAATCAAAAAATCAGCCCTTGATAGCTGAGCTATCAGAAGTAAAAAATGCTACAGGTTTAGTAATTTTTTTGAGTGGTTTAACTGGTAGCAGGGACTTACCTCTACTTAAAACGGCCTCAACTTATTTTTGTAAAAATAACCTGAGTACCCTTAGAGTAAATTTGTGCACGATGGCCACCCTAAAAGATATGACTTTTAAAATATATGCCGAGAGGCTACGAGATGTTTTTGTTCATTTTGATAAAAAATATCCAAAGATTATTCTTGTTGGCCATAGCTTTGGTGCCATCATCGCGATTATATTTTTGTCTGTGTACCCAAAGTATTTAAAGAAGACGGAGTTAATTTTTTGGGATCCAAGTCTACTACCTTGGGAGAGGGAGTGGATGGAGGAAGATTTTTCCCTTAATAAAAAAACAGGCCTGTATCGTGACATTCATACTAAGGAAATAATAAATAAAACATTTTACGAAGCATGTATAAAAACAGATAGTGCCGTACTCTCTCATTCTTTGCCTATCAAACCATTTGTTGTTGCGGCAGAAAATAGTGCCGACAAAGATGCAAAAAAATATAGTTCCAAAGTTGTTGTGCTAGGGAGCACAGATCATTGCTTTAGTGATAAAAAAGCACAAAAAAGACTCTTTGAAGAATCCATAGATTTTTTGAGAAAAAAGATAAAAATATAAGCTACCCACAGGGCTTGCCTGATGCCCGAATTTGGGTTCTGTCTCGTTATAATGAAGAAGAGATATCTACCAGATATATTATCGACAAAATCAGAGGTACGAAGTCGTAATCATTCTCGTGTCAGGTCTTGTGCTTTATAGATGAAGAGTGAATCTCGAAGAATATTAAAGCAGGTGTTATAAAATTTTACTTCACCTGCTTTAACTTTTTGTTCTTGGAGCCTAAACAACTCTACCGCTTCAGGCAAAGAAAGCCACTTTACGTATGCGCCGATGTCTTCCTCGTTATCGGTGAGAGTCGGTGTTCCGTTCGAGATAACTTTTGCGGAATATCCGTAGCTGATACAGTGTCTTCCGTCCCTTGAGCGAAAGTCCTCGGTCATGCCGAGCATCTCTTGAATCTCAATCTCGCAACCTGTTTCCTCTTTGCATTCACGTCGTATCCCGCCGAGAACAGATTCATTGTCCTCAATCCCGCCACCAGGTAGGAGGAAAAAATCATTCACCTTATTGCCTATCAAGGCAACCTGACCTTCGTTGTTGAAGAGGACAACTTTGCCGGTGAGGCGATCTTTCCAAACTATATCGGTTACGTCTACTGTATTGGGGAAGATGTCTTCATCGCGCAAGACCATCAACGCTTCAGGACTATTAGCCTCGTTTACGTTGCTCATTGCTGTTGAGTCTACTGTAAAACTACAGAAAAACTAGTCGTGATGTAGGGGGCTTGCTTTATTTCAATAAAGCTTCGAGCGCGTTTTTTTGAGCCTCGAGTGCCTGCTGTAATTTTTGTGTTAGTGGTAGAGTTAACGCTTCGTTTAGTGTAAAAAAACGAAGA
>JANLHL010000052.1 GCA_024654535.1 Candidatus Roizmanbacteria bacterium | reverse complement strand
AGTCTAACAAAATTGAACCTTTGTATATGTTATGATATGATGTACTTGTGAAAAATCCAACAGAAAAAGATAGGGCGATAGCGCTAAGAAGAGAGGGTTATTCTTATAATTATATTGTCAAAAAAACTAATGTTTCAAAAAGTACCCTGCATTATTGGCTTGCTGATATACCCTATACTCCAAACAAAGAAACAATTGCGCGTATCGGCAGGGCCAGGGCAAAATCCGGCGAAGTAAAAAGCAAGATGAAAAGAGATTCTATACGGAAAGCCGGCGAGATTGCAAAAAATGATATCAAAGAAATAAACAAACGCGACCTGTTTATGCTCGGTCTGGGATTGTATATTGGAGAGGGGAGCAAAACAGCAGACCATATTCGCGTCATCAACTCAGACCCACGCATTATTTGTCTCGCAGTCGGATGGTTTGAAGAGATATGTGGCCTTACAAAAAGCAATCTCTCATTGGCAATTCATCTTTATCCCGATAATAATATTAGGGAATCCATTGCTTATTGGAGAGACGTTACGGGTATTCCGAGGGAACAGTTTGGAAAAACGCAGATAGATAAGCGGGATGGGAAAAAAATGGCAAAACGGGGAAAACTGCCTTACGGTACAGCGCATCTTTCAGTAAGAAGTTGTGGAAATAAGAATTTTGGTGTATTCTTAGCAAGAAAAATAAAGGGTTGGATGGAAGAAGTTCTCAAAAAGACAGATTCAAGGCGGGATTAGTTAAATGGTATAACTCCAGTTTTCCAAACTGGAATCGGGAGTTCGATTCTCCCATCCCGCACCACTGTATTGATAATTATCAGAATTAGTGTATAGTAGAGCGATTATAGTAACTATCAAACACAAACTGCTTACTTATAGTTAGTTATCCACTACCATCATGGGAACATCACGAAAAAACAAACGAAAAAGCGTAAAACGCCGCCGCCGCAAGAAACTGCGCCGACAGAACAGATTCAAGAACAAGTAGTAAAAACAGCCCCGCTTCAAGTGGGGCTGTTTTTTGGTTCACACCTTGACAAAAATAGGAAATATACTTATTATAATATCAGGTTCATTTCCATATATGAGGAGGAGTTATGCGCAAAGCATTCGTCGTTTTGCTTGTGGCGCTCTACTTGAGCGCTTGTGGTGGAGGAGGTGATTCACCAACCACTACTCCCAGCACTAATACAGGTTCATTCACACTAATCGTCCGTGCCGCCCGTTCACCGCAAGATCTAATCATCGGTGCAATGGTTGTAACGGAAGATTCCCGCGTGTTCATCACTGACGGCAATGGAGCCGTACCGTTGAACGCATCTGATTCTGGAAAAATACTACGCATCAC
>JANLHL010000051.1 GCA_024654535.1 Candidatus Roizmanbacteria bacterium | reverse complement strand
CATATAGATGTCTAGGATACTCTTAATAACGAAAAACCAATTTGGCTCTAACTGCTCTGTCGGCATGTGCTAAAAGTTAGAGCTTAGTCTTAATTATCTGATTTTAAACAACTTTCTCATTTTTGGGATTATTCCATTCTATTGCCCTTTTACTCGCTATATCAGCCTTTTATTAGAGGTATATAACTACCTCTTTTAATTTATCGGGGCTTAAAATGCAATATAGAGCCTCATTATTATAGCCTATAGTTTCATCTTGTCTATTCTTATGTGTTGACACTTAGTATATGGTATAGTAGTATATAACTATGAAACAAATAATAAAACACAAACCAGACTGCAAACGAGTTTTCAAAAACTATGATTTAACTTGCGAAAGATGCAAAGAACTAGCAACAGGGTCAGCACCTCGTGAAGGTTGGCAAAAATCATTCTATGAGAACAAAGAACGCAACGCCAGAATAGCAAGAGCATTTGATGAGTCGCAGAAATGCAACCATAACAATCAGAACGCTGGTGGGTATTGTATGACTTGTGGAAGGGGAAGGGATTTCTCATGAATAAAATAATATTAATCGTCTTAATAAGCATTACAGTTTTAGTAGCTTATGTATCAACTATGGAAGATGATACAGAGTGGTGCTTGATAGGTCACGAGCTAGTAGACTGTAGCACGTTAAAAAATAGATAATTAGTCATTGCTACTGATAACGATCACAACAATATTGCCCTATAGGTGATATATCTATATCGATTGTTGACCCCGTCTCAGTGGCAATAACTAACTATTTATGAGCCTTCAAAGGCTAGGGATTTATTAATGTTGGTACTTAAGTTTAAATGTATAAAGTATACAGCCAACATCTTATTTTAAAACTAAAGTTATTTAATTAAATTGGAATGAAAAAGATAGCTAACAAAATAGCACGTTATTTATATCAAATAACAAAAGATAAGACACTGGGCAAGCATGAGATACCAGTAGCAAGGAAATGGACTAGAAAAGGCGTATGCCCTTGTTGTGGGGTAAGCGGTGGGAGTAATCACAACAAAAATTGTATATATAGACGTAATTAATTTAATTAAAGGTGGTGAAAGATTATGAAACAAAAACCAAAACCAACACAACAAGAATTAGGCGAATTTGTAGCCCGTGAAGTCTTAACGTGTCAGTCATCACTAGTAGATTTTCTTATGATGAATGAAAGTCTAGGCGATTTTGATTTTGAGAATGTAACAAACTATCTTAAAACAAACGAGCAACTACTAGATGAAGGTTATACACAAGAGCAAATAGACAACGACGACATAGACC
>JANLHL010000048.1 GCA_024654535.1 Candidatus Roizmanbacteria bacterium | reverse complement strand
ATATCGACAACATTTTTTGTTCCTGTAATTTAACTCAAGAAGCTCATAGGTCAAATTATGGGTCAGTATTTTCCAATCCCTAAATTACACCCAAATCATATCATATCTTTTTGAATAATTTCGACTTTTCCTCTTGTAATTTTTTGGCTGTTTCAAAATGAGAAAGTTTCATTTGTTCCTGTTGCAATAATTCTTTGGTCACACCAACCTTCAAATATTGCTCAATTTTTTCTAATGACAGCAACTTCTGACATGGAGTCATGTAGCTTTCATATTTCTTTTTGATTTTGCCTTTGTCACTAATATAGTCGGTTGGATAGGCGGAGTATCGGTGGAAGTTAATATATGGATTGAAATACTTTCTGTAGTATTCATTAATCAACGTAGCATACTTTTTTGGTATGTGAACATATCCCATATGCTTCCTAATCACCGCTCCATTTTTACCTTCAACCAAGGCATTGTCGTTGGTTTTTCTTGATCTTGATTTCGTTTGTTCAACACAAAGTTTGTTGAGTAGACTTGCGACGACAGAGTTAATATATTCTTTGCCGTTGTCTGAATGAAAACCCAAGATTGTAAATGGAAACATTTTTAACAATTCAAGAAGTAGTGGTTCCAAGAAATACTCACTGATCCCCTCAACACAGCCAATGATTTCCCATTGAGTCACTTCATCAACCAAATTGATGTGGTATACACCTTTAACCTTGTCCAAATCACCTTGATGCACCGAATCCACCCTTAGGTATCCTGGTTTTCCGCAAGGTTGAGGTTTTCGTCTTTCCCCAATATTGCACTTGTTTGGCTTGGTTTTAGTGTATGACAGAAGCCTGCTCCGATACACCTTGGTCTTTTGCAAATTGTATATATGACTAACTGAAATTTGTTTCAGTCTTTCGAATTTAATATCGCCATATATATGATATGAATCAGAAAACATTTGTTTCAATGCTTTGCCATTTGGTGACTCTGTCGCGATTGAAAACTCGGACAGCAAAACAACATCCTCTACCTCATATTTTTTTGGGAAGGTATGTTGTGTTCTTGGGAACAAAAAAACTTTCCCCAACTTCTTTTTTCGTTTGATTAATTTGTCTACCTGACCTTCTGAATACCCAGTCAAGATGATGATGTATTTTTTGATGATACCTCTGTTCTTCTTCGACTCGAAGTGATATTTAAACTTTCCGAGTGTTCGACCGACCCACTCGTATGTTTGCTTTTTGTTACTGCTGTTAAATTTGACACAGTTTCCGTGCTTAACAAGCTCGGTGAGTTGTGCCACACTCATTATGTGGTCATCGTTCATATCTATGTTCACACTTGATATGATACAAATGATCGCCGCTTAGGATACCTTTGGGTATCCTTTTGCGTTGGAATCGACCTTTATTTGGGTGTAATTATGAATTGGACAAGACT